>SHZT01000002.1 GCA_009692185.1 Gemmatimonadota bacterium | reverse complement strand
TTCACTTACCCGCGAATACATCGACCCGGCGACAAGCACGCGATGGGACGTAAGGGCGTTCGTCGCCGACGAGGCTGATCCGGGCCTGAGCACGACCGGGGACCCGTGGCTCCTCGGGTTTCAGGCAGACCAAGGTATTCATACGTTCTTGGTCAACCCACATAACGCGGTATTCCGTTCAATCACGCTCACGCCGCTCGACGCCCTCCTCGCCGAACTCGCTTGGTCAGCGGCCGACGCGGCACGTCAGACTCGACGGACGGTACAGACCTTCACGGCGTCTTTCGTGGCGCTGCGGGAGGCCTACGGTGAGGCCAACGCTCTCGACGCGACCGACGTTAACGCGGACGCCAGGTCTGCCCTGCGGGAGATCACTCGCCGTGTGGAGGTGGCGCTTGACGGAGCCGATCGCGCCGCGCTTTACGGACAGCTAGTGTCGCACGATCGGCGCGCGGTGATGAGCGCCATGATGACCCGGGGCGTGCCCGCGCCGCTTGAGGCCGTGGCTAACGTTGGTTTCCTCGAGTTTCTTCCTGCAGCGGCGCTCATTCGGTTCTTCGACGAACACCCTGACCTTTTCTTCGATGGCAAGTGCTGGGATGAAGTGTACGCGGCCATTCAGCTCCCGGCGGACCTTACCGAAGAAAGACAGGCGGACGTCAAGCGCCGATATGGGGCGATGCTGGCCGATGTCACTTGGTTGGCGGAGTGCGCGCCCGAGACGCTCGAGCAATCCTCACGAGAAAGGCTTCTGAGGGCTAGGCTGGCTATCAGCGCCTTGGCGCCGGTGGTCTGAAGCGATGTCTCCTGGTAACGGGTTCCTGGACGAACGACGCCTAAAATGGGGCCCGTGGCAGGCGTTCGAGCGGGACGTCGCGCGCCTGATGATCGCCAATGGCTTCTCAGACGTCCGCGTCGTGGGCGGGGCGGGAGACCACGGTGGTGACGTCCTCGGTATGAAAGGCGGCGAGAACTGGGTAGTCCAAGTCAAACACACTTCGTCCGGGCCCCCGCCGCGAGAAGCGGTGCAGGAAGTGGTTTCGGCTGCTCGCTTCTATCAGGCGCAGCGGACCCTCGTCGCAGTCTCCCGCCCTCCATCCGACGCGTTGTGGGACGAGGTGCGCCGCTTCGGCCGCCTCGGAGTTAAGGTCGAGATCCTCACGCCATCGATGTTGCTCTCGCTGATGGAAGAGACGCCGGAGTACGCACCCGGACGAGTCGGCCTACGCGACTACCAAGTGGAAGCGGCTGGGCGGCTCCGTGACGCCCTCGTGGATACCGGCCGAGCCCAGCTAGTGCTTGCAACGGGTCTCGGCAAGACGGTTGTGATGTCGGAGACAACCGCAGGGCTCCTGCGCGATGGGCTCGTGCGGAATGGGCGAGTGCTAGTGCTCGCACACACGCGAGACTTGGTGGACCAACTTGAACGGAGCTTCTGGGCCCAGCTACCCAGGTGGGTCTGCACCCACAGGCTGGCCGATGGCGAAACCCCGATCCATTCGGATGGCATCACGTTTGCGACCGTGCAAAGCGCCGCAGCGCGATTGGACGAGCTTCCCGAGTACGGACTCGTCCTGATCGACGAAGCACATCATCTGGGGGCGGACACTTTCCAGCGCGTCCTGCGCGGCCTGGGTCCACCCATGGTCGCTGGTGTGACCGCGACGCCGTGGCGTGGGGACAGTTACGACCTTGACACCGCGCTTGGCCGGCCTGTGTTCCGCATGGGCATCGCGGAGGGCCTCGCGGCCGGATGGCTCGTCGAGGTGGACTACCGCATGCTCGCGGACAATCTCGACTGGGAATACGTGGCGAGCGTCTCAAGGCACCATTACTCGCTCAGCCAGCTCAACAGGCGTCTCATCATCCCGACTCGCGACGACGTCGCGGCGCGGCGCGTCGCCGAGACGTTCGCCGCCACACACCGCAGAGCAGGAGTGGTATTCTGCCCCAGCGTGGAACACGCCGATGTGTTTGCGGGCACCTTGCGACGCTATGGACTGCCCACCGAGAGCCTGAGCTCTGAGCTAACGCCTCGTGAACGGGACCGCATCCTCAATCGCTTCCGGCGGGGCGAACTCCGCTTCGTGAGCACCGTGGACCTCTTTAACGAGGGGGTGGACGTGCCGGACGTGGACATCATCGTTTTCATGCGAGCCACCCACAGCCGCCGCATCTTCGTGCAACAGCTGGGCCGAGGTCTAAGGCTTGCCCCGAGCAAGGATCGGGTTGTTGTCCTCGATTTCGTCACCGATCTACGCCGGATGGCAGAGGTCCTCGACCTCGACAGGTCGGTCCGGGGCGCTTCCGTTGAGCGGCTCTCACTCGGCGGACGCCTCGTCGATTTTGCTGACGCATCCGCAGGGTCGTTCATGCGGGAATGGATGCTCGACCAGGCAGACGTCGTTCTCCGCGAAGGCGATCCGAGGCTCGAAGTGCCGAGCTTCAACTTCCCCCTACCGGCGCCGCCGGGCGGTGTTCAATGACAACGGTGCCGGACCCGATCCGCGAGGAGATTCGGGAACGCCTCTGGGCACAGGCGGATGACCTCGGCTGGGACAGGCTGTCGGATGTCGATCGCTCCGCGGCATACGCGAGATGGACCGACGATCCGGGCATCGGGGGGACCCTCGGCAGGTATCTGAAGAAGGGGGAGATCAGGGTTTACATAAAGGACAGCTTGCTCAAGCCCTACTCGCGCGAGAAGCGAGCGGACCATCGACCTTACCTCAAGGCGGCGGGCATAGACCCTGATTCAAGAGTCACCGACCAGCGGATCAAACCGCACGGTGTGTTGCTCGAGAACGGAGTAATGGTTGTTTGGGCGAAGGCCCGCGATTGGAAGGCGGCGCTAACGGCGGTCCATGAGTGGTCCTTCGAGCGCCAAGACGTCGGCTCCCGAACCGTGATCCTAGACTCTGCGGCCGGTAAGTACCAAGACTCGCGCGTTCGCCGATTGGTTGGGGACGCTGCTTCCAGGCTGGGGATCACTCCCCCGATCTGGCGAGACTGAGCGCCATTGGTGGTCGGAGAGCATATGGCAAAGACCTGAAGGCTTTTGCGGCAGCACAGGACCTGCGTCAATCCTAGTCTCAACTCTTCAACGGCCTTTCACTGGACAGACCTCGTGGTCTGGGTCCCACCATAACAAGAGAACCGTACCATCCGTCCTGATGCCGATAAAGCGTTCACTGCCAGTAACACGCAACGATAGCACGCTCATAGTCGTCCAGTCTCAGTTCTACTAGGCAACGTTGGGCCCCACTGGAAAGATCGGTAACTGGGATTTCGTGACTCAAATCCCAGCCATTCCACAACGGAAGGCGTGGATACGCCCGTCCGGGCGTGTCCACTCAGGGCGGACGTGGTGCTCGAGCAGATTCCGGCGTGGATCGCGGACTACAACGCCGTCGCGCCCCACTCGGCGCTCAGCTACCAATCACCCCAGCAGTAACCGGAGCACCCAGGTGGGAACAGGTCTCAAGTGCTAGCCCAAACTGCCTCACGAAATGGGGTACAGAGCAAATCTGCCTAGCCCGTAGACCGAAAGTCCCCCCTTTTCTGCGACTTTGAGCGACACACCCTTGGCCGCACCCTTCTTTAGTGTGGTATTCTCTTTTCGAAGACGTTCGAGTTCTGCCTTCATGTCCTCGTCAGCCATTCTCTCCATCCCCTTGCTAGTTAAGTTGGCTCTGGAAACCAAGGCTTGCCCCCCAAGTACCCGATGTTAGTCCGCATCTTCGAGTCGGGCGATGACCGGTTGCGGGGTGCCGATCACCTCCGCCAGTTGCTTCTGGGTGAGGCCTTTCGCGGTCCGCCGCTCGTATCCTGGTCGACGCTGTCGCGGCCCGGCATGATCGTGGGCACCACCTGCCGCCGGTTCCGCCGATACACGCGGAAGTCACTGTCCAGCGTGACGATCACGCTCCGCGGCTCGAGTTCGGTCATGCGAACCAGGCACGCATCCGCCAGTGACATCGGCACGTTCGCAAAGGCTCGCATCAAGCCCCGGAGCGCGTCGATCTCAGCCAGCATTCGGAAGTCGAGCTTCACCACGTCGCTGGCCAAAAGCTCGAGCACCGCGTCCTGGCCGTTCGAAAGGCGTCCGAGCAGAAAACAGGCCTCGGAAACGACCGCCTCGCACGTAAAGACTGGGGGTTCGACCGTGTCGAGCACCTCGCGTACCCACGCATGGTGACGGTCACGCCGATTCAGCAGTGCCACGATCGGCCCCGTGTCGATGACGACCCGAGTCACTTCCCATACCCGGTCATGTGCCTGGGACTGGTTGAAAGATCCGCAGGACCCTCAAGGGATCCCACCAGCTTGGCGATCACCGCCGTCACCGAGCGGCGTTGGCCGGTCGCCAGCGCTTCCAATGCTTCTCGAACGAGCGCCGAGCGGCTCGACTTGCGGCGCCGAGCCAGGTCGCTCAAGGCGTCGTCGAGCTGCTCGGAAAGCTTGAAGGAAACAGTGCGCATCGGACCCGTCATGGTATTACCTCCTGAACAGAAAGGTAATACATCTCTCGCAGCCCGCAACGTATCGCCACGGCTGATCCGATGAATCCACGACCCGGGAGCCCTAGAGTTTCGGCACGGCCAGCCTGAGTTCCTTCACCTCCCCTTTTTCCACGCGAAACTCGAACGGCGGGCTGACCCGCTCCCCGACGATCACCTGGGCGCTCAGTGGCGGGCCGGCGGGCGCGCCGCAGATGCGGAACTGCCCGGCGGCATCCGTCGCGGTTTCGAGCCCGTCCGACGACATAACGAGCAGGCTCAATCTTCCGCCGCCGATCTTCTGCCACATGACCTGCACCCTGGCGCCGGCGATCGGAGCCCCGCTTGCCGCGCTGGTCACGATCCCCCCCGTGGCGCCGTAGGCGCTGTCGGCCGGGACCTCGGGACAGAGCATGGAGAACAGTCGAGTGGCCGGCGGCACAGCCAGGCGCGCTTCGGTTACGACCCCGCGTTCGAGCGCGACTCTGACGCCGGGCCGGAGCACGCCCCACGCCGGGAAGTCCGGGTGGAGGAACTCCAGCTCATAGGTGCCCGCGGCGAGCCGGTCCATGCGAAACTGCCCGCCGGGGCCGCTCTCCGCCGTTCGGTCCGTGCCGATCAGTCGCACCGTCGCGCCGATCAGGGCCACGGCGCGGGTGCTGTCGAAGATCGAGCCAGAGAGGGTCGCCCCCGCGGTACCGGCCAGGCGGGCGCCATCCCGGTCGAACACATCCATGACCTCGCCGCCCTCCTCACGAAACGCAATGACTTCGACCGTGCGCGCCGGCGCGGTGCTCATCCCCACCCGCCGCGCCGCCGAGCCCAGGTTGAGACTCACCTCGCGGAGGTCGCCGCCTTCGCTGATCCCGAACATGGGCATCCGGATGTACCAGTGGTCCACCACCCACACGCCGTTCACCAACTGCTGGAAGTCCACCCGCCCGCCCATCTTGTCGCTCTCACCGGGAAGCGTCGTGTTCACATACTGAAACTCGACCGTTTCGAGTTCCGCACTCTGCCCGTCGAGCCACATGACCCCGCGAATCTCGGCGACGGCGCGCTGCTTCCTCGTGGGCTCGAACGCCAGCCCGATCCGTCCGGGATGCGCCGTGCCTCCCGGTTCGATCCTGAGGCAGTGCGTATTGAGGAATTCGTCGGAGAAGAGCACGTCCGCGTCGGGCGCATAGAACATGTAGGCGCTGTCCGGCGTGGCCTGGACGTAGCCCTCGCGGGCGAGCTGGCCCGCAGGCCGGGCGCGAAATGGGCGGCTGGTGTAGCCGGTCTTCGTCTGAGTACTCTCGGTCTTGACGGTGAGATCGGGCTGGACGTCGCGCCCGAACGTGCGGATGGTCACCTTGAGCAGGGACTGGCGCTGGCTCCACGCCACGGCCGCCAGGGCCTTCCGGGTCTCGTCCCACACCGTGGCTGTCGCACGCCCGTCCTCGGGGCGAACCCGGCACTGGTTGTCGCCCGCCGTGATCCGTATCTCGTCCAGCCGGATCGGGGCCGCCGCGACCGAGAGATCCTGCACGACCGTCTCGTCCGCCCGCAGCTGAATGGGTTCGGATACGGCGAGCCGGAACCCGATCCGTTCCGAGCGGAGCCGGTAGCGGCCGGGAGCCGGCGCCCGGATCGCGAACGTTCCCGCTCGATCGGTCAGCGTCCGGGCGATCTCCCTGCCATCCATGCCGACCAGCACGACGAACCCGCCACCCACGGCGCCGCCTGACGTCGTTTCCACCACGCGACCACGAACCGTCTGCGCGGAGGCAGGGAAGGCGACGAGACCAAGCAGCCCCGCCAGGACGATTGCAGTCCTAGTAGTCGTCAGCACCCAACCAGATTACGAGTGTCCCGCACCCGGCATTGCCCTCGCCGACGGTACCACGCATTTGCAATTCGAGCGGCGTGAACGCGATGCCCTTGTAGATCTCGACCCCCGCAATCCACGCGGGCGGGATCAGGTCCAGTTCCATGGCCGAGGGAACGCCGTCAATCAGGACGCGCATGGGGCAGGTCACCTCGCCTGCCGCGGTCTTCCGGAAGGACGCCGGCACGCAGTTGCCCAGCTGCTGACACCCCACCGTGAGGCCGGGGATGGTCCGCACGAGGTCCGTGGACCGGAGCGGGTTGCGCTGGAAAATGTCATGCCGCGTGAGGTACGTCCCCATGCCCATTTGCTTGCGGCGGTAGAACTCCGCAAGGCGCGGGTTCCGCTGGACCATCCGGGTCTCGATCGTAATGGTATCAAGCCCCACGACGATTCCGTTGAGGGCCATGGTACCGAGTTCGACGGGCTTCTTTTCCCGGCCCGACAGGTTGAGCCGGATCGCCCGCGGCGCGTATCCGATGCGCCGCATCAGGACGATGACCTCTTCGGCGGGGACGGCCTTGAGCCGGAACCGCCCATCGGCGTCGGTTCCCGTCCGCGGCTCGCCCTCACCAGGCAGGTAGACGTCGGCCTTCGCGACCGGCCGGCGGCTCACCGAATCCACCAGCGTGCCGATCAGGATCACGGACCGTTCCTGCGCGACAGCCCGGGAAACAGGTGCCGCGAGGGCGAACAGGATGAGTGCCGCGAATCGTATGCGCATGGTGGTCTCCAAATTACACCAACGGCGTCGGGTCGTTCATGCCGGCACGGTCGCCTGGTAGACCTCGGTCCGGAAGGGCGTGAACCCGCGCTTGAGATAGTTGGGCAAGGCGGCCGCGTGGTCCAGCGTGCAGGTGTGCAGCCACACCCGCCGCGCCCCGGTCGCCCACGCCTGTTCCACCGCCACCGTCAGCAAGTGCTTCCCGAACCCCTGCCCGATGGAGCCGGGGAAAAGTCCGAAATAGGCGATCTCGGTCGATCCGTCCGGCTCCTGGGCCAGCTCGAAGTACCCCACCTCCGCGGTACCCCTGCGGAGAATCCAGATGGAGATCTCTGGCCGCGCGATGTACGCCCGAATCTCCCCGTCGGTCCAGCCTTGGCGATCTACCCAGTGGTATTGGGCGCCGACCGTTCCGTAGAGATGCCGGTAAAGGGCAGGCGGACAGTCGGATACCTGCTCCAGGGCCAGCGACGGGTCCGGCAGCCGGGCCGGGCGGAGCCGGGCCGGGTCCGTCAGCTCGAGGTAAGTGCGGGTCACGTCAATCGGCGGCATGGTATCGACAATCTAGGGGCCCGGCATCATCATTAGAGTATAGGGATTCCTGTGAGGTCCCGATGAGCCGGTTTGCCCGCCTCACCCTGTTGCTTGTTCTCGTCGCGGCCTGCGCGCGGCCCACTCGCGTGGTCATGCAGCCCGATGAGTATGAACCGCTGAACGTCTCCATCCTGCCCCCGACGTCCGGCTTCGGATTCTGGGTCAACCAGCCGGCCTACGTGGCCATGTTCGACGTGCAGCCCGGCATCGGCGTCGGCCTGCTGTACCCGCAGGTCAGCAGCCAGCTCACCCGCATGGTGCGATCCGGCTCGGCGTTTGCGCACAGCACGTTTACCCTTGGCCCGCGCGCCTACTTCGCCGGCCGCGTCCTCAACCGTGTGCACTTCATCGTCGCCGTCGCGTCCCGGAAGCCGCTCAGCATCGATCGCATCGTCGGTTTCTCGGACTGGATGACCTACAAGCTTGGTGTCGCGGCCTATGCCGGGCCGTCGCTGGAAATGATGAACGGCCTGTTCGAAGAGGTCGTTCCGGTCCAGCCGGACGACGACTGGGCCACGGCCGTGTACGTGGTGTACTCGGGCGTGCCCTGGAGGCAGAACGTGTACCGCTATGTGCGGTGCCCGGACGGGAACGTGTACGTGGTAAACGTCGAGGCGCTCAGGTTTGCCTGCCCGGCGCCGAAGGCCCCCGACAACGGGACCAGCCCGGAGAACGATGACCAAGGCCGGCGTCCGGCTCACCCGGAAACGGCCCGCACCGGCTCGGCCATCGCGCGGCTCACGGGCGGCGCCGACCTCCCGATTCTCAGCGCGATGACCGATGTCGTCCTGCGCCCGCCGGAGCCGGCCACGTACCGCACCTACGCGCCCGGAGCGTCGTCGGGCCGGTCCGGCAGCGGGTCCGCCACCGAATCGGCGTACGCCCCGCGGCCAGAGTCGTCGAGTCAGCCCAGCAGCCAGCCGTCGGTGACGCGGTCGGAATCCCCGGCACCCGTCCCCCAGGCGCACGTGGACAACGGCGGCAGCACGCCTCAGTCCAGGGGGGCTACCTCGAATTCGAGGGACCCGTAGCTCGACCGGTGTAGGCATGAAGCAACGGGGCGACCGATCGGTCGCCCTTTTTCTTTCCCAACGTTCCCCCTCTCCCGTATGGGAGAGGGGGAACAGGGGGTGAGGAACTATTTGTCCAGTCCGGTCCAGATGACGATCGTACCGCACTGCGGTCCGCGTCCGCCCCGACCGGTGCCCCCGTACTGCATCGGTGTCGTGGCGATGCCGCGGTAGACCTCGATACCGGCGACCCAGGCGGGCGGGATTTCGTCCAAAGAGAGGTCGGCGCGGATCCCGTCAATGACTACCTGCATCGGGCAGCCCGCAGTAAGGCCGGCTCGGCGGCTGCTGTTGCAGCCGGCGGGGCCGCAGGAAATCCCCGGGACACGCCCCACCAAGTCGGTGAGGTGGACGGGGTTTCTCTTCCAGATATCGTCGCGGGTGAAATACGTTCCTGCCCCCGTTCGACGCCGGTCGTAGAAATCGGCCAGCCGTGGGTTGATCCGGACCATGTCCGCCCGCACGTTCATCGAATCAAGCGCGACGGCAATCGGCGTCATTGTGAGCCGCAGGTCCACGCTGGCGCCGAGGAAGGGCCCGAGCCGGACGGCGCGCGGCGCGTAACCGATACGCCGGAGCACCAGCACGCCACCGGCCGCTATCAGCTGAAACCTTCCACGTCCATCAGTCTCGGTGCGCGGGCCCGACACCAGGTAGACCGTCGCCCGCTCGACGGGCTTGCCGGACATCGAGTCCACCACGGTTCCGGCAATCGTCACCCGCTCCTGCGCGGACGAGACCACCGGAGCAACGAGAGCGACCGCAACCACCAGGGCCCTAGGGAGCACTGGCCTTCGCTTTCGCCTCCCTCACCATTCCCGCCACGTCGTCCAGCAGCTTCGGCGCATCGAACACGATCCCGTCCTTGATCGTGTACCGCACGCCGCCTCGGTGAACCATCCGTCCGTTTTCCGCGACGTCCACGCCGGTGCCGTAGAGCACCTTGAGGTTGTGCAGGGGGTTGCCGTCCACCACCGCGAGATCGGCCTCGAAGCCGACGCGCACCACGCCGGTGTTGGTGCGTCCCAGCAGCAGCGCGCCGTTCTGGGTTGCCTGCTGAATGACTTCCGCCGGGTGGAACCCCGCCTCCTGGTGCATCTCCATTTCGCGAATCGTCGCGAATCCAAACAGGTGGTAGATGAACCCGGCGTCCGACCCCACCGTCACGTTGCCGCCGCGCGCCGCATACTCCCGCACCCACCGCATCCAGATGCGGTAGTTGTTTCGCCACATGGCTTCGTCGGCGCTGGTCCAGTCGAGGTGGTAGGAACCGTGGTTCATGAGGTTCGGCTCGTAGAACCGCATGAGGGCGGGCAGGGCATAGTCCCGGAGCCACGGCATGTTCCGCGCGCGGGTGAGGTCCCGGTTCGCCTCGTACACCGCGAACGTCGGGTCCCAGGTCACCTTGTGGGCAAGCATCGTGTCGAGCACGGCGGAGAGCCGGGTGCTGTCTGCCTGGCGCCAGAGGTCGCCGCCCCAGCGGAAGCGGTCAAGCTCGTTGTCGTAGACGTAGTAGTCCGGAAAGTTCTGCGGCCCCGGGATCGCGGCATCGGGAATGCCGTACCAGTGCTCGATGCTTCGCACGTCCCGCCGCGCGACGAACATCGCGTCGGTTTCCTGCACCTTGAGGTCCACCGCGACCGGGAGGCCAACCGCCTTGGCCTCTGACAGCAGCGCGTCGTAGAGGTCTGGCCGCTGGATGAACACCTTGAGCCCGGCCGCGCCGCGTGCCTTGAGTTGGCGCACCAGGGCGCGCGCGGAGTCTGGAGTCTGCGGGCCGTCGAACGTGACGTAGGGAATGATCGTCGGCGCCGAGATCCGGTTCTCGGCTGACAAGCGAACGTGGTTGAGGATGGTGTCGAGCCCCTCGCTGCTTCCCGGGTCGCGAATCGTCGTGATCCCGTGCGCGAGCCAGAGCTTGTAGACGTAGTCCTTGGGGTATGCCGCGCCATTGGGCGAGCCGCCCGCGTGGAACTGAATGTGTCCGTGAACATCGATGATTCCCGGCATCACGTACATGCCGGTGGCGTCGGTCACCCGGTCGGCCGACTCCGGCGCGGCGCTCGCGCGCGTGATGCCGGTGATCTTCCCGCCCTGCACCACGATGTCATAGGGCCCCCGTGCCGGGTTCCCCGCGCCGTCAATGACCGTCGCGTTCCGGATCAGGAGTTTGGTGTACCGGACACCTGAGGACGGGGCAGGGGCCTGGGCCCCTAGTATTGAACCCGACAGGCACGCCGCCGCGAAAATGAGCAGGACACGATGCATGGGACGAACCTCGGCTAGAGCCTGTGCCGGAAAGATGAGGCCAGGTGGGATGTGTGACCAGCGGGCGGGGGGTGAGGGTGTAAGTCGCGACTTCAGTCGCGAGGACAAGGGACAGGGGTGAGGGCTACCTCGGCAGGCTATCCCTCACCAGCTGCTTCCCCTGCGCCACGACCTGGTCGTAGCGCTTCTCGATATCCGGCGCGAGGTGGGAGATGAGCGCCGCCTGCGCCAGTGTGATGGCGAACGCCAGCGTCAGCGCCCGCGCGCCCGGCTTCCCGAACACCAGCGCGCCAGCCGTGAACGCGCCTACCAGCACCGGCACGCCGGCGAGGGTGAGCCAAGGCAGGAGCATTGGCCAATGCACGGGTGCCACGGTGAACAGGTCATCGGCCACGGTGTTTGCCCAGATGGCGCAGGCCACCAGGAGCAGGGCGCCGAGCGGCCGAACGTAGCGGCGGTTCATACCGCGCGGGCGTCCGGGACCAGTGCCGGTGGAGGGGCCGCATGCGCCGGGAGGCCTCCGAAGCGCCGTTCCCGACGGCGGAAGTCCGCGAGCGCGCGCGTCAGGTCCGCCCGGCGGAAGTCCGGCCAGAGGACGGTCGTGAAGTACAGCTCCGCATAGGCCATTTCCCACAGCATGAAATCCGAAATGCGCTGTTCGCCGGCCGTCCGCACCAGCAGGTCCACGGGAGGGACGCCGCCCGACAGCGCCTTCGTCAGCAGGTCGGTCGAAATCTCCTCGGCGGCCAGCGTTCCCTGTTCCACCCGGTGGGCCAGGTCGCGCGACGCGCGCGCGATTTCCCACTGCGAGCTGTAGTCGATCGCGAGCCGCAGGTTGAGGCGGTCGTTCCCCGACGTGGCGCACTCGGTGCGCTCGAGTTCGTTGAGCGCGGAACGGGGAATGCGGTCCCGCCGCCCGATGCCCGTGACCCGTACGCCGTTCTCCAGCAACTCGGCCCGTTCGCGGGCGCAGTACTCGCGGAGCAGCCAGAAGAGACGTCCCACTTCCGCCTGCGGCCGCTTCCAGTTGTCGGACGAAAAGGCGTAGAGCGTCAGCGTGGCAATGCCCAGGTCCGGCGCGGCGCGCACGATGTCGCGCACGCTCTCGACCCCGGCCAGGTGTCCCCGCCAGCGCGGCTTCCGCTGGGTTCGGGCCCAGCGGCCGTTGCCATCCATGATGATGCCGACATGCATGTTGCTCATGGTTTCTCCAGGGCCCCCCGCGCCTGGTGGAGGATGCTTTCCATCTGCTGCAGGTAGGTCTCCAGCGCGCGCCGGCCCTTGGGCGTCAGCCGGTACTCGGTTTTTGGTTTCCGGTCCTCGAAACCCTTCGTCACCTTGATGTAGCCGGCCTCTTCCAGCCGGCGCGCATGCACCGACAGGTTGCCGTCGCTTGTCTTGAGCACGTCCTTGAGCTCGGCAAACGTCAGGCTCTCGTTGGCGGCCAGCGCCGCAACGATGCCCAGGCGGATCCGCTCGTGGATCAGCCGGTCGAGCTCATCGTGGACGGCGCTATCCACCATGGCGCTGGACGATGTACAACCCGAAGAGGATGTGCAGCACGCCGAACCCGGCGGCCAGATAGATGATGGCCTGCCCCGGATTCACGAAGGCGAGACCACCGAGCACCAGCAGGGCGATTCCCATCCAGCGGACGGCGCGAATCGAGAACGTCCCGCCGGCCGTGACCCCGGCCCCATACAGAGCGAGCCACATACCGGGCATGAGGTAACGCACGCCGGCTCCGTAGAGCGCCCAGGTGAGCAGCGCTCCGGTGATCAACGCCGGGGCCATGACCCAGGCCACCTTCCGGAGGGAGCCTGTCCACAACGGCATCTCCAGCCGCCTGGCCTTCATGGTATTCGCGGCGCCGGAGCACAGGACGCCGAGCACCGCGGCCGGAAGCCAGGCCGTCAGTCGTTCTGGAACACCGCTCCGCCACGCGAAGGCGGCCGCGGCCAGCCCCACGAGGCCCACCGCCACCAGCCCCCACCCCGACAAGGCAGTGAAGGACGATGCGGACTCCATGGTCTGGCGGATGTAGGCCAGCGACTCCTGCGCCTTCTGGCGTTCTTCCTGGGTCGGCGATTGCACCGTGCACACCCTCCGTTGGGACAGTAAAGGACTTTGTACAATAAAGTAACTCCGGAGCGAAAGGGCAACAAGCCCACCCAAGCCCTTGAAGCGTGATGGGTTCCGCCGTTAGTATCCCGCCGCGTATGTCACTGCTGACTCTGCAAGGCGTCTCAAAACGCTTCGGCGCTGTGCCCGCCGTCGATGGCGTGAGCTTTTCCATTGATCGCGGCCAGGTCGTGGGATTCCTCGGCCCCAACGGGGCGGGGAAGTCCACCACGATGCGCATGATCACGCAGTACTACGAGCCCGATCAGGGAGAAATCCTGCTGGACGGGGCGCCCCTTGCGGCGGCGTCGCTTGAGGCCAAGCGGCGGATCGGGTACCTGCCGGAGAACAATCCCCTCTACACCGACATGCTGGTCTCCGAGTACCTCGATTTCGTCGCCGACCTCCGGGGGCTGGAAGGCCCGTTCCGGAAGGGCGCGCTGGACGACGCGGTGCAGGCGACTGGCATCGAAGGCGTCTACTACCGGCCGATCGGCGAGCTCTCCAAGGGCTACAAGCAGCGCGTGGGGCTGGCCCAGGCAATCGTGCACAAGCCGGACCTGCTCGTGCTCGATGAGCCCACCGAAGGGCTGGACCCCAACCAGCGGGTCGAAATCCGCCACCTGATCAGCCACCTGGGACGCGACCGCACGGTCATCCTGTCTACCCACGTCCTCCCCGAAGTCGAACACACCTGCTCGCGGCTGCTCATCATCCACCGCGGCCGCATCGCGGCCGATGGACCGGTGCAGCAGCTGATCGCGCAGGCCAAGGGCATCGTCCAGATCTCGGTGGAAATCGAAGGGGCCGGCGCCGCCGAAGCGCTTGGCGCCCTGCCCGGGGTCAAGAGCGTCGAGCACACCCGCGAACTGCAGGGCCGCGCCGTGTTCCAGCTTTCGGCGGATAGCCGCAAGGATCTCCGGCCGGAGATCTTCCGGCTGGCCGCGCAAAAGGGCTGGACGCTCTATGAATTGCACCAGGCGAGCGGCAGTGTCGAAGGTCTCTTCCGGCAGCTGACGGCGGCGCCGGACCAGGCCGGGGAGGGGAGTACGCCATGAGGGCCGCCTGGACCATCGCGCGGCGCGAGTTGCGTGCCTTGTTCGACCACCCGACCGGCTATCTCCTGCTGATCGTGTTCGTGGCCATGAACGATTTCTTCTTCTTCCGCCTGGCCTATCAGCTCCAGTCGGCATCGCTCCGCCCCATGCTGGACCTCCTCCCCTGGGTGTTCCTGTTCTTCGTCCCGGCCGTCACGATGCGGGCCCTGGCCGAGGACGCACGGACGGGCACCATCGAAGTGGTGCTGGCCCAGCCCATCAACGAAGCCCAGCTCCTCATGGGCAAGTACATCGGGCAGGTGGTGTTCGTGTGGACGGCGCTCCTTGCGACGGTACCGATTTCCTTCGCCCTCGCATTCGGCGCGGAGCTCCAGGTCGGCGTCACGATCGCCCAATACGTGGGCGCGGCACTCCTGGCTGTCGGCATGGCGGGCGTGGGCGTGTGGAGTTCGTCGGTCAGCCGGAACCAGATCACGGCGGTCATGGTGGGCATGGCGGTGCTGTTCGTCCTCATCCTGCTGGGCCTCGACCCGATGATCGTGGGCCTGCCGCCGGAATTGGGCGGCTACGCCGCGACGCTGTCCCTGCTCTCGCACTTCTCCAACATTGCCCGAGGCGTGATCGACCTGCGGGACGTGGTGTACTTCGTCAGCGTCGCCGCCGTGTTCCTGTTCCTGGCCTACTACGGCCTGATGGCGCGGAAGCTTTCGCCCGGCGGCGCGACGGTCAAACGGCTTCGCCTGGGCGTGTTGTTGCTGTCCGTATCTGCCATCGTCGTCAATCTCTTCGGCCGCCATATCGGCGGCCGGCTGGACCTCACGCCGGGGCGCGCGTACACGCTCTCCCCGGCCGCGCGGACCATGCTGCGTAACCTGCCCGACTACGTGACCATCAAGTTCTACACATCGGCCGAGGTGCCCACCGAGTTCGCGCTGATGAAGCGCGACGTGGAAGACCTGCTGTCGGACTTCCGGAGCGCGGGAGGCGGCAAGGTCCGCGTGGTGTTCAAGGACCCGGGGAAAGACTCTCTCGCGAAGAACGAAGCGTCGCAGCTGGGTATTCCACCGGTGCAGTTCAACGTGATGGGCCGGTCCGAGTATCAGGTGAAGCAGGGCTACATGGGGCTCGCCGTCTCGTACGCCAACGCGAACCAGGTGATCCCCACGATCAGCCGCACGGATGATCTCGAATACCGGCTGTCGTCGTTCATCCGCCTGCTCACCCGGCCGGCCAAGCCCATCATTGGCTGGGTCAACTCGCAGCGCGATGCCCAGATCCGCCGCCAGTGGACGCAGCTCCAGGGAGAGCTCCGCACCCGGTTCGACGTCCGGCCGCTCGAGCTTTCGGCAGACTCCGCGCCGAACGACAGTACCAAGGTCCTAGTGCTCGGCGGGTCCCCCGACTCGTTCCCGGAGGCCCAGCAGGCCCGGGTGCTCCGTTATCTCGAGCGCGGGGGCAGCGCATTCGTATTCTCTGCCGGCATGCTGATGTCGCCCCAGTCGGAGTTCGCCCAGCCCCTGCCGGTCACGTGGAATCCGGTCTTGCGGCCGTTCGGCGTATCCATCAATGCTGACATGATCTTCGATCGGGCATCCAATCGGCCCATCGGGATGCCCACGGCCATCGGGCGGGTCGGCGTGCCGTATCCCTTCTGGCTCTCCTCGCTTTCCACCAAGGCCTCGGTGGTGAACCAGGGCGTAGATGGGGTGTTCCTGCCCTGGTCCAGCACCGTCGATACCACGGGCGCGAGGCCGGGGACGGTCACGCCGCTCTTCTTCACCAGTCGGTATGCGGGCGTCGAGGGCCTTCGCGTCCTCATTTCACCCAGCCGGCAGTGGCCCTCGGACAGCCTCCGCACCCGCCTCGTTGCGGTGCAGGTCAATTCGCATACGGCGACCGATACCACCAACAAGGGACCGACCGGCCGGCTGATCGTGGTCGGCAGCACGGATTTCTCGGTCGATGGTTTCCTCCAGCCGGAGAACGCCACGTTCTTCCTCAACGCGATTGACTGGCTGGCGCAGGACATCGACCTCATCGCGATCCGCTCGAAGGACCGCTCGCCGCCGCGTCTCTTGTTTGCGAGCCCGCTGATGCAGGACGCGGCCAAGTACGGCAACGTGATTGGAATACCCGTCCTGCTGGCCCTGTTCGCGGCCGTGCGGCTCATCCGGCGCAAGGGGCTCCAGAAGCGTCCCTACCAGGCGGGGGCGAACCCCGGATCGGCTGCATGACGCCGAAACAGCTCCGCCTCATCGCCCGGGTTCTCGTCGTCCTGCTCGTCCTGTGGGGCGTGTCCGAGTTCCTGTCTCGCCGCAGCGACAAGACCGTCGGCGCCAAGCTCTACTCGGCGGTCCCGATGTCCTTGACCGACTCGATCGTGATCGCACGCGACACGGACACGGTTCGGCTCGTACGGTATCCGAAGTACTGGTCGGTGAACGGCCACCGAGCCTCCGCACTCGAGCTCGAGGGGTTCTTCAAGCAGGTGGCCGACACGACGCCGCCCGAGATCGCCGGTGAGAGCAAGGCGGTCCATGAGCGCATGGGCCTGGATTCGGCCAAGGGGCGTTACGTCCGCGTGTTCTCGCAGGGCAAGCCCGTCATCGAGCTGATCGTCGGCCAGCGGGGACCGGATTACCAGAGCTCATTCGTCCGGAAGTCCGGTGAGGAGCGGGTGTACCTGCGCCTGGGGCCGTTCGCCGGCTTCGTGGATCGCGGGGTGGATGATTGGCGGGAGCATCAGCAGGCGAATATCCCGGTGGACAGCGCGCGGCGCGTGGACGTGACCCGCCACGCGCGGCGCTATGCACTCGTGCGGAAGGACACCGTCTGGCAGTTCAGCGATGGCCGGCCCGCCGAATCGGTCCTGGTTCAACGGCTGCTGCGGAACCTCTCGCCGTCCAACGCGACCGGCTTCGCCACCGCGGAGGAGGCGAAGAAGATCAACTTCCGGAACCCGGACCTGCGCGTGGTCGTGATCGGCACCCATGACGACACGCTGACCAGCCTCTGGGCAGACTCCATGCCCAACGGCTACTGGGTCCAGCACGATTCAGGCGGGCCGATCTTCCGGAACGGGGTGTGGATCGCCGACGAAATCGCTCCCAACGATTCGACCCTGAGGGTTCGGAAGCGCTAGACCGTCCGCCGCTTGGCGCTCAGCGCGATCGTCAGGATGATCGATACGATCGCCAGTCCCACCGCCGCCACCGACAACGCGATCTGCCCCGCCGGAGAAATGCTCACGGTCCCCCCGATCTGCACGCGCGGCGCCGAGTAGAGTTCACCGGGGCGCTTGCGCCAGTCCACCACCGACCCGTTCGCCCGCTTGATCTGCACCGGAAACCCGAGGGCTTCCTCCTTGGCGTTCGGGTCCAGCCGGCCGAGGAAGGCAAACTCGTCAAACTGCCCCTTGGCGACAGTCCCGCCGGTCCACGTGATGACGTTCGGCGTCGAATCGGTGGCGGGAACTGTCTGAACGGTCCAGCCCGGTTTGGGTTGGACCCCCAGGAGCATGATGATCTCCGGCACCTCCACCCGGACGGCCACGGTGGCGGTATCGGTCTGATTGATGACCCGGATAGCGAACCGCTCCCAGGCCGCGGGCGTGGTGACGTTTGGGCTGACGCTGACCTGGGCGCAGAGGGCGGCCGGCGCACCGATCAAGAGCGAAATGGCGAATAAGCGAAGGTGTCTCATGGCGGGAATAAAGCGGGAAAAGGGAAAAGGGAAAGGTAAAAGCTAAACTTCGGGCCGCTCGAGCACCTGTCGCGCCCGCTCGAACACCGCGTACCACATTTCGCGGGTGAGTCTCCGGGTGTTGGTGTTCTGCCGGCTAGGGTGATACGACGCCAGCAGGATCCGGCCACCAGGCATTTCCGTCTCACCCAAGTGTCTGAAGGTGGGCGTCGTACTTTTCCCTTTTCCCCTTTCCCTTTTCCCGCCGTTTGCCTTGAAGTACGTCTCAAACCCGATCCTCCCCAGCGCCACCACGACCTTCACGCGGTCGAGCAGGCGCAGCTCCGCCTCGAGGTAGGGGCGGCAATTCTCCAGTTCCTTCGTCGTTGGCTTGTTGCCAGGTGGGGCACACCGGGCTGAGGCAGTGACATAGCAGTCAGTGAGCACAAGGCCATCGTCGCGGCCTGTGGAGCCGGCCTGGCTCGCGAACCCGAACCGGTGGAGCGCCTCGTAGAGCCAGTCGCCCGACGAGTCACCGGTGAAGACGCGGCCGGTCCGGTTTCCGCCGTGGGCCGCGGGGGCGAGGCCGACGATCAACAGCCGGGCACGCGGGTCTCCAAAGCCCGGAACCGGTTTTCCCCAGTAGTCCCAGTCCTTGAACTCCCGCTTCTTTTCCCGCGCCATCTTCTCGCAATGCCGGCGGAGCCTGGGGCACCGCTCGCACGAGATGATGGCCCTGGCAACGGCGCCCAGGCTGCGGGGCTTCACGTTTCCCTTTTCCCTTTTCCCTCGTCCCGCCTCTTCAGTTCCTCGTCCCTCAGCTCGCGCCTGAGGATCTTCAGCACCGCGCTCTTCGGGAGTTCGGTCCGGAACTCGATTTCCTTCGGCACCTTGAACGGCGCCAGTTCTGCGCGGCAATGCTCCGCGAGTTCCCCGGCTGACGCGCTCATTCCCGGCCGGAGGACCACGAACGACTTGACGCTCTCCCCCTTCTTCGCGTCTGGAACGCCGATCGTCGCGGCCTCGAGGACGCTGGCGTGCGCCATGAGGACCCGGTCCACCTCGTCCGGGAACACCTTGAACCCGCTCGCGATGATCATGTCCTTCTTCCGGCCCACGATCCGGAAGTACCCGTCGGCGTCCATCGTCGCGAGGTCGCCGGTATGGAACCAGCCGTTGCGGATCGAGTTGGCCGTTTCTTCCGGCTTGTTCCAGTAGCCCTTCATTACCTGCGGGCCCCGGAGGATCAGCTCGCCCGGCTCGCCGGCCGGGAGGTCCCGGGTCCCCTCGTCGGTGTCCACGACTCGTGCGTCGGTAGACGGGAGTGGTACGCCGATGGCGCCGACTTTTCGCATGCTCTCGACCGGATTGCAATGCGTCACCGGCGACGTCTCGGTGAGGCCGTACCCTTCGCAGATCTTGGCCCCGGTCAGCTTCTCGTAGCGCTCCAGCACGTCAACCGATAGGGGCGCGGACCCCGAATTGCAGATCTTGATGCTCCTGAGATCGAGTTTCTCCACCCCGGAGAACTGAGTGACGGCGTTGAACATCGCCGGGACCTGCGGCGCCAGGGTCACCCGGTGTTTCACGATGGCCTGCAGCACGCTCTTGATGTCACGCGGGTTGGGGACCAGCACCAGCGTCGCCGCAATCGACAGCGGGAACGCCATGCAGACGGTCATTCCGAACGAGTGAAAAATGGGCAGGGCGGCGAGCTGCACTTCCTGGCCGAGCGGCTGGTGGAACCACGCGATCAACTGCTGGACGTTGCAGGAGAGGTTACGCTGGGTGAGCATCGCCCCCTTCGAGACACCGGTCGTCCCGCCGGTGTAGAGCAGCACGGCGACATCGTCCATGCTGATGTTCACCGGCGGCGGGTTGGGTGGCGTTGACTCGATCAACCGGCGGAAGGAATAAATACCCGGGCCCGGGACCACCCTGGCGGCCATCGGCGGGCTCATTCTCCGCAGCTTGAACGGCGCCAGCAGGTTCAAGGGGAAACGCAGGTATTCGGCGACCGACGCCACGACGTAGTGCTTTACCGGCAGGCGGTCGCGAATGCCCTTCACCTTCTGCTCGTAGGTCCAGTCTCCCACCACGGCGATCGTGGCTCCGCAATCGTTCCACTGGTACTCGATCTCGCGCGGCACGTAGAGCGGGTTGGTCATCGCCGGTACCGCGCCGATCTCGAGCGCCGCGTAGAACGCGATCACGCATTGCGGGATGTTGGGCAGCATGATCGCGATCCGGTCGCCCGGTTGCGCGCCCATCCCCGAGAAGGCCGTGGCGAGCCGGCGCACCTCGTCGTGGAGCCGGCTGAATGTCAGTCGTGCGTTCTGGAAACGAATGGCATCCCGGTCCGGGTATCCCCGGGCCGCGTCGGCCAGCAACCGGGAGAGGGTCTTCTCGGCGAACGTGATCGTCGCGGGAATGCCGGGGTCGTAGTGCCGGTGCCACGGTCGGGGTTCCATTGGGGCGCTCATGGGTTGGGATCGATGGGCCGGAGGAAGTTGATCGACAGGAGGCGCTGTTCCTCGATTCGGCTCAAGGGAAGCGCCCGGTCTCGCCGGACCGCGCGCGGCAGGTAGGCCTGTACGGATCGCACCCGGTCCACCACGGGAATGCCCGGCAGCACTTCCTGGAAGCGAGCCGTCGCGGCCAGGCCGGCATCCTTGTTCACGCGTTCCGCCCGGGTCAGCCGGAGAGCCAGGAATCGAAGCTGGTAGGTCAGGGAGTCCAGGTACGCGGTGCCCTGGACGTCTGGAAAGGTCATGGATGCCGTGGGCGCGAAATCAATGCGCATGTACCCGGCGCCTTCCAGCGTGTCGCGGCCCACGAGCCAGAAACAGTGCGCGTTCACGAAGGCGCTGTCGGCGAAATCCCGAAGTGTCGGGAGCCGTACCATCATTTCGTTGTCCAGGTCCGGGGGGCCAACCACCTGCCCGGGCCGGTAGTCCCACCGGGTCCAGCTCTCCCGCAGGAGGGTATCCACTGCCGTCACCTGGTGACGGTTCTGCCGGTCCACCGTGGTGAATGTCCGCAGGGTGTTCGACCGGTACGGATAGGCATCGGCCAGCAGCTTGAAACGGCGCGCGTTCTCCAATAGCAGGTCGAACACGGCCGACAGGTCCGGGTTGAGCGATGGGTCGGGCAGGCCAGGCCTTTCGCAGGTCGTCCGCCCGGTGACGGACATCGCCGCGAGCCGGATCGCGAGTCGCAGCATCGGGATACTGATCGGCCCCTCGCCGGCCGTGATCGTCAGCGTTGTGTCCACCGGCCGGTAGCCGATCTGCCGGACCTTCAGGCGGTACCGGCCCGGAACGAGGCCGGAGAACGTGAATGCGCCCAGCTGGTCCGTAAAGCGCTGGGCGTACGACGTGACCAGCTCGACCACGCTGAAAGGAAGGGGCGTGACGGTGCCCGCGGCGACGATGGTGCCGCGCAGGGTAACGGTGTCCGGCGCGACACTCTGCGCCCGGACCAGGGTGGCGCAGAGTGCAACACCAGCGCCCGCCGCGAGCAGGCTGGACCACGGGAAGCGAATCATGCCGCGAAAGTAGCCCCGGGGAGTGCGGCGCGGAATGCGGATGCAGTATTATTCGCGGCGTACTTCCCCAGGGGATCCCTCCATGCGTGTTCGGCGTCCGCTGTCGCTCGTTGCCATGCTGGCCCTGGCGGCCTGCGCGTCCGGTCCCTCGAAGGAATGGGACACGTTCGTCCACGACTACCTCGAGGCGTCCTATGCCGCCGACCCGGCCTTCGCGGTCGGCCTCGGCCGGCACGAATTCGACGGCCGCCTGGCCGATCTCTCGACCGGCGCGTTGCTGAACGAGATCAATCGCCAGCGGGACTCGCGCGCTCGCGCCCTCGCGTTCGACTCCACGAAGCTTTCCCCCGAACAGCGTTTTGAGCGCGCGTACCTCGTGGCGGTGATCGACGGGAGCCTGTTCTGGACCCAGGCCGCCCAATGGCCTTGGAGAAACCCCCAGTTCTACGCGGCGGAACTCGACCCCCAGGTCTACATCACGCGGGACTATGCCCCGATCGAAACCCGGATGAAGGCTCTCACCAGCTGGGCCCGCGCCATCCCCCAGGCGGTCAGCCAGGTCAAGGGCAACCTGGCCCTCCCGCTCCCGCCCTCGTACGCCGCTATTGGGCGGGTCCAGTTCGGCGGGCTGGCGTCGTTCCTCGAAACGGACGTGAAAACCGCTTTTGCGCCCGTGAAGGACTCGGCGCTACGCGCCGACTTCACCGGTGCGCTCGCCGGGGCCGTGAAGGCCTTCAAGGACATGGACGCCTGGTTTGCCGCTCAGGAAAAACACGCGACGGGGAAGTTCGCGATGGGCCCGGAGTTATTCGAGCAAATGGTGCGCGTCACCGAAATGGTTGACGTCCCGCTGGACCGGCTCGAGGCGATCGGCCGCGCGGACCTCGAGCGGAATCTCAACACGCTGAAGGTCGTTTGCGAGACATACGCGTCCGGCCAGTCGCTCCGGCAATGCGTGGACAAGGCGGGCGCCAAGAAACCCGATGGCGGAATCCTGGAAGGTGCGCGGAAACAGTTGCCCATGCTCGAGGAGTTCATCCGCACCCAGCACATCGCGAGCATTCCCGACACCGACCAGGCGCTAGTCCGGGAATCGCCGCCCTACATGCGCTGGAACTTCGCGTTCATGAACACGCGCGGGCTTTTCGAGCAGGGCCTCCCGTCCATCTACTATGTGTCGCCCCCCGATCCCACGTGGACCAAGGCAAAGCAGGACGGCTACGTGCCGGGGGCAGGCACGCTCCTCGCCACCAGCGTTCACGAGGTCTGGCCGGGCCATTTCCTCCAGTTCCTCCACGCTACCCACGTCCCTTCACAGATCGGCCGGATCTACGGCAGTTACGCCTTTGTCGAAGGGTGGGCGCACTACTCCGAGGAAATGATGTGGGATGCGGGACTGGGCGGCGGCGACCCGGCGCTGAAGATCGGCCAGCTGGGTGACGCCCTGCTGCGGAACGTGCGCTTCGTCTGCGCCATCGGCATGCACGCGAAGGGTATGACCGTGAAGGAATGTGAGCGGTTGTTCCTGGAGCAGGGCCTGCAGGATCCCGCGACCGCGGAGCAACAGGCGGCACGGGGAACGTTCGACCCGGCGTACCTCAACTACACGCTGGGCAAGCTGATGATCATGAAGCTGCGGGAGGAATGGACGGCGTCACGGGGCGGCCGAGCGGCGTGGGGCCAGTTCCACGATGCCTTGCTGTCCTACGGCGGGCCGCCGGTACCCCTTATCCGCCGGGCGATGCTGGGACCGAACGCGGGGCCGCCCCTGTAGGCTTCCCGCCCATCAGGCAGCAGTCCACCGGGCATACGTCGTGGTTCGGCCCGAACTCACCGACCGCCTTCCGGTTGGCGGTCGGCGTCATCCGTTCGAGAATCAGCTCGCGAATCATCGCGACAAACCGTGGGTGGGTTCCCACGGTTGCCGCGCGCACGAAATTGATTCCGAGGGAGCCGGCCTTCTCCTTCGCCTCCTCGTCCAGGTCCCACAGCACCTCGATATGATCCGAGATGAACCCGATGGGCTGGACTACGACGTCGGCGTTACCATCGGCGGCGAGCTTCGCGATCACGTCGAGAATGTCCGGCTCGAGCCACGGCGCCTGGGGTGACCCGCTGCGACTCTGGTACGCGATTTGGTATCGGCTCTCGACACCCGCCGCCTCGGCCACCAGCCGGCTGGCCTCCCCGAATTGCCGCTCGTAGGCGCTCGACGTGGCCATACCGGCCGGAATGCTGTGCGCGGTGAACACGACCCGCGCCTTCTCCCGGCGGCCCGGCGGAATCGTGCCCAGTGCCGCAGTCAGGCCCTCGACCGTTGGTTCGATGAACCCCGGGTGATTGTAGAAGACCCGGAGCTTGTCGATCTCCGGCGCGCCCTCACCCACCGCGTCTATTGCCCGGACAATGTCTTCCCGGTACTGCCGGCAACCCGAGAAACATGAAAACCCGGCGGTCACGAACGCGATGGCGCGCTTGACGCCGTTGTCGCGCATCTGCCGCACGGTGTCGGTGATGAAGGGGTGCCAGTTCCGGTTCCCGAAGTAGATCGGCAACCGCGGCCCGTAGGCGGACAACTCTCGCGCCAGGGCCGCGATCAGTTTCCGGTTCTGCCGGTTGATGGGGCTGACCCCGCCGAAATGCTGATAGTGCTCGGCGACGTGCAGCAGGCGCTCGGGCGGAATGTTGCGCCCGCGGGTGACGTTCTCCAGGAACGGCATCACGTCGTCGGGCCCCTCGGGCCCCCCGAACGACATGACCAGCACCGCGTCATAGGAGCGCGGCGTGTCCACGAGTGGAGTATCGGGGCTGTTTGCTCCGCGAATGGTCATGGCGCCGCCAATGACCAGGATCTATCTAGACGTCGAGGTTGCGGACGTACTTGGCGTTCTGCTCGATGAACACCTTGCGCGGCTCCACTTCGTCGCCCATCAGCGTCTCGAATATCCGCGCGGCTTCCACGGCGTCCTCCAGCTCGACCTTGAGGATCGTCCTGGTGGACGGGTCCATGGTGGTCTTCCACAGCTGGTCGGGATTCATTTCTCCCAGGCCCTTGTACCGCTGGATATTCACCGCGGCCTTGGTGCCGTTGCTGACGCGCTTCACGTACTCGTCCCGCTCCGCGGCATCGTAGGCGTAGAACTCTTCCTTGCCCTTGGCCACCCGGTACAGCGGCGGCTGGGCGATATAGACGTACCCGGCCTCGATCAGCGGTTTCATCTGGTTGTAGAAGAACGTGAGCAGGAGCGTCCGGATGTGGGCGCCGTCCACGTCCGCATCGGTCATGATGATGATCTTGTGATAACGGGCCTCGTCCAGCTTGAAATGCTCCTCATCGGAGCCGACGCCGGTGCCGATGGCCGTGATCATGCACCGGATTTCTTCGTTCGACAGGATCTTGTCGATCCGTGCCCGCTGGACGTTGAGGATCTTGCCGCGTAGCGGCAGGATTGCCTGGAATTGCCGGTCTCGGCCCTGCTTGGCTGAACCACCGGCCGAGTCGCCCTCCACCAGGTACAGCTCGCACATGGCGGGGTCGGACAGGGAACAGTCGGCGAGCTTGCCCGGCAGGACGCCGCCCTCAAGCGCGCTCTTCTTCCGGACGAGGTCGCGCGCCTTCCGCGCCGCTTCGCGGGCGCGGGCCGCGCTCGCCGCCTTCTCGATCACGTTCCGCGCGACACCGGGGTTCTCCCGCAGGAAATTGCCCAGCTGCTCGTAGACGATCGTCTTGACGATGCCTTCGACCTCGGAATTGCCCAGCTTGGTCTTGGTCTGCCCCTCGAACTGGGGCTCCCGGAGCTTGACGTGGATGACCGCCGTCAGGCCTTCGCGCACGTCTTCGCCGCCGAGGGTGAAGTCCTCTTTCTTGAGGAGGCCTTTTTCCTTGGCGATTTCGTTGATGATGCGCGTGAGGGCCGACTTGAAGCCCGTGAGGTGGCTGCCGCCCTCGTGGGTGTTGATGTTGTTCACGAACGAGAACGTGTTCTCGGCGTAGCCCTCGTCGTACTGGATGGCGACGTCGATCTCGGTGTCGTCCTTCGAGGCCTCGAACGCGATGGGCTTCGGATGGAGCGCCTTCCGGCTGCCGCGGAGGTACTCGACGAACTGCGCGAGACCGTTCTTGTACATGAACGTCTCGTTCTTCGGCTTGTCGCGCTCGTCCGAGAGCGTGAGGGTCAGGCCCTTGTTCAGGTAGGCCAGCTCGCGCACCCGGGTGGCCAGGATGGAGTAGTCGAACCGGAGTTCGCTGAAGATCTTGGGATCGGGCTTGAACGTGACCTTGGTGCCGGTCTGCTTGGCCTTCCCGGTCACTTCGAGGTTCTGCACCGTCTTGCCCTGCTCGAACGCCATGTGGTGCTCTTTGCCGTCCCGCCACACCACGACGTCGAGCCGCTCGGACAGCGCGTTCACGACCGACACGCCGACGCCGTGCAGCCCGCCCGACACCTTGTAGGTGTTCTTGTCGAACTTGCCGCCGGCATGGAGGATGGTCATCGCCACCTCGAGGCCGGGCATTTTCTCGGTCTTGTGAATGTCGACCGGGATGCCGCGCCCGTTGTCCACCACGGTGACCGAGTTGTCCTTGTGTATGGTCACGTCGATCCGCGTGGCGAAGCCGGCCAGCGCCTCGTCCACCGAGTTGTCCACTACCTCATTCACGAGGTGGTGAAGGCCCCGCGCGCCGGACGACCCGATGTACATCGCGGGCCGCTTCCGGACGGCTTCGAGTCCCTTGAGGACCTGGATGGAATCGGCGCTGTATTGGTCTTTGGGTGAGGTCATTGGCTCTTCATGTTGGTGGTTGCTTCCTCGCTACCGTCCCGCCCGCCACACGATCTTCCGGATCTTCCGCCCGTCCGCCCGAAGCTTGGTCAGCACCATGGGCGTCTGCATCTGCAGTTCCTGCGCCCACGCCGCCGTCGCGACCCGCACGAAGAGCGTGCCATCCTTGGCGATGCTCTCGGGCTCCGTCACCTTCGCGATCCCGGGGCCGACCAGGTCCGCCCAGTCCGCGATCACGCCGGCCTGCTTGAGCCGGTCGTCCAGCCCCGCGCGGGTGAGGTACCCGTCTACCGCTTCGCCAATCCCGACCGGCGTTGAGTCGGGACGCCGGGACTTACGCGGCAACGCGTCCACCCTTCACGCGCCAACGAGGCCGGTCGAGCATCGAAGCAGGGACCTCCGACTCGCGCGGCGCGGCCACGATGGCCTGGCCGGGCAATGTCTCGTGAATCAGGTTGAGCAGCCGGGCCTGGCGATCTTCATCCAGCTCGGCGAACACGTCGTCATACAGCGCGATCGGCGGTGAACCGGCGGAATCCCTGAGCGTCTCCGCCTCGACCAGGCGGAGCGCAATGGCCGCCGTGCGCTGCTGCCCCGCCGATCCGTACATCCGGAGCTCGCGTCCCTCGAGCGACAGTTCCAGGTCGTCCCGGTGCGGGCCCGCCGTCGTCATTCCCCGCCGCAGGTCCCGCGACTCGTGCGAGGCCAACAGGTCCAGGAACTGGCTGCGCGCATCCGCCGTTGGTGGCCGGTGGGTGCGGTAGCGCATTCTCGCCTCCGCCCGCTCGCCCAATGCCGCCGTCAACGCGCCGAACCGCGGGCTCCACCGTTCCACCCACCGGGTCCGTGCTTCCAGGACGCGCGCACCGGCACTCGCCAGTGGCTCGTCAAAGGCCCGGGCCTCGTCGCCCCGCCCGCGGCGCAGCGCCGCGTTCCGCTGCTTGAGCGCCGACCGCATCTCGGTCAGCCGGGCCAGGTAGCCGGGCTCGGCCAGCGACAACAGGACGTCGAGGTAGCGTCGCCGTCCCGTGGCGGGCCCGGCAACGATTCCGCGATCACTGGGCGCGAACGACACCGCGAGAATTTTTCCCACGGCGTCGGAGATGCGGGTCACCGGGTTCCCGTCCAGCGAGATCTTTTTCCGGCGCCCGGCCGATTCGTATCCGGCCCTGACCTCAAACGCCCCACCGTTTGCCCGCCCGCCCACGAAAAAGGCTTCTTCGCCGAACCTTACCAGCTCCCGGTCCTTTGCTCCGCGTAATGACCGGAACAGCACCAGGTAGTACATCGCTTCGAGCAGGTTGGTCTTGCCCTGGCCGTTGTCACCGAGGACGACGACGCCGGCCGATGGCAGTTCCAAATCGAGCGATGCGAGGTTCCGGAAGTTCCTGATCGTGAGTCCGGAGAGCTCCACAATTGGGCGTCAGACGACAAGAAAAGGAGGCCCCGGGACGCCGCGAAAGCGTGCCTGGACCTCGCTGAAAACGGACTGTTTGTGCACCCCGAAATGTACCCGATTTCGATGGGTGGGTCAACCCCGCAAGTGCCTAGTAAATCAATGATTTGCGTGTGGTCAAGGGTTGCCAAAGGCCGAACATCAATAGGGGTAGGTGGTTAGCGTCACTTTCCCTTGAAATTCGCTTCCCGCTTCTCCAGAAACGCCGCCATGCCCTCTTTCATGTCTTCAGTGGACGCCAGCAACCCGAAATGGTTGGCCTCCATCAATAATCCTTCGTCCAGCGTGAGATCCATGCCGTGATCCACGGCTTCGATCGCGAGCGCCACGGCTCTCGGCCCCATCGCCAGGATCGTCTTCAGCATGGCTTCCGCTTCTTCCATAAGCTTCTCGGCAGGCACCACCTTGTTCACCAGCCCGATGCGGTACGCCTCCTCGGCGTCGATCATGCGGCCGGTGAGAATCATCTCCAGCGCGCGGCCCTTGCCCACCAGGCGCGGCAGGCGTTGCGTGCCGCCGTAGCCCGGTGCGATGCCCAGCCTGGCCTCTGGCTGGCCGAACTTCGCGTTCTGGCTCGCGATTCGAAGGTGACACGCCATGGCGAGCTCACACCCGCCGCCCAGCGCGAACCCGTTCACGGCCGCGATGACCGGTTTGCCGCACGTCTCGAACCGTCGCAGGACCGCCTGGCCACGAAGTGCCCGTGCCTTGCCCTCGAATGGCGTCTGTTTCGACAGATCGCCGATATCCGCGCCGGCGATGAAGGCCTTGGGCCCCGCGCCGGTAATGATGGCGCCGCCCACATCGTCGCGGGTCGCGATCTCCTCAGCCGCGCGGCCCAGGTCTTCGACCACGGCATTGTTGAGCGCGTTCAGCTTGTCGGGACGGTTGATCGTGACGACCGCCATGCGGTCGCGGACCTGAAAAAGCAGGTTCTGATAGGACATGGCGCCAATGTACCGACGCCATAACTTCCTCGCCATGTCGGAATCCCCCTCGATCGCCTGGACGCCGAACGGCGCGGTCCGCCTCCTTGATCAAACGCTCCTGCCGGGCGAAACCCGCTATGTCGAGATCGACACGATCGACGGCATGATCGAGGCGATCCGCGCCCTTCGCGTCCGTGGCGCGCCGCTCATCGGCGTGGCCGCCGCCATGGGCCTCGCCGCCGCCGCGCAGGCCCAACTAACCCCGGGCGTAAGCCCGGGGCTTACCCCCGAATGGTTCGAGCACGAAGCGGAGCGGCTAGCCGCGTGCCGGCCCACGGCCGTCAACCTGCGGTGGGCGGTCGAGCGCATGCGCATCGTGGCCCGGAGTGCCTTTGCGGGCGGGCCCACGGGCGTTGCCGCGAGGCTTCGGGTCGAAGCGCAGAGGATCTGGGACGAAGACGCCGCCATGTGCCGCGCCATCGGTGAGGCGGGAGCCCAGCTGATTCCCTCTGGCGCGACGATCCTCACCCACTGCAACACCGGTCGCCTCGCGACCGGAGGCATCGGTACGGCGTTCGGCGTGATCCTGACCGCGCACCAGCAGGGGAAGGGAATCGATGTTATCGCGTGCGAGGCCCGGCCGCTCCGGCAGGGCGCCCGGCTCACCTCGTGGGAGCTCGCCGAGGCGAACATCCCGGCGCGGGTCATCGTGGACTCGGCGGCGGCTGCGGTCATGGCGCGGGGTGACGTGGATCTCGTGATTCTGGGAGCGGACCGCATCGCGGCCAACGGCGACACCGCGAACAAGATCGGCACGTACCAGCTGGCCGTGCTCGCGCGGGCGCACGACATCCCGTTCTATGTGGCGGCACCCCGCAGCACGTTCGACGTCACGATTCCGTCAGGGGATGAGATTCCGATCGAGGAGCGCCCGGCGGCCGAGGTTGAAACCGCCAAGGGCGTCTCGGTCTACAATCCGGCGTTCGATGTGACGCCGGCGGAGTTGATCACCGCGATCGTGACGGACCGGGGCGTTATTCTGGCGCCATACCTGGCGAGCGTCGCTTCGCTCTAGAGATACGGCGTCGCAAACCTCGCCACGCCGTCCCGCAGCTTTTCCAGAATCGACCGCCCCTCCAGGTCCTTGAGTGTCAGCACCCGGGCCCCCTCCAGCTTCGCCGCCGTGATTTTTTCCAGCGATTGCACCAGGTCTCGGTCGTAGCACTCCACGTCGAATTCCCAGTTGAGCCGGAGACTCCTCGGGTCCCAGTTTGAAGACCCGAACCGGGCCCACGTCCCATCCACCAGCAGCATCTTGCTGTGGTCGAACACCCCGCGCGTTTCGAACACCCGGCAGCCGCGCTGAAGTACCTGCCAGAGCTGAGCTCGCGATGCCCAATGCACCAGCAACAGGTTGTTGACGGCCGGAAGTACGATGTCCACCTGCACCCCGCGCAGGGCGGCGGTGCCCATGGCGCTCGTCAGGGCGAGGTCCGGCAGGAAGTAGGGCGTCACGACCGTGATGGATTTCTGCGCACACGCGACCGCGCCGAGTAGCGTGTCTTCGCCCTTTTCGAAGTCTTCGTCCGGCCCGTCGGGAATCCCCCTCGCCACCACTCGGCCGGCGCCGGGCGGATTGGGCGCGATCCACTGGGGGCTCGACAGCATTTCGCCTGTCGTGAATCCCCAGTCTTCGATGAATGCCTCGGACAGGTGAGCCACGACCGGGCCCTCGAGCCGGAAATGGACATCCCGCACCGGGTACTTTGGCTTCCGGCGGACCAAGCACCCCTCACGGATGTTGATGCCGCCGGTGAATCCGACTTTCGCGTCCACCACGAGGAGCTTGCGGTGGTTCCGCAGGTTGAAGTACCCCCAGCGCCAGGGCATCAGTGTGGGGCCAAAGACGGCACACGGAACGCCGCGCCGCTGGAGCTCGGTGGTCGAGCGTGGCCGCGGCCAGGAGTAGCGGGCCCCGACCGCGTCCACCAGGACGCGAACCTCAATGCCTCGCTTTGTCGCCCGTTCAAACGCGTCGAAGAACGCGTTGCCGGCGGTGTCGTTGTCGAAGATGTAGGTACTGAACGCGACCGATACCGTGGCCGCGTCGATCGCCGCGATCATGGCGGGGAATGCCTCGTCGCCATTTTCGAGTGGCGTGACCGCATTGCCGGTCGTGAGCGGCCGCGCCGTAAGGCGGCCGACCAGCTGGGCGAGCTGACTCAGACGGCCCAGATCGACGGGGAGGTCCGGGCTGCCGCGGGGGAGAATGGGCAATTCGCCGGATGCCAGCAGCGGCCCTCGAAATGCTCGGCGCTGTGCCACGCGGCGCCGGATCCGGTTGATGCCGAACATCAGGTAGAGCGTGGGGCCGATCAACGGTGCCAGCCAGATCAAGCCGATCCAGCTCACCGCGGCGCGCGTGTCTCGCTTGCGCAGGATCACGTTCACCGACGCGATCACCGACAACACAATGACGAGGACGCCGGTGACGATCTGCCAAAGATCCACCAACAGGTCGACCAAGGTCTCCACGGCGGAAAGGTAGTCGCATCCGCCCTATCCGCCCCATCCGCATTCCCTGTAGTTTCGCTGCATGAAATCGGTCCTCGCCCTCGACCAGGGAACCACGGGATCCACCGCCTTGGTGATCGGCGCCGACGGCCGGGTGCTGGGACGTGGGTACAGCGAGTTCACCCAGCATTTTCCGGAACCCGGCTGGGTCGAGCACGACGCCGAGGAGATCTGGCAGGTCACGCTCGGCGCGGCCCGCGAGGCCCTGAAGCAGGCGGCCACCACCCCCCATGCCATCGGGATCACCAACCAGCGCGAGACGATCGTGGCCTGGGACCGGGCAACCGCGCGGCCGCTTCACCGCGCGCTGGTGTGGCAGGACCGCCGCACGGCGGATCGGTGCCGCGAACTCTCCGACAAACGCGGGCCTGATTTTATCGCCGCGCGGACTGGCTTGGTGTGGGATCCCTACTTTTCCGGCACGAAGATCGAGTGGCTGCTCAACAACGTGGCGGGATTGCGGCAGAAGGCCGACGCCGGCGACGCAGTGTTCGGGACGATTGACAGCTGGCTCGTGTACCGCCTGACGTCGGGGACGTCGTTCGTCACCGACCCCACCAACGCGTCCCGCACCATGCTGTACGACATACGGCGCCACGAGTGGGACGATGAACTCCTCCACCTGTTCGGCGTGCCGCGCGCGAGCCTGCCGACTATCCGGCGGTCGTCGGAGGTCGTGGGACAGGCGGACCGGGCCCACTTCGGAGCGGAGATCCCGGTCGCTGGCATCGCGGGAGACCAGCAGGCGGCCCTCTTTGGCCAGGCATGCTGGGCCACGGGCCAGGCCAAGTGCACGTACGGAACGGGCGCGTTCCTCCTGCTGAACCTGGGAGCGAACCCTGGAGACCCCGCCGCCCGCGCGGGTTTGCTGACCACCGTCGCTTGCGGCAGTCGGGGGGAGCCGGTGTACGCGCTGGAGGGATCCGTGTTCATTGCCGGGGCCGCGGTACAGTGGCTGCGGGATGGACTCCAAATCATCGCGAACGCGGGAGAAACGGAGGCGCTGGCCCGGTCCGTGGACGATACGGGCGGAGTCTACCTCGTCCCGGCCTTTGTCGGTCTCGGCGCACCTCACTGGGAGTCCTCCGCCCGGGGCATGATCGTCGGCTTGACGCGCGGCACGACCCGGGCGCACCTCGTGCGTGCGGCGCTCGAATCCATGGCGTTCAGCGTGCGTGACGTGATGGACGCCATGATCGCCGCCTCGGGCGTCTCCCTCTCCGAGCTCAAGACCGACGGCGGCGCGGCCGCAAACGACTGGCTCATGCAGATGCAGGCCGACGTGCTGAACGTGCCCGTCGCTCGCCCGGACGTGGTCGAGACGACGGCCCTGGGCGCCGCCGGCCTGGCCGGGCTTGCCACGGGAGTGTGGCCAACGCCCGAGGCATTCGCCCGCAATCGCACGTATGCCCGCTTTGAGCCGGGCGCCCGCCTGGACGGCCCCTACAAGGAATGGCGCCGCGCGGTGGACAGCTCCCTGCATTGGGCCCGCGCTGGTCGTTCGTGACTCTCCTCGGCACCGTTTGCCTGTGGCTCGCCTTCCTCCTGGGATGCTGGGGTGGAGTAACGGGCATGGTCGCAGGAGCGCGCAGAGATTCCTCGCTTGGCCGGTCTGCGATGCGCACGCCGCTCGCCCTCGTCGGCGTGCTCACCGCCGCCGTGGTGGCGCTGGCCGTCGCCGTGATCCGTCAGGACATGGACATCGCCCTGCTCGCTCTGCACACGACGCGCGCACTTCCGGTGGCCTATGCGCTCGGGGCGGTGGCCGCCGCGCCGGCGGGCTCGCTCCTGGTGATCACCTGGGGCGTCGCGCTGGTCGCAGGCGCGTCTCTGGGCTGGCGAAACAGGACGCCGGCACCGTTGGGTCAGGTGAGTCTCCTGTCCGGGTCGGTGGCGCTGTCGGCGGCCATCTTGCTTGTGGCAAGTCCGTTCGCCCGTCTGGGCTACACGCCGCTTGAAGGGGGTGGCGTGGGCGTCGCGCCGCGTCACCCGCTGGCCCTCGTTGAGGCGGTGTTCCTGTTCGCGGGTGTGGCAGCCTTGGGTGCCGCCGCCCTGGTCGCGGTCGCCCGGCGGATGCCGTTGCCGCGCCGGACCAATGCGTTGGTCGTGGCGTGGATCCTCCTCAGCATTGGCCTGGGCCTTCGCCTGTGGCGCGTCTACGCGGTAGACGCGCCGGATGCGGAGCGTGTCTGGAGGCATTTGGGCGCCGGGGCGACGGGGGCGTGGCTCGTCGCCGGCGCCGTCTTTCACCTGGGGCAGCGGCCCCGAATCGCGGAGGTGGTGTCGCTATCCGGGCTGGCGTTGGCCTCGCTGGCGGCCCTGCTCGCGCTGGTGAGTCCGTCTCGCGAAGTCCGACTCGCGGCCGGAGAGCAGTCCGGGGTGTCCGTTCCGTTCGGGACCGTGACGCTGACGCACTTGGGTACGTCCCGGTTCGAGATCCCGGGCGGCCTGACGGCCGCGGTCACGCTTGAGACCAAGGCCGGCGGTGGGGGCACTCTCCTCAGCGCCGAGCGGCATCAGTACCTGGACCTGTACGGACGCCAGGTAGGGGCGAAGGAATATCGGCCTTCCCGGCTCGCCGGCTTCGGGTGGGACCTGCGCATTACTGCGGAGGCGGTGGATGGACGGCCGGCCTCCCGCTTCCTCGCGGATGACGCGACGTACCACCTCACGGTGTTTCCGCTCGCCTGGTGTGCCTGGCTCGGGTTCGCGTTGATGGCTTTCGGCGGCCTCATGGCGGCCGGCCGCCGGCCGGCGCCGGTACCGGCATGATCGAACTCTTCGCCTCAGCCCTCGTTGCCGCGGCTGCTATCGCGTTCGTCGTGGAGCCACTCACCCGCAACCTTCCCCCCGATGATCGCCAGGGCCCGCCGTCCCGCCAGCAAGTAGAGCGCGCCGAGCAGATCGTGGCCGAAATGGCGGCGCGCGTCTCCCCGGCATGTTCGTCCTGCGGAACAGTGGCCGATTCGCCCGCGCTGTATTGCGCGCGTTGCGGGCGCATCCTTCTCGGGGACCGTGGCCGCGCGAACTCCGCTGTGTGATCCGTATCACGACCACCGGCAACGCGCCGCCGGAGTTCGTCTTCCTGCATGTCCTGCACGCCGACCCGGCCAACTGCTTCAGAACTCGAACTGCTCCATTCTCTTCAGTCCCATCCGGAGCGGCACCACCGTCGCCGTCGCGCACACCACGATGACCGCAATGAAGGCCAGGATCATGGTCGGCGTGATGCTCACGGCGTCCGCCTGGAACTCGGCCGCGAGGTAAACGGACACCGGCTGTGCCTCGATGACGATCACCACCGCCAGCAGCGCGATCGTGGACATCATGTAGATCAAGCCGCCGAACGACGTTGGAATCTGCGCCGCGTTCTCCGTCTCGAATTGCGGGTACAATGCCCCAAACGCGAGCGCCATCGCGCTGATGGCCATCGTGAGCATGGTGATGGTCCCCACGCTCACGATCATCATGAATGGCGACGCCCTCAGCAGGACGTTGGTGAACATGATGATGATCAGCGCCAGGATCAGCAGGGGCACCGTGCCCACCCAGTACTTGGACCACAGCAACGCCTTCAGATCCAGCGGCGACGACCGCAGCAGCCACATTTGCCGTCCCTCGAGTGAAACCGCCGGGAAAATGAACCTTGCCACGATAGAGGAGAGCACGAACCCCGCGAGTCCCAGGTTGAGGAACGACACCAGGGTGACAATGATAGCGTGGATGACGAAGGGAGCAGGGAGGTCGCCGCCGCCCGTCACGACCGCGGCTCCCACGGCGAGATCCTGGTTGACCTGGATCTGTTTCAAAAAAGAAGGACCGCCGACCTGCTCCAGGTGGCGCAGGGCGGCGGTCGTGGGCTCGAGCGAGGTGGTCGCGGGACGAACCACCGCGTCCGCTGTCACGAACGCGATGTCGTCCACGACGACGTAGATCACCGGCCGGTGACGTCCCGGGAGCGGCGGTACATCTGCGCGGCCTCTTCGGGCCGGTTCATCCGGTCGTACACGATGCCGAGGCCGCACAACACCTTCGCGCTGCTCGGGTGCAACTCGGAGGCCCGCTGGAACGCCTGGAGGGCTCCGTTCAGGTCATCGACCTTGTTCAGCGCCTCGCCGAGGTAGTAGTAGGCCATGGCGCGGCTGGGTTCCAGCTCGATTGCGCGGCGCAGGTGCGGAATAGCCTGGTTCCACAATCCCTTGCGCGAAATCACCAGCCCGAGGTTGAAATGCGCCTCCGCGTTGTCCGGCTCCGTCTGCAGGACGATCCGCAAGTCGCGGTCAGCCTCGGTGTAGCGGGCCAGGGACCCCAGCACGGCGCCGCGGTTCACCAGCACCTGCGGATTGCCGGGCTCCATCGTGAGGCACTGGTTGAGCTGTTCGAGCGCCCCGTCGTGCCCGCCCTGCTGTTCAAGCAACAGCGCGAGGTTGTTGCGCGCGCGGACGTGACGCGGGTTCAGCGAGAGGAGTTCCCGGTAGATCGCCATCCCGCGGCGCAGGTCGCCGTTCGCGTTTGCCTCGCGCGCTGCGCGGAACAGGACTTCGTCGGCCGACGGTTCCACCGGGGCCGGCGCCGCGCTCATCTCCATGGGGGTGCTCGTGGCCGCCGGAGCCGGGGAAGAAACGGGATCGCCCGCCGCCCCGGCGGGCGTGTCACCTCGCAGGGCCATGCTGACGGCCGCAGACGTCGCAGGGGGCTGTTTCGAGGGCCGTTTCGTCTTTGCCTCGCGCGCTGCGCGGAACAGGACTTCGTCGGCCGACGGTTCCACCGGGGCCGGCGCCGCGCTCATCTCCATGGGGGTGCTCGTGGCCGCCGGAGCCGGGGAAGAAACGGGATCGCCCGCCGCCACGGCGGGCGTGTCACCTCGCAGGGCCATGCTGACGGCCGCAGACGTCGCAGGGGGCTGTTTCGAGGGCCGTTTCGTCGCTGGAGATCTCAAACGGAAGGACCCTGGCGTGAATTGCCGGCGTGACCAGCGCGATGCCGTTGGTCGCCGGGGCTCCGTTGCCGTTCACGGCGTGGCCGTTGGCGCCATTGCCGTTCGCCGCCCCGTGACCGTTGGTCGCTGCGCTGCCATTCATGGTGATTCCGCCGTTGCCATCAGGTTTTTCCGCGTGTAGCGCTGCGAGGCGCCCCGCGAGTTCCGTTCCGAACCGCCGCCGCGCCCGCCGCCCGTGCCGCCCAAAATGACTCATGACCTTCTGCCTATTCCTTCGAGATGGTTTCGCTCGTGACCCAGTCGAGATACGCCGGCAGACCCTCGCTCACCGGGAGCGCCAGGAGTTCCGGTACCTTGTACGGATGCAGTGTTCGTACGGCGTCTACCAGATCAGGCCAGCGATCCCGTTGGGTCTTCAGCAGCACGACCGCTTCGTGCTCGTCGGCGATCTTTCCTTTCCAGCGGTAAATCGAACGCGCACCCGGCACGATCGTTCCGCAGGCCACCAGCCGCCGATCTACCAGCGCTCGAACGAAGGCATGCGCATCTTCTGCGTTCCCCAGGGTCGTGAGCACCACGATGTAGGGACTGTCTTCTCGAGCTGCCACCGGATATGGGCTAAGGGGGTGCGAAGATACGACTTACGGAAGTTGTCCGCAAGCCGTGTGGAAACCTCGTTTTCCGGGCTTTTCCGGACTGGACCCGTTGACCGGGATTCCTCAGGCCCTCTACGTTAGAAGGCTATGGCTGAAGATCGCCTGATTGTCCGCGGTGCCCGCGTCCACAACCTGAAGAACGTCACGGTCGAGATCCCCCGTGACCGCCTGACGGTCATTACCGGCCTGTCCGGGTCGGGAAAGTCGTCCCTGGCGTTCGACACTATCTACGCGGAAGGCCAGCGACGATACGTCGAGTCCCTCTCTGCCTATGCCCGGCAATTCCTGGGCCTCATGGAAAAGCCGGATGTCGAGTCCATCGAGGGGCTCTCCCCGGCTATCTCCATCGAGCAGAAGACCGCCGGCCACAATCCCCGGTCAACGGTCGGGACGGTCACCGAGGTCTACGACTACCTCCGGCTCCTTTGGGCCCGGGTAGGCATCCCCCATTGCCCCAATGACGGGTCGCCTATCGCCCGGCAGAGCGCCTCCCAGATAACCGACACCCTCCTGGGCTGGCCAACCGGGACCCGGGTCGAGATCGCCGCTCCCCTGGTCCGTGGACGGAAGGGGGAGTTCAAGGACCTGTTCGAGGGAGCGCGCAAGCAGGGGTTTGTCCGTGTTCGGGTGGATGGAACGACTTACGATCTGACCGACCCGCCCCGGCTGAACCGACGGCTGCAGCACGACATAGCCCTGATTGTGGACCGGCTGACCACTAGATCAGAGGACAGGAGCCGGCTTCACGACTCCATCGAGACAGCGCTCCGTGCTGCCGAGGGCTTGGTTGAGGTCGTTCGATACGAGGGGCCTAGGACCGAGACGGGTCAGACGATCCTGTTCTCGGAACGGTTCGCGTGTTCACAATGCGAGTACTCCCTCGCCGAACTTGAACCCCGCCAGTTCTCCTTCAACTCGCCCTACGGTGCGTGCCCAGCCTGTGGCGGTCTGGGCACCCGCCGCGAAGTCAGTGCGAGCCTGATCCTCGGGGATCCGAGCATCTCAATGCTCGAAGGGGTCGTCCTGCCATGGGGTGAACCCAGCGGCTATCTCGCAACGGTTGTCATTCCCACCCTGGCCCGCGCATTCAAGTTTGACCCCGCTCAACCTTGGGGCGCTATCCCGGCCAAGGTCAGGGCAATACTGCTCAATGGGGCATCTGAGCGAACGCTCACATTCCAGTACGGAGCCGGGAAGGCAGCCGGGCGCTACGAGTCCGGCTGGGAGGGCATCCTCAAGAATGTGGAGCGACGGTACCGGGAATCCACCTCGGAGTCGGTGCGCGCCCAGCTCGAGGAATACATGACCTCGCTCCCCTGCGACACCTGTGGCGGCCGGCGCCTCAAGCCGGAGAGCTTGAGCGTCCTGGTCGCCGGAAAGAGTGTTGGGGAAATCGTCGAAATGCCGGTTTCGGCGGCTCGGCTGTTTTTCGAGCGAATCCCGGTGCGGGGAGCCGGCAAGGCCGGCGTGGATCCCGATATTGCCGGACCCATCCTTAAAGAAGTATGCGAACGGCTCCGGTTCCTTGACGATGTCGGACTGGACTACCTGACCCTGGGCCGGGCGGCAGCCTCCCTGTCCGGCGGCGAGGCCCAGCGCATTCGCCTCGCCACCCAGATCGGCAGCCGGCTGGTGGGAGTCCTTTATATCCTCGACGAACCGTCAATCGGCCTCCACCCGCGGGATAACGCCCGGCTCCTCGCCACCCTCCAGGGACTCCGCGACCTGGGCAATACCGTGATTGTCGTGGAGCACGATGAAGAGACGATCCGGGCGGCGGATTACATCATCGACCTGGGACCGAGGGCCGGCCGCCACGGGGGCGAAGTCGTGGTGCAGGGAACCCTGAAACAGGTGCTGGCCCACCCGGACTCGCTGACGGCCCGGTACCTGCGGCGGGAACTCCGGATCAACCTGCCGTCGGTCCGGCGGACGCTGGACCCGTCGCGGGCCCTCAAGGTCATCGGGGCCCGGCACCACAACCTCAAGAAGGTCGACGTGGATTTCCCGCTGGGCGCCTTCATTGCGGTGACCGGCGTATCGGGGTCCGGCAAGTCTTCCCTGGTGACCGAGATTCTCTACCACGCGCTGGCGCGGCATTTCTACCGGGCTAGTACCGTGGCCGGAGCCCACGAGCGGATCGAAGGCCTGGATGAGATCGACAAGGTCATCGACGTGGACCAGAGTCCCATCGGCCGGACGCCGAGGTCCAACCCCGCCACGTATACGGGACTCTTCGCCCCGATTCGAGACCTTTACGCCCAGCTCGCGGAAGCCAAGATCCGTGGCTACGGCCCCGGCAGGTTCTCGTTCAACGTGAAGGGCGGCCGCTGCGAGTCATGCCAGGGCGACGGCCTCGTGAAGATCGAAATGCATTTCCTTCCCGACGTGTACGTACCCTGCGAGGTCTGCAAGGGACGCCGGTACAATCGGGAAACCCTCGAGGTGCGGTACAAGGGGAAGTCCATCGCGGATGTGCTTGACCTCACGGTCGCCGACGCGCTCGACTTTTTCGAGCACCAGCCGCGGATTCGCGGCAAGCTCGAGCTGCTCAACGACGTGGGCCTGGGCTACATCCACCTGGGCCAGAGCGCCACGACGCTATCGGGCGGTGAGGCCCAGCGGGTGAAGCTCGCCACCGAGCTGGCCAAGCGGGACACCGGGCGCACGCTCTACATACTCGACGAGCCCACGACGGGTCTTCACTTCGAGGACGTCCGCCTCCTGCTCGACGTGCTCCACCGCTTGGTGGAGAAGGGAAACACGGTGGTCGTGATCGAGCACAACCTGGACGTGGTGAAGACGGCTGACTGGGTGATTGATCTCGGCCCCGAGGGCGGAGACGCGGGCGGGCGCGTGGTGGCTGAAGGGACGCCGGAGCAGGTGGCTCTCGAGGGCAATTCCCACACCGGGCGCTTCCTCAAGGCGGTTCTTCGCCCTTCCGCGTCCTGACACAAGTCTCAAGATTCAGCGTACGGAACCGGCGACCCCATGAGACCCCATGCCTAAAGAAGTCGCGATACTCTTTGCGCTCACCATCGGGGCGAGCACGCTCGTCTCCCTGGCCTGGATCGTCACGCGCTACCTGGAGCGAAAGCATCAGCGCCGCGACCCGGCCGAGGATGTGGCGACCCAGGACCAACTCGAGGACATGCGGGGCTGGCTCGAAGCCGTGGAAGAGCGCCTGGAATTCGCGGAACGGTTCCTCGCCAAGCAACGTGAGCGTCCAGCGCTGGGCGGCGAGCGTTAAATGGAAGACATTCTCGCCATTGTCCTGATCTTTGGCGGCGGCACCGCCTTTGCGCTCGCCATGTCACCCATCGGCCGTGCCATTGCCGCCCGGATCCAGGGTGGCGGGCCGGCATCGGTGCCCAGCGAGGATGTGCAACGGGCACTCGATGCCAGCCACGCGGTGCTCGAGGAGGTGGAAGGCCTCCGCCGGGACATAGGGGAGTTGCAGGAGCGGGTCGATTTCACCGAGCGCATGCTGGCACGGCAGCGGGAGGATCCCCGCCTGCCCGGCCAGGCTTCCTGACCGTTTCGGGCCGAAACACGCGCGTGGGAATCTCCGTAGGACTGCTTCGGTCCGCCCGCAGCCGGGTTGGGTGGCGCGCCGGGGGACACCCAATGATCTTAGACAACACGGGCCGTCCGGAGCCGCGATGTTCTTTTTAGGTTTAACGTTGATCATCATCGCCTACTGGTTCTTCCAGTCGCCACTGGCCACGGCCGCGGCCGAAGCCATCCGGCACGCGAACGGCGTCCCGGTGAAGGGCGCCGTGTCGGACCAGACGGTAGACCAGTTGGTCGAGGAGTTGAACGCGCTTCGGGAGAACGTTACCGAACTGGCGGAGCGGGTGGACTTTACCGAACGAGCGCTTGCGGACGTCCGCCGGCGTGAGCAGCTGCCGCCCCGGGTCTGATCCCGGGGCTCACGACATCTACTGCAGGAGCGGAACCCGGCCATGGGCATACTTGACCGTCTCTCGACCCTGATCAAGTCGAATCTCAACGACCTGATCTCCAAGGCGGAGAACCCGGAAAAGATGCTGAACCAGCTGATCACCGACATGCGGACTCAGCTGGCCAAGGCAAAACAGGAGGTGGCGTCCGCTATCGCCGACGAGAAGAAGCTCCAGGCCGACGCCGAGAAGGAGAAGAAGCAGGCGGAGGACTGGGAGCGGCGGGCGATGCTGGCCGTGCAGGAAAACCGGGACGACCTCGCGAAGCAGGCCCTGGTGCGCTACAACGAGCACCTGACCGGCGCCCAGCAGCTGCACGAAACGTGGGTCAAGCAGCGCGCGGAGAACGAGGCGCTGAAAGGCGCGCTCCGCCAGCTGAACGACAAGATCGAAGAGGCCAAGCGGCGGAAGACGGTGCTCGTCGCGCGGCATCGCCGGGCGGAAGCGCAGCAGCGTATCCAGGAGACCATGTCGTCGATCGGCGACAAGAGCGCCCTGGAGAGCTTCGAGCGCATGGCCGAGAAAATCGAGGACCGCGAGCGCAAGGCGCTGGCATCGGCCGAAATCCACGAAGACCTGTCCGGCGACACGCTGGCCAAGCAATTCCAGGCCCTGGAACACACGGGTGGGGTGGACCAGCAGCTCCTCGCGCTGAAGCAGAAGATGGGCGCGCTTGGTCCCGGCCAGCCCGCGGCGCAGAAACAGATTGCCCCCGGCCAGTCCAAGGACGCTGCTGAAGCCGAATTGGTCGAGGACGGGGAAGATGACGAAGAGGTGAAGGAAACCTGATGCCAGACCAGACCGCACGGCGACTTGGGGCCACGCTCACCTCGCTCTTCGTTGCCGCGTTGGTCCTGCTGTTCCTGAGTCGGGTCGCGTCAATCCTCATCCTGCTGTTTATCTCGATCCTGCTCGGGGTCTATTTCTCCGCTTTCACCGACGACCTGGTTCGTCGTACCAGGCTCCGCCGCTCGCTCGCCCTCACGCTCGCCGTCATCATCACGCTCGTCGGCATCGTCGGCATCGGCTGGCTGATCGTTCCCGCCGTCGTCGCGCAGACGCAGGACTTCCTCGCGGCGTTGCCGGAGAATGCCCAGCACCTCGAATCGCAGCTCCTGCGGCTCGCCCAGAAATACCCTCTCCTCGAGGGAGCGCTGGGGCCGGAGGGCGGGGGCCTCCTGGAATCCCTGTTGAGCGGCGCGTCCCAGTTCGTGCAGCAGTCCCTGCTCCCCTACCTGCGGGCAGGAACGGCCATCGCCATCGAGTCGATCGCCGTGCTAGCCATGGCGCTGTACTTCGCGCGTGACAGCAGCGTGTACCGCGACGGGCTGATCGCGATTTTCCCGCCCCGCGTGCGCCATATCGTCCGCGCGGTGCAGGCTGACCTGGGGGAGACCATGCGCGCCTGGATCTGGGCCCAGCTGCTCTCCATGCTCGTCCTGTCCATCCTCACGGCCATCGGACTCCTGCTGCTGCGGGTGCCATACTGGCTGGCGTTCGGCGTGTTCACCGGGATCGTAGGTATCGTGCCGTTTTTCGGCACGCTCGTCTCGACGGTCCTGCCCGCGCTGTTCATCCTGACGATCGGCGGGTGGAGCTACGCGATCGCGGTAACGGCCCTCGGTATTGGCGTGCACCTGGTAGGATCCAACGTCGTTCAACCGCTCATCTTCGAACGGCGGCTCAGCGTTCCGCCGCTCCTCACCATTCTCTCGATCCTGATGGCCGGCGCGCTGCTCGGCGTCCTCGGCATCCTGGTCGCCGTGCCCCTCCTGGCCTGCGTGCTCGTCGTGGTTCGGCATGTCCTGCTGACGTACATCTACGGAGATGATGACCCGCGCGTTTTCGAATCGGCGGTGCTCGTCGGTACGACTGGTACCCGCCGCGCGGTGGCGATGACGCCGGAGTAGCCCGCCGCCGGTCTTCCGGTCCGCAATGAATTGATCCGCCCCGCAATGATTTGATGCCGTTCTGACCTCCCTCCACTCCTAGTTTCTTCCCGTCATGAACATCGCGCCCGTTCTCAAGGCCGAAGCCATCCTGGCCATTCAACTGGTTACCCGGCACCGGTCGCCGCGCCTCGTGCTGTTGCTGGCGGCGGGCCTGGTGCTGGTCATGCTCAGCCAGGACGGCGGAGCATCTCCAGCGGGTGACCAACGGTCGTTACTCCTCGTCGCCGGCACGCTCGGCGCCGTCGCGGGCTCCCGGTTGCTCGCCCGGGGGGGCGCCTTGGGGGCGCCTTGGGGGCGGCCCGGTGCGCGGCCGCATCGAGCCTGGTCCCACCGATTGGCCGCCTCCTCGGGCTGGTGATGTTGGTTGGTCCTCTCCTTCTACTGGTCTGCCTGGCGATTCCAGGGGAAGACACTCGGGTGGCGGCCCCGCTCCTCGTCGCGCTCCTGTTCGCGGCGGTCGTAGGAACCCTCACTATGGCCCTGGCTCCCGCGGTTGGTGCATCGGGGGCCGCGGCCCTTGGGTTCCTCGCGGCCCTGCTGGGCGACGTGCGGCCCTTTCAAGGCGGAGCGCTCCTGTCGTCATGGCCGCTGGTTCGCACGCCGGCTGTATTTCTCTGGAATGCGCTCCCCTTGCCGTGGCGGGCCAGTCGCTGGCTTCTGGACGGTCCCGCTCGCGGAGATGGGTGGTTGCTCGCGGCGTGGCTCGTTGCGGGGCTATGGGCCGCGGCGTGGGCCATCGAGCGGTTTCCGGAAACCGGTGGCCGGAATGAGTCCGCGTGACCCTCCTCGCCTGTGACTCGGCGGCCCGGTCCTTTGGCCCTCGGGTCGCGCTGGCGGGCGTCACGCTCAACGCGGACGCGGGAGAGATCGTCGGTGTTGTCGGCCCAAACGGGGCGGGGAAGACGACACTCTTTCGGCTGATCGCGGGAGACCTGACCCTCAGTGCCGGCAACATGCTCGTCGGCGGTCACCGGGCCGGCAAACGGGAAGCGCGGCTCATGGTTGGGCTCGCGGCTGATCCGCCACTCGCTCCCGTGGAGCTCAGCGGCCTCGAATGGCTCAACTATCTCGCGAGTCATCGGGCGCGCTCGCCTGCGGAACGGGTGGACCTCGTTCGTGAAGCCGTGGAGCTGGGGGACCTCGCCGAGTTCGGGGCGCGGCGCATTGCGACCTATTCCCGGGGCATGGCCCAGCGGCTGGGGTTGGCCGCCGCCGCCCTGTGTGCGCGGAACATCGTCCTCCTTGACGAGACCCTGGGCGGCATGGATCCCCTGGTCGCGCGTTCGCTACGGGGAAGAATCCAGCGCCTCGCCGGAGGGGGCCGGCTGGTCCTGCTGGCGTCACATGACCTGTCCACGGTCGAGCAACTGGCAACCCGGGCGGTGGTGTTGTGGCGGGGCCGCGTCGCGGCAGATGTTGCGATGGCAACGCTGCTTTCGGAGCGCGTCGCCGAGCTTTCGCTCAATGGTGGGTCGCTGTCCAGCGCCGCATGGCTGCTGCAGCGGTTTCCCGGGGCGAGCCGGACCGGCGAGGGCGTCGCGTTACCGCTGGTCGGTGGGCTGGGCATGGAGCAGGTCATGGCCGAGTGCCGGTCGCAGCGCATTGCGGTGGCGGCATCCCGTGTTCGCTACCGCCGGCTTGAAGACATTCTGGTGACGGCCGCGCAGAAGGACCCGGTGTGCGCCGGGGCCGGGTTCCGTTGACGCGGCCTCCGGGCCCTGACGATCTTGGGCTCCATGAGCCTGCGTCTCTACAACACGCTCACCCGCCGGGTCGATCCCTTCGAACCGCTTGCGCCTCCGAGGGTCACGCTGTACACGTGCGGTCCCACGGTGTGGAACTTCGCGCACATCGGCAATTTCCGGACGTTCCTCTTCGAGGACCTGCTCCGCCGGTATCTCGAGTACTCGGGGTACGACGTCTTTCAGATCATGAACCTGACGGACGTAGACGACCGCACTATTCAGGCGGCGGCGAAGGCCGGCGTCGTCCTGACCAAGCACACCGAGCCGTTCACCCAAGCCTTCTTCGAAGACCGGGACTATCTGCGGATCAAGCCGGCGCACGTGTACACCCGGGCCACTGCCTACATCGGCCCCATGGTGGAACTGGTCCAGCAGTTGCTCGATTGCAGGATCGCGTATCGGAGCGAGGACGGCTCGGTCTACTACGCGGTTGGGAAGTTCGACACGTACGGCCGCCTGTCCCAGCTCGACAAGCGCGAGCTCAAGGCCGGGGCCCGTGTAGCCAGCGATGAGTACGCGAAGGACAATGTCCAGGACTTCGCGTTGTGGAAGGCTGCCGTGCCGGAGGACGAGAAGGTCGGCGCCGCGTGGGACACGCCGTTCGGTCGCGGCCGGCCGGGGTGGCACCTCGAGTGCTCGGCCATGGCGCTGACGGAAATCCGGAGCCGGTTCGGCATTGAGACGCTGGACATTCACGCCGGCGGGGTGGACCTCATCTTCCCCCACCACGAGAACGAGATCGCCCAGTCCGAGGGTGCGACCGGCCGGACGTTTGCCAGGCACTGGATGCATGGCGAATTCCTGACCGTCGAAGGTACCAAGATGTCCAAGCGGTTCGGCAACTTCCTCACGGCCCGGGACCTGCGGGAAGAAGGGCTGGATCCGGCGGCGTTCCGGCGGCTGGTGTTCCTGACGCACTACCGGCAGCAGCTGAGCTTCAGCGACGCGGGACTGCGGGCGGCGCAGGGGAGCGTCACCCGCCTGGGCGAGTTTCGTGACCGGCTGGTCCTGGCGGCGAGGACGGCCAAGGCGGACCTGTCGGCCGGAAACGAGCTCGAGACCCAGTTCCGCGCTGCCATGGACGACGACCTCAATGCTCCGGAAGCCATGGCGGCGGTGTTCTCATTCGTGACGAACGTCAACCGGGAGCTGGACGCCGGGGCCGGTCCGGAAAAGGCGGCGGGCTGGCTCAAGGTCTTTGACCGGACGATGGACGTGCTGGACGTGACACCGAGGAAGGCTGCCGTGGCGGCCGACCTGGCGGCCTGGGTGGCGGAGCGGATCGCGGCGCGCCAGCAGGCCCGGAAGGCCGGGGATTACGCCGCGGCCGATGCGATTCGGGGGGAGATTGCCGCCCGGGGAATCGAGCTCGAAGACACCCCTGCCGGCCCCCGCTGGAAGAAGCGAGACGCCTGACCCTCCGCCCGTCGGAAGTTGGCCCCGGACCTTGGGTTGACTCTCCTGTTATGTCTGCTTACCGTATAAGGCTCGAAAAAGAACGACTAACGCGCTGACGTAGCTCAACGGTAGAGCAGCTGATTTGTAATCAGCAGGCTAAGGGTTCGATTCCCTTCGTCAGCTCCATTAAGAGAAGAAAACATAGAACCTGTCTCGCATTTCCAGCCACCCCGCACACTCAAATCTGCGGGGTGGTCTGTTCAGCGGGGCAGGCCCGGGTCATCTGGTGGGGTGCCCGAGTGGCTAAAGGGAGCAGACTGTAAATCTGCCGGCGTCAGCCTACGAAGGTTCGAATCCTTCCCCCACCATGCCAGGCGCCGGAGGGGTCACGAGTCCGGTATCGCGCGGGTGTAGCTCAGTTGGTAGAGCGTCAGCCTTCCAAGCTGAGGGTCGCGGGTTCGAGTCCCGTCGCCCGCTCGCTCGCGTAGCTCAGTCGGTAGAGCGCGTCCTTGGTAAGGACGAGGTCAGCGGTTCAATCCCGCTCGCGAGCTCTGATCGAAAAGGACCGAAACAGCAACAAGGGCTGAGGAGCACATGCCGCGCGAGAACATCATTCTGGAATGCACCGAGTGCAAAGAGCGGAACTACGTCACGACCAAGAACAAGCGGAAACACCCGGAGCGGGTGGAGTGGAAGAAGTTCTGCCCCCGGTGCGGGCACCACAAGCTGCATAAGGAGTCGAAGTAGGCATGAACGTCGTGACGTGGCCCGGGAGAACCGTGGCGTATCTGCGGGAAGTCCAGGCCGAGGTCCGCAAGGTCAGCTGGCCGACCTTCGACGACCTGCGCAAGTCGACGACGGTCATCATCATCTTCGTCCTGGTGTTCGGCGTGGTCATCGGGCTCATTGACTGGGCTTGGTCGCTGATTCTCGTCGACGGGCTGGGACGGGCCTTCGGGTGATCGGGACCGCCGTGGAGCATCGCTGGTACGCGATCCAGACGACGGCCGGGCACGAGAACAAGGTCCGGTCGCTGATCGACCGCAAGATCCAGGCGGACGCGCGCCCGCTGGACGAGAAGCCGATCCGGCAGGCGCTGGTGCCGGTGCAGCAAATGGTGGAGATCAAGAACGGCAAGAAGGTCACGGTGGAACGGAAGGTGTTCCCCGGGTACGTGCTGGTTGAAATGGTCATGAACCAGGAGACCATGCACGTCATCAACGGTATCCAGGGCGTGATCAAGTTCGTGGGCCAGGGCTGGACGCCCCAGCCGTTGCGCCAGGAAGAAGTCAACCGGCTGCTGGGCATCGAAGAGCCGGCGGAAGCGGAAAAACCGAAGGACGAGATTCCGTTCCTCGTCGGCCAGGTGGTGGAGATCGTGGAAGGGCCGTTCACTGATTTCAGCGGCACGGTCGAAGAGGTTCTGTCCGACAAGGGGAAGGTACGGGTGTCGGTCAGTCTGTTCGGGCGCCCGACCGGTGTCGAGCTCGATTACTTGCAGTTGAGGGCACACTAGGCGGGCAGGTCGGGCAAGACGGGCGGGGCGGGCGGAGGTCAATCGCCCGCCCTGCCAGCCCTGCCCGTCCCGCCCCACGGCTGACCACGGCGAAACGTGGGAGTCAGGGAGCGAGACGCTCCCGACGCAAAAGAGGAGTCACATGGCAGCGCCAGCAAAGCCGGCAGGTAAAGGCAAGAGGGTCACGGCGTTCGTGAAGCTGCAGGTCCCGGGTGGGCAGGCCAACCCTGCGCCTCCGGTGGGCACGGCGCTGGGTCCGCACGGCGTCAACATCATGGAGTTCTGCAAGCAGTTCAACGCCAAGACCCAGTCGCAGGCCGGAACCACCATTCCGGTCGAAGTCACGATCTATTCCGACCGGTCGTTCACCTTCATTACCAAGACGCCTCCCGCGGCGACGTTGATCGCCATGGAAGCCGGGATCGAAAAGGGATCGGGCCAGCCCAACCGGATCAAGGTGGGCAAGGTCACCCGCGCCCAGGTGAAGAAGATCGCCCAGCTCAAGATGCCTGACCTGAACGCCGCCAGCCTTGATTCCGCCATGCGGATGATTGCCGGCACGGCGCGGTCCATGGGCGTCGAGGTGATCGACTGATGCCGTACGTCGGGAAGCGGTTCCGGGCAGCTGCGGCGTCATTCGACCGCCTGCGGTCCTACACCACCCGCGAGGCGGTGGAAAAAGTGAAGGGCGCGGCGTTCGCCAAGTTCGACGAGAGTGTCGACGTCGCCCTCAACCTGGGCGTGGACCCCAAGCACGCGGACCAGATCGTCCGCGGCACGGTGGTGCTCCCCCACGGCGTGGGCAAGAAGGTGCGCGTGCTGGTGCTGGCGGCCGGTGAAAAGGCCAAGGAAGCCGAGGCCGCGGGTGCCGACATGGTGGGCGTCGAATACATCCAGAAGATCAAGGAAGGCTGGATGGATACCGACGTGATCATCGCGACGCCGGACCTCATGGGACAGGTGGGCCAGCTGGGCCGGGTCCTGGGCCCCCGCGGGCTCATGCCGAACCCCAAGTCCGGCACGGTCACGATGGATGTCGCGAAAGCGGTGCGCGAGGTGAAGGCCGGCAAGATCGAGTTCCGGGTGGACAAGACCGGCAATCTCCACGCGCCGATCGGCAGGCGCTCGTTCAGCGTTGAGCAGCTGCACGACAACCTGAACGCGTTCCTGGACGCCGTGGTGCGGGCCAAGCCGTCGGCGGCGAAGGGCGAGTACATCAAGTCCATCACGGTATCGAGCACGATGGGGCCTGGTGCCAAGGTCGACGTAGCGGGGTACCGATGAACAAGACGGACAAGGGCGGGGTGGTCGCCGAGCTGAAGAAACAGCTGTTGGGCTCGAAGACCATCTACGTGACGGATTTCACCGGCCTCCCGGTCAAGCGCATGACCGTGTTGCGCAGCCGGCTGCGCGGCGTGGGCGCCGGGTACACGGTCGTGAAGAACACGCTCGCGGCCCGCGCGCTGGAAGAAGCTAAGATCACCGGGCTGGACGACGTGCTGTCGGGGCCGACCGGCTTGGTGTTTGCCGGCGCCGACCCGGTGGGTGCGGCGAAGATCCTCGCCGACTTCCACAAGGAATTCCAGCACCCGACCATCAAGGCCGGGTTGCTGGAGGGCGAGCGGATCACCGCGTCGGAAGTCGGGCGGCTCGCGACGCTTCCGTCGCGCGAGGTGATGCTGGCCCAGCTGGGGGGCGCGTTGCAGGCGCCCCTGCAGGGCATGCTCGGCATGATGAACGGATTGTTGCAGCAGTGGGTTGGCGCCCTCGAGGCGCTCAAGACGCAGCGCGGCGGCGCTGCTTAACCAGTTCCCCAAGAGAGAACGAGCATGACCACCAAGACACTGAGCAAGGACGAGATTCTCGACGCCATCGGCAACATGTCGGTGTTCGACCTGGCGGAACTGATCGAGACCTTCAAGACGAAGTTCAACGTCACCATCGCGGCGGCCCCGGCGGCTGCGGCCGGCCCGGCAGCGGCGGCTGCTCCGGTCGAAGAAGAGCAGACCGAGTTCACAGTTGTGCTCAAGGAGGGCGGCGCCAAGAAGATCCAGGTCATCAAGGCAGTCCGGGAAGTCACCAGCCTTGGGCTCAAGGAAGCCAAGGACCTGGTGGACAACGTCCCCGGGACCGTGCGTGAAGGCGTTTCGAAGGACGAGGCCCAGGCCATCAAGAAGAAGCTGGAAGAGCAGGGCGCAACCGTCGAACTGAAGTAGGAAGTCCCAGGACCGGCCTCCGCCCGTTACGGGCGGTTGGCTGAGGGCCCGGGTTCCACTTCAGCCAGACGGGGGCGCATGCACGAAGAACGATACAATCGCTCGCTCCGCGAGCCCCACATTCAGTCCCCCGCCCTCCGGGCGCTGGACCCGTGGGCTATTTGCGTTCGTGAGGAATAACTGATGCCTAAGACACGACTGCCGGTCATCTCATTTACGAAGCTCGCCACGGGCATGCCCATGCCCCACCTGCTCGACATCCAGACGAGCTCGTTCGCGGTGCTGCTCAAGCTCCAGGAAAACGGGGCGCCGATGGACGTGGGCCTCGAGCGCGTGTTCAACGAGGTGTTCCCGATTACCGACGTGAACGGGAACTACTCCCTCGAGTTCGTGAAGTTCGCCCTGGGCGAGCCCAAGTACACGGTTGAGGAGTGCATCGAGCGCGACATGACCTACTCGGCGTCGCTCAAGGCGACGCTCCGCCTGGTGGTCAACGAGACGCTCGAGACGGGCGCCAAGCGCCCCAAGAACATCATCGAAAAAGAGGTGTACCTCGGCGAGCTTCCGGTCATCACCCCCCTGGGCACCTTCGTGATCAACGGGGCCGAGCGGGTGGTGGTATCGCAGCTGCACCGTTCGCCGGGCGTGGTGTTCGAAGAGACGACCCACCCCAACGGCCAGCGGCTCAACAGCGCGCGGATCATTCCTTTCCGCGGTTCGTGGGTCGAGTTCACGGTGGACATTCACGACGTGGTCTACGTCCATATCGACAAGAAGAAGAAGTTCCCGGCGACCGCGCTCTTGCGCGCGTTCGGGTACGGCACCAACAGCGACATCCTGCGGCTGTTCTACGCGACCAAGTCGCTCGACCTGACCCAGAAACCGGACGAGCGCGTGTTGCGGCGCGAGGTGCTGGGCTCGCTCATGGCCGAGGACGTGGCCAACCCTGAGGACCGGGGTGGCGAGGCGCTGGCCCACGAGGGAGACGAGCTGACGCCCGACCGGTACAACCAGCTGCGCCGGGCCGGGGTCAAGACGGTGCGGGTGTTCGCCCGGTATTCGAGCATTGACGTCCGGGATGAAGACCGCCCGACGTCCATGCGCGAAAAGGAAGACATCCAGATCCTGGCGTTCGACGTTCCCGACCCGGATACGGGCGAGATCGTGGCGGAGGCCGGCAAGGACGTCACCGAGGCACTCAAGAAGAGGCTGATCAAGGCGGGCGCGTTCAAGGTGGACGTCCTGCTCGGGTCGATGCGCCAGGAATCGCAGATCATCAAGAACACGCTGGCGAAGGATCCGACGACGTCGGAAGCCGAAGCCCTGGGGCAGATCTACGGTCTCCTCCGGCCCGGCGAGGCGCCCAACCTGGAAACCGCGCGGGCGGCGCTCGAGCGCCTGTTCTTCAACCCGAAGCGGTATGACCTGGGCCGGGTAGGCCGGTACAAGATCAACCAGCGGCTCAAGGTGAGCGTGCCGGCGAACCACACGGTGCTCACGCAGGAAGACTTCGTGGCGATCGTGCGATACCTGATCGAGCTGTCCGAGGGCCGCGGGCACACGGACGACATCGACCATCTGGGAAACCGGCGGGTTCGCACCGTCGGCGAGTTGATCGCCAACCAGTTCTCGGTGGGTCTCTCGCGCATGGCGCGGCTCATCAAGGAACGGATGAGCATCAACAACGACCCCGAAAAGATCACGCTGGACGACCTGGTCAACGCGCGGACGGTGAGCGCCGTCATCCAGGCGTTCTTCGGAAGTTCCCAGCTGTCGCAGTTCATGGACCAGACCAACCCGCTGGCCGAGCTGACCCACAAGCGGCGCCTGTCGGCCCTCGGGCCGGGCGGCCTTACGCGGGAGCGCGCGGGCTTCGAAGTGCGAGACGTGCACTACTCGCAGTACGGCCGCATGTGCCCCATCGAAACGCCGGAAGGCCCGAACATCGGCCTGATCACGAGCCTCTCGACCTACGCGCGGGTCAACGACCTGGGTTTCGTCGAGACGCCGTACCGCATCGTGACGAACGGCAAGGTCACCAGCGACGTGCGCTGGCTCTCCGCGTCCGAGGAAGAAGACTTCGTGGTGGCGCAGGCCAACGTACCGCTGGATGACAACGGCCGGTTCCTCACCGACCTGGTGCTGTGCCGCAAACGGGACGACTACCCGATGCTGGCCCCGGCCCGCATCGACTACATGGACGTGGCGCCGGAGCAGCTCGTGTCCATCGCCGCGGCGCTGATTCCGTTTTTGGAGCACGACGACGCCAACCGCGCGCTGATGGGTAGCAACATGCAGCGCCAGTCGGTGCCGCTCCTGTTCCCCCAGTCGCCCATGGTGGGTACGGGGCTGGAAGAGAAAGTGGCCCGCGATTCCGGCGCCGTCGTCATCGCGCGCCGCGCGGGGCTGGTCAGCCGGGTGACGGCCGACGAGATCATCGTCGATACGGGCCCGGACGGCGCCAAGCGTGGGGAAACCCCGCTGGCGCGGCTCATGCAGCATGACCGCTACCGGCTCAAGAAGTTCTGGCGCACGAACCAGGACACCGCGATCAACCAGCGGCCGCTCGTCCACGTGGGCCAGAGGATCACCGCGGGAGACATCATCGCCGACGGGCCCGCCACCGATCACGGCGAGCTCGCGCTCGGCGCCAACGTGCAGGTCGCCTTCATGCCGTGGTACGGGCACAACTTCGAAGACGCCATCGTTTTGTCCGAGCGGCTGGTCAAGGAGGATGTCTACAGCTCCATCCATATCCAGGAGCTGGAACTGCACGTCCGCGACACCAAGCGTGGCCAGGAAGAAATCACGCGGGAAATCCCCAACGTCTCGGAAGAGTCGCTGGTGGACCTGGACGAACGGGGCATCATCCGGATCGGCGCCCATGTGAGGCCGGGCGACATTTTGGTCGGCAAGATCACGCCCAAGGGCGAGACCGAGCTGTCGCCGGAAGAGAAGCTGCTCACGGCCATCTTCGGCGAGAAGGCGAAGGACGTGAAAGACTCTTCGCTCAAGGTGCCGCCGGGCATGGCGGGCGTCGTCATCGACGTGAAAATCTTCTCTCGCATCGAAGACCAGGTGGTGGAGAAGGACCGCGGCGAGCGCATCGGGGACGTGCGGCGGCTGGAGAACGAAGAGAAGGCCCGCGTGAGCGCGGCCTTGTTCGAGGAACTTGCAGATGTGCTGACGGGCCAGGAGATCGCCGTGATGCTCAAGAACGGCACGGTCGAGGAATACCTGCCCGCCGGCGGCAAGCTGACCAAGTCGGCCGTGGAAGACGTGCACTTCCCGGACGTGGACCTGAAGACGCTGCGGGTCGTGTCGAAGACGGCCAACGACCGGATGCGCGCGGCGATCGATGCGGCGAACAAGGAACGCGGCAAGATCGAGGAAAAGGCGGAGGACCAGATCGACAAGATCCTCCAGCCCGACGAGCTCCCGCCCGGCGTGATCCAGCTGGTCAAGGTGTACCTGGCCGAGAAGCGCAAGGTCTCGGTGGGCGACAAGATGGCCGGCCGGCACGGCAACAAGGGCATCGTGGCCCGCATCGTGCCGGAAGAAGACATGCCGTTCATGCCCGACGGGTCGCCGGTGGATATCGTCTTGAACCCGCTGGGTGTGCCGTCCCGCATGAACGTGGGACAGATCCTGGAGACCCACCTCGGGTGGGCCGCCAAGATCCTCGGCTTCGACGCGAAGACCCCCGTGTTCCAGGGGGCCGACGAGTCCGAACTGGGCTTGCTCATGCGGCTGGCCAGCCTGAGCTGGGCCGGTATCGCCCTGGCCCTTCAGGCCAAGGCGCCGGTTTTGACGCCTGATGAAATCCGTCAGCTCATCGCCGATGGCCGCGTGCTCGGGCCGGAAAGCGGTGGGGGGACGTCGTCCATTGCCACGGTCCGGCTGGACATCCTGTCGAGCCGGTCGGCCGCGCAGAGCACGCGCGACGTGTTCCACCGGGTGCGCGCCTACCTCGAGGCGGCAGCCAAGGAACTGGCGGAACGCTACCGCACGGACGCCAAGGTCCAGCGGTCGTTCCACCAGCATGAGCTGGACGACGAGACGCGCGAACGGACCAAGCAGGACAAGGCCGGCCTCAAGACCGGTCTCAAGGAAGCGGACCGCCTGTTGGAGGGCGGGGCCGCCGACACGCTGGCCGCGGTGGGGCACAAGGCCCTGGCCGGCCTGCTCGGACCCAAGAGCGAAGCCGACGTGGAAGCGGCGGCGCTGGAGCTGCTCGACCTGGCCGGGTTGAGGCCCACCGGCAAAGTGCGCCTGCGGGATGGCCGGACCGGCGACTGGTTCGTGTCGGAAGTGACGGTGGGACAGATCTACATCATGAAGCTGTCACACCTGGTTGATGACAAGATTCACGCCCGGTCCATCGGGCCGTACAGTCTCGTGACACAGCAGCCGCTCGCCGGCAAGGCGCAGTTCGGCGGCCAGCGGTTTGGAGAAATGGAAGTGTGGGCGCTCGAAGCGTACGGCGCGGCGCACGTGCTGCAGGAAATGCTCACGGTCAAGTCCGACGACGTGAACGGCCGGAGCCGCGTGTACGAAGCGATCGTCAAGGGACAGAATCTTCCCGAACCGGGAATTCCCGAGTCGTTCAACGTGCTGGTCAAGGAGCTCCAGGCTCTTGGCCTCCGCGTGACGCTGGGAACGACCGACGAAGCCGAGGAATAACACCATGATTGATTTTCGCAGCGTACGGGAGCCGCGAAGCTCCAGCTTCGATTTCATCCAGATCCGGATCGCCAGCCCCGAGGAAATCCGGGGACCCAAGGACGCCAAGGAACGGGAACGCCTGGCCCTGCAGGGCCAGCGCGCGTGGTGGTCGTGGGGCGAGGTAACCAAGCCCGAGACCATCAACTACCGCTCATTCAAGCCCGAGCGGGACGGCCTGTTCTGCGAGCGCATCTTCGGTCCGGTCAAGGACTGGGAATGTCACTGCGGCAAGTACAAGCGGATCCGCTACCGCGGGGTCATCTGCGACCGGTGCGGCGTCGAAGTGACGCTGTCCAAGGTCCGGCGCGAGCGCATGGGGCACATCGAGCTGGCGATCCCGGTGGCGCACATCTGGTTCTTCAAGACGCTGCCGTCGCCGATGGGGAACTTGCTTGACCTCACGCTCCGCGACCTGGAGCGGGTGATCTACTACACGAACTACGTGGTGATCGACGCGGGTGAGCAGGAAGTCCAGGAGAAAGAACTGCTGGACGAAGACAAGTTCCTGGAGCTCAAGGCGAAGGCCAAGTCCGAGGGCGACACCAAGTTCCGGGCGGATATCGGCGCTCCCGCGGTGCGGGAGTTGTTGATGCGCCTGGACGTGGACAAGGTGGCGGACGAACTCCGGAAGTCCGTGTCCGGCGAGACCAGCCAGCATCGCAAGAAGCAGATGCTCAAGCGGCTCAAGATCGTGGATGCGTTCCGGAACTCGGGCGACAACGGCGACCAGCGGAACCAGCCGGCGTGGATGATTCTCGACGTCGTGCCGGTCATTCCGCCGGACCTCCGGCCGCTCGTGCCGCTGGACGGTGGGCGTTTCGCCACCAGCGACTTGAACGACCTGTACCGGCGCGTCATCAACCGGAACAACCGGCTCCAGAAGCTCATCCTGCACCGTGCCCCGGAAGTCATTCTCCGGAATGAAAAGCGCATGCTGCAAGAGGCGGTGGACGCGCTGTTCGACAACGGGCGCCGGTCCAAGGCAATCCGTGGCCGCGGCAAGCGCCCGCTCAAGTCCCTGTCCGACATGCTCAAGGGCAAGCAGGGCCGGTTCCGTCAGAACCTGCTCGGCAAGCGCGTGGACTACTCGGGTCGTTCGGTCATCGTCGTCGGCCCGGAGCTCCGGCTACACCAGTGCGGCCTGCCCAAGACCATGGCAGTCGAGCTGTTCAAGCCGTTCATCATTCATAAGCTGGTCGAGAAGGGCATTGCCGAGACGGTCAAGCGGGCGAAGAAGATCGTCGAGCGGGAGAGCCCGGAAGTGTACGAGATCCTGGAAGAAATCATTCAGGATCACCCGGTACTGCTCAACCGCGCGCCGACACTGCACCGCCTGGGCATCCAGGCGTTCGAGCCCGTGCTGGTGGAAGGCAAGGCCATCCGGATCCATCCGCTGGTCTGCGCCGCCTTCAACGCGGACTTTGACGGCGACCAGATGGCGGTCCACGTGCCGCTCTCGTTCGAGAGCCAGCTCGAGGCCCGCGTGCTGATGATTTCGAGCAACAACATCCTGAAGCCGTCCGATGGGCGGCCGGTGGCGGAACCCAGCCAGGACATGGTGCTGGGCTGCTACTTCCTGACCAAGGCGGGCCAGGAGTTCGAGGCCCGGCTCAAGACGGCGCCGCACATTGCGTCGCTGTCCGAAGTCGAAATGGCGCTGTCGAACGGGCGCATGGACCATCACGCCCCGATCTACTTCTGGTACGCGCCGCCGCCGGAAGCCGTCAACGCGAAGCCCGGCTGGATCGCGACCACGGCGGGCCGGGTGCTGTTCAACTCCATCGTGCCGCGCGCGACGCTGGCGGCGCTGGGGTTCAAGAACGACGTCATGCGGAAGCGGGCGCTGTCCGAGCTGGTGTTCGAGTCCTACCGCTCGGCGGGTCTTCCTGACACGGTCCTGTTCCTGGACCGGCTCAAGGAGTTCGGGTTCCGCTACGCGACCATGGGCGGCATTTCCATCGGGGTTGAAGACCTGGAGATCCCGCGCGAGAAGACCGAACTGCTTAACGAGACCGGCACGAGGGTCGAGCGGTTCCAGAAGGCCTACACCACCGGCCAGATCACGTTCGGTGAGCGCTACAACAAGGTGATCGACGCGTGGACCCACGCGAACAACGACATCGCCGAGGCGATGGTGGCCGGCCTCGCGCGGTCACAGGGTGGGTTCAACCCGGTGTTCATGATGTTCGATTCCGGCAGCCGAGGCAGCCGCGACCAGATCCGCCAGCTGGCGGGTATGCGCGGCCTCATGGCCAAGCCGCAGAAGAAACTCACCGGCGGCATCGGTGAAGTCATTGAAAGCCCGATCAAGTCCAACTTCCGCGAAGGCCTCACGGTGCTCGAGTACTTCATCTCGACCCACGGCGCGCGGAAGGGCCTGGCGGACACGGCCTTGAAGACCGCAGACGCGGGGTACCTCACGCGCCGGCTGGTGGATGTGGCACAGGACGTCACCGTCACCGAGGAAGATTGCGGCACGGTGCGTGGCCTCGAGGTGTCCGCACTCAAGGAAGGCGAAGACATCATCGAGCCGCTCCGCGAGCGTATCGTCGGGGTGGTGGCGCTGGACAGCGTGGAAGATCCGCACGAGCTGGATGAAGACGGCCTGCCCAAGGTTCTGATCGAGGCGGGCAGCATGATCGACGAAGAAACGGCGCAGGCGATCGAAGACGCCGGCATCGAGGCCATGCGGATCCGCTCGGTCCTCACCTGCGAGGCCCGTCGGGGTATTTGCCGCATGTGCTATGGGCGCAACCTGGCCACCATGGACATGGTGGACGCGGGCGAGGCCGTCGGCATCCTGGCCGCGCAGTCCATCGGCGAGCCGGGTACACAGCTGACGCTCCGCACATTCCACATCGGTGGTACCGCGGCGCGTATTGCGGAGACGACCGCCCGGAAGACCATGCTGGAGGGCACCATCGAGTTCGGTGACCGCCTGGCGCTGGTCAAGACGGCGGACGGCATGCAGACCGTCACCGGCTACGACGGTGAACTGATTCTCAGGGACCGCGAGGGGCAGATCCGTTCGCGCTTCCCGGTCCCGCTCGGCGCCAAGGTGGCGCTGACCGACGGGCAGGACGTCAAGCCGGTCACCTCGCCAGATGGCAAGCGGGAAGGCTACGTCCTGTACGTGTGGGACCCGTACACCAACCCCATCATCACGGACGTCACGGGGAAGGTGCGCTTCGTCGAGATCGTGGACGATGAAACGGTCCGCGAAGAGTTCGACGAAATCACGGGGCTCCGCCAACGGGTGATCATCGAGGACCGGGAGAAGAAGCTCCACCCGCACCTCGAGATCGTGCAGGTCAAGGGAGGCAAGGAGCGGAAGATCCGGGACTACGTCGTTCCCGGGGGTGCCCAGCTGACGGTGGATGACGGCCAGACGGTGCACGCCGGCGACACCATCGCGAAAATTTCACGCGAGGCATACAAGACGCGTGACATCACCGGCGGCCTGCCGCGGGTGGCCGAGTTGTTCGAGGCCCGGCGGCCCAAGGATCCGGCGACCATTTCCGAAATTGATGGCGCCGTCAAGTTCGGAGACATCAAGCGCGGCAAGCGCGAGATCTACGTCCAGCCGGACGCCGGCGAACCGCAGTTGTATGAAGTCCCGGCCGGCAAGCACTTGCGCGTGCACGAAGGCGACAAGGTCCGCGCGGGCGACCGCCTGACCGAAGGCCCGGTGAACCCGCACGACATTCTGCGGATCAAGGGCCCGCGCGCCGTGCAGGAATACCTGCTCAACGAGGTCCAGGAGGTCTACCGCCTCCAGGGCGTGAAGATCAACGACAAGCACATCGGCGTGATTGTGCGCCAGATGCTGCAGAAGGTGCGCGTCCAGGACCCGGGCGACACGGATTTCCTCGAAGGCGAGGCCGTGGACAAGCTCACGTTCCGCGAACGGAACGACCGGGTCGTGAAGAAGGGCGGGGCGCCGGCGAAGACCGAGCCGTTGCTCCTCGGCATCACCAAGGCATCGCTGACGACCCAGTCGTTCATCTCGGCGGCGTCGTTCCAGGAGACCACCCGGGTACTGACCGATGCGTCCATCCGCGGGGCCAAGGACGATCTGCTCGGCCTCAAGGAGAACATCATCATCGGGCACCTGATTCCGGCGGGCAGCGGGATCTACCGGTACTCGGAAATCGAGATCCAGCCGCCGGCCGGGTTCGAGCCGCCCCCACCGCCCGTCGAGGGCCAGGTGGAAGGCGGGGCACCCAGTCCGTTTATCAAGGAGACGGTAGGGGCAGCGGACATCGATGTAGAGTAGGTCCAGGTATCTCGTAAAACAGAGAGGCGCGGCTGTTCGCCGTGCCTCTTTTCTTTGGCCCCGCGCGGCCTTGCGCCCGGGTCGTCCCTGTGTTGGTTTCAGTTCGTCACCAACCGCACCAACCACCCGGAGGTTCGCGATGAAGGTTCTGTCAGTGGTCTCGCTAGTGGCCTTGCTCATTCCTGCTCCGGCCGAGGGCCAAGCCCCCGCCGGCGGCCAGGCCCCTGCCGCGGGGCAAGGCCGTGCCGGCGGCCAAGCCCGTCCCCAAGTCTCCATCAATTCGAACCCCACAATCGCCGGACAGCCGTTTCCGACGAGCGCCGGCATCCGCCGGATCGGCGCCTCGCCCCGGGTGACCACCACGCCGACGGGCGACCGCATCAACAGCATGACGAACAGCGACCTGGCGTTCTGGGGCGGTTTCGCGTTCCAAGGCAGCTACGATGGTTTCCGGGTGGTGGACATCAGTGATCCCAAAGCCCCGAAGCAGGTGGCCCAGGTCAGCTGCGCCGGGACCCAGGGCGATGTGCTGGTGTGGAACAAGATCCTGATCCGCACCACCGACCAGGCCCGCGGGCTCCCCAACAACGACATTAAGCAGGCGTGCGCCCCCGGCACGCCGGCCGGCGAGAGCCCGGTCACCTTCAAGGGGCTGCAGATCTTCCAGGCGGACGACTGGACCAAGGTGTCGGCCGACAATTTCGTGACCGCGGTCCGGGTGGAATGCGGATCGCACACCGCCACCATGTATCCCGACCTGGCGAAGAACCGGCTGATCGTCTACTCCGCCGGTGGCTGCAACGTGGGTCCGCGGGGCCGCATCGTGGCGGTGGAGATACCGATTGATACGCCGTCGGTCGCCCGGGTGGTGAACAACAACATCGAAGTCGGCAACGGCTGTCACGACCTCTTCATCAACACCGCGCTCCATCGCCTGTACGGCGCCTGCTCGCCGAAAGCGCTCGTCTTCGACATCACAGACCCGGTCAATCCGCGCCAGCTTCTGGAGCTCACGCATCCTGACATCAACGGCTGGCACTCGGCCGCGGTCAGCTACGACGGCAAGATCATTGCCCTCGGCACGGAGCCGGGTGGCGGGACCCAGCCGCGCTGCATGGCCACCGGGACCCCGATCCCCAACGGCAGGCCCGGCGAGTTCCAGACGGAGGCGATGAAGGCGATTTTCCTGTTCGACGCCGAAACCGGGAAGTTCATCACTTGGCACATCCTGCCGCGGCCGCAGACCGCTGTCGAAGCCTGCACCATTCACAACTACCACTTCATTCCCATTCCCGGCCGGCGCCTGCTGGTGCACGGCAGCTACCAGTCCGGGACCGCCGTCGTGGATGTCACCGACCCCATGAAGCCGAAGGAGCTGGTGTGGGCGGATCCGGCGCCGGGCCAGGGGCGGATCTGGGGGAGCTACTGGTACGGCGGGTACATCTACGAAAGCGACATGTTCAACGGTCTCAACGTGTACCAGGTGGACCCCACGGTCTTTACCGGTGCGCTGACCGTTCCGCACCTGAATCCGCAGACCCAGGAAATGATCGTCTACTAGTCCCGGAGCGGGGAAGCGTCGAGGAGCGAAGAGGCACGGCGGTGAGCCGTGCCTCTTTTTTTGCCTCAGCCTTTCCCCTCTCCCGTCAGGGAGAGGGCGCAGGAACTCCTCGGCCGTCATTAACGCCGCAGGCGTCATGCGGTCAATGCACGGGTGCCGGGTTGTCATGGCCAGCAGAATGCCGCGCGTCCGTCAACGGCATGTCAACGACCAGCCGCCCCCGTTCCTCGCGCGAGGGATCGCCGTGAGCCTACGGACGGGGGTGCGCGGTCCGTTCCGAGCTGTCGCTGCCGGACGAGGAGGACGACTGGGAGGAAGACGTTTCGGAACTCGATGACGAAGAGCTGCTTTCATTGCGCCTGTTCGTCGTCGATGAAGCGGAGCTCTTCGCCGAATTGCCCGCCTTGTATCCTTGCCCGTTCACTACCTGGCCGTGCTCACCTTCCGTCTTGGTGTCGCGCACGACGATGACGACCGGCTCGCCACCTGGATACCAACCGTATCCATTGTAGGAGTCGTATCCACGGTTGTATTCGTACGGCCAGTAGAAGGGATAGACACCGCCGCTCCCGCCCGCGAGATAGGCTTCATGCTCGCCGGCCGCCGCGTCGGCTTGGCGCTCGGGCCGGTTGAGCGAAAACCACTTTGGATACGAGAGCGCGACCACCAGGTCGGTGACGCTGGTTGGCACACCGGCGCTGGACATGTCGACCAGTTCCTTGCTGCGTACCGGCGGTCCGTGCCACACGCTCAAAGCCAGCCACGCCTCGACCACGCGGGTCTCGACCCTCTGCGACGCCTCGATCACCTGTGCCGGCGTAATGACGCTGCCGGCAATGTCCCGCGACTGGACGTTCTCCAGGGCCGGGGCCTCGAGTGCCTGGATGACCTCGGCCGGCAGCGTTTCCCGTGCCGGGGAAGCCATCTCGTATCGCGCGACGCGCACGCCCCGCTGGCGCCCGGAAGCCGATCCCCGGATATCCAGCCAGTCGCCCCGCGGCGTGATCACCATGAGCCCGCTCGCCCGCCGGGGCGTGTCGCTCCCGCAGGTGAATTCCGAATGGAGATACACGCGAACACCATCAGGCGACCAATCAGCGGTCTCGGTCCCGCGGCAACCATCCCGTTCCGCGGCGAGCGCCCGGCCGGCCGCGTCGACGTGGCCCCGCGCGGTGACCGCTCCGTCTTCAATGGTCAGGATCTCGATGGCGGAGGGTTCGGCGGCCGGAATCACGCAGAGCACCGCTCTATACCGGCGCTCCACTTCGGCCGCAGACGAATCTGCGATCTCGACCGGGGCCCAGCAGCCAATCCATGGCAACCAGCGCGGATCGGTATCACGCTCCTGCGCCACCGCTTCCCGGGAAGCGAGGAGCACTACCGGGCCGAGCAACAGGGCGCCAATCAATGTCCGCGCATTCATCATGGCCACCTCGGGAAGCGGAATCCCGCGCCCACCGTTGCCGAGAACCCGGCCAGGTCGATCTTCTGGAAGCCGACGAAGTCGTTGCTCATGCCCGAGCGGGCGAAGCCATACCGCACCTCGGTGTTCAGGAAGAACAACGGGCTCAGCGACATTTCTGCTCCCGCGAGCGCCTGGCCCATGAGCGTGGCTCCGGTCGATTCATAGCGGTCGTTGAACACCTTGAGCGTCGCGAAGTCGATGAAATCGCCGGTTTGCCGGAAGCGGTACCACATGACGCCCGCTCCCGCACCTGCATACGCGTCGAGCCGCGTCGGGAGCCAGGCGAACCGGCCGATCTCGCGACCGCGGGGCTTGAGGTAGACCTTGAGATTGAGTGTCACCGGAACCCGCTCGAACAGTGTCCTCTGCTCGATCGGCCCGTTGTTGTTGTCCAGCCAACCCCTGAACTCCGACTGGTTGTTCCGGCCGGAGTACGCCGAGCTGAGGACCACGTCCACGCTCGGAGTCAGCCACATTGCCAGGTCAGCGTCCGCCGCCAGCGTGGTGAGGTCACTGCGATCGACGGTGAGCTGTGACATCGTGAACGAGAAGATGTCGCTGTGGGCGTACGGGACCGCGAAACCGCCGCGGAGGGTGAGGCTTCCGACGGGCCGCTTGAACATGAACCCGCGGCCTTGGGCCTGGGCGGCGCCATTTGACGCCAGCACCAGAAAGGCCAGAAGGGCAACGACCGAGGACCGGACAAACGTCATTGGGAACCTGTTGCAGTGGTCACCGGCGAGAGATGCACGCGGTGTGCCAAGAAGGTCCCATCATAACGGGTTGTTAAGTAAGGACTTACAACGTGACACGCGGCTTGTTTCCGTTCCGCATGTCCCAACCCGGGGACATTCTGTCCTAAGCTGGTGTCCTTCCCTTGGCTTGACACTTTTCCAGCAACGTCCTACTGAATCGGTATTATGATACAGTCAGGTTGTGGTATCGGGAGGTGTCACATGCGTAGCTCTTTTGCCTTTCTGAACTGCCTGCTCCTCGTCAGTCTCACCGCCCAGGTCCACGGCCAAGGCAGGACCATCACCGGTACGGTGCTTGATACCGCCTCGAGCAGGCCGCTGCCCGTGGTGGAGGTGTATCTCTATCACACAAGCACGGGTGAGCGGAGCGGGAAAGACGGCAAGTTCCGCGTCAAGAACGCCGGGGTGGGGGACACGATCGTGATGCTCCGGCGCGGGGGGTACGTCCCCATTCGAACGTCGCTCGCCGGAACTCTGGGGAACGCTGTGGATCTCGGGACGCTCTACCTGCGACCTGTCGCGGGTGACACCGACCAGGTCGCGGTCGACGCGTTCGACCTCCTGGTCTATCCGCAGCTCGCGAGCTTCTACCGTCGCCGGCGCGAGATTCCGCAGGCGTACTACTTCACGCGTGATGAAATCGAACGGAGCGGGGGGCGGCGCGCGAGCGAGGTTCTTCGCCGCAATCGTGCCCTCCAGAATGTCTGCCTGAAGGCCACTCCGCGCCCCTCCTCGACGGACGCGAGCCCGGGGGCCACGATGTACGCGGAAAGCCAGAGCGGTGACGTGGACTGCGGTGAAACGGCGAAGCGGGGCACTACCTACAGCGGCTTCCGGAGCGGTCAGACCGCCCCCTGCGGGCTTGAGGGCTACGTCAATGGTCGGCGGTCGCAACTGCCGCTGGACGACGTTCAGCTGAAAGACATCCTGGCGATTGAGGTGTATCCACTGGCGTCCATGACGCCGCGGGAGTTCGGCGAAGGCCGGTGTGGTGCGGTGGTGGTCTGGACGGACGGGGGCGCAGGGGTAGCTGGCACGACCGCAGAGGCTTGCCCCGCTCCCTGGTGCGTTGGGTGCGGCGCGAGGTAAAGCGGATCAAACGCCCCTGTCTGCAACCGGTTCGGGCGTCCCTGAGTGAACCGACCGGGCGCTTGTTTCCTACTCGTCCAGATCCATCTCGAGGCGCTCGAAACGCGGGTGTCGAAAGATCGGGGAGCGCAGGTGCCCGTCGGGCATTCCGCTGAGGTCGCTCAACTTGCCGGCGAACGCCGCCACGATCCGGTTCATCGCGCCGACCTCCGCGATCAGCCGTTCCTCGTCACGCGTGTCCCAGTAGTGGGTCTCATCCCGCACCACGACATCCACGCCAATCCGGATCGCCTCGTCGAGGATTTTGACCAAGCCAGCGTGACATGTCACCAAATGACTGTCGCTGATGACGGACGCGTACTGCGTCTTGCAGGACGAATGCCAGAACCACTCGGTGTGACTGCCGCTCTCGTCCGTTCTCCTCATGAACGCGAACGCGGCCGTCTCACATCCGTCTCCGGGATGGACCGAAAACCCCTGCACCATATCGACATCACCGATCATCCGCGGAGTGTCGTCCGGGAACCCTTCGGCGAGGACCGAAGCCAGAAACCGGAGGCCGTCCCCGCCCCGTTCGTACCTGTCGGAGACTCCCTTGAAACGCAATGTCAGGGCGAATCCACGAAGGTGTGTAAGCACGGCGGTCACCTGCGCAGGAGACCGTGTACCGGGGAGGCGGAGCTCGAAATTGAGATGTAGGCCCACTGCGGGGCTACGCCGCCACGGCGGCAATCACTGGACCCGCAGGGACCAGTTCCTTCCTTACCGGATCAATCTTGAGATTCAGCCCTTCAAGCGAATGGGCGCCGAGCAGGCTCATGTCGCCTTGCTCGGCAAACACGACCAGGTCCGGCGCCTCCGACCCTCCCGCCCTCACCAGCGCGTAGCCGATATCCCGGTCAATCCTGCGCCCGTCAGCAACCAGGAAGCCCTGCTTCCGTTGGGGGGCGACGCCAAGTTCCTCTAGTACGGTCCGCGGAATCCAGGTGAACTCGCTGCCGGTATCCACCAGCGTTTCCGGCAAGGCTCGCCACGACCCCTGCCGCTCCCAGTTCCTGACCTCGATAGTGGTGCGAAAGAGTCCCATGTCGGTCACGGTAACACCCCGGTAAGCCAGTTCCGTATCATCTTATACAGGACGCATCGAACTTACGCGATTCGCAGCGATTGAACGTTCGGCAGAATGCGTCTTCCAAGGCCGGCCGCTGGGTCGTAGTCCCCCTCTCCCGTAACGGAGATGGATCAGGGGTGAGGGTTGACCCAAGTGTATACCCTCTCTACCTTTCCCAGTCTGTCCCGAACTTTTTGTGCTGCGCCTCACTATTGCTGGTTTGGCGCCGAACCTAGTGGTTAATGCCGACGATCAATCAGCTGGTCCGCCAAGGGCGGAAAAGTGTTGCAGCGAAAGAGAAAGCGCCGGCGCTCCGGGGAAACCCGCAGAAACGCGGTGTCTGCACGCGCGTCTACACCACCACGCCGAAGAAGCCCAACTCGGCGCTTCGCAAGGTGGCCCGCGTGCGGCTGACCAACGGATTTGAAGTGACGAGCTACATCCCGGGTGAGGGGCACAATTTGCAGGAACACAGCATCGTGCTGATCCGGGGTGGCCGCGTGAAGGATTTGCCGGGCGTCCGCTATCACATCGTGCGCGGCACGCTGGATGCGGCGGGCGTCAACGACCGGAAGCAGTCGCGCTCGAAGTACGGCGCCAAGAGGCCGAAGTGAGCCGCCGCAAGTCCGCGGTCAAGCGGCCGGTTCCGCCCGACCCACGCTACGACAGCCAGACGGTCTCGAAGTTCATGAACGTGCTGATGTACCAAGGCAAGAAGTCACTGTCCGAAGGGATCTTCTACAAGGCCATGGATCTCATCGAACAGCGCACGGGTCAGCCCGGCGTCAACGTGTTCAAGCAGGCGCTCAACAACGCCAAGCCGACGCTGGAAGTGAAAAGCCGGCGGGTGGGTGGCGCGACGTACCAGGTGCCGGTGGAAGTCCGCCCCGAGCGGCGGACGGCGCTGGCGATGCGGTGGATCCTGGAGTATTCGCGCTCCCGCAGCGAGAAAGACATGGCGGAGCGGTTGGCCGCCGAGTTGATGCTCGCGTCGAAGGGCGAGGGCAACGTCATCAAGAAGAAAGAAGACACCCACCGGATGGCGGAAGCGAATCGCGCTTTCGCGCATTACCGGTGGTAACCCAGTAAGAGGTAGGAAATAAGAAGTAAGAAGACCGTCTTCTCACTTCTCACGTCTCACTTCTCACTGTACAAACAGACAATTTCGGGACCCTGTACCAAGGGATCCCCCGTCGCAGGGGGCCGAAAGCCCCCGGATGAGCGCGGAGCGATACCTGTCCGAAGCACACGGACGACGGTCGCCCCGCTTTTTAGCTGCCGCTGATGTCGCAGAAAAAACTGAAACACCGCGGATGAGCGCTCGTTCAGCGCAATCTGCGGCAACTGGGAAACGAGACGAATGGTCGTTATGGCGCGGAAAACTCCACTTGGTCGGGTTCGTAATATCGGCATCATGGCCCACATTGATGCCGGGAAGACGACTACGACCGAAAGGATCCTGTTCTACACCGGCCGGACGTACAAAATCGGCGAGGTGCATGACGGGACTGCGACCATGGACTGGATGGAACAGGAGCAGGAGCGCGGCATCACCATTACGTCCGCGGCCACCTTCTGCGAGTGGGAGCGGCTGGGCCAGCGCTACCAGATCAATATCATCGACACGCCCGGCCACGTGGACTTCACCGTGGAAGTGGAGCGTTCGCTGCGCGTGCTGGACGGCGCGGTGACGCTGCTGGATGCCGTGGGCGGCGTGGAGCCCCAGACCGAGACGGTCTGGCGCCAGGCCGACAAGTACGGCGTGCCGCGCATCGTGTTCGTCAACAAGATGGACCGCGTCGGCGCCGATTTCGATCGCTGCCTTGCCATGGTGAAGGACCGCCTCGGCGCCAAGGCCTACCCGATCTCGTATCCGCTGGGCTCGGGCGAACTCTTCACCGGCCTGATCGATGTCGTGCGCCGGGTCGAGCTCGTTTTTGACGAGGCGTCGCTGGGCGCCAAGTGGGTCGAAGGCCCGGTCCCGGACGTTTTCAAGGACAAGATCGAGCAGCTGCGGCACGACCTGGTCGAGGCGGCGGTGGAGCATGACGAAGAACTGCTCCCCAAGTACCTCGACGGGGTGGAACTCACCGAGGAAGAGATCCGGCACGCGATCCGGGCGGCCACGGTGAAGGGGCACATCGTGCCCGTCCTCTGCGGCGCTTCGTTCAAGAACAAGGGCGTGCAGCACCTGCTGGACTCGGTGGTGGATTACCTCCCCAGCCCGGCGGATATCGCGCCCATGAAGGGGCACCCCCTGCACCACGACGAGACGTTCGTGGAGCGGAAGGCGTCGGACGACGAGCCGTTCAGCGCGATCGCGTTCAAGATCGCGACCGACCCCTACGTGGGCCGGCTCACGTTCTTCCGGGTGTATTCCGGGGTGCTGAGCAGCGGGTCGTACATCTACAACTCGAGCAAGGACCGCAAGGAGCGCATCGGCCGGTTGCTGCAGATGCACGCCAACAAGCGGGAAGAGATCGAGGAAGTACGCGCGGGCGACATCGCCGCGGCGATCGGGCTCAAGGACACGCGCACCGGCGACACGCTGTGCGACGAGGACCACCCGATCATCCTGGAGAAGATGCGTTTCCCGGCGCCGGTCATTTCGGTGGCGATCGAACCGAAGACCAAGGCCGACCAGGACAAGCTGGGCGTCGCGCTGATGAAGCTGTCCGAGGAAGACCCGACGTTCGTGGTGCGGTCAGACGCCGAGACCGGGCAGGTCATCATCGCCGGCATGGGCGAGCTCCACCTCGAGATCATCGTGGAACGCATGCGGCGCGAGTTCAGGGTCGACGCGAACGTGGGCCGGCCCCAAGTGGCCTACCGCGAGACCATCCGCAACCGGGTGGAAGACATCGAAGGCAAGTTCGTCCGGCAGACGGGCGGGCGCGGCCAGTACGGGCACGTGATCATCAACATGGAGCCGTCGCCGGTGGGCGCCGGGTTCATTTTCGAGGACAAGGTCGTGGGCGGCACCATTCCCCGCGAATACATCAAGCCGGTCGAACAGGGCATTCGGGAATCGCTGGATACCGGCGTGCTGGCCGGCTACCCCGTGGTGGACGTGAAGGTGGAGCTGATCGACGGGAGCTACCACGACGTGGACTCCAACGAAATGGCGTTCAAGATCGCCGGGTCCATGGCGTTCAAGGAGGCCTGCCGGGCCGCCAAGCCGGTGCTGCTGGAGCCCATCATGGATATCGAAGTGGTGACGCCGACCGACTACATGGGCGACGTGCTGGGCGACTTGAACAGCCGGCGCGGGAAAATCGGTGGGATGACGCAGCGGGGCGAGGCGCAGGTCATCGGGGCGAGCGCGCCGCTGGGCGAAATGTTCGGGTATTCAACGGTCCTGCGCTCGATGAGCCAGGGCCGGGCAGTGTACAGCATGCAGTTCTCGCATTACGCAGAGGTCCCGAGGTCCAAGGCAGAAGAGATCGTCAGCAAAGTCAAGGGCTGACCGCACATCCGAGGAGCGTATGGCAAAGGTAAAGTTCGAGCGCAATAAGCCGCATCTCAACGTCGGCACCATCGGCCACGTTGACCACGGCAAAACGACCCTGACCGCGGCGCTGACAAAGGTGTCGGCCGACAAGGGGCTCGCGAAGTACATCTCCTATGACGAAGTCGCGAAGGCGTCGGCGTCACAGGGCCGCCGGGATCCGACCAAGATCCTGACGATCGCGACCAGTCACGTGGAGTACAGCACGGAGAAGCGTCACTACGCTCACGTGGACTGTCCCGGCCACGCGGACTACGTCAAGAACATGATCACCGGAGCCGCGCAGATGGACGGCGCGATCCTGGTGGTGAGCGCGGTGGACGGGCCCATGCCCCAGACGCGCGAGCACATCCTGCTCGCCCGCCAGGTGAACGTGCCGTCCATCGTCGTGTTCCTGAACAAGTGCGACCTGGTCGAAGACACCGAGTTGCTCGACCTCGTCGAGCTCGAAGTGCGGGAACTGCTCTCCAAGTACAAGTACCCGGGCGACGAAGTGCCGGTGATTCGCGGCTCCGCGCTCAAGGCCATCGAGGGCGACAAGAAGTGGGTTGCCTCGATCGAGGAGCTGTTCAAGGCGCTCGACGACTACTTCCCCCAGCCCGTGCGCGACATCGACAAGCCCTTCCTGATGCCGGTGGAAGACGTGTTCTCGATCACCGGCCGCGGCACCGTCGCCACCGGCCGTATCGATCGCGGCCGGGTAAAGGTGCAGGAAGAAGTCGAAATGGTCGGCCTCGGCGCGGCCCGGAAGACGATCGTCACCGGCGTCGAAATGTTCCGGAAGCTGCTGGATTCGGGCGAGGCGGGCGACAATGTCGGCCTCCTGCTCCGCGGCGTCGAGAAGAACGAAATCGAGCGGGGCATGGTGCTGGCGAAGCCCGGGTCGATCACGCCGCACACCAAGTACGAGTCCGAGGTCTACGTGCTGACCAAGGAAGAGGGCGGGCGGCACACGCCCTTCTTCAAGGGCTACCGGCCGCAGTTCTACTTCCGGACCACGGACGTCACCGGTTCGGTCGAGCTGCCGGCGGGCGTCGAAATGGTCATGCCCGGAGACAATACCAAAATGACGATCGAGCTCATCATGCCGATCGCCATGGAAGAAGCGCTGCGGTTCGCCATTCGCGAGGGTGGCCGGACGGTGGGCGCCGGCGTCGTTACGAAGATCCTGGCGTAGGACGGGAGAACATCATGGCTGGGCAGATTCGCATCCGATTGCGCGCCTTCGACCACGCGGTGCTGGACCAGGCCGCGGCGGACATCGTGCGCACGGTCGAGAAGACCGGGGGAAAAGTGTCGGGGCCGATCCCGCTGCCTACCAAGACGCAGCGCTGGACCGTGCTGCGGAGTCCGCACGTGGACAAGAAGAGCCGCGAGCAGTTCGAGTTGAAGACCCACAAGCGGCTGATCGACATCACCGACTCCATGTCCCAGACGGTGGACGCGCTGGCCAAGCTGGATCTCCCGGCCGGCGTCGACGTCGAAATCAAGGTCGAGTAGAGGCATGAACGGAATCATCGGTCGCAAGCTGGGCATGACGCGGTTGTTCGGCGCGGACGGGCGGTCAACGCCCGTCACCGTGATCGAGGCCGGGCCGTGCCCAGTCGTGCGCGTCCGCACCCGTGAAGACGGCGTTATTTCCGTCCAGCTGGGGTTCGGCGCCCGCAAGACGAAACACGCCAGCAAGGCGATGATCGGGCACGCCAAGGGCGGCGGGCTCGAGGCCGCGCCGCGCGTGCTCCGCGAGTTCTCGCCGGTCGCCGAAGGCACCAAGGTCGGCGACGTGGTGACGGTCGCGCTCTTCCAGCCCGGTGAACTGGTCAAGGTGGCCGGCACCACCAAGGGCAAGGGATTCCAGGGCGTCGTGCACCGCTACCACTTCCACGGCGGCCCCGCGACCCACGGCAACACGCGGCACCGGAAGCCGGGCAGTATCAGCCCGGGTACCGATCCGTCGCGCGTGATCAAGGGCAAGCGCCTGCCGGGTCACATGGGCGCCGAGTTGCACACGGAAGTCGGGCTCACCGTCGTGAAGGTCGACGCCGAGAACCACCTGCTGTTCATCGAGGGCGCCGTCCCGGGGCCCAAGTCGGGCACGGTGGTTGTCCGCAAGCAGGCGGCACGGAGCCGGTATGCTTGAGGCACACCACTACACCGCCGCCGCGAAGAAGAAGGGCAGCTACGCGCTGCCCGAGGAATTCGACGGCACGGTGAACCAGCCCGCGCTGTACCACGCCGTTCGCGCGTACCTCAACAACCAGCGCCATGGCACCGCGGATACGAAGACGCGCGGCGAGGTCTCGGGTGGCAACCAGAAGCCGTGGAAGCAGAAGGGCACGGGCCGGGCCCGGCAGGGTTCCAGCCGTTCGCCCAACTGGCCCGGCGGCGGCAAGGTCTTCGGGCCCACGCCCCGCAAGTACCGCACGAACCTGCCTCGGAAGGTCAAGCGGCTGGCGCGGCAGTCCGCGTTCAACGCGCGGGCCAGCGAGGGCCGGATTCACGTGATCGAGGCGCTGGACTTTCCCGCGCCCAAGACCAGCCGGATGGCGGAGATCCTCGAGCAGCTCGAGCTCACCGGCCAGAAGGTCCTGGTGCTGACTCACGAGGCGCAGCTCAACGTGCACCTCTCGGGCCGGAACATTCCGGGCGTGCGGGTGACGCGGTTCGGTGACGTGTCGGCCTACGACCTGATGTGGGCGGACGGCGTGGTGGTGGAGGAAGCGGCGCTCGGCGGCACGGTCATCGTCGGCAAGGCGCCCAAGGCCACGACGCGGGAAAAGAAAGTGAAGAAGGCCGCGGCGAAGAAGGCGGCGGCGAAGAAACCGGCGCCCACGGCGGCGGCGATGAAGCCGGCGGCGAAGAAGCCTAAGGCCAAGTCGGCCGCGAAACCGAAGAAGAATAAGGAGGGCGGCAATGGCTGACCGGTTCCGCGTCGTCGTCCAGCCGCTCGTGACCGAGAAGTCATCGGCCAGCTACATGGCGCGCAAGGAGTACACGTTCCGCGCGGCCCCGGATGCCACCAAGGGTGAGATCCGGGCGGCGATCGAGAGTTTGTTCGGCGTGCACGTCGTCCATATCCGTACCCTGGTCCAGCGTTCCCGCGTGAAAACGCGGGGCCGCACGCACGGCATCCGGCCGCGCTGGAAAAAGGCGATGATCCGGTTGAAGGACGGCGAAGCCATTCAGGGCGTGTTCGAGGGATAAACCATGGGCATCAGGCTATTCCGTCCGACCAGCGCGGGCACCCGGTTCCGCTCGGTATCCGATTTCGCAGAAATCACGCGATCGGAGCCCGAGCCGAGCCTGGTCGAGCCCATCAAGAGTCAGGGCGGCCGGAACAACCAGGGACACGTCACCGTGCGGTATCGCGGCGGCGGTCACAAGCGCATGTACCGGATCGTCGACTTCCGCCGCGAGCGGAAGGGGATTCCCGCGAAGGTCACCGAGATCGAATACGATCCGAACCGGACCGCGCGGCTCGCCCTCATTGTCTACGCCGACGGCGTGAAGCGCTACATCCTGCATCCCAAGGACCTGCACGTCGGTGACGTCGTCGTGTCGGGGCCGGGCAGCGACATCCGGAACGGCAATGCCATGCCCCTGTCGGAGATCCCGCTGGGCACCGCGGTTCATTGCGTGGAGCTCAAGCCCGGCAGCAAGGCGCAGCTCTGCCGCTCGGCCGGGTCCAGTGCGCAGGTCGTGGCGAAAGAAGGCGCGTACGTGACGCTCAAGCTCCGCAGCACCGAGATCCGCATGGTGCGGGCCGACTGCCAGGCGACCATCGGCGAAGTCGGCAACGCCGAGCATGAGCTGATCCGCGTCGGCAAGGCCGGCAAGAATATCTGGCGTGGCCGCCGGTCCCGCGTGCGCGGCGTGGCCAAGAACCCGGTGGATCACCCGCTGGGCGGCGGCGAGGGCAAGAGCTCCGGTGGGCGGCCCCCGGTCAGTCCCTGGGGCAAGCCGGAAGGCCGGAAGACGCGCCACAAGAAGAAGGCGAGCACGAAGCTGATCGTTCGCGGACGCAAACGGGGTAAGGCGACACAATCATGACGTTGGAGTCAGCATGCCACGCAGTGTAAAAAAGGGCCCGTACGTCGAGGCGACGCTGCTCAAGAAGATCAACGCCCTGAACGAGCGCAACGAGAAGCGCGTGTTCAAGACGTGGGCGCGCGGCTCGACCATCACGCCGGATTTCGTCGGCCACACGATCGCCGTGCACAACGGCAACAAGTTCGTGCCGGTCTACGTGACCGAGAACATGGTGGGGCACAAGCTGGGCGAGTTCGCCGCGACGCGGCTGTTCCGCGGCCACAGCACACGCGTGGCGGAAGACACCAAGACCCAAGCGGCGCCGGAAGAATAGCATGGCACCGAGAGCGATTCAGCGGGGCGTGCGCCAGTCGGCGCGCAAGGTCCGGCTGGTGGCGGACCTGATCCGCGGCAAGGGCGTCAACGAGGCCTATGCCGTGCTCAAGTTCGCCAAGCAGCGGGCGGCCCGGCAGCTGCAGAAGGTGCTCAAGTCCGCGGTGTCGAACGCGGAGCAGGACGCGATCAAGGCCAACACGGCCTTCGATGTGGACCAGCTTTTCATCGCCTTCGTGGCGGTGAACGAAGGTCCCACGCTCAAGCGGTTCCACGCCGCGGCCATGGGCCGGGCGACGCCGTTGCACAAGCGTACCAGCGCGGTCGAGATCCGCGTGGCGGCCAAGGAGGCCAAGTAGTGGGCCAGAAAACACATCCCTACGGGTTCCGGCTCGGCGTCATCAAGCCGTGGCGTTCGCGCTGGTTCGCGAAGAAGCAGTTCGCGGAACTCCTCAAGGAAGACGAGCTCGTCCGGCGCTACCTCAAGACCCGCCTCGCGCACGCCGCGATTTCCGACGTGCACATCGAGCGGAAACCGGGCAAGGTGACGGTGACCGTATTCACCGGCCGGCCCGGCGTGGTCATCGGCAAGCGCGGCGTGGAGGTGGACAAGCTGCGGGATGAGCTGGCCCAGCTCACGTCCAAGGACGTGGGCATCAACGTCGAGGAAATCAAGCGGCCCGAGCTGGACGCCCAGCTGGTGGCGGACAGCGTGGCGCACCAGCTGACTCAGCGGGTGTCGTTCCGCCGCGCGATGAAGCGCGCGGTGCAGAGCGCGATGCGCATGGGCGCCCAGGGGATCAAGCTCAAGACCGCCGGCCGGCTGGGTGGCGCGGAAATCGCCCGGACCGAGGGCTACCACGAGGGCCGGGTGCCGCTGCACACGCTCCGGGCGGACGTGGACTACGCGACCTCGACGGCGAAGACGACGTACGGCACGATCGGCGTGAAGGCCTGGATCTTCAAGGGCGAAGTGGTGGAAGACGCCCGCGGCCGCACGTACAGCACGGGGAGCTGAGATGCTGGCGCCGAAGCGGGTCAAGTTCCGGAAAATGATGAAGGGCCGGACGCGGGGGTTCGCGACCCGCGGGAATACGGTGGCGTTCGGGCAGTTCGGGCTAATGTCGACGGAACCCGGCTGGATTACCAACCGCCAGATCGAAGCGGCGCGCGTCGCGCTGACGCGCGAAATGAAGCGCGGCGGGAAGGTCTGGATCCGGCTGTTCCCCGACAAGCCGATCACCAAGAAGCCGGCCGAGACGCGCATGGGGAAGGGCAAGGGCAACCCGGAGGGCTGGGTGGCGGTCGTGAAGCCAGGCCGGGTGATGTTCGAGCTGGAGGGGATCCCGGTGGAGCTGGCGAAGAAGTCGCTGGCCCTGGCGGCATCCAAGCTCCCGGTCCGTACCCGGTTCGTGACGCGCGAGGAGACCTGAGCCATGGCGCTGCATGATGCGGAGACCAAGCCGGTGGACAACGCGAAGGTTCGCGAGCTGTCCGTCGAAGAAGTCGCGGAGGAGCTGGCCCGGCTGGAGGAGGCCCGGTTCCGCCTGACGTTCCGGTCCGCCACCGAGGCGGTGGAGAACTCGTCGCAGTTCCGGATCGTGCGGCGCAATATCGCGCGGCTCAAGACCATCCTGCGGGAGAAGAGGACGAAGGCATGACCGAGGGAACTGTGGACCGCGCGCGGCGGAAGGTGCGTACCGGGGTGGTGACGAGCACCAAGATGCAGAAGACCGCAACGGTGCTGCTTTCCCGGCAGTTCGCGTATCCGCTGTACGGCAAGCAGATCACGCGTACCAAGAAGGTGCACGCACACAACGAGACCGACGCCAAGGTGGGCGACACGGTCAGGATCATGGAGACGCGGCCGCTGTCCAAGACCAAGCGGTGGCGCGTCGTCGAAGTCGTCACGCGGGCGAAGTGACCGCGAAGCGGTCATCCCGAGCGCAGCGAGGGATCTAGATGGTTCAGCAGGAATCGATACTCAGGATCGCCGACAACTCCGGCGCGCGAAAAGCGCTGGTGATTCGCGTGCTGGGCGGCAGCAAGCGCCGGTACGCGGGCCTGGGCGACATCGTGGTGGTGGCCATCAAGGATGCCCTGCCCACGGGCGCGGTGAAGAAGGGCGAAGTGGCCAAGGCGGTCGTGGTACGCACCGCCAAGGAAACGCGCCGCCGCGACGGCAGCTACATCCGGTTCGACGAAAACGCCGCCGTCCTGATCGACGACGAGGGAGAACCGCGGGCGACCCGCATTTTCGGTCCGGTGGCCCGGGAACTGCGCGACAAGAAGTTCATGAAGATCGTGTCGCTGGCGCCGGAGGTCATTTAAGTGAAGCCGCTCGTCTACAAGAAGTCGCGGCGCAGCCGCACCGAGGCGATCGCGCGGGCGTTCAAGACGCACATCACCAAGGGCGACAAGGTCCGGGTGATCCGGGGCGACAGCAAGGGCAAGGAAGGCGCCGTGCTCAAGGTCCTGCCGCGCAAGAACCGGGTCGTGGTGGACGGCGTCAACATCATCAAGAAGCACAAGCGGGCGACGCCGCAGGCGGAAGGCGGGATCATCGAGTATCCCGCCCCGATCCACCTGTCGAACGTCATGCTGCTGGACCCCAAGTCGGGTGAACCGACGCGGATCCGGCGGCGGGTCAACAAGGACGGCAGCATGGAGCGGCTGGCGGTCAAGTCCGGACAGCCCATCCCGAGGACGCGATAAAGCATGGCGGACGCGAAAGAGAAAGAACCCAAGGCCGAAAAGGCCGAAGCGCCCAAGCCGAAGGTCGAAAAGACCGAGAAGCCCCGGGGGAAGTCCAAGGCTGAGAAGGTCTCGGCGGCGCTGCCGATTGATGAGGACCCGAACACAGGGTCGTTTCCAAAGCCGCGCCTCCGGGAGCATTACCGGGGCACAGTCAAGGCGAAGTTGTCGCGCCAGTTCGGCTTCACGAACCCGCACCAAGTGCCCCGCCTGCTGAAGATCGTGCTGAACGTGGGCGCGGGAGCGGCGGCGAAGAACGCCAAGGTGCTGGACGCTGTGGTCAACGAGCTCGCGGCGATTACAGGCCAGAAGCCGATGGTGAACAAGGCCAAGAAGGACATTTCGAACTTTTCCCTGCGCGCGGGCGTGCCGATTGGCGCGTCGGTGACGTTGCGCGGGGCGCGGATGTGGGAGTTCCTCGACCGGTTCATCAGCGTGACGGTGCCGCGGTTCCGCGATTTTCGCGGATTGCCCACGCGGTCGTTCGATGGCCGGGGGAACTACACCATGGGAATCAAGGAACAGCTGGTCTTTCCCGAGATCGACTACGACAAGGTGGAGACGATTCACGGGATGGACATCACGTTCGTAACGTCGGCCGGCAGGGACGACGTAGGTATGGCGCTGCTGCGGGAGATGGGCATGCCCTTCCGCGGCGAGACGCCGGTCGTGGTCTAACCAGGAGCGGGACCGGATGGCGAAAAAGTGTCTAGTCGAGAAGGCCAAGCGGACGCCCAAGTACGGTGTGCGGAAGCACAACCGTTGCCAACGGTGCGGCCGGTCGCGAGCGTTCCTCCGCAAGTTCGGCATGTGCCGGATCTGCTTCCGCGAACTCGCGCTGCGTGGCGAGATCCCGGGCGTCCGGAAGGCCAGCTGGTGATATGACAGATCCAGTCGCGGACCTCCTGACCCGTATCCGGAACGCCTGCCAGGCGGGGCACCGGCGGGTGGACATCCCGGTCTCGAAGCTGAAGATCGAGATCGCCAAGCTGTTGTTGAACAATCACTACATCCAGGACTACAAGGTCCTGGACGACGGCCAGCACGGGCTGCTGCGCCTGTACCTGAAGTATCACGGGGACAATTCCGTGATCCGGGAACTCAAGCGGGTGTCTACGCCCGGCCTCCGGCGGTACGTGAAGTCCCGGGAAATTCCGCGGGTCAAGAACGGCCTCGGCATGGCGATCCTGTCCACGCCGCAGGGCCTGATGTCTGATCGTGACGCGCGACGAGCGCGCCTGGGCGGCGAGTTGATCGCCGTGCTCTGGTAGGGGCGAGGAACCATGTCGCGCATTGGTAAACGACCGCTGCCCCTGCCGAAGGGCGTCATCGGCACGGTGAATGGCCAGACAGTCAACGTGAAGGGACCGAAGGGCGAGCTGTCCCGGGTCGTGCATTCCGAGATCGGCGTGAAGCTCGACGGGACCAACCTGCTGGTCACGCGCCCGTCCGACGAGAGCCGGCACAAGGCCCTGCACGGGCTCACGCGGGCACTGCTCAAAAACATGATCGAAGGGGTGAGCGTCGGGTACACGCGGGTGCTCGAAATCCAGGGCGTTGGCTACAAGGCCGAGCTCAAGCCGCCAGGGGTGCGGCTCACCGTGGGGTTCTCCCACACGGTGGACTACCCCGCGCCCGCCGGCATCAAGCTGTCGGTCGAGAACAATGTCCTGGTGAAGGTTGAAGGCACGGACAAGGAACTGGTCGGGCAGGTGGCGTCCGAGATCCGGAAGATCCGTCCCCCCGAGCCGTACAAGGGGAAGGGCATCCGGTACCAGGGCGAACAGGTCCGTCGCAAGGCTGGCAAGACTGCCACGGGAGCGAAGAGCGCATGAGGATCGTCCGGAAACCCTCGACCCGGGTCGAAATGCGCCGGCGCCGTCACCTCCGGGTCCGCAAGAAGGTAAACGGCTCGGCCGAACGGCCACGGCTGGTCATTTTCCGGTCGCTCAAGCACATCTACGCCCAGCTGGTAGACGACGACCAGCACAAGACGCTCATGGGCGTCACGGAAACCACCGAAGGCGTGAAGCGGGAGAAGCCGGGCAAGGTCGGCGCCGCGCACGCGGTCGGGAAGCACATCGCGCACCTCGCAAAGGAACGCGGAATCAAGAAGGTCGTATTCGATCGCGCAGGCTACATGTACCACGGGCGCGTCAAGGCGGTTGCCGACGGCGCGCGCGAAGGCGGACTGGAGCTTTAAGGCATGGCTGAAAGAGAACAGCGTGGGCCGCGGCGCGAGCGCCGCGACCGCGGCGATCGGGACCGTGACTCCGAAATGCTCGAGAACGTCATCGCCATCAATCGCGTGGCGAAGGTCGTGAAGGGCGGCCGGCGGTTCTCCTTCAACGCGCTCGTGGCGGTCGGTGACCGGAACGGCAACGTTGGGGTGGCGACCGGCAAGGCCAACGAAGTCTCGGAAGCGGTGCGGAAGGCCGTGGAAGCGGCCAAGCGCTCCATGATGCGCATTCCCCGTGAAGGCACGACCGTTCCCCACGAGATCATCGGGGAACACGGGGCGGGGCGCGTCCTGCTCAAGCCGGCCACGTCCGGGACCGGCGTCATCGCCGGTGGCCCGGTGCGCGCGGTGCTCGAGTGCGCGGGCATTACCGATATCCTGACCAAGTCCCTGGGGTCCACCAACCCGCACAACATGGTGTGGGCCACGATCGACGGCTTGCAGCACCTCGTGACGGTGGCGCAAATCGCCCGCGAGCGCGGCATGGAAGTGGCCGACGTCGGCTACCGTCCCCGCCAGCGGCAGGAGACGACGCGTGCCTAAGAAGACGGCCGCCGCCGCCAAGAAAGCCGCGGCGAAGAAGCCGGTCGCCGCCAAGAAAGCCGCGGCGAAGAAGCCGGTCGCCGCCAAGAAGCCGGCGAAGGCGCCAAAGAAGGCGGCCAAGGCCCCGGAAGGCGCGGAACTCCGCGTCAAGCAGGTACGCTCGGGAATCGGCCACGCGGAGACCTACCGCCGGACGCTCATCGCGCTGGGCCTCCGGCACCACCAGATGGAAATCACGGTGCGGGACAATCCATCCATTCGCGGCATGCTCACCAAGGTGCGACACCTGGTGACCATCACGCCGGTGAGGGCGTAAATGGCGAAGGAATCACTCGGCCTGCACAACCTGGCGAAGCCGCGGGGCGCGACGTCCACGCCCAAGCGGAAGGGCCGTGGGCAGGGCTCCGGCCTCGGCAAGACCGCCGGCCGCGGACAGAAGGGCCAGCGCGCGCGGAAAAGCGGCAACGTGCGCCCGGGCTTCGAGGGCGGCCAGATGCCGCTCATCCGGCGCATCCCCAAGCGCGGGTTCATCAATCCGTTCAAGGTCGAGGCGCAGGTCGTAAACGTGCGCGACCTGACCGCCGTGAAGGGGGAAGAGGTGTCGCCGGCGTCGCTGGTCGAGTGCGGCCTGGTGGCCCACCCGGAACGGCCGGTCAAGATCCTTGGCACGGGTGACGTGGCCAAGGCCTACGTGGTGCGCGGGTGCGGCATTTCCGCCAGCGCGCGGCAGAAGATCGAAGCAGCGGGTGGGCGCGTCGAGGGCTAAATGACGGCTCCCCGGTTTCCGAATCTCTTTCGAGTCCCAGAGCTCAAAGAGAAGATCATCTTCACGTTCATCTGCCTGCTCGTGTACCGGGCGGGTGCTCACATCGCCACCCCGTGGGTCAACATCCAGGTCCTCGCGGACTTCGTGCGGAACCAGGGCGCCCAGACCCTGTTCGGCGCGTACGACCTCTTCGTGGGCGGCGGGCTGTCGCGCGCCACGGTGCTGGCCCTGGGCATCATGCCCTACATCTCCGCCTCGATCATGTTCCAGCTGGGCGGCGCCGTCTTCCCGACTATCGACAAGATGCAGAAGGAAGAAGAGGGCCGGAAAAAGATCACCCAGTGGACCCGGTACCTCACCGTGGTCCTCGCGATATTCCAAGCGTACGGCTTCGCCATTTTCACCGAGTCGCTCCAGGGCGCGGTGACGAACCCGGGGTGGGCGTTCCGGATCGTCACGATCCTGACCCTGACGACCGGTGCCGTCTTCGTGATGTGGCTGGGCGAGCAGATCACCGAGCGCGGCATCGGGAACGGCATGAGCCTGCTGATCTTCTTCTCGATCATGCAGGGCATGTGGCCGGGTATCGGCAAGACGATCGAGTTCTGGAACACCGGGGTGATCAACCTGCTGTCGCTGCTCGTTCTGCTGACGGTCATGGTGGGGGTCGTGGCGGGCGTGGTGGCGATCACCGTGGCGGCCCGGCGAATACCCATCCAGATACCGCGAAAGGTCATGGGCCGCGGGCGTATCCGCGAAGGGCAGAAGACGTTCATCCCGATCCGGATCAACTCGTCCGGCGTGATGCCCATCATTTTCGCCCAGTCCATCATCATCGTGCCCGGCACGCTGGCGACCTTCAGCAGCATACAGGCGGTCAAGAACATGGCCGAGTACTTCCAGCCCGGCACGGGCTTGTACTACTTCACGTACGCGGCGCTCATCGTGTTCTTCACGTATTTCTACACGTCCATCATTTTCAACCCGGTGGACCTGGCGGAGAACCTGAAGAAACAGGGCGGGTTTATTCCGGGCGTGAAGCCCGGCGCCTCAACGGCCGACTACATCGACGAAGTGCTGACGCGGGTGACCCTCCCGGGCGCGCTCTTCCTCTGCATCGTGGCGCTGTTGCCGTTCTTCGTGCTGAACGCGTTCAACGTCCCCTTCTATTTCGGCGGCACGGCCCTGTTGATCGTGGTGGGCGTGGGCCTCGACACGATTGTCCAGGTCCAGCAGCACCTGCACCTCAGGCACTACGACGACTTCATGAAGAAGGGCCGGATCAAGTTCCGTGGACGTAGACGGTTCATGTAAGGCGGTTGTCGGTTGTCGGGGGTCGGTCTTCGGCCCCCGCGTCCCCGACCACCGAACGCCGACGACCGACCACCGCGACTCGCCATGAACGTCATCCTGCTCGGTCCACCCGGTTGCGGCAAAGGAACCCAGGGCGCCCTGCTCGCGAAGGAGCTGGGCGCCCCGCGTGTATCCACGGGCGACCTGCTCCGCGCCGCCGTCAAGGACGGCACGCCGCTGGGTGTTACGGCCACGGGGTTCATGGACAAGGGGCTCCTGGTGCCCGACGAGGTGATCCTGGGCCTCATCTCGGAGGTGCTCGCGCGCCCCGAGGCCGGAAAGGGCATCCTTATGGACGGGTTCCCCCGCACGACCGCCCAGGCCGATGCCGTCGGCGATCTGCTCGCGAAGCGCGGCACCCAGGTGGATGCGGTGCTTTCGCTGGAGGTCCCGGATGCCGAGTTGGTCACGCGCATGCAGGGCCGGGCTGCCGCCGAGGGCCGGGCCGACGACAAGCCCGACGCCTTCAACCTTCGTCTCAAGGTGTATCGGGAACAAACCGCTCCCCTTATTGCGTATTACCGGGAGCGCGGCAAGTTGAAGGAAGTGGCGGGCATGGGCACGGTCGAGGAAATCGCCCGCGCGGTCCGGAAGGCACTGGGGCTATGATCACGATCAAGTCGGCGCGCGAAATCGAGAGCATGGCCGAGGCGGGGCGGATCGTCGGTGAGACGCTCGCCCTGGTCGGCGCGCGGGCCGTTCCCGGCGTCAGCACCGCCCAGCTCGACGAGCTGGCCGAGGAGTTTATTCGCAGTCACCCGGGCGCCAGGCCGTCATTCAAGGGGCTCTACGACTTTCCCGCCTCGCTCTGCACCTCCATCAACGACGAAATCGTGCACGGCATTCCGTCCGCCCGCCGCGTGCTCAAGGATGGCGACATCGTGAGTGTGGATTGCGGCGTGTGCGTTGAGGGACTGCACGGAGATTCCGCGATCACGGTCCCGGTGGGCGAGGTGAGCGAGGCGGCCGAGCGGCTCCTGCGCGTCACCCGCGATGCTCTGGATGCCGGGATTCGCGCGGCCCAGCTGGGAAACCACGTGGGCGACATTGGTCACGCGGTGCAACGCGTGGCCGAAGCCGGTGGGTTCAGCGTCGTGCGCGAGCTCGTCGGGCACGGCATCGGCACCAGCTTCCACGAGGAGCCGCAGGTCCCCAACTTCGGGAAGCCCAAGCGCGGCCCGCGCCTGGTGGCCGGCATGACGATCGCGATCGAGCCCATGGTGAACGTTGGGAAGCCGGACATCCGCACCCTGGACGACAAATGGACCGTCGTCACGGTAGACGGCACGCTCTCGGCCCATTTCGAGCACACCGTGGCAATCCAGCCTGATGGGCCCCGGATCCTTACCGCTGTGCACGCGCCGGTCTCCGCCTAGCGCCCAGTAGTCGTCCGTCAGGAGGCTGCAGATGCAGCTGATCAAGGGCCTATCGGTCCCGGCGGCTGCAACCCTGTTGGCCGCAATAGCCGCCTCGCCCCTCACCGCACAGACCGTTCGTGGCAGCGTGTCGGATTCGAGGACCGGGCAGCCCCTGGCTTCCGTGTCCGTGGAGCTCGTGGTTGCGGACACCCAGGTCGCCGTCCGCGCGTTGACCGATTCCGCGGGGAAGTTCCTGTTGACCACGCCGGGCCCGGGGACCTACGTGCTCCGGGCACAGCGCCTGGGTTACCGGTCGTTCGAGTCCCCCATGGTTCTCAATTTCCGCGGGGAGATGAACCTCCCGATCGCCCTGGCCGCCGTCGGCCTGGCTCCCGTGGCCGTGACGGCGACTACCCCGGACCCCTATCTCAAGGGCCATGGCTTCTACGACCGAATGGCCGACGGGGGCGGGCGCTTCCTCGATCCGGCGGCTGTTCAGCGACTCGCGCCCAGGTCGCGACTCGTGGTGGACCTGCTGGCCCATGTCCCCGGCGTCCAGTCAGCCGTGACCGAGGAGAGCGGCGGTGTCCCCTTCCCGCTCCTCCGCAGCTGTGCCCGGGGGAGAAGCGGGACGCAGGCGCAACGGTCGCAGCTACCGCGGATCTACGTTGACGGGGTGCCGGTCGGGCAGGACGCGCTCGTGTCGCTCTTGCCCACCGATGTCCTGGCGGCGGAAGTGTTCATCGGGCCCGCGCGAGTCCCGCTCGAATACGGTGGCATGGAGACGCCGTGCGGCGTGATTGTCATCTGGACAAAACATTAGCCCGACTCGCGCTCGCCGCGACATTCCTCGCCGTCACCATCTGTCCGTCACTCGGCGCCCAGACGGTTCGGGGCACGGTCGTTGATTCTGCGACCACGCGCCCGCTTACCGCAGTCACCGCGGAGCTGGTCGATTCGGTAGACAGTGTCATCGGCCGGGCAGTGGGCGACGACAGCGGACGGTTCTCCGTGACCGCGCCGGATTCCGGCAACTACCGGCTTCAGCTCAGACGAATCGGGTATCGCACGGCGCTCTCGGGCGAACTGACGCTCGGGAAGGGTGCGGAGATGACGGTGTCTGTCCGGCTACCGCCGATTCCGGTGAAGCTGGCGCCGCTCCGCGTGGAAGCCACGCGGAATGAGTTCCTTGTGAACCGGGGCTACTACCAGCGGAAGGAATCAGAGCGAGGCACGTTCCTGGACCCGGCCGCCGTCGAGAAGAAGGCCGTAAAGGCAAAGATCGCGACGGATATCCTGATCGGTGTGCCGGGTGTGAGTATCGCCGCGAACAAGCCGTACTTACGTACGTGTCGGGCACTCAATCCTACTGGAGGGGCCGCGAAGAACCCATTCATGCGATTTCCAGCCATCTTCATCGATGGTGTCGAGGGTGGGCACGAGATGATGTGGTCCTTGCAGCCCAACGACATCCTGGCCGTCGAGATCTACATGGGCCCTTCCCAGATCCCACTGCAATACGGCGGAACGAATGAGTTGTGTGGCGTCATTCTGATCTGGACCCGCCACTGATCCGGCCGGCGCTCTTTGTGATTTGTGTCCTGGCGGCCTCTCCGAGCGCGGTCGCGGCGCAGGGCGCGAGGGGCAGTTTAGTGGATTCGGCCAAGAGCGCCGTTCCCACGCCGCTCGACCCGATCAACGTCGAGGCGACTCGTGACGAGTATCTGATCCGTCGCGGCTTCTACATGAGAAGGACGTCGGAGCAGGGCACCTTTCTGGATCCCGCCGCGGTCGAGAAGAAAGCCGTCAAGGCAAAGCTGGCAACAGGCATCCTTCTGGGGATCCCCGGTTTGAGGATCTACCGGAACGCACCACAGGTCCGTAACTGCCAGACAACTCCGGAGTCGGGAGACCTCAGCAGTCGATTTGCTCCACGCATCTACATCGACGGGGTCGAGTCAAAGAGCGACATGATGTGGTTCCTGCAACCGAACGACGTGCTGGCCGTCGAGCTATACATGGGGCCGGCGCAGATTCCGCTGCAGTACGGCGGCACCAATACGCCCTGCGGCGTTCTCCTGATCTGGACGAAGCACTAATCCACCGCCAAGCGTACATGCGGTTCGAGCAAATGCGCCTCCCAGGAATCATGGAGGTGCATTTCTTTTGCGCCGGCTGCGGACAGCGCCCGCTCCGGGCACAACCCCACCATCTCGCTGTGCTCGGTCGTCGCGCCGAGTTTAGACGCCTCCTCCGCGATTGCCTGGTAGGCGCGGAGCGGGGGAGTCTGGTCCACGTCGAGCAGGTTGGTGGACACCTGCGCTCGGCCGCCGACGCTGAACGCGAGCGAGCGCACGCCAGGCAGCCCGCCGCTGGACGACCGGATCGCGCGGGCGACGGCCTTGGCGATGGCCATGTCCGGCGTGGCGAGATACACGTTGAATGCGACGAGTATGCCGCGCGCGCCGACCGCCGTCGCCCCCGCCGTTGCGTGAATGCGGTGGGGGCCGAAGTCCGGCGCATGCGCCGGGTCCCGCCCAATGGCGTCGGACAGTCCCTCGAACTCGCCCCGGCGTACCTGGGCGAGGTTCTCCCGTTCGGGTCGCGAGGCCGCCTCCCCATACAGGAACACCGGTACCGCCAGCTCGTCTCCGATGCGCTTCCCGAGGCGCTGAGCCAGGTCAACACACTGCTCCATGGTCGCGCCCTCCAGGGGAACGAACGGGATGACATCCGCCGCGCCCATGCGGGGGTGCTGCCCCCTGTGGGTGCGCAGGTCGATCTCGGCCCGGGCCACGCGGGCCCCGCTGAATGCTGCTTCCAGGACCGCGTCTGGGGCACCGGCGAGGGTGAATACGGAGCGGTGATGAAACGGGTCGGAGTGAATATCGAGCAGGTGCGCGCCAGGGACGCCCCGCATGGCCTGCTCCAGCGCGCGCAGAACGTCGGGGGCCTTGCCCTCGCTGAAATTGGGAACGCACTCGACGACGCCGGTCTTCACACGCGCTCCAGGGTGTTACGGAGCCAGGCATGCATGACGGCATTGCCGGCGACGATTGACCCATGTGCGACCACGTGGGGTGAGCCAGACATGTCTGTGACCACGCCGCCGGCCTCACGAATGAGCAGTGTGCCCGCTGCCACGTCCCACGGAGCCAGGTACATCTCCCAGAAACCGTCGAGCCGGCCGAGGGCCACGTCCACCAGGTCAAGCGCCGCGGCACCCGCGCGGCGAATACCGCTGGTGGTGGTGGTGACGGCGGTGAACTGCCGCAGATAACGCGGTATGTCCGGGGGAGTACGAAAGGGGAACCCGGTGCCGATGAGCGACATGTCCGGGTCCGTGATGCTCGAAACCTGGAGCCGGCGTTCGCCGCACCACGCTCCTTCACCAGACGCGCCGTGGTAGGTGAGGTCACGGGCAATGTCGGCCACCACCCCGATGACGAGTTCTCCGTGGACGACCCCTCCGATGCTTACGGCGTACTGCGGATAGCCATGGAGATAGTTGGTCGTGCCGTCCAGCGGGTCCACCACCCAGACGAGGTCCGCTTGTGCGGCCCCGGGAGAGAGTTCTTCTCCCATCACGACCGATCCGGGCTCTCCCTGGGTGAGCGTTTCGGCCACCAGCCGCTCGGCCTCGCGATCCACCGAGGTCACGAAGTCGTGCTGGCCCTTCTTGTCCCACTGCGCGGGGTCGCCCGGCCGGGCCACCTGGCGGACGTACCGAGCCCCGCGCTCAGCTGCTGACCGCGCCAAGCGTACTAAGTCGTAGTATTTAGCCACCTTGCGGCCCCTCTGGCCTTCTCATAGCATTGAGCCCATGGCACGTGTTTTCTCCGGGATTCAGCCTTCCGGCGAGCTCCACATTGGCAATTACCTCGGGGCCGTTCAGAACTGGGTGAAGCTGCAGATGGAGCATGACTGCTTCATCTGTATCGTGGACTATCACGCGATTACCCAGGACTATGACGCGGCCGCCCTGGAAGCGCGCACCCTGGAAATGGCGGTCGGGCTGGTCGCCGCGGGAATCGATCCCGAACGATCCGTGCTCTTCGTGCAATCGCATGTGCCGGAGCATACCGAGCTGGCGTGGATACTGACGACCGTGACGCCGCTCGGCGACCTCGAGCGGATGACCCAATTTAAGGACAAGTCGCAGCGCCAAGAAAGCATCCTCGCCGGGCTGCTGAATTACCCGGTGCTCCAGGCGGCTGACATCCTTCTGTACCGCGCCGGCCTCGTGCCGGTGGGCGAAGACCAGATTCAGCACCTGGAGCTCGTGCGGGAAATCGCCCGAAAATGGAATACGCGTTTCGCGCCGGGGTTTTTCCCGGAGCCGCAGGCCCAGCTGACCAAGGCCCGGCGGATCGTCGGGCTGGATGGCCTGGGGAAAATGTCAAAAAGCATGGGGAATACGATCGGTATTCTCGAGGAACCCGCCGCGGTGTTCGACCGGCTGAAGCCCGCCAAGACCGATCCGGCGCGGGTCACGAAAAAGGACCCGGGCGACCCGGCCAAGTGCAACTTGTACTCATTGCACCAGTATTTCTCCCCGGCCGCCACCGTGGAAGATGTCGCGCAGAAGTGCCGCACCGCGGGCTGGGGCTGCCTCGACTGCAAGCGCGTCCTGGCTGACAGCGTCGTGGCCCATTTCGCGCCGGCCCGCGAAAAGTCCCGCGAGCTCCGGAACGCGCCTGAACGGATTCGCGACATTCTGCACGCGGGGGCAGAGAAGGCCCGCGCCGTCGCGACCGAGACGATGCGCGAGGTGCGGGAGAAAATGGGTTTGCTCGCGGCGCATATGCCGTCAGGAGTCGGCAGATGACACAAATGTCGTGGACCGAGTTCCCCGCGGAAGACCAGGACATGGCGCGGGCCCGGCTGGCCGATTCCCTGCATTCCATCGTGTCGCAGCGGCTGCTCCCGCGCGCGGACGGGAAGGGGCGCGCCGCCGCGTTGGAGATTCTCGTGGCCACGCCTGTCGTTCGGGACCTGATCCGGGACCGTAACCGGGTCGGCGAGATTCGGGAGCACATGGCGGGCACGCGCGAACAGAACGGTTCTCAGACGTTCGATCAGCACCTTGTCGATCTGGTGGAATCTGGTGTGGTCACGTCGGAGGTCGCGGTGGCTTCATCGGGAGACCCCGCCGAATTCGAGCGTCAGCTCAAGCTGTCCCGCAAGTCTCTCAAGGGCGGTACGGCCGCGCCGAAGAACGCAGCGGTAGGTTCCGCGTGAGCCGGCGCGCTCCTCCCGGGGGCGTCATGGTCGCCATCACCACGCCGTTCGACGCGGCCACCGGCGAGGTCCAGCCGGTCCAGCTCCGTGACAACGCCCGGGTGCTGATCGAGGCGGGAATCGACGGGATCCTCGCCGCGGGGTCCACGGGTGAAGCCACGCTCCTCGCCGACGACGAGTTTCGCCGGGTCGTAGGATGGCTCCGCGACACCGTCCCCGCCGACCGCTGGCTCCTCGCCGGAACCGGGAGGGAATCCACCCGCGCGACGGTGCTGGCCTGCCGAATCGCGACGGACGAGGGGGCCGACCTCGCGCTCGTGCGGGCACCCGCGTACTACGGCTCCTCGCTTTCGATTGCGGCGATGGTCGAGCATTTCCGCCGCGTGGCCGACGAGTCCCCGATTCCGGTGCTGCTGTACAACATTCCCAAGTACACGCACGTTGCCCTGGTCGATGCGGTGTTCACCGCGCTGGCCGATCACCCGAACATCCTCGGCGCGAAGGACTCCTCCGGCGACATCAAGAACTTCGCGGTCTACCGGGCCGCCGTGCCGCGCTGGGCCCTATTTGTCGGGAACGCGACACTCCTTCAATCCGCCCTCGACATGGGGGCGGCGGGCGGTGTCCTGGCCGCGGCCTGCTATGCCCGGACCGTCGCACTCGATGTATGGGATGCGTTCGGGAAGGGCGACAAGGCGGCCGCTGGTGCTGCCCAGGAACGGCTGACCCCGCTCCACCGCGACATTGTCGCGGCATTCGGGGTGCCGGGCGTGAAGGCCGCCATGGACGTCACCGGGCTCACCGGCGGCCCGGTGCGGGGCCCGCTGGCCGACCTCTCGGGCGGCGACCGGGCCAAGGTGGCCGAGTTGATGCGCGGGGCCGGGCTCACCGCGGTTCACGCTGGCGCCGGGGCACGAGAGCCCCGGTTGAGCTAGTCGATGTTCGGTCCCAAGCGCCATTGCGTCGTGGTCGTCGGCGCGCAGTGGGGCGACGAAGGCAAGGGGAAGATCGTCGACGTGCTCGCGGAGAGTGCCGACTTGGTCGTGCGCTACCAGGGCGGGGCCAACGCGGGGCACACCGTCGTGAAGGGCGACGACGAGTTCATCCTGCACCAGATTCCCTCGGGCATTCTCCACCCCAAGACGCGTTGCGTCATCGGCAACGGGGTCGTCCTCGACCCTGAAACCCTCCTCGGTGAAGTCGAAGAGCTGGAGAAGCGGGGCGTGGCGGTCACCGGGCGCCTCCTGATATCAGACCGCGCGCACCTGGTCCTGCCGTATCACAAGCTCATGGACCGGGCGGCCGAGCGGACGCAGCAAATCGGCACGACGGGGCGGGGCATCGGGCCGGCGTACGAGGACAAGTACGGCCGGCGCGGTGTCCGGGTGGGCGACCTGCACGATCTTGATCGGGCGTGCAAGCTGGTGCGCGACGGCGCCGAGCGGGCGAACCGCTGGCTCGGCCTCCTGGGCGATACCGAGCGCGCCTCCGCCGACGAATACTCCCGCCTGCTCGAGCGACTGGCCCCGCGCCTCCTCCCCATGGCGGCGGATGTTGGCCGAGTGACGTACGATGCCCTGCGGAACGGCCAGCACGTGCTCCTGGAGGGGGCCCAGGGAGCCCTGCTCGACGTGGACCATGGGACGTATCCCTACGTGACCTCGTCCAATACCACGGCCGGGGGCGCGTCCGTGGGCGCCGGCGTCGGCCCGACCGCGATCGACGGGGTACTCGGGGTCGTAAAGGCCTACACGACCCGGGTGGGCAATGGGCCGTTGCCGACGGAAGCGGCCCCTGACGACGAGGAGAAGCTGCGCACCATCGGCGACGAGTTCGGGGCGACGACCGGCCGCCCTCGGCGGTGCGGGTGGTTCGACGCCGTGGTCGCGCGTTACGCCGTGCGCATCAACGGGCTCACCGACGTGGCCGTGACCAAGCTCGACGTGCTCGACACGATCGAGTCGTTGCCGATTTGCGTGGGATACGAGCTGGATGGCCGGCCGCTGGACGACATGCCGTCGGGGACGGACACGCTGGCCCGCGTGAAGCCGGTGTACGAAATTCTGGAAGGCTGGTGCCGGCCGACCACCGCCGCGAGACGGCTGGCGGACCTGCCGCCCCATGCCCGGGCCTACCTCGACCGCATCGAAGACCTGCTGCAGACCCCGATCAGCTTCGTGAGCGTGGGCTCCCGCCGGGACCAGATCATTCGCCAATAGCCCCACAAAAAAACCCCCTAGAGCCTTCCTGACCACGAAAGGTCGCACGTACCCTGCGCCCGGAAAGGGGAAAACACCCCTCCCGGGCATACCAAATAGAAAGCTACCGAATTTAAAGGCCGTTGCGCAAGTCAGTGAGAAACATGAGGTTAGAGTCCATGCGAGTCGTCGCCGTCGCGCAGGCCTTCAAGGGGTCGCTTTCACTTGCCCAGGTCGGAAACGCCTTGGAGCAGGGCATACGTGAGGCCGGCGCCCAGGCCGTCGTGTTGTGGGCCAGTGACGGGGGAGACGGACTGCTCGACGCGATCGGATCTGGTCTCACGCGGCGCACGTCGCACACGGTTGCGGGCCCATTAGGGGCGCCCATCAAGGCTCTCGCCGGCTGGCTCGATGCGGAGACGGCGGTTGTGGAGTCGCGCCTCGTGTGTGGCCTGTCATTGCTCGACATGTCGGCGCGGGACCCGTTGAGGACGACCACGCTCGGCGTGGGCCAGTTGGTGTCTGCGCTCTCGGACGCGGGGGCCACGAAGGTGTTAGTGGGCCTGGGAGGCAGCGCCACGATGGATGGAGGCGTGGGCATGGCCCGGGCCTGGGGGTTCGTTCCGGTTGGCGCAAACGGCGACGCCCTGCCCGAGGGAGGTGGCGCGCTGGCCCACCTGGGCGGGTTCATCAAGGGGCGAGCGCCCACGGCGGCACTTGTCGGCCTTGCCGATGTGCGGAATCCGCTCACGGGGCCTCGGGGGTCCCGGGTCTACGCGTCGCAGAAGGGGGCAGGCCCGGAGGCGGTCGAGCGGCTTGCGCTCGGGCTCGAATGCCTGGCCGGTGTTGCGGCCGCGGAGGGGAAAGGCGCGCTTGCCGGTGAGCCCGGGGCAGGGGCCGCCGGCGGGTTGGGATTCGGAATCAGGTATTTCGGCGGCGGAACGTTGATGGATGGAGCCGCGTGGTTCCTCGAGCGAGCGGGTTTCCAGGGGATGTTGCGGGACGCGGCACTGGTGGTGACCGGCGAAGGCGCGTTCGACGCGACGTCGCTCGACGGGAAGCTCACCGGGCAGGTACTGGCGGCTGCCCAGCGGGCCGGGGTTCCCGCCGCCCTGCTTGCGCCCCGTGCCGAGGACGTGCCGGCCGGCGTCGTGGTCGAATCCGGGGGCGGGGAATGGGACGCCACGGAGCTCGCTCGGCGGGTGCGCGCGGCCGTCGAGCGCGCGCTTCGCGCGCCGCGTACCCGCTGAATATCTTTCGACTTGCAGGTTCGATGCTCTGATCGTCTCCCACACCCTGAAACCGAGCTCGATGGCCGACACCACGTTGATGGACAAGCTTGTCTCGCTGGCGAAGCGCCGCGGGTTCGTGTTCCAGTCGTCCGAGATCTACGGGGGGCTGGGGTCGGTGTGGGACTACGGGCCGTTGGGCGTGGAGCTCAAGAAGAATCTCAAGGAACGCTGGTGGCGCTCGATGGTCCACGAGCGAGACGACATCGAGGGTCTCGACGCCGCGATCCTGATGCATCCCCGGGTCTGGGAGGCGTCGGGCCATGTCGCTGGGTTTACCGACCCGCTGATCGACTGCAAGATCTGCAAGAACCGGTTCCGCTCGGACGACGAGCGCATCAAGGGCGAGCCCGGTACGCCGACGGGGCAGTGCCCGGTCTGCGGCAACAAGGGTTCCCTGACCGAGCCGCGTCTCTTCAACCTGATGTTCAAGACGTTCATGGGCCCGGTGGAGGAGGCGGCCGCGCAGATCTACCTGCGGCCGGAAACCGCGCAGGGCATCTACGTCAACTACCTCAACGTGCAGCAATCGTCCCGGCAGAAGGTGCCGTTCGGGATCGCGCAGATCGGGAAGGCGTTCCGGAACGAGATCAACCCGGGGAATTTCATTTTCCGCACGCGCGAATTCGAGCAGATGGAAATGCAGTTCTTCGTAAAGCCCGGCGAAGACCACACCTGGTTCGAGTACTGGCGCGCGCGGCGCATGGAGTGGCTGGTGGCGCTGGGCATCACCCCGGCCAAGCTCCGGTTCCATCAGCACGGCCCGAGCGAGCTCGCGCACTACGCCAAGGATGCGTACGACATCGAGTACGAGTTTCCCTTCGGGTGGAAGGAATTCGAGGGGATCCACAACCGCGGCAACTACGACCTTTCCAAGCACCAGGAATTCTCGGGCAAGAAGCTCGACTACCTGGACACGGTCACCAACGAGCGGTTCGTCCCCTTCGTGGTGGAGACCTCCATCGGTGCCGACCGGCTGGCCCTGGTCACGATGATGGACGCATACGCCGAGGAAGCCGTGGAGGGCGAGACCCGGGTCGTGTTGCGGTTCAACCCCGCGATCGCGCCGATCAAGGCGGGCGTGTTCCCGCTGGTGAAGAAGGACGGAATGCCCGAAATCGCGCGGAAGATCTATGACGACCTGCGGGCGCAGATGCCGTCGTTCTACGACGAGAGCGGCGCCATCGGGCGGCGGTACCGTCGGCAGGACGAAGCCGGAACCCCGTTTGGCGTCACGGTAGACGGGCAGACCCTCACCGACCAGACGGTTACCGTGCGCCACCGCGACTCGATGGTCCAGGAGCGCGTTTCCGCAGACAAGCTGGCCGCCTGGCTGCGAGAGCGCCTCGGCCGGTGAGCCTGGAAGCCCTGACCGCCCGGGGCGAGAAAATGCACCAGGATCTGGGCCGCGAGTGGTACCTGGTCGGCGCGGGCCTCAAGTCCAACCCCGAATTCCAGCAGCTCTACCAGCGATACGCCGACTTGACCTCGCCCGAGGTCGTGGCCGAGGCGCGGAGCGCCGGCACGATCGAGCTGTTCGAGTGGGCGGCGGACCTCGCCATTGGCCGGCGGACGGCGGCGCTGGAAGAGGCGCAGATCACCTGGGAAACCGGCGCGGTCCTCCGCGTCGGTGAACGAGAGATCCCCTACTTGCGCGCGCCCATCGATATGGCCAACACGCCCGACCGGGAATTCCGCATCGCGCTGGATGCCGCGCGCTTGACGGCCGTGGAAGCAGGGTTGAACGGCATTCGCCGGGAGCGGTTTGCCGTGGAGCGGGAGGATATCCTGGCCCTCGGGCTCGGCGACTACGTGCACGCTCGTGCCACGCTGTCGGGCCTGGACCTCGACGCCCTGGGGCGCGCCGCCGGCGCGTTTCTCGTCCGCACCGCGGATGCGTACCGCGACAGCCTCGCGCGCGTCGTGCGGCAACGACTGGGGATTGCGGTGGGCGACCTGGTCCGGTCCGACGCTGCCTGGGCGTTTCGCTCGTCTCAATTCGATGCGGCGTTCCGCCCGACCGAACTGGTGGCAATGGCCACCCGCCAGATGGGCGAGATCGGCATCGACCCGGTGCAAGGCGGGCGAATCCGGTTCGATACCGACGAGCGACCGGGGAAACAGCCGCGGGCATTCTGCGCCCCGGTGCAGGTGCCGGACGAGGTCTACCTCGTTCTCCGCCCACGAGGCGGCCACCAGGACTACCGCACGTTCTGGCACGAGCACGGCCACGCTCTTCATTTCGGCTCCGTGGATCCCGCCCAGTCGTTTGCGGCAAAATGGCTGGGCGACAACTCGGTCACCGAGGGCTTCGCGATGCTGTGGGATCACATGACGCTCGAGACGGGGTGGCTGACCCGGTTCGCCGGGCTCTCGCCCCGGGATGCGCGCACGCTCCGATTCGAGCTCGGCGTCAGCGAACTGTTCATGGCGCGGCGATACGCGGCGAAACTGGGCTACGAGCTCCGCCTGCACCGCGGGTCCTACGAAGGGCGGGGTGCCGAATACGCCGAGCGGTTGAGCGAGGCGACGCTGTTCCGGTATCCCGAGGGCGACTACCTCGCGGACGTGGACCCGGGGTTCTACGCGGCGCGCTACCTCAGGGCTTGGCAGCTGCAAGCCGCGATGGGCGAGACCCTGCGTGAGCGGTTCGACGAGGACTGGTTCCGCAATCCGCGCGCCGGCGGGTTCATTCAGCACTTGATGAGCAGCGGGCAGGCGGAGAACGCCGACCGGCTGTCGGCGCGGGTCACGGGGGGGCCGCTCGACTTCGAGCCATTGGTGCGCCAGCTCGAAGCCGCCCTGGCCTGAGCCGTGCAACTCCCGGACTTTCGCGGGCTGATCGACCGCATGCTCGAGGAGATTCCCGCGGAGTATCTCGAGGGCATCGCGGGCGTGGACGTGAGCCCGCGCACCGTGCCCCACCCGGACCGCGCGGGCGTCTACACAATGGGCGAATGTATTCCGATTGACGCGGGCGCGAGTGGAGACCAGGCGCCGTCCCACGTCGTGCTGTATTTCGGCTCGTTTCGCGCGCTGGCGTCCGACCGGCCCGACTTTGACTGGCGCGCGGAGGCGTGGGAGACGCTCACCCACGAACTGCGGCACCACCTGGAATGGCGGGCCCACGAGCAGGGCCTCGAGGAGTACGACCGGGCGGCCGAGGAGGGATTCGCCCGCGCCGATGCGGAGCCGTTCGACCCGTTGTTCTACCTGGGCGGCGAGAAAGTCGCGACGGGCACGTACCAGGTGGACGACGACGTGTTCTTCGACCGGGTGGTGCGGGAGCGGCCACGCGTCGTCGAGTTCGAGTGGCGAGGCCGCCGCTTCCGGGCACCGGTGCCGGACGGGCCGCTTCCACTGTACGTCGTGCTCGACGGCCTTACGGAACCGCCGCCGGGCGATGCGATCCTGGTCCTCCGCCGGAAGCCGTCCCTGCTGGATTTCTTCCGGCGCGCGCGCCGGGTCACCGAACGTGCGGTCGAGGTGGAACCGCTCGGCTGACGCGTGCCTCGCCGCTACCGCCGGCCTTCGGTAGATTCCGCCATGCTTCACGAAGTGCTCACCTCGCTCACCGGTCCCCAGGTTCTCGCGCGGGCAAAGGAATTCTTTTCGGAACGGGTCCCGCACGTGGGCGCGTTCCTCGAGAAAGAAGGCCCGTCGTTCGCGACGTTCCGCGGGCAGGGTGGTGAAGAAATCGCGGTAGCGGTTTTCCGGGCGCCCCAGGGGACCCGGGTGCGCGCCTCGACGCTGCTTTTTGGTCAGTCGGTGGATCGTTTCCTGTCCACGCTTCCCGTGCCGAGCGGCGCGTGACGGGGGCCGGGCCTACCGTGCGGGTGTGGGTTCCGGATGTGTGGGATATCGTGGAACTGACAACCCGGCCGGCGGAGACGGTGGCTGATGTGAAGGCGGCGGCGTTGTCGCGGGCCATCGGCCCGACGGCCGATCCCGCCAACTTCGAGATGAAATACCGAGGGGCGCGCGTAGACGAGTCCCGCACGCTGGCGGAGCTCCAGGTTCCGGCAGGCGCCCCGATGATCGTCCTGCCAGTCCACCGGCGGCCGGTGCGGTGACATCTCGCTCACTCGTCCGGATCGTCTGGCACCCCTCACAAGCTGAGCACAACCCCGGTCAAGGACATCCCGAGTCACCGGCCCGCATCAAGGCCGTACTCGCGGCGCTTCGGGCGCCCGGCATGGCGGCGGTTACCACGTGGGAGGAAGCCGAACCAGCGGAACCCGCCGCGCTGCTGCGGGCGCACACAGCCGAGTACCTGGCGCAGCTACAGGCGATTGACCGCCGGGGCGGTGGGCGGCTCGACGAAGACACAGTGATGAATCAGGCGAGCTACCGGGCGGCCGTGCACGCCGCCGGCGCGGCCATCCGGGTCGCCCGGCTGGCGCTGGACGGCACGCCTGCGTTCGCGGCGACCCGGCCGCCCGGTCACCACGCGTTGCCGGGTCACGCCATGGGGTTCTGTCTCCTGAACAACGTGGTGGTCGCGGCGCTGGACGCGATCGAGGTGCAGAAAGTCGAACGCGTGCTGATCGTGGATTGGGACGTGCACCATGGGAACGGCACCCAGGCGATGGTGGAGCGGGACCCACGCCTGCGGTACGTCTCACTCCACCAGTGGCCGCTCTATCCGGGGACGGGGCGCGTCGATGAACGTGGCGTGGGCAACGTCTTCAACGTGCCGCGGCCTCCCGGTCTTCCGCGCGAGGCCTACGTGCGAGATCTCAACGAAGCCGTTGCCAGGGCCACCGACGGGTGGCGCCCGGACCTGCTCCTCATCTCCGCCGGTTTCGACGCGATGGCCGGAGACCCGCTCGCGCAGTTTTCCCTGGAGCCCGAGGACTATGTCTCGTGGGTGCGGGAGTGGCGGACGATGGGGGTCCCGATGGCATCGGTCCTCGAGGGGGGCTACGCGCCCGAGCGCGTGGCCGAGGCCGCCGCGGCGCACGTACGGGCACTCGCGTGATCCCGACCACCTGCCGCGTCATCCTCCCCATGCCGGTGGCGCAGTCGTATCGCTACCGCGTGCCGGCGGCGCTCGCGGACCGGGTCGTTCCGGGGGCGCGCGTGGTCGTTCCCGTCCGGGCGCGCGAGCTGGTCGGCGTGGTAGAGGAGACAGACGACGCCAATCCCGATGAGAGCCTCAAGAGCGTCCTGCTTGCCCCCGACGATGCGCCGCTGGTTCCGGCGTCACTCCTCGACCTGGCGTCGTGGGTCTCCCGGTACTACGCGGCGCCGCTGGGGCTCACGCTTCGTACGATGCTGCCGCCGGCGCTGTGGGGTGCGTCACGCGTCGTGGCCCGGCTGGTCTCCGTCGGTGCGCCAGGCGGTGGCGCAACGCTCCAGGTGGTGGAGGCGCTGGAGCGCGCGGGCGGCCGCCTCGCGGTGCAGACTCTGGCGCGGCGCCTGAAGCGGCCGGTGTGGGAGACGCTCCAGCGGCTGCAGCGCGCGGGCGGTGTGGAGCTGACGACGGAGCCGCCGGACCTGGGACCGGCGGCCGGCACGGTGCGTCTCCTACGACTCGTGAAGGCGCTGCCTTCGCTGCTCGAGCGGGAACAGGCGTTTGCCCGGTCGGCGAAACAACGCGGACTGTACGAGGCGCTGGACGCACAGGGCGGTGAGGGAGAGACCCATGACCTCGCGGCCCGCCTGGGCTTCAGCGACGCGGTCCAGCGGGGCCTCGTGACGAAAGGACTCGCCGCGTTCGAACGACGCGAAGCGCTCCGGGACCCATTTCACGATGTCAGCGCCGTTCCTCCCAGCAACCCGACGCCTGCGCAGCTCGAAGCCATCGCGTGCCTCAAGGGACTCGCGCCGGGCAAGTCGGCCGTCCTGTTTGGTGTCACGGGAAGCGGGAAGACGCTGGTGTACCTCGAGGCGATGCGCGAGGCGGTGGAAGGCGGCGCGAGTGCCATCGTCCTCGTGCCGGAGATTTCGCTGACGCCCCAGACGGTGGCCCGCGTGCGGGGCGTATTCGGCGACCGGGTCGCGGTCCTGCACAGCGCACTCTCCGAGGCTGAGCGGGCCGACGCGTGGCGTGCCGTGGCCTCGGGCCAGCGAACGGTCGTGGTCGGCGCGCGGTCGGCGGTGTTCGCGCCCGTGTCCCGGCTCGCGTTCATCGTGGTGGACGAAGAACACGACGCGAGCTACAAGCAGGGTGAGACGCCGCGGTATCATGGGCGGGACGTCGCGCTGGCGCGTGCCCGGCGTGAGGGGGCCGTGGCGGTGCTCGGGAGTGCGACGCCGGCGCTTGAGACGTGGGCGGCGCGCGCGCGCCGCGTGGTGGTCCGGTTGCCGGCGCGGGTGGGGGCGCGCCCGCTGCCGCCGGTGCGGCTGGTGGATCTCCGCCACGAGCCGCGGGTGTTCGCCGCCGGCGCGGTGCCGTGGTCCGAGGCGCTGGACGGTGCGGTGGCCGGACGGCTGGCGGCGAGCCAGCAGGTCATCCTGCTCCTCAACCGCCGCGGGTTCGCCCACTACCTCCAATGCCAGGCCTGCGGAATCGCGCGGGAGTGCCCGTCGTGCAGCATTTCGCTCACCGTCCACACGTCGCCCGCAGCGCTCCGTTGTCACTACTGCGGCCACCACGAGCCGGTCCCGACGGCGTGCCCGGAGTGCGGCGGCGCGACTCAGCGCACCCGCGGTGTCGGGACGCAGCTCCTGGAGCGCTGGCTGGGTGAGCGGTATCCCGCAGCCCGCATGGCGCGGATGGATGCTGACACGACATCCACCAAGTGGTCGCACAGCCGCCTGCTCACCGCATTCGGCCGCCGGGAAATCGACATCCTCTTCGGTACCCAGATGATCGCCAAGGGCCTCGATTTCCCCGGCGTGACGCTGGTGGGCGTCGTGGACGCGGACGGAGGACTCCACATGCCGGACTTCCGCGCTGCGGAGCGGACGTTTCAACTGGTGGCGCAGGTGGCCGGCCGCGCGGGCCGTGGGCCGGAGGGCGGCGAGGTGCTGGTGCAAACGCGCTCGCCCGGGCACTACGCGCTCATCGCGGCCTCGGGTCACGACTTTGAGGGCTTCGCGGAACGGGAGTTGTCCATGCGGCGCTCGCCGGCGTATCCGCCGCACGTGGCGCTGGTCAACGTGGTGGTCAGCGGCCCCGGGGAAACCGCGGTGGCGGACGCGGCCGTGAAGGTCGCGGATTGGCTCAAGGGCCTGGTGGCCAGGCGGGCGGAGGGGCAGGTCGAGATCGTCGGGCCAGCGCCCGCGCCCCTGGTGCGAATCAAGGCTCGCTGGCGGTGGCACCTGCTGCTCCGCTCGGCCGACGCGAAGTGGCTGGGCCGCACCGTCCGGTACGCTGCACGGCGGGCGCCGTTTGCCCTCCGCTCGGGCCGGGACGGGCTCCGCGTGACGTTTGACCGCGACCCGGTCTCCCTCCTTTGACGAGGCGGTTGAAACCCACTGTGGTCCCCTCTATCTTGCCCCCCCTGTGGCGGTAGACTCGCGGGCACCATCGGCGGGCGCGCCGGGCATCGGGCCCGGATGGCTTCGCGTCGCCGCCGACCTGGCGAAGGTGATTCCGCCGGGCGAGGTCGTGAGCCTGTGGGTGTTTCCCGCGGTGCGGCGGGAAGAGCGCGAGTGGGGCACCGCGGTGGTCGCGCGCCGGGCCGAGGGCGGCCGGGTGCGGGTGTACACCGCGCGATTCGCCCAGGTGATTCGGGGCCGTGAAAAGGGCCAGGGCCGCGTGGTGATCGATGATGTGGCGGAGTGCACGCCGGCGGTCATCTTCGAGGTCCTGAAGGGCGTGCAGGAGCGGATGGCGGAGGCGGTGCCGCCGGTAGAGATTTCCCCCTCCGCGTGGTACCCGGCGACGTGACCAGCCCGCCGCCCAAGGTTGATGCCAAGGCCCTGCAGGAGGGGCTGTGGCGTTACCTGCGGGACCACAGCCTGCCAGTCACGCACCAGCGCGAGGCGGTGGCCGCGGCCATCTTCTACGCCAACGCGCACGTGTCGGTGGGAGATATCGAACGGGCGCTGCGCGAACAGGGCGTCCGCGCGGGGAAGGCAACGGTGTACCGCACGCTCGATCTCCTGGTGCGGGCCGGGCTGGTGCAGGAACACGATTTCGGCGAAGGGTTCAAGCGGTACGAACCCATCGTCGCCGAGAGTCACCACGAGCACCTCATCTGCCTCAATTGCGGCAAGGTCGTAGAGTTCTCGAGCGACCGGATCGACCGGATGAAACAGCTGATCGCGGACCAGTACGGGTTCCGCCATCACCACCACCGGCTGGAGATTTACGGCCTGTGTCAGGATTGTCAGCGGCGTGACGCCGTCACGCTTGAACCCAGGGGAACTCCTTAGCGAAGGCAGGGCGGGGTGATCGATCCAAAAATGTTCGTGCCAGCCAAGGCCTTTCTCACGAAGGGCGTTGGCCGGCATAAGGAAAAACTCACGAGCTTCGAGCTGGCACTGCGCGAAGCGCACATTGCGCAGTACAACCTCGTCCGGGTCAGCTCGATCTTCCCGCCGAACTGCCAGCTCGTATCGTGGGAGCAGGGGGTCAAGCTGCTGATGCCGGGGCAGGTCGTGTTCGCGGTCATCGCGGAAGCGGCGACCAACGAACCGTCCCGCCTCGCGGCGTCGGCGCTCGGCTTGGCGATTCCCGCCGACCCCAACCATCACGGCTACATTTCGGAGCACCACGCGTTCGGCCAGCGCCAGCAGTCGGCCGGTGACTACGCGGAGGACCTCGCGGCAAGCATGCTCGCGACCGTGCTCGGCGTGCCGTTCGACCCGAACCAGGCGTGGGACGAACGCAAGGAGCAATGGCTGCTGTCGGGGGAAATCGTGAAGACCACCAACATCAGCTGTACGGCCGAGGTGCAGGACGACGGCCGCTGGGTGACGACGGTATCGGCGCTGGTGTTCTGCGGCTGAGCCTCACCCCGGTCCGCGCCCGGCTTCGCTACATTTCGTGCTGATGTCCCACGCGTCCCATGACACCGCCTGAATCCGTCAGCCTCGGGCTCGCCTTCCTGGCGGGCCTGCTGTCGTTTCTGTCGCCCTGCGTCCTCCCGCTCATACCGAGTTACGTCTCATTCATTACCGGCCTGTCACTGGACGAGCTGGGCGAGCGACGGTGGCTGGCGGTATCCCACGCCCTGATGTTCGTGACCGGGTTCACCATCATCTTCGTCGTGTTGGGCGCGACGGCCACGGCGCTCGGCCAGGCCATGCTGGCCCAGAGAGTCTGGTTCGAACGGTTCGGCGGCGCGCTGATCGTGTTCTTCGGGTTGTACCTGCTCGGCGCGTTCCAGTGGGGCGCGCTTGCCCGGGAGCGCCGCGTCCATTTGCAGGACAAGCCGCTCGGCTACTTCGGGAGCCTGCTCGTCGGCATGGCGTTCGGCGCCGGCTGGACGCCCTGCATCGGGCCGATCCTGGGCGCGATCCTGGTCTATGCGAATTCCCAGGCGAGCCTGGGACAGGGGATCTCGCTGCTGCTCGCATACTCGCTGGGGCTCGCCGTGCCGTTCGTCCTGGCGGCGTACGCGGTGGAGCGGTTCATCGGCTGGTTCAAGCGATTCCGCCGTTTCATGCCGCTGGTTACCCGGATTTCCGGGGCCACGCTCGTGTTCGTCGGGCTCCTCATGGCCACGGGGTACTTCTCGCTCCTGGCCGGCTGGCTGCAGGGTCTCACGCCGGGCTTTCTGAAGTCACGGCTGTAACGCCCGCATCACGGGCGCTTGCGTCCGCCGGTGCGCGTCGTGACTTTTCTATCCCTGAGTGGTGCGCCCGCAACTGATACTGGAGGCTGTGTATGTCTGACGTCCGGATTCGAGTGAGTGCCTTGGCGGCCGCCCTGGCCTTCGTGGCCTGCGGTGGCGGCGAAGCCGCGAAACAGCAGGAGCCCGCGCGCGATTTGAGCCTGGCTCCGGCGGAGTCCACGACGGCTGCCAACGACCGGCCGGCGGTGGAAGCCCCGAAACCGGCCCCGCAGCCCAAGAAGCAGTCTGCCACGCCTCCCAAGGCCCAAACCCCGACGCCCCCGCCGTCGCGCCAGCCCGAGAAGCTGGTGACGCCGTCGCTCGGCGAGGGGACGAGCGTGGAGCTGTACGCCACCGATTCGATCACGTCGCGGAGGAACAAGAAGGGTGACATGGTCACCGCGGCATCCACTGCCCCGATCACTGATGCGCAGGGCCGGGAAGTGATTCCCGGAGGCGCAATTTTCAGCGGCACCATCTCTGACATCGCTCCCGCCGGGCGTCCGGGCGGTGAGGGCCGGATGGTGCTGACTTTCAGCAAGGTGTCATTCGGTGGGCGCAACTATGCCGTGCAGGCCCGCCAGGACACGCTGGGGACGGTCATGAAGGGACGCGGCGTCACCGCGGGAGATGCGGCCAAGGTTGGAGTCGGCACCGCTGTCGGCGCGATCGCCGGCCGGCTCATTGGCGGGAACGCCAAGGGCACCGTAATCGGGGGCGCAGTCGGCGCGGCTGCCGGTGCCGGCGTCGCCGTCGCCAGCAAGGACACGGACATTCTTCTCCCGGCGGGTGCGCTCGTGCGCATCATCCTGACCGCGGATTTCAAGCTGGAGCCGATCGCGGACTGAGCGAGGGGAAAAGGGAAAAGTAAGGGCGCCCGATTCCAGAGGCGCCTTTACTTTTCCCTTTTCCCGTTTCCCTGTCAGTACCCTACCGCCCCAGCCCCTCTTCGGGGATCCGCGACCCCCACCCATCCTGCACGGGTGCGTTCAATCGCCGCCACGTCTCCGGAGAACCCGGACCCCGGCCGCACCTTGATGGCGTGGCCCATCGCGATCAGGCGATCGACGGTGGCCGGCAGCAGGCCGTTGGGTTCAAACCGGATCGTGTCCGGCAGGGCCTGGTGGTGAATTCGCGGGGCAGCCACGGCCTGCGCCATCGGCATGTGGTGGTCAATGACGTTTGAGATCACCTGGGCCACGGTCGTGATGATGGTCGGTCCACCCGGCGTGCCGAGGACCATTTCCAGTTCGCCCCGCGGGTCCAGCACGATCGTCGGCGTCATGGCCGAGAGCATCCGTTTGCCGGGCGCGATGGAGTTCGCCTCGCCCTGGATGAGCCCGTACATGTTGGGCTTGCCGGGCGCGGTGGTGAAGTCGTCCATCTCGTCATTCAGGAGGAACCCCGCCCCGGCCACGGTAACCGCGCTCCCGTAGGAGTTGTTGAGGGTTGTCGTCACGCTCACCGCGTTCCCCATGGCATCCACCACGGAGTAGTGTGTGGTCTCGTTGCCCTCGTGCGCGATAGCCTTGCCATCGGGCGGGGTGGGCGTCGCGCGGTCCCGTTCAATCGTTGCCCGGAGCTTTGCGGCGTAGGGCTTGAGCAGGAGCCGCGCGATCGGCAGGTCCACGAACGCCGGGTCTCCCAGGATGCTGTTCCGGTCGATGAACGCGCGGCGCATGCTCTCGGTGAGGATGTGCACCTGCTCCGCGGATGCGAATGGAGGAACCGGGTCGTACCCCTCGAGAATATTCAGCATTTCGGCCATGGTGACGCCGCCAGACGACGACGGCGCCATGGTGTAAATGGTGTGGCCGCGATAGGTGAAGGTGATCGGCTCCCGCCACTCGGGCCGGTACGCCGCCAAGTCTTCCTTCGAAATCATGCCGCCGCCCCGTTCCATTTCGGCCACGATGAGGTCGGCGATATAGCCCTGGTAGAAGACGCGCCATCCGCTGTCGGCGATGGACTGAAGCGTGTGGGCGAGGTCCGGCTGCACGAGCGTTGATCCGGGCGGGGGCGCGGAATCGTTCGCCAGCAGGAACTGGCGGCGGGACGTTTCGAACTTCTTGAGGCGCGCCCGGGAACCGTTGATCGACCGGAAACGGAACGAGTCCAGGACGAACCCCTCACGCGCGTAGCGAATGGCCGGTTCCAAGAGCCGGGCCAGCGGCACCGTGCCGTAATGGCGGGCGGCCTCGGTGAGGCCGGCGACACTGCCGGGGACGCCGGACGACAAATGACCGGTCACGCTGCGCAGGGTGTCCGCGATGGCGCCGGTCGAATCCAGGTACATGTCGTGGGTCGAGCGGCCCGGCGCCATTTCCCGGTAGTCCAGCGTCCGGACGCGCCCGTCGGCCAGGCGGATGACCATGAACCCGCCGCCCCCGATGTTCCCGGCCTCGGGGTGCACAACGGTCAGCGCGAACCCCACGGCGACGGCCGCATCCACTGCGTTCCCGCCCTGCCGGAGCACTTCGACCCCGACGGCGGAGGCGATCGGGCTGCCCGACACGACCATGGCTTGGGCGCCCGTGACGGGCTGGACCTTCGCCCCCAGGGGCCACTCCGCGGGAACGAACCCCACAGGTGTGGGAGACGCAGGGCGGCCGCATGCGGCGGCCAGGACAACCAGCAGGGCGGCGTGGACCAGCCGCCGGCAGACGACAATCATGGTTCCCTCGTTGACCGGTGGGAGTGCTTCGGGGAAATTACCCCAGCCTCCTCCCGCGAGCTACATGGCAACTCCCGACTTCGTTGACCCCCGCCTCACCGAGCGCCGGAACCCCCGGACGGCGGCGATAGATACCGCGTCATCGCTCGAGATCGTGGACCTGCTCAACGCCGAAGACCGGACGGTTGCCGGCGCGGTGCTTGCCGCCCGGACCGAAATCGCCAAGGCCATCGACTTGGCAGTGGCCGCATTCACGGCGGGCGGGCGGCTGATCTATGTCGGGGCCGGCACCAGCGGACGCCTCGGCGTGCTCGACGCGGCGGAATGCCCGCCGACGTTTGGCACGCCGGCGGAAATGGTGGTGGGTGTCATCGCCGGCGGCTACGCGGCCCTGGTGAAGAGCCAGGAGGGTTCCGAGGACGACGTGCACGCCGGCACGGCGGCGATGGATACCCAGCGCGTCACCGACAAGGATTTCGTCATCGGCATAGCCGCGAGTGGAACGACGCCGTACGTCCGGGCCGCCCTGGCCCGCGCGCAGACCATTGGCGCCAGCACGGGGTTCCTCACCTGTGCGGACCCGCCGGCGCTACTGACCGAGACGTGCGACGTCCTGATCGTGGTGCCCGTCGGCCCTGAGGCGCTCACCGGGTCCACCCGCCTCAAGGCCGGCACGGCCACCAAGCTCGCGCTCAACACGATTACGACCGGCGCGATGATCCGCATGGGCAAGGCCTACGGGAACCTGATGGTGGACCTCGTGGCCCTGTCCGACAAACTCGTCGATCGCGGCGAACGGATCGTGATGGAGGCGTGCGGTGTGAGCCGCGACCAGGCACGCGTGGCCATCGAGGCGGCCGGTGGAAGCGTCAAGATCGCCGTGGTCATGGTGCGCCGCGGCGGGTCGCGCGAAGAGGCCGCGCGCCTCCTTGAAAAAGCCCGCGGCAGTGTCCGCGCGGCGGCCGGCGACCCGCCGCCGGTGTCGGCTTGAGCGACCTCGCCCTCGGCATCATGTCTGGCACGTCGCTGGACGGCGTTGACGTGGCGCTGGTGCGTATCCACGCCGCGGACCGGGTAGACCTGGTTCGCTTTCACACCGAGTCGTACTCGCCGACATTCAGGGACTCGATTCGATCCGCGATCCGCGAGGGCAAGGCGCGGGACCTGGCGCTCCTCAACGTGGAGCTGGGCGAGCGGTGGGCCCGCGCGGCCGGCGCCTTGCTGACGGATTCCGCGACAAAGTCATCGGAGCTGTCATTTATTGCGTCCCACGGCCAGACGATCTGGCACGAGCCCCGCCGGGCCACTCTCCAGATCGGTGACCCCGCGGTGCTCGCGGAGCGGCTGGGCGTTCTGGTAGTGAGCGATTTCCGGAGCCGGGACGTCGCCGCGGGAGGAGAGGGTGCGCCGCTGGTGCCGATTGCCGACGCGCTCCTGTTTGGCCGCGCCAATGGCGGGCGAGTCCTGCTCAACCTGGGCGGCATGGCCAATGTCAGCTGGATACCCAGGCGGGGCGTCACCGACAAGGTGCTGGCCTTCGATACTGGGCCGGGCGTCGCGATCATCGATGCCGTCGCCCGCTCGCTCGACCCCACGCTGCCGTTCGATACCGGGGGCATGAAAGCTTCCCGGGGCCAGGCGGCGGATGACGTGGTCAACCAGCTGCTGACGCATCCCTATTTCGAGCAGCGTCCGCCCAAGAGCACCGGACGGGAGGTGTTCGGCGACGAGTTCGCCGACCGGTTGATCGCAACGGTGCGCCACCGGTCGCCCGGGACCTTGGGGGAGGACTCCCTCGCGACGGCCGTGCGCCTCACGGTGCGCTCAATTGCGCACCAGTTGTCACGGTGGCTGCCGCATGACGCCGAGGGCGATGTCGTCGTGTCGGGCGGCGGGGCCCGCAATACGCTCCTGTTCTCCGAGCTGGCCGGCGCCCTTGCGCCGTGGCCGGTGCTCAAGTTCAGCGACCTCTTCTTCGATGGTGACGCCAAGGAAGCCGTCGTGTTCGCGCTGCTGGGGTGGCTTGCGCTCAAGGGAATGCCCGGCAACGTGCCCTCCGCGACGGGCGCCAGGGGCCCCCGCGTGCTCGGCAGGATTACGCCGGCGTGAGCACCACGGCCCGCCTCGTCTTTCCGGCGCTGCGCTGGCGGGGATCCACCGGGTTCGGGCACGAGCGCGCCCGCATTGACGCGACGCTCAAGGCCGGCATTGGCGGGTACATACTGTTCGGCGGCCGCGCCGACGCCGTCCGGAAACTCACCGCGGATCTTCAGACGGCGAGCGCGCATCCGTTGCTGATCGGGTCCGACCTGGAGCGGGGGGCCGCGCAGCAGTTCGACGGCCTGACACACCTCCCACCTGCCGCGGCACTCGGTTTTCTCCGTAACCCCGACCTGTCGCGCCGGTGCGGTGAGATCACCGCGCGCGAGGCCCGGTCGGTCGGGGTCAACTGGGTCTACGCCCCGGTTGGCGACCTGGATATCGAGCCGGAGAATCCCATCGTGCAAACCCGGAGTTTCGGAGACGATGCTGCGGTGGTGGGCGGCCTGGTCTCCGCGTGGGTGACCGGGGCACAGGCGAGCGGTGTCGCGGCCACGGTGAAGCACTACCCCGGTCACGGCCGCACGACGCTCGACAGCCACGCCACGCTGCCGGTCGTCCGGACGCCGCTTGCCGAACTGGAAGCGCAGGACTTGGCTCCGTTTCGCGCGGCGGTCGCGGCCGGCGTGCGTTCGGTGATGACCGCCCACGTCGCGTATCCGGGCTGGGATCCGTCGGGGGTGCCCGCCACGCTGTCGAAAACCATCCTGGGCTATCTGCGCGATCGCGCGGCGTTCACCGGTCCCGTCGTCACCGACGCGTTCATCATGGAAGGCGCGCTCAAGGGCCGGGGGCCCAGCCGCGCGGCGGTGGAGGCGATCGCCGCGGGGTGTGACGCGCTCCTCTACCCGAGCGATCCGCTGGCCGTGGCGGCGGCGCTCGATCGCGCGGCGACGGCCCCCGGCTTCCGGAAACGCCTGGACGACGCGGTCAGCCGCGTGACGCTATTGGCCGAGCTGGTGCGGTCCCCGGAGCCACCCGCGCCCGATGCGGCGGCGCACCGCACATTCGCCGATACGACCGCGGACCTGGCCGTTCACACGCTGCGAGGCGACATGCTGCGGCTGGTGGAGCCGCTGGCTATCTCGGTGGTGGATGATGACGTGGGTGGGCCGTATATCGTCGGTCCACGCGACATCTTCGCGAAGACACTTCGGGCTGGCGGTGTGCGGACCGGGGCGCCGGCATCGCGCGTGACGGTTGTCTACAGCGAGCCGCGTTCGTGGAAGGGCAGGGCGGCCCTGGGAGAGCGATCGATGGCGGCGCTGCGGGAGCTCGCGGGGTCTACCGCGCTATTCGTGCTCTTTGGTCACCCGCGACTGCTGGGCCAGGTACCTGGTGACGCGCCCGTGGTGTGCGCCTGGCATGGGCAACCGTTGATGCAGGAGGCCGCGGCGAGGTGGGTGGTGGGACGACTGCGGTAGCGTTCGGTCTAGTTGATCGTCTGCAGGAGCTTGATGGCCTCGGAGACCGGCACAGCGTATACCACGCGGCCATTGGTGCCCGGCTCACCGGCATGCAGTACGCCGACCACGTCGCCCTTGCCGTCGAAATAGGGGCTGCCGCTGGCCCCCTCGGCGCCATACCCGTCGATCTGGACCTGGTCGGGCAAGACCTTGCTCACCGTGCCGGCGGTGAACGTGGCCTTGGCGATTGTTTTTTCGCCTTGGGTGAGCATCGGCAGGGATGTTCCCAGCGGGAATCCGATCGTCGCCACGGGGTCACCGGGCTGGACGGGGTCTGATTCCTGGGTCAGGTGGCAGGTGGGGACAGTGCCCTCGAGGTTCCGCACGCGGATGACGGCGAGGTCGGCGTCGGGAGAGATCTGCAACACGCGGCCGCCGAACATCTGCGGGGAGTCGGTGAACTTGATCGCAACATCCAGCGCCTGCCTGGCGCCGTCCGCACCGGCGACCACGTGCCGGTTGGTGAGCATCGTGCAGTCGGGCCGGACGGCGAACGCGGTGCCGGTGAACGTGCCGTCGCTGAACCGCACGTATACCAGGGCGACGCAGTGCTGGTTCGCCGCGAAGATCTTGCGATAGTCCACCTGGGCGGCGACCTGCTGGTTCTTCAGGCGGTCGCTCACGTCGTCCAGCTGGCGGCTCAGTTCGATGACCTGTGAGCGGTCTCCTGATGCATGCGCCGACGCCAGCTGGGTCTGGAGACCCTGTACCTGTGTTTGCGACTGGCGAAGCGCGTCGCCCAGGCCGGCCATTTGCCCCTGGAGCGCGCGCATGGCCTCGTCCGCCGCGCGCACGACGCTGTCCGTGCGCGCGCGAAGGGACAGGACCTCGCTCTCCCGCGCTTTCTCCTGCTGCTGGCTGATCAGGTAGACGCCGCCCACCGCGACAACCAGGATGGCGGCGAGTGCTGCGGTCACCCACTTGAACTTCGTGGTTTGCTTCGCGACCTCGATCCGGATGCGCTGGGTCGTACTTCCCCCGGCCGATGCCACGGCCTTCACCGGAGGAGGCGGCGCGGCGCCCGACGGCGGCGCGTGCCGGCCGGTGGTGCGGGGCTGCTGTTCGGCGGTCGGCGTGTGCGAAAAGACGGGCGGTGCCGTGTCGGCCACGGAGTCGGCGACGGTGCGGAACTCAATCTTGGGGCCGCTCGCGCCGAGCTGGATCTGGTCGGTATCGTCGATCCGGGTGTCGGCGTTGATACGGTGGCCGTTCAGGAGGGTGCCGTTCCGGCTCTGGAGATCCTTGAGGACCCAACTGGTGCCGCTCTTGACGATCGTGGCGTGCTTGCCGGAGACGTCGAGGTCCTGGTCGGGATGGAACCGCAGGTCACACGAGGGGTGCCGGCCGAGAACGATTTCGGCCTTGGAAAGAACATCGACCTGGCTCGAACGAGAGCCGGACAAAATACGGAACTGGGCCTTCACGCGGATCTCACCCCGCGGAGCTGGAGCGCTTCGGCGGGTCTCCCTTGTAGATGGGCACCGGTTGGGTGGTGGACTCCGGATCGAGCAGCGGGTACACCTGGTGTCCGACCGACTCGCCATCCCCCGCGTCGCCCAGGCCCGCGCCGCTGAACCGGGCGACGATCACGGTGATGTTGTCCGGACCGCCCCGCTGGTTGGCCAGCTCGATGAGCTCGCTGCAGATCTCGACCAGGTCCTTCCCGCTGGAAACGATGCGGGCGATCTCGTCCTTCTTCACCTGTCCCGAAAGTCCATCGGAACAAAGCACCACGGCGTCGCCCTTGCGCACGTCCTGGTGCGTCAGGTCCACCCGGACCTTGGGGTCCGGGCCCAGCGCCTGGAGAATGATGTTCCGCCGCTCGCTCTTTTCGGCCTCCTCTTCCGTCAGCTCGCCCGCGTCCACCAGTCGCTGCATGAGCGACTGGTCCTTGGTGAGCTGAATGGCCGCCCCGCCCCGCACCAGGTAGGCCCGGGAGTCGCCCACCTGCGAGAGGTATACGTGGCCGCCCAGGATGCCGACGGCCGTGGTGGTCGTGCCCATGCCACGGTTCTCGGGGTGGTCCTTGGCGTATTGATGGATGGCCTGGTTCGCCTTCTCCACCGCTTCCTTCAGCCGGTAGGCGAACTGCTGCGGCGTGCTCTCGGCGTCGTTCATCCATTCGGTCGAGAGGTGGCCCAACACCGTCTTGGTGGCCATGTCGCTCGCCACTTCGCCCGACGCCGCGCCGCCCATTCCGTCCGCCACCATGAGCAGGGTGCCCTTGGGGCCCAGGTCGTGTTCCCGTACGTCCGGCTGCAGCGAGGCGTTGTTCCGCGAGAGGTCCGCCATGATGAAGCAGTCCTCGTTGTGGTCGCGCGTGCGCCCCACGTCGGTCTTGGCGAAGACCGAGACGCGGATCGGGTCGGAGGTCATGCCGGGTCCGGTCACGGGCAGCCAAATCGCTGTTGCAGGTTCGAATACAACGGCTTCGACGCCCAGAGATTCTTGGCAACGCCGATCCATCGACAGGCAGCATCCTTCTGCCCGTCTTCCTGGAACGCCTGCGCCACCAGGGACGCGGCATCCGCGCGCAGAACCGGGGGCACCCCGACCATGTCGTAGATCTTTTCGGCCCGGTTGCGGGCCTTGAGCCGCGTGGTCTCGTCGATGACTTGATCAAGAAGGTCTGTCAGTTCCCTGTCTATTGCACCGCTATCCGGTCGTGATACTACCGCCGCCGACGTTGTTGTCTGGGTGTTTCCCGGTTGTCCCGTGGGTCGAACGGGATCAGGCCGCGTCACCGGCCGCTGGGTACCTGGATTAGGAGTTCCGACCACAGGATCGCTCACCGTCCCCTTGTTTGCCGTGTCATCCGTCACAGGGCTGGTCACCTGCTTCTGGTCTCCATTCGCCCCCGGCGTTGGGCGCAGCATGACCGCGGCGGCGCCACCGCCGCCGACCACCACGCCGACGATCGCCGCGATCATAGCCATGGACGATTTCTTCTTCGGTGCCGCCACCACCGGCTGAGGCATGGGCGTTTCCGGTGTCTTGATCGCCGTCTTGCCCTTGCCGCCGCCGACCCGGGTCTGCGCGATTTGCGCCGTCTTGGCCGCGTCGATCATCTGGGTCGCGCCCTCGGTGATCGGCACCGCCGACGGACGCTCCACGCCTTCGAGCGCCGCCGCCGCGTCGTGCGCAAATTCGGCCGCGCTGGTATAGCGGTCGGCCGGCATGCGGGTCAGGGCGCGGTCCATCACCGCCTGGAGCCGAGCGGGGAAATTGGCCCCGGGCATGGCCTCGTTGAGCGGCAAGGGATCGTCGGTGAGCCGCTTGATCATGGTTTCCTGCGCGCTGTCCGCCAGGAAGGGCAGGGTGCCGGTCAGCATGCGATAGAACACCAGCGCCAGCGAATAGATGTCGCTCCGGCCGTCGAGCGTGTCACCGGAGAGCTGTTCGGGGCTCATATACTCGGGCGTGCCGACCACCAGGCCGGTCTTGGTGACTTTCTGGCCCTCTTCGCCGCCCATGGCCTTGGCGATGCCGAAGTCCACCACCTTCACCACGTCACCGTCCTTGCCCTTGGTGATCATGATGTTGTCGGGCTTGAGATCCCGGTGGACGATGCCCAAGTCGTGCGCGGCCGACAGCGCGTCGCCCGCCTGCTCCAGGATCCTTGCGGCGCGGGCCGGCGCCATGGCGCCCTCCTCGATGACGCTGCTCAGCGAGCCGCCCTCGATGAACTCCATGGCGAGGTAGATCAGGCCGTCGGGCGTTTCGCCGAAATCGTAGATCGCGCAGACGTTGGGATGGTTGATGCGGGATGCGTTGGTCGCTTCGCGATTGAATCGGGCGATCGCGTCCGGATCGTGGGCCATGGACTGCGTCATGACCTTGATGGCGCTCTTCCGGCCCATCTTCACGTGCTCGCCGAGGTACACGGCGCCCATGCCGCCTTCACCCAGCTTCTTCTGGATGTGATAGTTGCCCGCGATGACGCTGCCCACCAGGTCGGCCGAGCCGCCGGCGGACCGGAGGGCCGAGCCGTCGTTCGGGCAGAACTTCTGCTCGTCGGGCCACTGCTTGCCGCAGGTCGAGCAGACCTTCATGCCATTTCCACGCGCATGAGCTTGTCGCCCACCAGCATGCGGGATCCGTTCCGCAGGGGGATTTCTCCCCGCACCGCGACCGCGACGCCGTTCCGGCTGCCCGCGTCCACCACCACGAAGTCCGCGTCTTCCGAGCGGATCTGGGCGTGGGTCGAACTCATCGAGGGATCGAAGGGGAAGAGCCAGTCGCCCTTCTCCCGGCCGATCGTGAGATGGCGCCCCGGGGACAGGTGGCACACGTCGCGCTCGCTGCCATCAGCGCGAACCTGGGTGAGCCGGGCGATGTCGGCGCTGGGAATGAGGCTCCCCATGCGGCGTGTCGAGTCATGCTCCGGCGGGTGCGGGCCCGGGTACCCGAGCCGTTTGAACCGGATCATTTGCGAACCGATGAGGAGTACGTCGCTGTCCACCATGCGGTGCGGCTCCTCGATGAAATGCCAGGTGTTGTTGCGGCTGCCGAGATCCCGCAGCAAGAGCCGGCCGTCCTTGAGCGTCAGCTTGGCGTGGAGCGGCGAGAGGAAGAGGTCGTCGGGAAATGAAATGGTCGCGTCGCCGCGGCCTACGGTGGTTTCGTCATTGGTGATTTCGTGGCGGCCCAGGATGGTGCCGCCCTCGTCCACGATGTTGAGTGCGACACCGCGAGGACCCGCACCCACCGGGCGTTCGATCCTCGATGAGCCCATGACGGTGCCGCACACCCCGCAGAACTTGGCGCCCGCTGCGGCAGGCGTGCCGCAGTTCCGGCAAGTCGGGCCCGCGCCCGCCTGCCTCTGCGGTGTGCGGGTGCCGCACGCGGCGCAGAACGCGAGCCCCGGCGCGATGAGCGTGCCGCAGCTGGGACACGGAGTGGCGTTCACCGCACCCGTCGCGGCGAGTCCCACGGATTCCTGCAGTGAGGAGCACGTCGTTGTTATCGCGGCACAGTGTGTGGGCAGACGAACACGCGCCGACGAACCTCGGTCCGCCGGGGCATAGTGGAGCGCCCAATCTTACAGCCCGCCCGGAGAGTGGTCAACTCGCGGGAAATTGACGTAGGTTCTTGCGTGAGTTTAGGTTCCGCGATGCCGCGACGGTCTTTTTCTGCGGTCAACGCGATGGCCGCCGCCCTGAGTTTGAGCGCCTGCAGAGGCCACGTTGGAGGAGTGCCCGGACCGGCTCCGCTGACCCCGCCGCCCGTTGCCACCGCTCCGCTTCGTATCTCCGTCGCCTACCCGAAGGAAGCGCAACGGGTCACCGCCGGCGACACGCTGTTCATCTACACCTCGCCGACCGAGCGCATTCAGTCGCGGGACTCGGCATTCGTTTTCGGATCGGTTGGCCAGGGTGATGCGCGCCTGACCGTCAACGGGACTCCGGTCCCCGTGTATGCCACCGGTGCCTGGATCGCCTGGTTGCCGCTGCCCGCGGACACGCTCGCACGGTTCGACCTCGTGGCCGTTACCGCGGCGGACACCGCGCGTGCCTCCCTCGTTGCCTACCTGCCGCCCCGGTTCCGCCCGCCCATGGGCGCGAACGTCTGGGTGGATACGACGTCGTTCTCTCCTGCGGGCGGACGCTGGGTGCGGCCCGGTGAGGAGATACGGCTATCCGTTCGCGCCGCGTCCGGCAGCAGCGCCCGCATCCTGCTTCCGGGCGGGCGCGTTCTTCCGCTCGTGCCCGACACCTCGGCCGACGAGGTGCCGTGGGGTCAAATCGCCTTCGGCACCACGATCGATCCGGTGCGAATGCCGGAGCGACCGGAGCGATATGTCGGCCGGTGGACCGGGGCGTTCGGGCCCGATCCCGGCCCGGCCATGTCGCCACTGTCCGTAGCGCCCGAGGATTCCGGCTGGGCGTTTGTCGAAGTCGCGTTTGGCGCGGACACCGTGCGCCAGCGCTGGCCGCTGCGGGTCGGGGTGATTGACCCCGCGCGCCTGCAGATGGTTGTGGTCAACGACGACACCGCGCATACGGGCAAGACCGACTCGAGTCTCGCTGGCCGGCCGTCGCCCGATGGCACGTATCACTGGTTCTTCCCGAACGGCACGCTCGCGGCGGTGAGCGGGCGCTGGAATGGGCAGGCGCGCCTCCAGCTCTCCCGCGGTACGGTGGCGTGGGTAGACGCGGTGGACATCCAGCCGCTCTCGCCCGAAGTCTCCGCCGCGACCGGCATCGCCAGCTCGCCGAGGCTCGTGCCCGGAGACCGTTCAGTCACGCTCCGCGTGCCGCTCACCGCCCGGGTGCCGTTTCGGGTGGAAGAGACTGATCGGGCGCTCGCGCTTCGTTTCTATGGTGTCGCCGCGGACATGGACTTCGTGCGCTACGGCGGCACGGATCCTCTGGTCAGGACGATCTCGTTTTCCCAGCCGGTCGAAGACGAAGCAATGGTCACGGTCGAACTGACCCAGCCGGTGTGGGGGTACCGAACGTCATGGTCCGGCACGACGCTCGTGCTGGAAGTGCGGCGGCCGCCGGTCATTGACCCGACGCGTCCGCTTGCCGGCCGAAAGATTGCGCTTGACCCTGGGCATCCCCCCGCCGGCGCGACGGGGCCCAACGGGAATTACGAGGCCCCGGTCGTGCTCGCCATCGCGCGCCGCGCCAAGGCGATGCTCGACGCCCTCGGCGCCCAGACGACGCTGATTCGGGATACCGATGCGCCGATGGACCTGGTCGAGCGCCTGCGCATCGCCGAACGGGCGGATGCCGATATCCTGATCTCGATTCACGCCAACGCCTTGCCCGACGGTGTAAATCCGTTCGTGAACAGCGGCACCAGCGTCTACTACTACCAGCCACGGAGCGAGCCGCTCGCCCGCGCGCTCAACCGGGCGATCGTGAAGCAGTTCGGGCTCCGGGACTTGGGAGTAGGGCGGGGCGACCTCGCGATGGCCCGGCCGACGTGGATGCCGTCCGCGCTCACCGAGGGGCTGTTCATCATGATCCCGGAGCAGGAAGCCCTGCTCACGTCTCCGGCAGGCCAGGAGCGGTACGCGCGCGGCGTGGTAGACGGAATTGTCGAGTTCCTCCGGGGGCGCGCGGGCACCACGCCGTGAGGCGGCTACTCGGGATCGCCCTGTTGTGCCTATGGGCGGCCGACGTGCGTGCCCAGACCGATCCCCGCGGTCACTGGCGCACCTGGCACACACTGCACTTCCGGATTCACGCGCGCGCGGAGCACGCGCCGCTGGCGCTCCTCGCCGGCCGCGAGGCGGAACGCGCCTGGGCCGCACTCTCGCGCGAGTTGGTCCCTCCCCGTGGTACGGTGGATCTCGTCCTGTACGACAACGTGGACTTTGCCAACGGGTCCACGGTCGTGTTCCCGCGCAACCAGGTGAACGTCTACCTCACGCCCCCGGCGGGCGAGTCGGGCCTCGCGCGTTACGACGACTGGTTCCGGCTGGTGATCACGCACGAACTGACCCACGTGTTTCACCTGGACCGGAGCGCCGGTATCTGGCGCGTGCTCCAGGCGGGGTTTGGCCGTGCCCCCGGCCTCTTTCCCAACGCGTACCGCCCCTCGTGGGTGACCGAGGGACTCGCCGTCTATTACGAGTCGCGCCTCACCGATGGAGGGCGCCTGCGCGGCGGTTTCCATCGCCAGGTCCTGAACGCCGCGGCGAACGCCGGGCGGTTCCCCGCGCCGGAGGACGCGACATTCGCGAGCGCCAAGTGGCCCGCCGGCCTCGGTCCCTACGTCTATGGGTCCCATTTTTTCGAGTGGGAGACCCGGACGTTCGGCAGCCAGGTCGTTCCGCGTTTCATCGAGAGCACCTCACGACGGCTGTGGCCCCTGGATCTCTCAGCGCCGCTCGCGAAGGGCGGTGGGGCGCGACTCCACCCGGGGTGGACGGCGTTTCGCGAGAGCTGGGGCAGGGATTCCAGTAACGCCGATTCCACGGGCGTGTTGATCCGCGGCCTTCGGGTCGAACCCCGGCCCCGGGTCTCTCCCGATGGCCGGTGGATCGCCTACGTGGACGCGGATGGCAAACGCACGAGTGACGTCGTAGTGCGGGACACGCGCACCTGGGCGGAAGTCGGCCGGCACGAGGTGACGGCGGAGGTCGAGCTCACGTGGGTCGGCGCCGACCTGGTCGTGGCCCAGCTCGAGTTCCATTCTCCGGTGGAAATCCGGAGCGATCTCTACCGCTGGCGGCCTGGTTCAACCTGGCGCAAGGCGGCGCGCGAGACCCGGCTCACCCGCCCATTCGCCTTGAGTGACACAAGCGTCGGCGCGGTGCGGATGACGCCGGGTGGCACGACGCTGGTGCGGGTCGGCGCGGACACCGTGGCGCTTCTCGCGGCGCCGGACGCGGACGCATGGTCGCGGCTCGCGATGTCTCCCGACGGACGGTGGCTGGCGGGCGGGCGCCACGCGGACGGACGCTGGGACATCGTCATGTGGCCGGCAGGGTCACCGGGAGAGGCCCGCCGCATCACCGACGATGCCGCGCTGGACGAAGACCCCGTATGGACCCCGGATGGAGGAATGGTGGTGTTCGCCTCCGAGCGCGGGGGACTGCCACAGATCTATGGGTTCCGCGTGGCCACGGGCGAACTGATGCAGTTCACCCGCGACAAGGGCGGCGCGCGGGAGCCGTCGTTGGGTCTCGACGGCACGCTGTTCTATGCGACCGTCTTGAATGATGGCTACGCCGTCGTGTCCCGAGCGGCCGCCCCGGGCGCGGCCGATGCCGCGGTCGCCGGGGTCGTTCCGTTCACCGAGGCGCCGGAGGTCGCCATGCGCGAGTCCGGCTACCGGCCGTGGCCCGCGTTGTTGCCCGCGTGGTGGTGGCCGGTGGCGCACGACGGTGGCACCGCGGGCACGTTTGTCGGCGGTGTGACATCTGCCGGCGACCAGGTTGGGCGCTCGGCGTACCGTGTTGCGCTCGCTCATGCGCTGGAGAACGACCGCTGGGAATGGGGACTGGCCACGGCCTACACCCGCTGGGCCAATGTCACGCTCGATGCTTCGGCGTCGCAGGCTTGGGGTTCGGGCGGTGTTGTCCAGTTGGGCCCACGCACGTTTCCCGTCTACTCACGGGACAACGTCGGCGGGTTCGGGATCTCAGTGCGCAGGCGACGGTGGCGGACGGATGCATCGCTCCGGCTGGGCGCGGAATTCCGGCAAGAAGCCCTTTCAGTCGACGATTCGATCGCGTCCCAAGTCCACGCGTACAACCCCACGCTTGGCGGCGGAATCGTTTCGCTCCGGCTGGGGCGGTTCAACTCCAGGGCACTTGCCATCTCGACCGAGAACGGCGTGGTCCTGACGGGGTTCTACCGACACCGGTGGGAGATGGACAGCACGAGGTGGGCGCATGAAGTCCACGCGGCCCTTCGTGGCTACCTCGCGCTGCCATTGCCGGGATTCGCGCGGTGGGTACTTGCCCTGCGGGTGGCGGGTGCGGCGTCGGGCGGTACGCGACCTCCGCAGAGGTTTGGGATGGGCGGCGAATCGAGCGACATCTACACCGTGGTGCCGGGTGTGTCGATCGGAGGGGGCGGCCGTGAGTTTCCGCTCCGCGGCTACGACCGGTTTTCGGCCGGATACAACCGGGCGGTCGTCGGGGCCGCGGAGCTCCGAATTCCCCTATTCCTTATAGCACGGGGTATTCCGAGGCTCCCCCTGGCCCTGGACAAGGTGTCGGCGTCCCTGTTTGGAGAGGCTGGCGGCGGTTGGGGGGCCGGGCCGGTCAACCTGGCCCGGTACCGGGATATTGGGGCGGAACTGGTGTCGGACTGGGGCATCAATTTCGATACACCCCTTCGCGTTCGGGCCGGGGTTGCCCGGGCGCTCACGAGCCGGGTGAACGGAACTCCGGGAGGCACGCGCTGGTACCTCGCACTTGGGTCGGCGTTCTAGGCGGATAGGCGGATAGGCGGATAGTGCGGATTGTTGTCGCATTCATGCACGCGGCCGAAACGGCGCGGGCGCAGGGCACTGAGCAGCGCGCGGGGCTCGAGCGGATGCGGGACTCGCTTGCCCAGCAATCCGACTCCACCGCGCTTCTCGCCCGCGAGCAGCAGCTCATCGCGAGGGCGAGACTGCACCGGGACAGCACCCTCCTCCATGTCGAACTCGGCTTCATGGCGCACTGGCTGGGCGAGATCACGGGCGTCACGCGGCACTATGACGACGCGGCCTCGGAGTTCGAGTGGGCGTCCGAGCTCGCCCCCGAGTGGCCCTATCCGTGGTACGGGCTCGGGTTGGCGGAACTGTCGCTCGGCGAACACCAGGTGATCGCGCTGGAAAACCTCCGGCAGGTCCTGGGGCAGGACTACCTGTCGAAGGCCGCGCGCGCACTTGCCCGCGCGACCCGCGCGGACCCGACGTTCGCGCTGGCGGTCATCGACCTCGCTCACACCGCCATGCGCCAACGGGTGGGTGCGCGGCTCGACGTGGCACGGGATGCCCTGCGGGAGGCCGCCGCGACGGCGGCGGGTAGCGTTCCCGCGCTGCAACTCGCCCGCGGCCGGGTCGAGCGCGAGTCTGGTGAAGGCGACTCGGCGCTGGCCGCATTCCAGCGTTACCTCACGGTCGGCGGGGACTCGGGCGTCGGCCTGTTCGAGATCGCCCGCTCGCACTTCTACCTGCGGCGCACCCCGGAAGCGATCGCGACCTACTACGCGGCCGCGGACCGGCCCCTTTCTCCGGACGCGCGCGCGCTGTTTCGCGCGGACCTCGCCTGGATCACCACCCCAGCCGAGCTCGCGGCGTTCGACTCGCTGGACGCCGGCGGGGCCGGGCGACGGTGGCTGGAGCGCTTCTGGGCCCGGCGCGACGCGGACGATGGCCGGCGGCCGGGCGATCGCATCGCCGAGCACTATCGCCGCTATTTCTATGCGCTCCGGCACTATCACCTCGTGAGCCGGCACCGGCACTACGACATCACAGAGCGGTTCCGCAGTGAACAGGATGAGCTCGACGATCGCGGCGTCATTTACCTGCGGCACGGGGAGCCGGACCGGCGCGCCACGTACAGTTCACCCGCCGTGGAGCCGAACGAATCGTGGCAGTACCTGGGTGGCGGCGCGAGCCTCGTCTTCCATTTCGTGGCCCGCGACGACGTGGACGATTTCAAGCTGGTCGAGAGCCTGGCGGACGCGTACGGCGCCCGGGTCGCGATCACTGCGGCGGCGAGCGGCAACGCCTCACTCACCGCGGGGCTGTTCGAGTCCCGGTCCGCCATGGATCCGCTCTACCAGCGCCTCGGCGGTCCCGGCTCGTATGCCAACCGCGGTTCGGAACTCGCGCGCGCGCGCTCCCGGGGCCGCGAGGCGATCCACGTGGGCACGACCACTGACAACTACGCGCTCCGGTTCGCCCGGCCGCTGGCCCCGGCCGTCCGGGACCTGGTCGTCGGGGGACGGGACGGGGGCGCCACGCTCCTCGTGCCCTTTGCGCTGGCCGGCTCCGCGCTGACCGCGGAGCGGCGAGGCGAAAGCGTCGTGTATCCGCTGGCGATCCGGCTCGCGGCCCGGGGCGAGAACGGGGATGTCGTCGTCCGGGACACGGTCCGTGCGTTCGGCGCCCCGCGCTCGCTCGATGCGCGCGAGCAGTTGAACGGCTTGGCGACGCTGGACCTGCCGCCCGGCCGCTACCACGTGCGAATGGTCGTATCGCAGCCGAACGCCGACGCGGGCTCGGTGATTGCGCTGGACAGCCTCGTCGTGCCCGCCTTGGGAACGGGGGCATTCGCGCTGAGTGATGTCCTGGTCGGCCGGCGGGGTGAAGGGGTGTCCTGGCTGGCCGGCGCCGACACGATTCCGCTGTCGGCGACCATGACCTATCCCGAGGGGTCGAGCCTCGAGGTGTACTATGAGATTCACGGCATCCAGACTGGCGAACGGTACCGGAGCCGGATCGAAATCGCGCGAGACGGGCGTGGCGGTTTCCTTGGGCTCTTCGGTGGACGGCGCATACCCGTCAGCCTGGCGTTCGAAGGCGCCGCCGATGGCGTGCCCACCCGCGTGCGCCAGACCGTGAACCTCGGCTCGCTCGACCCCGGGAAGTACCGCCTTTCCGTCTCGGTGGAAAACGTCTCCGGTGACGCGCGTCACGCGCGACCCGTGAGCCTCACGGTGACGGGCAAAGCTCCTTGACCCTTGTATCCGCGCGTCCTAATTTGCGACACTCGGCATAGAGGGTTCGGGGCATGGCGTTCTGTTCACGGTGCGGCACGGAGGTCCAGAAGGGGGGCAAGTTCTGCCCGTCGTGTGGATTGGACCTCGTGGGCACCACCACCAGTGGTGGCGCCGCGGCCACGCAGACGGCGCCGGCCGAGCAGAGCGAGTTCGATATTGTCAAGGAAGCGCTCTCCGGCGAATACGAGCTGATCAAGGAACTGGGCCGCGGGGGCATGGCCATCGTCTTCAAGGCCCGCGACAAGTCGCTGGACCGCGAAGTGGCCATCAAGGTGCTGCCGTTCTCCCTGGCGTTCGACAAGGATTTCGTCGAGCGGTTCCAGCGCGAGGCCAAGACATCGGCCAAGCTCGAGCACCCGAACATCATCCCGATCTATCGCGTCGGAAAAACGGACAAGATCATTTTCTTCGTCATGAAGTTCCTGCGCGGAACTTCGCTGTCCGACGCTATCGAGAAGGAAGGTCCGCTGCCGGTGCCCAAGATCCGCCATCTGCTGGCGGAGGCCGCCCGGGCGCTGCACTACGCGCACCAGCACGGCATCGTGCACCGGGATATCAAGCCCGACAACATCATGTTCGACGAGCTGGGCCACGCGATCGTCACGGATTTCGGCATCGCGAAGGTGGCCAGCGGCACCAAGCTGACCGGCACCGGCATGTCCATCGGCACGCCGCACTACATGAGCCCGGAGCAGGCGCGGGCCCAGGCGCTCGACGGCCGGAGCGACATCTACTCGCTGGGCGTGGTGGCCTACCAGTGCCTCACCGGCTCGGTGCCGTTCGATGGAGAGGATTCGTTCTCCATCGGCTACAAGCACATCATGGAAGACCTGCCCACGCCGCAGTTGCGGAGCGCGGAACAGCGGGACATGTACGAAGTCGTCCGGCGCATGATGGCCAAGTCACCCGACGAGCGGTTTCAGAACGCGGAACAGCTGGCCCAGGTGCTGGAGGGGAAGGCGCAGTTGCCGTCCGGCCCGATGGGGTCTGCGCCGACCGTGGCCATGAAGGCCGCCCCAACGACCATGTCACCGGTGCCGCCGCCGGTCAGTTCGCCAAATACGCCTACGACGCCCATGCCGCGGGCCGACGTGGGGCCCCCCCGTCCGTCCCGGCAGGTAGTCAAGAAGAAGCGCAGCGGGGCGCTGGTCGGCATGTTCTTCCTCCTGGTCGTGGGCGGAGGCGGAGCGGGCGGCTACTGGTATTACCTGATGCGGCCGGGCGCGACCGGTTTCCCCTGGGCCCCAGGCACGCCGGCGCCTATACAGCCCCCCGTCGTGACGCCACCGTCGGACTCAACGGTTGCGGTGAAGGACACGACCCCGGCCAAGCGGGATTCGGTCGTCAAGCCGGTGACGCCGGCCAAGCCGACCCGGACCATGGGGACCCTGTCGTTCTCGGGCCAGCCCAGGGGCGCACGCGTCAAGATTGACGGCAGGGTCGTTGCCGACCCGGCGAAAGCCAACGAGGTAGACCCGGGGTCGCATCGCATCGTGGTCGAGGCCGCGGGCTACGAGCCCTGGTCGGGTTCCGTCGCCGTGAAGGCCGATGAAGACAAGGCGTTCCCCATCCCGTCCATGACGAGGGTGGCGTCGAGGCCGGCGACAGATGGCTCTACGCCGAGCCAGCCGCCCGTGGCCGTGGTCACTCCGCCGCCCGCTGCGGCCAAGAGTCAGTGCGAGACGCCGGGCGACATGTACAACGCCGACGGGAGCTGCTACGACTCGCGGGCCGTGGCTACGGAACAGCTGGTCCCCCTGCCCGACGGGATGACCGCCTGGCCCTCGGGGACTCCAGGGCCGTCAATCATTTACGTGAAGGTGAAGGAAGATGGTACCGCGGAGCGGGTCACCGGGCTCCAGGCCTCAAAAGACACACAGTTCCACATCGCGGCGTTACGGTTCGCCGGCCGCATCAAGTATCAGCCCGCGACGAAGGACGGCCGGCCGATTACCGCCTGGGCCCAGATCGTGTTCCGTCCGAAACCGCAGTAGCACGCTCCTGATACATCCATCGGCTTTCATAGCGCCCGGCGCCGTCGTGCTGGGCGATGTCACGCTTGGCCGTGACTCCTCGATCTGGTACAACACCGTGGTACGCGCCGACGTGGCCCCGATCATCGTGGGGGAGGAGTCCAACATCCAGGACCTCTCGATGGTCCACGTGGACGCGGGGCTGCCGTGCACCATTGGCCGGCGGGTCGGGGTAGGGCACCGCGCCATCTTGCACGGCTGCACCATTGAAGACGAGAGCCTGATCGGGATGGGGGCGATCCTTCTGAACGGCGTCCGGGTCGGGACGGGCTCGGTCATCGCCGCGGGCGCCGTGGTGCCCGAGGGGATGAACATTCCGCCGGGCTCGCTTGTTGTGGGAGTACCAGGCCGCGTTGTCCGGCAGGTTGATGCGACGCTCACGGAGCGGATCCGGCATACGTGGCAGCACTATGTCGAGGAGGCGAAGCGACACAAAGCGGGGAAGTATCCGAGGAGAACATCATAGCACTTTTGTGATGTGCACAACTTCTGCCGGATTGTCAGGTAACAGGAGCCGTGTAACAGTTGCATTTCAAATCAGCCGTCTTAGCTTGTCTCCCCGCGCCTGGACCTGATCACTTTTCGGCCGCGCCACGGTAAGTTTCAAAGAGACAACCGTTTGAAGACATCTGGAGACCTCGCGATGGCCGCTGGTTCAAAGAAATCCATTCCTCTCGATTTCAGCGACAATGCTCTCACCGTCCTGTCGCGGCGGTACCTGATAAAAAACGACCTCGGCGAGCCCAGCGAAGTGCCGGAAGACCTCTTCTGGCGTGTCGCGCGGACTATTGCGGCCCCTGATGCCCGGTACGGAGCCAGCGAAGGAGCCATCGAAGCCGTCGCCGAGGCGTTCTACCGGGTCATGGCGACCCGGGTGTGGATGCCCAACAGCCCGACCCTCATGAATGCGGGGCGTCCGCTGGGCCAGCTGTCCGCCTGTTTCGTGTTGCCGGTCGAGGATGCCCTGTCCAACGGACAGAACGGCATCTACGACACGCTCCGGAGCATGGCGCTGGTGCACCAGTCTGGTGGCGGGACGGGGTTTTCCTTTTCGCGTCTCCGGCCCAAGAACGACGTGGTCCGCTCGACCATGGGGGTCGCGTCGGGGCCCGTGTCGTTCATGTCGTTGTATGACGCGTCCACCGACGTCGTGAAGCAGGGCGGCACCCGCCGCGGGGCCAACATGGGCATCCTGCGGGTGGATCACCCCGACGTGATGGACTTCATTACCTGCAAGGACGACATCACCAAGATCACCAACTTCAATATTTCGGTCGGGGTCACTGACGCCTTCATGCGCGCGGTGGAGCAGGGCACCGACTACGACCTGATTCACCCGCGCTCGAAGCACACGGTGGGCAAGCTCAATGCCCGGGCCGTCTTCGCCAAGATCGTGCACGGCGCCTGGAAGACGGGCGAGCCGGGCGTGTTCTTCATTGACCGGGCGAACCACTACAACCCGGTGCCGCGCCTGGGCAGTTACGAAGCCACCAACCCGTGTGGCGAGCAGCCCCTCCTCTCCTACGACGTCTGCAACCTGGGGTCGATCAACCTCAGCCTGTTCGTGAAAGACGGTCGGGTGGACTGGGACGGCCTGAAGAAGACGGTGCACCTCTGCACCCACTTTCTCGACAACGTCATTGACGCCAACAAGTACCCGCTGGAAGAGATCACCGACCTCGCCAACCGCATTCGCCGCATCGGCCTAGGGGTTATGGGCTGGGCGGACTTGCTGGTGCGGCTGGGCGTGCCGTACAACAGCCAGGAAGCCGTAGACCTGGGCCGGAAGCTCATGGAGTTCGTGGACAACGAGTCCAAGGTCGAGAGCGAGCGGCTGGCCAAGGAACGGGGCGTCTTTGCGGAGTGGGAGCAGAGCATCTGGGGTCCGGACAAGACCTGCGCGCGCGACGCGCAGGGCAACCGGGTCCGGCCCATGCGGAAGCTCCGGAACTGCAACCTGACGACGGTCGCCCCGACCGGCACCATTTCGATCATTTCGGGCTGTTCGTCGGGCATCGAGCCCCTGTTCGCCGTGGCGTTCATGCGGAACCAGGCGGGCGTGCTCATGCCCGATGTCAACGAAGACTTCATTGCCATCGCCAAGCGCGAGGGCTGGCACTCCGAGCAGCTCATGAAGGACATCGCGGAAGCCGGCCACATTCACTTCGACGCCGTGCCGGCCAAGTGGCAGCGCATTTTCGTCACGGCGCACGACGTGACGCCCGAGTGGCACATTCGCATGCAGGCGGGCTTCCAGGACTTCACCGACAGCGCCATCAGCAAGACGTGCAACTTCCCGAATGCGTCGACGGAAGAGGACGTCCGGCAGATATACGAGATGGCGTACAAGCTCAACTGCAAGGGTGTCACGGTCTATCGTGATGGCTCGCGGGACATGCAGGTGCTGTCGACGGGAAGCACCGCGAAGAAAGTCCAGGAACAAGGTGCGACCGGGGGAACGGCGATGGTGGGTGGGGCGATGGTGGGAGAGGGGACGGCAGACCTCAAGGCCACGATCGCCGAGCTCGAGGCCGAACTGGGCCGGACCCGGAAGCTCTTGCACGAGGTAGAGGGCGAGAACCTCCAGCGCCGTGCCAAGCGGTCCCGTCCGGACCTGCTCCGGGGAACCACTCGCCGGCTCGACACCCCGCTCGGCACGATGTACGTGACGATTACCGAAGACGAAAAAGGCCAGCCGTTCGAGGTATTCATGAGCCTCGGCAAGGCGGGCGGCGCGCTCATGGCCGACGTCGAGGCCATTGGCCGCCTCATTTCGCTGGCGCTCCGGTCCGGCATTCCCATCCTCCAGATACATCGCCAGCTGCGGGGGATTTCCTCCGACCGCGTCACCGGCCTGGGGCCCAACAAGGTCATGTCGGTGCCCGACGCCATCGGTATCGCGATCGAGCGGTGGCTCCAGGAAAAAGCCGGGGTCCAGCAGGACCTGCTCAGGCAGCCCGGGGCCGAAACCGCAACCGGGGCGCCCGCCATCGAGCAGGTGCGAACGGTCTCCGGCTCGGCCGGCCATTCGTACCAGGTGGGTGGCATGAAGGAAGAGCAGTTCATCGGCTCGTGCCCCGATTGCAGTTCGCAGCTCGAGTTCGCCGAGGGGTGCGTGAAGTGCCATGTGTGCGGGTACAGCGAGTGCGGGTGAAAGCCTGACCCGGTCTCATCTCCCTGAAAAACAAATGCCTGCTTTCGCAGGCATTTGTCGTTTCAGGCTGTTCGGGTGGAAATGTCTGCCTTACTTGCCTGCGGCGCTAATGGAGACCACGTAAGCCGCCAGCGCGTCGATCTGTTCGGGTGTCAGCTTGGCGCCGCCCATGGGGGGCATCGGCGTCTTGGACTTCTTCGGCTTGGGAACGCCGGCGGTAATTGCGCCTTTGACGGACGCGAGACTCCCGTCGATGGTCAACCATGTCTTGTCGGCCAGCTTGGGCGCCGCAGCGGTGCCTACGCCCTTCTTGCCGTGGCAGGCCCAACAGGCGCCCATCTGCTTGCCGTTGAACAGGCTGTCACCCACGGCGACGGCCGCGTCCTGCGCGCGGGCAGGCGTGGCAACGGCGACGATAGCGACAACGGCCGCCCATACGGCGGGGTGAATACGGTCGAGCTTCAAAGCGCGGATCATTTTCTTCTCCTGAATTCGAAGGGGGTGAGCCTGTAATCTAAGAGACCGCCAAAGTCCGGCAACCGTCACTGAATACGCGAAACCCGGCTACTTTGCTGGTCGTCTTGGTAACCAGAGAGACCACGTGGAACACGTCCCGATGGGCGACTTTCCCGGTCATACATACCCCGGGGTCCTGTTTTTGGTCTGGGGGGCCGTCTGGTGCTGGGCCCTGCTCCGGCGGGGCGGGCATGCCGCCCACACCCCTGGGATCCCCGTCCCGATTCCGTGCTTGCCCGGGATGGCGCGGCGCACGCCCCGTGGGAATCGTGGCTCAAGGTCCTCCTGCCCCTGATTCCTACCATCGGCGACCTCCGGTGGGTCACGTTGCCCCTCACCGATGCGAGTGTCGGTAACTACCAGCACATCGTCGGGTACCTCGCGGTGAGTTTCGCGGGCATGGCCGACCTTCTGACGGCGAGGAAGGTTCTTCCTCCCGCCACGGACCGCCTGGTCCTGGCGCTGTCGTTCCTGCTGCCGGCCTTTTTCTTCGCGGCCCACGGCCACCACCTGGCCGTTGCCACCGCGGCCCACCAGTTGCTGGCGCTCCTCCTGTTCTCCGTTGGCCTGCTCGTCGTGGTCGAGCACGTGCATCCCGCCCCGTTGTTCCGATGGCTCCGGGTGTACGCGATCCTGCTCACCGGGGCGTGGTTCCTGGAGATCGGGTGGGTGCTCTACCGCGCGGGGTATGACTTAATGAGCGAGGACGTGGTGACTCGCGTGTACCTCTTTTTCGCCTGGCACGCGCTCGGGCTCGCCGTTATGATGGCGCTCGCGCTTTCGCGGCGGCGCCGGGCATAGCCCCCGGACCCCGAATCGTTATCATTATTCCCCATGCAAGAACCCGGACCCAAGAAGTGGGCACGCGTGAAGCTTTCGGGGGCGCACAACCTCCGGCGGGGCGCGTGGTACCAGGTGGTGAACGATTCCAACGCCAAGATCGTGGTGCTGGACGTGGCCAAGCGGAACGTGCCGGTGCCCCGGGAATCGGTGGAACTGGCCGACGGGAAGCCCGAGAAGTGGAGCGTGGTCAAGTTCAACCAGGAGAAGCCGCTCCCGGCGCGGATCAGCCAGGAAGGCCTTCCGCTCACCTACGCAGTATGCCAGTTCTGCCGGGCGCGGTCGGTGGAGGTGGAAGACGATATGCCGTCGCTCAAGTGCGACGAGTGCGGGCGGGAATCGCCGGTGGACTGGGAAAACCCGGCCTAGGAGATCACCGCCAGCAGGTCCCCCACCCGCACCTCGGCTTCCGTTTCCGGTGTCACTCGAAACCCCCTCGTCCCTTCGTCCAGGAACTTGAGCGTCGCCTTGAGGACTTCCGGCTCGACGATCTCGTGCCGGTGAGCAAACCCCGAAAACGGTTTGCACGGGTGAGCGATATCCACCCGGCCGAGGCGCAGACGTTCTTTCCCGTCGGGTGACAGCACGACGAAACCGCCCGCCACGTCGTCCAGGGTCATCTGGCCGGCGTGTTCCACGATGATATTCTCGCCCGCGCATCCCACGACCATGTGTTCTCCGTAACGCGCCTGCATGGCCCGATAGTGGCCGGTGAACCCGACCGATATCGCGTGCAGGCCGTCGTCGTTCTTGCTGCTGGGGTGGGATCGGTGATGGACGTCGAGCATGTCCCGGCCGTCAACCACGGCGATCGCGCCGTCCGGACCCATCTGGAGCCGCTCAAGGGCGAGGATCGGCGAGGGGTCGTATTTCTTGTGCTGTTTCTCCCCGGTTTTCAGGGGGGAACGCTGGATCTGGAGCCGGATGATCGGACCGAGCACTTGCATGACCAATAAAAGGCGGGAAAAGGGAAAAGGGAAAGGGGAAAAGCACTGCGCGTTGGCGCGGGTTTTACCTTTCCCTTTTCCCTTTTCCCTTTTCCCGCTTTATTAGACTCGAATGCCAACCATCGCTCGTCGTCAATCCGTAACCACTTGGGTGGGCACGATCCCCGTTGGGAGCTGCCACCCCATCGTCGTGCAGTCCATGACCAACACCGACACCGCCGATATCCCGGGCACGGTGACACAAGTCGCGGCGCTGGCCGAGGCGGGGAGCGAGCTGGTCCGGGTCACGGTCAACAACGAGGAGTCCGCCGCGGCGCTTCCGCACATCGTCGAGAAGCTCCGGGCCCGGGGCCAGGAGGTCCCGATCATCGGCGACTTCCACTACAACGGCCACCTGCTTCTCGCGAAGTACCCCGACTGCGCCAAGGCGCTGGACAAGTACCGGATCAACCCGGGGAACGTTGGCGGCAAGCGGCACGACGAAAACTTCCGCACCATCGTCGAGATCGCCGTGAAGAATGGCAAGCCGGTCCGCATCGGCGTCAATTGGGGCTCGCTCGACAAGAACCTGCTGACCGAGCTGATGGACCAGAACGCCACGATGGCCGAACCGCTGGACGCGCGTGACGTGATGATCAATGCCATGGTCGAGAGCGCCATGCGCTCGGCGAAACTCGCCGAAGAGACGGGCCTCGGGCACGACCGGATCATCCTGTCCGCCAAGGTGTCGCAGGTGCAGGACCTGGTAGACGTCTACCGGAAGCTGGCAGCGCAGTCCGACTACCCCCTCCACCTCGGCCTCACCGAGGCCGGCATGGGAAACAAGGGCGTGGTGGCGAGCGCCGCGGGGCTGGCCATTCTGCTCCAAGAGGGAGTCGGCGACACGATCCGGGTTTCGCTGACGCCCAGGCCTGGTGGAGACCGGAGCGAAGAAGTTCGGGTGTCGCAGCAGATTCTCCAGTCGCTTGGGCTCCGCCATTTCCTGCCGCAGGTTACGGCATGTCCCGGGTGCGGCCGCACGACGAGCACATTCTTCCAGGAAATGGCCTCCGACATCCAGAAGCACCTGGAGCGGCAGATGCCGGTGTGGAAGGGAAGCCACCCCGGCGTCGAGACCATGCGGGTCGCCGTCATGGGCTGCGTCGTGAACGGGCCCGGGGAATCCAAGCACGCGGACATCGGGATCTCCCTGCCGGGAACGGCAGAAGAGCCCAGGGCGCCCGTGTACGTGGACGGGCGGCTCATGGTGACGCTCAAGGGAGACAAGATCGTGGCCGAGTTCCTGGCGATACTGGAGGACTACGTGGTGCGGAAGTATCCGGCGGTGGCGGGAGTCGCCCATTGAGTTTGCGAACCCCAGTGTTTTCCACAGGTGTTGAAAGACTCCCTGTGGAGATCGTGTTGAAATCCGCGTGACCTACGATCCGCGTTTTCGCCGCACCAAACTCATCGCGACCATCGGGCCGTCGTCGGCCAGCCGGGACACGCTTGTCCGGCTGATCCAGGCGGGCGTCAACGTATTCCGGATCAACAGCTCGCACGGAACGCCGGAGCTCAGGGCCAGCTGGATGGAGATAGTTCGCGAAGTTCGCGCCAGCATTGGACGCCACGTCGCCCTGCTCGTGGACCTCCAGGGGCCCCGGATTCGCGTGGGCGACCTCAGGGCCCCGCTCACGCTGGAGCCGGGGAGCGAGGTGACGTTCGCGCCCGAATCGGATGCCAAGGCGGGCGAGGTCCCCACCACGTATGCGGCGCTGGCGGACGACGTGAAACCCGGCGCGCGCATCCTCCTCGACGATGGCCTGCTCGAAGTCCACGTGACCCGGGTGACTGGGCGCCGTGTGCATGGCACGGTGCGTCACGGTGGCCAGCTCAAGAGCCACAAGGGCATGAACCTGCCGGGCGTGCAGGTGAGCGCGCCCGCGGTGACCGACAAGGACGTCGAGGACGTGGCGCTGGCCATCGCTCACAGCGCGGACTACATCGCGGTGTCGTTCGTACGCCGCGCGGCCGACGTGGAAGCGGTGCGAGCGCTGGTCCCCAAGTCCGTGCGCCTCGTCGCGAAGATCGAAAAGGCTGCGGCCCTGACCGACCTGAGCGGCATCATCCAGGCGTCCGACGCGATCATGGTTGCCCGCGGGGACTTGGGCGTCGAGCTGCCGTTCGAGGAAGTCCCGCTGGTGCAGAAGCGGGTGATTCGGGAGGCGAACCGGCGCGGGCGCGCCGTTATCACGGCAACCCAGATGCTCGAGTCCATGGTCCAGGCGCCCCGGCCGACCCGGGCCGAGGCGTCGGACGTGGCGAACGCGATCCTCGACGGCACCGACACGGTCATGCTCTCGGCGGAAACCGCGGCGGGGCAGTACCCCGTGGAATCGGTGGAGGCGATGGTCCGGATCATCCATGAGATCGAGCGTTCGGGACTCGTGGACCGGCACGCGATCCGGGGCCCGTCGGCCCAGGGCTCCTCGGTCGAGGACGCGATCGCCCTGGCCACGGTGGACGCGGCGGAAATGCTCGACGTGCCGCTCATCGTCTGCTTCACCCGGAGCGGCTTCACGGCCAAGAAAGTCTCCGCCCTGCGGCCCGGAATACCGATCCTGGCGCTCAGCACCGAGGCCTCTACCTGCCGCCACCTGGCGCTGGTGTGGGGCGTGATTCCCGAGCTGGCCGACCGCGTGCCCAACTACGACGCGATGCTCGACGTGGCCCGGGAAACCCTGCTGGCCCGCGGCTATGTGAAGGAAGGTGATCGCATCGTCGTGACCGCCGGCGTGCCGTTCGAGGTGCCCGGCACGACGAACCTGCTCAAGGTCGAGACGGTGTAAGTGCGCCTGACCATCCTGGGCTCGGGCACTTCGTTCGGCGTCCCCCAGGTCGGGTGCGAATGTGCGGTGTGCCGGTCGGAGGATCCGCGCGACCGCCGCACGCGGGTTTCGGCGGTGGTGGAAACAGGCGGGCCGGGCGAGGCCGGCGTGACCCGCCTCCTGATTGACACGCCGCCGGAACTCCGGCTCCAGCTTACCGGCGCGCGCATCGGCTCGGTGGATGCGGTGCTCTACACTCACGATCACGCCGATCATATCATGGGTATCGACGACCTGCGGGCGATGTCGGTCCGGTTCGGGCGGCTTCCCGTGTACGGTCCGCCCGACACGCTCGAGCGGCTGGCGCAGCGGTTCAGCTACATCTTCGACGAAGAGCCGCCGCCGCCCGGCACGCCCAAGCCCGAGTTGGCGACCGTGCCGCTCAAGCCGGGCCAGGCGGTCACCATCGCGGGCATGCGGGTGTTGCCCATTCCCTTCGAACACGGCTCGCTGACGGTGTACGGGTACCGCATCGGAGACCTCGCGTACCTGACCGACGTGAAGTCCGTGCCGCCTGCCGCCATGGAACACCTCAAGGGGCTCAAGCTCCTCGTCCTGAACGCCCTGCTGGACCGTCCGCACCCGACCCACCTCTCGATCGGCGAGGCGATCGACACCGCGCGCGCGATTGGGGCCGAACGGTCGCTGTTTACCCACCTGACCCACAAGCAGTCACACCTGGACCTGTCGCGCCGGCTTCCCCATGGGATTGAGCCCGCATACGATGGTCTTTCGATCTCGTTTTGACGCCCCGCCGGGGCTATGTTGCGGGGTGTTTTCGTTCAGTATGGACCGTCGGAACATGAGAGCCAGCGAATGAACGAAGCGATCAAGGGCGCCGTCAGCCTGTTTGGTGGCGCGGTGCAGTATGACGGCGAGACCGTGAAGGTCGTGAAGCCGGCGGTGCTCGAGACCGAGGCCATGGACCGGGTCGTGCGGCTGGCGGTGTTCGGCAAGACGGATGACGAGCGCGAAGCCGGACGGTGGCTGATCTGGGAGCTGGGGCAGGAGGTTGGGTGCCGCCCGGCATCCATCCACGAGCTCTACCTCGCGCGGGGACGCGGCGAGTGCGGCGGGTTCACCGTCCCGGCCATGAACCTGCGGGTGCTGGCGTACGAAACCGCGCGTGCGGTGTACCGCGCCGCCGTGAAGCGCAAGGCGGCGGCCCTGATCTGCGAGATCGCCCGGAGCGAAATCGCCTACTGCGAGCAGCGTCCAGCGGAGTATGCCGCCGTGATCATCGCCGCGGCGCTCCGGGAAGGTCACCGCGGCCCGGTGTTCATCCAGGGTGACCACTTCCAGGTGAGCGCCGCCAAGTACAAGACCGAGCCCGAGAAGGAAGTGGACGCGATCCGGACCCTGATCGAAGAGGGTCTCGCGGCCGGCTTCTTCAATATCGATATCGACACGTCCACGCTCGTGGAGCTGGCGCACCCGACGCTCGACGCGCAGCAGCGCGAGAACTACGTCCGCGCGGCGGAGCTGGCGGCGCACGTGCGGGAGCACGAGCCCAACGGCGTCACGGTGTCCATCGGCGGCGAGATCGGGGAAGTGGGCGGGAAGAACAGCACCGTCGAGGAGCTGGTCGCCTACATGGACGGGTTCAACCGCACGCTCAAGGAGCTGGGCCGCGGCTACGTCGGCCTGTCGAAGATCTCCGTCCAGACCGGCACATCGCACGGCGGCGTGGTGCTGCCGGACGGGAGCATTGCCCAGGTGAAGCTCGATCTCGACGCGTTGAAGGCGCTGTCCGAGGCCGCGAGCAAACGGTACGACATGGGCGGGGCGGTCCAGCACGGGGCATCGACCCTGCCGGAGGAAGCGTTCGTCAGCTTCCCCAAGTTCGGCGCCTGCGAAATTCACCTGGCCACGAACTTCCAGAACATGGTGTTCGACCACCCGAAGCTTCCGGACGCCATCCGCGACGGGTACAAGCAGTGGGTGACCCAGAACTGCGCGTCGGAGCGGAAGGCGAGCGACTCGGAGGCGCAGTTCATCTACAAGTCGCGCAAGAGAGCCATTGGCCCGTTCAAGAAGCAGATGTGGGACATGCCGCGGGCCGTGCTGGACGCCATTTCGGCGGATCTCGAGAAGACATTCGGTTTCCTGTTCGACCGTCTCAATATCGCGGGGACCGCTGATGTTGTGGCTCGGCACGTGCAGGCGCCGGTGCTTCGCCACTCGGCGCCCCAGCCGGTCGCGGCCGCCGCGCCGGACGACGCCGAGGCGGGCGAGTAGGTGGGGAGGATGCGTATGAGGCGCAAAATGGAAGGGTCCGTCATCGTCGTCGAGGAAAAGGGCGGGCTGGGGTCGTTCCTGTGGGGCATCGCGATCGGTGCCGGACTGGCGCTCCTGTTCGCCCCGGCGAGCGGCGAGGAAACCCGCCGGGCGATCAAGCAGCGGGGCCGGAAACTGTGGACCGCGGCCGGGGAGAAAGCGTCGGAGCTCCAGGGTCTGGTGGCCCACGGCTTCGACGACGCCAAGGAGCGCGTGGAGGAGGTCATTGAAGACCGGCGCCAGGCGGTTCGCGACACGGTCGAGGCCGGGCGCTCCGCCGCGCACTCTGCGCGGGACGAGCTGGAGCGGCGCCTGGCGGATGCGCGGGCGGCCCGCGGCCGGGCGCGGCGGCCGGAGCCGGAACCCGAGGCGCCGGAAGCCTGACGCGCCGCCGCCGCTGGTACGACGGGCCGGTCAAGTTCGTCGGCCGAATTGCCAGCGCTGTCGCCAAGCACCGGGTGTTCTTTCTGGCCAGCGCGGTGGCGTTCGACGCGCTGGTTGCTGCGGTACCGTTCGCGCTGCTCGTGCTGGGGGGCGCCGGGTACGTCCTGCATCAATTCGGCACGTCGTCCGCGGATATCCATCAGCTGCTGGACGAGTTCCTGCCGGCGCACGGCTCGGGCGGGGACGACCCCTTCTCCAATTTCGAGACGATCGCCGCGACTATCGCGGCGAACCGCGGCCGCCTGTCCATCTGGGGTGCGCCCCTGTTCCTCTGGCTGGCGAGCAGGTTCTACGGAACCGTGCGATACACCCTCAACCAGGTGTTCGAAGCCCCCGAAAGGCGGCCGTTCCTGCTCGGGATCGCGACGGAACTCCTGCTCGTCGTGGCGACGGCGGTGCTCTTCGTGGCGAACGGCCTGATCACCGCGCAGGCGTTCGTGGGCGGGTGGGCGGGTCGGTTCCTCGCGCTGCTGTCGGCCTTCGGCTTCAGCGTCGTGCTGTTCGCGATGGTCTACCGGGTGGCCCCCGCCCGGCGCCTGCCGTGGCACACGGTGGTCGTGGCGTCGTTGGTGGCCTCGCTGGCGTTTGAGCTGGCGAAAAAACTCTTTGCGCTCTACCTGGCAGGCTTCGCCACCATGGACCGGTTCGTGTCCAATACCAACGTGATCGCGTTGCTGCTGTTCATCGCCTGGCTCTACTACATGGCCTGCGCGTTCCTGTTGGGCGCGGAGGTGGGCGGGGCGTATGACGCGGTGGTACGCGAACGTGAGCGGGGAGAGCCGCGGACGTCGGCGGTCGGGCTGGGAAGGGTCGACCTCTAGAGCTCGACCTGCGACCCCAGCTCGACCACGCGGTTGGGCGGGATGCGGAAGTAGGCGGTGGCCCGGTGGGCGTTCTGTGACATGAAGCCGAAGAGCCGCGTACGCCACTTTGCCATTCCCGGCTTCTGGCTCGGGATCAGGGTTTCGCGGCCCAGGAAATAAGACGTTTCCAGCAGCCGGAACTCCATGCCGTATGCCTGGGCACGCTGCAACAGTGCCGGCACGTCGGGATCTTCCATGAACCCGTACCGGCCGATCATGCGGGTGAACCCCTTGCCGAGGTCTTCCACTTTCAGCCGTTCGGCCGTGCGCACGTAGGGGATTTCCTCGCCGATGATCGTGAGCAGGACCACGCGTTCATGCAGGACCTTGTTGTGCTTGAGATTGTGCAGCAGGGTGACGGGCACGCCCTCCGGTTCCTGCGTCATGAAGACGGCGACCCCCGGGACCCGCCGCGACGTGTCTACGTTCTCCAGGAACAGGTCGAGCGGCATGGTGCCCGCCTTGAGCCGCGTGGCCAGCAGGCGGCGGCCGGCCTTCCAGGTGGTCATCAACACGAAGATGACGGCGGCGGCGACCAGCGGTACCCACCCACCGTGGGGGATCTTGAGCGAATTGGCTCCGAAGAATGACGCGTCCACCGCGACGAAGACCCCGGTGACCGGTAGCGCCCAGTAAAGCGGCCAACCCCACAGGCGGCGAGCGACGAAGAACGCCAGGTACGCCGTGAGCACCATTTCGAGCGACACCGCGATACCGTAGGCCGCCGCCATGGCCGATGATGTGCGGAACCCCAGCACCAATGCGATCGTCGAAAACATGAGGGCCCAGTTGACGGCGGGAATGTAGATCTGCCCGATCTCCTCATGTGACGTGTGCTCGATCTGTACTCTCGGACTGTAGCCCAGCTGGACGGCCTGGCGGGTGAGCGAGAACGCGCCGGAGATCATGGCCTGGGAGGCAATCACCGCGGCCGCGGTGGCGATGGCGACCAGGGGGTACAGGCCCCAGGTCGGCGCCATGCGGTAGAACGGGTTGGAGGCCGCTGATGGGTCGGCGAGCAGGAGGGCGCCCTGACCGAAGTAATTGAGCATGAGGGCCGGGAGGACGACGGCAAACCAGGCGACGCGAATGGGACGGGCGCCGAAGTGTCCCATGTCGGCATACAGCGCTTCGCCGCCCGTGACGCAGAGGAACACGGCGCCCAGCACGAGGTACCCCCGTTCCCCGTTCCGCGCGAAGAACTCCACGGCGTACGCCGGGTTGACGGCGACGAGCACGGCGGGAGTCGTGAAGATCTGCACGAGGCCGAGCCCCGCGATGACCGCGAACCAGACGAGCGTGATGGGCCCGAAGACACGCCCGACCGCCTGGGTTCCGTGGCGCTGAAAGGCGAACAGCATCACGAGGATGGCGATGGTCAGGGGGATGACGTAGGGCGAAAGGACCGGGGTCGCGACGCGGAGGCCCTCGACGGCGCTGAGCACCGAGATGGCCGGCGTGATCATTCCGTCGCCGTAGACCAGCGCCGCCCCGAACAACCCCAGGATCGTGAGGTGCGCCCGTCCCCGCTCGGCGCGCTCCGGATTCACCAGGGCCATGAGCGCGAGGATCCCGCCTTCGCCACGGTTGTCCGCCCGCATGACGAACAGCAGGTACTTCACCGAAATGATGACGATGAGCGACCAGAAGATCAGCGACAGCACGCCGAGCACGTTCGCGGGCGTTGCCTCGACCGGGTGGGTTCCGGCAAAGCACTCGCGGAGCGCGTAGAGCACGCTGGTGCCGATGTCACCATACACCACGCCCAGTGCGGCGAGTGTAAGGACACTCAGCCGGCGAGGGATGGCGAACGCCTGTGTTGGTCGGGGGCTCACGGGGAGGCCCGGTTAGGACGGGGTAATGTACAGTGGAACGCGGAGGTTAGACGTTCCGACTTCGTAGCGCGACCCGACCAGACAGAGTTAGCTTTCCGGTGCCCCAGGTCCGGAGGGCGCATGCGCGTGAATTGCGTCAGGACCGGAAGGTAGCAGCGCTAAGCGATGTCAGGTGTCGCTTCGGGGTGCCTGGGGCACTTTCTCCCTCCATCAGACGGGTCATGACCCAAGTCGCCCTCGCCCGCAAATACCGTCCCAAGCGGTTCGCCGACCTGATTGGCCAGGAACATGTGGCCATGGGTCTCGCGGGCGCGGTTGGCAAGAACCGCGTCGCGCATGCCTACCTGCTGACGGGCCCTCGAGGAGTGGGAAAGACCACCGCCGCACGGATCCTGGCCATGGCCTTGAACTGCGAACGGCGGAAGCAAGCCGACGACAGCGGAGAGCCGTGCGGGGAGTGTGATTCCTGCACCCGCACGTGGTCCGGCTCGGCGACGCTCGACGTGATCGAGATTGATGCAGCCTCCAACCGGGGCGTGGACGACGCGCGCGACCTGCGGGAGCGCGCGATGTATGCCGCGAGCGGTGCGAACCGTCACAAGGTGTACATCGTCGACGAAGCGCACATGCTGACGCGCGAGGCCTGGAACGCCCTGCTCAAGATCCTGGAAGAGCCGCCGCCGCAGGTCGTATTCGTGTTCGCCACCACCGACCCCCAGAAGATCGCCAACGCCGCCGCGCCGGTGCTCTCCCGGCTCCAGCGCTTCGATTTCCGGCGCCTCGGCCCCACGGCCGTCGCCGACCGGCTCGCGCACGTGGCGAAGCAGGAAGGCATCGCGACGGACGCCGACGCCCTGCCGCTCATTGCCCGCGTGGCCGCAGGCGGCATGCGCGACGCGCTCTCCCTGCTGGACCAGGCGCTCGTGTTTGGCGACGGCAAGGTGACGGCGGCGGGCGTCCGAGCGGCGCTCGGCCTGATTGACGATGAGACCTACGCCGAGCTGCTCGGCATGCTGGCAGAGCGCCGCTCGGTGGACGTCTTCCCGTTCGTGGCCCGCCTGGTCGAATCCGGCGCGGACCTGTCCGAGTTCGTGAACGGGGCTGGGGAGGTGCTGCGGCTCCTCATGCTCCGGATCGTGGGCGGAGCGGATGCGGGCGCCGGCAGCGAGGCCGCACGGGCTGCCGTCGAGAAATACGCCCACGCATTCACCGCGGGCGACGTGCTCCGGTTGCTCAAGCTCCTCGCCGAGTGCGAGAACGCGATCCGGCGCAGCCCGAACGCGCGGTTGCATGTGGAGACGCTGCTGCTGCAGTGGACGCTGATGGATCGGACCGTCGAGCTGAGTGAGGTGATGGAGGCGATGGGCGGTTCGCCGCGCACCGCCCGACCTGAGCCCCAACGACAAGCGCCCGTGACCCTACGGGATGTCGAGGCGAAGGCTCCAATCCCTGAGCCCATCACCGGCGACCTATCGCTTTCCGCGGTCCAGGCGCGCTGGCCAGAGGTCCTGAACGCTGTCGCGAAAAAGAATCGCATGCTGCGCGAGGCGCTGGCCCATGCCGCACCGGCGGCACTGGCCGACGACACGCTGCACCTGGCGGTTGATGGGATGGGCGACGTGGACGGACTGGACCAGCGCCGGCCGGTCATTGCCGAAGCGGTTGCCCAGGTCACGGGACGCAAGTTGCGAATCACGATCGGCGCGGCCGCAGGCGCGGCCCCGGTGGCGGCGCCTGAGCCGGTGCGGCTCGATCCCAAGGGCGATCGGGACGAACGGTTGCGGCTCTATCGCGCCAAGGACAAGTCGCTCGATACCGCCGCGGATCTCCTCGATTTGGAGCTCACCGAGTAAACTTGCGGCTCCCAACACCCCACGATACCTTGGACTTCGGACGGCCCGTGGACGCCAATTCGCCTATGCCAGATCTGTCGCAGCTCCTGCAGCTTGGCCAACAGATGCAGGTCAAGCTGACGCAAATGCAATCCGAGCTGTCGCAGCGTACGGTCACCGGCTCCGCCGGCGGCGGTATGGTCAAGGCGACGGTGGATGGCCGTGGGCGCGTGCGCGCGCTGGCGATCGACAAGGGCGCGGCGAGCGGCGACACGGAGATGCTCGAGGACCTGGTCCTCGCCGCGATCACCGATGCGCAGCGACGGGCGGAGGACCTGTACCGCGACGAGCTGAAAAAGGCGACCGGAGGTCTTCCGCTCCCGTTCCAGCTGCCCCTGTAGACTCGCAGTGTCGGTTATCGCCGAGCTCGCGACCGAGCTCGCCAAGCTCCCGGGGATCGGACGCAAGACCGCGACGCGGCTGGTGTACCACCTGCTCAAGCAGCCGGCTGCGTCGGTGGAACGCCTCGCGCTTGCCCTCCAGGCGGTCACGCGCTCGGTGCGGGCGTGTTCGACCTGTGGCAACCTCACGGAGCAGGACCCGTGCGAATTCTGCGCCGACCAGCGGCGCGACGCAGGGCTGGTGTGCGTGGTGGAAGAGGCGTCGGATATCGACGCCATCGAGCGGTCGGGGGAGTATCGCGGTGTCTATCACGTCCTGGGCGGTCACCTGTCGCCGCTGGACGGTATCGGGCCCGACGATCTCCGCATCGGCTCGCTGTTGCACCGGGTGGGGAACGGGGCGGGGATCCGCGAGGTGATCGTCGCGACCAACCCGTCCATGGAAGGCGAGGTCACGGCCACCTATGTGCGCGGTGCACTGGATGGCCACGGCGTGAAGGTCACGCGCATCGCGCTCGGCCTGCCGGTCGGCGGCGACCTGGAATACGCCGATGGCGTCACTATCGCCCGGGCGCTCTCGGCCCGGCGCGACATGGGTGGGTAATGCGGGCGCGGACCAAGGCCCTGCTGTTCGGGTTCGGCGTCGGAGCGGCGGTCGGCGTGTTGCTTGCCCAGCGATCCATGGGGCGCCACCGGCAGGACTTGTTCAGCGCGCGGCCGCTCCGGCGGCTGTCGGCGCTGGGGTGGCTCTCGGGCCATCCGAGCGTCGAGGCAGTACGATTGTTGCGCGACTACGCGGCATGGGAGCGGTCGGCCGTGCTCAAGAAACGGGCGACAGCGATGATCCGGCGAATGGAGGCAACACTGGGCGAGGCGAAGCGGGTATGAGCGGCGCAGGCACGTGGTCCATTGCGGAAGAGGACCACCGGAAAATCACGGAGCACCTCGGGGCCCTGCTCAAGGAGTCCCAGGCGCATGGTGCCCTGGTGGTCGACCGCGCGGGCCAGCTGCTGGCGAACGTAGGGGACGAGCTCAAGTTCGACCCCACGACGTTCGCATCGCTCACCGCCGCCGACTTCAGCGCCAACGACCAGCTCGCCAAGATGATCGGCGAACCGGAATTCGGCTCGCTGTTCCACCAGGGCGAAAAGGAATCGATGTATCTCGCCGACGTCGCGCGGCGGGTGATCCTGGTGGTGCTGTTCGACCAGCGGACCACGGTGGGGCTGGTGCGGCTCAAGGTGAAGCAGACCGTGAACGACCTCACCAAGGTGTTCGACGACATGTTCGGCCGCGCCGGCCAACCGGGCCAGCAGAAGCAGGCCAAGCTCCTGGAAGGGGCCGAGGACGAAATTGACAAGCTGTTCGGCGACTGAGCGGGAGGACTATCGACTATGTCGATGATCAACTATGCCTCCCGGGAAATCAACTGCAAGGTGGTCTATTACGGGTCGGGCCTGGGCGGCAAGACCACGAACCTTGAGCACGTCTTCACCAAGGTGGCGCCGGACCAGCGCGGGAAAATGGTGTCGCTCGCCACTGAGACCGAGCGGACACTCTTCTTCGACTTCCTCCCGGTGGACCTTGGTACCGTCCGGGGCTTCAAGACGCGGTTCCACCTGTACACGGTGCCGGGCTAGGTGTACTACAACGCCTCGCGCAAGCTCATCCTCAAGGGCGTGGACGGAATCGCCTTTGTGGCCGACAGCCAGATCGAGCGCATGGAAGCGAATGTCGAGGCCATGCAGAACCTGTACGACAACATGGCGCAGTACGGCTACGACCTCACCAAGATCCCGTTCATCATAAGCGGGACCTGCCCAACGCGGCGTCCATCAGGGACCTGCAGGCCCAGCTCAACCCCGGCTGGCCGGTGGAAGACCCGGCCCGGCAAAAACCGCTGCCTGACCCGGCCCACCCCGGCGAGTTCCTGGTGAGCCAGGAGGACGGCAACTGGGTAGAACGCGCGCCGTACATCGAGGCGTGCGCCGTCACCGGGGAAGGCGTATTCGAAACGCTCAAGGCGGTGGCCAAGCTCGTCCTGAAGACCCTCGGCTAGACTCTCGGTCCCCGGGGGATTCCATGCGCTGGACCCTGCCCAACATCCTCACCGTTTCCCGCATTGCCCTGGCGCCCGTCATTGCGTTGTTGCCGTTTATTGAAGGGGCGTGGCCCAAGGTCGTGGCGTTCACCGTGTTCATCGTCGCCGCCGTGAGCGACATTTTCGATGGCTTGCTGGCCCGGCGGTGGAAGCAGGTGAGCACGCTGGGCATGGAGCTGGACCCCCTCGCCGACAAACTCCTCCTCTTCGCCACCCTGATCCCGATCTACTGGATCACCACGTATCGCATGCGGGAATACGGCATTCCGTGGTGGGGCAGCATGCCGCCCTGGGCCGCCTGGTTGATCGTGGGGCGCGAGGCCTTCATGACGGGATTCCGGGCATGGGCCAAGCGGCGCGGCGTCATCATCGCGGCCGCCGGCCCCGGCAAGCTCAAGACGACGGTGCAGAGCATCTTCATCGGCGCCACGATCGGGTGGTTTGCGTGGAAGGATCTCGCCGCGCACTACGGCTGGCGGAAGCAGCTCCTGGGGGGCTACTGGGAGACGTTCCACGGCGGGCTGGTGTCTGTCACGCTCGGCGCGGCCGTGTTCCTCACGGTGTACTCGCTTGGCGTGTACCTCTACCGCTACCGCTCCCTCTTCCAGAACCCGCCCGCCGAGCCTACTTCCCGGACTGATGGACATTGAGCTGGTGACGATCGGAACCGAGCTCCTGCTCGGGTTCACGATCGACACCAACGCCGCTGAACTCGCTCGCGTCCTGGCCACAGTCGGGGCGCGTGTCGTTCGGCGGACGACCGTGGGCGACGACCCGGGAGACATTGACCGGGCCATGCGCGACGCGCTGACCCGGACCCGCTTCGTCATTGCCACCGGCGGACTTGGCCCGACCCGCGACGACATGACCAAGAAGGTGGTCGCCGCGATCTTCGAAGCCCCGCTCGAGCTGGACTCCGGGTATCTCGAGGTCCTTCGGCAACGCTTCGCCGCCATGGGCCGCGTGCCGATGCCGGAGAGCAATCGCTCCCAGGCGGAGATACCTCGCGGGGCCACCGTGCTTCCGAACAACTGGGGAACCGCGCCGGGGCTTTGGCTCGAGGGCCCGCCGGGCGTCGCCGTCCTCCTGCCCGGCGTGCCGAATGAGATGCGGAAGCTCGTCGAGCACGAGGTAGTCCCAAGAATCAGGGAAAAGGGAAAAGGGAAAGGGGAAACGGTGGTTCGGTCGCTGACCCTGCGAACCACTGGGATCGGTGAGTCGTCGCTGGCGGCACAGATCGGGGAGCGGGAAGACCGGATCCAGCCCGCCACCCTCGCGTATCTCCCGTCGGTGAATGGCGTGGATCTCCGTCTCACCGTCTCGAACCTCCCGGCGGAGGCGGCCGACACGGCGCTCAAGAGAGCGGCAGCCGAGCTCCTTCCTGGGCTCCGGGCCCACTACTACGGTGACGATACGACCGACCTGGCGGCGATTGTCTTTGGCCTGCTCAGGGACGGGGGACACACGCTCGCGGTGGCGGAGTCATGCACCGGAGGCATGCTCGGCGAGCGGATCACGGCGGTGCCCGGAGCGTCCGCCGTTTTCCGGGGCGGCGTGATCGCATATGCCAACGAGGTGAAGGTGGCGTCGCTTGGCGTGTCGCTGGCGCTTATCAACGAACACGGGGCGGTCAGCGAGCCCGTCGTCCGGGCGATGGCCACGGGAGTGAGTGAGCGCTTTGGCGTGGACACGTCCATTGCCGTTACCGGGATCGCTGGGCCGGACGGCGGGACTGCGGAGAAGCCGGTCGGGACCGTCTGGCTGGCGGCCCGGGTACAAGACCGGGAGCAAGTCATGAAGCGGCGTTTCCTGGGTGAACGGGACGAGGTGCGCGCCCGCAGTGCCCAGGCCGGCCTCGATCTCCTGCGGCACATGCTGCGGCAGTAGCGGCGGTAACGAACTCTGCGGCTTGTGCGTATACGATGTGAGCTCAACATGTACGTTCGACCCCTCAGTAATGGAGATACTATGAAGCACGCAGGTGGGTTGTCGCTGGTGCTGGCGCTGTTGGCCGGGCCGGCAGTGGCACAGGGTGGTGGTGGCATGGGTCGTGGCGGACCGCCGCCGGCGGATCACTGGGTGAGCGCTGACTCCCTGGTCAAGGCGCTGGGCATTACCGACGCTTCGGTTTCGGCGAAAGTCGCGCCGCACCTGGCCGAGGTAGACAAGATCCTGAAGACCGCGGCAGACGAGCGTGCGAAGATGATGGGTGGCGGCGGTCCTCCGGATCCCGCGGTCCGGCAGGCGATGATGGGCAAAATGACGGAGTGGCAGGCGGCCCTGGACGGGCATTACGGTGCCGTACGCGCGGCTCTGCCGGCTGCGAGCCAGGCGGCATTCGATGCGCTGCAGAAGCCCGCGCTTCGCCGGCCCGGTGGACCTGGTGGTCGGATGGGCGGCGGACCTCCGGGACAGTGAGCGAAAGAGTGAATAGGCGGAAAGCGCGGATGGGAACCTCCCATCCGCGCTTTTCGTTGGGCACTCACGAAACCAAGTATCTTGTACCTTCGTAGACACTGTTATTCTTGGTCTCGCTAACTCATTGACGCATCACAGGTAACGTTCGGGATTCGTGACTAAAAAGCACAAGAAGCTGCACGCCCATGACGAACCGGCTGAGTCCGCCGCTCCGGTTGCGGCGGTCGAGCCCGCCCCGGTCGTTGACCCGTCTACCGAGTTGAGCGCGGAAATCGAGCGTCTGAAGGATCAGTATGTTCGCCTCGCCGCCGACTTCGACAACTTCCGTCGCCGCGTCCAGAAGGAACGGGTCGAAATGTGGCCCAAGGCGCAGGGTGAGCTCGTCGAGAAGGTGCTCGACGCGCTGGATGACCTGGGCCGGGTGACGCACCTCGATCCCGAACGGACGTCCGCCAAGGACCTGGCCGCTGGTGTCGAGCTGGTCGAACGGAAAATGCTGAAGCAGTTCGAGGCGGCGGGGTTGGTTCGCGTCGGCCTGCCGGAAGAGAAGTTCGACCCGGCCGGTCATGAGGCTGTTTCGACGGTTGCCGCGACCGTGCCGGAGCAGGACCACACGGTGGCGCTGGTGTTCCAGTCCGGGTACCGGTTTGGCGGCGCCCTGCTGCGTCCCGCGCGCGTACAGGTCCGCATCTGGGCAGACGACGCCTCGGCGTCCGAGTCGTAATACATGGCCGCGCCCAAGGACTACTACAAGTCGCTCGGCGTTCCGGAGACGGCCTCCGCCGACGATCTCAAGAAGGCCTACCGCCGTCTCGCCAAGAAATACCATCCCGATGCCAGTCCCAACGACGCGGGTGCGTCCGAGCGCTTCAAAGAGATTTCGGAGGCGTACTCCGTGCTTTCCGATGCCGAGAAGCGCAAGCAGTACGACATGATGCGGAAGTACGGAGCGTTCGGGACTGGCGGCGGGCGGGGGAGCCCGAGGCCAGGTACTGGCGGGCGAAGCGATCCGTTTGGTGGCGGCGCGCGTTTCGAGGAGTTCTCCACGGATTTCGGCGGCCTCGGCGACCTGTTCTCGTCCATTTTCGGCCGGGGCAGGAAGGCCGAGGAAGCGGAGCCGATCGAGATCGCCGTCGAAGTGCCGTTCCGCGTGGCCGCCCTTGGCGGCAGGGTGCCGGTGGCGATACCGGTGACGGACCGGTGCGGGACGTGCGGTGGGTCCGGGGCGGCGCCCGGCGCAAAGGTGACGGTGTGCAAGGAGTGCAGTGGGCGCGGCACCGTGAGTTTCGGACAAGGCGGGTTTGCGGTCCAGCGGCCGTGTCCTGCGTGCCGGGGCAAGGGCCGGGTGGTGAGCGAACCGTGCAAGACCTGTCACGGCGCCGGGGAAATATCGGGAGACCGGCGGGTCATGATCACGGTCCCGCCGGGGACGGATTCGGGGCACCGCGTTCGGCTCAAGGGGCAGGGCCAGCCGTCGGGGTCCGGGGGAGCGGCAGGCGACATCCAGGTCACGTTCCAGGTGCAGCCCGACGCTTTTTTGCGACGGGTGGGGCTCGACCTCTATTGCACCGTCCCGGTCAACCTGGCGCAGGCGATGCTGGGCACGAAAATCCGCGTGCGCACGGTGGATGGAAAACGCATGGTGCTCAAGGTTCCAGCCGGCACCCAGCCAGGCCGGCAGTTCCGGATCAAGGGGCAGGGCATTGAACGGGGCGGTGCGCGGGGCGACCAGTTCGTGGAGATCTCCGTGGAGATCCCGGAGAAGATGTCAGCGGAGGAACAGGAAATGTTTGCGCAGTTCGCAGACAAGGCCGGGTTGAAGCACTAACCGTCTATCCGCCTACCTTCGTCCATTGGGCCGCGTCGGTCGGCTCGAGGTTTCCGGGGACGTTCACCGTGAACGTCGCCTTGGGGCCGGGAATGGACCACCGCACCACCTCGCCCGTCGCCGTTGACAGTGTATACACGACGAACGTGCCGTCCCTCGGAACGCCGCCGATGAGGTGGATACGTCCGTTGTAGTCCACCGCGATATCGCTGATGAACGCGGTCTTGGCCCAAGGCCAGTCGATGCGCCAGCGAATGTGGCCGAACCCGTTGTAGAGCGTGACGTACTTGTCGGGAATCCCGTGCACCACGCCCCCGCCCGCCGCGACCAGGAGGCCGGTCCGGCCGCTGGACTCGGTCTCCGCGTAGGTGGACGTCTTACCGCCCTTGAGCATTACCAGTTTCCCGCCCTGGCCTTCCACGACGATCTCCCCTCCGGGCATGACGGCGAACTGGTGCGGCGTGTTGGTGACGCCGCCCAGGGCGATGCGTTCCTTGAGCGTGCCATCCGCGGCGAGGACGGCGATCTCGGGCCGGCCGTTCTCGACATCGGAGACGTACCACGTTCCGTCGAACCACTGCGCGTGGGCCGGGTTGTGCAGGACGGCCGTCCCGATCATCTGGCCCTTGCCGGTCGCACGGTTGCGAATCAGCAGGCCGGGCTGTCCGGACAGGGTGACCGCGAACAGACTGTCACCGGCCATCGTGACGGCGTGCCCTTCGACGAAAATCGGCTGAATGCTGCTGGCCCGTCCCCCGCACGAGGGGATGCCCAGGAGAAGGGAGAGGGCCAGTCGCGTCTTCTGCTTCACAGGGTGAACCCGAGCACGAAGTAGGCGGGAGCGAGCAGGTTGTCGATCCCGTCGAAGAGTTCGTCGACGAAGGCGAACAGTGTTTTCAGTCCTTCGAGGTCCTGTGCGGACAGCTGGCGCCCGCCCTGTCCGGTGAACACCGGGTTCGCACCCGAGCCGGAAATCTTGGCCAGCGTGGATTTGTTGTACCGGACCGAACCTTCGACAGCCGCGTCGTTCCCGATCGCGTTGACCTCGAGCTTGTTCCTGCCCTCGGTCACGGTCAATGTGACCGTGCTCTTGACCCCGCTGCCCGGGGGCGCGCTCAGCACGACCTGGATGCTCACGTCCGGCGTCGGGGCGGTGACCTTGTAGTCCACCTTGATCCCGGTTGTGGGGACGTGGTTCTGGGACAAGTCGAAGGCCAGTTGACCGGTCGCGTTGGCCACGTTGCCCTTGGCCGTGAGGCTGATGCTCGCCCCCGAGGCGGTGCCGGTCGCCTTGTAGTCGAGCACGGTGATGTTGTTGACCACCGCCTTGATTCCCAGGGAATTCGGCGAAGGCGTGGTTTCGTTGGTCAGGTCGAGGTATCCCACAGACTCGGCCGGAAGAACGATGGCTTTCGTAGTGTTATCCACCTTGTACAGCAGGTAGCGGACGCCATTCGCCGGAGCGCCCGGCTGGCCGCTTGAGGCGTATTTCCCGGTCTGTGGGTTGTAGGTGAACGTCTTGCCGAGCGCGGTGGCCGGCAGGATGTCCATCGGGCTGGCGGAGGCAGGCGAAAGAGGAGACGGAAGGAGCGGCGGCGCGCCGGTCCAGGTGAACGCCCCGGATAGTGCGGCAAAGTCCTGCACCGCCGGATTGCTGGTGACAATGCCAAAGGCCTGCTGGGCCTTCTGGCTCGACGCCATCGGGTCGAAGCTCTCGGTGCCCAGCCCGTCGCCGCACCCCGTGAGGAGCGTGGCGAGCAGCAGGGCGCGGATTCGGCGTGCCGTCATAAGGATGAACAATGGCTGTACCGGGCGAGGATCGCTATGGTAGGATTCAAGATCATGGACGAGACCACGTTGCCCTCTTCGGGCATTGACCGCGAGGCCTTCCGGGCCTGGCTGGAGGATGCCGGCGCCGCGCAGCTGGTGGACGCTGGCCCGGCGCCGGCCGCTGTGGCGGCGTAACCCTCACCCCTGTCCCCTCTCCCGTACCGGGAGAGGGGAACTCGCGATCACAACCAGCAGGCCCTTGAGGGCGTTCGCCGTAGCGCCAAGGGCGCCGCGATGATCGGGTACTACTCGGCTATGCCTTGGGAGGTACTATGGCCGACGACATGGGCACATTCAGAGTGGATGTCGAGAGTACGACGTGAGCGGACGCCCGCCGATCCGCGCCCCCGTAATAGTCCGAGCACGCCTTCGGCGTTGAGGTCGATCTTCGAGGTGTCCTTGGCGCCTATCAAGCCTTTGTTACCCAGTGTGGTCAGGGAAGTCCCGCCGGCAACACGCCGTGCCTTCACGTCACACATGGCTTCCGCGACAACCTGAAGGAGCCGCCACGCGTCTGGCGGCTTGATGCCTTCGGAAGAGGCGGGCAGGCTCGTCTGGATCAGGGCGTGCGGGTCGCCAACCGTGCCAAGGCGATCCCGCTCCTGCGGTGATATTTCCGCATCGAGGACGACTAGGTCGTCACGCGCACCGCGTCGTGCAAGAACTCGGGAGCGAAGTCGGCGTCGTTTGGCCAGACCAACGTTTGAAACTCTGGATGCACGGTGAAGGTCTTGAAGTAGCTCAGATCGAGCAACGGCTCGAACACCTCTCCCCACAACTCTGGGCGGAGGTCCACCTCCCCGGCCGTGCCGTCGCGGAACCGGAGCCAGATCACATAGTCGCCAACGTACCGGGCCTCTAAGACGTCGTAGTCCATTGCATCACTCCAGGGGCGTAATCCTGTTGAGCGGTTTCCGTTTCCGGGCCAGTTCCCAGTTGGTCAACAACTCTTCTCGATGAAGACCCGCCCACTCGAGAACATGTCGGGCCGCCCGGCTGGGAAACCTACCATGTAAAGCGCCGGATTCCACCTCCACTGAGACCTTGTGCTCCCCATAGGCCGCATGGAAATGAGGAACTCCATGCTCCGTGTGGTACATGCTGATTACGATGCCCAGGAAGCGGGAGATCTCTGGCATGCGGCACAGGGTATCGTGCAACATGAACAGGATCGTCATCAAGAAACCGCGGGCGGGATCAAAATGATGCGCTAACAAGCTCAGGATCGGCGGTGAGGAACGCCTCCGCAGGGTTGGACTCCTGAGGATTCAAGCGCGAGCGGGCACCCGCCGATCCGAATCCCTTTGGGTTGATCCCTTCACGTCTAACCCCCGGCAGCCGCCACGACCGTGGCCGCGACCGCCGTTACCACATCCGCCATGAAATTGAAGTCCAGCGTCGCCGCAGAATCGGTGCGGCGATGATAGTGCGGGTTTCTGAGGAACGCCGTGTCCGTGATCATCAACGACGGATAGCCGTTGTCCCAGAACGAGGCGTTGTCCGAAAGCCGGGTGTGGGGGACGAGCCAGCCACGGAACGGCGAGTGGAGTGTGACTACTGGGAGGGCAGGAGCGGCAGAAGCGGCAGAAGCGGCAAAGGTGCGGAGCAGGTCGCGGGACTGACCGTCGCCGGTGGCGACGACGAACGTGGACGTCCGGGGGATCTTCTTCCAAAAGAGAAGCGCGGGCACCGACGGACGCGTGGGTGAGACATAGCCCAGCATTTCCAGCACCAGCGCGCCCGCGTACCTGACTCCGGCGCGGCGCTGGGCGGCGGCGTACCGCCGGCTTCCCACCCGATAGGTCCAGGTCTGCAGCTCTTCCAGGTTGAACGCGACGAACTCGACCGTGGCGTCGAGGCGCTCACCAGCCAGTAGTCGCGCGGCCTCGAGCATACCCGCGACGCCGCTGGCATTGTCGTCCGCGCCGGGTGTGCCAGCCACGCTGTCAAAGTGCGCTCCCACCAGCACGCGCGGGCGCTCGGGGTCGGCGCCGGGCTTTACCGCGGCGATGTTTATGTAGGTCTCACCCCCAAAGGAGAACGGGCGGCGCTCGGGTACCAGCCCGGCGGCCCCAAGCTCGCGCTCGATGTAGTCGGCTGCCTTCGCCAGGCCCCCCGGCGAGGTGCGCGGGTGGCGTTCACCTTCGAGGGCGCGGACGTCCGTTGCCAGGCGTGCGGCATCTGCGTGGGAGGTCATTCAGGGCCTTGGGGTGGCGTTGGTTTCACGTTCCGTCGAGATTTGAGTCGTGGCCAAGAAGAAAGCAAGGCGAAAGAAGCCGCAGGGCTCCTCCCCACGATACCTGCTCGAGCGCGATGCCGATCCTAACCCGATCCGGCAGTTCGAGCTGTGGCTGGATGACGCCCGGCGCGCCCGCGTGATCGAACCGACCGCCATGACGCTCGCGACGACGACGCGCGCGGGCGTTCCTTCCGCCCGGGTCCTCCTCCTCAAGGGGGTGGACCGCCGCGGGTTCGTGTTCTTCACCAACTACGAAAGCCAGAAGGGCAGGGAGCTCGGCGAGAACCCGCGGGCGGCCCTGGTGTTCTGGTGGGGCAAACTCGAACGGCAGGTGAAGGTGTCCGGCGCGGTGACGCGCGTGCCGGATGCGGAGTCCGACGTGTACTTCGCCACCCGGCCGGCCGGGAGCCGCATCGGCGCCATCGCCTCGGCGCAAAGCACGGTGCTCGCGAGCCGCGAAGAGCTGGATCGCCGAGTCAGGGAACTGACGAAACAGTATCCCGATGGCGACGTGCCGCGCCCGCCGCACTGGGGCGGGTTCCGCCTCAATCCCGACATGCTGGAGTTCTGGCAGGGCCGGGCGGACCGTTTGCACGATCGGCTCAGGTATCGCCGCGAGGGAAGCGCATGGATCGTGGAGCGTCTCTCTCCCTAGTCGCCGATCCCGGGTTGCGGATTGGCCAATCGCAATGAGCCCGACGGCCGGACGGGGCGGGGACCCTCCGCCGGCCGCTTCCGGAACATGATGCTTCCCGCCTCAAGTGCGTCCGCCTTCCCGACCACGACCACGACGTCTTTCGGCTGGAACCGGAATTCCCGGTCAGGGGCGTAGAACACCTCGGTTCCGCGGAGAGCCGCTACCACGCTGCAACCCGTCCGGGTGCGAAGGGTCAGGGTCATTGGATTCTCGCCTACGGCCTCGGAGCCTTCCTCCACCTCGATGGACTCCATGCCCACCTTGAGGCCGAGGTGCCGCAGGGCGTCGAGCTTGAGAGAAGGCAGTGACACGCCGCGCAGCATGCCGTAGTGCTCGCCCCGAACGGCATCCACTTCCCGCCGGATGGAGTTGGAGGGCACGCCGTACAGCCGGAGCACCCGGGAGAAAATCTCGAGTGAAGTCTCAAACTCTTCCGGAATGACCTGGTCCGCGCCCAGCGCGCTCAGCTCCTCCATCTCCCGGAGGTAGCGGGTCCGGACGATGATCCAGACCTTGGGGTTCAGGTGCCGGGCCACGGCCACGCCGCGGCGCTCCTCGGCCGGCGCCGAAATCGCGAACACGATCGCCCGCGCACGTTCGATCCCCACTTTCTCGAGTACCTCGGCCCGCGTCGCGTCCCCGAAAAGAATGGGCTCGCGATTCAGCCGTGCCTGCCGGACCACCTGCCCGTTCTGTTCGAGGATCACGTAGGGGATCTCCGCCCCCTTGAGCACCCGCGCGAGGTTCCGGCCGTTCAAGCCGTACCCGACGATGATGACGTGGTCCAGCAGATCCTTAGCCATCTCGAGTTCCGATGCCCGCCCCATGGAGGCCGGCTCGTGGCCGAGCCGGGACTGGACCCACCGGGCAAATGGCCCGCTGGCCTGGATGATGAACGGCGTGGCCAGCATGGACAGCACGGACGTACCGAGGAACAGCTGATAGGTGGACTCGGTGAACAAGCCGAGCGGCTGGGCGACAGCCGCGAGGATGAACGAGAACTCTCCCGCCTGGGCCAGGGCGAGGGCGGAGACGATGCTGACCGGGAGAGAGCGACGCAGCACGCGGACGACCCCGGTGGCCGTGATGGCCTTGAAGGCGATCAACGCAAACGTGGCGCCGACCACCAGCACGGGGTGTGCCGCTACATAGCCAATGTCCAGCAGCATGCCGACTGAGGTGAAGAAGATGCCGCTGAACGTGTCGCGGAACGGCAGGATGTCCGACAGGGCCTGGACGCCGTACTCGGACTCCGAGATGACCAGGCCGGCGATGAACGCGCCCAAGGCCAGCGACAGGCCGAAGCTCGCCGTCACGTACGCCGCACCCAATCCGATGACCACGATGCAAAGCGTGAAGATTTCGCGGTTGCGGAGCGCGGCGACTCGCTCCAGGACCTTGGGGACTGCCAGTCGCCCAACCAGCACCAGCGCCGTGGTCACGACCAGCGAAATGGCGATCTGCAACGCGGGCGGCTGCGCCGTCGTGGCGCTCCCCCCGGCGAGAAGCGGGACGAAGATCATGAGCGGGACGACACAGAGATCCTGAAACAACAGGATCGCGATGACGACTCGGCCCTGCGGCGTGTCCAGTTCGCCCCGGTCATTGTAGACCTTGAGGACGATCGCGGTGGACGAGAGGGCGCCGAGGATCCCGAAGAACACGGCCTGGTTGGTCGGGACCGAGACCAGCCAGGCGGCCAGGGCAATGACCGCGATGGTCCCGACCATCTGGAGGCCGCCGCCGATCAGGACCAGGCGGCCGAGCTTGATGATGCGCGAGAGCGACAGCTCGAGCCCGATGGCGAAGAGGAGCAGGACGACGCCGATCTCCGCCAGCTCGGATACCGATTCCGGCTGGCCGATGAGGGCCAGGCCGTGCGGGCCGATGGCGATGCCGGTGAGCAGGAAGCCCACGACCGTCGGCACTTTGAGCCGGTGGGCGAGGACCACGACCGGGATGGCGACGACGACCAGGATGACGAGGTCGCGGAGGAGCGGAATGTCGTGCATGGCGGAAAACTAACTGGAGACTGGCGATTACATTACCCGCATGAAATGGAAATCTTTCGGCACCTCCGGCCTCAAAGTGACCGAACTGTGTCTCGGCACGATGACGCTGGCGGGCCAGGCCGACGAGAAGCAGAGTTTCGCGATCCTCGATGCGGCGCACGCCGCCGGTATCAGGTTCATGGACACCGCGGACTGTTATCCCATCCCCATCACCATCGAGACCTCCGGCCACACCGAGGAGCTGATCGGGAGGTGGTTCAAGCAGCGCAAGGTGCGGGACGAGTGGGTCGTGGCGACCAAGGCCTATTTCTCGATGGGTCCATGGCCGACGCAACGCGGCAACTCACGGCTTCACATCAAGGCCTCTGTCGAGGACTCGCTCCGGCGCCTGGGCACTGACCGTATCGATCTTTTCCTGTGTCACGGCTGGGACCCGACGGTGCTGCTGGAAGAGACGCTTCGCGCCCTCGAGGATCTGCAAGCGGCGGGGAAGATCCACTACACGGGTATCTCGAACCTGCGGGCGCACGAAATGGCGGCCGCGCTGGTCGAGGCCACTCGGCTCGGCGTCACCGGGTTCCAGGGTCTCGAGCCGCGTTACAACCTGCTGTTTCGTGAACCCGAGGAATCACTCTTCCCGCTGGCTCGCCGGTTTGGGCTCGGCACGATGGTCTATAACCCGCTCGCCGGCGGCCTGCTGACCGGGAAACACAAACCCGGAACGGCGCCGGCCGAAGGGACGCGGTTCACCATGGGCGATTCGGGCCGGGTCTATCGCGGGCGTTACTGGAATGACCGGTTCCTGGAGATTGCGCAGGACCTGAAGACGAGATGCGAGGCCAATGGGTTCTCGCTGGTGACCGGCGCGGTCGCGTGGACGCTCGCGAATCCGGACGTCACGTCCGCCATCACCGGCGTGTCCCGGGCCGAGCAGTTGGCGGACCAGGTCAGGGGCACCGCAATTACGTTGCCGGCCGACCTCAAGGCCGCAATGGACGCCGTCTGGTTCGACTTGCCGCGCACGCCGCCCAGTCTCGACACGCCCCGACTTACGGAGTATTACTGACCGTCCCCCCGGGAGGTTCTTCGATGCGTTCCGTCCTGTCCTTGCTCGCCATTGGCGCATTCGTATCACCGGTCGCCGCGCAGGAGGCCTACAAGCGGCCCCCGGCCGTCGTCGAAAAGATTCTCGATGCTCCGCGCCTGCCCAGTCTCGTGGCTTCACCCGACGGCCGCATGTTTGTCCTCGCCCAGCCGGTGCCGGTGCCATCGATCGCCGACGTGTCCCAGCCGATGCTCCGGCTGGCGGGACTCCGGATCAATCCGAACACCAGCGGCCCGCACCTGCCGGTGGGGTTCCGCGGCCTCGTGCTCAGGGACGCGGCGACCGGCGCCGAGCGGGTGGTGAAGACCCCGGCGGGCGCCCGGCTCCAGTTACCCCGCTGGTCCCCAGATGGCCGTTGGGTGTCGTTCACATCCACGACGAACGAGGGCATTGACCTCTGGATCGTGAACCCGGTGACCGCGGAGGCCAGGGCGCTTACCGGGCGCAACCTCGACGCCGTGACGGGTGAGGCGTGCCAGTGGCATCCGCGCTCCACGGAATTGCTCTGCAAGTTCATTCCGGCGGGTCGCGGCGCGCTCCCGAAGGAACCGGCGGCGCCGATCGGGCCGATCGTCCAGCGGAATGAAGGCAAGCCGACGCCGGCTCCGACGTTTGAAGACCTGCTGGCATCTCCCTACGATGAAACGCTCTTCGAATACTTCGCCACGGTCCAGCTGGCCCGGGTGGACCCCGCCACCGGCAAGCGCACCGACATCGGCTCGCCGGCCATCTATCGCGACATCAGTTTCGCCCCCCCGGGCCAGGCCATTCTGGTCTCGCGCGTGAATCGCCCGTTTTCCTATCACGTCCCGCTCGGCTCGTTCGCGCAGGACATTGAGGTCTGGTCGCTGATCGGCGACGCGCGGCACACGGTCGCGAAAGTTGCCGCGGCCGAGGATGTCCCGATCGGCGGCGTGCGGACGGGCCCGCGAAACGTGCGCTGGAAGCCCGCCGAACCTGCCACGCTCGTGTGGGTCGAGGCCCTCGACGGCGGCATGACCCGGCGCAAGGCCGACGTACGGGACAAGGTGGTCGAGTCCGCCCAGCCCTTCGCCCAGCAGAAGGAAGTGGCGCGGCTCGCGTTCCGGTACGGCGGTACTGCCTACGGCCGGAACGGACTCACGCTGGTTTCGGAGTCCGACCGTACCACCCGGATGACACGGACGTGGCTCCTCAAGCCGGGCGCGGACAAGACCGTCCTGTTCGAGCGCAGTTCCGAGGACCGCTACGGCGATCCGGGGTCGCCGGTGCAGACCCGCGACGCTTCGGGCGACGCGGTCCTGCTCCAATCCACCGACGGGAATTCGATTTACCTCTCGGGTCCCGGCGCGTCGCCCCAGGGCGACCGTCCGTTCCTCGACCGGCGGAACCTTGCGACGGGCAAGACCGATCGGCTGTGGCAGTCCGGCACGGACGTCTACGAGACCCTGTCCACCGTGCTCGACGCGGACGCCCGGCGGATCGTCGTGCAACAGGAATCGCGGTCCATGCCGGACAACTACGCGGTGCGGGACCTCGTGGCGAAGACGGTGACCCCGGTGACGAAGATCGCGCCGCCGATCCCCGAGCTCGCGACGGTCAAGCGGGAAATCGTCAAGTACAAGCGGAACGACGGGCTCGAGTTGTCGGGCACGCTCTACTACCCGACCGACTACAAGGAAGGACAGAAGGTGCCTACCATCTTCTGGGTCTACCCGGCGGAGTTCGCGTCGGCGAGCGCGGCCGCACAAGTGCGGGGGAGCGACAACACGTTCCTCTGGCCGACGGGCGCTTCCCAGATGTTCCTGCTCACCCAGGGCTATGCCGTGCTGGACAACCCGTCGCTCCCGGTCGTGGGTGGCGATAGCGCGAACAACACCTATGTCGAGCAGACGGTCGCCGGTGCCAAGGCCGCGGTGGACTTTCTGGTCCAGAAGGGAATGTCGGACGGCAACTTCGGCGTGGGCGGGCACAGTTACGGCGGGTTCACGACCGCGAACCTGCTGGCGCATTCCGATCTCTTCAAGGCGGGCGTGGCGCGGAGCGGGGCATACAACCGCACGCTTACGCCGTTCGGATTCCAGAACGAGCAGCGGCTCTACTGGGAGGCGCCCGAGGTCTACCTCAACATGATGCCGTTCCAGGTCGCGAACAAGATCAACGAGCCGATCATGCTGATCCACGGCATGGCCGACGACAACACCGGCACGTTCCCCGTCCAGTCCGAGCGCATGTACGCCGCGCTCAAGGGGCTGGGCGCCACGGTGGACTACATCCAGCTCCCCAACGAGGCGCACGGATACCTCGCGCGCGAGTCGGTGGGTGACGTGGTGGCCCGGATGATCGAGTGGTATGACAAGCACGTGAAGCCGGCGAGGAAAACGACATAGGCGGTTGGGCGGTTGGGCGGTTGGGCGGGACAGGTGACGTTCCATCCGCTCATCCGCTCATCCGTCTCAGGGCGTGAGCCCCTCCGCTTTCTTGATCATGAACACCCCCTCGTTTGCGCTGCTCACCACGATCGTGCCACTCTTGAAGAACGGGTAGTTGCTCCAGCTGCCGCCGAACCCGGCGACGTTGTCCTCGTAGGGAGCGGTGTCGAAGTAGCCCACCTCGACCGGCTTCAGCCGGTCGGTGATGTCGAGAATGCGGAGCCCCGCCTGGTAGTTCGACTGGTACATCGTGTTGCCGACGATGTAGAGGTTGTGGTCGCTCGCGGCCGTGGTGCCCTGGAACTCGGTGAACGTCGGCTTCTCCAGGTCGGTCAGGTCCCAGATGATCGTCCGGGTGAGCGGCGCGTTGCCCCCGACCTCGTCCAGCTCGTCGTCCATGTACCAGTACTTCTGGTCTTCCGTGAACCAGCCCTGGTGCGCGTACCCCACGTTCGTGTGGCTGGCGCGCGAAATGACCTTCGCATGCGCCTTGTCCGTGACGTCCTGGATGCTGATGCCGGTCTCGGCGGCGGCGATGCAGACCTCCCGGCCCGCGTATCGAGAGTCGGGGCCCCGGTACATGACGCATTGGGCATCATGGATGTAGCCATTGCGTGACCGCCCGCTGAGCGAATCAGCGAAGCAGCCCGCGTAGGCGGGATGGGTGGGATCGTGCATGTCAACCATGTGGAGCGCCGCGTTGCAGTCCGACTGCCCCGAGCCAACGAGGTACGCGAACCCCGACTCCTCGTTGACCACCACGCCATGCACGCTGCCCACCTTGTCGTACGTCACCGTCGGTGCATACGCCATGGGCTTGCCGCCGGTGCGCGCCGGGGCCTTCCGGAGCTGCGTGAGGTCGAACACCTGCATACCGTGTCCGGGACCTTCCGAGATGATCAGCGCGTAGTTCTTGTACGTCTTTATTTCCCGCCAGGAATTGCGGAACGTGCCCTTGGTCATCGGGAGATCGCCGAGGAAGACCGGGTTGGTCGGGTCGGTCACGTCCACGAAGGCGGTGCCGTCGGTGCGGCCGATCAGCGCGATTTCCCGATTCGTTTCCGGGTCCGTCCACCCCCACATCCCGCTCAGGTGCGAGTTGCGTCCCTGGGTGGTGATCCGGTTGGTCGGCAGGAAGCCACGCAGGTCCGCCGCTTTGCACGCGAAGATGGACACTGTTCCGTCGGGGCTGCATTTCCGCTCGCCGCCGGTGATCGCGGGCAGGACATCCACCGTGGACAACAACTGGTTTGCCGCGCGCCAGTCTCCGGCCGCGCTCCGTTCGTAGATGGCGACGCTTCCCCCGCCCGCGTCGGCCCCCAGGGCCGCGACCGCGCCGAGGTTCCCGTTGAGCGCGATTACCTGGCCGAACCGGTCCGTCAGCACGTCTGAGCCCGCCAGTGGCCGCCGGTCGCCGGGCATGCGGGCGGTATCTGTCGTGAACGTGAAGAGGTGGCCCGCGGGCAGGGAATTGGCCGACCCGATCCAGACCTGGCTGCCGCTCACGGCAACGGAGCTGGGGAATCGCTCGTTACGCGGGTTTCCGGTGCCCGTGATGCGGCCTCGCTCGGTCCACTGATGGCGGCGGGGGTCGAGCCGGAATACGAATACGGCGCCGTAGCCGCCGTCGTGGGTTGGGGCGCCGACCAGGGCGGCGTCGTCCTGCAGGAGACGGACGATGCTCCCCAATACGTCGTTGGCCTGCGCGTTGGTGCGGGCGATGCGGCCGGCTTCCTGCCACGTGCCGGCGGAGTCCAACTGATACACGTAAGCGATGCCCTGGCGATTGTTCTTCCCCGGCGCACCCACGAGGGCGCGCGAGCCGCTGAGCGCTATGGACGCGCCGAACCCGTCATTGGCCTTGGGATCCGGCACGGCGATTTTCGCGGCCTGGGTCCACTCGCCGTTCCCGCCGCGGTGGAAGAAGTACACCGCGCCGGTGCGCCCGTTCAACGTGCCGGCAATTGCCGCCCCCTGCAACGGCGCGCTCACCAGCAGCCAGTCACCCGACGCCGCAATCGTGGCGCCGAAGCCGTCGCCGGTCGCCAGGTCGGCCGCCGTGAGGGTGCCGGTGCCTTTCCAGGCGCTGCCTTCCTTGCGGAACACGTAGACCGCGCCGGTGCCACGCGTGGAACCGACGAACAACGTGGTGCCGCCCACCGCGAGCGACGCGCCGAAACGGTCGCCCAGCCCGGAGTCGGGTGCGTTGATGGTGGTGGCCTGGCGCCACGTCGTGCCGGTCTTCCGGTATACGTATACCTGGCCGGGCCGGAAATTGTTGTTGGGCTCGCCCACGAACACCTCGCCGTCCCCGACAGCGAGTGACATGCCAAAACCAGTCATGGCCCCGGCGCCGGGCGCGCCCGCGTAGCTCTGGGCGGACAGGGGAGTGGCGACGATTGAGAGAAGGAAGAGAGAGCGGAAGGCGCCGCGATGCATGTTGGACCCCGAGGATGGAAGTCGCGTGAAAGATAGAACGGAACGAGCGAACGGGCGAACGAGATGGTTGTGCAGGAAAATCGCTATACTTGCGTTGTGAAAACGTTCGTCTCCCGCCTGGTCATAACCGCGTTCGGCCTCTGGCTCGCCGACATGCTGCTTGACGGGATCAGCTTCGACGGCGCGGCACCGCTGTTCCTCGGCGCCCTCCTTTTGGGGTTCGTCAACGCGATCGTGCGACCGATTCTCATCTTCCTCACGTTCCCGTTCACCCTGCTCACACTCGGCCTGTTTCTGTTCGTGATCAATGGCCTGATGATCTACCTGGTGGCGTGGATGATGCCGTCATTCCACGTCGGCGGCCTGATGACGGCGATCCAGGCGTCGATCATCGTGGGGATTATCGGCGGGCTGGCGAACAGCTACGTGGGGGAGGGACCGAAGGTCCAGGTCTGGAGGACAAAGGGGCAGTGAGACGTGAGAAGTGAGAAGGAGACGAACCCCTTGTCACTTCTTACATCTCACTTCTTACTCCCTCCAACCGTCGCCGGTTCGCGCCGCGGTACCGTCGCCGGCCCCGAGCCCTGGCGGACAAGCGGAATCACCTCTTCCGCAAACCGCTCCATCTCTTCCAGCTGGGGACTGAACTGCAAGAGCAGTAATTCCGCACCGGCGTCCTCGAACGCACGGATCTGGTCCGCGATCTGCTCGGGCGTCCCGACGAGACCTGATTTCAGGCCGCGGTTCGACACCGAGTAGTCCTCGAGCGACACCTTCTGCTCGAGCTTCGTGTTCGAGAGCCAATCCTGGTAGTTCGCGTAACCCTTGGCGTTCTGTTTGACGTCGGTAATGCGCGCCACCTCTTTGTTCGCTTCGCGGGTCGTCCCGCGACATACCACGTAGCCGGCCAGGCCGTACTTCATGCGACCGAGGCCGGTCGTCAGGCGACGGGCGCGCATGTCGGCGATCTTCTGGCCGATCCGTTCCGGTGGGTCTCCGTGCATGAGGTAGGCATCGCACTTGCGGGCGATGAGGTCCTTGGCCGCGGGCGACTCCCCACCCGCGTAGATCGTGGGCCGGGGCTTCCGCACCGGCTTCGGCTCGAGAATGGTGTTTTCGACGTTGTAGAACTTGCCGGCGTGTGAGAACCGGGGCTTGGACCACAGGCCGTCCACCACGTCCAGCCACTCCGACGTACGGGCGTAACGCTGGTCGTGCTCGTCGAACTGGGTGCCGTACTGCCGCGCCTCTTCCTTCCACCACGACGAAACCACGTTGATCGTGAGACGGCCGCGCGATACGTGGTCGATGTTGGCCGCCTGCTTGGCGAGGAGCGCCGGTTCGTGAAACGTCGGCCGCACCGCCACCATGAGCTCGATTTTCCGGGTGATGGCCGCGAGCGCCGCCGCGGTGCTCCAGGCGTCCAGTGACGGCGCGTCTATCCCCTTGATGTCGTTGAGATTCAGCTCCGCGATGAGCGTGACGTCAAACCCGATCTCCTCGCTCCGCGTCACCAGGCGGCTCACGTATTCCCATGTGGCCGCCATGCGCTCGTCGTCCACGTTGCGGAGCCACCCGCCGAAGACCGGGAGCCAGTACCCGAACCGCATCGTCACGAGGCCTCCTGCTCGAGATAGTCGACCAGCCGGACGAACGGATCGAAGCCCACGACGCGGGGTGCATCGGCCACGAAGTTGGACAGCGCGTTGACGTCGTAGTAGTAGAGCTTGGCGTCGCGCTCATCCACGAAGTACTCGATGCCGCCCACCTCAATGCCGGCAGCCTGCATGATGCGCTCCACGTCCATGATCTGCTGGGCGGGCGGCGTGTAGCCCTCGACCTTGAGCTGGTTCCTGGGTGCGTCCACGGGGCACGCGGCCCGAACCAGCTCCTCACCACCCACGGTCTGGCAGACATCGGCGGGGCAGAGGTTGAACGAGTCGCCCGGGGTGTAAATCCGAATGGCGTAGAGGTAGCAGCCGCCCAGCACTTCGACCCGGACGATCCGCCCGTCCTGCTGGGGGATGAACTCCTGCACGATGCCCGTGTGATCGATGCCGAAGTCGAACCCGCCGTTCTTCGCGGCCTCGGCTAGCTGCTGGGGCGTGTTGAACCGCCGGATGCCCGCGCCGCTGCCGCCGATGTTCGGCTTCACGATGATGGGGAATCGCAGGCCATCAGCGGCGGCGGGAACCTCCTCCGCGTGGTTGACCACGCGCGCCGCGGGCGCGGGAAGGCCCAGGTTGTGGATCAGCGAGAGCTGGTAGGCCTTGGACGTCTCGGTGACGAACGCGTCGTATCCGTTCACCACACGTACGCCCAGCGTCTTCAGGTGCTGGAGGTACTGGAGCGTGTAGAAGATCGCATGCCCATTCCCGCGCAGCCATGCCGATGGGCTCATGCGGTTGAACACCAGCGAGTAGGGTACCTCGGCCGTCGGGTCGAACCGGTGCCGGGCGGCGTGGACCTTCACGTACGGCGTTCCCCGGCGGTCCAGCTCCGCGAACAGCGGCCGGTACCAGTCGGGGTGCTCGTAGTAGATCGCGATCGGACGTTCTTTCGTGGCTGCCATGATTCCTCTCTAGTGCTTCGCGACTGCTTCGGCGCCGGCCCGCGCCAGCGCCACGGCTTCTTCCACTGCACGATCTACCAGTTCGACAATGCCGTATCGGGCCCACCCGACCTGAACTGAGCGTCGTAGCCGTACACGCCGCCCGAGACGACCGTGGCCCCGATGGAGGCGAACGGGGGCCGGAAACTGTGATCTAGCGCCAGCAGGTGCGCGAGGCTGCCGCCAGTGAGAATCGGGATGCCGACCTTCCCTTCGAGCGCGTCCGCCTGAAATGAGCGCCGCGCGTTCAGTGGTCGGTTCCATGGGGCACCTCGCCGTGCACCTGCGTTCGTAACGCGAATCGGCCGCGACTCTCTGCTCGAGGGTCGCGGCCGATTTGGACTTGCTTGCGTGGGCGTCTGCCCGATTCCTATTCCTTCTTAATCACGCACCAAATGGCTGCTCCCCCGGTTTGGCATACAACAGGGGCAGGGACAGCAGCACAGGCACAGTGAGCGGCAGCAAGTCATTGTGCTGGAGAACTTAAGGTCACCCGGACTGGACGTCAATTGATTCCCAGTTCTGCCTTGAGCCCTGGCGGCATCAGGCGGACGAGATCTCCAATCGGGACGCCGATACCGGTAGACCCGTCAGACATTCTGGCGCGGTGCACCCCGACCACGTCGCCGTCGGCGTTGAAGACCGGGCTCCCGCCCGATCCCGGAGACGTGAGGGCGTCGTACTGCAGGCGCTCGGGGGAGACGAGGTTGAAAGTCCCGCCATAGATCGAGGCGTGAGGGACGCCCGTTGCATCGAGCGCGCGTGAAGCGCCGCCCGGGAACCCGATGACGGCGGCCGGCTCAGTTTGCCGTACGCGGTTGCCAGACCAGTCCACCCGGCGGACGAACGGGCCGTGATAGTCCCGCACCCGCAGCACGGCCAGGTCAACGCCAACCTCTCCCACGTTCAGGATGTCGGCGCGCTGGGACTCGCGCCGGTCAGACAGCGTTACCAGCACTGAATCGGCGTTCAGTCCCTGGCGACTGACCGCCGAGCGCGTCGTGACGAGGTACCCGGCAGGCGAGATCACGAAGCCCGTCGCATCGAAGCTCTCGGGGCCGGCCCACATGGTGACCAGGGCGACGGCCTCGCGATTCGCCTGGGCGATCGCAGGAAGGTCAATCGATCGCCGGACCGGCGGGGGAGGCGGCGTCGGCGGAGCGGCAGGGGCCGCCTCCACCCGGACCGCGACGAAGCCGCATACCGGCCCGGAGACCGCCTGCACGACGGCGGTGCCCGCATGCCCGGCCACGAGGCGCCCCACTTCCGGGGACTCGGCGTCGGCCTCCACCTGGACGACTCCGGTGTCGGTCGAGGTCCACGTCAGCGCGAAGGCCGGAACGGGACTGCCGTCGTTGGTGCTCGCCGTGACCACGACGGCCGCCCGCTCACCGCTCTTGAGCTGGAGGCGTTCCGGGGTCAGGCGGAGCTGGAGCTGGTTCTGGGCCAGCGCCGGGTTGGCGGCGGCGATGGCGATGGCGAGGCCCATCAAGGCCGCGGGGAGTCGGCTCATGCGCGCTATAATACGCCCGAAAGCGCCTAAGCGGAAAGGTGTTCGCGTAGATTGAGGAAGTCGAATCCAGGTTCCGACCGCACTTCTGACAACCGAGCAACTATGAACTGGCTGAGTGATCCGCAAATCTGGATTGCCCTGACGACGCTTACGGCCCTCGAAGTTGTTCTGGGCATCGACAACGTCGTTTTCATCTCCATTCTCGCTGGAAAGCTCGCGCCGGAAGAACGCGAGAGGGCGCGGAAGCTTGGCTTGGCCCTCGCGATGCTCATGCGGATCGCGCTGCTGCTGTCCCTGGCGTGGATCATTCGTCTGACGAGCCCGCTCTTCACGGTCCTGTCGAACGACATCTCGGGTCGCGATCTGGTCCTGCTGGTCGGTGGTCTTTTCCTGATCGCGAAGAGCACCCACGAGATGCACGATCGGCTGGAGGGCGAGGAAGGAGAGAAATCCCTTCGCGTGCGGCCCTCAATGCGGAGCGTGCTCACCCAGATCGTGCTGCTCGATATCGTCTTCTCGCTCGATTCGGTGATCACGGCCGTCGGCATGGTGGAGGAGGTCGCGGTGATGGTCGCGGCGGTGGTCATCGCCGTCGGGACCATGCTGGTGTTCGCTCGGGCGATCAGCGAGTTCGTGGAACGGCACCCGACGATCAAGATGCTGGCTCTGAGCTTTCTGCTGCTGATCGGAGTCGCGCTCATCGGCGAGGGCCTCGATCGCCATATCCCGAAGGGCTACATCTACTTCGCGATGGCGTTTTCCCTGGGCGTAGAGATGTTGAATCTGCGTGTCCGGGCCCGGGCCGCGGCGGTGCATCTGCGGCAGCCATACGTTTCGGAAGCCGGCAAGCCGCCCGCCAGCGACTGAGTCTCCTGGCCCGGCGCGCCGCATCCCGGCAACCGGAGGCGGCCACGGAAGTGCCAACAGTATCCCTTTCTCCGTACCCTAGTAGTGTGTCCTGGACCATGTCGGTCCCATCTGGGAGGTCTAACGTGCGACGAGTCACTCTGCTCACCACTCTGCTCCTGCTCAGCGCCACCAACGCCCCCGCCCAGGTCCGCGACGCCAAGGTCCTGACACTCGAAGGCGCCAAGAATATCGTCAACGCGGCCGAGGCGGAAGCGAAGAAGAACAGCTGGAACATGGCGTACGCGATCGTCGATGCGGCGGGCGGGCTGGTCCTGTTTCACAAGGGTGACGGCGCCCGGCCGTCCAACGTGGACTTCGCGCTCGCCAAGGCGCGCACCGCTGCGCGCTACCAGCGGGAAACCAGGCTCCTCGACTCGATGGTGACGGCTGGCCGCGTGCAGTTCCTTGCCTCGGACGCTTTTCCTCTGGAGGGTGGGGTCAACATCGTCGTAGATGGCCAGACCATCGGCGCCGTTGGCGTCAGCGGAGGCACGTCTGCGCAAGATGCCCAGGTCGCGAAAGCGGGGATCGCGGCGTTGATCGTGAGGTAGTTCGTGGGAAAACTCGTTGTTCTGATGGTCGTGGCCTTCGTGGACATGGTGGGCCTCGTCATGCTGGTACCGCTGCTGCCGTTTTACGCGGTCCGCTTTGGCGCCACCGCCACGACGGTGGGCGTCCTCATCTCGGCATTCTCCGTTGCCCAACTCATTTCGGCGCCGGTCTGGGGGAAGTTCTCGGATCAACGCGGCCGGCGGCCGGCTATCCTTGCCGGGCTCTGGATATCCGCCGCCGCGTACCTCGTGTTCGCGGGGTCAATTCTCTTGTTGCTGCTTTCCCGGCTGGTGCAGGGGTTCGGCGGCGGGACCATCGGCGTCGTGCAGGCCTACGTCGCCGATTCGAGCGAGCCGGAAGACCGCGTGAAAGGGCTGGGGTGGCTCTCGGCCGTGACCAGCCTCGGGGCCGTGGCCGGCCCGGCGCTGGGCTCCGCACTCAGCGACATGTGGGGGCCCAAGGCCCCCGGACTCGCGTCGTCGGCGCTCTGCATGCTGGTCAGCGTGTTCGCGTGGAGGTTCCTCGCCGAATCGAGCGCGCGGCCGTCCGCGGCGCACGCCGCCCCGGGGAAGCCGCTGTCGAGCCGGTCCCCCGCCTGATCTGGATCTACGCGATTGCCATCGGCGCCTTCTACGGCACCGTGCCCACCATGCCCCTGCTCCTGTCGGAGCGACTCGGCGTCACCATGCACACGGTCGGCTACTTCATCATGTACCTGGGTGGAGTAGGGGTCATCGTTCGCTCGCTCCTCCTTGGACGGATGGTGAAAGCGCTGGGTGAGGCGCGCCTTGCCCGGCTCGGCGTGGTCCTTCTTGCGGCCGGCCTGGCGCTGGTGTCGTTCGTTCATTCCTACGCGGTGCTGTGGGTCGCGCTCACGCTGATGCCCCTGGGTACAGCCTTCATTTTCCCCTGCATCACCGGGCTCCTGTCGCGGGTGGTGACGTCACGCGATCGCGGGCTGTACCTGAGCGTCCAGCAGTCGTTCGGCGGGATTTCCCGGGTGGTGTTCCCTGCGGGTGCGGGCCTGCTCATGGACTCCTTCGGCCGCGCCGTGCCGTTCTGGGTGAGCGGGGTGCTGGTGCTCGGGACGTTGGGGTTGATGGGGTTGTTGGAAACGTACGGACGGCAGGGAAGCGGTTAGTTGGTTGGACGGTTAGTAGATTACCACCGCCCACATTTGAGGAGCCTTCGATGGCCACCGTTACCATTCCCCGTCCCGTCGCCGCCGACTACCCGCCCTACTTCGCCCAGTACATCGAGCAGGTTCCCGACGGTGACGTGATCGATCTGCTCAAGAGCCAGGTCGAGGACACGATGAAGACGCTGTCCGCGGTGAAGGAGGCGGAAGCCGGGTTCCGGTACGCGCCGGGGAAGTGGAGCATTCGCGAGGTGGTCGGGCATGTGGTCGATACCGAACGGATCTTCGTCTACCGCGCCGTCTGTTTCGCCCGCGGGGAAACCAACCCGCTCCCCGGGTTCGACGAGAACGTGTACGCCGCCAACTCCGGCGCCGACGGCAAGTCCCTGGTGGCCCACCTCGACGAGTTTCGCACGCAGCGGGCCGCGACGGTCTCGTTTCTGTCGGGCCTTTCTGCTGAGGCCCTGCTCCGGCGCGGGACGGCGAACAGCCGCGAGTATGTCATGCGCGCCATTCCGTTCATCATCGCGGGTCACGAGCGGCACCATCTCGGCGTGATCAAGGAGCGGTACCTGGCTAAGCTGACGACGTGAGTATCCCGCTCGAAACCATCCGCGATCTGTACATCCACATGGAATGGGCCGACGCGCGAATCTGGGCGTCGGTCCTCGGCCGGAAGAACCAGCCGACCGACCCTCGGCTGCACGACCTCCGCTTCCACTTTCACTTCACCCAGCGCGCGTTTCTGCAGGTATGGACCGGACAGAAGGTGGACCGTTACGATCCCAAGCGGTTCCCGACGCTGCCCGAGCTCTGCCCATGGGCCCGGTCCTTCCATGCCGATGCCGGGTCGTTTCTGGGCACCCTCGACGGATCGGACCTCGACCGGCGGGTCTCCCCTCCGTGGGTGAGGCTCTTCGAGGGGCAGCTCGCCCGGACGGCGGCGCCCACCACGCTAGGGGAAACCATGCTCCAGGTGGCGTACCATACTCACTACCACCGTGCCCAGGTAAACACGCGGCTCCGCGAGATGGGTGCCGAGCCGCCGCTGGTGGATTACATCGCATGGCTGTGGCTCGAGCGACCCGCGCCCGAGTGGCTGCCGGGCGACTGAGGTCCTTCTAGGCGAGCACCGGTTCCTGCGGTAAACTGGTAGTCCCACGTACAATCCGAAGAGGTTCCCGTGATCGCTCGGCTCCTCCCGGCACTCGTCGCCGCGCTTGCGCTTCCGGCCGTGGGCTTCTCCCAGCAGAAGCCCGCCACCGCGTCGCCCTACGCTGATCCGCTCGCCACCGTCCCGAAACTCCAGGCGATCGCGGCCCGGCCGGGAAGCGAGCTGGCGGACGTGGTCGCCCGCTTCAACACCGATCAGGGTTCGCTGACCCGCCGCTATGACGCACCCGATTCGCCCGATCAACGGGGGAGGATGCGGGGGTTCTACTCGGGGTGGCAGACGCGGCTCAAGGAACTGGACTTCGACAAGATGGGGCAGGAGGGCAGGGTCGATTATATCCTGATGAACAACTACCTCGTTCATCAGCTCGCCCTCCTGGACCGCGCCGACAAGCAGCGTGCCGAGGAGGCCGGGCTTCTTCCATTCGCAGACCGCCTGCTCGCGCTCCAGGACTCACGCCGAAACCTCCAGGATGTGGATCCCAGGATCGCAGCGCGGACACTCTCAGAAGTGACGAAGGCGCTAGACAGCCTGCGGGCTCAGTTTGACCCCCCCGCGGGCAGGAGCGCGCCACACGTGTCCAAGACGGTCGCGAACCGTGCGGCCGACGACGTGGACCAGGTACGCGGCACGGTACGCGCGTGGTTCAAGTACTACGACGGCTACGACCCGATGTTCTCGTGGTGGGTAAAGGATCCCCAGGCGAAGCTGGACGACGCCCTCACGAAGTATTCGAAAATGCTGCGCGAGAAGGTCGTGGGCATGAAGCCGGCCGAGTCGGCGAGCAGTGCGGCACCGAGAGGGAACGCGGCGGACGAGGCGGGGCGGGGCGACAATACCGGCCCGATCATTGGGGACCCGATCGGCGCGGAGGGGCTCAAGGAAGACTTGCGTTACGAGATGATTCCCTACACGCCCGAAGAGCTGATCGCCATCGCCGAGCGCGAGTACGCGTTCTCCCTGAGCGAAATCAAGAAGGCCGCGCGCGAAATGGGTTTCGGTGACGACTGGAAAGCGGCCATGGAGAAGGTCAAGAACACCTACGTCGAGCCGGGAAAACAGCCGGAACTGATTCGCGATCTCGCCCGGCAGGCCGAGGCGTTCTTCGACCAGCACGATTGGGTGACGATTCCGCCGCTGGCGCGCGAGGACTGGCGCATGGAAATGATGACGCCCGAGCGGCAGCGCGTGGCGCCGTTCTTCCTGGGCGGCGAGATGATCCAGGTGTCCTACCCGACGGACGGCATGTCAAACGAAGAGAAGTTGATGAGCCTGCGGGGGAACAATCCGCACTTCTCCCACGCGACCGTGTTCCACGAACTGAACCCGGGGCACCATCTCCAGGGATTCATGCAGGCGCGCTACAACCCGCACCGCCGGCTGTTTGCCACGCCGTTCTGGAGCGAAGGCAACGCGCTCTACTGGGAAATGTTCCTGTGGGACCACGGCTTCCAGGTGAGTCCCGAGGACCGGGTCGGCGCACTGTTCTGGCGCATGCACCGGAGCGCGCGGATCATTTTCTCGCTGTCGTTTCACTTGGGGAAAATGACGCCGCCCCAGGCGATCCAGTTCCTGGTGGACACGGTGGGGTTCGAACGCGCCAACGCCGAAGGAGAGGTCCGCCGCTCATTTGGCGGCCAGTATTCGCCGCTGTACCAGGTGGCCTACATGATCGGCGGCCTCGAGTTCCGGGCGTTGTACAAGGAGCTGGTGGACACGAAGAAGATGACAGACCGCCAATACCACGACGCGATCCTCGAGGGCGGGGCCATGCCCGTGGCGATGGTCCGCGCCCGGCTGGCGAAAGTGCCGCTCACGCGTGATGGCGCGCCGCCGTGGCGGTTCGGCGACGCGCTGCCGCCGCCGGTCCCGGCCCCCGCGGCGCCCAGGCGAACATCGTAGTCCTCGCATACATCGCCCTGGTGGCGTGGGTCCTGGCGTTCTTCCGGACCCTGCTCAACCTGGCGCTCGTTCCTCGACTCCGTGCCGGTGCACCCGCCACCGGGCCTCGAGTGTCGGTGATCATTCCCGCGCGCGACGAAGCCCGGACCATCGAGCGCACGGTGCGGGCCTGGCTGGGCCAGCGCTACGACCCGTTCGAGATCATCGTCGTCAACGATCGCTCAACCGATGCGACCGAGGAGATTCTCCGGCGCATGGCCGCGGAGAATCCACGCCTGGTCGTGATCCACGGCGTGGAGCCGCCGGCGGGCTGGCTGGGGAAGCCATGGGCAATGCACGAGGGGAGCAAGCGGGCGAGCGGGGATCTCCTGCTGTTCGTGGATGCCGACGTGATCTACGACCAGGACGCGCTGTCAGCCGCGGTGGCCGAAGTGAATCGGGACGGCGCGGCCCTGCTCACGCTCCTGCCGTACATCGAGATGCGGGGGTTCTGGGAGAACGTCGCGATGCCCGGCCTCGGGTTCACCCTCTTCACGATGCTTCCCACCTGGTTCGTGAACCGCACAAGGGTGCCGTGGATGGCCATCGGCGGCGGAACGGGGAACCTGGTGCGACGCGCCGACTATGACCGGGTCGGCGGGCACGAGGTGCTCAAGTCGGCCGTGGTGGACGACATCGGCCTGGCCCGGTTGGTGCGCCGCCACCGGGGGCGCACGATCGTCGTCCGCGCCGACGACCTGGTCCGGCTCCGCATGTACCACGGCGGCGGCGAGATTCTGCGGGGCTTCACCAAGAACATGTTCTCGGCGTTCGGCCGGAACTATCTGGCGGCGTTGTTCTGGTTGAGTCTCGCCGTCATCTGTAACCTGTTGCCGTACGCGTTCCCGTTCATGGGAGACCGCGTGAGCATGGTGACGGTCGGGCTCATTACTTCGAGCCGGGTGATTCTCTTCCGCGACCTGCGCTACCGGCTGGACAACGCGCTGTTCGGGCACCCATATTCATGATGCTCTTCTGGTGCGCGGTCACGATCCGCTCGGTGTGGATCACCGGTATCCTCGGCCGGGTGACGTGGCGCGGGCGGACGTACGACTCGGCCAGCGTGACCAGCGGGATGTAGCTTGACGGGGGAACGAGCGAACGCAGGAACGAGCGAACGACACTTGCACCGCAGGCTGCATCTCCTGCTCGTTTTCAGCATCGTCGGCATGCTGGCCGAACTGTTGTTGACGAAGCACTGGGACGGGGTATGGCAGGTGGTGCCGCTGGTGCTGCTCGGGGCCGGGCTGGTCGTGGCCCTGGTGGGCGCCAGCACGGGCCTCACGCGGAGCCTTATGGCGCTTTTCATTCTCAGCGGCCTCGTTGGAACGCTGCTTCACTACAAGGGAAAACTGGAGTTTGCCCTGGAGCGCAACCAGTCGCTCAGCGGATTCGCCCTGGTGCGCGAAACATTGAAGGGGACGTCGCCGCCCATCCTGGCGCCGGGCGCCATGATCGCCATTGGATTGCTGGGTTTGATAGCGGGAACCAAACAGGACCGCGCAGGTGGTCGGGAGACAACATGATGCTGAGAATCGCACTGGTCGCCGGCGCATTGCTCCTCATCGCGAATACGTCCGGGGCGCAATTGGGGCGGCAGCAGGGGCTCAAGGATCCCAACGTCGCCACGGAGGCCGAGCTGGCGGCGGCGGGCCTGGGTGCGGATGTCGCCAAGGCGCTCGTGGCGAAGCGGCCGTTCATGAGCATCGTCGAACTGGACCAGTTCCTTCAGCAGCAGGGCCTGAAGCGGGAACAGATCGCCCCGCTCTACGGCAAGCTCTTCGTCCACGTGAACCTGGAGATGGGGACGCGAGACGAAATCCTGCTGATTCCCGGCGCGGGCCCGCGCATGGTGCGCGAGTTCACCGAGTACCGGCCGTACACGGGCGGCTTCGCGCAGTTCCGGAAGGAAATCGGGAAGTACGTGGATTCGACCGAAGTCGCGCGCCTGGAGCAATACCTGTTCATCCCCATCAACCTGAATACCGCGAGCGACGAGGACATTCTCTCGATTCCGGGCGCCGGCCGCCGCATGGTGCGGGAGTTCAAGGAGTACCGGCCCTATGACGGGCTCGAGAAGTTCCGCAAGGAGATCGGGAAATACGTGGACCAGAAGGAAGTGGCGCGGCTGGAACGGTACGTGATGATCAAGTGATCGCGCCGCCGACGCGCTAGAGCTGACCCCGTCCTCTTTGCTCCGGTGAGGCCGGGGCTCCCGTTTCCGTTGTCTCCTTCCACGAGCCATCGTCCGCGGGCATCTGTGGCAGGCGGTCATGCGTGCGGAGGAGAACGCCGTCGCCGCGGGCGATCCACATTTGCCGGATTCCCCGGTCATGGAGCTTGTCCACCACCCAGGTGACAACCAGCCGCCCGTTCCGGGAAATCTGGTCCGTCCCGCTGACCCGGATATCGAGCGACATCGTGGAATCACTCCACATGTCATAGAGCTCGACGTGGGCGCTGTAAGTCGATGAGAGGGAGACCAGCCCCACCAGGTCTTCCAGCATGCCTTCGGGGAAGGGCCGAGAGGGAAGAGACGTGTTGATGTCGCGTCTCGGCTGACCCTGCAGCCGGCTCCACCCGCGTACGCTGATCCCCAGGTACTCGACCGACGCCGAATCGTGGGCCGCGTGCGACCGGTGCCAGCGCGGGGCGAGTGTCTGTCCGTCCACCGCGAGCGTGTCCCACGATTCGCCCTTGCCGGTGGGCGAGTAGGACTCGCGGATGAACAGCCAGCGCGATCCATCCGGCTCCAACCGCCGTACCAGCATTCCCGCGGGCCGGGGCTCCCCGTTCCGCACGTTGTACAGGCGCTGGATGCTCACGCGCGGCTCCAGCCGGTCCCGCCGGAACATCGTGCCGACCCGGATGGTGTCCCGCGGTGGCGGAACCAGACCAGCCGCCTGCACCGCGAAAAGGAGGATGGTCGTTACCACGGAGTCACCATACCGTCTCGTCCGTCCGTCACTTTATCCACGCCGCTTTCCCGAACCGCGCCGGGTCGAACAGGTCATCCCCGAACGTCATGCCGATCTTCACGTCGTTGTACTCCTCGATGATACCCGGCTGTCCGTTGCTGAACTGTAGCACCTCGGGCGAGATCCAGGCGCCGCCGAACCGGGCGTACTTGTTGAACTGGACCTCGTTGGTCATTCCCTGCGGTCCCCGCTGAAACATGCGCACGAACAGGAGGTTCTCCTGGTCCACCCAGAATTGAGATGTCGCCGTATCGCCGGGTGTTGCGGTCCCCACGATCCACACGGCTTTCCCCTGCCAGGTGCCGGCCTGCACTTTCGAAAGGTCGAAGCTCAGGCCCTTGAGCTTCCCGATGGTCTTCTCGGGCTGGTCGAAATACACGTCGAAGCCCAAAACCATCAGCGGGTGGACGAACGGCCTGCCCGCCGTGAGGGCGCCGTGATTGAACTGGTAGATGGAGTCGTTCCGGAAGAGAATGGCACGGCCCGAGTCGAGCGGTGCAATGTCGATGCGCAGCATGCCGGGGAACTTCGCGGCTTCGTACCAGATCTGCGAAGTCCCGTTCGGGAACTTCGTGCTTTGCACGAACGTGAGCGTGGAGTACCACGTGCCGGCGTAGCGCTGGTACATCTGGTGTATCAGGGCTTCCCCGGTCCGGGGGGACTGGGGTTCGCTGCTCGGTAGGGCGGCGGAGATGAGCATCAACGCGGCTGTCAGCATCGGTGCCTCGGTGTCAGGTGTTGTGTGTCCGATGGTTCACGATAGCGCGACTGACGAAGCGGTGCGATTGTTGGGCGTTGCAACGGGTGACAGGGATCGAGTCTTCCATGGAGAGATGCCCGTGAGCGTTCGATCGTCGCTCCTGACGAGCTCGGTGGCTTTGCGGCGGCTCCGGGCCGCGGCCGACCCGGTCCGGGCCCTCGGCATCGCCCGGTACTTCAAGACCGGCCCGGGGGAGTACGGCGAGGGCGACCGGTTCCTTGGTCTGACCCTGCCGTTCATTCGCGAGATCAGCCGTGAGTTCAGGGATTTGCCACTGGGTCAGGTGATGCGTCTCCTCAAGTCTCCCTGGCACGAGGCGCGCTCGGTCGCGCTGATCATCCTGGTGGGCCGGTACGTCCGGGGCGAAGCGGCCGAGCAATGCCCCGGACCATGCTGCGCTATGCCATCGAACGGTTTCCTGAGGCGTTACGACGCCGGTACCTGGCCGTCCCCCGGAAGTGAGGTTCACAAGCACGGGTTCTGGCATCCCCCCGCTTGAATAGCGAGCTTTGTACGCATGCAACAGGACACGGCAGTCTCCGCCATTGCCCACACGATCGAGCTCTCGATCGCCCCCGTATTCCTCATATCCGGTATCGCGGCCCTCCTTGCCGTGCTCACCAGCCGGTTGAGCCGCATCGTGGATCGTTCGCGCGCGCTGGAAGCCGTCCTGCCCCCCGACATGTCTCAGGCAGCGACCATCGGGGCCGAGATGAAGGTGCTGTTCCGCCGCGCGAAGCTGATCAACGAGGCCATTACGCTGTGCACGATGACCGCGCTCCTGATTGCCGCGGTCATCGCGATCCTGTTCCTGAGCGCCTTCTTGCAGTTCGACATGGCCGTGCCGGTGGCCCTGCTGTTCATCGCCGGAATGGGCGCGCTGTTGCTCGGGCTCGTGTCGTTTCTCCGCGAGATATTCCTCGCGACCGCCAGCCTGCGAATCGGGCCGCACCAGTTTCCGCGGTTGAGCCCAACGCCCGTGCCGGAGATGAGGAAGGACCAGCCCCCACGATGACGCCCAAGGTCGAGTGAAGAGACTGCTCGTGCTTGCCGGCCTGATCGCCGCCGTCCCCGCACCGCAATCCCCTTCCGTCAGGACCGAAATCGAACGCCGCTACGAGGAGAATCGTAGGGCATTCATGGCGCGGGATTCGGGCGCCGTGCTCCGCTTGCGCCACCCGGCGTTTCACACCGTGGACGCGGCGGGGCAGGCCAACACCCGAGCGCAGTTCGAAACGCGCACCGGCGTGCTCCTCGGGGCCATCGTCCAGTTCGACACGCTTACGTTCGCCATCGATTCCCTCACGGTGAAGGGCGACACGGCGATCGTCGTGATGCGTCAACGCACGGCGCGGCGTCAGCGGCTGATGGACGGCTCGGTGCATTTCGTGCAGACCGGGGCCGTTCAGCGGGAGCTCTGGGTGCGGGCGCCCGAGGGGTGGCTGATGTGGCAGGTGGACCAGGTGCACCCGGATCCGGTGTTCGTGGACGGTCAGCAGCGCGCACCCTAGGGGGGCGCATAGATGATTGTGCTTCGCCACCTGTTCGCTATCGTCGTACTGCCGTTCACCATCACCGTGCTCGTGCCGCTCTGGATCGCCCGGAGAAACGGCACGGCCCTGGTCATGGGATGGTCCGCCGGAGCGGTGGCGGTCCAGGTATTCGGCGCCATGATGATGGCCATCGGGCTCCGGCTGTTCGTGGCTTCCGTGTCGCGGTTTGCCAGCGACGGGCGCGGAACGCTGGCACCTTGGGACCCGCCGCGTACGCGCGGGATAGGTTCAACCCCGTGAACAGCCGCCTCTTGACCCGCTTCAAGTTCGCCGCGGCCGCGCTGCTCGCGGTCACGCTCTTCCTGCCGCAGTACACCTGTGCGCGACTCCGCGGGCCGGATGGTTTCGTCACGGACTCGATTCCCGCTGGGGCGGACTCGAGCGCCTATCACGTCTACAACCAGCCGCACTATGCGCTGGAGAACTTCGGGCCGACGCGGATCGAGACGTGGATCACGGTCACGGCGTTCTCGTGGCCGTTGCTGTTCCTGGCTATCGGATACCGGCGCCGCCTGCCGCGCACGAGCCGGGTGCTGTGGTGGCTCGAGCCACTGCTGATCTGCGTGTCCGGGTATCTCATCATCCTGTTCTCAGAGGTCGGAGACCGCGCGTACGGCGCCTACGCCGCGCTCGTGGCCCTCCTCGCCCTGCTGGGCACCTGGGGGTTCGAGGTGTGGGTGTGGATCAGGAAGCGACGCGCACCCCCCGCGCCCGTGGCGCCGTGACCTCGCGCCCATCGGTCGGAACGCTTGCTCTGGGCGCCCTGGTCGCTGGGCTGGCCCTCGGCGCCATTCCATCCCTCCATGAAACGGCGCGGACGCTGGAGCCCGTGGGGACACTCTGGGTCAACGCCCTCCGCATGACCGTCATTCCGCTGATCGTCTCCCTGCTGATCGTGGGCGTCGTGTCGGCGGCGAGCAGCAAGGACGTGGGTACGCTCGGGCTCAAAGCGTTCGGCCTGTTCCTGCTGCTCCTCGCGGTCGCAGGCGCGTTCACGGCAATCATCGCCCCCTTTGCGTTCCGGTTTCTTCCCGTGGACCCGGTTGCCAGCGCGACACTCCGCGCTGGCGCGCACCTTCAGCCGACTTCGGCAGACGTCTCGTTCACCGGTTGGGCCCTGTCGCTGATTCCCGCGAACCCGGTGAAGGCCGTGGCCGACGGCGCCATGCTCCCGATCCTCGTGTTCACGCTCGCCTTTGCGTTCGCGCTGGCGAAACTCGAGCCGAACGTGAAACAGGCGCCGCTCAAAGTGTTCGAGAGCATCTCGCAGGCCATGCTGGTGATCGTGAAGTGGGTGCTGGCCCTGGCCCCGGTGGGTGTATTCGCGCTCGCCTTCGCCCTGGGTTCAAAGCTGGGTTCGGATACGGCGGCCAAGGCGCTGGGTTACTACGTGGGACTCGTGATTGTGCTCCACGTTGTCACGGGGGCCGGCGTCTACGCATTCGCGGTGCTCGGCGGCGGCGTGCCGCTCAGCCGGTTCGCCCGGGCGGTGTTCCCGGCCCAGGTCGTGGCCTTCACAACGCGGTCGTCCCTCGCGGCCCTGCCGGCCATGGTCGAGGGCGGGCGCGATCAGCTGAAGCTCCCGGCCGACATCACCGGGTTCGTGATACCGTTCGCGGTTTCGGCGTTCAAGCTGACCAGTCCGATCTACTGGACGCTCGGGGCGATGGTTGTTGGCAGGATCTACGGAATTGAGTTGGCGCCCACCCAGCTCCTGACGATCGCGCTCGCGTCGATCCTCTTGAACGCCGCGACGCCGGGTATTCCGAGCGGGGGCTTGCTGATCCAGGCCCCGCTGTACGCGCAGGTCGGCCTGCCGGTGGAAGCGCTCGGCATTCTCATTGCGATCGATACGATTCCGGACATGTTCAAGACCACGCTCAACGTGACGGCGGACATGGGTGTGGCGGTTGTCCTGGGACGGCGTAGCGGAAGGGCGGGCTGATCGTGGGGTCACTCTGGAAGGCGACGGATCGCGACCGCCTGCGCACGCGGCTCGCCCGCCTGACGCCGGACAGGCCGGCCCGGTGGGGCAAGTTCACCTGCCCCCAGATGCTCGCGCACGTGAACGACGGCCTCTGCGTTGCGCTGGGAGACCTGAAGACCAAGCCGAGGAAGACGCCGTTCAAGTCGTACGTCATGCAGCGGCTCATCGTCTATGTCCTGCCGTGGCCCAGGGGAACGCCAACGTCTCCCGAGATACTGCTCCGAATTGACAAAGCCCAGTTTCAGCATGAAATGGACGCGATGCCGGATCTGCTGGAGAAGGTCGGAAGCCTGCCGCCAGACGCGCAGATGCCCGAGCATACCGCGTTCGGGGTCATGACCCGCCACATGTGGGGAGCCTTTGGCTACAAGCACATGAACCACCACTTCAAGCAGTTCGGAGTGTAGGAGGGCCTCGTGCCCGACATCTTCCAGGACCTTCCCATCAAGGCAACACCCGAGCGGGTCTTCGGCGTACTCAGTTCGCCGGCCGGGCTGGATGCCTGGTGGACGAAGAAGTCAGCCGGACAGCCGCTCATCGGAAGCGAATACGAGTTGTGGTTTGGGCCCGAGTACGACTGGCGGGCGAAGGTGACGCGAAGCGTCCCCGGCGTGGAGTTCGAGCTGGAATTCACCCGGGCCGACCCGGACTGGACCGGCACGCGCGTCGGGTTTCACCTGGAGGCCAGCGGAGACTCGACCACGGTTCGGTTCCACCACACCGGCTGGCCCCAGCTCAACGAGCATTACCGAGTGTCCTGTCACTGCTGGGCCATGTATCTCCGCATCCTGCGACGCTACATCGAGCACGGTGAGATGGTCCCGTACGAACAACGCCTCGACGTCTAGGGAGGAAACGATGCGCCGCTCCGGCCTGTCTGCTTCGGTGCTCACGATCGCCGCGCTGGCGCTGTCCCTCCTCGCGGGGCGAACCACGGCGCCGGCCCGCGCGTTCACGTTCAACAAGATTCAGGACGACATCTATCAGGCCGTGGGCACCGGCGACATGGCGGTGGGCGCTAACGCGGCCATCATCGTCAACGAGGCCGACGTGCTGGTGGTGGATTCGCACATTTCGCCCTCGGCCGCCAATGCCCTCCTGGCCGAGCTCAGGACGATTACGCCGAAGCCCGTGCGATACGTCGTGAACACCCATTTCCATTTCGACCACGCGCACGGGAACCAGGTGTTCCCGAGGGACGTGGAAATAATCGGCCACGAGTTCACCCGCGAAATGCTCTCGGCCGGAAAATCTAAGGTGGGGCGGACGTACGACCGGTTCATCGGGACCCTCCCGGCGCAGGTCGCCGCCCTGACCCGCCAGATCGACTCGGCGACGGTTCCGCGGATCAGGGACAGCCTGATGGCCAGGCGGACGTTCCTCCAGGACGAGGTGACGGCGACGAACGCCGTGGTACCGACCCCGCCCAATGTCACCCTGTCCCAGCGCATGACCCTGTTCCGGGGTGGGCGCGAAATCGAACTGCTCTACCTCGGGCACGGGCACACGGCAGGCGATATCGTCGTCTACCTCCCGCGGGAGCGGGTGCTGGTGGCCGGTGACCTCCTGTTGCCCGGTCTCCCGTTCATGGGCGACGGGTTCCTGAACGAGTGGGCCGAGACGCTGGAGAAACTCAAGCCGCTGGCATTCGACGTCGTCCTGCCGGGGCACGGCGCCGCGTTCCGGGACCGAGAACGCATTGATTTCCAGCAGGCCTACCTGCGGGACCTGTGGGCTAAGGCGGGCGCGATGCACGCCCGGGGCGTGACCGCCGAAGACGCGGCGCGGCAGATCGACATGCGGTCTCACGCGGCGCACTACCCTGCCATTCGGGCGCCGGGCGCACGACCGGCGCCGGTCACCTGACGGTGGGCGACTCGCTGCGTCACGGCCGGTATCTCAACTGCTGGCGCCGCCGGAACGATGGCGCGTGGATGATCGTCCTGCTGGCGAGGGCGGGAGAGTCGCCGCCGGACCAGGACGCCGATGTAGCCGTCGCGACGTGGCCGCATTCGTCCACCGGCCCGACCGTGGGGCTCGAGGGCGCGCTCGACGCGGACGAACTCTTCGCGCGCGTCGCCCTGGACATGGGGCCCGGGCCCGCGTTCGGCCGGTTCGCCGCCATCGATGGCATGCTGCTCGGCACCCGCCCCATGCCGCCCATGGGGCCGGACTCGATCCGCGCCCGGTTCAACGGCTTCCCGCCAGACCAGCGGCTCATGTGGGCGCCGACCAGGGATCTGGGCGTCGCCAGTGGCGGATTGGCGATCACCGTGGGCGAGGCCACGACTGGGCCGCCCGGCGGCACCGCGGTTAGTTTTTCCAAGTACGCGACCGTCTGGCGGCTCGAGCCCGATGGCACCTGGCGGTTCGTCTTCGACATGGGCAGTTCGCGGCCTGCTCGCGACTGAATCGGCGGTCTAACCCGGGAGACAACGCATGGATAAGCAGACACTCGCGGTCATGATCCCGGTCATCGTCATGCTGATCCCGCTGTCCGCCGTAATCCTGAACGGCTGGCAGAAGATCATCAAGCTCCGGATCGAGGAAGCAAAGGCGCGGGGCGTGGCGCCGGAGTCGTCCCACGAGATCGAGGACATCCGGAACGAGGTCGACCTGGTTCGCCGGGAGCTCGGCGAGGTGCAGGAACGCCTCGACTTCGCGGAGCGCTTGCTGGCGCGGAACAGCGAGCGCGACCGCCTTCAGGGGCCGGCCAACTGACGGTCTGAACGACCATGCGCCGCCGCGATTTTCTCCTCGACCTCGCCCGCTACTCCGTGCTCTGCGCCGGAGTCCCCGGGATCTGGCGTGTCACCGGACGCCCCCACCTGCTGGATGACCCGTTTACGCTGGGCGTCGCCAGCGGGGACCCGGCGCCAAATGGCGCCATGATCTGGACCCGGCTCGCCCCCCGCCTGCTCGAGTCGGACGGCGGCATGGATGGCCAGCGCGCGGCGGTGAACTGGGAAGTGGCCGAAGACGAGCAGTTTTCGAAGATCGTCCAGAAAGGCCGCGCGACCGCGGCCCCCGAGCTGGGCTATTCGATTCATGTAGACGTTCCCGGCCTGCTGGAGGACCGCTGGTACTACTACCGCTTCACGCTACCGGCCGGGTCCAGTCCCGTGGGCCGCCTGCGCACGACGCCAGCCGATGGCGCGGTGACTCCGCTCCGCTTCGCGTTCGCATCGTGCCAGCACTACGAGAACGGCTACTACACGGCCTACGAGCACATGGCGCGCGAGGATCTGGACCTCGTCGCGCACCTGGGCGACTACATCTACGAGTATGGCGGCGCCGACGGGCGGGTTCGGAAGTACGCCACGGCCGAGGTGCGCACGCTCGACCAGTATCGCGCCCGCTACGCCCAGACCAAGAGCGACCAGTCCCTCCAGCGCGCGCACGCCCGCTGTCCCTGGGTCGTCACGTGGGACGACCACGAGGTGGACAACGACTACGCCGGGTTGAGCGGCGAGAACATGATGGAGTCGGAAGAGCAAATGCACGATCGCCGGGCCGCGGCCTACCAGGCGTGGTGGGAGCACCAGCCGGTGCGGGTGCCGCGCGCGCGGGGCTGGGCCGACCTCGCGATCACGCGAACGATCAATTGGGGCGCGCTGGCGCGGTTCTGGGTGCTGGACACGCGGCAGTATCGAACCAAGCAGGCCTGCGGCAACGGACTCCACGATGCGCCGTGCGGCGATTGGGCGGACCCGACACGTACGATCATGGGGCCGGCGCAGGAGCAGTGGCTATCCGCCGGACTGCCGGCCTCGCGGGCGCTGTGGCAGGTGTTTGCCAATCAGGTCACCGTGGCACCGTTCGACCAGACCGTGGGCCCGGCGCGCGGCATGTGGATGGACTCGTGGAGCGGGTATCCGGCGTCCCTGGAGAAACTGATGGCCCTGATCGCCCGGCACGCGGAGAACCGCGCTGTCGTTCTGACGGGAGATATTCACTCGAACTGGGTCAGCGAGCTGCGCCGGCGGTACGAACAGGCGGATGCCCCGACCATTGGGGCGGAATTCGTGGGAACGAGCATCAGTTCCGGCGGGGATGGGGCGGACAACAGCGCTTCGTGGACGAGCGCCGCCCGCGCGGAAAACCCGCACTACAAGTGGAACAACGCTCGGCGCGGCTACGTCACATGCAACGTGACCGGTGACGAATGGAAGACCAGTTACCGCACGATTCCGTTCATCACGAAACCGGATGCCCCAGTTGCAACCGCGAGTGAGTGGCTGGTCAGGAGAGGGAAGCCGGGGATTGAGCGGGTGTAGGGGCGGATAGGGCGGATAGGCGGACGGAAGTTCGCATCCGCTCATCCGCTCATCCGCTCATCCGCTTTCCCTCCGCACCACACCCGGTCCACCGGATTCCCTCCGACTTCGTAACCCAGCATCCGCTCGTCCGCGTGCCGCAGCAGTACCAGGTCTGCCCGGCAACCCACCGCGATTCTTCCCCGGTCCGTGAAGCCGAGCATCTCCGCGGGCCGGCTGGTCACCGCCTGGATCGCCTCGGCGGCCGTCACGCCGAGGTGGCGCACGGCGACGGCCACGACGAACGGCACGGACGACGTCGGTGCGCTGCCGGGGTTGCAGTTGGTCGCAAGTACCAGCTTGCCGCCCGCGTCCAGGAAGGCCCGGCCGTCCGCGTAGCGGCCATCGGTGTGGAACCCGGCCACGGGGAGCATCACGCCGAACGTGGACGACTCGGCGAGGTGAATGAGATCCCCGGGTGACGTCGCCTCCAGGTGGTCCACGCTCAGCGCACCCAGTTCCACCGCCAGCTCGAGCCCGCCCAGGCGATTGAACTGATTGGCGTGAAGGCGTACCGCGTGGCCGAGTGCGCTGGCCTTCTCGAATAGCCGCCGGCAGTCGTCCACCGTCCAGGCGCCGGTCTCGCAAAAGGCATCGATCGCGACCCCGGGGAACTCGGCGTGCACCGCCGGCAATGTCTCGTTGATGACATCGTCGACCAGCGTGGGGCGCTCGGGGTCCAACGCGTGGCCGAGCAATGCCGTGGGGACGACCGTAACCGGAGAGTCCTGTGCCGCACGCGCGATGGCGCGCAGCATCTTGAGCTCGTGCTCGGTGGTGAGCCCGTAGCCGGATTTCACCTCGACGGTGGTGGTGCCGTCGTGCAGCATGATCTCGAGCCGCCGGCGGAGGTAATCCGCGAGCCGCGCCTCGGAGGTCTCGCGTACCGCGCGGACGGTCGAAAGGATCCCGCCACCGGCCGCGAGAATGTCGAGGTAGGGCGTGCCCCGGCGCATCTTCTCGAATTCATCCAGGCGGCTGCCGGCCCAGAGCGCATGGGTGTGAGCGTCCACGAACCCGGGCATCAGGACGCGGCCCCACGCCTCGATGATCGTGTCCGACGTGACGGGTGTGTGCGCTCCGACGGCGGAGATCAAGCCATCTTTCACGTGGACATCGGCTCGTGGAAGGAACGTTCCATCTCCAACGACTACCCGGGCGCCCCGAATAACCAGGCCCTGACCCCCGACCCCTGACCCCTGATCCCTCATTTGCGCGTCGCGAAGCCGGCGATGAACGACAGGAAGAGCAGGGCGGTGACCCGGGCGCTTCTGCCAGAGGGGTCGTGGGGCGGCGACAGCTCCATCAAGTCGAAGTGCCGGACGCGCGACTCCGCGCCCGCCACCTCGGCCAGGTGACACGCTCCGAGAACGGACAGGCCCATGGGGTTCACCGCGCTGACGCCGGGCATTGCCGCGCCGTCGATCACATCGAGATCGATGCTCACGAATGCCGAGGCCTTCTTTGGATCCGGGCCCGAGAGCGCCGCATCCAGCCAGTTGCGCGCGAGCACTCCGAGTTCGAGCACTTCTTCCATCGGCACGAGAGTCGCTCCGCGAGACGAGAGCCACTCAACGTGTTCCCTGGCGTTCGTGAAACGGCCGAGCCCGGCTTCGACAAAACGCCGGGGATCAACGGCGTTCGTTTCGATGAGCCGGCGGAACGGCATGCCGGATCCCACGGTCTCCCGCACGTCGGTGTGCGCGTCGAGGTTAATCCCTCCGACCCGGCCGCCCGTTGTCTTCGCCAGCGCCGCAATGGTGGGCAGCGAGAGGTCATGTCCGCCGCCGATGCAAGCCACCACGAGTCCCCGCTCGTGCAGGGCCAATGCGGCAGCGGTCACCCGCGCATGGGTTTCGAACATCGCGGCCTCGTTGCCGCCAGATGCCGGCGTGACGTCGCCGGCATCGAACACCGGCACGTCGAGGGCCCGGCCCGCGAGGCCGTCCCAGGTCGTGCCGAATGCCGCGAGCGCCGCGCGAAACGCGCCGGGTCCGTGGGCGGCTCCGGGCCGGCCGCCGAGCAGGCTGACCCCGGTGTCATCCGGGAGACCGAGGAGGGCGACACGGCATCCGTCTGGCGTGCCGGTGCGGATCTTGGACGCGAACCGGTCGGCGGCCAGCTTCGGCCACGTGCCTGTCGTGGTGTGGGGGATGCGCATGTCAGTCGCTCCGCATAGGCACGATGAGGTGTTCCTCGGAGGCGCACCGGAGCGCTTCCTCGTACCCCGCGTCGGCGTGGCGCAGGACGCCCAGCGCGGGGTCGTTCGTGAGCACGCGGTCCAGCCGGCGGGCGGCGTCCGCGGTTCCGTCGGCGACGATCACCTGGCCCGCGTGCTGCGAGTACCCGATACCGACACCGCCGCCGTGATGGATACTCACCCACGACGCGCCGCTCGCCGTGTTTACCAGCGCGTTCAGGAGCGGCCAGTCCGCCACCGCATCGGTGCCGTCTTTCATTCCTTCGGTCTCGCGGTTGGGTGACGCGACCGAGCCGGCGTCCAGGTGATCCCGCCCGATCACGATCGGCGCGCCCACCTTGCCGTCTCGAACCAGGTCATTGAACAGGAGGCCCGCCTTCGCGCGCTGGCCGAGTCCCAGCCAACAGATGCGGGCCGGCAGTCCCTGGAACTGCACCCGCTCCCGCGCGAGCGTGAGCCAGCGCTTGAGTCCGGCGTCTTCCGGGAACAGTTCGATCAGGGCCCGGTCGATCGTATAGATGTCCTCTGGGTTTCCCGACAGCGCCACCCAGCGAAAGGGCCCTCGTCCCACGCAGAACTGCGGGCGAATGTACGCCGGGACGAATCCGGGGAACGAAAACGCCTCGGCATACCCGCGCTCCTTCGCCTTCTGCCGGATGTTGTTGCCGTAGTCGAACGTGATCGCTCCCTTCTTCTGAAGGGCGACCATCACCGTCACGTGGCGCACCATCGTGTCGAGACTGCGATCACTGTATCGCGTCGGGTCGTTCTCGCGAACCTGCCGCGCTTCCTCAAGAGAGAGTTCTGCCGGTACGTAGGACAGGACGTCGTGCGCGGACGTCTGGTCCGTGAGCGCATCGGGAGTCACGCCGCGCGCGATCAGGCGCTCGAGAAGATCCACGGCGTTGGCCGCCACGCCGACAGACCGCGCCGCGCGTTCACGTTTCAGGGCGATGGCACGGTCGATCCCGGCGTCGAGCGTGGGCGCGATCTCGTCGAGATACCGGTATGCCTTCCGGCGTTCGAGTTTCTCGGGGTCCACGTCGGCGATGAGATGCACACCACCGTTCATGGTCACCGAAAGCGGCTGGGCGCCGCCCATGCCGCCACAGCCCGCGGTGACCACGAGGCGCCCCTCGAGCGTCCCGCCGAAATGCTGGCGGGCACACTCGGCAAACGTCTCGTACGTGCCCTGGAGTATTCCCTGCGTGCCGATGTAAATCCACGACCCCGCGGTCATCTGGCCGTACATCATGAGCCCGCGTGCCGCGAGGTCGTCGAAATGCTCCTGCGTAGCCCAGTGCGCGACGAGGTTGCTGTTCGCGATCAGGACACGCGGCGCGTCAGGGTGCGTCCGGACGACACCGACCGGTTTGCCGGACTGGATCAACAGGGTCTCGTCGGCGCCCAGGTTCTTGAGCAGGCGGACGATGGCCTCGTACGCCGGCCACGAACGCGCAGCCTGCCCCCGGCCGCCATAGACCACGAGGTGATCGGGGTCCTCCGCCACCTCCGCATCCAGGTTGTTCATGAGCATCCGCATGGCCGCCTCGGCCTGCCAGGTCTTGCAGGTCAACGCGGCACCGCGGGGGGCGCGGACGTGGTGGGGGCCGGTGGTCACGACTAAAACGCTACGCTAGACTAGTCGCTGTGACCAGCACCGCGCCCAGGGGAACTTCCCCGAGTCGCCTGACGTTCTTGATGGCGGACATCCACAGGCAGCCAATCCCATGACTTCTCAGCGCGAACTTGCCACCCTCGCGGGCGGCTGCTTCTGGTGCCTCGAAGCCATTTTCCAGCAGCTCAGGGGCGTGGACCAGGCCCAGTCCGGCTACGCCGGGGGCCAGGCGAAGAACCCGAGCTACGAAGCCGTGTGCACCGGCACCACCGGCCACGCGGAGGTCGTCCAGGTCACGTTCGACCCGTCGGCGATCACGTACAACGACCTGCTCGACATCTTCTTCACGGTCCACGATCCGACGACGCTCAACCGGCAGGGGCCTGATACCGGCACCCAGTACCGGTCTGCCGTCTACTATCACTCCCCCGAGCAGAAGAAGGCCGTTGAAGCGACGATCGCAAAGTTCACGGAGGACCATGTCTTTGATGACCCGATCGTGACCGAGGTGACGCAGCTCGACGTGTTCTACCCCGCCGAGGAGTATCACAAGGACTACTACGCGCGGAACCCGAACACCGGGTATTGCCGTACCGTGGTCGGTCCCAAGGTCGCCAAGGCCCGCAAGACGTTCTTCGACCGGCTCAAGAAGTAGAGGATCTCAGTTCCGTATCGGGTGCGATTGACATATCAACCAAACTTGATATATTGCGTTATGCCCCACACCGCCACGCTGCCATCGGCTGCCAGGGTCGCGACCTGGTTTCACGCGCTTTCCGATGAAACCCGGGTGGAGATCATCACCATGCTCTCCCACGGCGAGCGCTGCGTTTGCGAGTTGATGGACGTAGTTGGTGCGGCTCAGTCCCGTCTCTCGTTTCATCTGAAGGCCCTCAGGGACGCCGGCCTGGTCACCGACCGGCGGGACGGGCGCTGGATGTACTACTCCGTAAACCGGGATGCGCTGGACGAAATGAATGCATTCTTGCAGGCGGTGCGTCCCGGGAAGCATGCAGGTTGCTGTGATGCAGGGTGTTGTTGAGCAGTTCGTCTACCGTTCTTCCTTCTGGAGGTCTCAATGAACCGATCCTGTTGCAACGGTCCGGAAGACACTGATCAGTGCTGCCCCTCGGGCGGCTGCTGCTAGAGCCGGGCTGATGATTCACGGGGCCGCCGGTTTATCGGCGGCCCTTTTGTTTCATGACCCGGAAGCCTGCAACGGTGTCACGGACTCGCTCGCCCGGGTCCAGCGCTCCAGCGCCTTGTCGAGATCCCGCTTGAGCTTTTCCAGCTCACCACCCATGCGCTTGGCCTCGGCCACGCCGCCCGGCCGCGTGTACAGCGCGGGGTCTTCGAGGGCGGCCGTCGCCGACGCCACCTTCTTCTCCAGTTCCGCGACCGTTACCTCGGCGCTTTCCAGATCCCGCTGCGCACGCCGGAGTTTCTTCCGGGGGTCGTCCGCCTCCTCTTTTTGAGCGGGCTTGGGCACCCGCGCGACCCGCTGCCGTTCGTGCACCCGGTTGAGCATCTCCTCTTCCTGTGACCGGACCCGCGCGGCATGGGCCCGCTCGGCGCTCACTTCCTCCCACTCCGCGAACCCCCCGGCGAACTCGGTGATGTGGCGCTCGTGCAGTACCCAGACCCGGGTCGTGAGCGAGCGCAACAGCTCCCGGTCATGACTGACCAGCAGCACGGTTCCCTCGAAGCTCTCGATGGCGTCTTCCAGCGCCTCGATGGACTCAACGTCGAGGTGATTGGTCGGCTCGTCGAGCACCAGCAGGTTGACCTTGGACAGCATGAGGATCGCGAGCGCGACGCGCGCCCGTTCGCCGCCCGACAACGACCCCGCCCTTCGCATCACTTCGTCGTCGGAGAACCCGAACCGGCCCAGGTGCCCCTGGATGGTGCGCCGCTCCCAGGTGGGGCGCTCGTCGCTGATGCAGGCATAGATCGTCTTGTCGAGCGGCACCTGCGAGAGATCCTGCCGGTAGTAGGCGGCCTCGACCGAGCCGCCGATCTTGAGCTCGCCCGCGTCCGTGGGATGCTCGCCGAGGAGCGCCTTGAGCAGCGTGGACTTGCCGGCGCCGTTGGGGCCGAGCAGGCCCAGCACGTCGTTCCGCGGCACGACCCCGGAAAAACGCTCGACCAGCGTCCGGCCGCCGACGCCGATTGTGACGTCCTTGGCGACGACGACCTGGTCGCCGCCGCGTCCCGCCGACTCGAACCGCAGGGCCATCGTTTCGTTGGACTCCACCGGGGACGAGAGGCGGGGCAGGCGGGCGAGCTTGGTGCGGCGGCCCTTGGCCTGCCGGCTGTTCTGGCCCGCGATGTTCCGTGCGATGTAGTCCTTCTCGCTCGCGATCGTCTTCTGCTGCTGGTCGAACGAGCGCTGCTGGGCGAGCCGCCGCTCCGCCCGCTGGGTGACGAACGCCCGGTAGCTGCCCGTGTACGCGGTGGCCGAGCCGCCTTCGAAATGGAGCACGTGGTCCACCGTCGCGGCGAGAAATGCGCGGTCGTGGCTCACCAGCAGGACGGTCTTGTTGATTTCCGTGAGGTACTGCTCGAGCCAGCGCGTGGTGTCGAGATCCAGGTGATTGGTCGGTTCGTCGAGCAGCAGGACGTCCGCGCTGGCCATGAGCTGCCGGGCGAGCCCCAGCCGGCCGCGCTCGCCGCCCGAGAGCGATGATACCGCGGTCGCCCGGGCGCGTGCGGGGTCGAACCCCAGGCCGTGAAGCACCGCGTCTACGCGCGACGTGATCGTATAGCCGCCGGCCCGTTCGAATCGTTCGAGGTCCCGGCCGTAACGCTCGAGCGCCTGTTCGGACGCGTCTTCCGCCAGGCCGGCCGCCTGGTCCACCAGCGACTTCTCCAGCTGGAGCAGCTCGCCCAGCCCGCCGGCGGCGGCTTCCCATACGGTGATCGCGTCGCCGAAGTCCCGGTGCTGCTCGAGCAGGGAGATCGTGAGGTTGGGCGGGCGGGCGACGCTGCCCCGCGTCGGCTCCATTTCGCGCGTGAGCAGGCGGAACAACGTGGTCTTGCCGGTCCCGTTCCGGCCCACGATGCCCCAGCGTTCCCCCGCCGCGACGGTGAACGTGATATTCGAGAAGACGGTGGTCGCGCCAAAGTCCACGCCGACGCCGCCGAACGAAAGCTGTGTCATGCGGGGGGGAACCTAGCGAGGGACGGAACAGAAACTGAATGAATAGGGAATGCGACCGGCACGGGTCTTGTGGGTTCGGTGTCTGTTCGGTATCCTAAGGCCTCGTTCACGTCTAACCTGTGAAGCTTCCCAGACAACTACGTGACGCAGCCAGCCGACCTTTCCCGCCTGCGGATCAACCGCGACGAACCCTCGCCCGAAATGCGGCGGGGGTTGAAGCTCAGCATCTACCTGTTCACCGGCGCGGCGGTCATGGTGGGTGGCTTTCTGCTGTGGTCACGCGGGTCCGGGCCGGTCGACGTGCAGGCAACCATCGTGCAGATCTCTGGTTCGGGTTCCGGGGCGCCTGCGGGCATCAGCGCAAACGGCTATGTCGTGGCCGAAACCAAGGCGTCCGTGTCGTCCAAGGTGGCGGGCCGGTTGGAAGACCTCTTCGTTACCGAGCCATAGATGAGCTGGACCAGAAAGCGGGTGCCCTCGAGGGAGGCGGCGGGGGAGGCGGTGGAGGTGGCGGGGGTGGTGGCGGAGACCGCTCCACACTCACGGGCTTGAATGGTACGCTGAGCTCGCTGCTCAATCTTCTCCAGGGCGCCGACGTGGCGCCCACCACGCAGCTGGTGGCGGCGGTGACACAGGCGCAGGGAGCTATTGCGCCGATCCTGGCACGGTGGGAAGCGATCAAGACCAAGGACGTCACCGCGCTCAACGAAAAGCTCAAGGCCGCGAATTTGGCCCCTCTGAATCCGGCCGTGTGGCGTTCGGCCAAGATGGAGGTCGAGGATGCGGACGAGGCCTTCGGCGAGGATGAAGAAGACGAGCCATGAGCGACATGTGGAGATCAACGTTCGTAGTTGCCCTCATTTCCCTCGCGTGCGGCGGGACCGTCCAGGGCGTGCCGGAAAAGTATTCGGTCCTGGTATTCTCGCGGACGGCCGGGTTCCGGCATGAATCCATTCCGGCCGGTATCGCGGCGATCAAGGACATCGGGATTGCGCGGAGCTTCAGCGTTGAAGCCACCGAAGACCCGGCCGCGTTCACGGAGACCAACCTCGCCCGTTTCACCGTGGTGGTGTTCCTCTGCACCAGCGGGGACGTGCTGAACGATGCCCAGCAGGCGGTATTCGAGACCTACATTCACCGCGGCGGGGCGTTCGTCGGCGTCCACTCCGCCGCGGACACGGAATACGACTGGGCGTGGTACGGCAGGCTGGTGGGGACGTACTTCTCGACCCACGCCGCCGTGCAGCAGGCGACCGTCCGCGCAGTGGACCGGGGCCACCCGTCCACCAACGCGATTCCTGCGACAATCGTTCGCACGGACGAGTGGTATGACTTTCAGGACAACCCGAAAGCCCGCGTCAGCGTCGTCATGGTGGTAGACGAGGCCACCTATTCAGGAGGCGGGATGGGGGCAGATCACCCTATTTCCTGGTATCACACCTACGAAGGCGGGCGGGCCTGGTATACAGCCATGGGGCATACCACGGAGTCCTACGCCGAGGCGGCCTTTGTTGAGCACTTGGCCGGCGGCCTGGTGTGGGCCGCCGGCGCCATCCGGTAGACCCCCGGGGCTTGCCAGACAGGGGAGATTGTGCGGTATTAACAGGACGGTCGGTCTGGCGTCGAAGCTGGTGCGCCTTAGGAACACCGCCCGGACTAAAGGAGACTCGAATGAAGACGAGACTGACGTTCCTCGCTCTTGGCCTCTTGCTTGCGGCAGGCACCGCCCAGGCCCAGCAGCGCCAGCAGCCCGATCCGCAGACGCGTCGTGAAGCGATGCGCGCCCGGCATGAGGCAATGCAGCAGCATCGCGATGCCATGCGGCATCGGTTCGAAAACATGACCCCTGAACAGAAAGCCTTCTTCCAGGCCCTCCGCTCCGAGCGTGGTGGCATTCGGGATCAGGTAAAGGCCGGGACGCTGGATCGGCTGGGCGCTCGCCAAGCGCTCAGGGCCTGGATCCAGGCAAACCGGCCGCCCAGACCACAAGGCTGAGCCCGTGCGACAGCCGGGCGCCGCGGCGACCTTTGTCGTCGCGGCGCTTTTTTGTGCCCCCTGCTCGGCCCAGCAGAGTCCGGCCGGCCCCAAGGATTCCTCGCGGTCCACCGGCTCGGCGCTTAAGGAAGTCCTCACTCTCCGCCCCGTCTTCCGCCGCTATTCGGTTGACACCACGACCGTCACCGAGCAGACCGGGAGTGTCGAATACGCGCTGTCCGCGGGCCGCGTGAGGGTCCGCGTCAGCGGCGAACCCCTCCGGTTCTCGGATGGCGTGACCGCCATTTCCGGGGCAACGCCGGCGCAGCTGACCCTTGATTTCCGGGTGGGGCGCATGGACACCGTGCGAATCAGCGCACGGACGCCGAGTGCGCCGTCCTCGCTGACGGCGACTCAGACTGCCGTCCTCGGAAGTGTCGGCACCGGGACGCTGGATCTCGAAAGCATTGCCCTCGGCACGCCGGCGGCCGGGGGGGCCCAGGTGGCCTTCGCCCGGGCGGTAGGGACCGTGGTCCTGGGGCTCCGGGGCGGCGTCGAGGTGGAGCCGCGTCCGGGCGTCGGGAATTCCGTCTACTGGCGCGGCACGACTGTCCGCGCCGGCGGGAGCGTGACGGGGTTCGCCGGCGAGTTCCGTATCACCGGTGGCCTCGACGTCGCGAAGAGCTTCAGCGATTCGCTGGGGGGTCGAAACCTCTTTCCGGGCGGTGGCTCCTTCGCGTTGCGCGCCGACGCCACCGGCCTCGTGGGCACCAACGCCACACTGGCCAATATTTCCGCGTTCTACTTCCGGCCGCTTGCTCTCAACCGCCCGATTCAGGCCAACCGCCTGATTCCCACGGGCGACTTCGCCGGCGCGAGCGCCGGCCTGCTGCTGCCCGCGGGCCGGCTTTTCGTTCTGCCGTCGCTGTCCGTTACCCGCGAGTCGAGCAAGGCGGCGGAAACGTTCCTCGGCCAGCAACTCACTCTGGAAGGCTCCGGCCTGGCGGTCAGCGGGTCCCTGGGTTTGGACGTTCCGGTGGGTCGGCACCTGTCCTTCACGCCCGAAGCCGGGTTCGTCGGTGGCACCGTGCGGAGTGACTTGTTCCTTACCTCCACCGGTGCCCGCGGGATCTCCGTCACCGTCCCCGCGGCAGTTTTCTCGGATCCCGTGTCCGGCTTCTGGTTTGCGCTCGAGGTCTCCGCGTCGTTCTGAAGGCGCGAGGCTGTTCGGGCTGGTTTCGGCGGCACGCCCTGAGCCAATCCGCTACTTTTTCGGACGGGCGGGTCGTACTTCCGACCGCAGGCTTTTCTTCCGGTGCCAGTGAAGGGGTCAACTATCAATGCGACATAGATCGAGGCTGATCGTGACGGCGTGCATCCTGCTTGCGGCCCGGGTATCCCCGGCGCACGCCCAGCGGGGCGGAGCCACGATTGCGGGCGGCGTGTCACGGTACAATCTCCAGGGTGCCACGGGGAACGGGCTCGTCGGCGCGTTCCGCTTCGAGGTCCCGGCCCGCCTGTACATGATCATCGAGCCAAGCCTCTCGTTCCTCCGCTGGCAGCCGCTCACGGGTACGGCGTCCACCCACCTCATGCCTGAACTGGGGCTCCAGGTGCAGGGCTACGTCGGCCGCATGCATCCGTACATCGGTGGCGGTCTCGGCTACTCGACGCCCACCCGGACGGCGCCGGGCCTGCAGCAGAACTTTTTCACGCTGCACGCCGCAGCGGGCGTGCGGTTCTATCTGACCCGTCGCTTCGGCCTCAGGGCTGAGGTTCGGGCGCGTTCGGTTGACCCCTGGCAGGGCACTACGGTGGACATGACGTTGGGCATCATCCAGGTGCCCCCGGGCCGCTGACCCGGTGAGCGGGGGTCGGCTAGAAGCGATCTGGATCAAGCGCTTCCACAAAGGCCCGATGGATCCCGCATCCCGAAGGGCCAACCTGATGGTCAGCGGCATTCCCCTCAAAGACACGCGTGGCAAGGTGCTGGTGATCGGCGCGTGCCGGTTGCGGGTGCTGGGCGAGACCAAGCCGTGCGAGCGAATGGAGGAGGCCCTCGACGGACTCGAAGCCGCGATGCATCCTGATTGGCGAGGCGGCGCGTTCGGCGAGGTGCTGGACGAGGGCGTCATCTCCGTCGGCGATCACGTGCGCTGGGAAGGAGAATCCTGATGGCAACGACACTCCCGGCCGACACCGCCGGTTTGCCGCCGGGCATCCCGTGGTATGTCCCCGCCGTGCTCGTCGCGGCCGCGTGCGCCGTCATCGGCGTCACGTGGGATATCTCGTGGCACCGCGGCATTGGGCGCGACACATTCTGGACGCCCGCGCACATGATGATCTACGCGAGCGGAACGATCGCGGGGCTGACGTGTGGCTGGCTGGTGCTCAAGACCACGTTTGCCGGGACCATCGACGAGCGCTCGGCCAGCGTGAGTTTCTGGGGATTCCGCGGACCCCTCGGTGCGTGGGTGGCCATCTGGGGCTCGTTCGCCATGGTCGCCTCGGCCCCGTTCGACAACTGGTGGCACGACGCCTACGGCCTCGACGTGAGAATCCTGAGCCCGCCGCACAGCATCCTCGGGCTCGGCTTCACCGCTATCGAGCTGGGCGCCCTGCTCATGGTGACGTCGTTCCAGAATCGCGCGGCCGGCTCCCTCGGGAAGCTGCCGGGATACCTCGTGGCATTCGGCGCGGGCGTCTTGCTCACCAACTACTCGCTCTTCACGTTCGAGTACAACGGGTTCCCAAACGCGGCCCACAACGGCGTGTACTACATCTCGTCCGCGCTCGCGTTTCCGGCGGTCCTGGCGCTGGGCGCCCGGGTAGCGAAGATCCCATGGCCCGCGACGTTCGCCGCCGCGGTCTACATGACGATCACCGCCGTCATGTTGTGGTTGCTCGAAGTGCTTCCCGCCACGCCGGGGCTGGCGCCGGTGTACCGGGAGATCACGCACATGGTGCCGCCGCCCTTCCCGATCATCATGATTGTCCCGGCCGCCGGCGTGGACTGGCTGATGCGTCGCTGGCAGCACCGCAGCGACTGGCTTGTCGCGCCGGCAATCGGCGTCACGTTCATTGCGCTGCTGCTGGTGACCCAGTGGTACGTGAGCATGTTCCAGATTTCGCCCGCATCGGAGAACTGGTTCTTCGGGGTGGGCCGGTGGAACTACAACAGCCGCCCCGGTACGTTCGAGCACGAGTTCTGGGACCTTAACCCGAGTCGCGCGAGCTTCCTGCGCCAACTCTGTATCGCGGCGCTGGCCGCAGCGGTGACCAGCCGGGTGGGGCTGGCGCTGGGATCGTGGATGTCACGGGTCAGGCGGTGAAGCGCGCGCGGCGGCTGATCAGCGTGGCGGCAATGGTCGTGGCTTTGTCCGCGCACGTCGGCAGCCCCAACGTCTACTTCGAGGGGAACGCCGGCCCCTACGCCGTGCGCGTGATTGTACGCGCGGCGGCGGTCGTTCCCGGACAGGCGGACATTACGGTGCGGGTGCTCTCGGGCGGGCGCCCGGACGCGGTGACCGTCGTGCCGGTCTACTGGGACCCTCGGACCGCCGCGCCGCCTCCAGCCGACACCGCCCGGCTGGTTCCCGGGGATTCGCTGCTCTACTCCGCGCAGTTGTGGCTCATGACCGGCGGCTCCTACGCAGTGCGGGTGACGGTGTCAGGGGCAGCGGGAAGCGGCATGGTCAACGTGCCGGTCCAGGCGGTCGCCACGCGGCGCCTGGAAATGGGGCAGGGCATGGCCCTGGGCCTGGGCGCGATCGCCGCCTTCCTGGTCATTGGTCTGATCACGATCGCGCGCGCCGCGGCGCGGGAGAGCGTGGTGCCGCCCGGCGAGCCGCCGGCTCCACGGAACCGGCGCCACGGCCGGATCGCGACCGGCATTGCCACGGCGGGGGTTGGCATCGGCCTGTTTCTCGGGCGCGGTTGGTGGAACGACGTCGACCGGGCATACCAGCGGACGATCTACCGGCCGACCGGAGCGCACGCTTCCCTCGGCAGTGATGGTCGATTCCTGCTGACGCTCAACGATGCCGTGCGGGACCGGCGCTGGACGCCGTTCATTCCCGATCACGGGCACCTCATGCACCTCTTTCTGGTTCGCTCCGACGTCGGTGCCTTCGCGCACCTGCATCCCGTCCCCACGGACTCCAACACTTTCGCGACGCCACTCCCGCCGCTCCCGGCCGGGCCCTATCGCGTCTATGCCGACCTGGTGCACGAGAGTGGGTTCAGCGAAACCGTGAGGGACTCGGTAGACCTGGCGGCGCCGAAGGGTGAAGCCGGCGATCCCGATGATGGCTGGTGGGTTGCCCCTCGCGTCATCGCAGACACGGTTGCGTCGTTGGGCGACGGCGCGACGATGGTCTGGCACCGCGGAGCGGGGCCGATGGTCGTAGGGACGGACGCGCGCCTCGAGTTCAGCGTCGCCGGGCCCAGCGGCAAAACGGCGGAATTGCAGCCTTACATGGGGATGGCCGGCCATGCCGTCATCGTCCGGGACGACGGAGAGGTCTTCGTGCATCTCCACCCGATGGGAACGATCTCCTGGGCAGCCCAGCAGACCTTTGTTCTGCGAACGGCCGCGGATACACTGGCGGGATCGGTGACTCGGAAACTGGTGGGGCATGACGCGATGGCGCACGAAGGTGGTCTGGCGAGCAACCTGGCATTCCCATACTCGTTTCCGAGCCCCGGCAGCTACCGGATCTGGGTCCAGGTGAAACGGGGCGGACGCATTCTCACCGCCGCATTTTCGACGCTCGTTACTGAACCCCCCGGCCGGCTCCCAGCCACCCGTAGCGGAACGTGACACACCCCGGCGTCGGCCCGGGGCAGTAGTAGCTGAAGATCTGCAGTTTCACGAGCCGCCCCTCGCGTGTCCGCAGCGCGAACACATCGGGCTTCGGCGTCAGCAGGTGGCTGAAGTAGCTGTAGGTGTACCAGCGCGCCGTCGCCGCGTTGACCGTGTCCCGCCCGAACGTCGTCCGCACATACCCCGAGTCGGGTGCCTGGAGTACCGAGTCGAACGCGAGCGAGCCCAGGTTCGCGATTTCCCCCGAAGGGATGACATGAAACCGCTGGAACGCGATGTCCCAGCCCGTTGTGTCCGGCGGATCGGAGACCAGGCCCCGCTCGAAATCGAAGAAGCGCCAGCGGTGCTCGGCCCCCGCGTCGATCGTCACCGTGTCGATCGCGAGTCCCATTGCAGGAATCGCGATGCCGACGATGCGGGGCCGATAGGCCGGGGTCTCGGTGTGGATGAACGTGGGGACCAGGAGTGCGGCGATGATGAGGACGAACAGGCCAAGTCCCACGCCCAAAAGAACGTTTGGCTTGACGCTCAGGCGATCAATCCTCCGCCCAACACGCGTTCGCCGTCGTACAGCACGCCCGACTGTCCGGGGGTAATCGCGCGCGCCGGCTCGCTCAGGTCCAGCGTCAGGCTCGCGCCGCTGATCGTGCTTACCCGGGCGGGAACGGCCTTGCTGCGATAGCGAATCTGCACCTGGCACGTGTCACCCACCCCGAGCGGCGTCGCGAGCCAGTTCAGCTCGTCGAGCTCCACCCGGTGGCCGAACAACTCATCAGCCGTGCCGACGACCACCGAGCGTGTCTCGGGCTGGATGCTCACGACGTACATCGGCTCGCCCAGCGCGGGCAGGCGCCGCCGCTGGCCGATCGTGTAGCGCGCGAACCCCTCGTGTTCCCCTACCATGCGCCCGCTCGTGGTGACGACCGGCCCGGGCGCAAGAGCGGGCGCGTCGCTCGGAAGGTTTTCCTCCAGGATCTTCACATAGTCGCCATCGGGAACGAAACAGATCTCCACCGATTCGGCCTTGTCCGCGGTGATCAACCCCAGGTTGCGGGCGGCGGCGCGGGTTTCGGGCTTGGTCTGCTCGCCCACCGGGGTGAGCATCCGCGCGATCACCTGCCGGTCAATGCCCCACAGGAAATAGCTCTGGTCCTTCCCAGGGTCCCGGCCGCGGAACAGGGCGCCGTCGCGGGCGATCGCGTAGTGCCCGGTCGCGATGTAGTCACACGCGAGCGCGTCCGCATGGGTCAGCAGGTCGCGGAACTTGGTGAACGAATTGCACCGCACGCATGGAATCGGCGTCCGGCCCCGCGAGTACTCGGCGACGAAATCGCCGATCACGTCGCGGCCGAAGCGGTCGGCCAGGTTGAGCGTGTAGTGGGGGATCCCCAGCTTCGCGGCGACTGCTGCCGCGTCCGCAATGGAGTCCATGGAGCAGCACGGCCGGTCGGCCACGTCCTTGTCGCTGTAGCAGAACAGGCGCATGGTGGCACCGATGACCTCGTAGCCCTGCTCGACGAGCAATGCAGCGGCGACGGAGGAATCGACTCCCCCTGACATGGCCACGAGGACGCGTCCACCCGTCGACCCGTCTACCCGTCTACCCGTCGTCATCTCCCCAGTGCCCCCGCCACCTGCCGTGCCCGGGAAACAGCCTCGGGGAGGATCTCGACGACCCAAGCGACATCGGCCTTCGTGTTCTGCTTTCCGAACGAGAACCGCAGCGAGGAGGCCGCCAGGTCGTGCGCGAGGCCCATGGCGATCAGCACGTGTGACGGTTCGGCCGCGCCGGTGCTGCAGGCTGATGCTGCGGAGCACGCGATGCCGTCCAGGTCCAGGTGCATGAGGAGCGTGCTGCTGTCGGTGCCGGGGATGGTGACATTGGAAACGTGGGGTGCGCGCACGGCGTCGGCGCCGTTGACGACGAGGTCCGGGATGCGCTCGCGAAGACATCGCTCCAGTTCGTCACGGAGCGAGGCCACGTGCGCGCTCGTGGTCCCGACCTCGGCTACCGCCAGCTCGGCCGCACGGCCCAGGCCGACGATGCCCGGAACGTTCTCCGTGCCGGGCCGGATGCCCCACTGCTGCCCCCCGCCGTGCAGGAGGGACTCGAGTGCCTCGCGGTTCTTGACCACGAGCGCGCCGATTCCCTTGGGCCCACCAATCTTGTGACCGGAAACGGCCAGGAACGTCGCGGTGGTGTCCCCCATGCGACATTGGATTTTCCCCAATGCCTGTACGGCGTCCACGTGGAAGGGCGTGCCGGCCGCCGCACACCGGGCGCCGAGCGCGGCCACGTCCTGGATCACACCGGTCTCGTTGTTGACCCACATCGTGCCCAGGACGCCGATGCCCTTGGCGAGCGCGGCGTCCACGGCCTCGAGGTCAGCGGCACCCTGCCGGTCCACCGGCAACACAATGGCCTCACCCCCCAGGTGCTCCACCGCGTGCGCCGCGGCCAGCATGGCCTTGTGATCAGTAGATGTCACGGCCACCCGGAACGGCCGCCCGGCCGCTCGCGCCGCGAACGCTCCGCCCAGGATGGCCAGGTTGTCGCACTCGGTCCCACCCGAGGTGAAGATGACCTCGCGGGCGTCACAGCCGAGGGCCGTGGCCACCTGGCGACGCGCGCCCTCCACCCCGGCCTTGGCGGCACGCCCGTGGGTGTGCGCCGAGCTGGGGTTGCCGAACTTGTCGGCGGTGAGGTATGGCATCATAGCCTCCAGCACCTCCGGACGGATCGGGGTAGTAGCGGCGTTGTCGAGGTAGACGGACTGGGTCATGGCCGTGGGAATTTACATCGAGATAACGCCCATTCGCACTACGTCATCGACGCGAACCGTCTCGAACGTCATGAACGGTTCGCCGTAGGCGGTGCGAATGAGACTGCCGTAGTGCGCGCTGTGCACCCGCACGAGTTCGTACAGGTTGTGCCCGGTGGGGAAAATCTCACCGGCGGCCTTGGCGCCCTCGAATTGCGACGCGTAGCACTTGATCGCGGCCATCTTGGTGTCAAACTCGGCGGAGATGTCCACCACGAACGTCGGCTTCACCGGGTCTTCCCGGTATGCCAGCGCGTACAGGATCTTCTGCGGCCGGTGCGCCTCGCCCTCGGCATCGTAGTTCTTGAGGCCCGAGAGGAAACACGCGTCTCTCCCGAGGTCCGAGGCCGCCCGGTGATCGGGATGCCGGCCGACGGGGTACGGGAGAATGACCGTCTTCGGGCGGAAGTGCCGGAGCCACTTCACCACGACCCGCCGGGTCTCGTCGGTGTTGTGGAGGTGCGCGTCGGGGAGGCCGGCGTTCGCCCGTTCACTGACGCCCAGGGTCTTCGCTGCTTCGGCGGCTTCCTGTGCCCGGATCTCGCGGCTGCCGCGGGTGCCAGTCTCGCCGGCGGTAAGATCCAGGATGCCGGTGCGCTGGCCCGCGCGGGCCGTCCTGATGAGCGTCCCGCCGCACGTCAGTTCGACGTCGTCGGGATGGGCGGCAATGGCGAGGAGATCCACGGGGTCGGGCATTGGGGCAATTTACTCGTACCGCAGGGCTTCCACCGGATCCATCTTCGCCGCCCGGTTCGCCGGAAGCAGCCCAAAGGCCAGCCCGATACCCACCGAGACCAGCGTGGCGACCCCGGCGCTCCACAGCGGCACCCCGGCCTCGAATCCCAGCGCCCGCTTCAGCACCTCGCCGGTGCCGATGCCGATCAGGATCCCGACGGCCCCGCCCACGAGCGTGAGCGTCGCCGCTTCAACCAGGAATTGCCAGAGGATCTCCCGCCGCGTGGCGCCGAGTGCCTTGCGAACGCCGATCTCCCGCGTCCGGTCGGTGACGGACACGGTCATGATGGCCATGACGCCGATGCCGCCCACCAGGAGGGCCACCGATGACAGGATGATCATCACGAAGAAGAACACGCTGGTCAGGCGGTCGAAGACGCCGAGGATCTGCTCCGACGTGATGATGTCAAAGGTGTTGGGCGCTTCGGTCCGGATCCCGCGCATTCGGCGGAGCAGTACCGTGATGGCGTCAATGGCTTCGGATACCGTGACATCCGACCGCGGCTTTACCGCGATCACCAGGGCGCTGGTTTCGTCGTAGGTATACAGGCGGCGCACCGTTTCGAACGGCACGATTGCGGCGATCTTGGGGGCTCCCGGCGGCTCGAAGAAATTCTGGGGCCGTTGGTAAAGGCCGATGACGCGTAGCGGCCGGCCGCCCACCCGGAGCGTGCGGTCGAGGGGGTTCAGCCGCCCGAATACGTGCTCGGCCGCCTCCAGTTCGAGCACCACGACAGGGGCGCCCGCGTTAGCCTCGGCCGGCGTAAACAGCCGCCCGCCGATCATGCCGCCACCCATGATCTCCATGAACCGCACATCGGCGCCGAACAGGCTCACCAGCTGCGTGCGAACGCTCTGGTACTCCAGCCGCTCGAATACCTGGGTCCACATCGCCGAGTAGTGAATCTGGGGCAGCTCGCCGATCGCGCGGGCCTCGTCCGGGTGCATCACCGGCCGGATCCGCACCTCCCGTGGCAGGGCATCGGGATTGAGTGGCGTCGAGGAGAAGAACCGGACGATCCGGAGCGTCGTCGGCCCGGTGACCTCGAGCGTGCTCACGATCTGTTGCCGCATGCCCTGCACGATGGACGCCATCGCCATGACCGTCGCCACGCCGATCACGACACCGAGGATCGTCAGGGCCGAGCGGAGCTTGTTGGTGCGGATGGCGTCGAAGGCGATCCCGACGCCCTCGCCGACGGCATTGGCTGCCGACGCCACGCTGATGGACGGCCGGCTCATTCGCGCCTCAAGGCGACAATCGGGTCCAGTCTCGCGGCGCGCGACGCGGGGTACACTCCGAACACGATCCCCACGACGGCGCCCAGCGTGACCGCGATTGCGGCCGACCACCAGGTGACCCGGGCCGGCAGGGGTGACAGGAGGTTGATGAGCAGGGCGAACGACATGCCCCCTGCCAATCCCAGCACCCCACCCAGCATCGTGAGCGTCACCGCCTCGGCCATGAACTGGCGCAGGATGTCCCGCCGAGTGGCCCCAAGCGACTTCCGGATTCCGATCTCGCGGGTGCGCTCATTCACCGTCATCAGCATGATGTTCATGATGACAATGCCGCCGACCACGACCCCGATGGCAACCACGGCGGGGATGACGCGGAACAGAATTCGCGTCAGGCCCTCCCAGAACGCGATCAACCCTTCGGCGGTATCGACGGTGAAGTCGTTGAGCTCGTTGGGCCGCAGGCGATGCGCGATGCGCATGGCCTCCTCCGCCCGGGCCATGGCGCTCGCGACCTGGTCTGCCTCGCGCATTTTGACCGAAATGACGGTGGTGCGGCGTCGGCCGTAGATCGTCTCAAACGTCGTGAACGGGAGCATCACGAACCCGTCCCACGACTGGCCCAACACTGTTCCCTTTGCCGCGATCACGCCTTTCACCACGAACTCGGCCCCGACGATGCGGATCTTCTTCCCGATGGCGATCTCGAGGTCGCCGAACAGCTTGCTCGCCACGTCATACCCCAGCACGGCCACCGGCCGGCGCTCCCGCACATCGATCTCGGTGATAGGTTCGCCCGCAGCCACCGCATAGTCCTGCACCTCGACAAACGACGCGGTGACGCCATTGATGAACGCGTCTCCCACCGTGCGGTTCCGCCAGACCACGTCCGCCATGGGCGACGGCCACCCGGACTGGAGAGAAATCGCCTCGGCATCGGGAATGGCGCGTTCGACGTAGGGCACGTCTTCCGGCGCGATGATCGGCCGGCGGCGCATCTCGTCGAGCGTCTCGTCATCAATCAGGCCGATCTGGATGGGATCCCGGCGCACCTGGAACGCGTTCCGTCCAACGATCGCCCCGGCCAGGTTCTCGCGCACGTAGGCGTTCATCCCCTGGATCACGGCGACCGTGGCCACGAGGAACGCCACGGACACGATGATCCCGAGCAGGGTGAAGAACGACCGGAGCTTGTGGCCGAGGATCGCCTGGATGGCCAGGCGGATTCCCTCGAGGAGCGGCATTTGGGGAACTTACCAAGGGCGGGTGGGGCGGGCGTCGTCCCTCCCACCCATTCGGGCGGGTTTTTCCCACCCCTTTGCCCCCATCCATTAGCGCGTTCCTACTCTATGTGTCGTCCTTCTAGACTTCGCCATAGATCGAGTTGGGCTAAAACGCCTCGGAGGTCCACGAAATGGCTGGTAAGAGCGGGAAGGAAACCGGCAAGAGCCGGTGGGCGGCGGGAGTCACACCCTATAAGGAAATGGGCTATTGGAAGCCCGACTACGAGCCACAGCCCAGTGACATACTCTGCGCGTTCCGGATGGTACCACAGGAGGGCATTGAGCCCGACGAGGCGGGCGCCGCCATCGCGGGCGAGTCGTCCACGGCCACCTGGACGGTTGTCTGGACGGACCGGCTCACGGCATACGAGAACTATCAGGCCAAGTGCTATCGGGTGGACCGCGTTCCCGGCACCGACCAGTACATCGCCCACATCGCCTACAGCATCGACCTGTTCGAAGAAGGGTCGATCGCGAACCTGACATCGTCCATTATCGGCAATGTCTTCGGGTTCAAGGCGCTCAAGTCGCTCCGCCTGGAGGACATGCGGATTCCGCCCCACTACGTGAAGACGTTCCAGGGCCCGGCGCACGGCGTCGTCATGGAACGCGAGTACCTCAACAAGTACGGCCGGCCCCTGCTGGGGGCGACCGTGAAGCCCAAGCTCGGCCTGTCCGCGCGGAACTACGGGCGCGTGGTGTACGAAGCGCTTCGCGGCGGGCTCGACTTCACCAAGGACGACGAGAACGTCAACTCCCAGCCGTTCATGCGCTGGCGGGACCGGTTCCTGTTCTCCATGGAAGGCGTCGCCAAGGCCCAGGCCGCCTCCGGCGAGATCAAGGGTCATTACATGAACGTGACCGCCGGGACCATGGAAGAGATGTATGAGCGGGCCGACTTCGCCAAGGAGATTGGCAGCATCATCGTCATGATCGACCTGACCATCGGGTACACCGCCATTCAGTCCATGGCGAAGTGGGCCCGCCGCAACGGCGTGCTCCTGCATCTGCATCGCGCGGGGCATGGCACCTATACCCGCCAGAAGACGCACGGCATCAGCTTCCGCGTCATCTCCAAGTGGATGCGACTGGCCGGAGTGGATCACATCCACGCGGGCACCGTCGTCGGCAAACTGGAGGGCGATCCCAACGCGATCCGCGGGTTCTACCGCACGCTCCTGTGCAACAAGGCGGACCCTGATCCCACGCTCGGGCTGTACTACGAGCAGGACTGGGCCTCGATGCCCGGCCTGATGCCGGTCGCGTCAGGTGGCATTCACGCCGGCCAGACGCACCAGCTGCTCCACTATCTCGGGGAGGACGTCGTGCTCCAGTTCGGCGGCGGCACGATTGGCCATCCGGATGGTATCGCCGAGGGTGCAGCGGCGAACCGCGTCGCGGTTGAAGCGATGATCCTCGCGCGCAACGAGGGCCGGGACTATCTGAACGAAGGGCCGGAAATCCTTGCGGCCGCGGCCAAGTGGTCACCCTCGCTGCGCAAGGCGCTCGAGATCTGGAAGGACATCACGTTCGACTTCACGTCCACCGACGTGCCCGATGGCGTCGTGACGCCATCGGTCTGAGGGAGCCATGCACATCACCCAAGGAACCTTTTCCTACCTGCCGCCCCTGAGCGACGTCCAGATACGCGCGCAGGTGCAGTACTGCCTGGACCAGGACTGGGCCGTCTCGATCGAGTTCACCGACGACCCGCACCCGCGGAACGCCTACTGGGACATGTGGGGTCTGCCGATGTTCGACGTGAAGGACTCGGCCGGCGTCATGAACGAGGTCCAGGCGTGCCGTGCGGCCAAGCCGGAACGCTACATCCGGGTGAACGGCTACGACCGCCGGTATGGCCGGCAGACGGTCGGGCTCTCGTTCATTGTCCAGCGACCGAAGAACGAGCCCGGGTTCCGGCTCGAGCGTCAAGAGAGCACCGACCGCGTGATTCGCTACACCTTGCACTCCTACGCGACCGACAAGCCCGAGGGCGAACGGTACTAGTGGTCAGCAAGGCCGAATCCCCGCCTGCTGCTGACCCCGGGCTCACGTCCGGGGTGGACCTCGGTCAGGCCTACCGCGATTCCAACATTGACGCCCTGCTGGACGAGCTGGATCGGGAACTCGTCGGCCTGAAGCCGGTGAAAACCCGCATCCGGGAGATCGCCGCGCTGCTGCTGGTGGCGAAGCTTCGGGAAACGCAGGGACTTACGACCGACCGGCCAACGCTCCACATGTCGTTCACCGGCCGGCCGGGAACGGGCAAGACGACGGTCGCGATGCGGATGGCCAAGATCCTCAACCACCTGGGCTATGTCCGCAAAGGACACCTGGTGGTGGCCACGCGAGACGACCTGGTGGGCCAGTACGTCGGCCACACCGCGCCCAAGACGAAAGAAGTCATCAAGCGGGCCATGGGCGGCGTGCTGTTCATCGACGAGGCCTACTACCTGTATCGCCCCGAGAACGAACGAGACTACGGACCAGAGGCGATCGAGATGCTCTTGCAGGTCATGGAGAACAACCGGGATGACCTCGTGGTGGTGCTGGCCGGCTACAAGGACCGGATGGACACGTTCTTCCATTCGAATCCCGGTTTCCACTCCCGGGTGGCGCACCACCTCGACTTTCCCGACTACGAGACCGACGAACTCATGGGAATCGCGGAACTCATGCTTGCCTCACAGCACTACGAGTTCGACGGCACCGCCCGGCGGGCGTTCCGGGAATACCTCGAGCGGCGCATGACCATGCCGCACTTCGCCAACGCGCGGAGCGTCCGGAACGCGATTGACCGCGCCAAGCTCCGCCAGGCGAACCGCCTGGTGAAGAAGGGCGGGACGGTGGCGCGGGGGGAACTCACGAGAATTGACGCCGACGACATTCGGCAGAGCAGGGTGTTCGCGGACGATGGGGAAGACAGCACCGATACTCCGCATCGAGGAGGCAAGGATGCCGTTTAGCGCCGGTCGCCCCATCATGCTGTGCCTCGTCGGTGACTCCGGGGCCGGGAAGTCCACGCTCTCGCGCGGATGCGTCGAGATCCTGGGCAGGGAGCGCGTGGTGGACGTCTGCATGGACGACTACCACTCGCTCGATCGCGTGGGCCGGAGCGCGCGCAACATCACGGCGCTCCACCCCGACTGCAACCACCTGGATCTCCTGGCGCAGCACGTCCGGCTGCTCCGGAACGGCGAGACGATTTTCAAGCCGGTCTACGACCATTCCGACGGCACGTTCTCCAAGCCGGAGTTCGTGACGCCGAAGCCCATCGTGCTGATCCATGGCCTGCACGGGCTCCTCACGGCCGAGCTGCGCCGCCATTGGGATGTTTCTGTCTTCCTGGATCCTCATCCCACGCTCCGCGTCGACTGGAAGATCAAGCGCGACACCGGCCGGCGTGGCTACACCAGCGAACAGGTGGTGCAGGAGCTCGAGCACCGGCGCCACGATTCGGAGGCGTACGTGGAGCCGCAGAAGGAGAAGGCGGACATCGTCATTTCGTTCCTGCCTCCGTCGGACTACGGGCAGGCGCGGGACGATACCAAGCTCGACGTGCGCATTCTCCTCAGGCATCCGATTCCGTTGCCCGATCTGGAAGACGCCCTGGCCGTGGTGCGGGGCAAGAACGGGAATGGCGAGCTCCGTATTCAGCGGGGCTCCGACGGCGTGGATTCGCTGGAGATCAGCGGCAAGCTCTCCGACGATGCCACCCGCGCCATCGAGAACCGCATGTGGGACCACATGGCGGCGGCCAGGCACCTGCGCTCCGGCCGCCTGGGCGTGTTCCAGGACGGGAAGATCGAGCGGCGGTCCAACGCCCTGGCGGTGACGCAGTTGGTGTTGACGTACTACCTGGTGAAAACAAGCGCGCTGATCGTCAAGCAGGAACAGCTTCATGCAGAAGCCGCGGCAGCGGCAGGGAGTCGATGATGGACAACGGCAACGGACGGGCTTCTGCCGGGGCTCCGGCTCTGGACTCAACCAATCCTCTCGTCAGGCTCACGCTCCTGGGTCAGAGTCCCTGGCTCGACTACATCACGCGGGACCTCCTGGTGTCGGGGGACCTGGAGCGGATGATTGAGCAGGACGGGCTCCGGGGCATGACCACGAACCCCACCATCTTCGAGAAGGCGGTCGCCGAGAGCGACCTGTATGACGCCGACATTCGTCGCCTGACGGACGAAGGCCAGTCGCCGCCGCAGGTATTCGAGGCGCTGGCCGTCGCCGACGTGCAGAAGGCGTGTGACATTTTCCGCGGCGTATACGACCGGACCCACGTGCAGGATGGCTACGTGTCAATCGAGGTCTCGCCGACCCTGGCGTACGACGCCGAAGGCACCGTGCGTGAAGCGCGCCGCCTGTGGGGCGCTGTCGCGCGGCCCAACTCCATGATCAAGATCCCTGGCACGGCCGAGGGTCTGAGTGCCATCGAGAAGTGCCTGGCGCTGGGCATCAACATCAACGTGACGTTGCTCTTCGCGGTGAGCCGCTATGAGCGGGTCATCGCGGCCTATTTTGCCGGCCAGCAGCAGCGGCTGGTGCGGAACATGCCGCTGGACCGTCTCGCTTCTGTCGCGAGTTTCTTCGTCAGTCGAGTGGATGGGAAGATTGATCCCATGCTCGACAAGATCGGGACACCGGAGGCGAAGGCGCTCAAGGGCACGATCGCGCTGGCCAACGCGCAAGTGGCGTACGAGCGGTTCGAGCACGCGTTCCGCGGCTCCGACTGGCGCGTGCTGGCTCGCAAGGGTGCCCGGCCCCAGCGGCCGCTCTGGGCTTCCACCAGCACCAAGAACCCGGCGTACCAGGACACGATCTATGTCGAGGGCCTCATCGCCCCGCACACGGTCAACACCCTGCCGCCCGAGACGATGAACGCGTATCGCGATCACGGCTCGCCCGCAGTACGGATCCCGGAGCAGATTCCGGAGGCCAGGGCCCGGCTGGAACAGCTGGCGGTAGTGGGCGTGGATCTCGCGGCGGTGACGGAAGCGTTGGAGAAGGAGGGCGTCGAGAAGTTCGCGCAATCCTATGCTCAGCTCCTCACCGTGGTGGAGAAGAAAGCGGCGCAGCTGACGGGCGTGTGATTGCGACACCGGCTGTAACTGAAGAGCCCGGCCGGACGGCCGGGCTCTTCGTTCGTTGGGCATGGGCCCTCGTCACCGGTCTCATGGTTCACGTCGTCCACCCGTTAGCGGTTTCGGCCCAGACATGCGAGGTGCAGGTTGTGTCGCGCGCCGAGCTGTTGCGGGCGATGCGCCTCCACGGGAACTACAACCTCGTTGCGACCCCGAACCTCGCCCGGTTCCAGACCGACGTCTTTCTCCAGCTCGCCCGATGGGCGCGGAGTCGCAGCCCGCAGGGCGATCCGCTGTTCGTCGGTCCGGAAGACTGGTTCCAGGGATACGCGGAAGTGACCGGGGTGACGCGTGAGACGGCTCCCGAAGCGATACGGCGGGCCCTCGAAGTCGGACAGCTGACCCAGCTCGACTACCGAACGGACCACGTCATCGAGGAGCCGGGAGACGGACCAAAACCGCTGAATGCCATGAACGTCCGGATCTGGTGGGAACCGATACCCAGCGGTCCGTCAAAGTACAGCTATCGCGATACCATTTCGACGCCCAACCTCAGCGTGACGAATCAGCAGATGATCACGTTCCGCCTGCTCGAGTTCGACGACAAGATCGTCTACGACCAGGTTCGCGGCCTCTCCGGCCGCCCGACGACGGGGCTCCTGGGTCTCTTGTTTCGGTTGATCGGCGAGGGAGAGGTGGTGGAGTCCCGCATGACGATCTCGACCGACGGGCTGCAGATCGTCGTCGCACGCTCGAAGAAGGTGTTCACGGTTCCCGTCACGGCGACGGTCCACCCGGACGGGCGCGGGGAGAAAGGCGTACCGGATGGGAGGGCGGACCTGGAAGCGATCGAAGGCCGGCTCCGCCGCCCGGTGCCGGTCAGGTACGTGCCGTACGCCTGCTGAAACACGAAGAGCCCGGCCAACCGGCCGGGCTCCTCGTCCTGCGCCATGCTCAACCGAACAGCTTCGAGAAGACGTTGTTAAGGAACTACGCTTCCTTGTCGATGAAGTTCTTGATCAACCAGCACGAAGCCACCCGGTCGTAGTGCACGCGTTCCGTGATTACCCATTTCATAGGGCTCACCTCCTGACAGTGGCCCTGCAACGACTACGAAGATTCTCAAGCTATGGAAAGCGTGAGAGCCCACCAGTACGCGGTTGACCGGGGGACGGGGACGGCCGCTCGGCCGAAGCATGCTTGAGCGCGGCCGCCGTCCGGTTCTTCACCCCCAGCTTGTGAAACAGGTGCTGAACGTGGAATTTGACCGTGTTGGCTGAGAGCCCGAGTTTTTTCGCGATCTCGCTGTTCGGCAGGCCACGAGCTACCAAGGCCCACACTTCGCGTTCCCGCTGGGTAAGGTCGGCGCCCTCCCGGCCGCCGCGACCGCTCCCGGCCCGTTCCTCGAGCCAGCGCCGGGCCGCTTGGGGAAACACCAGCTGGCCTGCGTGTACCTGCCGGATCGCCGCTATGGTCTGCTGGGGCGACTGGGTCTTGAGCGCCAGGCCCTCGGCCCCGGCGTCCAGCGCCGACCGGATGGACTCGCCGTCATTGTACGCGGTTAGGATCAGGACCTTCGGTGGCTCCTTGAGCGCGCGGAGAGCCGCCAGCACCTCGGTTCCGCGAATGCCGGCCAGCTCCAGGTCGAGTACCACGACGTCCGGCCGGAGCTGGACCACGAGGTCCGCGACCGCCGTTCCGTCGGTGGTCGAGCCGACCACTTGGAGATCGGGCTCGCCGTCAACCAGGGCCCGCAGGCCTTCCAGCACGATCGCGTGATCGTCGGCAAGGAGGACGCGGACCTTGGGCGTCATTCGGCGGGCAGGGCGATGGTCATGGTTGTGCCTTTGCCGACAACGCTGGTTAGCGTGAACGTGCCGCCCAGCATGGCAACCCGGTCCTGGATGCCACGCAGGCCAAAGTGCCCGCCTTCGACCCCGACGTCCTCTTCCCGCGCCAGGACCTGCCGGGTGCTGAACCCGCGGCCGTCGTCCGACACGGCGAGCGTGATGGTCTCGGCCCGGCGCTCGACCGTCACCGCCTGCCGCGTGGCCCCGCTGTGACGAAACCCGTTCGCCAGCGCCTCCTGGAGAATGCGATAGAGGGCGATCTTGGTCTCCAGCGCGCATTCCCCCACGTTTGGCGCGACCGTCAACTGGACCACCTGGTCCGTCAGCGTCTCGTGCTGGACCGCCAGGCCCTCGATGATCTCGGCCAGTTCCCGCCGCTCGAATCCCGGGGGGCGAAACGCGCCGATGAAATTCCGGATTTCGCCCAGCACCCGCTCAAGCAGGGCCATGGCCTGGCGCACGCGACGCTGGGACGCCTCGTCGTGCTCCAGGGCCCGGTCCAGTACCTGGAGCTGCGACAACGCGGCGAAAATGTCCTGGACCGGGCCGTCGTGCATGTCGAGCACGATCCGTCCCAGCTCGCGTTCATTGGCCGCGAGAAGACGGCGAGAGGCCTTCGAGGGAGCGTCGCGCTTGCGGGAAGGCATGGGGGAGAAGATAGGCGGTTGGGCGGTTAAGCGGATAGGCGGTTGGTCGCGGGCGTCCGCTCATCCGCTCAACCGCTCATCCGCCCTATTCGAATCGAAGAGCTTCTACCGGATCCAGTTTCGCCGCCTTCGCGGCGGGATACAGGCCGAAGCCGACCCCGGTGACCACCGATGCCCCGAGCGCCGCGACAATGGCCCAGAAGGGGACAGCCGCGGGAATCGGGGTGAGCTTGTTCACCATCAGCGACCCCAGGCCACCGAGGAGCATGCCGACGGCGCCGCCCACGACCGTAAGCGTGGCGGCCTCCACCAGGAACTGCCACAGGATTTCCCGGCGGGTGGCGCCCAGCGCCTTCCGGACGCCGATTTCGCGGGTCCGTTCCGTGACGGAGATCATCATGATGGCCACCACGCCGACGCCACCCACCATGAGACCGACGCATGAGAGCGCGATCATGACCATGAAGAACCCGCTGGTGACCGAGTTGAACGACTCCAGGAGTTTTTCCTGGGTCACCACGGCGAAATTGTTGGCCTGGCCGGGCCGCAGGTTCCGCATGGAGCGCATCGCGGTCGTGACCTCTTCGATAGCCTGGCCGACCGTGTAACCGTCGCGGGGTGCCGCGCGGACCTGCATCCAGCCTTTGAAGAAATCCACGTGCTTGGTGAACGTGCCATGGGGGATGATGACCTGGCGGTCGCCGCCGTGCTTGAACAGCCCCGCCGGCGAAGCCCAGACGCCGATCACGGTGAAGGGCATGCCGCTGATCTTGATGCGCCGGCCGATGGGGTCGAGCTGGCCGAAGAACTGGTCGGACAGGTCCTTCGTCACGACGGCCACCTCGGCGTTGGCCGCGTCCTCCAGCGCGCTGTAGGAGCGGCCGGGAAACACATCGCCGCCGGCCACCTTGGGCCATTCGTAGCTCAGCCCGATGACGTCGATATTGAGTTTCTGGTTCTGGTACTCGACCGGCGCGCCCGAGTTCTCGCCCCACGCCACGAAGGCAATCGTCGGTAGCTCGGCGAGGCGGCGGGCCTCGATTACGTTGAGCGGTGGATTCTTGCGCCACGGGCTCATTTCGTCCGAGCCGTCCGAAATGACTGGGCCCTCCCGGAAGAACCGGTAAACAAAGAACGTCTTCGGGCCGGTGGACTCCAGCATCGCGGTCACCGAATGATTGATGCCGGTGACCATTGCCGAAATCACCATCACCACGAACACGCCGATCGCTACGCCGAGGATGGTCAGGGCCGCCCGCACCTTGCTCGCCCGGAGCGAATCGAGGGCGATGCCCACGCCCTCGGTGAGTGAGGTAAGCCCGTTCATTCGAACCGCAATGCGACGATGGGGTCGAGCCTGGCCGCGCGGGTCGCGGGGTACACGCCGGAGATCACGCCGACGCCCGTGCCGACCACGACCCCGAGGACGACGGACCACGGGGCCACCGTGGCGGGAAGCCAGGTGGTGGACGAGATGATGACGGCGATCGCGATGCCCATGAGGACACCGAGGATCGCTCCCACGGTGGCCACGGTCGCGGACTCGACCAGGAACTGGCGTAGGATGTCGCGCCGCTTGGCGCCCAGCGCCTTGCGGATGCCGATTTCGCGGGTGCGTTCAGCCACGGACATGAGCATGATGTTCATGATCACGATGCCGCCCACGACCAGTGAAATGCCGGCGAGGAGGGGCCCGGCAAAGAAGAGAATGCCGCTGATCTTGCCCCAGAAGTCCAGGACTCCCTGCGAGGTTTCCAGGGTGAAATCGTCTTCTTGGCCCGGCCGGAGGTGTCGGCGGCTCCGCATGATGGACTGGGCCTCGGCCAGCGCGGCCTCCATCGTGGGGATATCGTCCGCTTTGACGACGAGCGCGTCCACGATGCGCGGTGGATTGACCAGGCGCTTGATGGGCGAAATGGCCGGGGCAATCACGAACTTGTCGAGCGAGATCCCGAAGAGCGTTCCCTGCGCCGCCACCACGCCGATGACGCGGTACGGTATCCCGGCGATGCGGACTTCCTTGCCGATCGGGTCTATGCCCTCAAACAACTTGTCGGCCAGTTCCCAGCCCATGACGACGACCGGCAGGCCGGCCCGCGCCTCCTGGGCGGAAAACGCGCGCCCCGACGCGATCGTGAAGTCCTTGATCTCGAAATAGTCCTCCGTGGCGCCGGTCAGGTTGACGTCGCGCGCCACCCTGCCGTTGTACTCGACCGTTGCGCGGTCCTGCGATTCCCACGCCGTCAGCACCGGTGTCTTGATCGCCTCGGCGACCGCGATGGCGTCGTCGTAGGTAATGCGCGGCCGACGGGCCCAGGCGCGCCACTGTTCTTCCGGCGTGTCGCCGACATTTACGTTGGGCCGGCGCCGCAGGTGAAACGTGTTCACGCCGAGCAGGGTGTTGGCAAACTTCTCGGTCATGTACGTGTTCATGCCCTCCCAGATCGTCACGACGGCGATGAGGGCCGTGACGCTGATGAACACGCCGGCCAGTCCGAAGCCGCTCTTGAGCTTGTTGGCCCAGAGCGACTTGAACGCGAGCCGGATGGCCTCCCAGAGATGCACTAGGCGGCCCGCTTCATGGTGTCGGTGTGAATCAGGCCGTCGCGGAGCGTCACCACCCGATGGGCGTGCGCCGCGATATCGGCTTCGTGGGTCACCATCACCACCGTCTGGCCCTGGCGGTGCAGGGAGGCGAAGACGTCCATGATCTCGCCGCTCGTCGCCGAGTCGAGGTTGCCGGTCGGCTCGTCCGCAAGCAGCAGGCTGGGGTCGTTCACCAGGGCCCGGGCAATGGCCACCCGCTGCGCCGCTGGCCGCCCGACAGTTCGTTCGGCTTGTGGTTCATGCGGTCGCCCAGGCCGACGCGCTCGAGCGTCCCCTCGGCCCGCTTCCGCCGCTCGGCGCTCTTGATGCCGGCGTAGATGAGGGGCAGTTCGACGTTGTGCAGGGCCGTGGCGCGCGGCAGCAGGTTGAACGTCTGGAACACGAAGCCGATCTTCTCGTTCCGAACGCGGGCCAGGCTGTCGTCCGTCATGCGCGACACTTCGACGCCATCCAGCCAGTACCCGCCGGACGTCGGCGTGTCGAGACAGCCGATCAGGTTCATGAGCGTGGACTTTCCCGAGCCCGACGGCCCCATGATCGCGATGTACTCGTTCTGCGCGATTTCGAGGCTCACGCCTTTGAGGGCGCGCACCGTCTCGCCCCCCCCCATGTCGTACGCCCGCGTGAGGTCCTGGACGCGAATGACGGCCGTCATGTGGTCTTCTTGGCCGCGGCCTTGGCGTCCTTCAGTGCCCGGACCTTCGAGCTGTCCTTGAGGTCGCGGATGGCCTGGTAGGGCCCCGCCGCGATCGTATCACCCATCCGCAGGCCGTCCAGCACCTCGAAATACTCCTCGCCCGCGATGCCCACCTTCACCGGGCGGAACTGGGCGATGCCCTTGTGCACCACGAACGCGCCCTCGGTTTCCTTCGTGGCCTTGGTCGTGTCCTTGGGGGCGTTCTCGGTGGACAGCGGCTTATGCTCGCGAACCGTGAGCGCGATGATCGGAATGGCCAGCACGCTGTCCCGTACGTCGGTCACCATCTTGGCCGTGGCCGAGAGATCCGGCCGCACGTTCTGCGGCGGATTGTCGAGCGTGATCTCCACGTCGTAGTCCACCGCGCGGTCCCCGGTCGCCGTAGTGGTGGAGCCGAGGATTGCACTCTGGGCCACCTTGGTCACCCGGCCGACGAACTGCGTGTCGGGGAACGCGTCGATCGTGACCGACGTCGAGTCGCCCAGGTGGAGCCGCACCACGTCCGTTTCGTCGACGCGCACCTTCACCTGGATCACCGAGAGATCGGACACCGTCATCAGGAGGCCGGTCTCGCGGGAGAACGTGCCCGGCACCGCAACTTCGCCCTCCTCGACCGCCACCCGGGTGATCTGCCCGTCCATCGGCGCGCGGATCACCGTCTTCCGGAGCTGGTCCTCGACTTCCCGGAGGCCGGCCCGGGTCTGTTCCACCTGGTGCGACGCGGAGTTCGCGACCGCTTCGGCTACCTGGAACGACGTGCGGGCCTGCTCGTACTGCTCATCCGAGACGAGCTGCGCGTTGGTTTTTCTCAGGGATTCCGCCCGGTCGAGCGCGCGCCTCGCCTGGTCGCGATTGGCCGTGGATTGCACCGCGGACGCCTCGGCCGCCGCCAGCGACGCCTTGGCGCGCTGGATGTTGGCCTCGTACTGCGTCGGGTCAATCGCGAGCAGGAGGTCGCCCTTGCGGACGATGTCGCCTTCCTTGACCGGAATCCGGATGATGCGCCCCGTAATGTCGGAGCTCACGTCCACCTTGCGCTTGGGCGTGATCCGGCCGCTCGCGGTGACGGTGGCTACGAGGTTGCGGCGCGACACGCCTTCCATGCGCACCTCCATGCCCCGGTCCCGGCCCGACGAGACGTTGATGACGACGAGTGCGGCGATCCCGAGTGCGATTCCGCCGAACGTGAAGAGTTTGCCTCGCTTGGACATCCCTATCGCCTTAGCGTAACGGCCGACCGACCGCGGGTTCCAGCGCGGCGATGGCCTTGTGGTAGTCGTACACGGCGTTGATGTAGTCGGACTCCGCGCGCTGGGCCGCCAGCTGCGCGTCGGTCAGTTCGAAGAACGTGCCGGACCCGACCCGGTAACGCTCAGTGGCGAGCCGCAGCTGCTCCTGCGCGGCCGTCCGGTTGCGGTCCTGGATCTTGACGGTCTGGTTCGCGGTCTGGAGCCCGTAGAACGCGTTGGTGACCTCGGCGCGCACGAACAGGCCGCGCGCCCGCACCGACTCGGCCGCGTCATCTGCCCGCGCCGACGCCTCGGACACCTGCAGCGGCCGGCTGAATTGATCGAAAATCGGGAGCGACACGGTGAACCGCGCCGAGAACGGTTGCTTGGTGAAATCGAACGGGAACGCCTTGTTCAACGCGCGGATCGAGTCGCCCATGACTGGCGTGAACTGGAAAATGGCGCAGTTGAGCGTTGAGATGCCCACCGCGGTGTTGATCTGATTCTGCACGTTGCAGGCCTGGAAATTGGCGCCGGCGGACGCCGATGCCCGGTTCACCAGGAAATCGGAGTTCGTGTACTGCTGGGTGAATCCGGACCACCCGGCCGACATTGAGAGGCTGGGGAAATACGCCGACTTGGCCGACCGCTCGCCCGCCCGGGCAGCGGACTGGTTGGCGCGAAGTGACAGCAGGTCCGGGTTCTGCGCCTCGGCGTCCCGCAACAGGTCCGCCAATGCCCACGTGGGGTCCACGATGGGGAAACTGTCGGACAGGGTTACCTGGGTCGGATCTTCCGGCGCTGGTACGCCCATTTGCTGAAACAGCCGGAGCTTCTGCACGATCACGTTGTTCTTCGCCCGCAGCACGCCGACTTCCGACTGGCCGCTCTCCACTTCCGCACGCCGCACGTCGAGCAGTGTGGCCTGGCCCACGTCGAACCGCGCCTGGGCCAGCCGCCGGAACTCCTCGCTCCGCTTGAGCTGGACATCGGCGAGCCCAACCTGGGCGTTGGCCTGAAGCACGTTCAGGTATTGCGTTGCCACGGCGGAGCGCAGGTTGACCCGCGCGCCCTCGGAATTCGCCTCGACCGCGTTCAGTTGGGCCTTTCGGAGGCCGGGCTGTATCAGGGAGCTTCCGGAGAAATTCCAGTTGAGCCCCAGCGAGTAGGAGGAGCCAAGCGTCGCGGACGACAGGGTGAAGTTCTGCCCCCCGAAGGTCTGCGAGCCACTGCCGGAATAGGACCCGCTGGCGCTGACGGACATCGACGGCAGGAAGTCCGCGTAGGCGTTCCGCACGCCCCAGCTGGCCGGGCCCCGGTCATTCAATGTCTGCCGATACAACGGGTTGTTCCGCGTGGCGAGATCCACCGCGTCGGCCAGGGACAGTGACTGGGGGATGGACGGGAGCACCGGCTGTTGGGCGCCGGCCAGCCCTGAGCACAACACGAGGGCGAAGCCAGGCAGAAACAAGGCACGACGAATCATGGGTCTGGTTCCTTGGTCTAGTAGTAAAGCACTTTGTGATACAAAGCAAGCTCGGACCGCTGCAAATCAAGCCGAGCGATGCATCTGGTACGATACAACGCCGGCCGAGGTTTCAGGGGGTCGGAACGGCTATGGAGTGACGGTAGTTCGAATGGCGAGCAGGCCGGCCGCGGGCCGTTCGACCTTCATGAGACGCCCCTGGTTGTCGAACCAGAGGTGCGTTTCGTCGGTGCCAGGGGCCAGCACGACGTGCCTCAGCGTGGCCCCGTGCACGCCCAGGCTGGTGGCGTCGACGCCGCGATCGACTAATTCCAGTGTTTCACGGCGTTCAGCCCTCGGCCGGAACACCGTCACCTGTGAGGTGCCAGAGCGGGGAGGCATGGCGAACCAGGTGACGAGCGAGTCGTCGGCCAGCAGCAGCGGTTCCGCTCCCGGGTATTCCCTCAGGGATTCCCCGCCCGGCACCGCTCCCCGAACGCTGATCCGGCGCTTCGATAGCTGGACGAACGTTCGGCGCCCGCCCCCGGCATCGACGATCTCGGCGGCGGTCGGTTGGGAGTCGGGCCCCCACTCGATGCTCGCCAGCGCGGCCGGTGAGATCCCGCGTCCCGCGAACAGCCGCACGTCGACCGTGAACCCGTCGCGGTTGGGAGCTCGCCCTTCGCGAACAATGAACTCTTCCCGCCAGGCGCCCGTGCCGTTTACGGTGACGGTGAACGTGCCCGCATCGCTCTCCCGGCCCTGCGCCGCGAGGCCGCTGACCGGCACCCCAGTCAGCATTGCGAGCAATCCCAGCGACCACCGCATATTGAAGGGCCGATGCCACCACTGGTGAGGGCGAGAAAGGAGCGGCCGTTGCGACAGGGGGTTGATCCGCGGTCCGAGCGTCACGCGGAAGCCGCGCTCGTGGTGCAGCTGGCCGCGCTCGGCGTGTGGCTGGTCGCGCCCGCCGTCGAGTGGGCGGTGCTGGCCGCCGTACTCGCTGGTGTGGCTGCGTTCCTGGTGCCCAGGGCCCGGCGCCGGTCGCTCACTGCGCTCGCGGTGGTGGGGGTAGCCGGCGCCATCGTCGCCCTGTCCGCGTCCTGGCGGGTGCGGGCCGTGGAGCAGAGTTGGCCGTCGGTCCGGGAGGAACTGATCGGGCGCGCGAGCCGCCGCCTCGGCAACACGCTCGAGGGGTCGGTGGCACTGGTGCGCCGGCTGGCAGACCAGGGGGCCGGGCTTGCCGGAACCTCGCAGGCGGGCGCCTTCGCCCTTCTCGCACGGGAAATGCGCTCGGCCAGCGCCGGCGTGGAGGCCGGCGTTGTGGTGCTCGACGCCAACGGCCAGCCGTGGAGCTGGGCGGGCCGCCATCGCCTACCGGTCGAGCGCTCGGCGCCGGCCGAGCTGTACGCGCGCATGACCGCATTCTACGTGGTGCTGGAAGCCCGTCGCCAGTCGCCCGGCGGGGCCTATACGGCGGTGGGCCAGGTCCTACTCGCCGCCGACAGCGCCGTGCCCGACCGGGATGGTTCCGTGGCCGCCGTCTTCGCCCGCGCGACCGGATCCCAAGTGGAGTTCTTCGCGCCCGGCCGGGGACCCCTCGACTCCGACGTCTTCGACTATTGCATCCCCTCATGTGATGCCGGAAACGGCGCTCGGCCGGACACGCTGTTTACCGTCCGCACATCTCCACCGGCACAGGGCGCGTACAAGCTTCGCCTTGTCGAAGCCGGCACCCGGGCCGCGGCCTGGCTGCTAGCCACCGGGTTGGCGGGGCTCCTTCTATTCGGGAAACCACGCACCCGGTATTCCGGCATGGGGTTGGCCGCCGCGTTCCTGGTCCTGACCCCCGCGGGAAGAAGCGCTGGACTGGGGAGCCTGTTCTCTCCCGTGCCCTATTATCTCGACGTGTTCGATCCGTTCACCGGGTCTGCCGGCGCCCTGCTCGTGAGCGGTGCCGGCATGATCATCGGACTCGTGTGGTTGTGGCCCCGGCGCGCGCCGCTCGTTGTCCGGTGGCTGGCGGCCCTGGGTCTTCTTGCCCCGGTTGGTGCCTGGATGCTGGCGGGCGGGATCACGCCGCCGGCGGCGGGAGCGCGAACGGGGCTCTGGCTCGAATGGGAAGTCGCCATCGCGCTGGGTACCACGGCGCTCACCCTCCTGCCGGCGTGGGCCTTCCAGGCGTTGCGGCTGCCCCGGCGGTCGGGGTTTGGGGCAGCGGCCGTGGCTTGGGGCGTCGGTGCCGCCGCGTTCGGGCTGGCGCTCTGGCAACCGGGCTCATCGTGGCCGTCGTGGTACCCGGCGCTCTGGATTCCCGCGGTCCTCCTCGCCGCGCTGGCGGGCTCACCCACGCGACAGATCTTATCCGGGGCGGTCGTGGCCGGAAGTGCTGCCGCGTTGTTCACCTGGGGCGCCGTGGTGGATAGCCGGCTGGCCCTCGCCCGCGCGGACGCGCATCGGCTGGGGGATGCCAACGATCCCGTGACACTCGCCATGCTCGAACGGCTCGGGCACGACATTGGCGCGGCTCCATCGCCCCGCACGCCGGCCGAGCTCTATCGACAATGGTCCCGGACGCCCTTGGACCGCGACGGGTACCCGGCCGTCCTTGCCACGTGGGAACCTGACGGGCGGATGGTGGCCAGCCTCGCGCTGGCAGACCTCGACCTGCCACCCGCGATGGTGCAGGCGGAGGCGCGTAGTGCGGCGACACGGCGCGTCGTTGGGGTCGAGGAGTTCGGGCGGGTCCCCGGCGTGCATGTCTTGCTCTCCGCGCCGACGGCCGATGGCCGCGTCGTCACGGTGGGTGTGGGGCCACGTTCGCGCCTCCTGCCACCATTCCGGGTCGCGCGGTTCCTGCGGGGGCAGGGCGGCGCTCCACCACCCTACGAACTGTCACTTTCGGAGCCCACGCCGGGAGACACACTGGAGACGTTCCGCTGGCGGCGCGAAGCCGGCGTGGTCCGGGGCGAGGAGCACATCGAGCTGCCGGGTGGACCCCGCCATTTGCACGTGATCGTGGATCTGGGCGGTCCGGGCGCCCTCCTGGTGCGTGGCGCGCTCCTGCTCGTTCTCGACCTGGCGGTGGTCCTGTTCCTCTGGGGAATGGCGGAGGCGATGGCCGGCCGGTCCGGGCTCCGCGCGCGCCTGGTGGGCATGGTGCGGCCGGCCTCCTACCGCCTGCGACTGGCGATCGTGCTGTCGGTGTTTTTCATCGTGCCGACGGTGGGGTTTGCGGCGTGGATGGGTGGGCGACTCCAGTCGGACGCTGCCCGCCAACGAGACCTGGTAACCCGCCAGGCCCTGCGAGATGCCACGGGAGCGATGGCCGTGGCGGGTGAAGGTCCCGTCTCCGAGGTCCTGCCGTCCGTCGCCTCACGCGTGGGTGCCGATCTCGTGTGGTATGCAAACGGCGTCCTGGCGGATGCCAGTTCGCCGCTCCTGCCTGCCGTGGGACTCATTGATCCGTATCTCCCGCCGGACGTCTACGGGGCGCTCCTGCTGAACGACGCCCTCGAGCTGACCACGACAGTGGCCATCGCGGGCCGGCCGATGCGGGTGGGCTATCGGTCCGCGGGAACGGGCGGCAGCGGACCCACGGGAGTCCTTGCCGGCCCACGCCTGATGGACGAACTCGCCGCGCCCGGCGACGCCGATCTCGCGTACGCGCTCCTCCTGGTCACGCTCCTCGGCCTGGGTGCGGCGGCGTGGCTGGGCCGTGTGGCGGCTCGCTCGCTGGCGCGGCCCGTGGGCGCGCTCCGCGCGGCTGCCGACGCCGTGGGACGCGGGGAGATGCCGTTGCCGCTCCATGCCGCGGTGCCCGAAGAATTCGCGTCGGTCAGCGACGCGTTCACGCGGATGGCCGTGGACGTGCGCGCCAGCAAGGCCGCTCTCGAGGGAGCGCGGCAACGGACGGCGGCGGTCCTGCGGCATGTCGCCACCGGCGTCATCGGCCTCTCGCGGGACTTGCGCGTATCGGTCATCAATCCGCGGGCCGAGCAGGTCCTTGGGGTCACGCTCTCGCCTGACGCGAACGTGCGGGAAGGGACCAGCGCGGCCTGGGCAGAGGTGTGGACATGGATCGAGGCATTTCTCGCGAGTGGCCGCGACCTCGACGACCGGGAGTTCACCATCGGCGGGCGGCGGATACTCGTCCAGGTCAGCACGCTCGGCGCCGAGGCGGGCGGATGTGTGGTTGCGATCGATGATGTCACTGACCTGGCGCACGCGGTGCGCGTGCTGGCGTGGGGCGAAATGGCGCGACAGGTCGCGCACGAGATCAAGAACCCGCTGACGCCGCTCCGGCTTGGGGTGCAGCACCTGCAGCGGGCGTACCGGGGGGCACGGGGCGAGTTCGAGGGCGTGCTGGACCAGACATCGAAACAGATTCTGACGGAAATTGACCGACTGGATGCCGTCGCGCGTGCCTTTGCCAGGTTCGGCACGCCCGGGGCGGAGCAGCAGGCGGGCCCGCTCGAGTTGGTGGACCTGGTCGAAGTCGCGAAGGAAACGGCGGCGCTCTACACGCTGGGTGAAGACACGAAGGTCACTGTGTCCGGGAACGGCGTAACAGCCGCGGCGCGACGAGACGAACTCAAGGAGGTGCTGGTGAACCTGCTGGAGAACGCGCGCAATGCCCGCGCGACGACCGTCGAACTGGCCGCCCGGAAGGAAGGGCCCGGGCGCGTGCTGCTCGACGTGCGGGACAATGGGCGGGGAATTCCGGCGGTTGCCTTGCCGCGGGTGTTCGAACCCCACTTTTCCACCACGACCAGCGGTACCGGGTTGGGGCTGGCCATCTGCAAACGCTTGGTCGAGAGCTGGGGCGGGCGAATTGAGGTGACGAGCGAGGAGGGGCGGGGCACCACGGTCACGCTATCTTTCGCGCAATGAAACCCCGCACCGCGCGCCGCACGCACGGGTTTACCGAGTCGGTCATCCGGGGCATGACCCGGCTGGCCAACGAGCACGGCGCGATCAACCTCGCGCAGGGCTTCCCCAACTTTCCCGCTCCCGGAGCGCTCAAGGAAGCGGCGGCGCGCGCGGTGAACGACGACATCAATCAGTACGCCATTACGTGGGGCGCCCAGCGGTTGCGGCGCGCACTCGCAAGGAAATACGCGGACTGGTACGGCATGCAGGTGGATCCCGAGGCCAACATCACGGTGACCTGTGGCTCCACCGAGGCGATGGCGGCGGTGCTGCTCGCCGTGGTGAATCCGGGTGATGAAGTCGTGGTGTTTGAGCCGTTCTACGAGAACTACGGCCCCGACGCGATTCTCTGCGATGCGAAGCCCGTGTTTGTGCGCCTCGCGCCGGACGGGCCGCTGGATCTCGACGCCATCGCAGCGGCGTGCTCTTCGCGCACGCGGGCCATCATCGTCAACACGCCGAACAATCCCACGGGCCGGGTACTGACCCGTGCGGAGCTCGAAGGACTCGCCGAGTTGTGCCGGAAACACGATGCCTACGCCATTACGGACGAGATCTACGAGCACATCTACTACGAGGGCGAGCACATCCCGATGGCCACGCTCCCCGGCATGGCCGATCGGACGATCACCGTGAGCGGGGCGTCCAAGACCTTCAGCGTCACCGGGTGGCGGGTCGGCACCATCATCGCGCCGGCGGACCTCTCGGTCGCGATCCGCAAGGTCCACGATTTTCTGACGGTAGGTGCCCCGGCTCCGCTCCAGGAAGCGATTGCCGTCGGAATGGAAACGTTGCCCAGGTCGTACTACACGTCGCTCTCATCCGAATACCGCGTGCGGCGGGACATGCTGCACGCCGGTTTGGTGGGTGCGGGATTCACGTGCTCGCCGCCGCAGGGCGCGTATTACATCCTCGCCGACTTCTCCGCTCTGTCCGACTTGCCGGATGACGAGTTCGCGTTCTGGCTGACGAAGGAGATTGGCGTGGCGGCGGTACCGGGTTCGAGCTTCTTCAATGACCCGGCAGGCGGGAAGAACCTCGTCCGGTTCGCCTTCTGCAAGACGGAACCGATTCTCGTGGAGGCCGTGAAGCGCCTGGCGGCGGTGCGGTCGGTGGCAACCCGCTAGACCGGCGTCGCCCGCCTTAGCGTTTCCTCCACCTCCTTCTGTCCCGCCAGCAATCGCTCCACCGCGTCGCCCACTTCCCGCGCCGCCACGAGCCCCGTCGTCATGGACTCGATACTGCCGACGCCGCTCCGCAACCGGAGGAGGCCGAGCCGGACTGTTTCCAGGGCGGTGACGGTGTCCGTGAGTCGTTTCTGGACCGTGTCGCGCAGCCCCCGCAGCTCCGCGCTGTCCCCGGCCAGTTCCTGAAGTTCTTCCAGCCGCGCGCGCATTTTCTGGGCGTCTGCCTCCAGCCGGTTCACGACGTTGGGGAGATCGCCCAGCTGTTTCCGCGTGGCCTTGGGGAGATCGGCGAAGAGTTGCTCGGCCGCCATCGCGATAGCCAGCTCGGTGGGGCGATGGGTCATGGCGGAGGGAATCGCGTGCTTGGGCAACAGGGCGCGGGCGACCCGGATGAGGAACCGCCCGATCCGGCCGGTCCACAGTTTACCCCAGAATTCGGTATCGACGTCGCGCCGTCGCTGCAACTGGGCCAAGTGGACGATGGTCGACGTCATGCCGGCGGCCATTCCGAGCCATGCCGCCGCGGTGAGCACGGTCCAGTCCGGCTCGACGAGACCGAGCCAAGCGGCGATCGCCAGCGTGAGCGCGCCGCCACCGATGCCCACAAATCCGCCGAGTTTCGTTACGCGCTCGAGTGTCGAGGGGCAAAAGCCAGCGCTGAACGCTCGCTCTTCCTTGCCACGTTCGATCTCGGCCTTGTACGCGACCGCTAGGTCGCCGTGCTCGAATCCACTCTTCAGGAGTTTCCGGGCCCGGGCGGTCAGGACTACGGCCGTGATGAACGCGGCACCGCCGTAAAAGGTTGTGAGGGCCCCGACCGCGTCAAACACGCTGCCAGCGGCCACCGCTGCCGCGGCCAGCAGCGGCGTAACCAGTATGACGCCGGGCCCGTCGATTCGCCCGTCATGCTTGACGAAGGCGCGCAGCGCGACCGGCAGGTTCTTCCGATGCTCGATAGCCAGCGCCAATTGTTCCGCCAGCAGCGCGGCGCCCGCCGGCCGCTCCGCCGGGTCCTTCGCGAGGCACGCGTCCACGATCCGTGCCACGCGCCGCGGCGTCGAAGGCGCCTGCTCGATGATCGGGGGCGCGGGCTGGGTCATGTGCTTGGCCAGGATGTCCGCCGACTTGGCGCCGGTGAACGGCACTCGGCCCGAAAGCGCATAGAATGCGACCACGCCGAGTGAGTAGAGGTCGCTCTGGGCGCCCACCTGCTCGCCGCCCGCCTGCTCGGGGCTCATGAACTCCGGCGTGCCGATCACTTCACCCGTCGTCTGCGACCCTGCCTCCTGTTTCGACCCGGCGATGCCGAAGTCCGCCACCATGGCGCGCACCGTCGCGGCCTCGAGCAGGATGTTGTCCGGCTTCACGTCCCGGTGAATGACGCCCTGCTCGTGCGCGTGCCCCAGCGCCCACGCCACTTCGCGGAGCGCGCGCGCGGCTTCGGACGGGGCCATTGGTCCCCGTCGCTGGACCCGCGCGCCCAGCGTCTCGCCATCTATGTAAGCCATGGCGAAGAAGACGAACTGACCCACCTCGTCTACGGTGTAGATCTGCACGATGTGGGGATGCGAAAGCCGGGCGGCCGTGCGGGCCTCGCGCAGGAAGCGCTCGCGGAGGTTGGGCTGGGCGGCGAGGGCGGGCGGGAACAGTTTGAGCGCCACCGGCCGGTCCAGTCGCACCTCGCGTGCGAGGTACACGATGCCCATACCGCCGCGGCCGAGCTCGCGTTCGAGCGAGTACCGGCCCGCGAGAGCGGTCTGGAACGAGATGAACAGGTCGTCGTAGGGTGCGGTCATCAATCACTATTCTAGCGGCCGGGCTCGGCTCGGCTACCTCGTCAGGTCTGGGAACTTCCCCCGGCATCCGGTAGTTTCAATGGAGTCGCCAACACCCCCTGTTCCGGAGAGCCGTCCCATGCTGATCAAACGTCCTGACGAGTTCAAGGTATCGGAGATTACGCCGGAGGCGGTGTTCCTGAATCGCAGGGAATTCATGGCGGCGGGCGGGGTTGCGGCGGCAGGCTTGGCGGTTGGGCGGTTGGACGGTTGGACGGTTGGTCACGAACCGTCTAACCGCCTCTCCGCCCAACCGTCCCAACAAGACGACCCCCAAACCCCGTTCCAGGCCGTCACCACCTACAACAACTTCTACGAATTCGGCACCGACAAGTCCGAGCCGGCAAAGAACGCGGGCACGCTCAAGCCCCGGCCGTGGACGGTCAAGGTCGAGGGCATGGCGGCGAAGCCGGGCGACTACAACATCGAAGACATTCTCAAGTGGTTCCCGGCCAAGGAGTACGTGTACCGGCACCGGTGCGTCGAAGCCTGGTCCATGGTGATTCCATGGTACGGGTTCCCGCTCCGGGATTTCATCAACCGGTTCGAACCGAGCCCGAAGGCCAAGTTCGTCGAATTCACTACGCTGATGGATCCGAAGCAGATGCCCGGCCAGCGTGACTTGGTGCTCGATTGGCCGTACGTCGAAGGCCTGCGCATGGACGAGGCCATGAACCCGCTCACGCTCTTCGCGGTGGGCATCTACCAGAAGCCCCTGCTCAACCAGAACGGCGCGCCGATCCGGCTCGTGATTCCCTGGAAGTATGGTTTCAAGGGCATCAAGTCGATCGTCAAGGTGCGCTTCGTCGAGACGCAGCCGCTCAACACGTGGCAGCTGGCCGCGCCCAGCGAGTACAGCTTCTACGCCAATGTGAACCCCGCGGTGGACCACCCCCGCTGGAGCCAGGCGCGCGAGCGCCGGGTGGGCGAGTTCCTCAAACGCCCGACTCTGCCGTTCAACGGGTTCGGCGAGCAGGTGGCGGCGATGTACAAGGGAATGGATCCCCGGACGCTGTACTAGAGCGGATGGGCGGATACGTAACCCGCCAGACTCATCCGCTCATCCGCTCATCCGCCAATGACCCGCTCCCAGTTCATCCGTTTCGTTGCCGAGCCTGCGGTGTTCGCCGCGGCGCTCGTGCCGGCGGGGTTGATCGCGTGGCAGGGATTCCACGGCGGCCTGGGCGCCGAGCCGATTCGGGAAATCCAGCTGCGCACCGGCTGGTGGGCGTTGACCTTCCTGATGATCACGCTGTGCGTGACTCCGCTCCGCCGTATCCCCGGCTGGAACGACGTAATCAAGTTGCGGCGCATGCTGGGCCTGTTCGCGTTCTTCTACGCGATGCTCCATTTCAGCAACTACATCGGCATAGACCAGTTCTTCGCCTGGTCCGAAATCACCAAGGACATCCTCAAGCGGCCGTGGATCACCGTGGGCTTCGTGGCGGTGACCCTGCTGGTGCCGCTCGCCGCGACATCAAACGGGTTCATGATCCGGAAACTGGGAAGACGGTGGGGTGCTCTGCACCGGCTGGTCTATGTCTCCGGGGCGCTGGGCGTCCTGCATTTTCTGTGGCTCGTGAAGAAGGATACGCGGGAGCCGATCACGTTCGCGTTCATCCTGGTCGGCCTTCTGGCCCTGCGGCTCCGGCGACGCGCGCCCAAATCCGCCAAGCCACGCACCGAGGGCGCTACGCCGCGGGAGCCCGCAACGGCCAGCGGCTGACGGAGTGGCCGGCGAGAAAACGCGCGAACCCGAACAACAGGCGCGCAAGGGACCACAGGCCAGCCAGCCCCCAGCACGCCATTGCCGCGAACGCAGCTGGTTCCCAGTCCAGCCACCACGCCACGAACAGGACTCCGGCGCCCATGATAGTCATCGCCATGACTCCCATCAACGTCACGCCAAGCCAGGCGAGGTGGGATGCGAGCGGGTCGTGCCGGAACAGGGTCGCCGACGCGATGCCGGCCACGAGGAGGACAACCCCGCCGAACTCTCCCAGGCGGAGCAGCCAGGGCACGTCGATGTCAGGTGACTGGAACGACAGCAACGGGGAACGGAGAAAGACGAGGCCCCAGAGCACGCAGTAGGCGACCAGGCTGACGTAGATCATGCCCACCACGCGGCGCATCACCGCCCGATCGCCTGCCGCAAGCGGCGGTCTGCTTCCCGATAGAAATCCCGCGACCGCTGGCCCCGTACCTCGTAATCGCGATCGGTCGCGTCGGCCCAGTCCTTCGTGGCGCCCACCCGGTCGCCCAGACGGTCGAAGAAGCCGGTTCCCTTGATGGGGTAGGCGACGGTCGTCAGTGCCACGTCCGGCGCGGCGCGGCGGACGAGATCAATGGTGGCGTCGATGTCCGCCTCGGTCTCGCCGTCGTAGCCCCACATGAGAAACATCCCGACATGGATGCCGTGCTGCTGTGCGGAACGGGTAGCGTGAAGTACCTGCTCGACCGTCACGCCCCGCTGCATCGCGTCGAGTATCCGCTGGCTGCCGCTCTCGGCCCCGATCCAGATGCGCCAGCACCCCATGTCCGCCAGCGTTTTCACCACGTCGTCCTTCAGCATGCGGTCCGCGCGGGAAATCGTCTCGAACGGAATACGGAGATGCCGGCGCTCGAGCTCGGCCGCGTAGTCGAAGAGCCAGCGATGGTGAATGGTGAACACGTCGTCGGCGTACCACACCTGGTCCGGCCGGTAACGCTCCACGATGTGCGCCAGCTCGTCGGCGCAGGAGATGACACTCCGGCGCCGGTGAGTGAACCCGAACACGGCGTGCGAGCACCAGTTGCACCGGTAGGGACACCCCCGCGCGGTTATGAGGTTGACGCTGCCCTTGCCGTGATGCTCCCGCCACACATCTACGTACCGGGCCGTGTCGATCGCCTCGCGGTCGGGCCAGGGCAGGGCGTCCAGGTCCTTGATTTGCGGGCGCCCGAGGTTGGTCACCACCGCGCCGCCGTCGTCGGTGAACGCCGTTCCCAGCACGCCGTGCAGCCGGTGAGGCCCGCGGGCCGCAAGCGCGGGGAGCAGTTCCTTCAGTGTCTCCTCCCCCTCGCCGAACACCACCACGTCGGCGCCGTGCTGCAGGTATTCCGCGGAGTAGTTGGCCGACTCCGGTCCGCCGAGAACCACGGTCCACCCACTGGCCTTGGCGCGGCGCACAATGTCGAGGACGGATTTCCGCGTGGTCAGGTTGGTGTAGATGCCGAGTGCCCCGGCCGGCCCGGTCGCGAGCCTCGACTCGAGATCGGCGCGGGGAGCGAATGTCGAATCAAAGACCTCGACGGTCATCCCGGCCCGCTTGAGGTACCCGGCGATGTAGAGGAGGCCCAGCGGCGGGTAGGGCTTCATCACCTTCCGCTCGTGCTCGTCTTCCGAGAGGAAATACCCGTGCGTGAGCAGGAGGTCGGTCACCGAAACGTGACGATCTCGTCCAGGGTCTTGCGACGGATGCGGGGCACCCTGGCGTCCGGCGCCGGGTATCCGGTGACGACCAGCATGACCGCCTTCTCGTTGGCCGGCCGGCCCAGAAGATCGTTCAAGAACCCCATGGGGCTCGGGGTGTGGGTGAGCGTGGCCAGACCGGCGTAATGAAGGGCGGCCAGCAGAAAACCGGTCGCGATGCCGACGGACTCGTTCACGTAGTAGTGCGTCCGCCGCTTGCCGGACGGTGAGGGGGCAAAGCGCTGGGCGAAAACGGCAATGAGGTAGGGCGCCGTCTCGAGGTATGGCTTGCGCGCGTCGGTGCCCAGGGGGGCCAGCGCCTCCAGCCACTCCGCCGGCGCCTTCGCGTAGAACTCCGCTTCGGCCTGCTCGGCCGCCTCCCGAATCCCGCGCTTGAGCGTAGGCTCGGAAACGACCACGAAGTGCCAAGGTTGCTGGTTCGCCCCGCTCGGCGCGGACCCCGCGGTCTCGAGACAGGCTTCGATCACCGCGCGCGGCACCGGCCGGTCACTGAAGTGACGGGTCGTGCGGCGGCGCTGCATGTCTGCGGCAAACGCGCGGGCACGCGACTCCATCTCCGGCGCCGGGTACTCACGATAGTCCGGCAAGGGCTCGAAGGCCGCCTGGGGACGCTTCACGAAACCACTCCTACCCAGAGATCGAAGCGGGATGGCCGGCGCCGCCCGGACAGAAGCGCAGCCAGCGGCCGCAGTTCGTACCACAGGGGATACCGCACGTGATGGCGCTGCCAGGTGAGCCCCAGCGGCGCCGAAGCGTCCGCGAGCCGTTTCGTCGTGAGGTACTCAATGGGCCGCAGCGCCATCAAGGCTTCCGCGTGCTTGCCGAAGACCCGCGCGCCTTCGCGGCGCTTTGCCGCGACCATGCGGTCGCCATCGGCGGCGCGGGCGTAGAACGGCGAATCCAGGATGGCGATGCGCCCGCCCGGCCGCACCACGCGACGCGCCTCAGCCAACACGGGTGCCAGGTCCTCAGCATAGTGAATGGCGGCGTTGAAGACGACGACGTCGAACGCCTGAGCGGACAGCGGCAGGGCGTCGAACGAGGCGCCCACGCGATCAAACAAGTCTCTATGCTGGAGGTGCACCCGGTAACCCTGGGCGGCGCCGAGGCCGTCCACCTGGTCCCATCGCCAGTCCAGTGCGATCGCGTGGTGCCCGGCTCGTATCAGCCGGAAGCACAGCCATCCGGCGCCGGCCCCGACGTCGAGGATCCGGAGGGAGGCCCCCTTCGCCAGGGGCGTGACCACGTTGTGAACCAGCGCCTCGAAGGTCCGGGCGCGGACCGACCATTCACGCCGGAACGGGCCGTGATCCAGGTAGGGCAGGGCCGCCAGGTCGGTTGGGTCCAAGCGGCGGCCCTCGGCCTCGCGATGCAGCGCGTAGGCCGCGCGGAAGCGCGCGAGGCGGTCGGGCGAAATTGCTGTGGTCGGCATGGGTTCGTCAGGCGAAGGATACAGTATAGCTTTCGCGCGTGAATGCCGTGTCCGCGTTCGATGCGCTGGCCAAGTCCTATGACGCCGTGTTTACCGACTCGGTGCTGGGCCGGGTGTACCGGGAAGCGACCTGGGCGTGGCTCGACCAGGCGTTCGAACCGGGCCAGCAGGTGCTGGAAATCGGCTGCGGCACCGGGGAAGATGCGATCCACCTCGCGCATCGGGGCGTTCGGGTCGTGGCCACGGATCCGTCGGCCGCCATGATCGAGGCGACGCGCGCAAAGTCAGCCGCTGCGGGATTGAGCGGCATGGTCACCGCCCTTCAGGTGGATGCGGAGCACATCGGCGAGCTGGCGGGAAAATTCGATGGCGCGTTTTCGAGCTTCGGCGCCCTGAACCTTGTTCCGCAGATGGCGACAGTCGTGGACCGATTGGCGGAACGGCTCCGCCCGCAGGCGCGGCTCGTCCTCGGAATCATGGGTCCGGTCGTTCCGTGGGAGTGGGCCTGGTACATGTTGCGCGGGCAGCCCGGGAAGGCGCTTCGGCGGCTCCGGCGGGGCGGTGTGGAGTGGCGGGGAATGACGGTCCGGTATCCCACCATCGGGACCCTGCGGCGGGTGTTCGGCCACACGTTCCGTTTTGTGCGCGCGGGGGCCATCGGGGCGATCGTGCCGCCGCCCTACGCCGAGGCGTGGGCCAGGCGGCACCCGGCGGTCACGGAGACCCTGGTGCGGTGGGAACGGGCGATCGAAACCGTGCCGCCCCTGCCGTGGCTGGCAGATCACTATCAGCTGGAGTTCGTGCGGCGATGACCCGCCCGAAGGTGGTCCTCTACAATCCGCGCGTGGACTTTTATACCATGCCGCTCGCGCTCATCGCGCTGGGGTCGCACCTCCCGCGCGAGCGCTACGACGTGGTCATCGTGGATGGCCGAATCGAGCAGGACCCGGAGGCGGCGATTCGGGCCCATCTCGATGGGGCGATCTGCGTCGGGGTCACCGTGCTGACCGGCCTGCCGATCCGGGACGCCGTTCGTATGTCCCGTGCGGTGAAGGCGATGCGGCCGGACCTCCCCATCGTGTGGGGCGGCTGGCACCCTTCCATGTTCGGGACCGAGTGTCTCGAAGAGCCGAGCGTGGATATCACCGTGCAGGCGCAGGGCGAAGCCACGTTCCTCGAGGTGGTCGAGCGGCTGGAGCGGGGAGACTCGCTGGAGGGTTGCCTCGGGACGACTTATCGCGACATTGGCCGCTCCCCGATCGAGAACCCGCCCCGCCCGCTGGCGGACATCAACACGTTCCGGCCCCACGACTATTCACTGATCCCGGTTGATCGCTTCTACGCGCTCAAGGGCAAGCCGCAACTCGACTACATCGCCTCGCAGGGGTGCCGGTTCCGCTGTGCGTTCTGCGCGGATCCGTTCGTCTATAAGAGGGGTTGGGTGGGGCTCGCCCCCGAACGCATCGGGCAGGAAATCGAAACGTGGTGGCGACAGTACCACTTCACCGACGTCAATTTTCAGGACGAGACGTTCTTCACCCAGGCGCCCCGCGTCGTGGCGATCGCGGAGGAGTTCATTCGCCGGAAGCTGCCGATCAGCTGGGCGGCCACCATGCGGGCGGACCAGTGCGCCCGAATGCCGGACGACGTGCTCCAGACGGCCAAGCGGTCGGGGCTCCGGCGGGTGCTGGTGGGCGTTGAATCAGGCTCACCCGAAATGCTCAAGCGGATCGCCAAGGATGTGACGATCGAACAGATCATGATCACGGCGGAACGGTGCCGGGTCCTGGGACTGCGAGTCCAGTTCCCGTTCATCGTGGGATTCCCGGGAGAGGACGACGAGAGTGTCGCGGCATCGTTCTCCCTCGCCAAGCGGCTCCGCGCCATGAGCCCCGACTTCGAGACGCACATTTTCTATTTCAAGCCGTACCCCGGGTCAGCCATCACGCAGGACGCGGTGAACCAGGGCTACCGGTTGCCGCAGTCGCTCGACGAGTGGGCCAATTTCGATTTCATCGGGTCGGCCGGGCCGTGGGTGACTGGGGCCAAGTTCCAGCGGGTGGAGCGGTTCAAGTTCTACCAGCGCCTGGCGTGGGACCGCGTGCCGCTGTGGAAACGTCCGGCACAGGCGATTGCCCGGTGGCGGTGCCGGAATGATGCCTACGGCTTCCCACTGGAGAAGTTCGTGTCGGAGCGGCTGAGGCCGGTCGCGACCATGTCCTGATGCTTCGCCCCACGGTACGGCGTCCTGCCCCGCATCGAGTGTTGGCCGCTTCATTTGACATGACTATTATGGTCATATGATAAAGACCGCATCGGTGTCAGCCCTCAAGGCGCGGCTCAGCGCCTTTCTCGAGATCGTCCGTCGCGGCGATGAAGTGCTGGTGACGGATCGCGGGCGTCCCATCGCCCGGCTGGCGCCGGTGACGGGCGCGCAGTTCGTCGAGGGGCGCCGCGAGGAAATGATTCGCACCGGGCGCCTCCGCGCCCCGCGCGCCAGGCTGCCCAAGGGCTTCTGGGACCGGAAGCGCCCGGCGGACCCGAAGGGCCGGGGCCTCACGGCGCTCCTCGCCGAACGGGAGTCGGGCTGGTGAAGTTCTGGGATTCTTCCGCGCTCGTGCCGCTCGTGCTCCAGCAGCCGCGCACCAGCGAGGCGCGAGGGTTGCTCAAGGAGGACGACGAACTCGTGGTCTGGTGGGGCAGCGCCGTTGCATGCGCGTCGGCCATCGCCCGCATGCGCCGCGAGGATCAGCTCACGTCGTCCGCCGAGCGCGATGCCCGGTCGTTGCTCGACACGCTTCGCAAGAGCTGGTTTGAAGTGCAGCCCGGTGACGTGGTGCGCGAGCAGGCCCTGCGGTTGCTGCGCGTGCATGCGCTGCGGGCGGCCGATGCGCTCCAGCTGGCGGCCGCGCTCGAGTGGGCCGGTGCGCCACCCGAGGGGGAGTTCGTGACGTTCGACGACCGGTTGCGCGAGGCGGCGGTGCGCGAGGGATTCAGGACGTGACCGGCAACACCGAACGACTCAACGCCGCCGCCGGGAGCTCTTTTATCGGCAGGCGGGCACGTTGTTTGCGGCTCAGGTCCGCACGCAACCCGCGTTTGCGGTAGGCAATCGGACGCCGTTGTTCGTAGCGCCATACCGGACAAGCGGAACCCTCGCGGCCTACGACGTCCACCCCGACGGCCAGCATTTCGTCTTTGTAAAACTGGGTGGTGACGAGGCGCCGGATCTGATCCTCGTGCAGAACCTGTTCTCGGCCGGGCCACGCGCGGCAGGCGGCGGCAAGGAGCCCTGAGCCGCGCGTTTTGGTCCTCGGCTCAAGCACGGGCTCGGTCGAGATCTGATGCCGTTCCCCTCTCCCGGTTCGGGAGAGGGGACTGTGGTGAGGGTGCGGGCCGGGCCCGCCCTTGAGACCGGGACGGCTCGGTTGTCGGGCCTCTACGCGATTGCCAGGATGTCGCTGAGCAAGCAGGAAAAGCCGGGCAGTATCTCTTCTCCGTCCAGCGCATCGTGCTCTCCCACGATCGAGAGGCTTCCGTCTGGCCGGTAGACCAGGGCCTGGGCCCGCTGCGGATCGATGACCCACACCGCTCGCGCCCCCGCTCTCAACCAATCGGCGACTTTGGCCAGCACCTCTCCGGCGCGATCGTCCGGCGACAGGACCTCGGCCACCAGGTCCGGCGTGACTGCGGCGTACCCCCTTCGCGGGAATCCGGACATCCGCTCCCGCGCGACGAACGCCACATCGGCGGCCCGAACCGTGTCGGGATCAGCGAAGATCTTGAACCCGGTATCCTGCCCGAAGACGACGCCGAGGGCGTGCCGCCGGACGAAATTGCTCAATTGGGTGCTGAGATTCACCGAGACCGCGCCGTGCCACGAACTGGGCGGTTCGAGCACCACGAGCCGTCCCCGAATCAGTTCTACCTGCTTGTCGGGAAACGACAGGTGCTCAAGCTCGGCGGCTGTTAGCGGCGCGGTCATTCTGGAGGGAAACATAGCTTCCGGGGTGAGTGCCGAGCGGAAGGCTACACTCGACCCGTCAACGACCCGTCAAACCGCGGCCCCGTGGGGCGCAGACTGGAGCCTTCCCGCCAGCACGGTGATATTGTCGCTGCCCCCCCGCTCCAGCGTCCGGTCCAGCAGCGCCCGGCAGAATTGCTCCGAAGACTCTTCCGCCTTGATTCGCTCCGTGATCTCGTCGTTCGAGACGTGCTTGGTCAAGCCGTCGCTGCACAGGAGCACGCGGGCGGTGCGGTTCAGTTCGTGGCGGCTCACGACCGGCTCCGCTTCGCTCCCCCCGATCGCGCTCGATAGCACTCGATTAAGCGGCGACTCTGCCAGCCGCTCGGCCGGCAACGCTCCCACGTCCACCATGTACTGCCCCACGGTCTGATCGCGGGTCACCTGGCGCAGAACGCCGTCCATGTAGAGGTAGCAGCGGCTGTCGCCGACCTGGACCACGTACATGGTGGGCCAGACGAAGATCGCGAGCGTGAGTGTCGTCGCCATGCTCCGCGTGTCCTCCCGGCCCGTTCCCACCGCCCGCACCGCCTGGTGTGCATCAATGGCCGCTGCCCGGAGCGCCTGGAGGAAGTCCTGCTCTGCGACCCCCGTGTGTGCGTGCACGCAGAGCATGGTGGACGTGACGTACCGGGTGACGGCTTCCACCGCGACCTGGCTCGCTTCGCCGCCCGCCTGTCCGCCCCCGACGCCGTCGGCCACGAGGAGGATTGTTGCCAGCCGCTCGCCGCGAAGGGGAAGGTGATCCGTGTTCGGGAGGCTGGTGCCATGCACGACCATCTGCTGGTGGACGGTGCACACCAGAAAATGGTCCTGGTTCGCTTTGCGGACCTTTCCGGTGTGGGTGAGTCCGAAGAGATCGAGCTCGACGTCGCGGGGTTTGCGCCCCAGGTCGGCTGGGACCGAGGTGGTACGTAGGTTGGCGACGGCCATAAGCGCCTCCTTCGTGAGTTCTTATCCCCCCAACACTGCCCGCTTCGCCACCACCGCAGATTCCGCCCGGTGGTCTGCTTCCCGGTCCTTCAGGGCATCCCACCGCGCGTCGAACGGCCATTCGGCCATGGGATGGACGTTCGCGAGCGCCAGAGCCTCCTCGTGGAGCAGGTCCCGGATCTGCCGGTAGAAATCCGTGGTGTACGTGCCGCGGAACAGCATGGCCAGGTCGTCACTGTCCGACCAGTTCTCCTTGGCTGACAACTCGGCGCGGACCCGGTCGTAAAAAACGGTGCCCGGCAGCGGATATGCCACGGACACGCCGATGTCATCGGGACGCTCGGCGCGCACCAGGTCTCTCGTCGCCAGCACGTCGTCCCAGTTCTCGCCCGAGTACCCCAGCTGAATGAACCAGCATGCCTTGATGCCGTGCTCCTTGAGCCGGCTGGTGGCGTCGCCCACTTCGTCCACCGACATCCCCTTGTTCATGCCGTCCAGGATCTTCTGCGAGCCGGACTCGACGCCGAGCCAGACCTCTTCGCATCCCGCCGCGGCGAGAGCCTCGACACCGGTGGGGGTCATGAGGTCCACGCGGGACTGCATGGAGAACGGGATTTTCACTTGGCGCCGGCCCATTTCACGGGCGAACGACTCGATCCACGCAGACGTGAGGCCGAAAATGTCGTCGGCGAACCACAGGTGGTCCGGGCGCACGACCTGGGCCAGGCGTGACAGTTCCTCGGCCACGTTGCCCGGCGTGCGCTGGGTGTAGCGGCGCCCGAACATGGGCTTGGCGCACCAGTTGCAGCCGAAGGGACACCCACGGGAGGTGCAGGCATTCCACGAGAACCGGCCGTGCGCCGTTGTCCACGCCTCGCGGTACCGCTCGATGTCGATCAGGTCCCACGCGGGGAATGGGAGCGCGTCGAGGTCCCCCACCGACCGGCGTTGCGGTGTAAACCGCGGCTCGGCGCCCGTCGGGCCGCCCAGCGCGAGGCCCGCAACGTCTGTGAGGTCCGCCTGTGCGTCGCGGAGCCACGTGTGTGCCAGCTCGAGAAACGTGTGTTCGGTTTCGCCGAGGACCACCGCGTCGGCCCCGGCGGCGAGGTAGCCGTCCGGCTGGTCGGTCGCGTCCGATCCGTTCACGGCGACGCGGGCGCCCACATCCTTCGCGGCGGCAATCATGGTGAACGCGGCGTCCCGCATCCGCGTCGTGCACATCTTGGTCAGAAAATTGAAGTTGTCCTCGAAGATCGCGACCACCTTGGGCCGCGCCGCGCGAACCCGGTCGACGAACTCCTCAACGCCCTCTGACAGCATGGAGTCGAATAACTGCAACGGCATGCCCGCATCCCGCAGGGTCGACGCGGTGATCAACGTCGAAAGCGGGGCATAAGGCTTCATCTTCCGGACCTGCTTCGGGTCGTACTTGAGGTAGTAGGAATGCGACAGCAGGACCGGGACGCGTTCTGACGAGAGAGGGTTCATGCAGGGCTCCCTGGTTCAGGGGTGTGTCCGACCAAAGCCGCCAGCAAGGTGATGGCCCCGCGGAGATCGCCGGCGCCCGACAGGCGATACGCGCCCCTCTGCGACCACGTTGACTCGATGCGAGGCGCGGGGTCCGCCCAGAGTTCCTCCCGGATGCCCCCGGCCTGGAACTCCGCCGTGAACGTTTCGGCATTGAGGGGGTCGAGGCGTGCCGGGCCGCTGCGCGGTCCCAGTATGACGGTCGCGATCCGCCGCCGGGCCCGGCCGTTCGCGTTCGCCGAGGCAAATAAATCCAGCCGCTGCTTGGGGCCAATACGTTCCGTGGCCGGCCAGAGCCGTTCGTCCAGGTTGAGCAGGCGCACGGTGTCCGGCTCGAGCGTGGGGTCCCGCACGGCCGCCAGGAGTTCATCCGGGTCATCCCTCGCTACGAGCACACTCTCGTCGCCGAGGACGTCCATGCCGGCCAGGTGAGCGGCGGCGGCCAGCGTGGATTTTCCGGACCCGGGCGCCCCCCGCAGGACCACGGCGCCGCGAGGGCCCGCGATCGCGGCCGCGTGGATGGCGGCGTACGCGCGGCGTTGCAGCAGGGCGGCGACGGGGACTTCGAGCAGCAGCCGGGCGATCAGGCCCGGGTCATGTTCCAGCAGGTCGGCGCTCACCCAGCCTGAAATCGAAGCGCTCGTAACATCGGCGGTCACGCTCAGCTGGCTGCCGAGCCGGAGCTCGACGGCATCGCGCTGAACCGTCCACGACTCCGTGAGCCGCCCTTCAAAGGCGGCGCCCGGGGAATCGACCCGGAGGCCGATCTGTATGGGCGGCAGGCTGCTTCCCGTCTCCCCCGCGGCGGCAGGCCATAGCCGGTCGGCCAGCGCCAAGAGGCGCGGGTCGTCGGCAGTGACGGTCATGGCGTCGCGGGGCAGGACGTACGTCTGCCGGGCAAGCGCTGGGGCGGCGGTGGTAACGGTGCGACTCCCTTGGGTTTCCTGCGTGGACGCCGGGCGGACCAGAACTGGCTTACTAACCCTAATGCGTCGGAGGGCTTTTGCCAGAGGGTGCGCATTGACGTTGCCGCGCCTTCCGTGTCACCCTTCCGACCTCATGCCGCCAACCTCGAGCCGCCTGCGTGTCACACAGGTGAGCACTTACCGCGACCCCGCGCACCGAGCCCCCGCGGAGCTCCTGCGCGCCTGGCGGGATTTCGGCGCCAGCGCCGCCGCCGCCCAGCGCGCGGGCGTGGACATGACGGTCGTGCAGGCGTCGTGGACCGAGGCGGTGCACACCATTGGTGGCGTCTCGTGCCAGTTCGTGGAACTGCCCGCGTTCCGGGACCAGATCGCCGCCACTCGGCCTGACGTTATTCACTGGCAGGGGCTGATATACCCGTCGGAACTCCGTGCGCTCGCGCGGCAGCTTCCTTCGGTCCCCATCGTGGCACAGGATCACGGGAGTGGCGTTCCCGGGCGCTTCTGGCGCCGCTGGTTCCATGGGTGGGGGTTTTCGCCGCTGGCCGGCGTCATGTTCACCGCGACCGACCAGGCGCTCGCCTTCAAGGCGGCCGGGGTTCTCAGGGCGGACCTCCCGGTGTTCGAAGTGGTCGAGGGTTCGACGCCATTTGCTCCAGGCGACGTCGCGACCGCGCGCCGCGCGACCGGCATAGATGGCGACCCGTGCCTCCTCTGGGTGGGGAACCTGGACGCGAACAAGGATCCGCTGATGGTGCTCGACGCGGTTTCGGCCGTCGCAGCCGGCGTCCCGGGCGTGCGGCTCTGGATGTGCTATCGGTTCGCGCCCCTCCTGGAACAAGTCCGGGCCCGTATCGCGGGCGACCCGGCGATCCGCGACCGCGTCCGCCTGGTGGGAGAAGTCGCGTATCCGGGCATCGAGGAGCATTTCCGCGCCGCTGACTTCCTGGTCCAGGCGAGTCACAAGGAAGGCAGCGGGTACGGCGTCATCGAGGCGCTGGCCTGCGGCACCACGCCCCTCGTCACGGATATTCCGTCGTTCAGGACGATCACGGGGCAGGGGTCCGCCGGCGCGGTCGTCCCCACGGGTGACAGCACCGCCATGGCACGCGTGATTCGTGAATGGGCGGGGCGCGACCGGGCCGAACTCCGCACTCGGGCCCGCCATCATTTCGAGCAGGCCCTCTCGTTCGACGCGATTGGACGACAGATGGTCGCGGCGTACCGGCGTCTGGGCCGGGTTGCATGAGCGGAGGACCCGGGGGCCCGCCGGCCTGGAGGGAACGGCCGTTTATCGCGGCTGATGTACCGGGCGTGGTGGACCTGTTTCACCGCGCGTTCGGCCGGCCCACGAGCGCGGAGCACTACATCTGGAAACTCCGCACGCGCCCGACTCCGGTCGAAAACGTGGCCCTGGCCGTGGATGGCAACGATCGCCCGATGTTTCACCTCGCGGGGATTCCGTGCCGCGTGCGGCTGGGCAACGAAGACCGCTGGGTGATGGTGGCCGTGGACGGCATGACGGACCCCGCGTGGCGAAGGCAGGGCGTCCTGACCCAGGTGACATCGGGTCTCTTTGATCGCTGGCGCGCAGCGGGCGTGGCGCTCGTGCTGGGTCTCCCGAACGATCAATGGCGTTCGCGGATCTCCGCCCTCGGCTGGAAGCCGATGTTTCCGTTGGCGTGGCTCGTGCGTCCCATCCTGCCGCAGAAGATCATCGCCCGGCGGTTCGGGATCGCGGCATTGGCGGACGCCGCGTGGGTCGATGGACTGTGGAACCGGTTGTGGGACGGCCCGGCCGAACGGGGAATCGTGGTCAGCGAACTCGAGCGGGCTGGTGAGGAATGGAGTGCGTTTTGGCGAGCGCTCCGGCCGCGACTGGGCCCCTGCTTTGCCCGGGATGCCGACTGGATCAACTGGCGCTACCTCGATGCGTCTGGCGCGGGGTTCCGCGTGCTCCAGGTGAAACGCGAAGGAAAAGCTGCCGGGTTTCTGGCATTGCGTGTGCGTGACGGCGGCGGCCTGATCGGCGAAGTGTTCACGTCTCCGGATGACCTGCCGGCGTTTGCCGCGCTGGTGCGGAGCGCCGTTCAGCGGTTGTCCGCCGATGGCGTGGCGGTCGTCCGCGCGCTGGCGGTGCCCGGGAGCTGGCCGTACCGCGCGTACCGCCGGCTGGGCTTCTTCAGCGGGCGTCACGCGTTCGGCGTCCATGGCGTGATTCTCGACCCGGCGGTCGCCTGGGCCGTCTGGCGGCGTGAGCCGGGGTGGCAGTTGTCCGGTGGTGATTTCGATGCTGTATAGCGCGGGCAGGGCGGTGGACGCCGTGATATCCCGGGTCTGGGCGGCCGGCGTGGCCGGCGCCGGGCGACTGACACCGCCAGTTCCGCGATGGGTGGGCGCCGGCGGCAAGTGCGTGATGGTCATCGCGCCGCACCCCGACGATGAAGTTGCCGGAACGGGCGGAACCCTGGCGTTGCATCGTCGCGCGGAAGACGACACGGTCGTCGTGCACGTGACCGACGGCCGCGGCTCCCGGGCATTGGGCCTTGGGCCCGACGAGATGGCGGCACGCCGTCACGCCGAAGCTGAAACCGCCCTCCGGGCACTCGGCGTAACGGCTTGGGAGTGGATCGGCCTCCGCGAATGGGATTGGGCCGACGCCGAAGGGGTGAGTGCACTGACCCGAGCGCTCGCCGCACACCGCCCGGGGGTGATCTACGCCCCGTCCCGGGTCGACTTTCATCCAGAGCACCGCCGGGTCGCGCGCGCGCTCGCGGCCGCCCTGGCGACGTATACGGAGTCGGCTCCCGCCGTACGGATCTACCAGGTGCAAGTCCCCCTGACGCGCGTGCTGGTCAACCTCGTTGCCCCCGTGGCCGAGGTCCTTCCGGACACGCTTCGCGCGGCTGAGGAATACGCCTCGCAGGCAGGATCGTTGCGCGCGAGTCTCCGCCTCAAGCAGTACGCCGCCCGTTCGCATGGGCTCGCGGGCGGCGCCGAGGAATTCTGGGAAATGTCGGCCGGGACCTACGTCGCGCTTCATGCCGAAGTCACCGAGCCGCCGGTGCACGAAGCATTTCGTGGGTTCCGCCGTTTGTCGTTCACCGATCCGCTCGCGTTCGCGCTCGGCCGCGGAGAACGCCGGCACCTGCGTCGCCTGACTGAGTCCCGGCGGACGGATTCGTGAGGATTGCGCTCGTCACGCCAGGCGGCGTGGACCGGTCCGGCGACGAACGATCGTTTCCCTATCTCCTCGCGCTGATCGAACGGCTTGCCCGGCGACACGATGTGCAGGTGTTTGCGCTCCACCAGGAGGCGGAGCCCTCCATGTACCCGCTCCTTGGCGCGACGGTGCACAACGGGGGTGCTCATGGGCGCGGGCGGCGGCGCGCCTATTGGCGCACGTTCACGAACATCGTCGCCGAGCACCGGCGGAGTCCGTTCGATCTGCTCCACGCATTCTGGCTCCTGCCGGCCGGATTGATTGCGGAGGCCGCCGGGCTGTTCACGAGACGTCCCGTGCTGGTGCATCTCGCCGGCGGCGAGTTCGCCTCCATTCCTGAGATCGGCTACGGCGGATGGGTGAACGCGAGGACGCGGTTCTGGGTTCGCCTGGGGCTCGCAGGTGCTTCCCGACTCACGGCCGCAAGCCGCCCGCTGATCCACCGGGCCGGGGAATTCGCTTACCAAGTCGAACGCGTGCCGTTCGGCGTAGATCTCGCCCGCTGGCCGGCGCGCAAGCCCCAGCGCCGTGTGGCAGGTGGACCCGCCCGCCTGCTCCACGTGGGAGACCTCAACCGCGTGAAGGACCAGCCGACACTCCTCAAGGCGGCGGAGCGTCTCAAGGCGAGCGGCGTGGATTTCCGATTGGACATGGTTGGTTTCGACACGCTGGGCGGCGAAATCCAGGCACTGTCAGCGCGCTTGGGTATCGAGAACCACGTGACGTTTCATGGCTACCTCCCGCCGAGCCGAGTGCGGCCGCTGCTCGAGGCGGCCCATGTCTTGGTGGTGAGTTCGCGACACGAAGCGGGCCCGTTCGCCATGCTCGAAGCAGCGGTTGCGGGTGTGCCCACGGTGGGCACGTCGGTCGGGCATGTCGCAGAATGGGCGCCCGACGCGGCCGTTGCCGTGCGCGACGGGGACGCCCTGGCATCGGCGGTGACTGGCCTGCTGGGAGACGAGGACCGCCGCCTGCGCGTTGCGCGCGAGGCTCAACGGCGGGCCGTGGCCGAGGACGCCGATTGGACCGCGCAACGCGTGGAAGCGCTGTATGCGGAGATGCGCGCGTGAGCCAGCCGCTCGTGTCGGTCATCATTCCTACCTACAACCGCGCCGGGTATCTCCGCGAGGCCGTCGAGTCAGTCCTGCGGCAGACCCTCGGGGATTGGGAACTCATCGTGGTGGACGACGGCTCCACGGATGGGAGCCGTGCGTGGCTTGCGGGGCTGACCGACCCGCGAGTGCGCGTGATCCTGAGCGAACACCTGGGCAACCCCAACGCGGTGCGCAATCTTGCGCTGGCGCGCTCCCGCGGGCGCTACCTCGCGTTTCTCGATTCCGACGATTGGTGGGATGCCGAGAAGCTGGCGCGCCAGGTCGAAGCGCTGGCAGTGAACCGCGACTGTGCCTGGAGCTATTCGGCGCTGCGCGGCGTGGACGACACGGGACGGGACGTGCCGCTGAGCGAGCCCGCGCCATTCGTCCCGCAAGGCGGATGGGTGCTGGAGCGGTTCGTGTCGGGCGACGTCCGGATCCACACGTCCACGGTCATGGCGGATCGTCAGCTGGTGGAGCAGGTGGGGCGGTTCGACGAGCGGTATGTCATCACCGGCGACTTCGATCTCTGGATCCGGCTCGCAGAGCGGAGTCCCGTCGCCCCGGTGCCGCAGGCGCTGACCGCCGTGCGTCAGCATGCGGGCCGCTATGGCCTCGGGTTCCGGGGTTCGCGGCAAGTGTTGCGTCACGCGTTCGGCCTGCTGGCGAGCCGGTTGAAGACAGCACGCCTCCGCCGGCGTTTCGCGCGGCTCTGCGTGGAGGGATGGCTCAATGTCGCCAACATGGAGCGGCGGGCAGGGCACTACCGGGCGGCGTTCGCTTGTCTCGCTTCGGCGCTGCCTGCGGGATTTGTCGCGTTCAGGTGGTGGACCACCGTTTTCAAGACCGTACTATATCCGTTCGTTCCGCGTCTACCTGAGCCACGCTGACAGGTCACGCCCAATCAGGGCTTCGGTTTGCTTGACCTCGTTCCTGTAGTAGCCGATCAACATCCCGCGGTCAGCCTGGTTCAACCTGATGTCCGCCCGATCCCGGTGGTAGAGGCGGCGGGCCAGGGGCCGAAACGGGGAAGGTACCAAGCCCATGAACGAGCGGCCGCGGAGGAAGCGCTGTCGTAACGCGTGGAGCCGCGGCAGGCGTGGCAAGGCGGGCGGGTTGTGGGTCTGCGACGTCTCGATGGGTTGCTTTGCGTTCACACCGAGGAACCCGAAAAGATCGCGCAACACGCGGCCGGGCTCCGTTCGGAAATCCTCGTACAGATAGAACCGCATCTGTTCCTTCGGTAAGACTTCGAGAAACCGGGCGAGGCAGGTCCCGTAGAGTCCGGGCTTCAATGTCGTGGACAGCTGGTTGTCCGGATCCTGCGCCATCTCGAACAGGTCCCGGACCGTGTGCCCCGGTTTGCTGTGCGCCCAGGCGAGGTACTGGGAGAAGAAACGCTCGGCGGGGTCGCGCAGCATGAACACGAGTCTGACGCGCGGGATTGCCTTTGCAATGGCTGGCGGCGCACTGGGCAGCCAGAAATAGCTCACGCTCCCTTCTCCAATCGCGCGCTCGTCCCGGACGTCACGGAACAGGGCCAGGTATTGCTCTTCCTCCGTGACCATCCGGTGGTGGTGCCATTCGGTCATGGGTCCCCGCAGATACTCCGCGAGCCGCGCGCGGTCCGCTTCGAGAAGCGTCGCGATCTCGTTCCGCCAGCGCCACGTGGCCAGGTCCGCCCGCGCGAAGTAGGTAGGCTCCTTGATGGGACTCACGTAGACCTGCGGATGCTGCCTCAGGAACTCGTACAGCGCCGTCGTTCCCGCCTTGGGTGCGCCGGCGATGATGAAGTTCGGCCAGGTCGCGGTCACCGGCGCCCGTCCCACCGCACCCTCCCTGTCAGGACCGAGCCGATCCGGCGGCGCCAGAGGGCCAGCAGTTCGCGGGGCGACGGCCGGGTGACCGGGTACATGAAGTCGAACAACCGGCGCGCCACCTCGCGGGGACCCTTGGCAAACGCCAGGTAGTGCTCGACGGACCTTCCGTGCCGGTGTAACGGAAGTGTCTGGAGAGCGTCGGCCGTCGTGCGCCGCATGCGTGGCGTTGTTTCCGCCGCGACCTCGCGCAGAAGGTCCGGGTCAACTGCGCCGGGGGACAGCCATTCGGCCATCGCGAGCCCGGGGTAGGCGAAGCGGAGCGTGCCGGTGCCACGGAAAAGGTCCCGCAACTTGGGCCAGAGGAGTTCTCCGGACCGGATGTCCTGGCGGATCACGCAGATCAGCTCGACGGCCTTGAGGAGCTGGGCATCTGGCAGGTCAGAGCCCGCGTTGAGGGCGAGATGCGCGGCGAGGAACGGCTGGGCGAGCACGCGCGCCATGCCGAACGGACTCGGCCACGCGGTAAGCATGCTGGCGTCGGGAGTGCCGAGTCCCGCGTCGAGGCCCGGGAAATACGTGCGGTCGAGTGACAGGTGGAGATCCACGCCCCACGGATTGGATTCGTGTGCCAGGTCCAGCGACTGCACCGCCGTCTGACCTGCAGGGGCCCACTCTTCGCGGAAGGGCAACACTTCCCGGACTCGACACGCCCATCCCAACTCGCCGAACACGCCCCGCGTCCCTTCGAGCTCCGCGGGAGTCGCCAGGAGATCGAGGTCCGAGGCCGGCCGTGCGGCCGGGTCGACGAAGTAGCGGCGGGCGGTGTAGGCACCCTTGAGAATGGTGGGGACGATCCCGCGCTTCGCGAGCTGCGCCAACAGGCGCCGCGTCTCGTCGGTAGTGCGCGCCAGCCGGCGCCGGCCGTGGGCGAGGTGCGCGGCGAGCATCCGCGAGGCCTCGGCGGACGCGGACACGGAGCCCTGCTCGATCCACCAGGCCAGCAAGGCGCCCATGCCGCTCAGGAACGCGGCAACGCCCAAGGCCCTCGTGTCCGCCCCGGCGGCTGAGTCGAGTCGGGCCGGCCGTCCGGCCAGGACGTCCCTGGTCACCTCGAGAATGCGCGCGTATGCCGCGAGCCGCTGGGGCACGGTCGAGTCCGGCCAGAGCGTATCCGCGTCGAGCGTAGCACGCCACTCCGAGATTCGAACGTCGGTATCGGTAGGCATTGCAGGAGGGGAAATGTACTGTGCCGGGCGTGAGCGTCGGCTATCGTTAGGCGTGGCCGCCGCAATGCTACCGCTGGTCTCGATTGTCATCCCGACATACAACCGCTCGGCCTTTCTGCGCCGAGCCGTGGAATCGGTCGTGGCGCAGAGCTACCAGAACTGGGAGCTCATCGTTGCGGACGACGGCTCGACCGACGACACGGCCGGATGGGTGTCCGGCCTTGCCGATCCGCGGATCCGCATTCTGCCCCTCGACCACAGCGGCAATCCCGGCCGCGTCCGGAACCAGGCGCTCAAGGATGCCCGCGGCCGGTTCGTCGCGTTCCTGGACTCGGACGACTGGTGGGAACAGGAGAAGCTCTCCCTCCAGGTCGCGGCGCTCCTTGCCCACCCGGCCTGCGGTTGGAGTTACACGAGTCTTCGCCGCGTGGACGAGGCGGGGCGGGACATCGCGATGGCCGATTCGTCGTGGATCCCCGAAGAAGGCTTCGTCCTCGATCGCCTGGTGTCGGGAAACGCGATCGTCATCACGTCCACCGTGATGGTTGACCGGACGCTGCTCGAGTCGCTGAATGGGTTTGACGAGGCGTTTCCGGTCGCCGAGGACTTCGACCTCTGGATTCGCCTCGCCGAGCGGTCTCCCGCGGCAGGAGTGGCGCAGGTGCTGGTGGCTAGGCGGCGGCACGCCGGCAACTACAGCGCGCTCGGCGAAGACTTCGAGACGATGGAGTCGGTGTATGCCCGTCTCATCGCGCGGTTTCCGGCCGGCCGGATCCGCCAGCTGCACCGCCAACGCCGGGCCCGCTGGCTGGCCAAGGTGGCGGACGAACGGCGGCGGGCCGGCGCCTATGGCGGGGCGCTCAGTGCCTTGCGCCGCGGATTCCCCGAGGGCGCGACGATGCCGGCCTGGTGGCGCGCGCTCCTCAAGACGCTGGCCGGGGCGGCGTTGGCGCCCGGCAGGCGCCGGACGTAGTATCTCCGCATGAAACTCGAGACTCGCCCGGAAACCCGGAGATTCCTGCCGCTCGTGGTCCTGCTCGCCGCCGCGTGCGGTGGCGGAGGAGTGCCGCGCGAAGCCCGGGATGCCATCACGGCCGACCAGCTCGCCGCGCACATCAAGGTGCTCGCCTCGGACGAATTCCAGGGGCGCGCGCCCGCGTCGCCAGGCGAGGAAAAGACCCTCAAGTACCTCACCGACCAGTTCGTGGCGCTCAAGCTCGAGCCGGGGAACAAGGGGAGCTACTTCCAGAACGTCCCCCTGGTGGAAATCACCGGCCGGCCCGTCGGCACGCTCATGACCCACGGCATTCGCGGCACCAGCGACAGCCGGTTCGTGTTCCGTGAGCAGTTCGTCGCCTCGACCAAGCGGGTCACGGACCAGGTGAGCCTCGCCAACACGCCTATGGTGTTCGTGGGCTATGGTGTGGTGGCGCCCGAGGTCGGATGGAACGACTACCATGGCGTTGATGTGCACGGGAAGACCGTCGTCATCCTGGTGAACGATCCCGATTTCGAGACCGGCGACACGACGCTCTTCCGCGGCAAAGCCATGACGTACTACGGCCGCTGGACATACAAGTACGAAGAGGCGTCCCGGCAGGGTGCGGCCGGCGCGCTCATCGTGCACGAGACGGAGGCCGCCGGCTACCCGTGGGAAGTGGTCCGGAACAGTTGGTCCGGCCCACAGTTCAGCCTGGCCGCCGCGGACAACAACATGTCCCGCGTGCCGGTCGAGGGCTGGATTTCCAACACCACCGCCCGGTCTATCCTCAAGCAGGGCGGACTGGACTATGACAAGCTCAAGGCGCGCGCCCAGAAAAAGGGGTTCAAGGCCGTCCCCATGGATGTGCGGGTTTCGCTGACGATCAAGAACACGATCCGCCGGTCAAACTCCCGCAATGCGATCGCCGTCCTTCGCGGCTCGGAGCACCCCGATGAGTACGTGACCTACACGGCTCACTGGGATCACTTCGGCGTGGATTCCGCCGCCAGGGGCGACCAGATCATGAACGGCGCCCGGGACAACGCGAGCGGCGTGTCCACCATCCTGACCATCGCGAAGGCGTTCCGGAGTCTCCCCGAAGGCCCGAAGCGTTCCATTATTTTCCTCGCCGTGACTGCGGAAGAGCAGGGACTCCTGGGCTCCCAGTACTACGCGGCGAACCCGGTGTTTCCCCTCAAGCAGACGGTCGCGGCGATCAACGTGGACGGCATCAACATTTGGGGCCCGACCCGCGACGTCACGGTGGTGGGGTTCGGTAACTCCGAACTGGATGACTACATCGTCGCGGCGGCGAAGGGGCAGGGACGCACGGTCCACGCGGATCCGGAGCCGGAGAAGGGTTTCTTCTACCGCTCCGATCACTTCAGCTTCGCGCTCCAGGGCGTTCCGGCCCTCGATCCCGAAGACGGCATCGACAATCGTGAGCATGGTGCTGCGTGGGGCAAGGAACAGCACGAGAAGTGGACCGCCGAGAAGTACCACAAACCGTCGGATGAGTACGACGCGACGTGGAACCTGGCCGGGGCCGTGGAAGACGTGCAGCTCTACTTCGCGGTGGGCAACCAACTCGCGAACGATCGGGCGTGGCCGAACTGGCGGGCGGGGAATGAGTTCAAGGCGAAGCGGGACGCGATGATGAAGTGAGCGGATAACGGCCTTTGATCCATCCGCTCATCCGCTCATCCGCTCATCCGCTCATCCGCTTGCAGTAGTGTCAGGTCGATAAACCGATGCCCATCAATCTCCACCGTCGGGCCTTTGGTGATCGGAATCGGCTTCCTGAACGTCGGCCCGTCGAACACGTAGGTGTGGTACTCTCCGCGCTCGCCACACGGGTCCAGGTCTTCCGTGATCCCGATCTCGGTCAGTAGGTCGGCATCCAGCTCCCGCCCGAGCATCCCCGCAGCCTGTTGCTTGAGATCCACGGACACGAGGAGCGCGCGGTACCCACGCTCCACCACCTCGTGTACCAGCTCGATCGGCGCGTCGCCCCAGAGCGGTTCAATGTGATCGAGCCCCGCCGCCAGGACCCGTTCCTCGTACCACGCCCGCACGTCTGCCAGGTGGATATTTCCGAACACCACCCCGTCACAGCCCTTTGCCTTGAGCGCCTGGAGGGTTCGGAGGAACACCGGCTCGAAGGCCTCGGGGGTGGTATGCCCGCTCACCAGTTCCAGTCCCAGCGACTCCGCCTGGAGCGCGATCAGTTCCTTTCGGATGCCGTGGAACCGGACCCGCCCGGTTGAGCCTTCGTAGATGTTGGCCAGGTAGCGGATCTTGAGCCCGGACCGCGTCGCGCGATCGAACGCGAGGGTTCCATCCTTGCCTCCACTGCTCATCAGGGCGTACGGCACGCGAGATTCTATCCCTGAGGGGAGTAAGAAGTAAGAAGGAGGACTTGCCACTTCTTACTTCTCTCGAGGCCACGCGCTACGTGCTCGCCACCGACCAGCTCGGCACCCAGGTCGATCCGCCGGCGCACTGGAACCCCGACTACCCCGGAATCGACGAGCTGCCGCCGACGTTCGCGTTGCGCACCCTGGTGGTCAGTTCCATCGTCGAACAGGTCGCGAAGCAGCCCGGGTATCACCTCGCGATAGACGACATCAAGGCGTGGGAGACCGCGCACGGTCAGATCCCGCCAGGATCGGTCGTGTTCATTCGTTCTGACTGGTCGAAGCACTGGGATGACCCGGGGTTCGCCACGATGCGACCGTTCCCTGGCGCGACGCGGGACGCCATCAAGTTCCTCCACGAGCAACGCCACATCCTCTTCCACGGACACGAGGCGCTCGACACGGACACGACGGCGACATTCGAATCCGAGGCGTGGCTCTTGCAGAACGGCTACACCCAGGCCGAAGGCGTGGCGAACCTGGACCAGGTACCCGAGGCCGGCGCGCTGGTGATTATCGGATATCCCAAGTTCAAGGGTTGGGTCGGCGGCTACGCCCGGTTCATCGCCATCTGCCCGCCGGACTGGAAATACGGCGTGTCGGTTGGGGAGGTGCCCGAGGCGCCGCTTGCGAAACAGGCAAAGCCGCTCCATTGGGATTCCCGGTTGGGTATGCGGGTGAGATAGCTGTTCCCAGGCTTCAGGCTGGGAATCTCGTGCTCACGGTCCCGCTCGCGTAGAGTTGGTCCCGCCTGCGTTCGTTTCGTGCCTACCTTTCCGCCCTGCCGCCCTACCGTCTCCCATGCTCGCCCGTGTCCGCTCCGCGGCAGTCCTCGGTATCGACGCCTACCTCGTAGACGTCGAAGTGGACATCGCCCACGGCCTCCCGTCGTTCCAAACGGTTGGTTTGCCGCACGGCGCAGTGAAGGAAGGCAAGGAACGGGTCTACGCGGCCGTCGTGAACTCCGGGTTCGAGTTTCCCCTGCGGCGAATCACGGTGAATCTTGCGCCTGCCGATATCAGAAAGGATGGCTCGGCGTTCGACCTGCCCATCGCAATCGGCGTCCTGGCCGCGACCGAGCAACTGGGTGGCACGGCAGACGGAAACGGCCACCGGTCGCTGGACGACTATGCGGTCGTTGGAGAGCTGGGACTGGAGGGTGGTGTCCGGCCCATTCGTGGGGCGCTACCCGTCGCGCTCGGCGCCAAACAAGCGGGGCTCAAGGGCGTCATCGTGCCGGTGGCGAACCTCGCGGAGGCCGGCGTGGTGGACGGCATCGAGGTCCTGGGCGCGGACTCGCTGCATCAGCTGGCCGCCTTTGTCTTGGGCGACTGCGAACTGCCCCACGCGTCGGTCGATCGTGACGCGCTGTTCGCCGGTCCCCGCGCCGACGACGTGGACTTCGGCGAGGTGCGAGGGCAGGAACACGCCAAGCGGGCCCTTGAAGTAGCCGCGGCGGGCGGGCATAACCTGCTCATGGTCGGCCCGCCGGGCTCGGGAAAAACCATGCTCGCGCGCCGCCTGCCGACCATACTGCCGGAAATGACGCTCGAAGAGGCGCTGGAAACCACCAAGATTCACAGCGTGGCCGGCATGCTGCCCGCTGGCGCGGCCCTCGTCACCACCCGGCCGTTCCGGGCGCCGCACCACACCATCAGCGATGCGGGGCTCATCGGGGGCGGGTCCTACCCGCGCCCGGGTGAGGTGAGCCTGGCGCAGGGCGGGGTGCTGTTCCTCGACGAACTCCCCGAGTTCCGCAAGAACGTGCTCGAGGTCCTCCGCCAGCCCATGGAAGACGGCTTCGTGACGATCTCCCGCGCGGCGTCATCCCTGTGCTATCCCGCGCGGTTCATGCTCGCGGCCGCGATGAACCCCTGTCCCTGCGGCTACTGGGGCGATCCCGGACGCACCTGTACCTGTGGGCCCATCGGCGTGGAGCGCTACCTCGCTCGTGTTTCCGGCCCACTGCTGGACCGGATCGACATCCATCTCGAAGTGCCCGCCGTGCCCTATCGCGAGTTGACGCTGGACCGGGCCGGGGAACCCAGCGGCGCCATTCGCGAGCGGGTGAACCGCGCCCGGGCACTCCAGCAGGAGCGCTTCGCCAAGCGCCAGGGTGTCTTCGCTAACGCGCACATGGCGCCCAAAGACCTGCGCCGCTATTGCCGCGTGACCGATGAGGCAGATGCGCTCCTCCGCACCGCCATCGCCCGGCTCAAACTGTCGGCGCGGGCGTATCACCGGGTCCTCAAGATCTCCCGCACCATCGCCGACCTGGCCGGCGCGGCCGACATCCTGCCCGCGCACGTGAGCGAGGCGGTGCAGTACCGGACACTCGACCGGGGGTTGCGATGACCTTGTCCAATATGCACAGAGAAGGCATACTTGTATGCATGAGAACGACACTGAACCTCGACGATACCCTGATGCGTGACGCCATGCGCGTGACCGGCCTTGGAGAAAAAACCGCAGTGGTGCACGAAGGCCTCAAGGCGCTCATCGCCCGGGACGCCGCGCGCCGCCTGATCGCGCTCGGCGGGTCCGACCCGCACGCCCGGGCCGCCCCGCGGCGCCGTCCACCGGACTTCCGGAACCCGTGATCCTTGTTGACAGTTCGGTGTGGATCGGTCACATCGCGAGCGCCAATCCCAGACTCTCATCGTTGTTGGCCGACCGGCTCGTGTTGACCCACCCCTTCGTGGCGGGTGAAGTAGCCTGCGGCACCATGAAGCGTCGTGTCGAGATTCTCGGCCACATGGGTCAGCTCCCGGAAGCGCCGATCGCCGGCCACGCGGAAGTAATGGCGCTGGTCGAGCGCCAACACCTGGCCGGCAGCGGCCTCGGCTGGGTCGATGTCCATCTGCTGGCGTCGACCCTCATCGGGTCCGCGTCGCTCTGGAGTGCGGACGGTGCCCTGCGCCGAGCGGCGCAGCGCCTGAAGGTTGCGCTTCTCTAGGCACGCCCCCCGCCCTTTCCAGCGCGCCCGGCCCGCGACAAGTTTGGGCATGAAAGTCCTCGTCGCCGACAAATTCGAAGCCAGCGGCCTCGCCGGCCTGAAAGCCGCCGGCTGTGAAGTCATCTACCAGCCCGACGTGAAGGACGACACGCTGGCCAAGGCCATACGAGAAACTGCGGCCCACGTCCTGGTGGTACGCAGTACCGCCGTGACCGGGCCGATGCTCGAATCGGGCGCCCTCTCCCTGGTCGTCCGCGCGGGGGCCGGCTACAACACGATTGACGTCGCGACCGCATCGAAGCGCGGCATCTACGTCTCGAACTGCCCCGGCAAGAATGCCGTGGCCGTCGCCGAGCTTGCCTTTGCACTCATGCTGTCGCTGGATCGCCGCATCCCAGACAACGTCGCGGCCCTCAAGGCTCACACCTGGAACAAGAAGGACTTCTCCAAGGCGCGCGGCATGCTCGGCCGCACCCTCGGCCTGCTGGGCTACGGGAACATCGGGCAGGAAATGGCGCGGCGGGCACAGGCGTTCGGGATGCCGGTGGTGGTGTGGAGCCGCCGGTTCGCCACCGGCCGGGCAAACCAGGATGGGCTCCCGATCCAGATCGCGCGTTCGCCGGAAGAGGTCGCCGAGCGCGCCGACGTGCTGAGCGTGCACCTTGCGCTGAGCGCGGAGACCAAGGGCCTGGTCAACGCGGCAGTCCTCGAGAAGCTCAAGCCGGGGTCCATCTTCATCAACACGGCGCGAGCGGAAGTCGTGGATTACGCGGCGCTGGAGCGCGTGGCCCGCGAGCGGGACCTCCGCGTCGGACTCGACGTCTATCCCGGCGAGCCGACGGGCGCTACCGGTGAGTTCGTTAACCCCATCATCGCCGTCCCCAACCTGATCGGCACGCATCACATCGGCGCCTCGACGGACCAGGCGCAGGAAGCAATCGCCGAGGAAACCGTCCGCATCATCGCGACGTACCGGGACACGGGCCGGGTGCCCAACGTCGTGAACCTCGCGAAGAAGACCCAGGCGACGCATATGCTCGTCGTCCGCCACCAGGACCGTCCCGGCGTCCTGGCCCACGTGTTCCACTGCCTGCGGAGCGGCAACATCAACGTGCAGGAGACCGAGAACGTTATTTTCGAGGGTGCCGAGGCGGCGGTGGCGCGCATCAATCTGGATGGCGCCCCGTCCGATGCGCTCCTGAAACACATGCAGGAAGGCAACGCGGACATTCTCGACCTGCACTTGGTGACGATCTGACCGGAATTGTTGCAACCCGCGCCGAGACCCTATCCGGCGCGTCGCGGCCGGGACAAGTTTGGGCATGATCCTCTACCATCGCACACTCGTGTCCCTCGCCCGCGGCATCGTCAAGGAAGGATTTGGCGATGAGAAGTGGCGTTTTGGCGACGACGAAAACACCGGCCAGATGCTCAGCGCCGAGGGCGTGTGGCTCACCGACCGTCCGGTGGACCTCGAAGACGGGCCGCCCGGGGCCGCGGTCCTGGAGGTGGAAATCGACCTGGATGAGGAATCGCTGACGGGCTTCGAGATTCACGGCGTGCTGGAAGGCGTGCGGCTCTTCGTGGTCCCGGCGGCCACGGTGAACCCCCGGTCGCGCATCCGGATCGCCGCGGTGGATGCCCGCAGTTCGTGGTTCCACGAGCGGGTAGACCGAGGAAGAAATCGAGGGGCTGTAGCTACGCCTTGAGCACCGACCGCAGGAAAATGTAGGAATACCCGAATACCAGGGCCACCTGGAACGGCAGCGCGCCCCAGTTGTGCAGTGTCACACTGAGCCACGTGCCGTACATGAAGAACACCGCGAGCACGCCCTCCGCCAGCGTCGTCCCGGAAATCCGCTTGGGCGAATACAGCTTGTCCCGCCACCGGTCCGTGAGTTGGGTGATGTTGTACTTGGCCGTCTTGTGGAACGACCCTGCTCCGCCGAAGAAACCGTCCACCATCGCGGCCGTCTGGAACAGGGGCATGCCCACGACCGTCGCCACCAGGGGCGGGAACACGGTGAAGAACTCCTTCGTGACCCGCGCGCCGCCGGTGTAATAGGTCTTGAGCACGATCAGCGCGAACCACGGAGCAATAATCAGGTTGGAAAGCCCGAACGACACGTAAGCCATGTACCGGTAGTACTCGGGTTGTTTCCACGCGATGTACGTCAGGGGCACGCTGCAGAGGCCCAGCACCAGCACGCTCGAGCCCGCGAAAATGTTCAGCAGGTCAAACAGCGCGTGGATCTTGACCGCCGGCGGGAGACGCGCCGCCCAGATGGCCGGGAGGAGTTTCCGGATCACCTGCGCCTTGCCCTTCACCCACCGGTACTGCTGGGCCTTGAAGTCGCTCATCGTCACGGGCACTTCGGCGGGCGAGACGATCGTGTCGTCGTACACCGCTGTCCACCCGCGGAGCTGGGCGCGGTAGCACAGGTCGAGGTCCTCACACAGGGTATCCGCAGACCAGCCGCCGCTGTCGTCCAGGCACTTCTTCCGCCACACCCCGCCCGACCCGTTGAACCGGAGGAATGCGCCAAGCACGGCGCGGCCCTTGTGCTCGATGATGAAAAACATGTCGAGCAGGACGGCCTGGACGTACGTGAGCACGGAGTACGTGCGGTTGAGGTGTCCCCAGCGGGACTGCACGATGCCGACGTGCCGGTCGCGGAAGTAGGGCAGGGTACGGCGCAGGAAGTCCTGTGGGGGGCGGAAATCGGCGTCGAAAATGGCAACAAACTCGCCGGAGGCCACCTTGGTAGCGGCCGCGAGCGCGCCGGCCTTGTAGCCGCTCCGGTCCTTCCGATGCAGGTGCCGGATGTTCACGCCTTGTGCGCGCCAGTGCTCGATCCGGCGCTGCGCCACGTCATACGACTCGTCCGTGGAGTCGTCGCACACCTGTATCTCGAGCCGGTCGTGTGGATAGTCCAGCTGGGAGCACGCGTCGATAATGTGCTCGGCCACGTACAGCTCGTTGTACATGGCGACCTGCACCGTTACCAGCGGCAGGTTGGCGGCATCCAGTGGCTTGGGTGACGGCGTCCCGGCCTGGCGATGGCGCTGGTAGTAGTAGTAGAGCAGGTGCAGTTCGCCCAGCGTGTACACCGTGATGATGACGGCACCGAGCGCGTACAGCGAGAAGATGATGGGTGCGAAGAGAACGACGGCCTCCCTATGCTGGTACCGCCCGGGTTGGGCGGTGTGTAAACTACCCACCCCCTTCCAATCGTGGAATCCGTCGCCCGCATGCAGGCCTTGATAGACGCTGTCCCCGCCACCCTGCTCGTGATGGTCAGCCTGTACGCGCTGACCCTCCTGTTGCTCGCGGCCGGCCTCGCGCGCCTGCCGAAGTCCACGCCTGTGCCCGATGCCCAGCTTCCGTTCGTGAGCGTCATCGTCGCGTGCCGCAACGAGGAAATCGATCTCCCGGTCTGCATCGCGTCCCTCGCGGCGCTCGACTTCCCGAAGGACAAGCTGGAAGTCCTGCTGGTGGACGACCGGTCCACCGACGCGACTAGCCGGATCATCGCCGACGCGGCGCGGCGGTACCCCCACTTCCAGGCCCTGAGCACCGTCGGCATTCCGGACACGCATCTCAAGGCCAAGGCACGGGGCGTGGCCCACGCGGCGCGGCAGGCCCGCGGCGAATGGATGTTCATCACCGACGCGGACGCCGCGGTCCAGCCCGGCTGGATCCGCTACATGTTGAGCCGCACGACCGAAAAGAGCGGCCTGATCGCCGGCATGATGGTCGGGCGGGGCGGCACGCTCCCCGGCGTCATTGAGCGGATGGCCTGGGCCTACACGCTCCCCTTCGCGTTCGGCATCGCCGGCTGGGGCGCGACCTGGCTGTCGGTCGGGCCGAACATGGGCGTCCGGAGAAAGCCATACCTGGAAGCCGGAGGGCTGGAGGCGGCCAATTTCACCATCGCCGAGGACCTCGCGATTTTCCGCCTCGTGTTCAGCCAGGGATACCGCGGCGTCGCCCACGCCAGTCCAGAGACGACGGTCCTCATGAGCCAGGTGCCGTCCCTCACCCACCTGCTTTCCCAGCAACGCCGTTGGCTCAAGGGCGGGTTCGAGGGCCCGTGGTATGTGGGCGCCGGGCTCGCCTTCACGTTCGGGTACCACTTCGTGTTGTCGGCGCTGATGATCGCGGGCTGGTTCATCGCGCCGGTGCCGACGGCGGCGGCGTGGGCCATCAAGATCCTTACCGATACCGTGATGATCGGGGTCGAGGCCCACCGCATCCAGGCGAAGGGCCTGAAACGCCTGGCACCACTGCTGAATCTGTTCACCGTCCCGGCTTTTCTCTGGCTACCGCCGAGCCTGCTGCTCCGTCCCAAGGTGCGCTGGATGGGTGACGGGTACGCCGTGAACTACCCCCGCCTCCGGCGCGAGACCCCTCCCTGAACGTTCGCTCGCCCGTCATTCTCGTCGTCGCCGTCGCCGTGGTCGCCCGACTCGGCTACGCGGCCCTGGGCTTCCCCGACTACTGGGGCGATGCATACCACAACTGGATGATGAGCCGCCTGACCATCGAGAACCACGGGATCCTCACGGACTACAAGGGCCGCGAGGTCGTGTGGGAGCCCCTGTTTCGCTACGTGAGCACGGCGGTCATGTATCTCACGGGGCGCAGCGACATGCTGCCGGGGCGGCTCGTGAGCCTCGTGGCGAGTTCGCTCACGTGTGGCGTGACCGCCGCCCTCACCACCCGGCTCACCAGGGAGCGCTGGCTCGGCTTGCTCGCGGGCCTCACGCTGGCGCTCACGCCCTGGCACATCGCGTACGGGTGGATGTACATGCCCGAAGCCACGGCGGGTTTGTTCGTCATGCTCGTGCTGTACGAGGTGTCGGTGGGGCAGCGGAGCTGGACGATCGTGCTCTTCGCCGCGCTTGCCGCGCTCACCCGAAACGACGCATCACTCGTGCTCATACTGGCGGCGGTATGGCTGGGAGTTACCGGACACCGTCGCACGTCGCTCGCGGTGGCGGCGGGCGTGGTGCTTGGCCTCTCCGTCTGGTCTACGTGGACGTGGTACGCGGCGGGTGATCCCCTCTGGTGGCTGGTGCGCCGCCGAGCCGGGTCCACCGCGGACGCGGCGTTCTGGTCCCGCGCAGGTGCCCGGCCCGTCATCGGCCCGTGGACGCTCCCGCTGACGCTCGTCCAGGTCTACGCGCCCATCCTGACGCTCCTCACCGCCGCGGTGGCGGGCTTCCGAAGCCCGGAGTGGCGACGCGCCGTGTGGGCCTCCGGCCGCTCACTGTATGCGTTCCTTTTTCTGTCGTTCCTGCCGGTCATCGGCATCATGCAGATCCGGTTCTTTTCCTATCCTGATCCGCGTTACCTGCTCGTCATCGTGCCGGTCGCCTCCTGTGTGACGGCGTTTGCGGTTGGTCCGTTCCTGGCGCAGGGTCGCCGGAAACTGGTTCCGTGGGGGCACGGCGCGGTGGTGGCGCTGTCTCTCCTGATTCAGATCCCGACATTCGCGTTCCGACCGTACACGCTCATCCGTGATCGTCTCGTAGGCGACTACCTGCGCCAGGCAGCGCCCGCGACCGGCGCCTTATGGGTGGATGCGCCCGTCGCGATCTACTACAGTGGCATCGAGCCGAACCGGTTCCGTTCTTCCGACCAACTGGCTCCCGCACCGGAGAGTCTGCCCGAGGCGATAGATTCGGCGTATGCCGCTTTGGCGCGTGAACCCGTGACGATGATCTACTGGGACCTGGTGCCCTACACGCGCGTGCCCCTTATCTGGCCGGAAATGACGTCGGGGGAAGCATTTGACGCGCGAGGGTACCGGTTCGAACCGGTTTTCCGGTACGACAGTTGGCGAAGGCCCGAGGGTGATCGCTCTCTGGCCCACCTGGCGCGGGAACGCATCGAGCAGAAGTACGGACCAGCCATTGTCTGGTCGGTGGCGCGCCTGCCATGAACGTTTCGGTCGTGGTGCCGCTTCACAACGAGGAACCCAACATCGAGCGCCTCCTCGCCACCGTGGTGCCCAGCCTCGAGCGGAATCCGCTCGTGGACCAGTTCGAGCTCATCTGCGTGGACGACGGGTCCACCGACGGCACGGCCGCCATGCTGGGCCCGCACGCGGCAGAGCGGGTCGTGCTTGTGGCACGGCCCGCGCGCGGCGGAAAATCGGCGGCGCTGGCGAGCGGCCTCGGCGCGGCCCGCTATGACGTCATTGGCCTCATCGACGGTGATCTCCAGACTTCGCCGGACGACTTTCAGCTCCTGCTTCCGATGCTGGCGCAAGGATTCGATTGCGCGCACGGCATTCGAACGAACCGGCAGGACTCATGGGTACGGCTTTTTTCATCGCGGACGGCGCGCGGGGTCCGGCACGCCATCCTGGGCGACCGGTTCGAAGACATCACCTGCCCGCTCACGGTATTCCGGCGAGAGTGCCTCGAGCACGTGACGCTCTTCGAGCCATTCCATCGCTACCTTCCGTTTCTGATTCAGGCCCAGGGCTACCGCGTGACGCAGGTGCCGGTCCGGCATTTCCCGCGGACGGCTGGAACGGCGAAATACGGGATCGCGAACCGCCTCGGTGTCGGCCTCGTCAGCCTGTTCGTGGTCCGATGGCTTACCCGGCACCAGGTCACGCGGGATCCAGGGAGACACACGTGAAACTCGATCTTGATTGGCTGCTGATCGTGGGTTTTGCCGGGCAGGCCTGCTACGGGGCCCGGTTTTTCATCCAGTGGCTGGTGTCGGAGCGGAAGGGCGAAAGCACGATTCCCATCGCGTTCTGGTACCTGAGCCTGGTGGCGGCGACCCTGCTGTTCGTCTACGCGTACGCGCGGCGGGACCCGGTCATCATGGTCGGCCAATCAACCGGGTTCCTGATCTACATCCGGAACCTCGTCCTCACGCGTCGCAAGGCGGCATCGGCGGCGTGATGCGTATCCGCCTTCGGCGGCTCGCCGGCGGGCTCCTGTTCGGCGGCGCCGTGCTCCTCCCGCAGGGGCTCGGCGCGCAGTCGTCGCTCGTGCCGGTGGACCACCCGGTCTACGAGTGGCTCCACCATCAGCGCGTCCTCGGCAACGCCCCGTCATACAGCTACGAAAACCTGCCGCTCACCCGCGGGCAGATTGCCGAGGTCATGGCGCCCATGCATGGCCTTGGCGCGATCGACAGCATTCTCCGGGTGCGCTACACGACCGAGTTCGCCCTCGACACCGCGTTCCTGCGGCACCCCGTGACCCTCGTCCAGGGGCGGGACTCGACCATCGGCAAGACTATCCGGCAGAAAATCCTCCTGGTGTTTTCCCAGCGGGAACCGCACTTCCTGGCCTGGGGCGACGCGACGACCAACATCATCGTGGATCACCGCTGGGGGTCCGGCTACACGGCCATCACCGACGGCATCGCAAAGATCGACGACTCGTTCGGGCAGTCGTCCATCCGGGCCTATGCCACCGTGGACCGGCGGCTCGGATTCCACCTGGAGTGGGTCAACCCGTTCGGCTCGCAAACCCTGCGGTACCACCCTCAGTGGGGAAAGACACGGGATGCGATCGCGGGTCTTGGGTCTACCATTTTCGCGCAGGGATTCGCCTCGTGGAACCACCGTCCATTCGGTTTCGACATCGGGACCGGCACGGTGCGGATGGGCCTGGGGGCACGCGAATCCGTGATTCTCCGCCAGGATTCCCCGAACATCACCTGGCTTCGCCTGCGGTTCGAAACGAAGGTCATTCGCTACACATTCCTGCACGGGTCGCTGGACGCGCCGACCGTCGAGGTTCCCGCGCCGGGCATCCCCGGCGGGCTCAGCAGCGTGTCACCCGCACGGTGGATCGCCGTGCGGCGCTTCGAGCTCCGCCCCTGGCCTTGGATCTCGGCCGCCTTTACTGAGGCGCTGACGTACAGCAACCGCGGCGTGGACTTCGCCTACCTGAACCCGGTGTTCCCGCTCCGGCTTGCCGAATTCGATACCGGGGACAAGGACGATCCGATCTGGTTCATGGACGGCATTCTGCGGCCCGCGCGAGGCATTGAGCTGTATGCCACGCTCGGCATCGATGACATGTACAGCCTGGCCGACATTTTCCGGCTCACAGGGAACCGGTCGAACGCGGATCTCACGACCAAGCTGCTCTATCAGGCCGGCCTGAGCGCGGCGGTCCGCACGGGGACCGAAGTACAGGCCGAGTACGAGCGAGTGGACCCGTTCTTTTACACCCACAAATATCCGCTCAACACGTTCGAGGAACGCGGGTTTCCCCTGGCAAACGACCTGGGCCCCAACGCGGATGAGTGGTGGCTTGGGCTCAAGCAGTGGGTGCCGTGGCGGGGATGGGTGCGCGGGTCGGTGCGGTTCGTGCGCCACGGCCTCAATGTCGAAGACGCCAGCGGCCTGATCGTGCAGGACGTCGGTGGGTCGATTACGTCCCGGCATCTCAACCAGCGGATCGTGTTTCTCGCGGGAGACCTGCATCGCTGGCACGGGCTCGGCCTGCAGATGGGGTTCGAGCCTTGGCCGGGCATTGCCCTGCGACTCGACTACGAGCGGCGGATTGTCACGCTGGGGAACCGTATTCCCAACCGGTCGGTCCTGCAGGGGAACGTCCAGTTCAGTTTCTACCCGATTTCCTTCCTGTTCCGCCCGCTGGGGCTGTAGCGCCCATCCTAGGGGGGCGTTTCGAGCGTAATCACCCGCAACAGGTTGCTGAACGCGTCGGTCCAGACGACCGGCGGTTCCTGTGGCACGTCACCGGTAACGCCGGTGCCCACCTCGACCATGTGCAGGAACTCGGGACTGCTCGATACCAGCAGCCACGTGGACGATATGGCGGAGGCGCCGTCACCCCGGCGGACGCGCACCACGACCTTCTTCATGGGCGTCGACGCGCCCGTCACCACGCGCGCCAGGTTCACGTGGCGGTTGCTCGTGTGCAACGCGAGGATCCCGTCGGGCTTGAGCGCTTCCCAGTAGAGGGCCATCGCCTCGGTGGTGAGCAGGTGGATGGGGATCGCGTCTCCCGAGAACGCGTCCACGATGAGCACGTCGTAGCGGTGCCGGTTCTCCGGGCGGCTCATCTCGCGCTCGACTGACAGGCGGCCGTCGCCCAGCACCACGTCCACCGTCGCCTTGCTGTCCGACAGGAACGTGAAATACCGGCGCGCGAACGAGACGACGTCGGCGTTGATCTCGTAGAACCGGAGGCTGTCGCCGCCGCCGCCGTACGCGGCGATCGTACCGGCGCCCAGCCCGATGGCGCCGATGTTCATCGGCAGTCCCGCCCGCCGGCGCGGGTGCTGCTTGATGGCCACGTCCACGCCGCTCCCCAGGGCGTAATAGGCGGTCGGCTCCGCCTTCCGGGTCTCTCCCAGGAACTGTGTGCCGTGGACGATCCGTCCGTGGCGGAGTGTCCGCTTGGCGCCGGGGAAGGGCGGGCCATCGTAGACGCGCAGGACTCCGTAGAAATTCCGGGCGCGCGCGATGGTCGTGCCCGATTGCCAGATCATCGGGACGACGAACGCCGAAATCCCCAGCCATAGTACGCCCACCAGTGCGGCCCAGGCGAGCGGGCTGGCCCGCGTCGCCTGGGAACCGTCCCGGTCCCGGTACAGGGTTACCAGCATCAGGATGTACGGGGTGATGAGGAAAATCGGCAGTTCGAAGAACTCGTTGAACAGGAGCGGGGCGATGAGCCCGACGGACACCCCGCCCGCGGCGCCTCCGGCGGCGGTCGTCAGGTAAAACGCCGTGAGCCCGCGCCCGGCCGGCGCTCGCATGGCAAGCTCGCCGTGGCACACCATGCAGATCGAGAACAACGCAAAGAGCGAGCCCCCCACCTGCGCCCATAGCGGCGCCCCCGCCGCGAGCTTGGCCAGGACCGACATGGCGCCCAACCCGATGATGAAGGCGATCCGCCACACGTTCCGCCGGTACGCGCCGCCGAAACACAGGACGAACGTCACCAGGTAGAGTGCCAGCGGCAGGATCCACAGGAACGGGAATGCGGCAATGTCGAGGCTGATCTGGTTGGTGATCGCGAGCAGCAGCCCCGATCCGCAGGCCGACAACGCGAACCACAGCGCATACTCACTCGGTGGCGTCGCCGGACCGGCTGGCTCAGCGACGGGCGTTGACGTTCCGGCGGTCGCGGTTCTGATGCGACGGATTCCCATCCACCCGCAGAACAGCGCGAACACGACGTACAAACCGGACCAGGTCCGTGCCTGGCCATCGATCGCCAAAAGGGGCTCGAATAGCGTCTGGTAGGCGAGCAGGGCAAGGAGCGACCCCCCGTTGGACCACGCGTACAGGCGGTAGGGCGAGCCGGGTTCGTCGCGGCGGAACCAGTCCTGGACCAATGGGGCGGTACTCGCCAGGAGCAGGTACGGGGCCCCTACGGTCACGGACAGCAAGCCAAGAATGCGCCACACCGGCGACTCGTCTCCGGCCGGTTTCCAGCTGGCCGACGGAATGATCGGTAATGCCAGGAGGGTGAGCGTCAGCAGCACGATATGGACAGCCGCCTGCTGCCGCGGGGACAGCCGTGACACCAGGTGCGCGTACGCGTACCCGCCGAGCAGGAGGAGCTGGAAGAGGAGCATGGACGTGGTCCAGACGGCCGGCGCCCCGCCAAACCACGGCAGAATGGCCTTGGCGATGAGCGGCTGGACCAGGAACAGGAGGAACGCGCTGAGGAAGGCGAGAGCGGCGTAACGGCGCATGGGCAACAGTACACCCGCTGGCCGCTTGGCGTCACGGGTCGTATCTTGCAAATTCGGCGTGAATTCTGCGCGGGCTGACCGGCCCGCGATGCTCACTCAAGAACAGTTCGCGGAGGTTGTAGAGATGAACAGTCGGACGCTATTGACGGCGCTGGCGATGGGGGCGGCGGTTGCGGTGGCCGTGCCCGGGCTGGCGCGGGCCCAGGGTGACGTGATCCCGGGCACGAAGGTGGGTGGTAGCCGGAACATCAAGCTCCTGGCCCACATGACCATGGACTCGGTTGAAAAGACCGCGGACATCACCATGGAACAGGAGCTGTCGCGGCCCTACGTGTACACCGCCCACCGGTTGACCCCGTCGGGCGTGGACGCCATCAGCATCAAGGACCCGAGCAAGCCCCAGATCATCTGGTCCTGGCGCATCGAGAACCCCGACCTGCACAAGGGCGCGGGCTCGCTGAACCCGATCTACCTGAAGAGCAAGGGCCGGTACTACCTGACCAACGCGTTCCAGTTCGGCGCGGCCGGTCCGGACAACGACTTGGGCGCCCTGGTGTGGGACGTAACCGGACTACCCGATGCGTCAAAGGTCAAGGAAATCGCCCGGCTCCGCGATCCCGAGAACCCCGGCGGGTTCCACGAAAGCCAGGCCTACAAGCATTCGAACGGCCAGGCCTTGCTGTTCACCCAGTCCAGCGGCGCGTTCGCCAACGTGTTTGACATCGACAAGATCGCGGCCGGCGGCAGCCAGGCGTCCTGGCTGGTCGGGCGCGTTCCCGTGCCGGAGCAGCCGAACCAGCCCCGGCTGAGCTACCACGACTTCTACATCCAGTACGACGCCACGACGAAGAAGGACATGTTCTACGGCGCGGGCGCCGGCGGGTACCACGTGTATGACATCAGCGACCTGGCCAACCCCAAGCTGGTCAGTTCGGCGACAGGCATTTCCGGCGTCAGCCGTGGTCACACGTTCGTCGTGGACCCGACGGGCCGCTATGGTGTGGCCGAAGCCGAGTACCAGTACGCGCCTCTCCGCATCCTGGACCTCAAGCCCGACACGACGCAGGGTGGCGGCGGTGGCCGGCGCGGCGTGGGCGGTATCCGGGTGATCGGCGCATGGCAGGCGGACTGGCAGGACTTGTCTCACAACCACGTGATCCGCTGGCCCTACGTGTTCGCCTCGGCCTACGAGGACGGGCTCCAGGTATTCAACATGATGGACCCGACGAATCCCTACACCGTGGGCTACTACTACACCTGCGACTGCCCGCACGGCCGCGGTGCCGGGTACGATCCCAAGCAGCCCAATTTCGAGAGCGTGTTCAGCGGTGCCTGGGGCGTGGAAGTCCGGAACGCTGACGGCCTGATCGCCATCAGCGACCTCACCACCGGCGTGTGGCTGTTCAAAATGGAAGGCTTCGACGGCTGGAACGGGCACCAGTGGGGGTTGCCGAACAACTCGACGGCCATCGACTGGGACAACGGGCCGGACGGAGCGCCCAAGGTGCAGAAGGTCAGCTGACGGTCGAGACGGTCACGACGCTCAGGACGGTCAAGAAAGAAGGCGGTTCAGGAGATTCCTGGACCGCCTTTCTTGCATTCCCGGCCGTCTTGCCGTCTGATCTATTGAATCACGAGGCGGGTGTTGGCGAAGCTCAGGTTCGGCATGGACATCGTGGGCTTGAGCTTGGCGTTTCCGCTCGGAGATGCCTCCATCTGGATCACGATCCGGGGCAGTGTCCGCTGGGATTCTCCCCGGCGCGCTGGCCGCAGGACCTTTCGTACCGTATTCGCGAGCATCATGACCGTCGTCTCCATCTGGTGTCCGGTTGTGCGGGCGTCCGTCGTTCTGCCCTTCTGTACGGTATTAGACGCGGGAAAGGTTCAGATGGTTGCATGGCCCCCCGGCTGGTTAGATTCTCCTCCCGGATCGGCCAGTCGGGCCGAGGGCACCTTCACGTCACAGGACGAAACTGCATGTCGATTGCTGCAACCGATCTCAGGCGCGGGATGGCCATCATGTTCAACGGTGAACCCGTGCGCATCATAGAGTTCCACCACCACACGCCCGGCAACTTGCGCGCGATGGTGCAGGCGAAGCTCAAGAAGCTGAAGAGCGGGGCTACCTTCGAGCACCGGTTCCGCGCGGCCGATACCATCGACGAGGCGTACCTCGAGACCCACGAGCTGGACTATCTCTACAACGACGGCCAGATGTACCACTTCATGAACACCGAGAACTACGAGCAGCTCGCCATGAGCGCCGATTCTCTCGGTGACGATGCCAAGTGGATGGCCGAGGGCATGCGGATCGTCGCGGAGTTCTTCGAGGGGACGCCCATCGGGATCGAGCTCCCCAATTCGCTCACCTACGAAGTCGTGGAAACGGCACCGGTGATGAAGTCGGCCACGAAGACCTCGTCCACCAAGCCGGCCAAGCTGAACAATGGGGTGTCGGTGAACGTGCCGGAGTTCATCAAGACGGGCGAAATGGTCCGGGTGAACCCGCAGACCGGCGAGTACCTCGACCGGGCGAAGTAGACCGTCCGAGCCGATGCTCGCCACGTCCCGACTCGCGGACCTCGTCGCAACATTCAAGTCCGTCCTGGTCGGGTACTCCGGCGGCGTCGATTCCGCCCTCCTCGCAGTCACCGCGCGTCAGGCCCTCGGCCGCGACAGGACCATCGCCGCAATCGGCCGCAGCGCGTCGTATCCCGCCGACCAGTACGCCCGGGCGCTCGACATTGCCCGCCGGTTCGACCTCGACCTGGTCGAGATCACGACCGGCGAGCTGGAAGACCCTCGCTACGCGGCCAACCCCACAAACCGGTGCTACTTCTGCAAGCAGGAGCTCTGGCGTGCCCTGGGCCAGGTGGCGCGGGAGCGGGGAATGGCCGTGGTGGTGGACGGCACCCACGCGGACGATCACGGTGAACACCGGCCCGGCCGCGCGGCCGGCATTGAAGCGGGTATCCGGTCTCCACTGGCGGAAGCGGGGTATACAAAAGAAGACATTCGGCGCGAAGCCCGGTCCCTCGGGCTTCCCGTGTGGGATGCGCCGGCCGCCCCGTGCCTCTCGAGCCGGGTGCTCTACGGGCTCTCCGTGACCCCGGAACGGCTGGGGCAGGTCGAGGCCGGGGAAGCGGTGTTGCGGGCGGCGGGGATTCACGGAGACCTGCGAGTGCGTCACCGTGGTGACGAGGCGCGGATCGAGGTCCTCCCCGGGGAGTTTCCCCTCGTGCGCGCGCGCGGCGTGGAAATCGGGAATGAACTGCTCGCGCTCGGGTTCTCCCGCGTGACCCTCGACCTCGGGGGATACCGGCGGGGCAGCCTGCTGGCGGGCGATGCCGCGGTCGAGCTGCTCGCCGCCCGCGACTGAACCGTGCGCCTGTTCGTCGCGATCAATCTCCCGGACGGCGTGCGTCACGCGATTCGGACGGCGACGGCCCGCCTGCGGGAGGCCGGGTTTCCGGTCCGCTGGGTGGACGAGCAAGGCCTGCACCTGACGCTCCGGTTTCTTGGTGAGGTGGCTGAGTCACGTCGGGACGAAATCGTCGCTGCTGTCGGGCGGGGGGCGGCCGGCGCAAAGCCCTTCGTCCTGACGATCACGGGCTTCGGCGTGTTTCCCTCCGTGGAACGACCGCGGGTGATATGGGTAGGGTGCGAAGGGGTCCCGCCACTCGAGTTGTTGCAACATCATGTCGAGCTCGAGATGGAACGGTGCGGGTTTCCGGTCGAGGGCCGTCCTTTCCGGCCGCACCTGACCCTGGGACGATCGCAGAAAGACGCCGCCCCGTCGCACTTCCGCGAACTGGAGGCGGTTCTGGACGGCCTTTCATTCGAAGGCGAGGCGCTGGTTGAGTCGATCGAGCTCATGGAAAGCCGCCTCGGCAACGGCGGTTCTGCGTACCGCCCGGTGCATTCAGTTGCCTTCGACACCTGAGGAGCGAGTGGTGAATTCAATCGTCATGCGTGGGTTGTGTATCACGGTGGCCGCGAGCCTGTTCGCCATGACCGCCGGAGGACAGACCCGTCCGGCGGCGAGCCGCATTGGAAAGCCGTCGGCCTCGGCGCTGACGTCCGCGCGCGACAAGGAAGACGCGATGCGGCGTCCGAACGGTCCCCCCTCGGTAACCCTGTCGGCGAACGAGATGGCTTCGCTGGTCGAGGCCGGGCTCGAGCCCGACGCCCGCCGGGCCATTGACTCAGTCAGCATCCGCCTCGATCCGGGCCGGCTCAGCCTCCAGGGCTTCCTGGTGACCTCGGCGTTGGGGACGGATGTGTTCGGCCCCCTCGCGGCCATGTTCAACCCCCTGGAGCCGCTGTGGGTCTCGGGTCCCGCCCATGCGACGTCGCCCGGAGTTGTTGCGTGGGAGCCCGACACGTTCATGGTCCGGAACATGTCGCTTCCCCAGAGCGCCATACCCATGCTGGTGAAACGGCTGACTGGTGCGCTGAATGGCGCCATTCCCATCGCCGTGCCGCCCACGGTTTCCCGTATCACGATCGACGCCGGCACCGTGACCTTCTCCCGCCGCTAGCCCCATGGCCCGTCGCGTGCTGGTGGTCGATGATGAAAAGGGCGTACGGGAAGCGCTCCGCCAGCTCCTCGAGTACGAGGGCATCGAAGTGCGCCTGGCGACCTCGGGCCAGGACGCATTGGACGCCTACGCCGAAGTTCACCCGCACCTGGTGCTGCTCGACGTGAAAATGGCGGGCATGGACGGGCTGGAGACCCTGCGGAAACTCAAGGAGTCCGACCCCGCGGCGCACATCGTCATGATTTCGGGCCACGGCTCCATCCAGACCGCCGTCGAGGCGACCCAGCACGGCGCCTACGATTTCCTGGAAAAGCCTCTCGACACCGACCGTATCCTCCTGACCGTGAAGCACGCCTTCGAGCGGGTCCAGCTGTCTGCCGAAAATGAGCGGCTGCGTGCCAGCGTGGTGGATCGGTACGAGATTGTCGGGAAGAGCGCCGGGATCCGCGGTGTGCTCAAGCTCATCGACCAGGTGGCGCCGACCACCGCCAGGGTGCTGGTGACCGGCGAAAACGGGACGGGGAAAGAGCTGGTGGCCCGGGCCATTCACGGGCGCTCCCCGAGAAGCAGCCAGCCGTTCGTCGAGGTGAACTGTGCGGCCATTCCCGGCGAACTCATCGAGAGCGAGCTGTTCGGCCACATGAAGGGGTCGTTCACCGGTGCGTTCGCCGACCGGGCGGGCAGGTTCGAGCAGGCGGATGGCGGGACGCTGTTCCTCGACGAAATCGGCGACCTGAGCCTCCAGGCGCAGGCCAAGATCCTGCGTGCGCTCCAGGAGGGCGTCGTCACGCGCGTGGGCGGGTCCAGGTCGATCAAGGTGGACGTCCGCGTGATCGCGGCCACGAACAAGTTGCTGGAAGACGAAATCGGGGAGTCGCGGTTCCGGGAGGACCTTTTCTACCGCCTGAACGTCGTGCCGATCGCCGTGCCGCCGCTCCGCGCCCGCCGCGAAGACATTCCGCTCCTGGTGGAGCGCTTCGTCGCCGAGCTGGCGGGCCCGGCCAGCCGGCGCATGTCGCCGGAGGCGGTGGCTGCGCTCGCGGCCCGCGACTGGCCCGGGAACGTGCGGGAGCTCCGGAACACGGTCGAGCGCCTGCTGATCCTGGCGAGTGGCGATACCGTGTCGGCGGCCGATGTCGAGCGCCTGGGCGGGACGGCCGTGGCGGGCGGGGCGGCGGGCGGTGTCGCGGTGGGCGACCTCGCGCATTCCCCAACGTTCGAGCGGTTCAAGCAGGACGCGGAACGGTCGTTCCTGGCCGCGAAGCTCGAGGAGAACGACTGGAACGTGAGCGAAACGGCGCGGAAGCTCGACATGCCGAGGTCCAACTTGTACAAGAAGATCGAGCGCTACGGCCTGCAGCGGGGATAATGGCCAGGACCTACCGCAACTTCATCGCCGGTGAGTGGGTAGCCCCCGTCGCGGGTGACTACTTCGAGAACCGGAACCCGGCTCGCTGGTACGACGTGGTCGGCCGGTTTCCCGAGTCCGACGCCCGCGACGTCGCCCGGGCGGTGCGGGCAGCCACCCGAGGTGCCGTTGCATGGGCCGCGACCCCCGCGCCGCTCCGCGGCGAGGTCCTCAAGCGTGTCGGCGACGGCCTGACAAAGAAGAAGGAAGAAATTGCCCGCGCGATGACCCGCGAAATGGGCAAGGTGCTCGCCGAGGCCCGCGGGGACGTGCAGGAAGCAATCGACACGGCGTATTACGCGGCCAGCGAGGGACGCCGCCTGTTCGGCCACACGGTGCCCTCCGAACTGCGGAACAAGTGGGCCATGTCCTTCCGCCGGCCCATCGGCGTTGCCGGACTGATCACCCCGTTCAACTTTCCGCTCGCCATCCCGACCTGGAAAATGTTTCCCGCGCTGGTCTGCGGAAACGCGGTGATTCTCAAGCCGGCGGAAGACACGCCCCTGACCGCCACGCTGCTCGTGGAAGTCCTCCTCGAGTCCGGCCTCCCGCCGGACGTCGTCCAGCTGGTGCACGGTCGCGGCGAAACGGCGGGTCGCGCGCTGGTCGAGCATCCGGACGTGCCAGTGATCTCGTTCACGGGGTCCACCGAGACGGGAGCGCTCGTCGGCGCCACCTGTGGCCGCATGCACAAGCGGCTGTCGCTGGAAATGGGCGGGAAGAACGCGCAGATCGTGCTCAACGATGCAAACCTTGACCTGGCACTCGAGGGCGTCCTGTGGGGCGCGTTCGGCACCACCGGCCAGCGCTGCACGGCGACGTCCCGCCTCATTCTCCAGCGGAAGATCCACGATCGCTTTCTCCGCATGGTGTGCGATGCCGCGGAGAACCTCCGCATGGGAGACGGCCTCGATGCCAAGACCCATGTTGGTCCGCTGATCAACGAGGCAGCGCGCGACAAGGTGGAGCGGTACGTGGACATCGCGAAAAACGAGGGCTGCGTGCTTGAAACCGGCGGCAACGCCCCCCGCGGTGAGCGGCTGGGACGCGGCTGGTTCTTCCGGCCCACGGTGTTCGCCGGCGTGCGGCCCGGCATGCGGCTCGAGCAGGAGGAGGTGTTCGGGCCGGTGCTGGCGGTCATACGGGTGAAGGATCTCGATGAAGCCATCAAGGTGAACAACGATGTCCGCTATGGGCTCTCGAGCAGTCTCTACACGGCCGACCTCGATTCCGGCTTCCGCGCCATGACCGCGCTGGAGACCGGCATTACCTACGTCAACGCGCCGACCATCGGCGCGGAAGCGCACTTGCCGTTCGGCGGCGTGAAGCAGACCGGCAACGGGCACCGCGAGGGCGGCTGGCAGGTCTACGATTTCTTTTCCGAGACCAAGGTCGTCTACGTCGACTACTCCGGACACCTGCAGCGGGCGCAGATCGACAATCGGTAGTTTTTCGTACCACCCCACGGCTGTTTTGGTACGCTCCGCAGGTCCTTCCCGTGCTACAGTCTTCGCGTGTCGCGACAATCCGTGGCAGTCATACTCTCAGCCGGAGGCGCCGTGCTCGATCTGCGTGCGCTCGGAGACCTTCCGCGCGCCCGCGTGCTGCGCGCGGAGTTCGCCTGGGGCGACCGCTCGGCGTGCGTGGCGGCGACGCTGGAACATGAATGCGAAAGCGGTGAATTGCTGGCCGCGTTGCGTCCATGGGCCAGCGGACGAGGGTGGTCCGTGACAGTTGCGCCACTGGGAAGGCGTGAGTAAGCTAAATCCAACCTTGCAGTTACAGGGTGCCGAGTGGTTCAATCGCCCCGGACACAGTTCGAATCCATCGTCTTCTCAGCGATCCCATCGTGAAGGTCCATTCGTGTGGTCGTGCGATGAATCATTGGTGGGCCTGCGCCCACCGCTCGCAGGTCAATACCAGTTCATAGCTCGATTGGAAACGCCCGGTGCCTCAATGAAGTACCGGGCGGTCGTGCGTAAAGGGGAGGCGCCACCCGCAATGCGGATCGGTTCGGTCAGACGAGCCACTTTCGACGAGGGGTCGCTCGACCAGTATCTCCGCGAGATCAGCCAGTATCCGCTGATCACGCGCGAGGACGAGGTCGAACTGGCCCAGAAGATTCGCGTCGGCTGTGAGGAATCCCTCGACAAGCTGGTCCGCAGCAACCTGCGTTTCGTCGTTTCCGTCGCCAAGAAATACCAGAACCAGGGCGTGAGCCTCGCCGACCTCATCAACGAGGGCAACCTTGGCCTGATCCGCGCGGCCCACAAGTTCGACGAGACCAAGGGCATCAAGTTCATTTCCTATGCGGTGTGGTGGATTCGCCAGGCCATTCTGCAGGCGCTGGCGGAACAGAGCCGCATCGTCCGCGTGCCGCTCAACCGCGCGGGCACGCTGCATCGCATCGGCAAGCGGTCCTCCGCGCTGCTCCAGGAACTGGGACGCGAACCGACCGTTGAAGAGATCGCCGAGGGTATGGACATCTCCGAGGAGGAGGTCGCCAAGACGCTCTCGATTTCCCAGAGCCACCTGTCGCTCGACGCGCCGCTCACGCCCGGCGAAGACAACAAGCTCCTGGACTACCTGCCCGACACGCAGAACCCGGGGCCCGACGACGAGACATTCGAGCACGCGCTCACCGAGTCCATCGAGGAGGTGCTCTCGGGCCTCAAGGAACGCGAAGCCAAGATCCTCCGTCTCTACTTCGGCCTGGACGGCCAGGAGCCCATGACGCTGGAGGAAATCGGGAGCATGCTGGGCATCACCCGGGAACGCGTCCGGCAGATCAAGGAAAAGGCCCTCGCCCGCCTCCGTCACGTGAGCCGCGCGCGGGCCCTGGAGAGCTTCCTGGGGCAGTGAGGCAGGAGGAGCAGGGAAGTAGGATGTCAGCAGGGCGCCGCGAAGTTGCCGGCGCCCTTCGTGTTTGGCCGTTCTCACTTCTTCCGGCTCACTCTCCCCGGTACTTTCCCCCATGGCAACGCAGTCGTCGTTCGACGTCTCTACCGGGGCTGACCTCCAGGAGGTCGACAACGCGGTCAATCAGTCGCTCAAGGAGATCGGGCAGCGGTATGACTTCAAGGGATCGCACTGCTCGATCACCTTCGATCGCGCCAAGGGCCTGCTGCAGCTCGAGGCAGACAACGACTACAAGATGAAAGCCGTGCTGGATATCCTGCAGGGCAAGATGATCAAGCGGGGCGTCCCGGTGAAAAACCTCGAGATCGGCGACATCCAGCCCGCCTCGGGCGACAAGGTGCGCCGCGACATCACCCTGACCCAGGGCATCGTGACCGAGACCGCCAAGGACATTGTGAAGGCGGTGAAGGCGCAGAGTTTCAAGAAGGTCCAGGTGGCAATCCAGGGCGAAGAACTCCGCGTAAGCAGCCCCTCCAAGGACGAATTACAGACGGTCATGGCCTTCCTTCGCTCGAAGGACTTCGGCATCGAGCTCAAATTCGGTAACTATCGCTCGTGAAGCTGGGCGTGATCTCCCTGGGCTGTGACAAGGCGACGGTCGATTCCGAGCGCCTGGTGGGCGACCTCGTGGGTCACGGCGCGGTGGTTGTGCCCGACCTCGCCGCGGCCGACGTGATCCTGATCAATACCTGCGGCTTCATTGACGCGGCCAAGCGCGAGTCCATCGAAGCCATCCTCGAAGCGGCCAAGCTCAAGGAAACCGGCAACGTGAAGGCCGTTGTGGCCGTCGGTTGCCTGGTCCAGCGCTATGGCGCGGAGATGCGGAAGGAAATGCCCGAGGTGGACATGTTCCTCGGGTTCAGCGACCTGCACAAGCTGGCGCTGGCGCTCGCTGAGCGGGGGCTCATGCCCGATCCGGTCGCGGGCCACCCCGGGGTGCGGCAATACCTGGGCGATGGGGCCCACGTCCGCTACCTCAAGATTTCCGAAGGCTGCGACCACACCTGTGCGTTTTGCGCAATCCCGCTCATGCGCGGCAAGCACCGGTCGGAACCCTTCCAGCGGCTCATACGTGAAGCCCAGCAGCTCGAGGCCCAGGGTGCCAAGGAAGTGAACCTGGTAGCGCAGGACCTCGGCCACTTCGGGCGCGACCTGGGCAAGGATGGCCCGAGACTGCCGGACCTTCTCGAAGCGCTGCTGAAAGAGACGACGATTCCCTGGTTCCGCCTGCTCTACGTCTACTCCGCTGGGCTGACCGATCGTCTGGTAGACCTCATGGCCCGCGAGCGGCGCATCGTCCCGTACATAGACATCCCCATCCAGCATGCGGCGGACCGCATGCTCGAGCGCATGCGCCGCCCGGAACGACAGGACACGATCCGGCGAAAGGTGGCCTGGCTCCGCGAAGCGGTTCCGGACATCGCCGTGCGAACCACGACGATCGTTGGCTTCCCCGGCGAGACGGACGACGATTTCCGGACCCTCTGTGACTTCGCGAGCGAAATCACGTTCGAACGGCTGGGGGTGTTCACCTACTCGCCCCAGGATGGCACCCGCGCCGCCGAGTTCGAAGATGACGTGCCGGACGAAGTGAAACGCGCGCGCCAGGAAGAACTGAGCGAACTCCAGCGCGGGATCTCGGAAGACCGGCTGTCGCGCTATGTCGGGCGGGAAACGACGGTGCTGGTGGACGAGGTGTCTGCCCCGGAGACCGGAACGACACACACGGGCCGGGTGCCCTGGCAAGCGGACGACGTGGATGGCGTCACCCACCTCAGGGAAGGCGGATGGGCGCGCCCAGGTGACCTGGTGAAGGTGCGCGTGGAGGAGTGCGAGGACTATGACTTCCGCGCGGTGGCCCTGCCGTGAGCAAGTCGCGGGAGTTGTTCGAGCGCGCGCAGAAGGTCCTGCCTGGTGGGGTGAATTCTCCGGTGCGCGCGTTCCGGGCCGTGGGTGGCGACCCCGTCATGGCCTGCGAAGCGCACGGCGCCACGCTGACCGACGTGGATGGGGTGGTCTACACCGACTACCTCATGTCGTGGGGCGCGCTGCTGCACGGCCACGACCACCCGGACGTCCGCCGCGCGATCCAGCAGGCCTTGGAGCGGGGGACGTCCTACGGGCTCACCAGCCCCGCGGAAATCGAACTTGCCGAGCGCATCGTGCGGCTCGTGCCGTCGATCGACGTCGTGCGGTTCGTGGTGAGCGGCACCGAGGCTACCATGTCCGCGGTCCGCCTCGCCCGCGCGGCGACCGGGCGGGACCTGCTCATCAAGTTCGACGGCGCCTACCACGGCCACGCGGACAGTTTCCTCGTGGCGGCAGGGAGCGGCGTTGCCACGTTCGGCCTGCCCAACAGCCCGGGCGTGCCGGCCGACCTCGCAAAGCTCACCCTCATTTGCCCGTTCAACGACGCAGACGCAGTGCGGGATACGCTCGGGCGGCACGCCGGGAAGGTGGCCGCGATCATCGTCGAGCCGTATTTCGGCAATGCCGGGTTCATTCCTCCGGCCGACGGATTTCTCGCGGTGCTCCGGTCGCTCGCGGACGAAGCGGGCGCACTGCTCATCTTCGACGAGGTGATCACGGGCTTCCGCGTGCATGCCGGTGGCGCGCAGGCCCTGACGGGCGTCACGCCGGATCTGACAACGCTGGGGAAAATCATCGGTGGCGGGTTGCCGGTGGGGGCGTACGGCGGCCGGCGGGACCTGATGGAGCGCGTAGCGCCTCACGGCGACGTCTACCAGGCGGGGACACTGGCGGGGAACCCGATCTCCATGGCCGCAGGCATCGCGGGGCTCGAGCTGGCCGGGCGGCCCGGCTTCTACGACACGCTGGAACGCCGTACGCGAACGCTGGTAGAAGGTCTCACCGCTGCGGCCGAGGTCGCGGGCGTGCCATTCACGGCCGCCCACGAGGGGTCGCTGTTCGGGTTCTTCTTCCATGCGGGCCCCGTGCGCAATTACGCCGAGGCCAAGCAGTGTGACGTGAAATTGTTCACCCGGTTCCATGCCGCCGCGCGCTCGCGCGGCGTGCTCCTCGCGCCCTCCGCCTTCGAGGCGGCGTTCCTCTCCGCTGCGCACACCGACGCCATCGTTGCCGACACCGTCGAAAAGCTGGCTGACGCGCTGGCCGCCGCGGCTCGCGCTTAGCGCGGCACTCGCGGTCGCCGCGGCGACCTGCGCCAGGCCGGTGCCCATGGCGCGTCCCCGGGGCGGGGGCGGCGCCGAGCCGGAACTCAGGATCGGGCTTGTCACCGGGGCGCCCAAGGCCACTATCGGGGGCGCGGGCCAAGGCGAGATCGCCGCCATCGTCGATGGCAACCCGGTATTTCGCCTGCCCGCGGGCGAGGTGGCCACGGTCCGTCCGGAGGGGCTGGGCATCGTCATCGAAGCGGGCACGAAACGGTGGCGCCAGGAGCGAGTGACCTTCGTCAACCTGGTGGACGATCGTTTCGTTTCGGTCAACGGCCGGCCCTACCGCGGCGTTGCCGACGTGTACCAGCGGGGCGGGGCGGTCTACGTGGTAAATCGCCTTGCGGTGGATGCGTACCTGCAGGGCGTCGTGTCGGCGGAAATGGGGCGTCGCGGCCCGGATGAGCTGGCGGCCCTGGCGGCGCAGGCGATTGTCTCCCGCACGTACGCCATCGCCAACCGCGGCCGTTTTGGATCCCAGGGGTACGACCTCGCGGCTGACATAACGGATCAGGCCTACGGCGGGGTCGCCGCCGAACAGCCGCAGGGCCTCCAGGCCGTACAGGCAACGAAGGGGCTCGTCTTGGCGAGCGGTGGCCGGCCGATTCGCGCCTTTTTCCATTCGACGTGCGGGTTCGCGACCGCGTCCCCGGAGGAAGTATTCCGCGCGATCAAGGACGAGACCTACCTGCGCACGGTGTCCGACCGGAAACCAGGAGGCGGGTACTACTGCGACATCTCGCCCCGGTTTCGGTGGCGGGTCGAATGGGACCCCGCCACGCTGACCGGTATATTACGCCGCACCATTCCGGCAGTTCTGGGCGTCGCGGCCACCCAGATTGACTCGGTGCGAGGGCTCCGCATCGCGCATACCGGGCGCTCCGGGCGGGTGACCGAGCTCCGGGTGCGGGTGGGCCGCGGCGAGATTCCCGTGTACGGGCCCGACATACGCTCCGTCCTCCGCACACCCGCGGGCGATCCGCTCGGCAGTACGGCGTTTCAGCTGACGGTTCGCGAGGGTGGCGCCATCGTGGCGTCGGGCGCGGGTTGGGGACACGGCGTGGGGCTCTGCCAATGGGGCGCCGTGGGCCGCGCGCGCGCCGGCCAGGGCTACCGGACGATTGTGACGACATATTTTCCCGGAGCCACCATCGAAAAATGGTATTGAGGCGCGGATGAGGATTGGCGTTGTTGGCGCCGGCGCGATCTCCCAGGTCGCGCATCTCCCGGTGCTCTCCAAGTTCAAGGGCGTGGAAGTCGTGGGCGTTTGCGACAACGACGTGGCCAAGGCGCGTGCGCTGGGAGGCCGCTTCGCCGTACCCGATGCGTTCGACGACATCGAAGACCTCCTTGCCTACGCGAAGCCCGACGCCGTCGTCATCTGTACCCCCAGCCACCTGCACGAAGTACACGTCGTGACCGCGCTCTCAGCCGGAGTGCACGTGCTGTGCGAGCGTCCGCTTTCGCTCACCGCCGAAGGAGTGGATCACATCGTGGCAGCGCGGGCGCGGGCCAATAAGGTCGTGATGGTTGGCATGAACAACCGGTTCCGGAGCGACGTGCAGGCGGTACGGGGGTTTCTCCGCGACGGGGAGCTCGGCGAACTCAAGACCGTCCGGGCGGGCTGGTCCATTTACCGGCCGGCCCGGATGCTCCCCGAGTGGCGCCGCCGGCGCGCGCAGGCGGGCGGCGGCGCCATGTTCGACCTGGGCCTCCCCATGCTGGATCTTGCCTGGTGGCTGGCCGGCTACCCGCGGCCGCGACACGTGGCCGCCGCCCTCGAGAATCCCGACAGCCCCGGCGGCGTCGAGTCATCCGGCTGTGCCCTCATCGCCTGCGACGGCGGCACTTCCATCTTCGTGGACGTATCCTGGCGCCATACCGGCGACGCGGAACGGCTCTGGCTCGATCTCCAGGGGGACCGCGGTTCGGCCTCGATCGCGCCACTTCGCGTTTTCAAGGAGATGCACGCCACGCCGGTAAACGTGACCCCGACCGGGGCCGCTGAGCGGGAGAATGCCTTCACCACGTCGTACCGCTCGGAGTGGGCCTATTTCCTGGCGGCCGTGCGGGGTGAAGTTGCCCCACCCCAGCTGACCGACCAGATGCAGATCCAGCGGCTCCTCGCGGCCATTTATCGCTCGGCGGAAGAGGGACGGGACGTAGTTCTGTGATGTCTCTACGCCTGCCAATGGCTGATTGGCCGCTCGTGGGGGCCGGCGCGCTGTTGCTGGTTGCCTCCTATCCTCCGTTCCGTCTCGTCCTTCCGTCATTCATCTGCCTGGTTCCCGCTGTCTGGCTCATCCTGGCCGGACAGGACGACCCGCGCCCGCTGAGGCGGCAGTTTGCCCAGGGCCTCTGGCTCGGGTTGGCATCGCAGGGACTGCTGCTCTACTGGATGATCTTCGCGCTCTGGCATTTCACGAAGCTGTCCGCGGCGGCGTACTTCGCCACCGTCGGCCTCCTGGCAGTGGAGAACGCGGTGTTGTTCGCTGCGACCGGCTGGGTGTGCCGCACGCTCCGCTGGCCGATCCTGTTCGTGTTTCCAGTTGGGTGGACCGCCGTGGAATGGTTTGTCGGGCACCAGGGCGACATCCGGTTCGATTGGCTCGGCCTGGGAACCTCGCTCACCGATTACCCCGTGCTGGTGCAGGTGGCGGACACCGTCGGCGCCCGGGGGGTCACGTTCCTGCTGGCGGTTGCCAACGTGGCGCTGGCGCTCGCGTGGCTCAAGCGCAATGACCGGCGCTTCGCCTTCAGGGCTCTCGCGAGCGTGGCGGCCGGCGTGGCAGTGGCGGCGGGCTACGGCATGTACCGGGAACGAACCATCGTGCTGCGCCCACTCGGCACGGTGGCGGTCATCCAGCCGAGTGAATTCGAAAAGTGGAGCAAAGTCCCAGGGGCGGACGACTCGATCATGAACCGCGTCCTCTCGCTCTCGCTCGACGCGCTGAACATGACCCGTCCCGATCTCCTGGTCTGGCCCGAGGCCACGGTCCCCGGGTACTTCATGCGCCGGCCGGACTGGGAAGTGCGGATCGGTGAGCAGGCCATGCGAAGCCGCGTGCCAATCCTGGTCGGCGGACTGGACGCGAAGGTGTATCCCGACCAGACATATGACTACTGGAACGCGGCGTTCCTGTTCGATTCAACGGGCACCCGCAATCACCAGCCCGTCTACCACAAGCGCGTACTCGTGCCGATCGTCGAGCGGGTGCCGTTCGTGAATCCCCGCTGGTTCGCAGGCATTAACTTCTTCGGCGGGTTCAGCATCGGGGATACCGGGCCGGTCTACGAGGTAGGAATCGGGCGCTTCGGCGTCCTGGTGTGCTACGAGTCGTTGTTCGAGGCCCTGTCACGGGATTATCGTCGCCGTGGGGCCGACTTCCTGGTCAACATCACAAACGATTCCTGGTTTGGACATACCAATGCGCCCTACCAGCACGCCGCGCACATGGTGATGCGAGCGATCGAAAACCGCGTCGGCGTGGCCCGGTCCGCAAACAACGGCATTTCAGAGTTCGTGGACCCCCTGGGCTACGTCTACCACCGCACCCGGCTCGACGATACCACCTACGTGGCGGACACCGTGCGCACCACGGATGTGCGAACGGTCTATTCGGCGCTCGGGGACTGGGTCGGGTTGCTGACGGTGGCGGGGAGCCTGGTAATGGTAGGAATGGCCTGGCGACGGGGCCGGTCGGGCGTCTAGTCCGTCTTCTCGAACACCTTCCCGTCCGCAAACAAACGGAACAACTCGGGGTCGAGCATGCCCGTCTTCACCTCGGTAGACATGATGTCGAGTGCGCGGGGCGCGGGAACGGCGTGCTTGTAGGGCCGGTCCGAGGCCGTGAGGGCGTCGAAAATGTCCGCGATCGTCATCATGCGGGTCTGGATCGGGATCATCTCGCCGAAGAAGTCGCCCTCCCGGAGCATCGAGAGAATGACCTCCCGGCCGTCTTCACCGATGAGCACGACCTTCACCTGCCCGGCGACGACCATGTACAGGGCATCGCCCGGGTCGTCCTCGAAGAGGATAACCGAATTCTTGGGATAGCTCCGCTCACGGGACACGTCGGCAAGACGAGACAGCTCGGGCTCACCGAGTTGTGAAAACAGCGGAACACGTCGGAGGAACTGGGCCACCGACATAGACGTGGGTTGGGCTCCGAGGCGCGGCAGAGTCGGCCCAAGCTTAGCCCCGGTTCAGCGGACTGTCAATTTCGCCTCCCGGGGTCGCCAATTGCCCACAACTCTCTGTGGGAGATATATTTGCAGGACGGTTGTTCACCAGAAAAGCGGACATTCAGGGAAAATGGAGCATGTCGTGAAAGCCTCAACTCACCCCAAGTATCGGCTGGCTGTGGTGCAGTGCGCCTGCGGCAGTACGTTCGAGACCCGTTCGACTACGCCCTCGATCCACGTCGACATCTGCGCCCGCTGTCATCCGTATTTCACCGGGAAGCAGAAGATGGTAGACACCGCCGGCCGCGTTGAGCGGTTTCGGCAGCGCTACAAGACGGGCCCCGCGGTCGAGTCGAAGGAGTCCTAACTCTGGAAGCGCGGCTTGCGGCCGCGCTTGCCCGCACGGCCGAGGTCGAACGGGAGCTGGCCGATCCGGCCACCGCGCGGGACTCGAAGAAACTCACTTCGCTAGGGCGGGAACACGCCCGCCTTCAGAAGATCCGCGCCACTTCCGAACGGCTCGCCCGGGCGAGCGACGAGCTTGCCCAGGCGCGGGACGTGTCGCGCTCGCCCGACCCGGAAATGATCGAGCTGGCCCGGGCGGACATCGACCGTCTCACCCCCGAGGTGACGCGGCTCGAGTCTCACCTGGACACGCTCCTCATGCCTCCCGACCCGCTGGACGATCGCAACTCCATCCTGGAAATCCGCGCCGGCACCGGCGGAGACGAAGCCGCGCTGTTCGCGGGCGAGCTCCTCCGGCTGTACACGCGTTTCGCCGAGCGGAAAGGACTCACCGTTGAGGTGGTGACGCTGTCCACCGCCGCGCTGGGAGGCGTGAAGGAGGCCATCGCCCAGATGCGCGGGCCCAACGCCTACGGTCTCCTCCGCTACGAGTCCGGCGTCCACCGGGTGCAGCGGGTTCCCGCGACCGAAGCCCAGGGGCGTATCCATACTTCCGCCGCGACGGTGGCGATTCTTCCCGAAGCGGAAGACATCGACATCAAGATCGAAGAAAAAGACCTGCGGATCGACGTGTTCCGCTCCGGTGGGCCCGGTGGGCAAAGCGTCAACACGACCGACTCTGCCGTGCGAGTGACGCACCTTCCCACCGGCCTCGTCGTCCAGTGCCAGGACCAGAAGTCCCAGCTCCAGAACAAGCTCCGGGCCATGGAAGTCCTCCGCGCGCGGCTGTTCGACCGGATGGTGGCCGAGCAGGAGGCAGCCCGCTCGCGCGAACGGCGCTCGATGGTGGGCAACGGGGACCGCTCCGCCAAGATCCGCACGTACAACTTCCCGCAGAACCGCGTCACGGACCACCGGCTCAATGTGTCCATCCACAACCTGGATGACGTGATGAACGGGGACCTGGACGGACTGATCGAGCTGTTGCAGCGGAAGTACAAGGAAGAGCGCTATGGCGCCGCGAGCACGTAAGGAACGCACCATCGGCGACGAGCTGCAGTCCGCGACGATTGCCCTCCGTACCGCTGCCGTTCCCCATCCCGAGATCCTTGCCCTCAGTACGTGGGCCTCGCTGGAGCGAGTGACGCCCGGGGCGGTGTGGCTCCGGCGGGACGACACCCCGGACGCCGAGTTCCAGGCCCGCTACCGTCGGGCCATCGAGCGGCAGGTGGCCGGCGAGCCGTTTCAATACGCGGTGGGCCTCGTCGGTTTTCGCCACCTCGACCTGTACGTGGATCACCGCGTGCTGATTCCCCGCAGTGACAGCGAGGGCCTGGTGGACCTCGTGCTCGCCTACGCGCGCCGTCGCTCTGCGGGCCGCTGGGGCGTGGTGGCCGACATCGGGACGGGGAGCGGGGCCCTGGCACTGGCGCTGGCGGCCGAGGGCAGGTTCGAGCGGGTCATCGCGATCGATGTTTCGGCGGCGGCGCTGGAGGTTGCCCGCATCAACCTGGCGTCCGTGTCACCGCCGACGCCGGTCGAGCTCCGCCAGGGAGCGCTTCTCGAGCCCCTGGCCACGCTGCGGGTGGACGTGATCGTCGCCAACCTGCCCTACGTCACCTCGGGCGAGTGGACCGGGCTCCTGCCGCTGGTGCGGGATTGGGAGCCGCGGGTGGCCTTCGACGGCGGGCCGGATGGCCTGACGCTGTATCGTGAACTCCTGGGTGAGGCCGCGGCCCACCTGAACCCCGGCGGCCTCATCGCGCTGGAGATAGATTCCTCGCGCCGCGATGACGTGCTTGCCGTGGTCCGGGAGCATGGCTGGCCGGAGGGGCGGGTATTCCCGGATGCGACGGGACGCGACCGATACATTCTGATCGCCACAGATGACGCAGATTCACACAGATAATCGCAGATGATCTGCGTGCATCTGCCATTTTCTGCGAGATCCGTGGCCATGGGGGAGCACGCGTGATACCGGACAAGGCGCGGGAGTTGGGGCGGCTGATCGGCCAGAGCGACGAGTACGGCGCGCTCAAGCGGGCGCAGACCCGGGTCGAAGGCGCCACGGAGCTGCGGGAGCGCATGCAGCAGATCCGGAAAATGGCCATGAAGCTGGAAGAGCAGGCCGAGCGGGGCACGCCGCCCGCCGAGGCGGACGTGGCGGGCTACGACGAGCTGCTCACGAAGATCCAAGCCGATCCGCTGTACCAGACCGTCGTCTCGGCGCAATCCAATTTCGACAAGCTCATGCTCAAGGTGAACGAGCAGATCCTCGAGGGCATCGAGAAGGGCGCGGCCAGTCCCATCATCACGCTGGGCTGACGTGCCCGGGGGCAAGGCAGGCGCGTTCGTAGTGGTCGAGGGTCCTGATGGGGCGGGCAAGAGCACGCTGGTGGAACGCCTCGCTGGTCGCCTGCGCGCCGAGGGCCTGGACCCGCTGGTGGTGCGCGAGCCCGGCGGCACGCCGCTGGCCGAGGAGGCCCGCCGCCTCGCGTTTGATCCTGCCTTGGGCGCGAGTCCCGGGGCCGAGCTGTTCCTGGTGCTGGCCGCGCGCGCGGACCTCGTGCACCGGGTGATCCGGCCGGCGCTGGGCGTTGGTCGCTTCGTGCTCTCCGACCGGTTCGACCTTTCGACCGAGGCGTACCAGGTGGCCGGGCGTGGCCTCCCGCGGGACGAGGTGTTCTACGCCAACCGGATTGCCACCGGCGGATTGAGGCCGGACCTGACGATCGTCCTGGATATCCCGCTCAGCGTCGGGCGCGGCCGCCAGGTGCGTGCGGCGAAGAAACAGGATCGCATGGAGCGGGAAGGAGACGCCCTGCACGAACGGGTGCGAGAGGCCTTTGCCCGGGCGAATGGGGACGGGTTGTTTCATCTTGATGCTGACCGGCCCGCCGAGGAGGTCGAGTCCGACGCGTGGGCCTTGTTACGAACCCGTTTTGGGGAAACCTTTCCCCGACGGACGGGTTGAAGAGATATGCGGTGTTTCTTCTACGACATGGGGGCGATGTGAAGCGAGGGCGCGGGGTCCTGGTGCTGGCGCTGGTGGGCGTCGTCTCGTTCGTGTCCGGCGGCTGGCTGTTGCAGCGCGGCTCCACGCAGGCGGGGTCGGTGTACCAGAAGGCTCGCCTGTTCGAAGACATCGTCTCCCACGTGGCCGACTACTACGTGGATTCCGTGGACGAACGCAAGCTGTACGACATGGCCATCGACGGCATGCTCGAGCAGCTGAACGACCCCTACTCGACGTTCATGCGCGAAAAGGAATATCGGGATCTCACGCTCAGCACGACGGGCAACTACGCCGGCCTGGGCATTCAGATCGGCGTCCGCGACGGCTGGGTGACGGTCATCGCGCCGCTGCCCGACACGCCCGCCGAGAAGGCCGGCATCACCGGCGGCGACCGGATTATCGAAGTGGATGGTCAGTCCGCCTACGGCTGGAAGGAAGAAAAGGCCGTGCAGATGCTGCGCGGCGAGGCCGGCTCGCTCGTCACCGTGCGCGTGGCGCGGCCTGGCGTCAGCGATTCCCTCGATTTCAAGATCACCCGGGCCCGCATCCACGTCCGCTCGGTCGAGTTCGTCACCCTGCTCACGCCGAGCATCGGATACGTCCAGCTCCGGACGGTGGCGGAGTCGTCCCCCGAAGAAATGAAGGACGGCATCAACACCCTGCGGAAGCAGGGCGCGAAGGCCCTCATTCTCGACCTGCGTGACAACCCCGGCGGCCTGCTGGAATCGGGCGTCAAGTTGACCGACCTCTTCCTCGATCGTGACCAGGTGGTGGTCGAGACCAAGGGGCGGAGTGTGGGTTCCACAAAGTCCTACTCCGCCGACGAGCCCCAGCCCTGGCCCGACATGCCGGTGGTCGTCCTGGTGGACGGCAACACGGCCTCGGCATCCGAGATCATCAGCGGTGCGCTGCAGGATCACGACCGTGCCCTGATCGTCGGGACCGCGACGTTCGGCAAGGGCCTGGTGCAGACCTTGTTCCAGCTTTCGGCGAGCGAGGCTTTGAAAATCACGACCGCCAAGTGGTACACGCCGAGCGGCCGGCTTATTCAGCGCGTGCCGACCGGCGAGGCCCGCGCCATAGCCATGGCCGCCGCCGCCGATACGGCAGCCAAGCGTGACACGGTTGCCGCCAAGGTCTTCAAGACCGACGGCGGGCGTGTTCTCCAGGGTGTTGGCGGCATTCACCCGGATGTGGTGGTGGGCTCTGACTCGCTGGGCACCGCGGAACGCGAATTCGCCAAGTCACTCGGGTCCAAGATCCCGACGTACCGTGACGCGCTGACTGCGTACGCGATCGAGCTCAAGGTACAGAAGGCGGTGCCCAACGAAACGTTCACGCCGACGGCGGCCATGCGGGCGGAACTCCTGCGGCGGATTCGCGCCAAGGGTGTTGAACTGCCCGACTCGGTGTGGTCCGGCGTGCGCCAGTTCATAGATCAGCAGCTCGCTTACGAGGCGGTGCACTACTCGTTCAGCAAGGTGGCGGAGTTCAAGCGCCGCGCGGCGGACGACGTGCAGATCCAGAAGGGCATCCAGTTGCTCCAGCGGGCCCGCACGCCGCGCGAACTGATCGCGCTGGCGGCGGCACCATCGTCGCCCGGAGCGAACGCCCGGCGACCGTGACGGCGGTCGGGGTCGTCGGGCCCGGCCGCGTCGGGCTGGGCCTGGGGCTGGCCCTCGTGCGCGCCGGGTATCATGTGATGGCGCACGGCCGCACCCCGAAACCGCTTCCTCCACAAATCACCGGAACCTCCGGCGGGACGCCCGGCTGGGTCCCCCTGGTAGATGTCGTGCTCATCGCCGTGCCGGATGACGCCGTGGCCTCCGTGGCGGCGGACCTTGCCCGCGCCCGCGTGGTCGACCGGCGGCACACGGTCCTCCATGTCTCCGGGGCGCTGGATCGCTCGGCTCTGCATTCGCTGGAGTTTTCCGGGGCCGCGCTGGGCTCGCTCCATCCCTTGCAGACACTTTCCGATCCCGCCTCCGCTCCTGAACGCCTCCGCGGGTCCGTCGCGGTAACCGAGGGCGACGAGCGAGCGGTCAAAGTGGCGGGCGAGCTGGCCACCGCCGTCGGGCTTGTCCCGGTCGCGATCCCCTCGGCGTCCAAGGTCCTCTACCACGCGGCAGGCGTGTTCGGGTCCAACTACGTCGTCGTACTCGCGGCGGTCGCGCGGCGGCTCCTCGAGCAGGCCGGTCTGCCGCCAGATGTCGCGTGGCGCGGGCTGGTGAGCCTCTTGCGCGGGACAGTGGAGAATCTCGCGGCCGGCGGCCCCGAACAGGCGCTCACCGGGCCCGCCGCCCGCGGCGACGCCGATACCATCCGCCGCCACCTGGCGGCGCTCACGGGAGACGAGGTGGAGTTGTACCGCATGCTTGGGCGTGAGGCCGCTGATCTCGCGGACCTGGACCCCGCCCGGCGTTCCGCGGTCGAAAAGGCGCTGGACTGATGCCTGCCTCCGAAACGGTCGAGGCCCGCGGCCACCTCATCGACTCCCAGCTCATGACCCGCATTTGCGACAAGGTCATTGAGCACCAGGGGCAGTTCGAGATCATCGAGTTCAACGTCGGCAAGACGAACGCCGAGTTCTCGACGGCGCGCCTCCGCATCACCGCGCCGGGGCAAGGCGAATTGGTGGCCCTGCTGGAAGAACTCATGCCGCTCGGCTGCTACATGACGGCCGAGACCGATGCCCAGGTGAAGAAGGCCACGGTGGACCGGTGCGTGCCCGACGACTTCTACTCGACCACCAACCACCGCACCTCGGTGCGCATCAGCGGCGAGTGGCGCGGTCCACGACATCGAGCATTCTCTCGTCAAGACGTCACTGGGCGTGAATCTCGAGACCGGCATCGCCGTGCGTGACGGCCACAAGAATCACATGCGAGCGATCAACGCCGTGAACCGCGCCGGGGGTATCCGGCAGGCAGTCGAGTCCGGCGTGGTGGGCTCGGGGATCATGTTCGAATGCGTCCGCCGGAAAGTGCCGTTCGTGCTCGCGGGGGGCGTCCGCGATGACGGCCCGTTGCCGGACACCATCATGGACCTGATTGCCGCGCAGGAAGCCTATGCGCATGCGGTGGACGGCCTCGACATGATCCTGATGCTGGGACCATGCTGCACTCGATTGGGGTGGGGAACATGATCCCGTCGTGGGTCACAACGGTGTGCGTGGATATCAGCGTCTCGACGGTCACGAAGCTGTCCGACCGCGGGTCAGCCCAGGCCATCGGGATTGTGACGGACGTGGGGCTGTTCCTCTCGCTTCTGCATAAGGACCTGATTGGCATGACTTGACCAATCTGGTCAACTTAGTGACATTGCTTCCATGCCGAAGAAGAGGGCCCGCGCGGTCAAGGAATCCGTCAGTCTCTACGATGCGAAGACCCACCTGTCCGATCTCGTCGATCAGGCGGCGCTGGGGCGTGAGTTCGTCATAGCCAAGTCCGGGAAGCCCAAGGCGCGCCTGGTGCCATTCGCGCCGAAGGGGGCCGTCCACGTTCGGAAGCCGGGGGGCGCCAAGGGAAGGGTCTGGATCGCCCGTGACTTTGATGCGCCCCTGCCACCCGGGGTGCTCAAATTGTTCGGCGGCGGCGCCGGCTGAGGCTCCTGCTCGACACCAACGCGCTCATCCGCTGGCACGCGGACACGCTTCGGCCCGCGGCGGTTCGCACCGTCCAGCGGGCCGATCTCGTTGTGATCAGTGCGGTGAGCGCCTGGGAGGTTTCCATCAAGCGGGCGCTGGGAAAGCTCAAGCTGGAGGAACCGGTTGAAGACATCGTAGAACGCCACGGGTTTCTGCCTTTGCCGGTCACGATCCGGCACGCCGACCTCTTGCGTGACCTGCCCGGGCATCATGCCGATCCGTTTGACCGGCTACTGATAGCGCAGGCCCTCGAGGAAGGGCTGACGATTCTCACCGCTGACAGGGTGTTCGAACTGTACCGCGTGCCAGTGGCCTGGGCCTAGGGACGGCCGACGGGCGCAAGCGTCACGCCCGCGTCTTCCATCCGCCGCCGAATCTCCCGCGCCAGCTCGAGCGCGTGAGCGCCATCGCCGTGCAGGCAGATCGTGTCTGCCTGAATCTCGATGTCCGTTCCATCGGTGGCGCGGACTTTCCCTTCGGTGACGATGCGGACAGCCTGCGCCGCCGCCTGCTGCACATCGGCTATCAGCGCGCCGGCCTCACCGCGAGGCGTGAGCGTGCCATCGCGTTGATACGTGCGGTCGGCAAACGCCTCGGTGGCCGTGGGAATCCCCGCTCGCGCGCCCGCCCTCACCAACTCGCTCTTCGGCAGGCCGAAGAGGATCAGCGCCGGATCCATGGCCTTTACTGCGCGGGCAATGGCGTCGGCCAGCGCCGCGTCCTCGGCGGCCATCGTATAGAGCGCGCCGTGCGCCTTCACGTGCGCCAGGCGCCCGCCCGCGGCTGTAACGAACCCCCCCAGCGCCCCGATCTGATAGACAACGAGCTCGAACACGTCCCCGGGACTCAGGTCGATGTTCACGCGTCCGAAATTGGGCAGGTCCTGGAAACCGGGGTGCGCTCCGATCGCCACACCTGCCTGGATCGCCGCGTCTACCGTCCGCCGCATGACCCCCGGGCCGCCGGCGTGAACCCCGCACGCGACGTTGGCCGACGTGACCAGGGGCAGGATCTGCTCATCTGACCCCGCGCCTTCGCCCAAGTCGCAGTTCAGGTCAATGCGGCGCATGCAGCAGCCCCTGCCGAACCTGCTCGATGGTGCGCTCCCGCTCCACGTACAGCTCCTCAGCCTGTTCCAGCGACACTTCGGAAAACCTCAGCGTATCTCCCGCTTTCGTTTGCGCAATCAGCGGCAGGTCAACCGTAATGACCTGCCCGATGCGCGGATAGCCGCCCGCGGACTGCCGGTCGGCCATGAGGACAATGGCCTGACCCTCGGGCGGAACCTGGATTGTTCCGGCGCACACCGGCTCGCTGATGGGCTCGAGAGGCTCGATAAGGGAGAGCAAGGGACCCTCGAGCCTGTACCCCATGCGGTCTGATTGCGGAGTAATCCGAAAACCGTCCTGGAAGAACGCCCGCCGGTTCGCGTCGTCAAACCGCGCGAAATGGATGCCGGGTATGACGCGAACCGTGGGCGATGCGGCGTACCGTGGGAGGGCGGAGGCGCTGACACTCCATGGCGTCGCGACGAATGTGCCGGGCCGGTGGGCGAGCGACTGAAGCACGCGCTCGGCCGAGTCGCTTCGGGGAGCCAGCCGGAGCGTGTCTCCGGCACGCAACGCCCGGCCGTCGAGGCCGCCGAACCCCGCGCGCAGGTGAGTCCCACGGCTTCCCAGCACCTCGGGGACGTCGAAGCCGCCGGCGAACGCCAGGTAGCCCCTGGCCCCGCTGACGCACTCCTTGAATGACAGGGTCGCGCCGGCGCGCGCCAGCACCGGCCGCGCTTCGGGAACGGAACGGTCCCCAATTCTTGGGCTCATGTGACCGCCGGTGACCGCGAAGAGCGTGTCCCCGGTGAACTCGAGCGTGGGCCCAAGCAGCGTGAACTCAAGACCGGCGGCGTTCTCCGGGTTCCCCACGAGGAGGTTGGCGACGCGCAACGCCTGCGCGTCCATGGCGCCGCCGACGCTCACACCGTCCCGCTGGTAGCCGTGCCGCCCGAGGTCCTGGACGGTGGTCAGGAGCCCGGGTTTGAGGACCTTCACCGGTCGAACTCCACCCGCGACATGGCGCGGAATCGCACGCGGGCGCCCATGTGGATCAGCGTGGGAGGGCTCAGGTCCGGCCGGAACAGTCGGGTCTTGGTCCGCCCGATGATCTGCCAGCCGCCCGGCGTCTCGATCGGATAGACGCCGGTCTGCTTTCCGCCGATGGCCACGCTCCCGGCCGGCACCGCGAGTCGCGGCGATGATCGGCGCGGCGCCGAGATCCGTTCGTCCAGGCCACCGAGGAAGGGAAAGCCCGGAGAGAACCCGATCATGTACACGCGATAGTCTCCCGCCGCGTGAATCCTCACGACCTCGTCGGCGGTAATCCCCGCGTGCTGCGCCACGACGTCGAGGTCCGGACCCAGGTCCCCACCGTAGCAGACCGGGATCTCGACCGGCGGAGACTCCGCGAGAGCCAGGTCCGGTACGTCTGCCAAGAGCTTCGAAACCAGGCCGGACGCCCGCGCAAATGCCGATCCCGTCCCCGGGACGCGCAGCGGTTCGTAGTGTACGGCGATGGTCGTGAAGGCGGGGACGTGTTCGATCATCCCGGGGAATGGATGCGCGGCGATATGCGCGGCGGCGGCCGCGACCCGGCGGTGGGTGGCTTCGTCTATCTGATCCCCGAGGCGGATGAGGAGTGCCGAGTCGCCGAGGGGTTCGAGGATCACGGCGTAACGACCTTCACTCCGTTCCCCGGCCGAAACTTGAACTCGTCCTCCGGAATCAGCACGCCCGCCGATACCGACTGCAGCACGATGACGCGCTTCTGCCCGGTTTCCTCGATCAGAGACACCCGCCGCAGCATCCGATCCGACCGGGCGATCGCGATCACGGCTTCGCTGAACGGCTGGTCAACCTTGGGGATCAGCTTGACCACGTCCACCGTCACGCCGGCCACCGTGTCAGACCCCACCAGCGTCGCGCGATAGCGTTCGAGCGGCTTGTCGAGGAACTGCGCGAAGAAATTGGGTGTCTGTGCCCCACCGCGGGGAATCGGCTGGCGAATGACCTGGTCGGGCACCGAGCTGGGTACGAACAGCCATATCCAGAGGCCGTCGGCCACGACCCGGTCGCCCTTGGGCTCAGAGAACCGCATCGCGAACCGGTCCGGCGGGTTGAGATACATGACGCCACGCGACGTTTCGGGCTTGCCGAGCATGGGGTTCTCGATGGTCTGCACGAAATCGGCGCGGAAGGACGTACTGGCGTGGTACGCCTTCTCCGCTTCCGCGAGGATCGTAGCGACGCCCTGTGCCCGCAGGGGAGTGACGAAAAAGCTTGCGGCGGCGGCGAGCACGGCCATCCGCCTATCCGACCATCCGCTTATCCGCTTCAGGCTTCCGCCCCCACCGGCTCGGCGATCCGGCGGCCGATCGCGTCGGCGATGCCCCGGATCTGGCGCATGAGTTCGGCAAATTGATCAGGGTAGAGTGTCTGGTCGCCGTCGGAGAGCGCCCGGTCGGGCTCTGGGTGCACTTCGACCATGATCCCGTCGGCGCCCGCGGCCACCGCCGCTCGCGCCATCGGGATGACCTTGTCCCGGCGGCCCGTGCCATGGCTCGGGTCGGCAATGATCGGCAGGTGCGAAAGCGAATGCACCAGCGGAATGGCGGTCAGGTCGAGCACGTTGCGGGTCGCGGGGTCGAAACTCCGGATACCGCGCTCGCAGAGAATCACGTCGCGGTTTCCTTCGGCCAGCAGGTACTCGGCCGACAGCAGCAGTTCGGTGATCGTGGCCGACATGCCGCGCTTCAGCAGGACCGGCTTGCCCGCGCGGCCGGCCCGCTTGAGGAGGGAGTAATTCTGCATGTTGCGAGCGCCGATCTGGATGATGTCGGCGTGTTCCGCCACCTGGTCCACGCCTTCCGCGTCCATTGCTTCGGTGACGATCGCCATGCCGGTTTCCTCGCGTGCGCGCACCAGGAGCTTGAGGCCCTTGAGCCCGAGGCCCTGGAACGTGTACGGCGAGGAGCGGGGCTTGAACGCGCCGCCCCGCAGAATCACCGCGCCCGCGGCGCGCACCTGCCGCGCCGCAGTGAGGATCTGGGTTTCGGATTCCACGGCGCACGGACCCGCCATGACCACGACGTCGTCCCCGCCGATCACTATGCCGCCCGCCACGTGCACGCGCGTGGGCTCCTGCTGCCATTCCCGCGACACCTGCTTGTACGGTTGAGTGACGTGGATGATTTCCTTGACGCCCGGCAGGGCGGCAAGACGGGAGGAATCGACTCGTCCATCGTTACCGACGAGGCCGACGGCCGTGCGCTGCGCGCCCGGCATCGGGCGGGCCTGGTAGCCCAGCTCCTCGATTGTCTTGACCACCCGCTGGACATGCTCCGGGGTGGCCCCGTGCTCCATTACCACCAGCATCGTCAGCTTCCTATCGTGAAACGGTCGCCATCATGGGCGGCTACCACGTCGCCCTTGAACGCCCGGCGGGCGACTCCGGCCGGGTCGGTGCCCTCGATCTGCGGGTAGAAATGCGTCAGCACCAGCCGGTTCGCGCCCGCGGCGCGCGCCAACGCACCCGCCTGAGTTGGCGTTAAATGTATGCTGATCCCCTGGCCATCGGGCAGCGAACACTCGGCCACGAGCAGGTCACAACCCTTCGCCCAGCGGCCCAGCGCATCATCCGGCCCCGTGTCTCCGGTATACACCAGGCGCGTCCCGCCGGCCCGCACGCCATAGGCAAGGCTCTCGGCCGTGTGCGGCGTCTTGCACGCCTCGAGCGTGACGCCCCGCGCCAGGTCCATCGTGGCGCCCGGCGCGATCTCGCGCGTCTCCAGCGGGTATCCCGGGTCCAGCAGCCAGTCACCCACGGCCCCCGCCAGCACCATCAGGCGGTTCCGGAACCCCACCGGTCCAATGAGCGTGAGAGGGGCGGTACGCGCGGGCAGCGTTCCCCATCGCCCGGCGAAGAGGAACATCGGCAGCTCGCCCCAGTGATCCTGGTGAAAGTGGGTAATCGCGACGTGCGTGGCCTGGTGCCACGGGATCCTGAATTGCGCGCACCGGTGCATGGTGCCGGCGCCGCAGTCCATGAGGAGCTTCACGCCGTCCGTCTCGACCCAGTAGGACGACGCGGTCCGGTCGGCGGAGGGCGACACCGTGCCCGTGCCGATCACGGTCAGCTCCACGTCAGAACAACCCGGGGCCCAGGAACACGATCCGCTTGAACGAGGTCCCATCCGGCGTGACGAGCTTGGCAATGTAGATCCCTTGGGGGACCATCGTCCCGTTCACGGTCGTGCCATCCCACTCCAGCGCCGGGTCACAGTCGGCGCCGGAGCGGCCGTAGTGTCCCGCCGTCAATTCGGGGTCGAAGGCTGATCCGGGAACGAGACTGCGGACCACGTGCCCACGCATGTCCATGATGTCCAGCCGCACCCGCCCGCTCGTCGCCAGGTCGAACCAGATGCAGGTACTGCGCCGGCCCGTATTCCGGTCGGGGAACGGGTTCGGAAAGTTCTGGAACAGCAGGGTGAGGGTGGGGAATACGTCCTCGATCACCGTGAACGTCCCCGGGCTCGCGGTGGTCGCGGTGTCCGTGCCTAGGCGCGCGGTGACGAGCCACCGGTAGGCGACGTTGTAGGCGAGCGGCCGGGGCGGCACCAGCGTCGTCGTCGTGAGGTCGCGGACATCCAGTTCAACCGCCCCGTTGCCGGCGCGGACGACGCGGACGTCGTACGTGAACGGCCCGGCAGGGGCGGTCACCGCCGGCGAGCTCCAGGTAAACGTCGGCTGGGTGGCGCGAATGTTCGCGTTTCCGGGCCCGCCGAGCGTTTCGAGCTTCGTCCAGGGAGGAGAAACGAACTGGGCGCTGGCGAGCGTGAGGGACGCGGAATCCGCCCCGGTGGCGATGATCCGGAAGAACATGGTGGCCAGCGGGCGAAGGGCTCGGGGCATCACGACGGTCGTGCCGGTGAGTGTGGTGTCCAGGACCGGCGCCGTGGCGAAGGCTGCGTCGGTGGTCACCGTGAGCCGGTAGCGGGCGGGGAGGCCGAACACGGGCACGTCCGGCGTTGCCCAGGAAAAGTCCGGCGTCACGCTCGTGAGAATGGAGTCGCGCGGGTTCTGCACGATGATGCCCCGCGGAAACGTGGCGGCCGCGGCGACATCCGGCGTGCCCCACCCGCGGTTCGAGTCTGGAGTCCGCGCATTCGAGCCGGCCGCGCGCAGGGCGTCCCGGATATCGATCGGTCCGAAGGTGGGGTGGATCTGCTTGAGCAGTGCCGCCGAGCCCGCGGTGATGGGCGTGCTGAACGAAGTGCCGTCTGCCCGATTGAAACCGGTCGGAGTCGCCACCCAGACCCTGAACCCGGGCGCCGTCACGTCCGGCTTGATCCTCACGTCGCCGGTCGGGCCGCGCGAGCTGAACAACACCAGGGTCCCGAGCGAGTCCACCGCGCCGACCACGATGGCGGAATCCGCATCTGCCGGGGTCCCGAGTGTCTGCGTTCCGGGCCCTTCGTTCCCCGCGGCGGTGACGACCGTGATGCCTTTCTGTGCGGCAATGTCTACGGCGATGGTGGTAACCGCGAAATCGCCGTTAAGCTGGGCCTTGGTGTACGTGAAACCACTGTCGAAGTCGAAATAGCCGAGGCTGGACGAGACGACCTTGGCGCCCAGCGAGTCGGCCCACTCGAGTGCCGCCACGTAGTTGTCCTCCTCGGTTCGCACCTCGCGGCAGGCGTCCTCGGTCCTCGCCAGGATGTACTGGGCGTCCCGGGCAATTCCAAGGATGAATCCCTGCTGGTTGCCGCCGAGCAATGACCAGGTGGATGTGCCATGAAAGTTCGAGCATTCTCCCGGTTGTTCCCGCACCACGCCGTCGTGGTTGATGAAATCACGTTGAGCGAGAACCGTCGTTGAGGCGAACACCGGTAATCCGGTCTCGAACCCGGTGTCGAGGATCGCGATCTTCACGCCCTGGCCGCGGAATCCGCGGTTGACGAGCGGCATGAGGTTGAGCCGGTTGTAGGGCATGATGGACGGCCCGAAATCATCCGCGCCCGGCGCTGGTGACGGCGCGAAGGGGGCGACCGCCTGGACCGCCGGCTCCGGTCGCCTGACGAACCGCGCAACCAGTTGAATGCGCTCCAACTCGGGACGCCGGCGGAGTGAACGCAACGCGCCGGTCGGGAGGTTTGCGGAAACCGCGTGCAGCCACTGGCTGGCCGTCCGAACCTGGCCGCCTGCCTGGCTGACCAGCACGGTCACATCAGCGAGCGGGCGCTCCGGACGAACAAAAAGCCAGACGGTGAGCGTGGTGTCGCGGGACAGGAGTCGCTGGACGAACGGTGACACGGCGGGCTGCTGCGCACCAGCAGCGAGGGGAGTCAGGAGCGCGGCCAGTGCGAGGACTGCGGACTTCAGGTCAAACGGTCTCAACCTCACCCAGCCGCACGCCCACGATGCTGGACACTCCCGGCTCCTGCATCGTGACGCCGTACACCGCGTCGGCAACCTGCATCGTGCGCGGGTTGTGGGTGATCACGATGAACTGCGTGCCGGTCTTGAACTCGTCCAGCAGGCGCACGAAACGGGACACGTTGGCGTCATCGAGCGGGGCATCCACTTCGTCCAGCACGCAGAACGGGCTGGGCTTGGTAAGGTAGATCGAGAAGAGCAGGGAAATGGCGACCAGCGCCCGCTCGCCGGACGACAGCAGGTGGATGCGCTGCGTGCGCTTGCCGCGCGGCGCCGCGTGGATCTCGATCTCGCTTCCGAGCGGATCGCTTTCGTCCAGCAACCGCACGTCGCACTCGCCGCCATCAAACAGCGTGCGGAACACCGAGTGGAAATGCGTCCGGATAGACGTGAACGTCTCGACGAACATCCCCTTGGCGGTCTGGTCGATTTCCAGGACGGCCTGCTGGAGCGACGCCCGCGCCGATACGAGGTCTTCGCGCTGGGTGGTCAGGAACAGTGCCCGCTTGACCTCTTCCGCGTGTTCATCCACGGCCAGGGCGTTCACCGGGCCGATGCCCTCGATTTCCTTCGCCAGCCGCTCGGCTTCCTCGCGCAGATGGTCCCCCTCGCCCTCGACATCCGGCGTCGCGGCGAGCAGGTCCGCCGCGGGCTTCTGCCACTCGGCCTCCATGCGCTCGAGGAGGATTCGGCGCGAGCCCAGGGCCTCGGCTTCCTGCAGCTCGAGTCGGTGGGATTCCTCGCCCAGCGAGTGGAATCGCGTGCGGGCCTGCTCCAGCGCGGTCTCCGCCGCCGCCAGTGCCTCCTGGCCGCGATGCAGGCCCTCTTCGCCCGCAGTGGCCGCGGCTTCGAGCTGCTGCGCGCCGACCCGCCGTTCGGCAAGTGCGTCGGTCCACTGGGCCCGCGTCCGTTCCAGCTCTTCTACTTCGCGGTTGAGCGTCCCGGTCTCGGTGTCGAGCGCCTCGATTTCAGCCCGCGCCGCCGCCCACGCTTCCTCCGCCCGTGTCTCGCGCTCGCGGGCGCCCTGCTCCCGTGCCGAGACTTGGGCTTCCTCCACCTGCCAGTGGACCCGCCGCTCCCGCGCGGCTTCCTGGGCGGCCTCGAGGTCGCCCAGCCCGGCGCGCTGAGTCGCGAGGCCGGCCTCGATCCGCTCCCGCTCAACGCGGCCCTCCGAGAGATCCGAGGCGATCTGCTTGAGGCGTGCCGCCAGCGCCTCGCTCCGGCTCACCAGGCGGGCACGCGTTTCCTCGCCCTCGCTCCGCTCCCGCTCGACTCGCTGGGATACCCGGAGGGCATCGTCGTACGCGGTCAGCACCTCGCGGTGCTGGATCCGGGTGTGCTCGGCGCGCGCATCAACGGTCCTGAGCGTCTGCTCGGCCTCTGTGTGCGCGCGAGCCGCCTCACCCGCCCGCCGCTCGAGGTCCGCGACCAGCGCTTCCGCCGTCGCGATGTCGCCCCTGAGGGCATCCAGCTCCGCCCGCCGCGTCAGCGGGCCGCTCGATTCCCCAGCGCCTGGTAGAAACACGGCGCCGTTCGCGCGGCGCACCGCTCCGTCGTCGATCACTTCGTGGTCCCGAACCAGCTCGCGGACCCACGCGTCCGCGGGAGCCAGCGCCGAAATCGGTGCCGCCTGCGCCGGCGCGCCCCGCTGAACCGGGCCGGGCGCCACGGGCAGCAACACGAGCGGACCCGGTTGTGCCCCCCGGTGCCATTCGCGAATCCGCGGAATCACGTCGGCATCGCGAACCAGCATGGCGTGCAACCAGTCGCCCAGCAGGCGCTCGGCCAGCTGCGCGCCGTGCGCCGTCACCTGCACGAAATCGCTCAGCGGCCCAAGGACCGCTCCCTCGCCGAACTGTTCTCGTGCGTCCAGGAGCTGCCGTGCAGCGGGCGCCAGTCCAACCCGCTCGCGTTCCAGCTTCTCCAGCGCGCCCCGCCGCGCGCCCAACTGCGCGAGCGGCTCCTCCGCGTTCCGGCGCTGGATGCGGATCGTTGCTTCCGCCTCCCGCGCCGCCGCCAGGGCAGAGCGGGCCCGCTCGAGCGCCGCGGTCGCTTCCTGCTCCTCACGCTCGCGCTCGGCCACTTGCGTCCGCATGGCCTCGACCTGCTGGCGGGTGGACCGGCCCTCGCGTTCCAGCTCGGCCCGGCGCACGTGCGCGCGGCCAACCTGCGGAGCAAGGTCCTCCGCCTCGCGCTCCGCGGCGGCCCGCTCCGCGTCGAGCGCCGCCAGCTGCTCCACGAGCTTCTGAAGGCCCGATTCCAGTTCGCGTACCTGTTCCCGCTGGCCGGCGAGGCCAGTGCGCGCCTGCTCCTCGCTCGCGGCCCGCAGGTCCAGTTCCGTCTGCACGGACTTCCGGGCGGCCTCCGCGGCTTGGCCCTCCGCCCGCGCGGCATCCCGTTCCCGCTGTGCCTGCGCGGCTCGCGCGTCGGCCTGGGCCCGTTCTTCCTGGGCGCGGGTGCGCCGCGCCGCCGCGTTGCGGAACCGCTCGGCCGCGAGATTCAAGTCACCTTCCAGCCGCTCGACCTCGACTCGCGTCGCCGACAGGCGCCGCTCCACTTCGACCCGGCGAACCTCGGCGGTCGCCCGGTCCTGCACCCGGGCCTCCCGGTCCCGTTCCCGGTCGGCCACTGCGTCGCGCGCCTGCGGAATGGTCACCTGGAGCTCGGCGCGGCGCGCCTGGAGGGCGGCCGCCTGCGCGTCGGCCAGGGCCAGTTCCCGGCGGGCCAGCGTCATGACCACCTCGAAGCGGTCGTCCATCAGTTTCTTGTGGCGTTCGGCCCGCCCCCTTTGCCGCGCGAGGCTCCGGACCTGTGTCTGCACTTCGGAAATCACATCGTCGAGGCGCTGGAGGTCCTCGCCGGTCTTCTCGAGGCGCCGCTGGGTGCTGTCTTTGCGGTCCCGGTAGAACCCGATGCCGGCCGCTTCCTCGAACAGGGCCCGGCGCTCCTCCGCCCGCTCGGACAACAGCCGCTCGATCATGCCCGCCTCGATTACCACGCCTGCGTCACTCCCCATGCCGGTGCCGCGGAGCAGGTCCTGCACGTCGCGCAGGCGGGCCGGGTTCTGATTGAGGAGGTATTCGCTCTGGCCGCTGCGGGAAAGCCGGCGCGTAACGACGACTTCGGAGTAGGCAACCGGGAGCGTGCCGGCGCTGTTGTCGAAATGCAGGGAGACTTCCGCGATGTTGATCGCGCGGCGCTTGGAGGAGCCCTGGAAGATCACTTCCTCCATGCGCGCCCCGCGGAGAATCCGGGCCCGCTGCTCGCCGAGCACCCACCGGACCGCATCGGAAATGTTCGACTTGCCGCAGCCGTTCGGGCCGACGACGGCGGTCACGCCGTCATTGATGACCAGCTCGACGGTATCCGCGAACGACTTGAACCCGGACAGCTGGAGGCGGGTGAGCCTCATGGCGTGGTCCCCATGCGCTGCACGAGTGTGCCGGTGAGCCCGGCGGTGGTGAGCAGTGAGTCGACGGCGTGCGCCTGTTCCGGGAGGTCGAATGCCCCGACGTAGACGCGTGCGGTGCCGTCGGGCGCCCCAACAATATACGCCGGGATACCGCGGGCTCGTAGCCCCCGCGCATCGACTTCCGCGTCGGCCACGGGCACCCGCCGCCCCACACGGTATGTCTCGGATGTCCGCAGGATCGTGCCTTGTGGCCGCTCGATCCGGCGGGATTGCCAGAGGGATTGGAGCAGGGAATCCGCGGCCCGGGCGGATGGCAGGGCTCCCGTGAGGACCCGGTACCAGGTTCCCTGGCCGCCCATCCGGACCGGCGTCACGATCGCGGGGGCGCCATCGCCTTCCAGCTCGGCGGCGCGCGTCATGGCCTGTTCCAGCGTGTTGAACGCCGCGACCTGCACCGAGTAGTAGAGCGAGTCCCCGGCGCCGGCATCCGCATCGAGCGGCGCGGCGACGTACGCCTGTCCGCGCGCAGGGGTGACCGCCGCGCTGGGGCGGCCCGCCCAGACCGCGACCGCGCTCGCCACCGCCGCCAGCGCCACGAGGGCGGCAGTGACGTACCGGAAGCGTCCCCCGCCGGCCGCGGGCCGGCGCACGCCCGCCGAACTCCGTCGGGCTGGTGGCCGCTGGGAGGCGCTGCTCGTTCGGACGCCCCCGCTTGGGCGTTTCGTTTCTTCGCCCACGACCGCGAGGAGTGGCGTTCCCTGCTCGACCCGCTTGGCGATATGCGGGAACGTCCCGTCGGCCGGGTCGTATCCCTGCGGGGCAAGGACCACGAGGCCGTCCGGCTCGACCGGGAAATACGACAGCGCTCCCGGCGGGGCGAACAGGAGGAGCAAGGCGCCTTCGCTGGCAAAGCCGCGCGCCAGCTTGGCCCACCGGTCGCTTCCCCAGACCGGTTCGAACCCGCCTGCCCGCGCCCCCCGCTGGATGTAGAACAATCCGGGGGCGTCCTGGGGGCTGGCGGCCTCGTTGAGCGGCTCGTCGGTGAGGAACACGTCGGCGATCCCGCGCGACGCCCGGCCGGTCGCGCCCGAGTCGAGCATGGGGCCGTCGGCCGAAAGGTCGATCAGGAGGACACTGCGGCTTCCGGTGGAGGCCGCGCGCGCGAACGCCCACGCCCCCTGGACAGCCCATTCGGTGTTGGCAGTGGCGGGAACGAGGATGACGAGGTGTCGGTCGGCGAACAGGGGCGGCACCATCTCCCCGAGTCGCAGGGGCGCGAGGACCCTGACCGTCATGGCGTGGACGGTGCCTCGTCGCGGGAGAACACCCAGAACGAGCGGCCCAGCTTTCGGCCCGCGTCCTCGGCGGCTTCGCGGCTCGCGTAGGGGCCCAGGACGACGCGGTAGCTGTCATCCGGCCCGCTGGGCGAAAGCACCGACGCGTTGAGGCCCGCGCGCTTCAGGTTAGTCGCGAAATCCTGCGCCCACGCTTCGTTGGAGCTGGAACTCACCTGCACATACAAGACGCTCCCCGAATCCGACGTGATCGCCGCCTGTTCGAGTTCGATGACCGGGCGCCGCGGGTCCCACGTGACCGCGAGCCACCGGTCGTTGGGCGTGCCCCGCACCCTGCCGGTCGGTGTGAGGGAGTCGCCGGCCAGCGCCACGAGGTCGGAGCCCTGGCGCGTGAGCACCGTGCCATCGGGTGCTACCGCGGGGAGATCCCAGCTCCACGAACCGCCGACCGTCGCGATATAGCGATTGGTTGCGGCATCCACGATCCAGACCGAATCGCCCCGGGTGGGGCGGACCAGGAGGAGACGCCCCAGCGGATCAACCCGGAGGTCGGAAGCCTCGCCCGGGAGGTCCCGCGAGTTGACGACCTTGCCGGAGTAGCGGTCCGCCGCGACCAGGTGCGATCCGTGGATGGCGTAGACCCGGTGTCCCGACGGGGAGAATCCCACGGCCTTGGGGCGCTCGGGCAAGCCGATGAATTCGGGAGGCTGCACTTTCAGCGGATCCAGGATCACCACGCCGGAGTCCGCGCCGATCGCGACCAGGTCCCCCCAGCGCGAGGCTACCGCGGGCCCGTCCGGCATCGGCTGGGTGATGGCCGCGCGATTGGCGAATGCCGCAATGAGGGTTCGCCGTGCTCCATTCCGCGAGTCGGCCAGGAGGACGCCACGGCCGGCGCCCAGCAGGACCGTGGGTTCGCCGGTCAGCTTGGTGGGCCAGAGCTTGGGCACCCGGTGTTCGACCACCGCCACGCTCCCGTCGGCGTGCGTCACGTGCGGGGCATCGTCGGGCCCGGCGGTCGCCGCGACCACGCCGGAATCAATGCTGCGCGAGCGGCCGGTGCCCATGTCAAGCGACATGAGCGTCCCCCGCACCGACAACACGTAGAGTTGGTCGTCATCGTCCGAAAAAGAAACGACCCGCGCGGCCGTAAAGCCCGGCGTCTCGAACCGCCGGGCGACCTCGTCGAACCGGGGGAGACGGTACAGGCGCACGGGAGACCCGCTCACCGCCGGGAGGCGGAACGCCACCGGCTGTACGCTCAACCGCGAGGCGGGGCGCTGGGCAAATGCCGCTTTTATGGGGTTCCCGTCTGACCCGGACCCGCATGCCGCGAGGCCGGTGGAAAGGATCAGCAGGGGCGCGATTCGGGAGGCTGCCACGAGAGGGAAAGCTAGCGCGGCCGAGCCCGGGTGGGAGTCCCGGCGTGGGCCAAAAAAAGAACGGCGGAACGAAGGCGTTCCGCCGTTCGCTCGTTCCCTCGCTAGAACGTCGGGCCGATGCTGACGGTCCAGTAGGGGTGGAAGGTGCCGCGGTCCAGCGGCTGGGTGTATTCCACGCGCAAGATCAGGAACCCGCCCATATTTGCTCGAATGGACATTCCCCAGGCCTTGAGCGGCTGGCGTACCGTGTTCTTGTCATCGCCCTCCGCCCGCCGCCACACGATGCTGTTGCCGGCATTCCAGGCCATTCCGATGTCGAGGAAGATGGCGCCCTCGATCGGCGGGAACCCGATCGGCAGGACGGACAGGTTGAGTTGCTGGATCAGCGGGAACCGCAGCTCGGCGTTCACCAGCGCGATGCGCGAGCCGATCAGCTGGTTCAGGTCGTCGCAGAGGATCTGGGCCTCCGGCCGTTCAGACAGACACTCGTTTCGGCGGAACGACCCGGCGGTGTAGCCCCGCATGAAGTCCGGGGAGCCGACGAAATAGCGGAACTGATCCGTGTTCCGCCCGAAGCGCCCGAAGAGCATGGCCCGGGTGGCCAGGGTTACCGGCGAGAACACGACGTCATACCGCCGCAGGTCGCCAACCACTTCGTGGAACTGCCAGGCCCCGAATGCAGGCGCGTACTCGAGACGCGAGCGCTGACCCATCGCCGGCCCGGTCCACGTCGAAACCGAGTTGTCGAACACCAGGGCCACCAGCGGCTGCACGTAGTTGGCGTTGTCCAGCTCGGTGGTCTCGATCTGGGCGTCGTAGACCAGCGAAGTCCGCGGGTCGTAAAACTGCACGAAATCCTGCGTGGCCCGCGCGACGTTCACCGCGCGTACTCCGACCTCCACCCGGCGGAAACGGGTGAAGGGGCGGGAAATGGAAACCACCCCCAGGTGATATAGGTACCGCTCGAGGTGAGTGGTGAACGTCGCCAGGCCCCGGCGGTCGAGCCCGAATTCGCTGCCCGAGAAGAAGAAGAGCGGTTGCTGCTGGTATCCCACCGACCAGCTGGTTCGCCGGCCGATGTTGGAATAGAGCGCCGCCGCCTGGGCTTCTTCGATTCGCCCGTTCAACTGCAGCGCCAGCAGGAGCTGGCGGTTATTCAGGATGTCGGAGAACGAAATGGCCGACCCGCCGAACACGCCGTTGCCGAAGTTGTCGCGCGAGTACCCGATGCTCGGCCGGGCAATGAAGTCCGTCGCGAGCTTCGGGGAATACTTGCGGAACGCAAAGTCAGCGGTGTCCGGCAACGCGAGCGTGGCGCTATCCAGCAGCGCCTTCACCGATACCGGTTCTGACCCGGGGGCCGGCGCTTCCGGCGTTTCCGCCGACGGCCGGAAGCCTCCCGCTGCCCGGTACATGGACCCGGCCGGCGGTGCCTGGGGCGTCGTGTCCGCGGCGGCCGCCGCCGGCGTCCCTGCCGGGACGGGCTCCGGCGGAACGGGCACTCCGTCCTGGCCGACCACCGTTACCGCTACCGGCACCGAGGACTTGAGCGACCCGTCGGGACTGGTCGTCGCGACGCGGGAGGGCGGAGCCATTCGCGGCGACCCCACCTTGATGAGCGACGCGATCGGGACTCCTCCCACCGGCAGCTCGTACGGTCGGGTCTTCAGCGAACGCGGGTTGTCGATCGAGTAGACGTTGTATCCGCCCTTTTCGTAGTACGTGAGGACCATGCGGTCGGCCCCGCGGGCCCAGGAAATGACCGGAGACAGGTTCGAGAAGCTCGCGATGCCCGTGTACACGTTGGTCAGCTGGTACGTCCGGGAGTCGCCGAGGTCATGCAGGAACAGGTTGTATGTGCCCGTGCGATCCGAGACGAATGCGATGGACCGGCCGTCCGGAGCCCACTGCGGATTGACGTTCCCGCCCGGCATGGATGGGAGGACTTCGATGCCGTGGGTCTCCAAGTTGTACAAGGCGATCTTGAGGCTGCTGAACTTGAGGTTCTCGACGTCGGAATCCGGGCCGCGGTCGGTCGCGAAGGCGATGGTCTTGCCGTCGGGGGACCACACGGGGTGCAACTCCGCGTAGCGGTCGTTGGTCAGGCGCTGGAGGTTCTGGCCGTCGACGTCCACGATAAAGAGGTCCGACCATCCGCCGTCGTACCCGGTGAAGACGAGCTTCTTGCCATCGGGCGACCACGTGGGGTTGGTGAGGCCGTTGAACTCGACCGTGATCCGCTGGTGGACCGTACCCCGCTTGACGTCGTAGATGACCAGGTCGTCGCGTCCGCCATTCTTCACGGCGATCGCGAAATAGTGTCCATCCGGCGACCAGGAACCAGCCGAGTAGAGGAATCGCAGGCTCTCGAAATCACTCCGGAACGCGCTCTTGATCAGCCGCTTCTTCACTCGCCCCGTCTCGCCATCGGCGAGGTAGAGGTCGATGAAGAACGTCGTCCCCTCACTGAAATACGCGACCTGTTTTCCATCGTAGGAAAGCGCGGGCGAAATGTGCAGCGAGCCGGTGGAATTCTTCTCGTTGAGCAGTGGCTTTGAGAAGTGCCGGGCCATCTTGAGATCGGTGATCTCAGGCAGGTAGGTGCGTTGTACGGCGTCCCGCCAGTCATCGGACAACTGGTCCAGCGTGATGCCCAGGGCGCGGCGAAAGCTGGTCTCGATGCCCGACGTGGACACGCCGTGCAGGATCTCGCCGACCACCTCGTCGCCCCACCGTTCGCCGATATAGGCCCACAAGGCGTGCCCGAACCGATACGGGAACACCCGCGGGTCGATGGTCAGCTGCTCGATCGTCGGCAGCGTGCCCTCGAGTGCGGCGTCGCGGAGCCACATGGTCGTGTGCGCGTCGATCGGGCCGACGGAGAGGTACTCGGCCATTCCCTCCATGAACCAGAGCGGCGGGTTGATCGAGACCAGCCGCTGCAGGCCCGCGCCGACCCGGCCGCGCGCGAACACGTCGAACTGGAACTGGTGCGCCATCTCGTGCATGAGGACGTGCTCGAAGTCCTTGTACGCGCCGGTGAAGGGCAGCATGACGCGGTGGCGGAACGGATCGGTTACGCCGCCCACCCCCTCCGGGATGTCCGTCACGTTGGTCTGCTGAAATTCGGTGTTTGACGCGAACAGGATGATGGGCTGCCGCTCGCGGTATTGATGGTTCAGCACGCGGGACATGCGGGCGTAGGCCCGCTCGGCCATGCGACCCGCATCCAGCGCCGCGTCGCGCAGGCCCTGGTAGTAGTGGATCTCGAAATGCTCGGTTTGGATGACCGCGTATTTCAGGTGCCGGTACTGCACCTTGTTCTGCCCGAAGTATTGTGCCTGCAGGCTGGGAACGCCGAACAGGGCAAGAAGAGCCAGGACCGCCAGACGATTGCGCATGTGCCCCCTACCGGGACGAGCCCGTGGAAACGGCGGGCGCATCCGCCCACAGCCGCTCCAACTGGTAAAACCCCCTCAGCGTCGGATGAAACACGTGAACCACGAAGTCCACGAAGTCGAGCAACACCCACCGGCCTGCCGGGAGCCCCTCGACGTGATGCGGTCGCTGGCCCCCCACGCGCTCCGCCTCGATCACACTATCGGCGAGCGCGCGCACGTGGGTGTCTGAGGTTCCAGACGCGATGATGAAATAATCGGTCGCATCGCACAATCCTCGCAGGTCCAGCACCACCACATCCTGCGCCTTGCGCGCTTCCAGCGCTTCGACCGCGAGCCAAATCTCGGTCGGCGGCTGCTGCTTCCGCTCTATACCCATAATAATGGCTTCCGCACCGTTTAGTTCCCCAATTGGTCTTCAACCTGGTAGAACACACCCCAGGCACCGCGCCCGGTGTGTACGCCGATCGCGGGCGTGACCGGGCTCACGAGGCATTCGACCTTCCCGAACCGGCTTGCCAGATCGTCGCGAATCCGCGTCGCGACCGCCTCGGCGTCCGCATGAACCACGCCGAACCGGAGCGACCGTGGCCGCGGGGTGAGGCGCTCATCCAGGAGGTCGAGCACGCGCCGGACCAGCGCCTCCTGTCCGCGCACGCGCTCGAGCGGGACAATCTGCCCGCTGGCCTCGATTTCCAGGATCGGCTTTACCCGGAGCACGGAACCCAGCCACGCGCGGGCCCGGCCGACCCGACCGGACCGGAGCAGCTGGTCGAACGTGTCCACCGTGAAGATGCCGCTGGACTGATCGCGGATTCGCGTGAGCTCGGTCGCGATCTCCGGCGCGTTTTTCCCTTCGGCCACCAATTCTGCGGCCCGGATTGCCAGCAGCCCAAGACCGAGCGATGTCGTCCGGGAGTCAAACACGGACACACCACCACCGGTGATGGACCGGGCGGCCGCCTGCGCCGACGTGTACGAGCCCGAGAGGGCCCCGGCCAGCGTCAGGCAGAAGACCTCGCTCCCGCCCGCCCGGGTGTCCCGGAAGGCCCGCGCCCACGCGCCGGGGGCCGGCTGGGAGGTGGTGAGTGGCTGCGGCGCGGTTTCGGCCAGGGCATAGATCTCGTCGGGCCGCAGGTCCACCCGGTCCAGGTAGGTGCGGTCCCCCGCAATGACCTGGATTGGCACGACTTCTATGCCGTAGCGCTCGAGTGAGGCATCGGGCAGGTCGCAGGTGGAGTCCACGACCACAGTGATACCCGCCCGCCCCGCGAGGGCGCGGTGCTGGGCCCGCACGTTTTCTGCCTTGGTTTTCTCGACGGTGCCCCAGCGCCGTGCCAGCTCGAACACCTGTTCCGGGGTGTCGGTGTGGACATGCACCTTGAGCGCCTTGCCCGTGCTCAGGACGACGATCGACCCGCCCAGCGGACGAAGCGCCGCGCGCACCGTGGCCGTCGCCGGGAGGCGATCGGAACGGACCAGCACCTCGGTGCAGAACCCGAAATCCCGCTCCTTGGCGACCTTCGCCGACGCGGCCGCGGAGCGGAGCACCGGCGGCGGCGCGGCGTCGCGCGCCTTTCCATTGCTCTCTGTGCCGGTTCGGCCGTCCATCATCCTGACCACGCCCTCGATGGCGAGCACGAAGCCCTTGGCTCCAGCGTCCACCACCCCGGCTTCACGGAGGACGAGCAGGAGGTCGGGGGTGCGTTCCAGGCTTTCCCACGCGCTCTGGAGAACGCCCCGCAGGAGCTCATCGTGACGCGACGTCTTCCCGGCGGAGACTTCCGCCGCTGCGGCCACGTCCCGGCATACTGTGAGGATCGTGCCTTCCACCGGCTGGTCCAGCGCCGCTCCGAGCTGGTCGGCGCCGCGCCGGATTGCCGCGGCGAGTTCGTGGGTATCGAGCGTTTCACGGTCGCCGATCGCGTCGCGAAAGCCGAGGAAGAACTGGGAGAGGAGGAGCCCGGAGTTGCCGCGAGCCGAGTCCATGCAGGCCTCTGCCGCCGCGGAGGCGACGGTGGCCAGCGACGCGTCCTCCAGATGGCGAACTGCTTCGGCGCCGGCGCGCAGGGTCATGGCGAAATTGGTGCCGGTATCCCCGTCGGGAACGGGGAAGACGTTGATGCGGTTCAGGTCCTCGCGTCGAGAATCGACCCAGTCGGCGGCCGCCAGCAGGGACCGGCTGAGCCGGCGGCCGTCGAGGTAGGTGATCCCGGCCGACGCGGGACTCACCCCTATTCCTTAACTACCGACACCCGGACTTCAGCCCGCACCGCCGGATGCAGCCGCACCGGCACCTTGAACGCCCCGACGGCGCGAATCGGCTCTTCCAGTTCGATGTCGCGCTTGTCGATGGTGAACCCCTTCTCCGCCAGCTTGGCGCCGATGTCGCCCGCGGTCACCGAGCCGAAGAGCTTGTCGCCCTCGCCCGCTTTCGCGGTAAAGGTGAGCTCGACGCCGCCGAGCCTGGCCGCCAGTTCCTCGGCCGTGGCCTGCGCGGCCGCGCCCTGCGTCGCCCGGCGCTTCGCGCCTTCGTTGTACAGGCGCTTGGCCGTTTCGGTCGCCTCGTTGGCGAGTCCGCGGGGGATCAGGTAGTTACGGGCGTAGCCGTCCTTCACCTTCAGGACATCGCCCGCCTTGCCCAGGTGCGTCACGTCGGCCTTCAGGATGATATCCATGGTCAGTCACTCGCCGGCGGCTGTGTCCACCGCCGTCTCAGGTCCACGCCCGCGTCAAGCACTCCCAGCAGCACGGCGCCGCCGAGTACCACGGGCAACAGGAAAAACCCCGTCACCACGGCGAACACCGCGGTGAGCGGTCCACTACCGGCCAGCGCGGCTCCGGCCACTGCTACGGCAATCCCCCGGAGCGCGTACAGCGCCCCGGTGACGAGCAGGAGGTTGGACGCCGCCAGCTTCAATACCGCGAGCCGCGGCAGGAGCACAATGACCAGCGGAATCACCGCCAGCCAGCCGAGATGCTCGGAGAACCGGAACTCCCGGAGCCGTCCCAGGGGCTTGCCGCGGGGAGCGCGTGAGATCCGGTGGTACAGCGTGGTGGCCAGCGCCATTCCCAGGAACATTTCGAGGGCGACCAGCGCCGGGAAAAAGGATGACGCGATGTCCGAACTTGTGGCGATCCAGGCGTCGAATTGCTGGCCGAGCGCGGGCGAATCTTCCGCCCGTGCTGCGACCCGGAGACCACTGACCGCCAGGCGCGTCGCGTAACTCGTGCGGGACCGCACCCACCAGGTCACCTCGTCCCACGACCAGCCCAGCAGGCCGAACAACAAGGCGATGCCTGCGACCGCCACGCCGAGCGCGAGGAGCGACCGGTGGGTGAAGGACAGGCGTGATACTAGCGTCAACCCGACAAACGTCACCGTGGCGAACACCAGTGCCGCGCGGACCATCTGCTCGGGCAGGGGGCCGGGCAACAGCATCCACGCGATGCTGGTCGCAGCGGCCAGGACCCCGGTGATGAGTTCGGCGCGGCCCCGCGACGGCGTCGCCATGAGCAGCGCCGCGAGCGGGAACGTCAGGAGCGGCAGCGGCGCGAAGAGCGCGAACGCCGCCGTGGCCAGCGCCAGCCGGCCGATGCCGCCGGCGGGCTTAACGGGTGTACCCCCGGATGAACGGCAGCAGCGCGATCTGGCGGGCGCGCTTCACCGCGACCGACACCATGCGCTGGTGCCGGGCGCACATGCCGGACAGCCGGCTGGGGAGAATCTTGCCACGCTCAGTCGTGAAGCGGGACAGCGTCCGTTCGTCTTTGTAGTCCACTACGCGAACGCCGGATTCGCATACCGGGCAGGTCTTTCGGGTCCGTCTCATTCGTCACCGTCCCCATCGCCGTTGTCATCGGTTGTGCGGGCGGCCACTGGAGCCCGCGGGGCTTCGCCTTCGTTCTCCACCAGCATGTGGCGAATGACTGATTCTTCCAGCTTCACCGCGCGCTCGAATTCGACCAGCTGCGTGGGCTTGGTCTTGAACTGCACGACCGCGTAATAGCCGGTGTCGTGCCGCTTGATGCGGAACGCCAGCTGTCGCTTGCCCCAGTGGCTGACTTGGGTAACCGGTTCGAGGTTGTCCGGAGCGGCGAGCAGGGCATGGAGACGGGTCAAGTGCCCGGTCACCTGCTCCTCCGAAAGTGCGCCATCGAAAATGTAGACGATCTCGTAACGACGAGTCATGACACCTCCCTTTGGTCGTGTGGCGACCCCGCCCTGGTGTGGAGCGGAGTAGGGGACATGTAGTGCCCACAATCTAACCTGGGGGCACCTTGCGATTGAAGCGGGTCATGGCGGTCTCGATCCCGTGCTCGACCCAGCACTCTACCGCGTCGGCCATCACGGGCAACAGGTCGTCCACGACGCGTTCTTCATCGGGGGCCCAGGGCGCGAGCACGAATTCGGCCCAATCGCGGAGACCGGCCGGCAGCGGCCCCACCCCCACCCGGAGGCGAGGATACTGATTCGAGCCCAGGGCCTGCTCGACACTCGCCAGCCCGTTGTGACCGCCTGCGGAGCCCGAATGCCGCAGGCGAAACGTGCCCAGTGGAATGGCGAAGTCGTCGGAAATGACGAGAAGATCGCGGGCGGGGTCGAGGTTCGTGTACGCCAGGAAGGCCAGCGCATTGCCGCTGTTGTTCATGAAGGTCGTCGGCTTCAGCACGACCAGCCGCTCCGCCCCAAACGACCCGCTGAACGCGTCGGCCCCGGCGGCCAGTTTTTCCGGGGCCAGCTTCCAGCGGGCCACCAGCGCGTCGGCCAGCAGGAACCCGGCGTTGTGCCGGGTTCGCGCGTACTTCCGGCCCGGGTTGCCCAGCCCGACGACGACGCGCAGGGGCTAGGCCTTCTTGGGTTCTTTCTTGGCTTCCCGGGCCCCTTCTTTCTTTCCTTCTGGCTTGGGCTTCGCGGCTTCGGCCTTGGGCTTCCCGCCTTCGGCTTCGGCCTCGCCCTCTTCGCCTTCTTCCTCGTCCTTTGGCTTCCGGATAAGCTCGGGTTCCGCCACGTCGATCGCGCCCGGGACCGGAGCGGTCACTTCTTCCGCCCGCGGCGCCACCACGGTGCAGAGCGTGCTGTCACCGTCGGTGATGATCGTGCCGCCCTCGAACTTGAGGTCGCGGACGTGCAGCGACCGGCCGATGATCAGCGCCGTCACGTCGGCGGTGATGTGCTCGGGAATGTTCGCCGGGTCCACCAGGATCTGCACCTCGCGGAGCACCTGGTCCAGCACGCCGCCGCCGTTCTTCACGCCCTCGGGCGTTCCGACGAGCAGCACCGGAATCGCCAGCGTGATCTTCTCGCCGGCGTGGATCTCGTAGAAATCGACGTGAATGATCTTGGTGCGCACCGGGTGGCGCTGAATTTCGCGAATGAGCGTCTTGACCGCGGTCCCCTCGACCGACAGGTCGATCACGGTGCTTTCGGCCGCCACGCCCACCAGCGCCTTTTCCAGCTCACCGAGTGACAGGGCGAGGTTCTCCGGCTCGCGGCCGTGTCCGTAGATGACCGCCGGGACCTTCCCCTGCAGCCGAAGTTGCCGCGCTCCGCCCTTGCCCTTGGCGACGCGCCGCTCTGCGGAAATCGCAACCTTGTGTGCCATAGCTGTTCGTTCCCCTATGCCGTTATGCCGTCATGCCGTCGTTCAATCAAACAACGAACTGACAGACTGGTCGGAATGCGTATAGCGAATCGCCTGCGCCAGCAGCGGCGCAATGGATAGCACCTTGAGCTGGTCGAACACCTTGGACGACGGCAGGAGCACCGTGTTTGTCACCGCCACCTCGGTCACGCCCGACGCCATGAGCCGATCGACCGCCGGTCCCGACAGGAGCGCGTGCGAAGCGCACACGAACACATCTTTCGCCCCCAGCCGCTTCAACGCCATGATCGCCTCGGCGGCGGTCCCCGCCGTGTCGATCAGGTCGTCGACGATCAAACAATCCCGGTCGCCGACTTCGCCGACCACGTTCACTACCTCGGCGATGTTGGCTGATGGCCGGCGCTTGTCGATGATCGCGAGCGAGGCGTTCAGCCGCTTGGCGAACCCGCGCGCCATCTTCGCGCCGCCTACGTCCGGCGCCACCACCACCAGGTCCTTCAGCGCCTTTTGCCGGTAGTGCTGGACGAACACCGGCGCGGCGTACATGTGATCCACCGGGATATCGAAGAACCCCTGGAGCTGGTGCTGGTGGAAATCCACCGCCATCACCCGGTCCGCCCCGGCCTTCGTCACCAGGTTGGCCATGAGCTTCGCGCTGATGGCCACCCGCGGCTGGTCCTTGCGGTCCTGCCGCGCATACCCGAAATACGGGATCACCACCGTGACCCGCGCCGCGCTGGCCCGCTTGGCCGCGTCGATCAGGATCAGCAGCTCCAACATGTTCTCGGCCGGCGGGTTCGTGGACTGGAAAATGAACACGTCACGGCCCCGGACGTTCTCGTCGATCCGGACGAATATTTCCCCGTCGGCGAAGCGCCGAATTGTTACCCGGCAGAGCGGCCGCTCCAGGTGACTGGCAATCGCCTCGGCGAGCGGCCGGTTGGCCGTGCCCGCCAAGAGGAGCATTTCACTGCGCGCGAGGGAGACGTCAGCCATAAAAGCCCTCAAAAGTAGCGGGCTCAGGCGGTTAAGCCAAGTCACCCCGCGAGTTGCCGGGAACACCGGGGGGCCCGCCGGGGTCTGAACGTTTGTGCCGCCCCACGGCGGCCGGGCGATTCTGAAAAAACCGGATTCGAGGTGTGATATGCGGTCGGCAACGGTGCTGTTAGTGGCGGTGGCGGCGGGAATGGGTTGCGCTCCCAAGCCCAGCGAGCGGGTGGACCCCCGATTCAAGACGACCCACTACCAGACGATCGCGGTGATCGCCGGGGGATCCCGGCGCGAGCACGTCGTCATGGCCCAACGGGCAAGACAGCGCATCCGCCTCGCACGGGTCGTGACGGTCGCGAACGTAAAGGGCCGGTGGGACAACGAAATCGACGCCGCCAAGGCGCTCTGCGCCGGGGACCAGCGGCCAACGCTGGATGGGTTCGTGATCGTGCAGGGGGACAACCTGGCCCTCTGGGACTGCGGAAGCCAGCGGATTTCGTGGGAAGCCGATGGCGCGTGGGAAGGCGTTGACTACATGACCAACAAGCTCGTGCTGTTCCTCCAGAGCGACGTGTACACCAACGGGTAGCCGCCCCGGCGGGGCCTTCCGTTCAGCGGCGGGCCCCGCCACCTTACGCGCCGCCGCTGCCCCCGAGGCTGAATGAGCACCGTTTCCCCTGCCACCATTCCACTGCCGCTGGCGGCCTTCGAGGACGCCCGGCGCTACGTCTCCCAACACGCTTATCACACCCCCTTGCTGGGTTCCCGGACGCTCTCGCGCCTGACCGGGTTCGATGTCCGGTTCAAGGCGGAGATCTTCCAGCGCGTGGGGTCCTACAAGTTCCGCGGCCCGCTGAACAAGCTGCCTCGCCTGACCGACGAGCAGAAACGGCGGGGCGTCGTGTGTTCATCGGCCGGCAACCACGCCCAGGGGGTCGCGCTCGCCGCGGCCATCCACAAGATCCGCGCGGTGGTGGTGATGGCCGAGAACGCCACGCCATCCAAGATCGACGCGACCAGGGGGTATGGGGCGGAGGTCGTCCTGCACGGGACGATGTGGGACGAGGCCAACGAAAAGGCGAAACAACTGGTCGCGGAGCAGGGACTTACGTATGTCCACCCGTTCGACGACCTGGAACTCATTGCGGGGCAGGGAACCGTGGGCCTCGAGATCCACGATGACTGGCCCGAGGTTGACGTCGTGGTGGTGCCCATCGGCGGCGGCGGCCTGATCGCGGGGGTCTCCATGGCCCTCAAGGGCCTGAATCCCGATATCCGGATCATCGGGGTCGAGTCCTCCGGCGCCCCGGCCATGCAGCGGAGCATTGCGGAGGGCAAGGTCGTCACCCTGGATCGGCTCGATTGCGTGATCGACGGACTCAAGGTGAAGCGGGTCGGGGAGCACACGTTCCGGGCGGTCCAGGCCTGCGTGGAGAAGGTGGTCACACTTCCGGACGAAGCGATGTTCGACGCTATGCTCTGGGTCATGCACTACAGCAAGCTGGTCGTGGAGGGAGCGGCGGCGGCATCGGTCGCGGCCCTGCTGGCCGGCCTGGTGGATGCGCCGAAGGGCGCGAAGGTCGTGGCGATCCTGTCAGGTGGGAACGTGAACCTCGAGCGGTTGCGGGGCATGAAATGGAATTGAGCACGCGCGTCGGTGTGGTCGGCCTGATGGCCGCATTTGCTTCTCCCCTCGCGGCCCAGCAGCCGGCGGCCAACCCCGCGTCTCCCAGCGCGGGCATCTCGGGTTTCCTGGCCATGAACTGGGGCGCGACCGGCAAGGACGTGCTGAACGCCTACGGCGAACCGCTCATGGATCAGGTCATGCCCGACAGCGTGCGGGTGATTGTCTACAAGGACAATGTCCTGGCCAAGTCGGTGCTGGCGCTGTTCTACCTCGACCGCGCCAAGGGCCTGGTCAAGGGAGTGTACAGCGCGTCGTACGGAGACGGATCAGACTGCGAGACCGTGTTTCAGAAATTCCGGACGTTCGTGCAACGCCTGAATCCCTCGATCAAGCCGCAGGAAACGCGCCGGCACGACGATCCCACGGTGGCCTTCTGCGATGCGGCCGCCGCGGGAAAGGCGGCGTGGTCCACGGTGTGGACGGAGCCGTTGACGGGGAACTCGGTACACCTGACCCTGGAGCCGGAAGAGAAGCACGTCGAGGTTGCGTACCAGACGCGGGCCTTCAAGCCGGTGACGCAGTAGCACCATTGGCCCCCGTGGATTCGAACCACGATTCGCGGATCCAAAGTCCGCTGTCCTGCCGTTGGACGAGGGGCCAGT
>SHZT01000007.1 GCA_009692185.1 Gemmatimonadota bacterium | reverse complement strand
TTTTGAGTCCCGCGTGTCTGCCATTCCACCACTCGGGCTGGTCGCGCCGGCCATCAACATAGCGTGGGCGCTCCTGCTCCGGCATCGGCCAGTGTTCATTCCATCTTACCGACTGTCCATACAAGCGCCAGAATCCCCGATTCCCAATTACGAGGACCATGGATCAGCGAGCGCGTTATGCGGATGTCGCCATCGTCGGCGGTGCCGGATTCCTGGGGCTCCACGTGTGCCGTTACCTGGCGGACAGGAATGTCCGGGTGAGCGCCGTGGACCTTCGGCCGGATCGTCCAGCCGGACTCACGCCGAGAGCGGAATACATTGGCGCATGCGATGCGACCAATGCCGCCAGCGTCGCCGCCGCAGTCCGCGGGTGTTCGGCCGTCATCAATCTCGTTGGGTTCATTTCGTACTGGCGGCAGGACGGGCCGCGGCTCTTCGCCATCAACGCCGCCGGGGCCAGGGCGACCGCTCGAGCATGCGCCGACGCAGGGGTCGAGCGATTCGTGCATGTGAGTTCGAACGCTGCCCTCGGCTTCAGCAACGATCCGGATCACCCCATAGACGAGGAGTTTCGTTTTGACTGGCAGAGTCCATACGCCAAGCCCTACATGGCGTCCAAACGAGCCGGGGAGGACGCTGTTTCGGCCGTGGTTCGGCCGGGCTTCTCCGTCGCCGTTGCCCTTCCCGCCGCCATGTACGGCCCCGGCGACGTCACCAACACCGCCCGTCTGTTTGCCGCGGTTCGCGATGGCCGGATCAAGCTCGTGCCGCCGGGCGGGAACGCGGTCGCCGACGTGCGGGACGTCGCCCGGGGCCTTGTCCTCCTGCTCGAGGCGGCGGATGGCCCAAGCCGGGTCCTCTTCGTCGGGCACAACCTGACGAACGTGGAGATCGCCTCGGCGGTGGGTCAGACGGTGGGACGCACCGTCCCGCCGAAGGAGTTGCCGCGCTGGACCCGATGGCCATTGTGCACGAGCCTGCGCATGGTCGAGCGGTTCCTGCCACGGAAGAACATGGTTGCCCCCGACGACCTCGAACTGGGATTCATGTACCGGTACGCCTCCGCGGCCCGCGCTGAGGGCCTGCTGGGCTGGAGGCCGCAGTACTCCTTTCAGGAGACGGTCGCAGACCAGGCGAGCGACCTGCGGGAACGCGGTCTACTTTGACCGGTGCGTCCGTCCTCGTAACCGGTGCCTCCGGGATGCTGGGGGCGCACCTCGCGCGCCGGCTCGTGGAGGAGGGCGCGCAGGTCAGGGTGCTGCTGCGGAGTCCCCAACACCCCTTGCTGACCGGCGTGCCGGTGGAGGTCCGGGCCGGGGACCTCGAGCGCCCCGCCGACGTGGATCGCGCCATGCAAGGATGCGGAACGGTATTCCACGTCGCCGGGCTCGTTTCCTACCGGCGAGCGGACGTCGATGCGCTGGTTCGGTCCAACGTGATCGTGACCCGCAACGTCGTCCAGGCGGCCCTGCGGTGCGGGATCGAGAAACTGGTCCATACCAGTTCCACCGCGGCGGTGGGGTGGTCGAAGCGTCCCGACCGTATTCTGGATGAGACCGCCACCCCCGACGACGAGCTGCGGCGGACTCCCTACGCCTGGACCAAGCGCCAGGGTGAGGAAGAGGTCCTGGGCGGTGTGCGGGCAGGCCTTCACGCCGTGATCGTGAATCCCGCGACGATCTACGGTTCCGGCGACGTGAAACGCAACACCGGGGCAGCCCTCCTGGCACTCAAGGGGGGCCGGCTTCCAATGATCCCGGCAGGCGGGCAATCGATCGTGTCCGCCCAGGACGCGGTCGCCGGCCACCTGCTCGCCATGGAACGGGGAAGAGCCGGCCAGCGATACATCCTCGCCGCCGAAAACGTCACCTTTCGGGACTTCTTTCGGCGCGTGGCGGCGGTCCTCCAGGTCCCTTCCCCGAAGCGAGCGCTGCCGCCGGTGACCGAACTGTTGCTGGCACCAATTGCCCGGCTGGCCGAAGCCGTCTGGCCCACCGGCGCCCTGTCGCGCGCCTCCTCCCTCCTCCTATACCGCTATCGATTCCACGATGCCTCCCTCGCGAAACGGGAGTTGGGCTGGGATCCCCGAGTCACTTTGGAGGAGGCGGTGGCAGGGGCGATGGCGTTCTACGCAGCTCGCGGGTCTGACCGACACGGCCCTTGTGACGTGTGACCCACGCAGGTCAAGCCCTTTGCTACTAATATCATAGAATGCCTGAAACCCATAACGGTTCCGACGGCCCCGTGGCCCGCACGTTTCCCGATGAGTATCTGGGGCGCGGAGCCGCGTCGAGCGGCAGCGTGCTCGAGTGGGTCACCCGGCGCTGGCGCGGCCGATCGGAAGGAGAACGTCGCCAGCTGGCCCAGATTCTCGTCATGGTCCTGGAACCGCTGAATGAGCCCGGTGCGACGATCACGGAGGATCTCCGGAGCACGTGCGAGCAGGTCGTTACGCAGTGGGTCGAGCAGACCACCCCATCAGACGAGCGAGAGCCCGCAGCCAATCCGGCCGCTCCCGAAAAGTCCAACCGCGTACGACTCATCGAGGCGAAAGGCGCCCCGACCAGCGGCAGCGAATGGGGAGCGCACGTAACCCTGCAGGTGGGCGCCCGCCGCCACGCCGGCGTTGAACGCGGCGGTCTGGATCCTCTGAGCCAGATCAGTTGCGCCGCGCGGGCCACGCTGTCGGCGTTGCGGCAGGCGGTACCCGGCGCTCCCGGACTCGAATTGAAGAAGGTGGAGGTATTCGAGGCGTTCGAATCGGTGGGGGTGATTGTCGCGGTTCGGGTAACCGAAGGAGATCAGGAGAGCACGCTGGTGGGTATGTGTCCCAACGCCGGGAACGATATGATGCGTGCTGCCGCGGCTGCCGTACTTGAACGCCACCAACCGCCGCCTCGGCACAGGCTGAGACTCAAGGCTCGGGTGAGAACTCCCCGGGCGCCCCGCCGGCCTGCTGCATCCTCCGGCGGATATCCTCGATACTCCGCTGCAACCGCTCTGTCGCCAGGAACAACTGAGCGCGCTGGACCGGTGACAGGAACGTCGCGTACTCCCTGTCGTCTGCCTTGAACTGATCCACGTTCGCCAGCCGAAGCGCCACGATTCCATCTAGCAGCTTGTTGACGCTGTCCGGCACCGCCGCGACGCCCGGCCGCATCTGCATTTCGAGGGATATCCAGAGGCCGCGTTCCCGCTGCTGGCGTTCGCGCCGCTGCTGGAATGACCGCGTAGCGATCGTCCGGAACCGGGTGAACTGCTCGGGCGTCAGCCCCGCTTGCCGCCGGTAGTTCTCCAGGAACTGTTCCGAGATCCGGGTTTCGAGCAGTTGCCGGCGCGGCGCGCCCGGCTGCTGCGCCGCGAGCGGCGCCGCCACGAGCGCCGCGGCTGCCAGGAAGCCCAAAACCCGCATCAACCCTCCATCCGGCGGAGCAGCTCTGTCAGCTGACTCTCGTCCAGGTCTGCGAGCCCAACCGGCGCATCGGGGCTCAGCGGGGTCTCAATGACAAGGGAGTCCAGTACCTCCTCCAGTTCATCGACTGAAAGGGGGTCGAGCTGCACGGGTGAACCGAGAGCGGCCAGGTGGCCGGTCGTGGTGCCCCGGTAGAACACCCCGATGCCGAGGGCGAGTACCACCATCGCCGCGACCTGGAGGAGGCCCGGCGCGGCCCACCAGGGCGTGGCGCGCGTTGCGCGCAGCCGCGCGAGGACGGCGCCGCTCGTCCGCTCGATGTCCAAGCGGGCGGCGGCACGCGTTCCGAGGCGGCGTGCGGCGACTTCCAGTTCGTTGTCGTTCAGCGTCATGTCGTCACCCTCTTACTCCAGCCATTCCTTCAGGCGCTTGAGCGCGTGGTGAAAATGCACCCGGGCGGCGCCAACGGTCGTTCCCAGTGCTACCGCGATGTCTTCATACTCCATTTCCTGCTGGGCGCGCAAGAGGAACACGTCCCGTTGCATTGGCGGCAACCGGGTCACGCATGCGCCGAGCCGGAGTTCGAGATCCCGGCCGACAACCTCCGCGTGGGCATCCGGGCGCTCGTCGGCGATGTCATCGGTCTCCAGGGACACCATGGGCCGGCGCTTCGAGCGCCGGTATGAGTCCTTGAGCGCGTTGGCCCCGATCGCGATCACCCAGGTTCGAAAGCTCGCCCCACCACGGAACCCCGAAATCTTGCGGAACGCGCGGAAGAACGTCTCCTGGACCAAGTCTTCCACGTCGTCCCTCGCGCCCGCCGCCGACAAGTAGCGCGCCACCGACTCGGCATGGCGGCGCACCAACTCGGCGGCGGCCGCTTCATCGCCCCCCCGCCACGCCTCGATCAGCTGTGCGTCGGAGGGCGATGTCATGCGAACATCAGACGCCCGAGCGCGAGCGACGTTAGGCCAGCTTGACCCGCCTTTATGGTCGGCGTAGCTTCAGCCTTCCTTACCGAACGAACGTTCGAATGGTCGATCCACTCACATTCGATTCCCGCCTCGCAAGAATCTTGACCGTTGCCGCTAAGGTGTTTGCTGGCAAGGGTTTCCATCCAACCACGATGCGTGCTCTCTCCCGGGAAACCGAGATGAGCCTCGCGGGCATCTACCACTATGTGAGCGGCAAGAACGAACTGCTCTACCTCATTCAACAGCGCTGTTTCTCCGCCGTCCTCGCCGGCGCCGAGCGAGCGCTCGCCGATGGGCATGGCCCCGCGGACCGACTCGAGCGGTTCATTCGCCACCACGTGGGCTTCTTCGCGAGCCACATGAGCGAAATGAAGGTCCTTGCGCACGAGGCCGATAGCCTCGACGGGGTGCGGCTCGCGGATATCAATGGGCTCAAGCGTCGCTACGTAGACCTTCTGCGGACCCTTGTCGCCGACCTGGACGACAACTCGCCGAAGGGCGACCCACAGGTTGCCGCATACGCCCTGTTCGGCATGATGAACTGGATCTACACCTGGTACCATCCCGATGGCCCCATCAGTCCTGACGCGCTGGCCGACCGATTCGCCCAGTTGTTCCTGTCCGGCGTGATCGCGCCCTCCCCTTCCACGGCTCCACAAGGAGACTGACCCAGTATGGCGACCTTGGTCGAGTATCGCGTTGAGAACGGGCTGGGCATCATCGAGTTGAACGACCCGCCGGCCAATACCTACACGTATGAAATGATGACGCAGCTGGACGCGACCATTTTGCGGGCGCGGATGGATGACACGGCCCACGTGATCATCCTTCGCGGCAAGGGCGAGAAGTTCTTTTCGGCCGGCGCCAACATCAAGATGCTGACCGAAGTGACGCCGCGGTTCAAGTACTTCTTCTGCCTGCACGCCAACGAGACGCTGTCCCGGCTCGAACAGACGCCCAAGCTCACGATCGCCGCGCTCAACGGGCACACCGTGGGCGGGGGCCTCGAGATCGCGATGGCATGCGACATTCGGCTGGCGTGCCAGGACAACGGCAAGATCGGGCTTCCCGAAGTCAGCCTGGGCGTCCTGCCCGGCACGGGCGGCACACAGCGGCTTCTCCGTATTGTGGGCAAGTCGCTCGCGATCGAGATGATGATCAAGGGCGAGACCTTCTCGTTCGACCGCGCGAAGGACCTGGGCATCGTGAACGAGGTCTTCCCCAAGGAAACGTTCTGGAACCAGGTGCAGATGTACGCGAGGCAGTTCTGCCCGCCGAACAAGGCCTCCAAGGCCGTGGGGCTCATCAAGCGGGCCGTGCAGTCAGGCGGCGAAATGGGCTTCGAGAGCGGCCTGACCCTCGAGCGGGAGCTTCAGCAGCAGCTCTTCCAGAGCGAGGATGCCAAGGAGGGGCTCAAGGCGTACGTGGAGAAGCGCGTCGCCGAGTTCAAGGGCGCCTAGTGCACACCGATCTCTTCATCGGCAACGCGTGGCGCCCGGCCAGCACGGGGGAGCGGTTCCAAGTCACCAACCCGGCCACCGAGGAAACCCTCGCCGAGGTCGCGCTCGGGTCCGAATCGGACGTTGACCAGGCCGTGCGCGTGGCGCGGACGTGTCTGGAGGGTGGCGCGTGGCGGGGACTGTCGGCGCGGAAACGCGGCGCCCTGCTCTACCGCGCGGGCGATCTGCTCGAGCAGCGAGCGGAGGACATGGCGCGACTGGAGACCCAGCAGAACGGCAAGCCGTTCTTCGAGTCCAAGATCGACGTGGCCATGACCGTGGAAACGCTCCGCTACTACGCCGGCTGGGCCGACAAGGTGACGGGCGACACCCTGCCGGTGGACGGCCCGTTCTTCACGTACACGCTCCGCGAGCCCGTGGGTGTCGTCGCCGCCATCGTGCCGTGGAATTTTCCGCTCAACCTCGCCAGCTGGAAGTTTGCCCCGGCCCTCGCGGCGGGCTGCACGGTGATCCTCAAGCCGGCATCCGAGACGCCGCTCACCGCCCTGCTCATGGCCGAGATCATGGAGCAGGCTGGATTTCCACCGGGCGCCTTCAACGTGGTGCCGGGCTCCGGCTCCCTCACAGGACGCGCGCTGGTACGTCACGCTGGAGTGGACAAGGTTGCGTTCACCGGTTCGACCGACGTCGGCAAGCAGATAATGCGCGATGCGGCCGATTCGGTGAAGCGAATCTCCCTGGAGCTCGGGGGGAAAAGCCCCAATATCATATTCGCGGACGCGGATATTCCGTCGGCCGTAAAGGGCGCGCAGGGCGCGATCTTCTATGGTAAAGGCGAAGTGTGCGCCGCCGGGTCCCGTTTGCTGGTGGAGAAATCCGTCCACGACCAGGTGATGACGGAACTGGTGGCCCGCAGCAAGAAACTCACGCCCGGCGATCCGTTCGACGCCAAGACCCGCCTGGGTGCCCTGGTTTCCCAGAAGCAGCAGGACAGCGTCATGTCCTACATCGCGGCGGGCAAGAAGGAAGCGACGCTTGTCGCGGGCGGGAATGCGACGAAGGTCAACGGCAAGGGTTACTACGTCGAAGCAACGGTCTTCGACGACGCGAAGCCGGGGATGAAGATCGTGGACGAAGAGATCTTCGGGCCGGTGCTCTCGGTCCTCACGTTCGACGGCGTGGAGGAAGGCATCAGGATGGCGAACCAGACCATCTATGGCCTGGCCGCGGGCATCTGGACGCGCGACGTGAAGAAGGCTCACACCGTGGCGCGGGCGATCCGGGCGGGAACCGTCTGGATCAACACCTACAACTTCTACGATTCCGCGGCGCCCTTCGGGGGGTTCAAGGCCAGCGGCTTTGGCCGCGACCTCGGCCGCGAGGCGCTGGATGGCTACACCGAAGTGAAGACGGTGTGGGTGGCACTGTGAGGGGCGGACGAGCGGACGAGCGGATGAGCGGCTACGCATGAAAGACGCCTACATCTGTTCCGCGGTCCGGACGCCCGTGGGGCGATACGGCGGGGCGCTGGCCGATGTCCGGCCCGATGATCTCGCAGCGCTCGTGCTGCGAGAGGCGGTCGGGCGAGTGGCATACGACCCGGCGGGGCTGGACGACGTCATACTCGGTTGCGCCAACCAGGCAGGTGAGGACAACCGGAACATCGCCCGTATGGCGGCTCTCCTGGCGGGATACCCGGTGGAAGTGCCGGGACAAACCGTCAACCGCCTGTGCGGATCAGGGCTCCAGGCCCTGGCGAGCGCGGCCCAGGCCATCAAGGCGGACGAAGGCACGGCGTTCGTCGCGGGGGGCGTAGAGAGCATGACGCGCGCGCCGTACGTCATGCCGAAGCGTTCGACGACCTGGGATCGCCGGCCGCCGGAAATCGTGGACACGACGATCGGCTGGCGCCTGGTGAACCCTGCCTTCCCCACGGAATGGACCATTTCCCTCGGCGCGACCGCGGAAGTCGTCGCCCGGCGCTACAGCATCAGCCGGGATGAACAGGATCAGTATGCGTTCGAGAGCCAGCGGCGGGCCGTCACGGCGCAGTCGCTTCATGTATTCGAGGACGAGATCGTCCCCGTTCCCCTGCGCCTGCCGGATGGCTCGATGGGCCAGTGCGAGCGGGACGAGCACCCCCGCGCCGACACGACCCTCGAACAACTTGCCCGCCTCAAGCCGGTATTCGTCGAGCGAGGCGGCACGGTCACGGCGGGCAACGCGAGCGGAGTCAATGATGGCGCGGCGGCCATGCTGGTCCTGGGCGGGACCGGACAGGGCCTGGGTGTGGAGCCACTGGCCCGCGTCGTGGCGAGCGCGGTGGCCGGAGTGGACCCTTCGACCATGGGACTGGGGCCGATTCCGGCCACGCGGAAGGCGCTCCAGCGGGCGGGACTCAAGATCTCGGACATCGATCTCATCGAACTCAACGAGGCATTCGCCGCCCAGTCCATTGCTTGTATCCGGGAGCTCTCGCTGGACCCCGGCCGGGTGAACATCTACGGCGGCGCCATCGCGCTCGGACATCCGCTGGGCGCCACCGGCGCGCGCATCATGACCACCCTGGTGCACGCCCTGCGCCGCACGGGCGGCCGGTACGGCCTCGCCACGATGTGCATCGGCGTCGGCCAGGGGATTGCGGTGATCGTGGAGAGACTGTGACCGAAGGCGGGTCGCGGAAGGCGGGATTGGGGCGGCACGCCGCCGAAGGCCTCTCCGCGTTTCTGGAGAAGCGCACGCCGACATTCGCAGGACATTGAGGGGGCACGCCGATGCGCAAGGTGCACACGTGGGACGACTGGATTGACTACTTCAAGTTCTGGCAGGATTCCATCGGTCTCGACCGCAAGGAGCTTCGCCAGTTCAACTTCGAGGTGAAGTTCGGCGAGCCCGAGATCGGTGAAATCGAGTTCGGGCATTTCAAGGGGCAGCTCAAGTGGCCCACGCTCATGCATATCCCGGATCAGCGTATCCGGGACGCCCTGCAAAACCTCATCGTGTACCAGGGCGACACCGAGTTCGCTTCCGTCGAGCAACAGCGGAATCTCCTGATCAAGCCGCCGAGCGATTACGACATGCTCTCCATTACCCGGGTGATGTGCGAGGAAATGCGGCACGGGTGGCAAATGTCCTACCTGCTGTGCCAGCACTTCGGGGACGAGGGAAAGCGCGAGGCGCAAAAGCTTCTCGAGCGCCGGGCTTTCGAAGGCCAGCGCCTCCTGGGCAGCTTCAATGAGATCGTGGACAACTGGCTGGACTTCTTCACGTACACCCAGTTCATCGATCGGGACGGCAAGTTCCAGCTCAAGATGCTCTCGGTTTCGGCGTTTGAGCCCCTGGCCCTCTCCATGGGGCCGATGCTCAAGGAAGAGAGCTATCACCTGGGCACGGGGAACTCGGGACTCCTGCGGGTGGTGAAGGCCGGCAGGGTCGAGCCCGAGTTGATCCAGAAGTTCTTCAACAAGTGGGTGCCCACCGCCTTTGACCTGTTCGGGACCGATCACTCGTCATCGGCGCACTGGGCCTACGTGTGGGGACTCAAGGGACGGTTCGACGAGCGGGAAAACCCGGCTGACGCCGACCAGGGCCAGCTGAACGACCTCGCGCGTCAGCTCTACCGCGAGGAATGCGTACGGCTGGTAGACCGGCTCAACGACTACATCCCCGACCGCGACCGGTGGCTCGAGATTCCGGACATCCGTTTCAACCGCCGGATCGGTGTCTGGGCCCGGCAGCACTTCACCGTGGACGGCGCAGCCGTGAGCGCTGAGCGCTACCCGGCGTACCTTGAGTCGGTCATTCCCGGCGAGGCCGACTACAAGCGGCTCAACGAACTGGCCAAGGACAACGACTGGATCGAGCACCGCAAAGCGAGCAGCAACTAGCTTGACCATCGTCATTGCCCACCGGGGGGCGTCCCGGCTCGAGGCTGAGAACTCGCTGGCGGCCTTTCGCCGGGCGGTGGCCGTGGGTGCCGACGGCATTGAGCTGGACATACACGCCACGTCCGACCTCCGGTTCGTCGTGGTCCATGACGAGCTGTTCCAGGGCCGCCCGATTTCCACGCTGACCCTCGCGCAGGTCCGGGGACGTCCCCTTGAGAACGGTGAGGTCATTCCCACTCTGGCCGAGGCGCTCGAGTCCATCGGGCCCGCCACCACGGTGTTCATCGAGGTGAAGACCCTCTCGCCCCACTCCGACCCGCTCCTGCTCGCGGAACTCGCTGCCGGCCCAAACTCTCGAGGCTATCACCTGCACTCGTTTGATCACCGAACCGTTCAGCGGCTCAGGGAGCGGGCCCCCGAACGAACGTACGGCGTGCTCTCCTGCTCACGCCCGGTGAACCCGCTCGAGCAACTGCGGGCGGCGGGTGCCACGGAGCTGTGGCAGCACGAATCGTTGATCGACGCGGACCTGGTGCGCACGGTGCACGATGGCGGGGGCACGGTCTTCGCCTGGACCGTGGACGATCCGGTGCGGATCGGGGCCTTGAAGGACTTGGGCGTTGACGGGGTTTGCACCAACCGCCCTGACAGCGCGCGGGCGTGGCTGACGTGAAGCGGATTGCCGTGGTCGGTGCCGGGACCATGGGGCACGGGATCGCCCAGGTAGCGGCCATGGCGGGGTACGACGCCGTGCTCACCGATGCCAGCGAAGCGGCGCTGGACACCGCCCTCCTTCGGATACGGGAAAACCTGGATGGTGCCGTTGAGCGGGCCAAGCTCACGGCGAAGCAGGCCCATGACGCCGCGAATCACCTGGGGTTCGAGCCGGACGTGGATCGAGCCGTTCGCCACGCGGACCTCATTATCGAGGCCGTCGTCGAGGACCTGGATACAAAGCGGAAGCTGTTTGCCAGAGTCAGCGCTGTTTCCCCGAAGGCGATTCTCGCCACCAACACCTCCTCGCTGTCGGTGGCCGGCATCGCCGCCGGCGCGGCATACCCTGAGCGGGTGGTCGGCATGCATTTTTTCAATCCGGTTCACATCATGCGACTGGTCGAGATCGTGCCGCACGGGGGAACCGATGCCGCGGTCACAACGCAGGCCACCGACATCGCCCGCCGCATGGGCAAGGACCCTATCGTCGTGCGCGACACGCCGGGGTTTGCCTCCTCCCGCCTCGGTGTGGTGCTGGGGCTCGAAGCGATGCGCATGGTCGAGCAGGGCGTGGCGTCGGCGGAAGACATCGACAAGGCCATGGAACTGGGCTACGGACACCCCATGGGCCCGCTCAAGGTGACCGACCTGGTCGGGCTCGACGTCCGGCTCGCCATCGCGGACTATCTGCACCGCGAGCTCAAGGACGAACGCTACGCGGCGCCCGATATCCTTCGGCGGATGGTGTCGGCTGGGGACCTGGGGAAGAAATCCGGGAAGGGCTTTTATGACTGGCCAGCCACGACGTGAGCGTAGATTTGCCCGGCGTCACCGACCTGCACATTCACATCCAGCCCTGGGGCCAGCTGACGCCGGCGGCGGCGGACGTCATGCGGCGGGGGAAGGAGGGGCACTGGGACCGGCTGATCGCCCTCATGGATGATCCGCAGGCGTTGCTACAGGTCCTGGACGAAAGCGGCATATGGCGCGTGGGGCTGATCAACTACCCGAGTCCCGATGTGATGGGCTTCACGGACGAGACCAACACGTTTGCGGCCCAATATGCCGCCGCTGACCGGGAACGCCTGCTCCCATTCGGGGGCGTGCATCCGCGATTCACGAAGGATCCTGAAGGACAGGTCGAGGAATTGCTCCAGTTGGGCATACGGTGTCTCAAGATCCACCCGCCGCACCAACTCTTTCCCGCCAACGCCTACACGATGGGACTCGATGCCCTCGGCCGGATCTACCGCCGCTGCGAGGAGCGGGGCCTTCCCGTAATGGTCCACACGGGGACGAGCATCTTTCCGGGAGCCCGGTCGAAGTACGGGCGGCCGATGGAACTCGACGACGTGGCGATCGACTTTCCAGATCTCACGATTTTCATGGCGCACGGAGGCAGGCCGCTGTGGATGGACGAAGCGTTCTTTGTGCTCCGGCGTCACAAGAATGTGTATCTCGAGTTGTCCGGCATTCCCCCGAAAAAGCTCCTCGACTACTTCCCGCGCCTGAACGAGGTCGCCGACCGGGTGGTGTGGGGGACGGACTGGCCCAGTCCCGGCATCAAGGACCTCGGCCAGAACCTGGGAGAGTTCCTTGCCCTTCCCCTCCCCGATGACGCCAAGACCAGCATAACGCGCACCACGCCTTTCCGGTTGTTTCCTTCGCGCCCGTAGGATTTCCTGCGCTGGCGCCCGCACGTTTGTCGTGGCTTATTCCCTTCCATGACGGCAGACAGGTTGTTCGGCGTTGCCGGGGCGGTATCCGGGTTCATCGCGGTCGCGGCCGGCGCGTTCGGGGCGCACGCCCTCCGCTCCCGACTCCCCACTGACCAGCTCGCGGTATTCGAAACCGGTGTCCGCTACCAGGCCTATCATGCCCTCGCGCTCTTCGCAGTCGCCTGGGCCGCGAGCCGCGGCACTGGCCCGCAGGCCGCCTGGGCGGGCTGGCTGTTCGTGGTCGGAACGGTCGTCTTTTCCGGCAGTCTCTACGTTCTCGCTCTTTCGGGAACCCGCTGGTGGGGCGCGGTGACGCCCCTGGGCGGCGTGTCGTTCCTGGCCGGCTGGGCGTGCCTGGCATGGGCCATGGGGAACGCGCGATGAAATCAGCGCTCGCCACCTTCGGGTTCATCGTTGCTGCGGCGGCCACCGCGTGTTCGGAAGGATCGGGCACCCTGGCGCTGACGGTAGACTCTCTCCCGAAGTTCGTCCGGGACAGCTCCGTGCTGGTGATCGGTACGGTGATGCGGACGCCGGCCAAGGCCACGGACATCATCGTCAGTGTTGCGGGCGGCGTTGCCGCCGCGGCGGACACGTTCCGAGGCAGCAGCTACACCGTCCGCGTGCGGCTGAACATCAACGCGGCCAACGCCCTGACGGTATCCGCGACTGACGCCACGGGCTCGACGGCCACTTCGGTGAACGTCTCCGTGCGGCAAGATGGAGCAGTTCCCACCATCGCGCTCGTGACGCCGGCCGACACCAGTGACAACGTCGCCATAGCCACGCCTATCACCGTCAAGTTCAGCGAGCCGGTGGTGTTGGCGGCCGGTGGCGGCCTGCGTTTGACTCGGCAGGGGGCCCAGGTCACCGGCACCACGACGCGATCGGCCGACTCGTTCACACTGACGTTTGTGCCGGCCGCCGCGCTCTCCCCGAACGCGATCTACCAGCTTGCGCTCTCCGGCATCACGGATGTCGCCGCCAACGCCGCCCCGGCCGGCTACAGCGCCTGTTTCGTGACGACGCCCACCGGCTCAACGGCGAGCATGTCGTTCAACGACTCACCGGGCGACACGATCTACCAGGGGGGCTCAGCCAGCACGCCCCTGCTGGCGCCGGACCTCGTGTCAGCCCGGTTCGCGAGGGAAGGCACGTTGTTCTCCGGCGTCGTCCGGTTCAGCGGGCCCCGGATCTTTTCCGGCACCGCCTCCAACCAGGGCTTGCTCATCCTGGAGGTGGACACGGACCAGGACTCCACCACCGGGTTCTGGACGCTCAAGGACACCCTGTTCTTCAACTCGCCCACGCTGGGTCCGACCTACTCGAGCGGCACGAAGGCGGAGTACATCATCGATCTCGAGCCAACCCCTGAAGTGGGAGACAGCGCGTTCGTCGGACGGAAGGAGAGCGCGTTCAACGCGCGCATCCTGGGAGCCTTCCTGCCGGGCACCTGCGGACCCTTCACCAGTTTCGTCCTGCCGTTTTCCGTAATCGGGAACGACGACGGCAAGATGAACGCCGTCCTGCTCGGCATCGCCGGGAGCGCCACTCAGATTCTGGTGGATCCCATGCCCACCCGGGGCCATTTGGCTCTGGACGTCAAAGCGCCCCCCGGGCTAGCGCCGGCGTACGGCGCCGAAGCCTTGTTTACGCTCTCCCGCACCGCCCGGGTGCACCGCTTCCCGCCCCGCCGCGTCCCGCTTCGCTGACCTGCCGGTGACCGTCTATTTCAACGGGTCTTATCAGCCCAAGGACGCCGTGCGTGTCTCCCCCGACGACCGCGGTTTCCTGCTGGGTGACGGCGTGTACGAGGTGGCGCGGACCTACGGAGGCCGGCTCTTCGCCATTGACCGGCACCTGGAGCGCCTGCGGTACAGCCTCGGGGAACTGCGAATCACCGGCGTGGCGGTGGACACGCTGGGTCAGGTCTTCGAGGAACTCCTGCGGATAAACGGCCTCATGGCCGGTGACGCCCTGGTCTACTTCCAGGTCACCCGCGGCGCTGCCCGACGGGCCCACGGGTTTCCCGAACCGCCGGTGGCGCCGACGACATACGGGTATGCCGCCCCGCTCGCGCTCAAGTTCGATCACACGAAGGGGGTGGCGGCCATCACCGTGCCGGATCGCCGCTGGGCGCGCTGTGACATCAAGACGATCTCGCTGGTCGCCAACTGCCTGGCAAATCAGGAGGCGCAGGAGGCGGGCGCGTTCGAGGCCATCCTGGTGCGGGACGGCGTCGCGCTCGAGGGGAGTCATACAAATCTCTTCGCTGTCCTTGGTGGCGAGGTGTGGACCGCCCCTCTCAGCAATTACATCCTCCCAGGCATCACCCGGGCGATCCTGATCGGCATCTGCCGCGCAGCCGGAATGCCGGTTCATGAGCGGCCCATCCAGGTGGAGGAGATCCGGCGGGCCGATGAGGTGTTCCTCGCAGGTACCACGACCGAAGCGCTGGGCGTTGTCCGGCTGGACGGGCGCCCGGTGGGGACCGGCGTTCCCGGGCCCGTAACGCTGCGCCTTCGCCAGCTTTTCCTCAAGGAAACAGCCCGTCGCTAGGGCCCCGAGACCGCCCCAGTGAGAGGCGTCACCACGCCTCGGGCCCTCCGGTCACAGCGTTCCGCCACCGCCGCGTTCATCTTCGCGCTACCGGGTGGGTAACTGAAAGTCCTTCTTGACGTTCACCCCTCCCGGGGGCACCTTTTCTGCAACCCGAGGACCGGAGCTGGAATGCGTACCCTGCCGAACGCCGCGGTATTCGGCGCCGTGCTCGCCGTGGCCCTGTGTGCCCCCGCCGTGCACGCGCAAAACGTCACCGAAGTTCAAGTCTCCCCCCAGCAGGGGCAGTAACCCGATGCCTCCAGAAGGACCCCGCGCACCGTTGGCAAAGCGCTGCCGACGCGGCGGCCCGGCTGTAAACAAGAAACGGCGGGGATCTCTCCCCGCCGCGCCAACCTTCCACCAAAGCCCGGCCGCCTAGCTTGCGACCGCCACCGGATACACGCTCACGCGGTAGCGCTTCTTGCTCTTGTGCTCGAACTTCACATGGCCATCCACGATGGCGAACAGGGTGTCGTCCGTGGCGCGGCGGACGTTCTTGCCCGGATGAACCTTCGTACCGCGCTGGCGAATGAGGATGTTGCCGGCCCGCACGAACTGACCACCGAAGCGCTTCACGCCCAGGAACTGCGGGTTGGAATCCCGCCCGTTGCGGCTGGAGCCGACGCCCTTTTTATGAGCCATGTGCCCTTACCCGACCTTTACGTCGGTGATCGTGATTTCGGTGAACCCCTGGCGGTGACCGGTCTTCCGCCGGTAGTTGCCGCGCCGCTTGAACTTGAAGACGACGATTTTCTTGTCCCGCCCATGGCGGACGATTTCGGCGACAACCTTGGCACCCTTCACGGTGGGTTGGCCCGCACGAATTTTTTCTCCGTCACTCGAAAGGAGGATCTCTTCGAAGGTCACTTTGCTCCCGGGGTCCCCGGGAAGCGAAGGCACCTTGACGGTGAGACCCTTTTCGGCGCGGAACTGCTTGCCGGCGGCTTTGAAAATGGCGTAGGACATAGGGCCGTAATGCTAACCGGGCGAAGTGGTTAGGTCAACTGGCCTCACGCCACGAGGTAGCGCTCGGTTACGTCCCGCCCGGCCGGCTGGGCCACCAGTTTGAATTCGTCCAGGGCGGCCAGCGGGTCGTCCCGCATTTCCAGGTCGATTCCGGTTGCCTTCCCAATGTCCTTGAGGAACTTCCCTTCCTGCTCGAGCAGGTAGAGGGCCACTTCCGGGTGCAGCCGAACCGTGAGGCGCCGTTCCTTCCGGTCGTGCGCCACCCTTCTCAGGCTCCGCTCCAGACGCCGCACCACGACCTCCGGCTTGAATACGCGACCCGTGCCGTTGCAGGCACCGCAGGTGGTGGTCATGGAATCCCACAGCGAGGGCCGCACGCGCTGGCGGGTCATTTCGATGAGGCCGAGTTCCGAGATCTGGAATGCCCGGGTGCGGGCGCGGTCCCGCGAAAGGTGCGCCCGCAGCTCGTGGAGCACCTTGTCGCGGTTGGACTGTGTTTCCATGTCGATGAAGTCGGTGACGATGATGCCACCCAGGTCCCGCAGGCGTACTTGCCGGGCTATTTCCCGCGCCGCCTCGAGATTGGTGCGCAGGATGGTCTTCTCCGGGTCCTTCTTGCCGGTGTAGCGACCGGTGTTCACGTCGATCGACACCAGCGCCTCGGTCGGCTCGATGATGAGATACCCGCCGGTGGGCATCTCCACGCGGCGCTTGAACAGGTCCCGGATCTCCTTCTCGATGTCGAACTTGTCGAACATCGGCGTCGAGTCCTCGTAGAACGTCACCCGCTCCAGGAGATCGGGTGAGACCTGCTCCAGGTATTTCTGGATCTCGTTGAAGATCTGCTTGGAGTCCACGACCAGCTTGTCCACCTTGTCGCTGAACACGTCGCGAATGAGGCCGCTCGTAAGCGATGCCTCGCGGTGCACCAGCGCGGGCGGGCGAACAAAGCCCGCCTTCCGCTTGATCTTCTTCCACTGGGTCAGGAGCGACTCGAGTTCCTGCGCCAGTTGCTCCTCGGTGACGTCCTCCGCGACCGTGCGGATGATGATGCCGCCCGACTCCGGCGGCAGGTGCTTCTGCATCATCTGCCGGAGGCGGCTCCGTTCCTCGCGGGAATCGATTTTCCGGGAGACGCCCACCTTGGACGCGAAGGGCATGTGGACCAGGTTGCGGCCGGCAACGGACACCTGCGCCGTGACCCTGGGGCCCTTGGTGCTGATGGGCTCCTTGATGACCTGTACGATGATGTGTTCGCCGCGCTTGAGGACGTCCTCCACGTTGGGCACCTTCCGCGATGCCCGTCCGTGTCCTCCCCCACCGCCCTTGCCGTTCCCCTCTTCCTCGTCCTCCAGGTCGTCCTCATCGGGCTCGATCAAGTCCGAAGCGTGGAGGAAGGCGCTCTTGCCTACCCCGATGTCAACGAAGGCGGCCTGGATGCCCGGCAGTACGGCATCGACCCGTCCGTAGTAGATATTCCCCACGGTCCGTCGCATTTCCGGACGATCCACCAGCAGTTCAACGAGCCGGTCATCCTCCAGAATCGCCACGCGCGTTTCGCGCTGGCTCCCAGCTATCAGAATCTCCCGTTTCAAGCGTGTTCACCTCGGCCCGCGCAACACCACAGGCCGCGGGACTCGTCCCGTCGGCCAGGGTGGCAGCAAGCTTGTGAATTTGGATGAGCGGCAACCGGTTCTGTGGGAGCCCGAGCGCCGCTCCTAGGACTTCCGTCGGCTTGACCGAGCCGGCGCCTCCGGCGGCCACCGTGAGGCTCACGGTGTCCGGCGAGAGGACTGCCAGCTCGTAGACCAACGGGCGAATGTCAACGTCCCGAATGACCTTCTCCTGCGAACCCCGGCCGCGTGAATCGGACGACCCGGGCCCCTTCCGATCGCGCCGGACCAGGACGCGGTCCGATGCGAGGAATGCCTGTACCGCCTGTTCCAGCCCACCCAGGGTCGTATCGAACTGAGGCCCGGGGAGCTGGGCCACGAAGACCGCACGCGCCAGCACCGCGCCCAGCGTGGGTGTGTGCGGCGGCAAAGCTGATGCAGCCACGAATGAAATACCGGGAGCGACGGAGGTATTGAGCAACGGTAGCAACGCACTGAGGCGCTGCTCGTCCCAGTCTCCCGCCATGTCAACGTCGAGCCATTCCGAATCGGACGTGTACCCCAGGGGCAACGGATGCCCCGCCGATACGCGGGGCCGCGGGGAGAACCCTTCGGAGTAGAGTACGGGCAATTCGGCGCGCCGGAACGCCCGTTCGAGCTCCCGCAAAAGGTCAAGGTGCGAGATAAAGCGCACGGTGGCGCCCTTGCGGTACTCAAAGCGCACGCGCGTCCCCGGCAGGTTCTGAAGGAGGCCGGTCGCCGGGGCGGGCTTGGGAGTCGCGACCGGCGCCGCCAGGACATTGTGCATGGCCTGGAAATCGCACACGCCGCAGGCGGTGCAACGGACGTGCTTGCATTCGTCCGTCTCGCCGGCCTCGTACGCCTTGTGACGCTCTTTCAGGAAGTAATCCCGGGGGATCTTGTAGCTCACGACCTCCCACGGCAGTTCCTCGTCTTCGCCGATTTCCCGGAACGCCTGCTGGAGGGTGAGGCCCGATTCCTTCATGGCTTCGAGCCACAGATCGAACCGGCAATGCTCGCCCCAGCCATCGAAGCGCGCACCGCGCTTCCAGGCGCCCTCGATAACATCGGCGATTTCGCGTCCACTCCGCGAAATAATGCCCTCGATCGCCGTGTCGGCGGTCTCGTGATGCCGTATCTCGACGCCTTGCCCCCTGAGACGATCCTTGATCCAGGCCAGCTTGGTCCGGGTGACGTCGAAATCGTCCTGACGCTCCCACTGGAACGGCGTGTGCGACTTGGGGACGAACGGGGAGAACCCCAGCGTTATGTGTCGCCGGCCGGGGTACTTCCGCAGGATTCCCTTGATTTTGCCTACCAGCAGGGCCAGTTCCTCGAAGTCGTCCTGGCGCTCGGTCGGATGGCCAATCATGAAATAGAGCTTCACGCTGCTCCACCCCGCCGCCATCGCCTTATCCACCGCCGACAGGATGTCCTCTTCCGTGATGCCCTTGTTAATCACGTTCCGAAGGCGCTGGCTCCCGGCCTCAGGGGCGAACGTGAAGCCCGACTTTCGGACCCGACTCACCGCCTCGGCCAAGCCAACACTAAAGGCATCTGCCCTGAGTGACGGCAGGCTCACACCGACGCCGCGGTCTACCATGGTCCGGCTCATCCGGTCGGTCAATTCAACAGCCTGGGAGTAGTCAGCGGTGGACAGGGAAAGGAGCGAAACCTCCTGCCACCCCGAGTGCTTGATCCCCTCGGTCGCGATCTGGACGGTTTCCTCGACGTCTCGCTCCCGGGCCGGGCGATATAGATAGCCAGCCTGGCAGAACCGGCAGCCCCGCATGCACCCGCGCATCACCTCGATGGGCAGGCGATCGTGGGTGGTCTCGGTGAGGCTCACCACCATTTGCCGCGGATGGTCCTCGGAACGGAGCACCGGAACTTTGCGGGCGACCACGGGGAACGGCGTTCCGGCCGGTGCGTCCTCTCGCGGACGCGGCGTCCGACCGCAGTAACGCGGCTCATAAAGGGAAGGCACGTAGACGCCGGGGACTTCAACTGCAAGTCTCCGAAGAACTTGAGCACGACCTCCGTCACTGCCACCCTGCGGTCCCGCTGACCCACGTTGCTGCGACGCCTTCCAGTGGGCGACCACCTCGAGGATTTCCCCGATCGCGTCTTCGGCATCGCCGATGAGCGCGAAATCCACAAACGGCGCCAACGGCTCCGGGTTCGACGCGCAGGGGCCACCGATGCAGACGAGGGGGTCGTTCTCACGCCGCTGGGACTGGCGGAGTGGGACGCCTGAGAGGTCCAGAACGTTGATCAGATTTGTGTACGTGAGCTCGGACTGAAGAGTGAACCCGAGGATGTCGTATTGGCTGACCGGACGGCGGTGCTGGAGGCCGTAAAGCGGGATATTTCTGGCGCGGAGCTCGGCTTCCATATCCGGCCACGGGGCGTACACCCGGTCCAGGAGCCACCGAGGGTCGCGATTCACGATATGGTAAAGGATTTGCGTTCCGGTATGGCTCATCCCGACTTCGTATGCGTCGGGATAGCACAGAACGAAGCGAACGAGGGCTTTGTCCCAGTCCTTTCTGGCCAACCCTAACTCGTTGCCGACATAGCGGTTGGGCTTCGAAACCAGCGGCAAGACCTCGGTCGTCAGAACCCGACCCAGGTCTTCAGGGGTCCAATTCACGAAGCTAAGAATAGGCAGGACAGCAAGTTACGTCAACAGCTAGGTCCCTAGTCGATAAGGCTTCCCAGTAGCTCCCGGGCGATCACGATCCGCTGGATCTCGCTGGTTCCCTCGCCAATCTCGCAGATCTTGGCGTCCCGCATCATGCGCTCGACCGGATAGTCCGTGGTGTAACCGTAACCGCCGTGGAGCGGATCGGCCGTGGTCTATGCTCCGACGCGCAACCGGACAGATGGTGTCGCTGCGTTGCTGCGGATGTGGGGCCTCCCTTCGGCGCCCTATCACGCCGGGCTCCCCGCGCCCGATCGCGCCGACCTGCTACAGCGCTTCCTGGACGGGCGGGTCCCCGTCATGGTTGCGACATCCGCGTTCGGCATGGGAATCGACCAGCCCAACGTCCGGCTGGTGGCTCACGTCGGCATTCCGGCTCGGCCTGAGAGCTACTACCAGGAGGCAGGACGTGCGGGGCGAGATGGGCTCCCGGCCCGTTGCGTGTTGCTGTGGCTGCGACGGGACCTGGATTTCAGCGGCAAGGTGAAGCCTGGGGGCGTTCGGGCGCACCGTGAGGCAGTCCGCGCCGGTCGGCTGGTCATGCGCCACTACGTGACGACACACCAATGTCGCCGTGCCGTGCTGCTCGGCTACCTGGGTGAAGACCTTTCCCGATGCTCCGGCTGCGACCGCTGCCGGACATGATCACCCCCCACCATCGCCGTTTCTTTAACGTGCCTGAAAAGAGGCCGCCCCCGCAGCGCCTTGGCGTTGCGGAGGCGGGTGCCTCTAGGAGCGTTCTAGCTAGTTCAGCGGCTGGAACTTGGTGTTCGGGCCGCCCTGGATGCCACCGTACCCACCCTGGAAGCAACCCTTGGTGGAGTAGCCTCGAATATCGCATTCAGCAGCCGGGATCGGGAAAATATCAAAGATGCGGAATTCCGGCAGCCAGTGGGGAATCAGCTTCGCCTTGCCGTAGTGACGCATGTCAAGCCACACGGTGCCGTTCTCGGCCCACAGCGAAAAGCGCTTCTCGTACAGCAGCTCATCCTCGAGTGTTGCCGGCTGGTTGAGCGCCGCCACTGCCACGTACGGGCAAGTAAGGGCCGGCATGGCCGCGATAGCGGACGTGCGGACGCGGTTGATGTCGAGAATGGCGTTGGCGCAGTCCGGCGGGTTGGCGTTGAGGTACGTCTCCGCACGGATCAGCAGGAGTTCTTCATTCCGGATGACGGGCAGCGACGCAAGCGTGCCGATACGCGCCGTCTGTGTGGGTGCCAGCATGTCCGTCTGCCGGGCGTTGCTGGTCACGTTGAACAGGTTGAGGGCCGAGGCCGTTCCCACGTACATGACCCGCGCGTTGGCGCCAAACGCGCGCCCATCGCGGTTGGTCGGGGTGTAGGTGACAGCCGTGGTGGAGGTGAGAACGGAATCGGCTCCGCAGCTGGCGCCCGGAATGGCCCCCGTCGTCTTGCACTGGGCCTCGAAACCGAACCGCCAGACGGAGAACCGGTCCACCGAGTTGAGGCCGTTGGTGCTCGACGCCTCGTAGACGTGGAACGGACCGGCGCGCATTTGCGCAGCGGTCATGCCGGTCGTCGGTGCACCGGCGACAGTGGATGGGCTGATGAACGACAGGCCCAACGCAGTCTGCACGGCAGTCCAATCAGCCGCGTTGTACCCGGGCCGGCCGAACGGCACCGCAACAATGTTGCGCCACCGGGCCACGAGCGCCCGGTTGAGGGGGCGCATCGTGACGGGCGTGTTGTAGCCGGCGAACCCCGCGGAAATCTTGAGGTTGGGGAACGTAGCGCCCGCCGCCGGCAGGTCCGTCGTGTACGCCTCGTCCATCAGCCTGAAGATTTCCGTCCACACTTGGGCCTTGGTATTGATTGGAGCCGGAGCCCCGTTGAGCGGATCAGCCTGCAGTACCAGCACGACGCCAAAACTGTCGTGGGCCTGAGCCATGTCTTCGTATTGAATGGCCAGGTTCATCTTGAGCCAGCCGCGGAGGCCGGCTTTCTCGGCGTCTGTCATGCCCGTCACGTTGTTGATCGCGGCCAGGAACAGGTTGATGTTCTTAATCGTCCCGAAGCTCCAATTGCCGCCGGTAATGGGACCTGTGACGACGTTCGTCAAGCCGCGGGGCTCGGATGCGCGGAATGACCACATTTCGTAGCCGTACTTGGTGAGCTCGCTGGCGTGCCCGGCGTCGATGCCCCGCCACTGGGTCACGAGACTCTGTGCTGCGGTCACCAGCTGTGCCGGAGTGGGCGCCGTTTCGAGGGACGATGCGGAGGCGCCGTTCAGGTTTACGACGTCCAGGTCCTTACAACCCACCATGACGAGCATGGCGGTGGCAGCCGCGAGGCTGCCGATCATCCGCGTAACGCGGTACCGCTGTGCAATAGTAGTCATGGTCTTAGAACCCCAAGTCGATGTTGAACCAGAACGTGCGGCTCGGTGGGTACGGCGCGATGTCGTCGAAGCCGATACGGATGTTGCGGCTGCCGTTGTTGCTGACTTCCGGATCGGCGCCGCTGTAGTTGCTCCACGTCATGAGGTTGCGGCCGGAGATGGACAGGCGAACGAACCGCGCGCCGCTCCAGAGCTTGGTGACCATGGATTTGGGCAATTCAACGCCCAGGTTGACCTCGCGGAGCTTCACGTAGCTCGCATCCTCGACATCAATGCTGGTGACGTAGTTGGGGAACAGCCGCAGGCGGGCAGCGCCCCGCGTCTCAGCGGGGTAGGAGGTCGTGACCGTACCGACCGTGATGGTCTCCGCGGGCAGGCAGTGCTCACCAGCGGCGCACGGGGTGGTGTAGTCCGTGGTGGTCTTCACGCCGTCGATCAGCCACCGGGTCAGGTTGGACACCAGCCCGCCGTTCTGCCAGCCGACCAGGAAGTTCAGTGACACGGCCTTCCACTTGAAGTCGTTGCTGAAGCCCATGGTGAACTTGGGGTTCAGGTCGCCAATCTTGCGCTGTGTGATCAAGCAGCCGTTGGCGGCACGGGACGTCCACGACGCGGCGCAACCCTGGTAGGTCGCCTGCAGCGCCGCCGGAACGAGCGGGTCACCCTTTGCCAGCGTGTCGTTACCCCAGACGTCGGTGGCCAGTGAATCCTGGTTGAAGCGCGCGGCACCGAGTTGGAAACTGCCGCCCGCGTTGAACGGCGGCACCGGGAGTTTGGTGATCCGGGTCTTGTCGGTGGAGAAGGTGGTCCGTACCTGCCAGCTGATCGACCGGCTCTGCACCGGCACAACGTTGAAGGCCACCTCGACGCCACGGGTCTTGATCGTGGCGCCGTTAAACCGGGCACTGCCGAACCCGCTGGATGCGAGCAGGCTCCGGTTGATGAGCAGGTCGCTCACGATCCGCTGGTAACCCGTGATTTCCAGGTTCGCCCGGCCGCCGAGCAACGATGCGTCGACGCCGGTCTCGATTTCGGCCTGCCGCTCGGGGTGCAGCGAGTCAATCAGCGTGGTACCCAGGCTAATGCAGGGCACGCCTTCGAAGGCGCACGTGGCCAGCGTGGTGAACTTGTCTCCGTATTGGGGCTTGTTGCCGGTCTGTCCGTACGCCGCGCGGACCTTCACTTCGTCCAGCAGGCCACGGATGAGGTTCATGCGGTATGAGGCCCCGAGCTTGGGGTAGTAGAACAGCTTCGCCGGGTCGGAGTTGGTGGAGCTCTGGTCCGCCGTGACGCCGGCGGTGAGCAACAGGTGATCCTTCAACGTCAGGAACTCTTCCTGCGCGAAGTAGCCCATGTCCTTCACCAGGTTCCGGGTCTGTTGCACTACGGTGTTGGACGCAATCGCCTGGTCCGGGTCAGCCACGCCGGACACGAGGAATTTCGCGTTGATTTGCGAGAAGTAGAAACTGCGACGCTCGGCGCTCATGCCGACCGACGTGGTAGCCGAGAAGGCCCCGCTGGTGGGCTTCAGGCTGTGTACCAAGCTGGTCGATACGTTCATCTGGCTCACGAACGATGCGGACGTGATGATGGCGCCGGGGAACGCGTCGTTGGGGGTCTGATCCTGCCGTTCGTACTGCATTCCTGCGGGCGAGAACGCGAAGTCGCGCTTGCCGTACCAGTCGAGCCCGCCGGTGGCCACCACCCTGAGCGTGTTCGAGGCCGAATTCACGATGCTCAGGTTCACATTCGCGGCCGGAATCACGCGCCACACGTTCTCGTTGACGTCCACGAGGTCGGTGGTCTGCTGCGCGTTGGAACTGGCCGTCGGGAACGGAACGACAGGATACGTGCCGTCCGCCCGCTTCTGGATGTCCATCCAGGTCGGCGTGTACGGCAGAATGATGTACATGGCCGTCTGGGTATTGTCGTTGTTATTGACGCCCGCGGCGCGGCTCGAATGCACCGTGTTGATGCTGGCGCCAAAGGTCAGGCGTGAGCCGACCGTCTGGTCCAGGTTGAGCCGGAGGTTCTGCTTGTTGTAGTACGTCCGGTCCTGGATGCCGCCGTCGTGGTGAATCAGGCCGGAGGCGAAGTACCGGGTGTTCTCGGTTCCGCCGCCCATGCTGATAGAAGTCTCGTGGTTGAACGGTTTCTCGCCGAAGATTTCCATTTCGTGGTCGTAGTAGTCCGGCGTCCACGTCGCCGCGACCTTGGTGGCGTCGGAGAACGCCGTCACGGCTTCCGCCTGATCGGCGAACCGGCGGAATGGCCCGAGGCGGTGCGAAATCTCGCCGCGGCCGAAACGCTGGGCCAGGGTGAACTGGGGAACGCCCACCCGGCCCTTCTTGGTGGTCACGATGATCACGCCGTTGTTCGCCTTGGACCCGTAGATCGCGGCGGCGGCGGCGCCCTTGAGCACCTCGACGCTCTCGATGTCATTCGGGTTGAGGTCCGAGGCGCGGTTCAAGACCTGGTCCTGGTTGCCGCAGGCGGCGCCGGATTCACTACACCCCATCCCGCCGCCCCGGCTGATGCCGTTCAGGCCGGAGCCGATTTCCTGGTTGTTGATGATGACGCCATCAACCACCCAGAGCGGCAGCGAGTTGCCCAGCACCGAGTTCATGCCGGCCCGCATCTTGACCTGGATGCCACCGCCAGGCGCCTGGCTGTTCGAGTAGATCTGGGCGCCCGCCAGCTTGCCCTGCAGCGCCTGGTCTACCGAATTGAGCGACGACTTGACGAGCTGGTCCGCGGAAATGGACGACACCGCGTTCGCCAGGTTCCGCCGCTCGACGCCCGTCGCCTGACCGGTCACGACGATGGCTTCGAGCTGGAAGAAGTCCCGGTCCAGTGCGGCGGTCAGCGAGTTCTGGCTCACCGGCACGGCGACTTCGCGCCGCTTGAACCCGATGGACCGAACCGTGATCAGGACGTCCCGCTGGGGAACGGCAACGGTGAACGTGCCGTCATCCTTGACGGTCGTTCCGATGTTGGTGCCCTGGACCGTCACCTGGCCGGACGTAATCGGCTCGCTGGTCAACGAGTCGGTCACGCGACCGGTCACGATGCGGGTCTGGGCGCTGGCCTGGCTCACGCCCGCGATTGCGAGCGCTACGGTAAGTAGAACGATTCTCCACTTCATGGGACGGACCCTCCCCCGGGGAGTAAGGAATGCTGTGGGTACTCGACAAAAACGCCGGACCACACGCCGCAAACACCTGCGGGCCACCGTAGCAGAATCGGTGGGAGCAGGTGGCAAGGTTCATACAGATCTGGCCGTAAGTCGCGTGACGAGCGTGAGACCCGTCACACCACACCCAGCTCAATAACGCTCAGGGCTTTACGTGTCAAGATTCAGGGGAATTCCCGACCCGGTTGCCAACGTTCACACCGGGGGCGAAGATAGGGACGGAGGCTCCCCTACCTCCCAATCGCTATCCATCACCTTGCCGGTCGGAGGAACGATGCACCGCACCGCTGCGTTCGCACTCACCGTCCTGTTGGTTGCCCCAACCACTATTTCCCACGCCCAGGGCTCCGGCTCAGTTGCCGGAAATCAGCGGAGCCGGAACGTGCAGATCGTGGCGCACATTCCGGGCCGGCTGACCGACATCGAGATCGAACAGGAACTCTCCCGGCCGTACGCCTACGTCTCGACCGGCGGCGCCAAGGGATTCAGCATCATCAACCTCAAGGACCCGGCCAAGGCGTACAAGATGTACACCTGGCAGATCGAGAACCCCGAGCTACACCAGGGTTCGGCCCTGGCCCCCACGTACCTCAAGAGCCGGGGCCGGTACTACTTCTTCAACGGGTTCCAGTTCAGCCGCACGGGCCCGGACGCCACCCTGGGCGCCGTCATTCATGATGTCACCGGCCTGCCCGACACTTCGAAGGTCCGGGAGGTAGCCCGCATCAACACGCCGGAGATCCCCGGCGGTTTCCACGAAACGTTTTCATACAAGCATTCCGACGGGAGGGCGCTCGTCTTCGTGACGACGTACGGAAGCAGCGCGTACGTTTACGACATCGACAAGGTTGTTTCGGGAGACATGGCGGGGGCGCTGGTGGGCAAGGTGCCGAACCCCGACTCCCTGACGCCGTATAGATGGGAGGGATACCACGATTTCTACGTGGGCTACGACCCGGCGTCCAAGCAGGACCGTTTCTACGGCGCCGGGTACATCGGCTACTATGTGTTCGACATTACCAACCTGGCCCAGCCCCGCCTGCTGACGTCCATCAAGGGCGTCTCCGGTACGGACATCGCCCACACCATCACGCCCGACCCGACCGGCCGGTACGTGGTGACGGAGTTCGAGTACACGTACGCGCCCCTCCGGCTGTTCGACTTGAAGCCGCGGGGTGACTCGCTCGCGGCGAACGTGTCCCGCCCCGTCGGGGCGTGGACCGCGAGCTGGAAAGGCCTGCCGCACAACCACGAAGTCCGCTGGCCCTACGTTTTCGTCTCGACCTACGGCGACGAGTTTCAGGTGTTCAACATGATGGATCCGACCAATCCCTACACGGTTGGCTATCACGATACGTCGCCGGGCCCGGAGAACGCCGGCCGGGGCAACCCGGCCAGTCCGAATCCGGTCGAGAGCACGTTCGGAGTCGACGTGCGCAATGCGGACGGGTTGATCGTCACCAGCGGCTCAGGCTTCTGGGCGTTCAAGATGGAAGGATTCGACGGCTGGAACGGCCATCAGTGGGGCGTCCCGAACGTGTCCAGCGCGCAGGATTGGGACCACGGCCCCGACGGAGCTCCGAAACCTCAAAAAGTGAGCATTGCCAGATAGGGGATCTAGGGCGATGATACGGGCGATGGAGGGCGATGGAAACTCGCCGTCCGTCGCCCTTGTCGTCGCCTTTCATCGCCACTTCTCGGAGGAATGATGCGCCGCGCCACCTTCATGCTCGCCGCCGGTATGACCTTGATCGGGACTTCCGTCGCCCAAGCCCAGGGCTCCGTCGCCGGCCAGCAGCGCAGCAGCAACGTCCATATCGAAGGCCACCTGGTCGGCCGGTTCACCGACATCGACATCGAGCAGGAGCTGTCGCGGCCCTACATCTATATGACCGCGCACCAGGGCTTCGACATCATCAGCATCAAGGACACCAAGAAACCCTTCATCTTGTATTCGTGGTCGATCGAGAACAAGGAATTGCACGACGGAAACGGCGGGGCGCTCAGCCCGATCTATCTGAAGAGCAAGGGGCGTTACTACTACGCGAACTCTTTCCAGTACCGCAACGGCACGGGTCCCGACCAGGACCTCGGTGCCGTGATCTTTGATGTGACCGGGCTGCCGGACACAACCAAGATCAAGGAACTGGCGCGGATCAAGGTGCCCGAAGGCCTGGGCGGCATGCACGAGTCGTTTGGTTACCGGCACTCGAGCGGGCGCTCGTTGCTCGTCACGAGCACGTACACGCCGTACGCCTACATCTACGACATTGACCAGGTGGTTTCGGGTGGGCCCAACAGGGGCGTGATCGGGAAGATCCCGATGCCCGACTCCGCCTCGCTCTGGCCCCCGCGCATGGGCAACCCGCGCTACGCGTACCACGACATGGTCGTGCAATACGACGCAGCCAACAAGCGCGATCTCTTCTACGGGGGCAGCCAGCAAGGCTACTACGTCTATGACATCACCGAACTGGCGAACCCCAAGGTCGTCGCCACGATTTCAGGCGTCTCCGGGGTCACATGGGGGCACACGTTCACACCCGACCCCACGGGGCGCTACGTGGTGACCGAAGCCGAGTACCAGTACGCCCCGCTCCGCCTGTTCGACCTGAAGCCGGCCCTGGATGGCACGGCGAAGACGATCAGCCGGCCGATCGGCGCCTGGACCGCCAGCTGGAAGGGCCTCCCCCACAACCACGAAGTCCGCTGGCCCTACGTGTTCGTTTCGACGTATGCGGACGAGTTCTACGTCTTCAACATGATGGACCCGACCAACCCCTACACCGTGGGATTCCACGACACCGCCCCCGGCGTTGATCTCAGTGGCGAGAGCACGTTCGGCGTGGATGTACGGAATGCCGATGGGCTCGTCGTCACGTCCGGCGGCCGCGGGTTGTGGATGTTCAAGATGGACGGCTTCGATGGCTGGAATGGTCATCAGTGGGGCTTGCCCAACGTGTCGACGGCGCAGGACTGGGACAATGGGCCGGACGGGGCGCCGAAGCCGCAGAAGGTGAGCGCACGCTAGGCAACCGACCATGAAGCTCTGGGCAGCACTCGCCGTTTTGTCGCCGCTCGCGGCGCCCCTCGCCGCCCAGGGCGTGGCCGGGCACCAGGCATCGGCCAATATCCACCTCCTGTCATATATCCCCATGCGGTCCGTGGCCGACATCGAGATTGAACAGGAGTTGTCGCGTCCGTACGCGTACGTGTCGCACGACCAGGGATTCGTGGTCGTGGATCTCAAGGACCCGGCTCGCGCGCGTGTCATCTACACGTGGAAGATCGAGAACCCCGAGCTGCACCAGGGCTCCTCGCTGGCTCCCACGTACCTCAAGAACCGCGGCCGCTACTACTTCTTCAACGGGTTCCAGTTCAACCGCACCGGGCCCGACGGCGACTTGGGCGCGATCGTGTGGGACGTCACCGGCCTGCCGGACACGGCGAAGATCAGGGAGGTTGCGCGGGTGCGCGTTCCGGAGTTCCCCGGTGGTTTCCACGAGACCTACGCTTACAAGCATTCGAGCGGGCGCGCGCTGGTCATCACGACCAGCGAATCGCCGGTGGCCCGCGTCTACGACATCGACGGCGTGGTGAGCAAGGCACCGGACGGCGGCCTCGTCGGAACCATCCCCACGGCGTGGACGGACAGCACGTTCATGGGGCGGACGCGCGGATACCACGATTTCTACGCCGGCTATGACCCCGCCACGAAGCGCGACCTGTTCTATGGGGCCGGAGCCGGCGGGTACTATGTGTACGACATTACGAACCTGGCGGAGCCGAAGCTGGTGGTGACCCTGACCGGGATGGCGGGCGTGGGCCGGGGCCACACGTTCACCCCGGACCCCACGGGGCGGTACGCGGTCCTCGAGACCGAGTACACGTACGCGCCGCTTCGCATGGTAGACCTCAAGCCCGGGCTCGACGGACAGCTGAAGAACATCTCGCGGCCGATCGGCGCCTGGACGGCAAGCTGGAAAGGGCTGCCGCACAACCACGAGGTCCGCTGGCCGTACGTGTTCGTGTCGACCTACGCCGACGAGTTCCAGGTGTTCAACATGATGGACCCGGCCAACCCGTACACCGTCGGGTACTACGACACGGCTCCCGGCGTCGAGCTGCGGGGCACGAGCACATTCGGGGTGGATGTGCGAAACGCCGACGGATTGATCGTCACCAGCGGCGCAGGGTTCTGGGCGTTCAAGATGGACGGATTCAACGGCTGGAACGGGCACCAATGGGGCGTGCCCAACGTTTCGTCGGCCCAGGATTGGGACAACGGCCCGGACGGTGCCCCGAAACCGCAGAGAGTGAGCTGAGGCCCCGCCGCGAGGCAATGCCGGAATGAAGGAACGGCCCCCAAGGCGATACGCCTTGGGGGCCGTCTTGTTCAGTCACCAGACTCGCTCTGGCCTCTGCTTCCCTGACCGCTTACACCGGCCTACAGCCCGGTCGCGGGAGTACATCCCGCCGGTGCCCGGTTGCGAGGCACACACTCATCGTCCGGGAGCGGGAACCACGGGAAGATCTTGTCCAAGGGCAACGACCTGGGCAGCGTCAGCAGCAGGTTGTAGCGCCGCAGGTCGAGCCAGCGATGCCCCTCGAACAGGAGCGAGAACCTTTTTTCGTACAGCAGCGCGTCGAGCCGCCGGCGATCGGTCATCGCGGTCCAGGCGCCTACCGTAATCGGGGCGAGTCCGCCGGAAACCCGTCGGATGTAGTTGACATCACTCAGCGCATTGCCGGCGTTTCCGCCGCAGGTTGTTGTCGGGGCAGCGTTGGTCCCACCGGCGACACAGCCAAGGTTTGCCTCCGCGCGCAGCAGAACCAGCTCCTCATTCCGCACGATCGGGATCGACGCCGAGGGACTATCGTACACCTTGAGGCGCCCATCGACCGGATAAGTGATCTGCAGTCTCGGGGTGAACGGCGCGACCTTGGAGGTGGAGCGAAGGTCGGGCGAGGCATCCAGCCGCGGTTGCGCATCGGTCACGTCGGACGGATGTGAGTAGATGATGCGGGGGACCGGATCGTAATAGACGTTCGAGACGTCGCCAGAGTTGGTGCTGAACGGAAAGTAAGCTCCGGCCGTGAGTGAAGCCGAGGCGGTAGTGTCCACGAATGATTCGCTGAGTGCCGTCAGCGCCGTCGTGTATTGCGTGGGATCGGCGGCAATGCCCTGTCCCATGTTCGCCAGGTACACCGCCACGCGTGCCCGAAGCCCGCGGTTCACTCTGAGGAATGTCGCGGGCGTCGCGAAGCCCGTGAACCCCGGACCGAGCGGGAACGAGAAGCCGGGGCCCGCGGCCCGAAGGTGAACCTTGGCTTCGTCGAGGAGCTGGACGATCCTGGCAAACACCGCCGCCTTCCCGGCGATCGCCGGATAGTCGCTGTTGGGATCCTCCTTGATATCGATGATCGCACCGAGCTCGAACAAATTGATGACGCAGAGGAAGTCATGCGCCTGCATGGTCTTGACAAAGCCCCGCACGCCCTCCTTCTCCGCGGGCGTCATGTCGGTGGCCGCGTCCACCGCCTGCAACACGATCTTCTGCTGGCGCATGCTGCGATACGCCTGCGACCACACGGTGCCGGGGCGGCCGGTGACGATCACCCGAAAGCGGTCATTGGACGTGCCGGGGTTACTGATATCGAGTGTGTGGGATTCACGCCCCATCGAGCCGATCGTCTCGATATAGCCGACCTGGGTGCTCCGATTCTCCGACCGGGACAGAACGATGATCCCGGTCGCGGCCGAGCCGATCGTCGCCTTGCTGGGATTGTTGATCAGGTCCCCGAGGCTCAAGCCGTTGTAATCGGGTACGTCCAGTTCGCACGCCGCGCCCAGAACCAGCAGGGGCAGCGCCACCGAGATTCGAATGAAGCCTCTCATAGCGGATATCTCCCTGTGAGCACGGTTACAAGCCGAGGTCGATCGAGAACCACACGCTGCGCGACACCGGATACCCGAGGAACTCACTCGGCGTGCTGCTGGCCAGCGAGTTCGGTGTCTGGACACTCTCCGGATCCGTCCCCGGGTACGGCGTGATGGTCAACAAGTTCCGTCCCGTGAGATTCAGCCGCACGTAGCGCGATCCACTCCAGAACTTGCGTACCAGCGAGTTCGGCACCTGCACCGAGAGCGACACTTCACGCAGTTTGACGTAGTTGCTTGGCCGAAGCGTGTTGCACCGCGTGCACTTGGTCGACAGCGCCCTTCGCTGGGTACCGGTCAGCTGGCCGGGCTTGAGCGGGGTGACATAGTCAATGCTGTTCTGGTTCCCGTCGAATTGCCCATAGGTGCTGAAGCTTCGGTAGCCCCCATTCTGATGTTCGACCAGTCCATACAACTTGAACGCGTGGAAGGAGAAATCATTTGCGAACGAGAGATTGAACCGCGGGTTGATATCCACCAGATAACGAACGATGCGGGTACCAATCGTCCCCAAGGCGGCATCGTCCGGGAGCCGGCCCAGCGAATCGTTGCCCCAGAACTGGGTGCAGGACTTGCCGGCTTCCTTCCGGATGCCGCTCGCCGGGAACGGGGGTACCGGTAGCGAGGTGATCTTGCAGCGATTCAGCCAGAAGTTGACCCGGGTGTTCCACTGAACCTCACGGCTCTGGAGCGGGACCGCCGCGAGTGATGCCTCGAGTCCGCGAGTCCTCAAGGTGCCACCATTGAAGATCTGGCTGGTGAATCCGTCGGAGCTCGGCAGGGTGCGCTGAATCAGAAGGTCTGACACCCGCTTTTCGAAGACGGTGAATTCGAGGTTGGCGCGACTACCCAGCATGGTCGCGTCAAACCCGGCTTCGATCTCCACCTGCCGTTCTGGCCGAAGGTCCGCGGCACCCGTCGGGACGCCCGCGCCCGACGCGAACGGAAACGCCGTAGCCGGCACGCCGCTGATGTTGAACGACTTGAGCTCGGTGAACGCCTGGCCATACAACGGTTGGTTGCCCGAAGCGCCCGCCGCAGCCCGCAGCTTCAGCTCATTCACGAAGGCCAGCCCTCGGGGGAACCGAAATGACGCTGCGGCCTTGGGGTAGGCGAAGATCTGGTCCGGGTCCGCGTTATTACTGCTTCGGTCCGCACGGACCCCCAGCGTCAGCAGCAGGCGCTCGCCCAACGTGAGGAACTCCTCCTGGGCGAACCCGCCGAGATCCTTCCCCTGCGCGCGCCGGTTGTCCACCGACGTCACCGTTCCCACAAACGGAGCGTTCAGCCCGCCGACCAGGTTGGCGCCCAGCATGCGATCGGTGGTGAGATCATACGTCTCGTATTGGAAGCCCGCCTGGGTGGTCGCGGACGTGCCACCACTACTCCGGTACACATGTACCAGGTTGGTGTTGAGGTTCAGATTGAGGTTGTTGGTCACGGAAACCACCGACGTACCCAGCAATCCATCGACCGCTTCGAACTGCAGCGTGGGCGGCGAGAAGACATTGTTCTTCTGCCCGAAGAAGTCGGCGCCGGCATTGGTGACGAGCCGCAGCGTGTGGCTTCCCGTTTTCACGGCGTCGATGATCATCTTACCGGCACCGAGGAAGCGCCACACCGTCTCGAGGTTCTCAAAAATCTCCGCGGTGTGCAGGGCGTTGGCATTGCCGAACTCGTTGACGGGATATACGCCGCGCTCGCACCGCACTTTGCGAGACCCGTCGGGACAGACGGCCCGCAGATCATAGAACGTGGGCGTGGTCGAGAACACGGTGTAGGGCGTACTGCCGTTGTTCTCGTTGTTCACCAGCCCGCGGTCGTCATACGTTCGGTTCACGCCCGAACTGATGCCGATGGTCACCCGGCCGACCGTCTGATCGAGATTAAGCCGGAGCGCCTGTTTGTCGGCGAACGTTCTGGTCATGATGCCGGCGTCGTGCTTGACGAGGCCGGACGCGAAGTACCGGGTATCCTCGGTGCCGCCGCTCACGCTGGCGCTGGTCTCGTGCGAGAGAGGCTTATTGCCAAAGACCTCCAACTCGTGGTCGAAAAAATCGGGGGTGGTCAGCCCATTGGCGGCTATGAATGCGTTGACTCCGGGTTGGCCCCAGACGGTACGGACGCCGGCGGTGTCACCCGCCGAGAAGCGGCGCGCGCCGACCTGTTTGCTGATCTGGGAGATGCCGAACTTCTGGCTCAGCGTGAACTGCGGCACGCCAACCCTCCCGCGCTTGGTGGTAATGATGATCACACCATTTGCCGCTTTGGAGCCGTAGATCGCGGCCGCCGACGCTCCCTTGAGCACCTCGACATTCTCGATGTCGTTGGGGTTGAGATCGCCGATGCGGTTCATTTGATTCTCCTGGGCCGTCGCGATAGTCGTCCCCGGAGTAGCCTGGCTAATGAAGTTCGTTCCCGGCGGAACGGAGACGTCGCTGGCGATCACGCCATCGACCACGTAGAGCGGCGTGTACGCGCCGATGATCGACGTCACGCCTCGAAGTCGGACGATCATCCCCCCACCGGGCGCTCCGGAATTCTGCGTGATCATCGCTCCCGCCATCTTGCCCTGCAGCGACTGCTCGACGCTCGACGTAGGGGACTTCGTCAACTGCTCGGCGCTCACGGTCGCGACCGCGTTTGCGAGGTTCCTTCGCTCGATGCCGGTCGCCTGTCCGGTGACCACGATCGCTTCGAGCTGGAAGAAGTCGCGCGCCAGAGACACCTGGATGCTGCTCTCGCTCGCCGGCACGGTCACGGTTTGACGCTTGAAGCCGATGCTCCGGACCGTGAGCGTCACGTCCCGCGCGGGAACCGCGAGCGTGAACGTGCCGTCGTCCTTGATGGTGCTGCCGATGCTGGTCCCCTGGACCGTCACCTGGCCGGACGTCACCGCTTCGCTGGTGAGCGAGTCGGCGACCTTCCCGGTCACAATGCGCGTTTGGGCGACCGCACCGGCGAGGGGAGCCAGCAACGCCGCAACGGCGAGAACAGCGGACCTCAACCTCATAGCGTCCTCCTTCCAGCACGAGTGCCGGAGGTTCATGAGGTGGACGGCGGGTCATGGAAGCCCGCAGTGGGGAACGCAAACAAGATGCATGCCCCACGGCAGGGTGTCAATCAGGACTGCGGGTCCATCTGCTTCACCAATGCCCGGTAGTACGCCTTCGATACGTCGCTCTTGCCAGCCGCCTTCGCCGCCCGCGCGGCACCGAGGATCGTGCGTGCCCGGTTGGGCTCATGCTTGAGCGTGGCCTCATAGGCACCGAGGGCCTCCATCGGTTCGCTGTGCACCATGAGCATGTCGCCCAGCAGCTCCCGTGCCGGAATAAGCGGCCCCGGGGTCACCGGGTGCTTCTCGACCTGCTCCTCCTTGTCCGCCGCGGCACGCGCCAACTGGAGCGCCTCCGCGTGCCGGCCTTCGGCGTGAGCCACCCACGACGAGACTGCCATGCGCTGCGCATCCACGACCGTGGGCCAGTAGGCGTCCTTCGCCGCGGTCAGGTCCGTCACCGCCTTCTCGAGCGCCGCGATTTCCTGTTTCGCCGTCGCCACATCGCCGGAACGGGCCGCGCCCAACCCCTTGGCGAAATGGGTGACCGCCTCGGCCGAGGGCGCCGCGGACGTCACGTTGAGGGCCGCCGCGGTCGTCCAGTCATCCCGCTCAAGCGAGTACCGCGCCGGCATGGCCAGGGCATTGTAGGACCCGAGCGCCATGGCGCCGTACAAGCCGGTGACGCCCCCACCGATTTCCTGAATCACCTTGAGCGCTGCGTCGTCTTTGCCCTGCTGGAGATAAGCGTAGACCATGTAGTCGGCCGCGTGCGACTTGGCCGCTGGCGTCGGCTCGAGGTCCATGGAGCGGCGGTTGGTCCTGATGGATTCGTCCCAATAGCCCAGCCGCGTGAATGTGTGCGATGGCATGTGGAGCGCGTGCGGCGCCGCCGGCGCGATGTCGGCGTAGCGGCGCGCGGCATCCAGCGCGTTGCTCGCCAGCGGCGGAGAGTCAAAGGCATGGATGATGTAGTGCGCGAGCCCGGGGTGCTGGGGGTATTTCGCGTAGAGCGCGTTCAAGATCTCGGCGGCCTTCTTTTGCTGCGCGAAGGTCAAGTCGGTGGGTGACGCGGTCGCCACTGTGAAGATCGCGTCGAAGATGATCGCTTCGGTGTCCGCCGGGAACCGCGTGACGATGGACCGCAGCGCGGCTTCGTAGACTTTCATGCGTGGCCCGTTCGGCACCGTCTGGTAGTCCTTGTACAGGGCCATCGCGGCGTCCACGTAGCCCTGGTCGCGCGTGGTCCGCGCGCCGGCCTTCGCCGCCTTGACCGCGGCGTCGTACCCCTGGGCCTGGAACGCACCCACCGTGCCCCCGCCCATCGGATTGCCGAAATTGCTGAGCGCCACCCCCCACCAGGCGATCCCGCAGGTCGAGTCGGCCTGGATCGCTGCCCCGAAGGTCTTTGCTGCCTCAGTGAACCAGAACGAGTGCAGCATCGCGACGCCGCGATGCATCTCGGCCTGCGCCGCCGCGTTGCATGTGACCGGGAACACGACGGTCCCCAGCTCTCCCGGACCATGCTGGCGCTCCTGGGCCGGGGCAGTTACCGGGCTGATCGCGAACAACACCGCTACGAAGAAACCGTTGCGCATACTCACTCCCATTGAAAGACGTCCAGATCGTTCGCCGACACGACCTCGCCGTCGTACCGGTCGGTAATCTCTTTCACGAGATCACGGTCGCTCGTCCCCCAGAACAGCTGGTGGTACAGCACCAGCAGCTTTGGGCGCGCCTTTGCGGCTATTGCCGCGAGCTCGGCTGACGAGGTGTGATAGCGCGAATGGTACGCCTGCCAGTCGGCGGGCCGGCGCTTGAAGCCCTCGGTCGAGTACACCTCGTGTACCAACACGTCGCACCGGTTGCACTGCTGGACGATGGCATCCGCCGGTGCCGTGTCGCCCGAAATGACGATCACCTTGTCCTTCGTCTCGAACCGGTAACCGTAGGCGTCCGGCCACGAGCCATGCGGCACCGCGAACGCCGTTACGATGACATTCGAGTCGCGGTAGACCACGCCAGGCCGGACGTCATGTCCCTCGGCCTTCCACCCCGTCTTGTTCGACGGCTCTCCCCCAGTCAGACGGATCTCGATGTCCGCACTGTATGCCTCGAGGAGCTTGTTGGTCATGGCGGTTACGCCGGGAGGCCCATAGACCTGGAGCGGCGCACTGCGTTCCAGGGTCCACGGACTGAGCATCAGGTCCGGCAGACCCAGCGTGTGGTCGGAATGCAGGTGGGTGATGAACACGACCTTGAGGCTCTCGGAGGCCAGCGCCGCAATGCCCTTGCGCTTCGCCGCGGCCGCCCGGCGGACGATACCGGGCCCGGCATCAACCAGGTAGGTCGAGCCATTAGCGATCACCGCGACCGCCGGACCCGAGCGGTCTGGATCGGCATTGGGAGTCCCCGTGCCGAGCAGGACCACCTGGAGCGCCAGCACCACGCCGGAAGTCATTTCTGGAGAAACCGGGCGATCGCCGCGCGGAAATCGGGTGTGCTCCGCGCCAGCGCGTTGACCCTCGCCCCGAGTTCGATCGTATCCGCGAACGGCTTGCCGTCGGCTTCGTAGAACTGCCGCTTGGTGAGCGCGAGTGCAGTGGCGCTTGACACCGCGATGCCCCGCAGAATGGCCTCGGCCTCAGCCTCGAAGCTGTCCCGCGAGAGAACCCTGGACACGAGACCCAGCCGTTCCGCTTCGGTTGCCGTGACCTGCCGGCCCGTCGCCACGAGGTCGAAACCAACCTTTTCGCCCGTCAGCCGCCGCAACATGGATATGACAATCGCGGGCACGAACCCACGCTGGATTTCGGGATAGCCGAATACCGATTCCGGATGGGTCAGGATGATGTCGCACCCGGTCGCGAGCCCCATGCCGCCCGCGAGCACGCGGCCATGCACCACGGCGACAACCGGCTTTGGCAACGCCCGCATCCGCACGTAGATCGAACCGAATCGGATGGCACTCTGGTAGTTCTGCTCGATGGAGCTGTCCGCCGAAGCGAGAAGCTCGTCCAGGTCCATGCCGGCGCAGAAGTCGTTCCCCGCCCCTCTCAATGCCACGACCCGCACGTGCTGGTCCAGCTCGGCGCGATCCAGCATCGCGTGCAGCTCCTCGATCATTACGGCGTCAATCGCATTTCGCTTTTCGGGCCGGTTGAGCGTGACGGTCAGGACGCCGTCGGCGAGGGTCGTGCGCAGTCGCTCAGTCGACACGGATGGTCCGCGGCACCGGGATTTCCATTCGCAGCAGCGCGGTGGAGAATACCTTCCCCTGCGCATCAGTCTTGAGGGATACCGTCCCGCCGCCGCCCAGGGCGCCGTGCAGGAGAAAGTTGAGGGCGCCCAGGTTCGGGAGTTCGAACCGCTCCACCCTGCCCGTGATAATACCCTTGAAGTGCCGCGCCACTTTCGCCGCGGTGACTTCCTTCACGAGGACAGGGTAGAACTCCGGCTTGAGCGCGATCAGCCCGACATTGGCCGTGTCGCCCTTGTCGCCGCTGCGGGCGTGGGCCAGATGAAGCAGGCTCACTTTCCTCCCTCCCGCTTTCACGCTCTTCCGTTTCATGCGACCTGCACCTCTACCACCGGCCCGCCACCCTGTCTCAGGCGTTCGGCCAGTTCCCGGTAGGTGTCGGTGAGCGCGCGCAGGCGGCTCGTGCCGGTTGGCCCGGCGCCCACTTGTTCTCTCATTCGCTGCGCTTCTCGGCCCACGACCTGATGAACGCGATGATATCCCCACTCGCGGTGCCAGGGCCGAACAGCTTCGCGATACCCTGGGCTTCCAGCGCGTGTACGTCCTCCGCCGGGATGATCCCGCCCCCGATGACCAGCACATCACCACGCCCGGCGTCGGTCATCAGCTTCTTCACGCGGGGGAAGAGTGTCATGTGAGCGCCCGAGAGAATCGACAGCCCGATCACGTCCACGTCCTCCTGGATGGCCGCCGTCGCAATCATTTCGGGTGTCTGATGGAGCCCGGTGTAGATGACTTCCATCCCCGCGTCACGCAGCGACGCGGCAACGACCTTTGCGCCCCGATCGTGCCCGTCCAGGCCCGGCTTGGCCACCAGTACCCGGATGGGGCGGGCCTTGGTGCGCCCTTTCGTTGCGGTTACCGGCACTAGAAGAACACCGGCTCCCGATAGGCGCCGTACACCTGCTCCAGCGCGTGCCGGATCTCGAAGAGTGTACAGTCGGCGCGGGCCGCATCGAGCATGGGGCCCACGACATTCGCTTCAGCCGCCGCCGCGCTCCGCAACGCATCGAGCGCCCGCTCCGCCCTGCTGGCGTCGCGCCGCGCCCGAAGCGCGGCCAGTTGCCGCCGCTGGGACGTGTCGGCGGCGTCGGTGACCTTGAGGATTTCCAGGTCGTGCTCGTTTTCGCTGCCCTCGGTGAACTCGTTCACGCCCACGATGATGCGGCGCTTCTGCTCCACTTCGTGCTGGAACCGCAGGGAACTCTGGGCAATCTGCCGCTGGAACCACCCGCGCTCGATACCCTGCACCACGCCGCCCACCTTCTCGATCTCGGCAAAGAGCCGCTCGGCATCTTCTTCCATGCGGTTGGTGAGCGACTCGACGAAGTAGGACCCGCCCAGCGGATCGATCACGTTGGCGACGCCCGTCTCGTACGCGAGGATCTGCTGGGTTCGAAGCGCCACCTGCACCGCTTCCTCGGTCGGCAATGCCAGCGTCTCGTCCAGCGAATTGGTATGCAGGGACTGGGCCCCCGCCAGTACCGCCGCGAGGGCCTGGTAGGCGACCCGCACCACGTTGTTCATCGGCTGCTGCGCGGTGAGCGACACGCCCGCCGTCTGGCAATGGAACCGCATCATGCACGCGCGGTCGCTTTTGGCCCCGTACTTCTCCCGCAGGTGCCGGAACCAGATGCGCCGGGCGGCGCGCATCTTCGCGATTTCCTCGAAGAAGTCGTTATGCACGTCCCAGAAGAACGAGAGCCGTGGCGCGAACGACTCGATGTCCAGCCCGCGAGCGAGCGCGTGCTCGACATAGCTGAAGCCGTTGGCCAGCGTGAACGCCAGCTCCTGCACCGCGGTTGCGCCGGCTTCGCGAATATGGTAGCCGCTGATCGAGATCGTGTTCCACTGCGGCGTGTGCTTCGCCGCCCACTCGAAGACGTCCACGATGATCTTGAGCGCCGGCTCGACCGGATAGATCCACGCATGCTGGGCCATGTACTCCTTCAGCATGTCGTTCTGGATCGTCCCGCGGAGCTCGGCGATGTCGGCGCCCTGGCGCTCCGCAGCCGCCACGTAGAAGGCGAACAGCATGGCCGCCGGGCCATTGATCGTCATGGACGTCGAGATCTGTTCCATCGGGATTCCATCGAACAGGGTCGCCATGTCATCCGTCGAGGAAATGGCGACACCGCATTTTCCAACCTCCCCTTCGGAGCGGGGATGGTCGGAGTCGTAGCCCATGAGCGTGGGGAAGTCGAACGCCACCGAGAGCCCCGTCTGTCCGCGACCGAGCAGGAACTTGTAGCGCTGGTTCGTGTCCTCCGCCGTGCCGAATCCGGCGAACTGACGCATGGTCCAGAGCCGACCACGGTACATGGTGGGGTGAATACCCCGCGTAAACGGAGGCTCCCCGGGGTTGCCCAGGTCGCGCGCGTAGTCGAATCCGTCGAGGTCCTTCCGCGTATACAGCGGCTCGACTTCCTCGGAGCTCTGCGTCACGAACCCCACGTTCCGCTTCTCGCCGGCATCGAACTGTTCACGCCATTCCTTGTCCTGGTCTTTCCTACCCGCCATGCGCAGACCCCCCGGTCAATCCATTGACGATGCGACGAGCCAGCTCGTAGGGGCTCTCGGTTCCCTTGAACACCCGTTCGAGGCCCTGGGCAAGTGCCGCTTCGCCCGCACCGTCCTGCCATACCATCTGCCTCAACGAGCGCTCGACGACCTCACGCGTGTGACGCTCGAGCCGGGCCCGCCGCCGCGCATCCAGGTCACCGTTTGCTTTCGTCCGCTCGGCGTATGCCTCGACGGCCTCGATCAGGGTGGGGACTCCCTGCCCGGTCGTCGCCACGGTCGCAAGCACGGGAGGCTCCCAGCGTTTCGGCTCCTCCCGCCTCGCTGCCTGGGCGCTCTCCCGCCCGCGGTGATGCGTGCCGACATACCGCAGGGCGTTCCCCTCCCGCAAGCCCAGCATGATCTCGATTTCCTGCCGCAGTTTGTCGGCCCCGGGCCGGTCCGCCTTGTTGATCACAAAGATGTCTGCGATCTCCATGACGCCAGCCTTGAGGACCTGGACTTCGTCGCCCGAATCCGGCACCAGCACCAGCACCGCCGCATCAGCGGTGGCGGCGATTTCCAGTTCCGACTGCCCCACCCCCACCGTCTCGACGATGACCCGGTCGAAGCCGAACGCGTCCACCACGTCGCAGACCTCGCGCGTCGTCGTGGCGAGCCCACCCAGGGCACCGCGAGTGGCCATGGAACGAATGAACACGCCCGGGTCCAGGGTCACCGATTCCATCCGGATCCGGTCACCCAGCAATGCGCCGCCCGAGAACGGGCTCGTCGGATCTACCGCGATGACCGCAACCGTCAGGTCCTTCGCCCGGTACGCGTGGATCAACCGCTCCACGAGCGTGGACTTGCCCGCCCCTGGCGGACCCGTGATCCCGACCCGGAACGCACGACCCACGTGCGGGTGAATGGCGGACAGGAGCTCCTCGTAGCCGTCCCGCGCGTTCTCGACCAGGGAAATGGCCCGGGCCAGCGCCGGTGTCTTTCGCTCCTTCAGCGCCTCGAGCAACTCCGCGGTCTGGGTCGTCGCCGTCACAACAGCGTGCCCCTGAGCAGAAGTCCCGCGACCGTGAAGTAGATCACGAGGCCGGTCACGTCCACGAGCGTCGCGACGAACGGCGCCGATGCGCTGGCGGGGTCGAACCCGAGCCGCCGGAACACGAACGGCAGCATGGAGCCGGTCACCGTCCCCCACAGCACGACACCGACGAGACTGATCGCGACGCTCATGCCCAGCAGGAGGTAGTGATCCCCGTACGAGCCGGCGACGGAATGCCACAGGACGATCCGCAGGAGCCCGAGCACGCCGAGCACCGTTCCCAGCGCCAGGCCAACGGTCACTTCCCGCCCCAGGACGCGTGGCCAGTCCCGGATCCGTACTTCGCCCAGGGCCATGCCCCGAATGACCAGCGTGGTCGCCTGCGAGCCGGAGTTGCCGCCGCTACTGATGATGAGCGGCAGGAACACCGCGAGGACCACGGCGGCGGCGATTTCGTCCTGATAGTACGCCATGGCCGTGGCCGTGAGCATCTCGCCGATGAAAAGGATCGAGAGCCAGCCGGCCCGCTTCCGCACCAGTTCGAGAATGCCCGCCGTCATGTAGGGCATGGCCAGGGCTTCCGTCCCACCCATCTTCTGGATGTCTTCGGTCGCTTCTTCCCTGACTACGTCCGCCATGTCGTCGAACGTGATGATGCCCTTCATTCTACCGTCGTGGTCCACGACCGGGATCGCCAGCAGGTCCTGCTCGACCCACACCCGCCCGACCGATTCCTGGTCCATGTCATCGAGCACGGAAATCACGTTCGCGTGCATCACCTCGGACACCCGGCGGTCGCCTGCCGCCTGGAACAACTCGCGGCAGGAGATGACGCCCTGGAGTTTCTGCTGGGCATCCAGCACGTAGGCGTAGTAGATCGTCTCGACCTGGCCGGCCTGCTTTCGCAGGTAGGCGATCGCCTCGTCCACGGTCATTTCCGGCCGGACCCTTGCGAACCGCGGGCTCATCAGCCCGCCGGCGTGGTCCTCTTCGTACGCCGCGAGGGCACGAACTTCCGTGCGCGTCTTTTCGTCCAGCAGGTCCATCAGCGCCGGGCGATCGTGGGGAGACGCGGCCTGGATCATGTCCACCGCGTCATCCGGGTCGAGCAGGCGCACCCACAGGACGCGCTCGGAGGACGGCAGTCCGCACACCAGCGCGGCCTGCTCCGTGGGGTCCAGGGTCAGGAAGAAGTCGTTGAGCTCGTGCTTGGGAAGTTCCCGGAACCGCGTGATGCGGTCTTCCTCGGAGAGTGCCGGCCACTCTTCCCAGAGCTCCAGTGCCGCCGTCGTGGGTGCTTCCGTCACGGTGCCTCTGGCGCCCGGATGCGCGCGCTGTGTCCCACCGTAAGCTAGCGCCCCCCGCCCGTGCCGAGACCCTGGACGTTCACCGGTCCCCGCCGTACCGCGACCCGTTCCACCCGCACCGGCGTCGCCGACAGGACGTCGAATTCCAGCCCCGCCGCGCTGAACCGCTCCCCAGCAAGCGGAATTCGCCCGGCGCCGCGCGCCAGGAACCCGCCGACACTTCCATCTGCCGTCGGCAGTACGACACCGAACCGTGCAGCCAGCTCGCTCATGGTCGTCGTACCATCGACCTCGACCAGCTCCTGCCCGGCAGTTTCGGGCCTGCCCTGCCCGTCGTCGAAGATCTCGGCCGTGAGCTCCTTGAGCAGGTCACCCTGGGTAACGATGCCGGCCGTGCCGCCGAATTCGTCGAGCACGACCGCGATCTGCCGGTCATCCCGCTGCATTTCGGAGAACAGGTCGGCGCATTTCTTGGAAGCGGGCACCACGCTGACCGGGCGGAGAGGCAACGGATCCCCGGGGGCTGCCTTGAGCAAGTCGAATGCGTGGACTGCCCCAACGATGTGGTCCAGCGATTCCCGGTACACCGGGAGCCGGGAGTACCCCGATTCGCCGATCAGGCGAGCTACATCCACCACGGAAGCGCTTTCCGGCACCGCCAGGATCTCCGTGCGCGGCGTCATCACTTCCCGCACGGAGCGTGCCGCAAACGCAACGACCCCGGAAAAGAGGGTGAGTTCTTCGTCGCCCAGGGCGCCTTCCCGTTCACCGGCCCGCACCACACGGGAAACATCCCGATCCGGGCCCCCGACGAGGAGGAGAGGCGCCGCCATGCGCGACAGCCACTCCATGGCCGGCGCGCCCCGACGCACCAGGCGGTCGGGCCACCGCCGTCCCACGGCGCGCGGCAGCGAGTAGGTGAGCGCGATGAGCAAGGGAACCGCCACCAGCACCACGACGGATGCGCTGACCACAGGCGGCATGGAAGCCAGCACCGCCGCGACGCCCATCGAGCCCAGCACCAGGCCGGCCGTCGCGACTCCCGTGGCCATGCCGAGTACACGGCCCGGCGTCGAGAGCAGCGCACTTGCGACCGCGGCGCCCCGCAGCCGTCCGGAGATCCACCGGGCCAGCTCCAGGCGCGAGACCGCCGCCGAGGCCGCCGCAATCGTGGTCCCCGCCGAAGAGAGCAGGACGCCACCCAGCATCAGGAGCCAGCCGATCATTGGGGGTCCGCCGTGGCCACCTGGGCCTCGGGCCTCGGCTCCAGGCGCTCGAAGTACACGCGGCGCACCCGCCGTCGTACGACCTTCTGCACCACGACACGGAACTCGCCGATCCGCAGTTCCTCGCCTGGGGTCGGCACCCGCCCCAGTTCGGAATAGATCAGCCCGCCGACCGTGCTGACCCCATCGCGTTCGAACACGTCACCGAGCAGGGCCGAGAGCTGGTCCAGCGTCACGCTCCCGTCGACCCAGAACCGGTTGTCTCCCTGTTGCTCGACGGCCGGCTCCTCATCGTCGCCTACCTCGTCGCGAATGTCGCCGGCGATCTCCTCCATGATGTCGCCCAAGGTCACCAGTCCCGCGGTGCCGCCGAACTCGTCCACCACGATGGCCACGTGTGACGAGCCACGCACGAAGTCCCGGAGCTGGGTCGCCAGGGTCTTCGATTCCGGCACGAACTCCGCCGGGCGGACCCGGTCCTGCCACCGGTCGGGCATGTCGGTGGCACCGGCCGCGGCGGGAACCAGGTCCCGCACGTGGAGAATGCCGATCACGTTGTCGAGCGTACCGTCGAACACCGGGATCCGGAGGTGTCCGCCGTGCCGGATGAGTTCCAGGACTTCTTCCACAGACGCTTCCGCATCCACGGCAGTCACGTCGATCCGGGGCGTCATGATGTCGGCGACGCTCGTATCGCCCATGGCGAACACGCCGAGGAGCATGTCGCGCTGCGTCGGTCCCAGCACCGGCTGGCCGGTGGCGGCCGGTCGCGGCAGGAGGCGTTGCAGCAGGCGCTCGATCACGCCGACCAGCGCGATGAGGGGCCGGAACGGCAACAGCGTGCGTCGCGCGACAGTCGCGGCGGCGGCCGCCGCGTCAGGCGCGAGCAGGCCCACCGATCGCGGGACCGCATCCGCCAGCATGAAGAGCAAGCCACCGGAGACGACCACGACACCGAGGCCCGAAAGGGTCGGCCGGTACCACCAGCCCACGGCCTGGGAAGCGGCCACGCCGGCGAGCACGGTCAGCGCCAACCGGCTGACCTGGAACGCCCGGTGGATCGGCTCCGCGTCCATCGCCCCGGTCGGAGGCCCGCCGATGGACGACGACAAGGCCGGCGACTCCTCGGCCAGGGCGAACAGGCCCGCCCACCCGGCGGCAAGCAACGCGCTCACCAGCGCCGCAACGGTCAACGCGAGCCCGGTCACCGGGAGCCCTGCGACACCCGCTGCACGTAGCGCTCCTGGCGGCGCCACATCGGTGCCGCCGTGCGCCGCGCAGAGGCAGGGTGATCATACCCGAGGACATGCAACGTGCCGTGTACCACCAGCCGCACCAACTCCTCCCGCTCCGGGATTCCCAGCGCCTGCGCGGCGCGGCGGCCCATGGCCGGACAGATGTAGACGTCCCCCGCGAGCATCCCGCGGTGGGGCAGCGGGAACGCGATCACGTCAGTCGAGCGATCGCGTCCGAGCGTCCGGCGGTTCAGGGAGCGCATGCGCTGGGAGGACAAGAACGTGACGCTAATGGTCGCCGGCCCGGCCCGCTCGCCGTCCAGCACTGCCGTTACCGTGCGGCGGACCAGCGACGGCGACAGCGCCGCCCGCAGGCCCTTCCCCACCGTCCAGACGCGGACGTCACGCCCGCGAGGCAGCTTCCCACTCAGACGTGATTCCGCCACTGGCCGTCGGATAGTCAATGCGTTTGTGGTGCATGCCCGTCAGCACCCGGACGAACTCGTCCCGCACCCGGGAGAGTTGCGCCAGCGTCAGCGGTGCCTCGGAGAGCTGGCCGGACTGGACCCGCTGCTCGACGATGTGCTCGATCGCGTCGCTGATACGCTGCGCCGTCGGCTCGCCCAGGACACGGAGCGCCGCCTCGACACCGTCGGCCAGGAAGGCGACCGCGGTCTCCACCGAGCGCGGACGCGGGCCGGGATACCGGTACTGGTCGGCGTTCTCAGCCACGTTCACTCCGCGCGACTTGGCCCGGTCGAGGAAATACGTGATATCGGCCGTGCCGTGGTGCTCCGGGATGAACGCCGCGACGATCGCGGGCAGGCCGTGCTCCTCGGCGAGGGTCATGCCGTCCCGCACGTGGTTCCGGATAATGCTCGCGGATGCCTCGGGCTTGAGCCGGTCATGCGGGTTGCTGCCCGGCGCCTGGTTCTCGACGAAGAACTGCGGCTTCGTGAGCTTCCCCACGTCGTGGTAGTAACACCCCACGCGCGCCAGCAGTCCGTTGGCCCCGATGGCATTGCAGGCCGACTCGCAGAGGTTGGCCATCGCCACGCTGTGGGCGTAGGTCCCGGGCGCTTCCGTCGCGAGCCGCCGGAGCAGCGGACGGCTGGGATCCGAGAGCTCGAGCAGCGTGAGGTCGGTCGTGACGCCGGCCAGGGACTCGACCACCGGCAGGGCCAGCATGACCAGCGCCGTCGAGACGATCGCGTTGGCGCCGCCACGCGCTATACTCGACCCCAGCTCGGCCAGCGACCAGTCGAACCGCAGGGCCACCGTGCCCGCCCCCACGACGAACGCGGCGACCACGCCGCCCGCGGCCACGAGGAGCTGGGTCCGCCGCCGTATCACCCGCATCGAAAGCGCGGCGGCGACACCGCCGATCATCGCCAGGTAGAGCCCCGCCTGCCCGCTGTAGGCGGCTTGCGATCCCAGCAGGACGGCCAGGACCATGGCGGCTACCATGGACACGCGCCCACTGAACAGCACCGTGAGGAGCATGGTCGCAAAGGGGATCGGGATCAGCTCGGGACCCTCGGCGATGAACCGCCGGTTGATGGCAGACCCGATGATCACCAGCGCGAAGAGACCGGCCACCACGAGCACCTGCCGGAGGCTGCCGTACGTCTCCCGGCGGTAGAGCATGAGGAGCAGCCAGAACATCGAGAGCACCAGCGCATTGCTCAGCGTCTGCCCGACGAGGCCCTTGGGGTCCGCGACCCCCGAGCGTCCGCGCTGCAGCATTTCGCCCCGCAGCGCCACGAGGCGCGCATGCGTCTCGGGCGTCACCACTTCGTGCGCCGCCACGACCCGCTCGTTGGCCCGCACCACGTCCTTGACCGAGTCCACCGACCGCCGGAGCTCCGCCCGCAGCGCCAGGGTCTTGGACACGTTGGGCACCAGCGACGGCTGGAAGACGGCGTTCACGAGCTTGAGATAGATCTGGTCCCCCAGCGACGAACCCGGCGACGGTTCCTCGGGCGACCGGCGCTCGAGGAAGGCGGCGAAGGTCAGCACAGAGTCCCGCGGCACGACCCGTTCGCGTCCCTCGCGCCGCACCACCACTTCGCGCGACAACTCCTGCTCGATCGTGCCCCCGAGCGTGACGCCGGCACCCAGGTTCCGCTGGAAGAACCGGTTGAGGCTCACCCGCAACGCCTCGCGGCGCGCACGCGACTCGAGATACGCCGCCTCGTCCGCCGAAAGGCGCGCACCGTACTGCGCCGCCACGGTCACCCTCGTTGACGGGCCCTGTGCGGCATCCAGGCCGGCGAAGAGCCGATCCACCCGGCGGCGCACGGAATCGACCACGGCCGGCTGATACTCGTAGATGGGCCGCACCGTGGCGGCGAGGGCGTCCGCGTCACGGGCCAGCTCAGGCGGCGACTTCTTCACGACGTACCCGAACGGAGCGAGCACTTCGACCGGCGCTACCTGCCCGGCTTCGACGATCGGGGCGTCGAACGCGCGCGCCACCGGGTAGAGCGCGTAGGTCAGCGCGCCTAGGACCAGCACCGGAACCCAGCGCGCCGCGTGGTACGCCACCCGCCCGGGAATGGGCCCCCCTTCCTCGGTCACGTGCCCTGGTCCGCGGCGTACGCCCGGATGATGTCCCGCACCAGGCGGTGCCGCACGACGTCGCGTTCCTCCAGATAACAGAAGGCGATGCCCTCGATGCCGGGCAGGACCCGCTCAACGTGGATGAGGCCCGACTCCTCCCGGCTCGCGAGGTCGATCTGGGTCTTGTCGCCGATCACCACGGCCTTCGAGTTCACGCCGAGCCGGGTCAGGAACATTTTCATCTGGGCGGCCGTGGAGTTCTGCGCTTCGTCCAGGATCACGAACGCGTCGGCCAGCGTGCGCCCGCGCATGTAGGCGAGCGGCGCGATCTCGATGACCCGCGTGTCGATCGCCTTCTGCACCCGCTCCTGCGGCATCATGTCCTCCAGCGCGTCGTAGAGCGGCCGAAGGTAAGGGTCGACTTTCGCCTGGAGATCCCCCGGGAGAAACCCGAGGCGCTCACCGGCTTCCACCGCCGGCCGCGCGAGCACCAGGCGGCGGACGCGCTTCCGGGCGAGCGCCTCGACGCCGGCGGCGACCGCCAGGTACGTTTTGCCCGTTCCCGCGGGACCGATCCCGATCACGATATCGTTCTCGCGAACGGCGGCGAGGTAGTCGCGCTGGCCCTGGGACTTGGCCTGGATGATGCGCTTGGCCCCGGGCAGGGCGATCTGCCCTTCCTTGTCCGCCATGCGCGCACCGTTGTCGCCGTTCGATTCGGCCAGCCGCCGCACGTCGTCGCTGGTGAGCGCCTCGCCCATCCGCGCCAGGTCGATCATGGTGGACGCCACCCGCGTGGCCTTCTCCACCGCCTCCGTCTGGCCGGCCAGCGTCACCTGGTCGCCGCGCACGTTCACCCGCACGCCGGTCGCCCGCTCCAGTTCCTGCAGGTTGCGATCATTGACGCCGGCCAGCGCCAGCGGGTCGGCGCCTTCTGCCGACAGGCGATGGGTGATGTCGCTCATGGGACCGGCGCCAGCTTGAACACGCGGAGGTCCGCCGCGTCTATGGGGGCAGGCGTGTCCTCGAACAGGGCCCGGGCGGCCGTCGTCTTGGGAAACGCTATGACATCCCGAAGGCTTTCCGCGCCGCAGAGCAGCATGGCCACGCGATCGAAGCCGATCGCAAAGCCGCCGTGTGGCGGCGCCCCGGACGCCAGCGCGGTGAGCAGGAAACCAAAACGCCGCTGGGCATCGTCAGCCTTGATGCCCAGGATGTCGAAAATCATGAGCTGGAGATCCGGATCGGTGATCCGGATCGAGCCGCTCCCAAGTTCGTTGCCGTTGTACACCGCGTCGTAGTGGAGCGCGCGGATGCCCGCCCGCTCACCCGCCTTGAGCCGCGCGATATCCTCGGGATGCGGCGTGGTAAACGGATGGTGCGCGAACACCCACGCCCCGGTCTCCCGGTCTTTCTCGAACAGGGGGAATGCGTCCACCCAGGTGAACGCGTGCGCCACCCGCGGTGCGGGCTTGAGCCGCCGGATCACGTCGAGGCGCACGCGATCCAGGGCCGGCGACGTGACGGTGTCCTTGCCCGCCGCGACGAACAGCATGTCGCCGTCGGCAAGCCGGGCGACGTCGGCCGTCAGGCCTTCGAGCTTGGCCAGCGAACCCGTGACCTGGTCCCCCTGTCGCTTGAGCGTGGCCAAGCCGCCCAGGCCCGCCGCCCTGGCGACGTCGGTGATGGCATCTACATCCTTCCGCGACAACGCTGCTCCTCCTGCGACCCGCACGCCCCGCACTCTACCGCCGGCGCTCAACGCGTCGTCAAACGCCCGGAAGCCCTTGCCGCCCACGACCGCCCCCAGGTCCTCGATCTCGAACCCGTAGCGGAGATCCGGCTTGTCCGTACCGAAGCGTTCCATCGCATCCCGGTGCGCCATCCGTGGGAAGGGCGTCTGGACCGGATGCCCGCCCTCGGCCCACAACGCGGCGAGCACGCTTTCTACCACTGCGTACACGTCGTTGGGCCCGACAAAAGATGCCTCGAGGTCGATCTGGGTGAATTCGGGCTGGCGGTCGGCGCGCAGGTCTTCGTCCCGGAAGCAGCGGGCGATCTGGAAGTACCGGTCGAAGCCGGACATCATCAGGACCTGCTTGTAGATCTGCGGCGACTGGGGCAACGCATAGAACTGGCCCGGGTGCACCCGCGAAGGCACCAGGTAGTCCCGGGCGCCCTCGGGTGTCGGCTTGGTGAGGATCGGCGTTTCGATCTCGAGAAACCCCTGCCCGGCCAGCGTGGTTCGTGCGCACTGGAACAGCCGGTGCCGGAGCTCGAAGTTTTTCTGGAGTTCCGGCCGCCTCAAGTCCAGGTGCCGGTTGACGAGGCGCAATTCCTCGGACGGCAGCGGCTCGCCCTTCGAGCGCGCCACTGGAATCGGCGGTGTGACCGCACGCGAGCAGATCTCGATGTCGCTCGCGCGCACCTCTACGTCCCCGGTGGACATGTCGGGGTTCCGCGCGTGTTCCGGCCGGGCGATCACCTTGCCGCGCACCAGGATCACGAACTCGTTCCCCACCTTTCCTGCCGCGTCCATCACTGCGGGCGGCGTCCAGTCAGGCCCGAATGCCACCTGCACGAGGCCATCGCGGTCCCGCAGATCGAAAAACACGAGACCACCCAGGTCCCGGCGACGGTGGACCCACCCGCCGAGGCGGACATCCAGTCCCGCGTGCGCTGCCCGAAGGGCCCCGCACCGGTGCGTCCGCATAGCGGTCGCGCTCATGCGAGGTCCCTCACTTCGCTTCGGCGTTGCACAGGATCTGAAAGAACTCCTCGGCATCCGGCGCCGCGAGCAAACGCTCGCGCACCGGCTGCCGACGAATGAGGCGGGATATGCGGGACAGGGCCTTCACGTGGTCCCCGGCAGACGTCTCCGGGCCAATCAGCAGGAAAAAGAGACGCACGGGCTCACCATCCAGCGCGTCGAAGGCCACCGGCAGCGGGCTCGTGCCGGCAGCGAGCCTGAGTTCCTGAACCCGGGCAGTTTTTCCGTGTGGTATCGCAACGCCGCACCCGATTCCAGTCGACAAGACCGCCTCGCGCTCCTGGACGGCCCTGAGAACATCGTCAAACTCCGCCGCACCATTCTCGACAACCAGCCCCACCAACTCCCGGATAACCGAACTCTTGTCCAGTCCAGCAATGGGTACCTTGATACGGCGGGGGGTTAAGAGGTCCTGCAGCTGCACCGACGGCCATCCCCCAGTCGCATGTCCGGATGAACATAACGCTGTAGGCGAGGGGCGGCAAGCTTCGACTTGACATACACTTGCGCCATCGGCAACCTTCCGGCTGTGAAGCGATTCCTGCCCTTCTGGTTGCTCTTCTTCACCCCCGCCATAGGCCTCGGACAGGCCCCCGACGCGGCTTCGCTCTGGGACATTGCCGGAACCACCCTCGCCCGGTCACCCGCCTTGGAATCCGGTCCGACGGGTGCCTTCTGGAACCCGACCGCGATCCTCGATGGGGCCGGACTTCGGGTAGGAATCCAGGCGGTGGAAACCCCCGACGTTCTGGGGATGTCCGGAATCCTGGCCGGCGCGAGCCAGTCGATCAAGTCGGTGTTCGCTGTCGGCGTCCTGTTCGGACGCCTCCAGGTGAGCGACCTCATCCGCACGTCCACCTCGCCGCTCAACGAGGGCGCCGATATTCCGGTCTACGAGCAACTGGCCGGGCTCGCCCTCGGTGCAAAGATCGGCCCGGTCAGCACGGCTTTCCTGCTGCGGGGTCACGACGCGCGATTCGACCTGGTTCGCGGATCGGGGCTCACGCTGGACGTCGGCGCGTCGGCGCGACCCAACAGCCGGGTGCGCGTGGCCGCCGCCAGCCAATTTCTGCCCGCAGACCTCTCCCACCGGCGGACCGAACGCTACTACGCCGGCGGGGAATGCCAGGTATTCACGGTCAGCGCCTGGGGAACGCCCGCGACCTTCACGGTGCGCTACGGCGCGGCGATTCGCGATCGCCGGGACCTCGAGCATTCGTTCGGCGCAGGCTTTGAACTCGGACCGGGCATCACGCTCGACTCGGGGTTGCAGCGCGAAGCGTCCCTCGGGCACGCGGCATGGCGCTTCGTGCTTGCAGTCGGCGTTCGCGCCGGGCGATACTCGGTCCTTGCCGCCCGGGGCGGCGGTATCCAGGGGCTCGGGGCGAACTACCGGGTGGGCCTCGACGTGGGCCTGTCCCGATGAATCCGTTCAACGTCGCACCAGCCGACGCGCTTCCCCTGCTCGAGACATGGCTCGAGGGACGGGAGCCCGCCTACCGGGTGCGCCAGATCATGCCCCGTCTTTGGAACCGGCCCATCGCAAGCTGGGCGGATGCGGGCGAGCTGCCCGCCACCCTGCGAGAGGCACTCCAGGCGTCGTTTCCCGTCCCGCGACTGCGGCGTGCCGCCCACCAGGTCTCCGCGGACGGCACGGTCAAGTTCCTGTGGGAGCTCCCCGACCGCGGGAGCGTCGAGTCCGTGCTGATCCCCGAGGGCAAGCGGCGGACACTCTGCATTTCATCCCAGGTCGGGTGTGCCTTCGGATGCGTCTTCTGCGCGACCGGCCGCATGGGTTTCGGCCGGAACCTCGAGACGTGGGAGATTGCTGCGCAAGTACGGGAAATGGCGCTCGACCGGGCGTACGGCGTCCCGACGAACGTGGTGTTCATGGGCATGGGCGAACCGCTCCACAACTGGGAGGCGGTAGACCGGGCCCTGACCATTCTGAACAGCCCGGACGGATTCGGGATCGGCGCGCGACACATCACGGTGAGTACCGTGGGCATCGTTCCCAAGCTGGCCCTGCTTGCCGCCCGCCCCGAACAGTTTCGCCTCGCCCTCTCCCTGCATTCGCCCACGAGCAAGCAGCGGCGCGAATTGATGCCGGTCGAGAAGAAGTACGGGCTGGACGACGTCATGCGGGCGCTCAGAGAGTTCGCCCGGCGGGTGACATTCGAGTACGTGATGATCAAGGACAAGAACGACCGGCCGGAGGATGCGGACCGGTTGGCGAAGCTGGCCAAACCATTGGGTGCGCTGGTGAACCTCCTGCCGCTTCACCCCGGCGGCGCCCCCGGCTTCACCCCCACGCCGCCCGGGACGATCCGCGAATTCGCCGCCCGGCTTCGCGCCCTCGGCGTGTCCGCGACGGTGCGGCGGAGCCGGGGACTCGATATCGACGCCGCGTGCGGTCAGCTACGGACGACGGTCCTCGAACGTGCCCGGGGCAAGGTCGCGGCCGACGATGATACTGGCGTCGAGCAGGAGGCGGGGGTCTAGCTCGACCGTCACCCGCCCCGTGCCGAGCGCGTCACGAATCGGGCGCGCGACGGTGGTGTCACCCTTCCGTACCACGATCCGCGTCCCCTCCAGATCATGCCGGTCCCCCGATCCGAAATAGACCACGTCAATTCCGCGCGCCCGCAGGCGCCGCGCCACCTCTCGCGCGAGACCATCGACGTCGGTGCCGTTCAGCACCTCCACGATCAACGTGCGTTCGCCTTCGCCGGGAATGATGGCCGCGCGCGGCGCGCGCGCCCGATGTGTCAGCATCCAGCCGACCGTGGCGACTCCTGCCAGCAGCAGGACCGCGACGCTCAGCCGGGTCGCGCGACGGAGTTCCAGAAAGCCACCATTTCGGGAACAAGGGGCCAGCCGGACCGGATGAGCCCGACCATGCGCAGCGCGGCGACCTCCGTCAGGACCGCGTCGGGGTCTTGGATGACCCGGGCCGCCAGGCCCGCGCGCTGTTCCTGCCCGACGCGCCCGGGCTCGAGGAAATCCGCCAGGTACAGCATGCGTCCGGCGGCATCCCATCCCCCGTAACCCACGGAGTGGTACGCCACCGCATCGAGCACCCCCTGATCCGTCTCGCCATCCTGGGCGGCGCGCGCCGCGGCAGCCGGCCCGTGAAAGAGGTCCGGCAGGTTCCATCCCGCGGGAGCGTGTGGCGCCAGCCGCTCGGCCGGCGCGTCCTTCAATGCATCGTGCAGGTAGGCCGCCCTTTGCCACCGCGCTCGCTCGTTCGCGGGCACGCGCAACGCGTCGGCCCACTCCCCCGCCAACGCCGCTACGCGCTCAATGTGCGCGCGGCGCTCGGGCGTCGCTTCCGCCCACGCCGGTATGCCCGTCACCCGCGCTCGCCGAGACGCTCATCGCCGGCCAGCCCCTGCCCCAGGATGACGTTGTCGATGAGCCGGGTCTTCCCGACGCGCACGGCCAGCGCCACGAGCGTCGCCTCCGAGACGGCGGCGACAGGACCCAGCGTCTCCGGGTCCACGGCCTCGATGTATTCCACGTTCGCGGCGGGTTCCTTCCGGACGACGCCGGCCACGGCGTTCACGATGGCCGTTCCGTCCCGCTCGCCGCGGCGAAACGCCTCGTGGGCGGCATCGAGGCCGCGGGAGAGCGCGAGGGCGCTCCGCCGTTCGTCGGCGGACAGGCCCGCGTTGCGGGACGAGAGCGCGAGGCCATCCGCTTCGCGTACCGTCGGGACGACCACGATCTCTACCGGGAAATCGAGGTCGGCCACCATCCGGCGCACCAGCGCCGCCTGCTGGGCGTCCTTGCGGCCGAATACGGCCACGTCGGGTTCCACAATGTGAAAGAGTTTTGCCACCACGGTGAGCACGCCTTCAAAGTGGCCCGGCCGGAACGGGCCGCAGAGATGCCCGGCCAGTGACCCCGGGCTCACCCGCACCACGGCCTCGCGCCGGTAGATGTCCTTCCCTTCCGGCACGAACAGACATTCGACGCCGCGTTCCAGCGCCATCGTCCGATCGCGGGGAATGTCTCGCAGGTATCGCGCAAAGTCTTCGGTGGGGCCGAACTGCAGGGGATTCACGAAGATCGACATCGCCACGGCGTTGGCGTGGCTGTGGGCGACGTCAACCAGTCGCAGATGGCCTTCGTGGAGAAAGCCCATCGTGGGGACAAACCCCACGCGGCGGCCGCCCGTCCGGGCCGCGCGAGACCATGTCCGCACGACTCTCGGGTCGCCGGTCTCGAGCACGGTCAGAAGGAGTGGTTGGTGTCCGGGTACGTGCCCGAGCGCACATCATCGCCGTAGGCGCGGACGGCCTTCTTCACCGCGTCGGCCAGGTCGGCGTAGCGCTTCACGAACTTGGGCTTGAACCGTTCGTTGAGACCGAGCATGTCATGCAGCACCAGAACCTGCCCATCACAGTGCGCACCCGAGCCAATCCCGATCGTGGGCACGGTGAGAGACGTTGATACTTTCTCGGCGAGATCCGCGGGTATCAACTCGAGTACCATGCCAAACACCCCCGCGTCTTCCAGGGCCTTTGCGTCCGCGAGGATGCGTTCGGCCGTCGCCTCGTCGCGGCCCTGGACCCGGTACCCGCCGAGCGCATGCACGGACTGTGGCGTCATCCCTACGTGGCCCATGACCGGGATGCCGATGTCCACCAACGCGCGGACGGTGGCGGCCATGTGCGCACCCCCTTCGACCTTGACCGCGTGTGCGCCGGAGAGCTGAAGCGCCCGGCCGCAGTTCCGCCTGGCTTCCTCGATCGAGACCTGGTAGGACAGGAACGGCATGTCGATGACCACCATTGCCCGGCGCACGCCCCGCACGACCGTGCTCGCGTGGTAGACCATCTGCTCGAGCGTGGCCGACAGCGTGGTCTCCTGCCCCGCCAGCACCATGTTCACGGAATCGCCCACCAGGAGGACGTCCACGCCGCTCTGGTCCAGCAGGTCGGCGAAGAGGGCGTCGTACGCCGTCAGGCATACAATGCGCTCGCCGTTCCGCTTCATTTCGAGAAGGCGATGTGTGGTGACGCGCTTGGTGTCAGCAGCCATGAGGTGCCAGCTCCGCCAGCTCTCGCTGCCAAAAGTCACGGTTGGGCAGCTCGGGATGCGGAATGGTGAGCCCGGGTTCACTCACCACCCGGTCGCCGAACCGCACGATGTCCAGGTCAATCGTCCGTGGTCCCCAGCGCTCGCCGCGTTCGCGCCCCAGCGCGCGCTCGATCCCCAACAGGGCATCGAGCAATTCCCGTGGGGCCAGGCCGGTTCGCACGAGCACCATCTGGTTCAGGTACCGGCCCTGCGATACGGGACCGACCGGCGCCGTGTCCTCGACCGCGCTTTCGGCGGCCACGCTGGTGCACGGGAGTGCCCCGATCAGGCGCCGGGCTTCCGCGAGATGCCGCGCGCGATCACCCAGGTTCGACCCCAGCGCGACGAACACCTGCTCAGCCATCCCCGCGGCGGCGCTCCAAGACCACTTCCACGTAGTCGAGCGGTCCGCTGATCGGCGCGTGCGGCTTGCGGGCCGCCACGCGTACCCGCTCCACGGCCTCCAGCGCCAGCGCGCGCTCGGCGATCTTCCCGCACAGGCCTTCGAGCAACCGGTGGTGGCTCGCCCCCACCGTGTCGGCCACCAGGCTGTACAGGTCGCGATAATCGAGAAACCGCTGGGGCGAGTCCGACTCGCCGGCGCGCCGGAGTGACGCCCACACGGTCAGGTCCAGCTCGAGCGGCTGAGGATGGTCCTGCTCGTGGGGCAAGAGCCCCACGCGCGTGTGGAAGCGCATCGCCTTGAGCGTGATGCTGTCGCCGGTCACAGGCGAATGGTACCTAGCGCACGACGGCGGCGCGCAGTTCAACCATCAGCGCCCGCGCGGACTCGATGCCCTGTCCCAGCCGTTCCACCAGTGCGCTCCCCACCACCACCCCGTCGGCGATCCGCGCCACCGCGCGGGCCTGTTCGGCCGTCGCGAGCCCGAACCCCACGGCGACCGGCAGCGTGGTCGCGGCGCGCACGCGCGCGATCATGCGGTCCGCCCCGGCGTCGATCGTCGTGCGCGCGCCGGTGACGCCGAGCCGCGAGATGAGGTAGAGGAATCCGCTGGCGCCTTTCACCACCTCGGCCAGCCGCCGGTCCACCGTGGTCGGCGCAATGAGCCGGATCAGGTCGAGGCCGCCCTTCCGCACCGTCTGCTCGATCGCGGTGTCTTCGCCCGCGGGCACGTCGGTCAACAGGAGACCCGATACGCCGGCGGCCCTGGCATCGGCGGTGAACCGCTCGACACCGTACGCCATGACCGGGTTGAGGTAGGAAAACACGATCACCGGTACCGGAAGGAGGAGGTCGCGGATCATGTCCAGCGCCTTGCGCACGGTCATCCCGGCATCGAGCGCCACCTGGCTGGATCGCTGGATCACCGGGCCGTCGGCCAGGGGGTCGCTGAACGGGATCCCGACCTCGATGAAATCGGCGCCGGCCTCGGCGACCATCCGCAGGGCGTCCCGGCTGGCGTCAAGCGTCGGGTAGCCGGCCGTGAGGTACGGGATCAGGGCGGCGCGCCCCTCGGCGCGCACCACCCGCCAGCGCGCGGAAATGGCGTCAGACAAAGTGATCGGAAGCCCTAATGCCGTACTTGGCGGGGTCCGTGACCTTGATGATGGTCCGCAGGAAGTCTCCCTCCGGCTTCGCTTCGGCCAGGTTCACCACCGGGCCGGTCATCGTCGAGCCGCCGTCCGGCGTGGCGACGATCTTGACCATGGGACGGTGCAAGTGGACCGGATCCGGGTTCGCGGCCTGTACGATGCCGACCTCATACGTGTCGAGGATGACGCACGTGCCCACCGGGTAGATGCCCAGCAGGTTGATCAACGCCTTGACGATGACACGGTCATGTCCACGCCGCGGGTTTTCCCAGATCTCCCGCAGGACCTGGTCCGGCTGGATCGGCGTCGTCTGGTACACCCGCCGGGTCGTCGCGGCGTCAAAGGCGTCGGCGCAGGCGACGATCTTGGAGTACACCGAGAGCCGCCGCGGCCGGAGCGACTTGGGATAGCCGGTCAGGTCGATCTTCATGTGATGCTCGTACGCGGCGACAATCCCCCGGTAGGGCACCTCCCCGTACCCCCGCAGGCCGAACAGCGTCAGCACGCCGAGCCAGGGGTGGGCCTGCATGATCCGCCACTCTTCCTCGTTGAGCGGCCCGTCCTTCGAGAGCACCTCGAGCGGCACGCGGCTCTTCCCCACGTCGTGGAACAGGGCAGCCATGCCCAGGTCGTAAAGCTGGACCTTGCTGAGGCCGAGCCGGCGGCCCATCGCCACGCTGAAGATGCACACGTTCACCGAGTGGGTGAACGTGTACTCGTCGTAGTCGCGGATGGTCGTGAGCCCGACGATGGACACTTCGTTCGCGAGCACCTGGTCCACGATGCCCTGCACCGCGCGTTTCACCTTCTTCACCGACGCCGCCCGGCCCATGCGCACCGAGTTGATCAAGTCCTTCGTGACCGACACCGATCGCTCGTAGGTCCGCTTGGCCACCTCCTTGGACTTCCCCTCGTTGTCGGAGTCGTCATCGCCCTCCGCCTCGCCCTCGACCATGAGGTTGAGCGCGCCGCCCGAGACCAGCTTCTGCTGGAGCTCCGAAAGCTTGTTGGGATCGGCCGCCCGGCTGGCGAACGACAGGAGCAGGGATACGAACACCTGCCATTCGCGCCGCTCGATCTTTGCGTTCACCTTCACCACACCCATCCCGCAGTTGCGCAGGGTGCCCAGGACGTGCGAGAACGATGCGTAGTTGTCGAGGCCCAGCCGGAGCCGCGTCTCGTTCACAAAGATGAAGTCGCTGGACAGGCGGATCTCGAGTTCGTCTTCGATCTGGAGGAGCGCGCTCGCCAACCCGGTGAGTTCGTCAAGCGACTTTTGCACCTGGGCGTTTTCCAGCGGGTACAGCTTGAGGCTCCGGAGCGTGGCATAGAGCGAGATCACGAAATCGCGTCCCGCCTGGCGCAGGATGCGATCCGTGCTCGCCATGGAGTCGGCGATCGACTGCCGCGGGGCGCGGGCCGGCTGGTCAGGCGTCGTCACGTTACTTGGCCTCCCGCAGGGCGCGGTTCACGGCGTTCCGCACGAGCGCTTCCTTGTCCTGCGCCGCGCGGTGGAGAATGTCTTTCGCCTCCGGCGTCCCGATCTTGCCCAGCGCCATGGCGGCGCACGCCCGCGTCTCCGGGTCCGCCGCGCGCTTGAGGAATCCTCCCTTGGCCTCAAGCATTTCGGCCAGCTTCTGGACGCCGGTGTGTCCGCCCAGCCGCCCGTACGCCTCGAAAAACGCCGTTTTCTCGGTCAGGTCCGCGTTCCGCACGGTCTTGCCGGCTACGACGGCCTCGATGCGGGCGAACGCGTTCCGGTGCCCGCGCGCGGACACGCTCCGCACCGCCGCGAGGCGCACCTCGCGGTCCGGGTCATCGATGGCGCGCTCGGTCGCCTGCATCGCGCCCGGCGACCCGATGGCCGCGAGCGCATCCACCGCCGCAACCCGCACAACCTTGTTTTCGTGCACCAGCACCTCGGCCACCGCCGGCACGGTCGCCGGGAGCTTGAGCTGGCTGACGAGCCGGAGTGCCGCCATGACCACCACTTCGTTCGCACCCCTGAGTGCCCGTGACACCTCCGCCGGGCTCGCTTGCGCCAGCCGCTGGGCGGCGGTATCCAGCAACTCTCGCACGCGCTGGTTCGTCAGCTTGGGAAGCCAGGCCAGGACGGTCTCCAGGGCCTCACCTCGCAACTCGCGGAACAGCTCGCCCAGCTCGTCGGCGCTGGGGAAAACCACGGCCTCGTCCAGCGACTGGAGCAGCTGGCCCAGCGCGTCCGGCTGGGAGAGACGGGACGGCATCTGCTCCATGAGGGCACGATGTTCCGGCAGGAGTTCCCGGGCGCGCTGCAGGATGATCTTGAGCTCCCGCAACACGTAGGCCACCGAGTGGAAGTCGCCGACCGCCAGCAGGTAGGGAATGAAGTTCTCGACGATCGAAATCAGCTCGGCGCGAACCGTACTGTAGGTCTGGAGCTCCAGGAGGTCGAACAGGATCGCGAGCACATTGCCCCGCAAGTCCTGCTTGTATTCGCGGTCGATCTCGCCCTTGAGGTACTCGATGTCGGCGTCGTCGAGGAAGTACAACGTGGAGTCGAACTCCTCCATGTTGACGACGCCCGGCGGGCGCGCGCCAGCGGGCGCACCCGACCCAGGTTCCCCGCCGGTGTCGGGCTGACCGACCTCCTGCTCCAGGACCTCGCGCGTGATCGTCTGCGCGGTGGGGCCGCCGGCCGAGGCCAGCCGTTCCCCGCCCGTGCCCACCGGCGCGGCGTCTTCAATGCCCAGCTCGACGAAGGTGTAGCGGATGTACTGGAAGTCCTGTTCCCAGAGCAGGGTGAGCAGGTCGTCTTCCGCGTCGGCCGGGAGGTTCCGGCCCTTGTTGAGGACCGTGAGGAACGCGACGATTTCCTGCTCCTCCACGTGCGGGTGGAACGTGAGTACCCGGACCCCGTCCTTATAGAGCACCCAGGCAATGCTCTCGTTCTTCGGCTGGGACAGGACCGGCTTCCCGTCCACCGTGAAGTCCGTCTCCGCCACCAACAGCGGCAGCTCGTCGAACCCTTCCCATACCGGGGCGAACGCGTTCCGGATGTTCTGAATGGCCTGCTGATAGACGGGGTTGTTGGGCAGATACAACTGGATAGCGCGCAGGCCCTTCATCATGACCTGCATGAGATTCGCGACAGGCGCGAGGTCGGTCTCCCGCTCGCTGGCCGCCGGGCCGATCACACCCTGGCTCCGGTCAGGCCGGCGACGTGCGCCACGTCCTTGTCGCCGCGCCCACTCAGGTTGATCAGCACCGTGTCCTTCGCGCGCCACCGCGCTCCCATCACCCAGGCAATCGCGTGCGAACTTTCCAGCGCCGGGAGGATTCCCTCCAGCCGCGCGAGCGCATGGAAGGCATCCAGCGCTTCCCGGTCGGTCGCCGTCACGTACGCGACCCGCCCGGAATCCTTGAGGTGGGCGTGCTCGGGACCGACGCCGGGGTAGTCCAGGCCGGCAGACACCGAATGGGCCGGCATCACCTGCCCGTCATCGCTCTGGAGAACGTAGGAGAGACTGCCGTGCAGGACGCCGGGCCGGCCCGCGCCCAGCGACGCAGCGTGGCGGCCCGTGGCCATCCCTTCTCCGGCCGCCTCGACACCCACCAGCCGTACCGATGCATCGGGGATGAACCCGCTGAAGATTCCCATGGCATTCGAGCCGCCGCCGACGCACGCAACGACGGCTGCAGGCAATGCACCCACCCGCTCGAGCATTTGGGACCTGGCCTCGCTGCCGATCACGCTCTGAAAATCCCGGACGATCCGCGGAAACGGATCGGGCCCGACGACCGACCCGATAACGTAGTGCGTGGTGGTGACGTTGGTAACCCAATCGCGAAGCGCTTCATTGGTCGCGTCCTTGAGCGTGCGCGTGCCGGACGACACCGGGACCACCGTCGCGCCGAGGACCCGCATGCGATAGACGTTGAGCCCCTGCCGTGCCATGTCCTCTTCGCCCATGTACACCACGCACTCCAGCCCGAACCGCGCGCACGCGGTTGCCGTCGCCACGCCGTGCTGCCCCGCCCCGGTCTCCGCGATGATCCGCCGCTTGCCCATGCGCCGCGCGAGCAGGACCTGTCCCAGCGTGTTGTTGATTTTGTGCGCGCCGGTGTGATTCAGGTCTTCCCGCTTGAGCAGGACCCGACAGCCGACCTTATCCGACAGGCGTGGGGTGTCTGAGAGGGGCGTCGGCCGGCCGGAGTACGTGCGGAGCAGGTCATTCAGCTCGGACCGGAACGCCCGGTCGGCGATCGCAGCCTCGTAGATCCGCGTCAGTTCATCCAGCGCGGCCATGAGGGTCTCCGGGACATAGCGGCCGCCAAACTTGCCGAAGCGCCCGCCGCTGGCGGGTTTCGCCGCGGCCGAGCGCGGGCTCCGGCGCCTCCCGGCTTTTGTCTGCCTCACCCGCGGCTCCGGCGAGAACAGCCCGTCAGCGCGCGCACGGCCGCCGCCGGGTCTGCGGTGGCGGCCAGCGCGGTCCCGATGAGCACGGCGTCCGCCCCCCACCCGGCGACGAGGTCCACGTCGGCGCGCGTGCTGAGGCCGCTTTCCGCCACGGCCACGATGTTCGAGGGAATGCGCGCGAGCAGCTTCTCGATGCCCGCGACATCGACGTGAAATGTCTCGAGGTCGCGACTGTTGACGCCGATGGCATCCGGCGCGACGGCAATGGCAGGATCGAGCTCTTCGAGGCGGTGCACCTCGACCAATATCGCGAGGCCCATGTCGCGGGCCAAGCGGGCCAACTCGCCGAGCAATGCGCCCGGAAGCGCGCGGGCAATGAGCAATATGGCGCTGGCTCCGGCGGCGCGTGACTCGATGACCTGCGCCGGGTCAACGATGAAGTCTTTCCGGAGAACGGGAACGGACACGGAGCGCCGCACCGCCTCGAGGTCCGCGAGTGAACCACCGAAATGCGGCCCTTCGGTGAGCACCGATATCGCGCGGGCGCCTCCTGCCGCATACGACCGGGCAAGCGTCGCCGGGTCCAGCCTCGGGGCGATGTCTCCGGCAGAAGGAGAGCGCCGCTTGACCTCGGCGATGATGGACACGTCGGCAGGCTGGAACGCGGGGGCCCACTCCGGCGCGGCCGGGGCTTCCGAGGCCAGCGTTTCCAGCTCCCGGAGCCGGGCCCGGATGGGTCCCAAACCCGACCTGGTCCGCGCCACTATAGATGACAGCGTGGGCCGGCCAGCCGGTTCCCTTGCTTCGGTTTGCCTTCGGGTGTACTTTTTCGGCATTCGTTCGGTGTCAGCGCCTACAGGAGGTATGCATGCCCCTTACCCGACGGCAGAAGCAAATAGTCGACTACTTGGGAGATTACATAGAAAGGAACGGGTACGCTCCGTCCTTTGAAGAGATCGCCGAGCAATTCTCCTTCAGCTCTCTGGCGACGGTTCACGAACACCTCACCAATCTGGAACGTAAGGGCTACATCCAGCGGTCTCACAACGAGAGCCGCGGCATTGAAATGATGCCGCCCAAGGGCCAGTCCGGAGCCACCGAGTTGCCCCTGCTCGGCCTGGTCGCTGCGGGCGAGCCCATCGAGGCCGTGACGGCCGGCGAAACTATCGCCATTCCAAACGACCTCATCCCGCGCCGGGGCGCCAGCTATGTGCTCAAGGTGCGCGGTGAGTCCATGATCGACGATCATATCGAAGACGGAGACCTCGTCGTCGTAAACGGCCGCACCACCGCCGACAACGGTGAAATGGTTATTGCCCTGTTGAACGGCGCGTCGGCTACGGTCAAGCGGTTCTACCGCGAGGCGGGCGGTTGGGTCCGCCTTCAACCCTCGAACGACCGGGTGAAACCCATCCGCGCCCACGAAGACGATGTGCTCATTCAAGGCGTGGTCGTCGGCGTCATCCGCAAATACTAGGGCCGGGCCGGCGCCCCGGCCGCGGAGACGAACCGTTCCAGCGCCTCCGCGGCGCCGCCCCGGTCCAGGGCTTCCTCCGCTCGCGCCACACCATCGGCAAAATCGCTCGCGATTCCCGACACATACAAGCCGGCCGCGGCATTGAGCAGCACCGCCGCGCGCCCTGCCCGGTCCGCCCCCGGGCGCTCGAACAAACGCCGAATCCGGTCGGCGTTCTGGCGTGGTTCGCCCCCGATCAACGTTCCGAGGTCATCCACGTCGAGGCGGAAGGTACGGGGCTCCAGGTTCCACGTTTCTACGCGCCCATCCCGAATCTCCCAGACCACCGTCCGCCCTCGCGGCGCGATCTCGTCCATGCCAACCTCGCCGTGGACAACAAGCGCATGGCTCGCGCCGAGCCGGCGTAGGGCCTCCGCCAGGAGCGGCCCACGGTGCGGGTCGGCCACGCCGACCACCTGCCGCTGGACGCCGGCCGGATTGGAGAGTGGTCCGAGCAGGTTCATGATCGTGGGAACGCCGAGTTCCTTCCGGACCGCCCCGACATGTCGCATGGCCGGGTGAAACGCCGGAGCGAAGAGGAATACCATGCCAGTCTCGTCGAGCAACGACGTGGCCCGGGCGGGATCAATGGAAAGCTCGACACCCAGCGCTTCGAGGACGTCGGCGGAACCACACTTCGACGTGAACGACCGGTTGCCATGCTTTGCCACGGTCGCTCCGGCGGCCACCGCGACAACAGCGGCGGCCGTGGACAGGTTGAATGTCGGCACGGCCCCGCCGCCCGTTCCGCACGTGTCGATGAGATGGGCCCGGTTGCCGGGGGCGACCCGCACCATGGCGCCCCGCATCGCCCGAACCGCGCCCGCCACCTCCTCCCCGCTCTCACCCTGTGCCCGGAGGCCCAGCAGAAGGGCCGAGATCTGAACGGGCGTGGCTTCGCCGCTCATCAGTTGGCCGAACGCACGGGTCGTGAGTTCCTCTCCCAGGCGCTCGCCTTGAGCGAGTCGCTCGATGGCGCTCGCAACGTGATTCTCCGCAAAGGGGTTGGTCACAATCGGCAACCTAGACGGGCCTTAGGAATCTCGCAACCTGTTGTCCCGCTTGCCCATAGGGCATGCCCAACCTATCTTGCCGCTCATGCCGGGGCTCCCAATACGCGCGGTGCTCCAATATGTCGGCCGGGACTTCGCTGGTTGGCAGGCCCAGAAATCTCAACGAACAGTCCAGGGTGAATTGGAAGCTGTGCTCAAGCGGCTGACCGGCCAGCGCGTCGTCACGTACGCCGCCGGGCGCACTGACACCGGTGTGCACGCCGTTGGGCAGGTTGTCAGCTTCCGGATGCCGGGCCGCTGGCAGGCGGCGGATGTTCACCGCGCCGTAAACGCCCTGGTGCCCCGGGACATGTGGGTCACCTCACTCGAGCCGGCGCCCGAGACTTTTCACGCCAGGAAACACGCCCTGACTCGGTGCTATCGGTACGTCGTCGGATGCGATGCCGCGTCGGCGTCGCCGTTCCGGAGGCCCTTTGAATGGGCGTTGGGCCTGCCCCTCGACCTCAAGGGCATGACCGCGGCCGCCTCGAGCCTGGTTGGCGAGCACGACTTCCGCTCGTTCGCCGCGAAGGGCCAGGTCAAACCCCACTACCGCTGCCGGGTGAAGGTGGCGGCCTGGGAGAAGCGCCGGAACGATGAAGGACTTATTTTCGATATTGAAGCCGATCGGTTCCTGCACCGCATGGTCCGTTTCCTGGTAGGGACGATGGTCGACGTAGGGCGCGGGCGACGGCCCGCCGATGACATCACAGTCCTGCTGGCCCGGCGCAACAACGCCCTGGCCAGTCCACCCGCACCACCCGAAGGTCTCTACTTGATGCGTGTCACCTACCCACACGGGACGACCGGTTCATGAAGTTCGCGACCGGGCTCGTCATGGCCGCCGTTTCGGCAAGCGGGCTCTCCGCGCAGTCCACCCAGGCGACGCCACCCAAACGCCCTGCCCCAAAGACCGCCGCCGTCACCGACTCCCGCCGCTCGGCGATCGTGGACGCGGCCCGGCGGGTTGGGCCGGCCGTCGTCAGCGTGACCGTCGTGAAGCGCGAGCGGCAACAGGCCGCGGATCCGTTTGAATGGTTCTTCGTTCCCCGCGGCGCGGAGCGCGACGTCCAGGGGCTGGGCACGGGCTTCATTGTCTCCGAAGACGGCGTGGTCATTACCAACCAGCACGTCACCGAGGGCGCATCGCAGATCGCCGTGGTGACGCCGGACGGCAAGGAGTACCCCGCAACGCTCCTCGGTGAGGACGAGCTCACTGACATCGCCGTCGTGAAGATTCAGGCGTCAGGCCTCCCCACGGCCCCGATCGGCCCGAGCGAAGACCTGATGATCGGCGAGTGGGTCGTGGCGTTCGGGAATCCCTACGGATACCTGCTGGGCAACACGGAGCCGACGGTGACGGCAGGCGTCGTGAGCGCGACCGGCCGCAACCTGTACCCCTCGGGGGATCAGCCCGGGGTCTACGTCGGAATGATCCAGACCGATGCCGCGATCAATCCTGGCAACAGCGGCGGTCCCCTCGCGAACGCCAACGGCGAGGTCGTGGGCGTCAACAGCTCCATCTTCTCGAACACCGGCGGGTCGGTCGGGATCGGATTCGCGATTCCGATCGAACGCGCGATGCGCGTGGCGAAGGAACTGCGGGAACACGGCCGCGTGCGCCGCGCCTGGGTCGGGCTGGACATCGCGTCCCAGGGCTCCGCCGCCCTCAAGCAGATCGGCGGTATTCGCGTGAGCGCCGTGGCGCAGGGTTCGCCGGCCTTCCGCTCCGGCGTCCGGGCGGGCGACGTGCTGACCCGGGCCCAGGGCAAGCGACTGCGCACGTTCCTCGACTGGGAATCGGTAAAGCTCGATCTCGACGTCGGCGATTCCGTCGCGGTGCAGATGACTCGCGCCGGGGTGGACCGCCGGGTCGCCATGACGGTCGAGGACCTGCCCACCTCCCGCGCCGAGAAGGTCGCGGTCCTGGGCAGCATCCAGGTGATCACGGTGACGGCCGCCATCCGGGCGGAACGCGGCATCCGGGCGGAGAAGGGCGTGCTTATCTATCGCATCGGGGACGACGCGAAGGCGCGAACCAGCCTCGAGCAGGATGATGTGATCTTCATGGTCAACCGCCAGCGGATCACCACCGCGGAAGAGCTCCGCCAGGCGTTCAGCAGTTCGCAGGGCCGGTCCGCCCTCCGGGTGTACCTCGAGCGGAGCGGCGAAACCGGATACACGGACTTCTACGTGCAATGAGCGACGCCAGCCGCTACGAGTCCCCGCTCTCCACGCGCTATGCGTCACCCACGATGCAGAAGCTCTGGAGCGACGCGCACCGGGTTGGGCTCTGGCGGCGTATCTGGCTGGCCCTCGCCACCGAACAGCGCCGCCTCGGCCTCGGCATTCCCGAGCAGGCGCTCAAGGAAATGGCCGCGCACCTCGACGATGTGGACCTGGAGAAGGCGCGCGCGTATGAGCGCCGGTTCCGGCACGACGTCATGGCGCACATTCACGCGTTTGGCGACCAGGCGCCCTCCGCAAAACCGTTCATTCACCTCGGCGCCACCAGCGCCTTCGTCACCGACAACGCGGACCTGATCATTCTCCGTGAAGCCATGCGGCTCCTGTTGGGGCGCGTGGTCGCCGTCCTGGGCGCTCTTCGTGCATTCGCCGTGCGGTACCGCGCGCTTCCGACGGTCGCGTACACGCACTTTCAGCCCGCCCAGCTCACCACGGTGGGAAAACGCGCGGGGCTCTGGCTCCAGGACTTCGCCATGGATGCGGCGGCGCTCCGTGACGAGATCTCTGCCCTGCCGTTCCGTGGCTGCAAGGGCACGACCGGGACGCAGGCCAGTTTCCTCGAGCTGTTTCACGGCGATCATGCCAAGGTGCGGGACCTCGACAACCGGGTTGCCAAGGCGTTCGACTTCGTGGGTTCGATCCCGCTGTCGGGACAGACCTACACCCGCAAGGTGGACAGCCGCATCCTCGACCTGTTTGCCGGCGTAGCCCAATCGAGCTCCAAGTTCGGCACCGACCTGAGGCTCCTCCAGCACGAAGGCGAAGTGCTCGAGCCGGTGGAGAGCGAGCAGGTGGGATCCTCCGCCATGCCGTACAAGCGGAACCCGATGCGCGCCGAGCGGCTCTGCGGCCTCGCGCGGTACGTGGTGGCCCTGCGGGAGAACACCGCGTACACCGCGGCGACGCAGTGGCTGGAGCGGACGCTGGACGACAGCGCCAACCGGCGCCTCGTGCTGCCGGACGCGTGCCTGGCGACTGATGCCCTGCTGATCCTGGCGACCAACATCGCGGCCGGCCTCGAAGTGCGTGAAGCCGCAATCAGGCGGAACGTGGAATCCGCCATGCCCTTCATGGCCACGGAGCGCTGGCTCATGCTGGGTGTGGAAGCCGGGGGCGACCGCCAGGCCCTGCACGAAGTGATCCGGAAGCACAGCCGCGCCGTGAGCGTGACCGTTGAAACCGGAGCGCCCAACGACCTGCTCGATCGTCTCGGGAAAGACCCGGCGTTCGCCAAGGTGGACGCCAAGCGCCTGCGAGCGGAACTCGAGCCGTCCCGTTACGTGGGGCGGGCTCCGGAACAGGTCACGGAGTACGTCGAAGGCCCGCTCGCCGATCTTCTCACGTCCCTCAAGGCCTATGCGGTCCCGGACGATGCCGGAGTGACAGTATGACCGAAATGACCATCGCCCGCACCGAACTGCCCCTGCCCCTCCTGCGCCGGGGCAAGGTACGGGAGGTCTACGAGGTGGACGACGAAACACTGCTCCTGGTCGCGAGCGACCGGGTGAGCGCCTTCGACGTCGTGATGGCCGAACCGGTACCGAAGAAAGGAATCGTGCTGACGCAGATCAGCGCGTTCTGGTTCCGGCAACTCACGGGCACGCTGGACAGCCACTTCATTTCCGCCGACACCAACGAAATCCTCCGACGGGTCCCGGCCCTGGCGAACCACCGAGACATCATCGCCGGCCGCTCCATGCTCTGCCGGCGAACCGACGTGGTGCCCTTCGAGTGCGTGGTGCGCGGCTACCTGTCCGGTTCGGCGTGGGCGGAGTACCGCAAGCAAGGCACCCTGGCCGGGGAATCACTGGCGACGGGACTGATCGAAAGCTCAAGGCTCGAGGCGGCGATCTTCTCACCGGCCACCAAGGCGGAGACGGGCCACGACGAGAACGTCACGTTTGGCCGGATGCAAACGGAGTTAGGGAAGGACCTCGCCGACCGGCTCCGCTCTCTTTCGCTCACGATCTACAACTTCGGGCTGGAGCGCGCGGCAAAACGCGGTATCATCATCGCCGACACCAAGTTCGAGTTCGGCCAGACGCCAGACGGCGGGTTGCTGCTCATTGACGAGGTCCTGACCCCGGATTCGTCCCGGTTCTGGCCCGCCGACCGCTACGAGCCGGGCCGCGGCCAGCCGAGCTTCGACAAGCAGCCGCTCCGGGACTACCTGGACGGCCTCAAGCGAGCCGGCCAATGGAACGGCAACGCGCCCCCGCCCACGTTGCCGTGGGAGGTGATCCGCGCCACCAGCGTCCGGTACCAGGACGCGTATCTTCGCGTCACGGGTGAGGTGCTTCCCGCGTCGTGAAGCTGGCGCCCGAAGGTCGCCCGTTTGTCGCTATTGCGGGCGTGCTCTGGTTGGGTCTGTTGGCGGCGGCACTGGGCCGGGGCGGCCTGTGGTGGGTGCCCCTCGCGCTGTGGACACCCATCGCAGCATGGGTGCCGGCCTTTTTCCGAGACCCCCAACGGGACGGCCCCCGGGGAGCGCATGTGGTCATCTCCCCGGCCGACGGAAGAGTCGTGGCGATCGTCGATGAACAGGAGCCCAGCTACATGCGCGGGCGTGCGACCCGCGTGTCGGTCTTCATGAATGTGTTCAGCGTGCACGTGAACCGTTATCCCGTGAGTGGCCCTATCGAGCATCTCGAGTATCGGCCCGGCAAGTTTCTGAACGCCGCCCTGGACAAGGCGAGCGAACACAACGAGCGCGCCTCGGTGGGCATCCGGAGCGCGGGTGGCCCGGTGCTCGTCCGGCAGATCGCGGGGCTCATTGCCCGGCGCATCGTCACGGATGGCATCGTGGGTGGCGCTGCCCGGCAGGGAGAGCGCCTGGGCCTGATCCGGTTCGGATCCCGGGTCGACACGTTTTTGCCCCCCGGTGCGACGTTACGCGTGCGGGTCGGAGACCACGCCACGGCGGGCATCACGGTGCTCGCGGAGTTCACGACATGACGCCGGTTCGCCAGGGATCGGACCCCGTCCGCCGGGTCGTGATCGTCATGCCGAGCCTGTTCACGCTCGCCAATCTGTTCTTCGGCATATGGGCCATCGTGCTGGCGTCCCGAGGCGATTTCTACCGGGCGGCGTGGTACATCGTCATCGCCGGCGTCCTGGACGTGCTGGACGGCCTGCTGGCCCGCATGGGGAACGCGGGCACCCGCTTCGGCGCAGAACTGGATTCGCTGGTGGACCTGGTGAGTTTCGGCGTCGCGCCCGCCATGATCACGTACTACGTACTGTTTGCCCACCTCGGCAACTTTGCCTGGATCTTTTCCTACGGCTTCGTCGTGTGCGCGGCCCTCCGCCTCGCCCGATACAACGTCCACACCGGGGGTGAACACAAGGCGCACTTCAACGGCCTGCCCTCGACGGCGGCCGGCATGACGCTGGCCACGTACTACCCCTTCACCACGACCGGGCTCTACCAGGACCAGCTCGACCAGCTCCCGTGGAACCAGCTGCTGATCTTCCTCACCATCGCGTTGTCCATCGCCATGGTGAGCAACATCAAGTACGCGCGCCTGCCCCGCATCGGCCTCCGGTCCGCGCGGGGCCTCATCGGGCTCGCGGTCAACCTGACGATCCTCATCTCCACCATGTTCGCCCGGGACGTCTTTTTCTTCCCGCTTGGCATTGCGTACGTTTCCTATGGCGTCATCCGCGGGGCCGTCGTCGCCATCGGCGAGTCCGCGGAGCATCGGCAGCCGGGACAGCTCATGTTGCACGATGCCGACGGGCCGGACGACGACCACCGGCGGGAACCGCCGGCTGCTGGAGGCTGAGCGATGGGACGCTTTTCGGTCGAAGTGAAGGTGATGCCTCGCCGCGCCCTGCTGGACCCGCAGGGGCAGGCGGTCGAGCATGCCCTGAGCGCACTCGGCTTTCCGTCCGTGAGCGACGTGCGCGTCGGCAAGGCAATGACGCTCGAGCTTGAGCGGCCGGACCGGGCCCAGGCAGAGCGGGACGCGCGGTCCATGTGCGAGCGACTCCTGGCCAACCCCGTCACCGAGGATTTCACCGTGTCCGTGAAGGCCGTGGAATGATGCGCGTGGCGGTAGTCCGATTCCCCGGGTCCAATTGCGATGCCGACGCACTCCGGACAGCCCGCGAGGCCGGGGCCGACGCATACTACGTGTGGCACCGGGACCGGGACCTGCAGCAGGCCGACGCGGTGATCCTGCCCGGTGGGTTCGCCTACGGTGACTACCTCCGCGCCGGGGCCATCGCCCGGTTCAGTCCGGTGATGGCCGCGGTGCAGGCCCACGCGGACCAGGGCGGGCCGGTGCTCGGTATCTGCAACGGATTCCAGGTACTCTGCGAAGCCGGGCTGCTTCCGGGCGCCCTCATGCGCAATGATCGGCTCACGTTCGTGTCCCGGCCGGTCCGCCTTCGGGTGGAGACCGACGACACGCCATTTACCTCGGCATTCGAGCGGGGTGCTATCTTTACGGCGCCCGTGGCGCACGGCGAAGGGCGCTATGTCGCGTCCCCCGACGTGCTCCGGGCGCTCGAAGAAGAAGACCGGGTCGTGCTTCGGTACCTCGATGTCAACCCGAACGGCGCCACGAACGGCATTGCCGGCATCGCCAACGCGGAACGAAACGTCGTCGGCATAATGCCACACCCAGAGCGGGTGGCCGATCCGGTCCTGGGCAATGCGGAAGGCGCCAAGGTGTTTGAGTCCATGGTCAAACGAGCCGGGCTCCCAATGGGAGGCGCACGATGACCCTTCGAAAACTGGCCGGCGTGGCGGTGATGACCGTCGCCTTGACCGGCTGCGACAAGATTCCCGCCTGGGTTCCCTTCATCGGGAACAAGGAGCCGCCGCCGGCTGCCCCCGTGGCTCGCACCATTGCCCCCGTGGCCGACACCACGCCCAAGGCCAGGCGCCCCCTCCACCACGCGTCGCGGCGGTGGACGAGTCATGGACGCCGCGCGACACCGGCACCGTCACCCCGGGAATGACGCGGGAACAGGTCATTTCGCTCTGGGGCGTGCCGGTCGCTGAACGCACCAAGGACCAGGCGATCTACCTCTACTTCCGGAACGGTTGCGAGGCCACCTGCGGCACGTTCGACCTCGTGGTGCTCGAAGGCGGCCAGGTGATTGACGCCGTCGTCCGGGGCCCCGGTCACCATTATGCAGGTGAATCGACATCGCCCGCGGGCAAGAAACCCGAGGCGACTCCCCGCTCCGCCGGCCCATGACCGACAAGCCCAGCCGTAACGAGGAAGAGTTCTTCGCCAAGCGCGACGCCGAAATCCTCAAGGCGCGCCGCGAGGCCGCGGCGCGCGCCTCGAAAGACGAAGAACGCCGTAGCCATCACATGAAGTGCCCCAAGTGCGGAGCGAACCTGGTCACCGAGGAATACCACGGCATACAGGTGGACCGGTGTCACGAATGCCTTGGCGTCTGGTTCGATGCCGGCGAGGCCGAGTCATTGCTCAAGAAGGAAGCCACCGGTCTGGGCGGAATCCTGGCCTCCCTCGTACGCGGGGTGAAGGCCGGTTGAGCACCTCGCGGGTCGAACCGTTTCCGGGCGACCCGCCCGTCACCGACGACCTCGTCCGCCAGCACCACCTCACCGACGACGAATACGCCCGCATCAAGACCATGCTCGGCCGGACGCCCTCGTTCGCCGAGCTGGGCATTTTCTCGGCGCTCTGGAGCGAGCACTGCTCTTACAAGCACTCCCGCCCCGTCCTGAAGCGATTCCCCACTGAGGGCCGGCACGTGGTCCAGGGGCCGGGTGAGAACGCCGGCGTGCTTCGCCTGCGCGACGGCTGGGCCGTGGCGTTCAAGATCGAATCGCACAACCATCCGTCGGCGGTAGAACCGTACCAGGGCGCCGCGACCGGCGCGGGGGGAATTCTCCGAGACGTGTTCACGATGGGCGCCCGGCCCGTCGCGATGCTCAACTCGCTCCGTTTCGGCCCGCTCACAGACGCGCGGAACCGCTACCTCTTTGGGGGCGTGGTCAAGGGCGTCGGGGACTACGGCAACTGCGTCGGGGTGCCCACCGTGGGCGGTGAGGTGGACTTTGCTCCCGGCTACAGCACCAATCCCCTCGTCAATGCCATGTGCGTCGGCCTTCTCAAGGAAACCGATCTCATCCGGGCATCGGCCAGCGGCGTCGGCAACATCCTCATGTCTGTTGGCGCCCGAACGGGGCGAGACGGCATTCACGGCGCGTCCTTCGCGTCGGAAGAACTGACCGCGGAGAGCGAGGCCCGCCGCCCGCAGGTGCAGGTAGGAGATCCCTTCACCGAGAAACTGCTACTCGAGGCCAGTCTCGAGTTGATCGGATCGGGACACATCGTGGCCATCCAAGACATGGGGGCCGCGGGCCTCACATCGTCGTCGGCCGAAATGGCGGCTCGCGGGGGCGTCGGGGTCGAGATCGACACGGCCAAGGTGCCGACCCGTGAGGCCGGCATGACGCCCTATGAGATCCTCCTGTCCGAGTCTCAAGAACGAATGCTCGTCGTGGCCCGGCAGGACCGCGTCGAACAGGTGCGGGCGATCGTGGAGAAGTGGGAACTGACGGCGGTCCCCATCGGTCACGTGACGGACGACGGGATGTACCGGGTGCGGCACGGCGACCGCGTCGTCGTCGAGATTCCGGGCGCCCGGCTCGTCGAGGACTGCCCGGTCTACGAACCCGAGGCAACCGAAGGCGCCGAGATGGCGGGGCTGCGCCGCCTGGAGCCGCCAGCGAGCCGTATGGACCCCGCGGACGCGCTCCGCACCCTGCTGGATACGCCGTCCCTCGCCTCCAAGCAGTGGGTCTACGAACAGTACGACTCGACGGTCCAGGCATCCACGATCATCGGCCCCGGCGGAGACGGCGCGCTCATCCGCGTACCTGACACTGCGTTCGCCATCGCCGTCTCGACCGATTGCAATTCGCGCTACGTCTTTCTCGACCCGTACGAGGGCGGAAAGGCGGCCGTGGCCGAGGCGGCGAGGAACGTCGCCTGCACGGGTGCGCGCCCGATCGGCATCACCAACTGCCTCAACTTCGGCAGCCCGGAGCGGCCGGACGTCTTCTTTCAGTTCCGCGAGGCGTGTCGCGGTATCGCGGACGCCTGTCGTGCGCTCGACACGCCGGTCACCGGGGGCAACGTGTCGTTCTACAATGAAAGCCCGGCCGGCCCCGTGGACCCGACGCCGGTCATCGGCATGGTCGGTTTGCTCGACGACGCGACCCACGCGGTCGGATCACACTTTCGCCGGCCCGGCGACGCACTCGTTCTGCTGGGCGACACTCGCGGACACCTCGGTGGATCGTCCTACTGGGCGCATGTCCTGCACACCAGGGCGGGAGCGCCGCCGCCGGTAGACCTCCCGGTCGAACGACGCCTTGTCGATTTCCTGGTGGACGCGGCGCGAGAATCCCTGCTGGCGAGCGCGCACGACTTGAGCGACGGCGGCCTGGCGCTCGCCCTGGCGGAAGCCTGCATCGGCGCCCCATATGCCGAAGGACCGCTCGGCGCCAAGACCGACCTGCGGGAGATCCAGGGCAGCCTGGCAACCGCGGGCATGCTGTTCGGCGAGGATCATGGGCGCGCCATCGTGAGCTGCGCGCCGGAATTCAAGGACCGGGTCCTGGCCGCGGCGAAGCGAGCGGGCGTCCCGGCCCACGCGATTGGGACGGTGGGCGAGAAACTGGGTAGATTGGAGTTCGTTCTGCGCGACTCCACGATTCGGCTCGGCACGCCGGAGCTCCGCGAGACGTATTACACGGCCATTCCTCGCCGCATGGAAGCAGCGGCCTCACAGGACGCAGCGGACTAAGGCGGACCGATGTGCGGCATCTTCGGCGTTTCCGGGCTCAAAGACGCGGCCCAGCTCGCGTACCTGGGCCTCTATGCTCTCCAGCACCGCGGGCAGGAATCCGCCGGCATCGTCTCCGTTGACCGGGACGGCGCCCCCCACGCCCACCGCGGGATGGGGCTCGTCAACGAGATCTTCTCTCCCGAGACCCTGCGTTCCCTCATCGGCGATGTGGCGGTCGCGCACACGCGCTACTCCACGACCGGGTCGTCGATCATCCAGAACGCCCAGCCCGTCATGGCCAATTATCACCGAGGTCCGCTGGCCCTGGCGCACAACGGCAACTTGACCAACGCCCGGGAACTCCGGGATGACCTCGTTCGCCGCGGTTCGATTTTCCAGTCTACGTCCGATTCCGAAGTCCTGGTGCACCTCATTGCGCGCTCCGACGCCCGGAGTCCCGACGACCAGATCCTCGACGCGCTGGAACGGGTCGAGGGCGCCTACTCCCTGCTCCTCACGATCGGCCAGACGCTGTACGCCATCGTGGACCCCCGCGGCTTCCGCCCGCTCACCCTGGGAGCCCTGGGACGCGGCTACGTGCTGGCGTCGGAGACCTGCGCGCTGGACATCGTGGGCGCCACGCCGATTCGGGAATTGCAGCCGGGCGAGTGGCTCAAGATCCGTGATGGCAACATCACGGACCTGCCGCCCCTCCCCCGCAAGGAATCGCGCCGCTGCGTATTCGAGTTGATCTACTTCTCGCGGCCCGACAGCACCGTGTTCGGCGAATCGGTGGACCGGGTGCGCCGGGACCTGGGGCGCGAACTCGCGCGGGAACACCCGGCGCCGGGCGCAGACTGCGTCTTCTCCGTCCCTGACTCCGCCAATGCCATGGCCCTGGGCTTCGCCGAGGTCTCCGGGACCAAGCTCGAGCACGGGCTCATTCGCAATCACTACGTCGGCCGGACGTTCATCAATCCGGGCCAAAGTGCCCGTACCGCCAAGGTGCAGATCAAGTTCAATCCCGTCCGCGGCGTCATTTCCGGCAAGAGTGTCGTCGTGGTGGACGATTCCCTGGTCCGCGGCACCACCTCGCGGAACCTGGTGCAGATGATTCGCCACGCGGGCGCGCGGGAGGTCCATTTCCGGTTCGCGTCACCACCGATCAAGGGACCCTGCTACTACGGGATCGATACGCCCAACCGGTCGGAGTTGATTGCCTCTTCGCACTCCGCCGAGGAGATCCGCCAGCACCTGGGCGTGGACTCCCTCGGGTACCTCTCCCTGCCCGGCACCCTCCGCGCGGCCGGCGGTGACCCCGACCGGTTCTGCCACGCCTGCTTCTCGAGCCAGTATCCCACCGTCGTACCTGACGAAACGCCGGCTGAGCGCGAAGCGGCCTCGCTGGCGCACGCGGTCAGTCTTTAGCAGCCCCACACCAGGATCATCAATGCCCGACGTCTATTTCTTCGGCAACGGAAAAGCGGAAGGCAGCGCCCGGATGGCCGACATCCTGGGCGGCAAAGGCGCCAACCTCGCGGAGATGACGTCGATCGGCATTCCGGTGCCTCCGGGCTTCACGATTTCCGCCCAGCTTTGTGGCCGCTACCTCGCCGACCGCCGCCTGCCGGAAAGCCTCATTGCCGAAGTGAAGACCGCCATGCGCCGCCTGGAAGACGCGGCCGGCCGCATGTTCGGCGACCCGTCCAACCCGCTGCTGGTTTCCGTCCGGTCCGGCGCGGCGGTGTCCATGCCCGGCATGCTAGACACCATCCTCAACCTCGGGCTGAACGACAAGACCGCGCAGGCGCTGTCCCGGCAGACCGGTAACGAGCGGTTCGTTTTCGACTCCTATCGCCGCTTCATCCAGATGTACGGCGAGGTCGTCTGCGGGTTGAAGGAGCCTCCCGGCGAGCCCGACCAGTTCGAGGCGGCCCTCGAGACCGCGAAGCACCACCGGCGCGTCACCCGGGACATCGACCTCGAGGCCGCTGACCTTCGGGCGCTCACGGCCAAGTTCAAGACCATCGTCGAACGGGCATCCGGCCGGCACTTCCCCGGGGATCCGTGGGACCAGCTGTGGGGCGCGGTGGAGGCGGTCTTCCGCAGCTGGCAAGCCAAGCGCGCGGTGGACTATCGCCGGGTGCATCGCATTCCCGACGACCTCGGCACGGCCGTCAGCATCGTGGCCATGGTCTACGGCAACATGGGCGACGACTCGGGCACCGGCGTCGCGTTTACCCGCAACCCGTCCACCGGCGAGCGGCAGCTCTACGGTGAGTTCCTGGTCAACGCGCAGGGCGAAGATGTCGTGGCCGGCATACGTGACCCGGAACCGATCGCGGACATGGCCGCCCAACTGCCGGCGGCCTACGAGGAACTCGTCCGCACCGCCGAGACACTCGAGCGCCATTTTCGCGACGTGCAGGACATTGAATTCACGGTCGAGCGGGGCCGCCTGTTCCTGCTCCAGACCCGCCGGGCCAAGCGGACCGCGCAGGCCGCCGTGCGCTGCGCCGTCGAAATGGTGGACGAAGGCCGCATCGAGCGGCGCGAGGCGGTGCTCCGGGTTCACCCGGACCAGCTGAGCCAGCTGCTCCACCCCACCGTGGATCCCAAGACACCGCTCCAGGTGCTGGCGGTCGGCCTCCCGGCGTCGCCCGGGGCCGCCGTCGGGAAGGTCGTATTCAACGCCGACCGTGCCGCCCAGCTGGGCGCGGTCGGCCAGCCGGTGATTCTCGTACGGCGCGAGACGAGCCCCGACGACTTCCACGGCATGGTGGCGGCCCGCGCCATTCTCACCGCCCGGGGCGGCATGACGAGCCACGCGGCGGTGGTCTGCCGGGGCATGGGCAAGTGCTGCGTCGTGGGCTGCAAGGACCTCGACGTAGACGAGGCGGCCGGCCTCGTGCGGGTGGACCGCTGGGTCGTCCGCGAGGGCGACTGGATCACCGTGGACGGATCGTCCGGCCGCGTGATCATGGGCCAGGTTCCGCTCGTCCCTCCGGGCGTCAACGAGGATTTCAACCGGCTCATGCGGTGGGCCGACGAGGTCCGCATGCTCCGCGTGCGGACGAACGCCGACACGCCGGCGGACGCGCGCCGTGCCCGGGAGCATGGCGCCGAAGGGATCGGCCTCTGCCGCACAGAGCACATGTTCTTCGAGGGCGACCGCATCCAGGCCATGCGCGAGATGATCGTCGCGATGGACCTGGAGGGCCGCCGCCGGGCGCTGCTCAAGCTGTTGCCGATGCAGCGGGACGACTTCGCCGGCATCTTCCGGGAGATGGACGGCCTGCCGGTTACCATCCGTCTCCTCGACCCGCCCCTTCACGAGTTCCTGCCGCACGACGAAGAGAGTCTTCACGCGCTGGCCGTGAGCCTGAGCGTTCCGCTTGAGCGCCTCCGCCACACCGTCGAGATGCTCACCGAGTCCAACCCCATGCTCGGTCATCGCGGCTGCCGCCTCGGGATCACGTTCCCCGAGATCACCGAAATGCAGGCCCAGGCAATCTTCGAAGCCGCCTGCCAGGTGACCGTCGAAGGGGTTGCCGTGCACCCCGAGGTGATGATCCCGCTCGTGGCCAACGTGAGCGAGTTCAACCGCCAGTGCCAGCTGGTGCGGGCCACCGCCGAGCGAGTGTTCACCGAGCGCAAGGTGCGGGTGGAATACCTGGTGGGGACGATGATCGAATTGCCTCGCGCGTGCGTCACCGCGGACGAGATCGCCGACGTTGCCGAGTTCTTTTCTTTCGGCACCAACGACCTCACGCAGACCACGCTCGGCCTGTCCCGGGATGACGCCGGCCGGTTCCTGCCGTTCTACATCGAGAACGGGATTCTGTCCGACGATCCATTCCAGACGCTGGACCAGGTGGGCGTGGGAAAGCTCATCAGCATGGGTGTGCGGCTGGGGCGGGAGCGGAACCGTCAACTCAAGATCGGGATCTGCGGCGAGCACGGGGGCGATCCCCGCTCCATCGAGTTCTGTCACCAGATCGGGCTCAACTATGTGTCGTGCTCACCGTTCCGGGTGCCGATCGCCCGGCTGGCCGCGGCGCATGCCGCCCTGTCCGGTCAGCCGCTCTACACCACCGACTGACGTCACGTCCCTACTTCCGCAGCGCCCGTTGCACCGTCCGCAGCAATGGCGCGTCGGCGCCGTGATGACCCAGTCCGTCCACCCGGCACCACACGGCCTGCCGGCGCTCCTTTGGCCGGCCCAGCCGGCCCTCGGCCGCCATGAAACGCCATACGAGGTCGTGGTGCAGATGCGCAGGCTCTCCCTTGGCCGGCGGAATCCGGTGCACGTTGATGCCGACCAGGCGCACGCCATCGTCTTCGTCCGGCGTCACACCGGTCTCCTCCAGCACCTCGCGCGCCGCCGCTTCCATCGTGTTGCCATCATCGCGCTCCACGTGGCCGCCCGGCTGGAGCCACCGCTCCAGGCGCCGATGATACACCAGCAGGATGGCCGACCGATCCGGAGAAAACACGATGCCGCTCGCGGTGATGTGCCCCGGCTCGTAGTTCCGCCGGTCCAGCGCCGCCCGGTCCAGCTCCAGCAGGTGGAGGGTCCGCCGACGGGCGGCGGCCGCGACGCGGTCTCCCCGCGGGTTGAACCCCTCCACTTCCCGGCGCAGCTTGCGCAGCGAGATCACGCGATGGCTCCTGCGTGAATGTTCGGCCGCGCCGTGTCTGGCTGACCCTTGGAGCCGTCGCTGGCGTGGCAGCAGCGGGCGTTCTCGTTCAGCTGGCGACCCTGCCCGACGTCACCCCGCTGGCCCGCGCGAACCCGTCCACGACGGCCTTCATCACGCGGTATCAAGCCCGGCTCCGTGCCGCGGGAAGGAATGACCGCATCGCCTGGCGCCCCGTACCGCTCGACCAGATTGCCCCGGAGCTGGCGCTCGCCGTGCTGGTGTCGGAGGACATCGGCTTCTTTTCCCACCATGGATTCGAGTTCTCGGACCTGTTCGACGCCACCCGTGCCACCCTGCGGACCGGTGAGGGTCTGCGCGGCGCTTCGACTATCACGCAACAGCTGGCCAAGAACCTCTGGCTCTCGCCGTCCCGCAACCCGATTCGGAAGCTCAAGGAGGCATTGCTGACGCGCCGGCTGGAGCGCCACCTCAGCAAGGAGCGCATTCTCGAACTGTATATGAATGTGGTGGAATTCGGTCCTGGATTGTATGGGGCAGAGGCGGCGGCGCAAAGATACTTCGGCAAGCCGGCGTCAGACCTCAACACCCATGAATCGGCAATGTTGGCGGCGTCTCTGCCCCGGCCGACCACCTGGCACCCAGGGGTGGAGAGCAGCGCCTACCACCGGCAGGCGGCGAAGGTCGAGTCGCGAATGGTGCGTACCGTGTTCCTGCGCCGCCGCGTCGGCTTGCCGGACACCGACACAACCCGGCTCGAGACCGATACGCTGCTGCCCCCGGATTCGCTCTGGGCCCCGGCCGACTCGGTGCTCGCACGCGACTCTATGCCGTAGTCCGCGAGAGGCTGGCGATCTCCACCCGGTCTCCGCCGGCGTCCCTTGCGCGACGTGACGCGGTTGCCGACCAGGCGATGATCCGAGATCCGGGACACGGCGACGATCGTGGCGGCGTGGGTGACCTGATCGCGGAGGACAATGGCGGTTGGCAGGCCCGTGACAGACCGGGCCGCTTCGCACAGTGCCGTCGCCAGCCCCTCGACCGATTCCAGGCGGCTCAGGGCCCCGTCCAGGGCTTTCTGCGGGTCCACCCGCAACATGAGCCCGCCATCTCCCCCAACGCGGAAGGCGCTGACGATGCGGCGCAGGTCGCCCGCGATACGCTGTCGGGCCTCGGGTGAGCGCTGCACAGCAGGAAGGACGAGCGCCGCCCCGATTCGGCCGTCACCAACCGCGACAATCTCCGGAACGTCCAGGACCAGGTGATCCGTGCCATCTGCCATGGCCGCCTGGGCTCTCGCTACCGCGCGGTCAATCACGTCCTTCGGGGGTTTGGGGTCCCCGGTCGCGACCGTAGGGACGTCGTCGTCGGTAATGAGGCAGGCGGCTTGGGCGCCGTGCACCCGTCGCACGAGATCCAGGACATGCTCGAAGTCCACCGCCAGGAGGTCACCCTGGGCTCCGCGCCTGCCGGGAGCGCGACGCGACCACCACGAGGCGCCGACGGCGACGCCGGCCAGTACGATCCAATTCGTCATGTACCAGTGCCTGAAATGGTCCAATGGGTGGCGCGCATGCTCAAGGTACGGCGGACGGAGAGAGGGGGGTAGGGCGTTTCTGGGACACTTTATGCATGGGGCGGGACACGTTCGGCCTCTCCCCCAGCCAGATGATTGATGCGCGACGCCGCTGCGGCAGCGCCAAACCCGTTGTCGATGTTCACCACCGTCACGCCCGCGGCGCACGAGTTGAGCATCGCCAGCAAGGCGGCGAGTCCGGCGAACGACGCCCCGTATCCCACGCTCGTCGGGACCGCGACCACTGGAATCGACACCAGGCCTCCAACCACGCTCGGCAGGGCGCCGTCCATTCCGGCGACGACGATGATTACCGCCGCGCCATCGAGCGCCTTCCGCTGCTGAAGCAGCCGGTGAATGCCGGCCACCCCGACGTCGTACAACCGCTCGGTGCGGTTCCCGAGCGCCTCGGACACCACCGCGGCTTCCTCGGCCACCGGTATGTCGCCCGTGCCAGCCGTCACCACCAGGATGGTGCCGCGGCCGGTGATGCCTGAGGGCGGGTCCGGCGCCAGGCGCACCGTCCGCGCGGTTTCGTTCCACACGGCTCCCCGGAACCGGTTCCGCAACGCGTCCGCGGTTGCCTGGTCCGCCCGCGTGGCCAGGAATGATCCGGACGCGCCGGCGAGCGCTTCACAGATGCCTACGCACTGCGCTGGTGTCTTCCCCTGGCAGAACACGACTTCGGCGTGCCCCTGCACCAGGGGTCGCAGGTGATCCACCCGCGCGTATTCCAGCGATTCAACCGGAAAATGACGCAGCCTCTCGAGCGCGGCTTCGGGTGAGAGCGTGCCCACCGAGATCTGCGTGAGCAGCTCGGCGAGGCGGTCGGCGTTCACCCGACAGCCAGCGCGGGTGACAGGTACTCGGCGAAGATGCGCTCCACCTCGTGCATGGACTCGACCCGGTGGAGCTGCCGCCGGAGGTCGGAAGCGCCAGGCAGGCCCTTCACGTACCAGCCGAGGTGCTTGCGGAACTCCATCGTGGTCTGGCGGTCGTCACCCTGCACCTCCACCGCGAGCCGGGCGTGGCGCGACGCCACAGCAAACCGTTCCGCGGCCCCCGGGGACGCGTGCGGTGTCCGCCCTTCGAACAACGCCCGTGCCTGCTGGAAGATCCACGGATTCCCGAACGACCCGCGCGCGATCATGACGCCGGCGCACCCCGTTTCCTGGCGCATCCGGAACGCATCCTCGGCCGTGGTGATGTCGCCGTTGCCGATGACCGGCACGTCCACCGCCTCGACCACCCGGCCGATCTCGTCCCAGCGCGCATGCCCCGAGAACATGTCGGTCCGCGTCCGCGGGTGAAGCGTGATGACCTGGGCCCCGCCGTCCTGGCACCGGAGCGCGATCGTGACTGGATCACGACTTGCTTCGTCCCAGCCGCTGCGGATCTTCGCGGTGACGGGCAGGTGGGTGGCCCCGCACACCGCGCGAATGATGGACTGGACCAGGCCAAGGTCCTTGAGGCAGCCGGACCCGCCGTTCCGCTTGACGACCTTCTTGACCGGGCACCCAAAGTTGATATCCACGAAATCGGGCGCGTAGTGCTCGGTGACCAGCCGCGCGGCCTCCGCCATGCTCTCCGGGTCGGACCCGTAGAGCTGGATCCCGATAGGCCGCTCCGGCTCGGTGAAAAACGCGCCGTCGTGGACGCTCTTGCAGCCCCGCCGGAGCCCCTCGCACGACAGGAATTCCGACACCACGACGTCGGCCCCGTACGAGCGGCAGATACGCCGGAACGGGGCCTCCGAGACGCCCGCCATCGGCGCCAGAAAGAGCGGTACGGAATGCGCGACGGGATAGGGAAACTTCATGGGGCGAAGTCTAGCGGCGGCCGAGTAGAGCGGCAACGCACCTCGGTTTGACACTCTTCTCCGGCCACCATACGTTTCGCGCCGAATCGGCGGCGCCCCGTAGCCCGACTTTCCCATCCAATGGACGTCCATGCGCCTGATTGAATTCTTTTCGGCCGACGCCATTTCGCTCGATCTCAAGGGCACCACGACGGACGACGTCCTGCGAGAGCTCATTGCCCTGCTCAAGCTGGACGAGAAATCCGAGAGCATGCTGTACAAGATGCTCAAGCGGAGGGAGAACCTCGGTTCCACCGGCATCGGGCGTGGCATCGCGATTCCCCACTGCCGCTCGCTGGTGGTCAGCAAGCTCCGGGTGGCCTTCGGCCGGAAGCCCGCCGGCCTCGACTTCAGCGCCATCGATAGCCAGCCGGTGCGCTATTTCTTCGTGATCGTCGCCCCACCCCTCGAGGTGTCCAACCAGTACCTGCCCGTGCTCGGCAAGATTGCCCAGTTCGCCAAAGAGCCGGATGTACCAGGGCGGTTGGAGGCGCTCACGGACCCCGCGGAGTTCCTGCGGTTGCTGGAGCGACTACTCCCACTCGATCGTCGCTGGCGGCTTCGAGCTCACGTCGTACACAACGCGGTTCACACCTTTCACTTCATTGATTATGCGGTTGGCTATCCGGCCCAGGACCTCGGGCGGGAACGCGAACCAGTCCGCCGTCATTCCGTCGCTGCTCGTCACGGCCCGCAATGCGACGGCGTTTTCGTAGGTCCGACCGTCGCCCATCACGCCGACAGACTTCACCGGCAGCAACACCGCGAACGCCTGCCAGATATCCTGGTACAGGCCAGCCTGGCGGATCTCTTCCAGGTAGATGGAGTCCGCCCGCCGGAGCGTCTCCAGTCGCCCCGGGTCCACGGCCCCGAGGACGCGAATGGCCAGGCCCGGCCCGGGGAACGGATGCCGGCCGACCATTTCCTCGGGCAGCCCCAGCTCACGTCCCACCTGCCGCACCTCGTCCTTGAACAGCTCGCGCAGCGGCTCGATCAGGGCGAACGGCATGTCCGGCCGCAGGCCGCCCACGTTGTGGTGGGTCTTGATGGTGACCGACGGCCCGCCTTTGGGCGACGCGGATTCGATCACGTCCGGGTAGAGTGTGCCTTGCACCAGGAATCCGACTTCGCCCGGCACGTCCTTCGAGGCCGCCTCGAACACGTCGATGAACGTGTGCCCGATGCGCCGCCTTTTCTCCTCCGGATCCTCGATGCCGGCGAGCCGGGCCAGGAACTGCCCGCTGGCATCCACGACGCGGAGGTCAATGCCCATGTGCGCCCGGAACGTGCGCTCCACCTGCTCGCGTTCGTGCATTCGCAGGAGGCCGTGATCCACGAAGATGCAGGTCAGCCGATCACCGATCGCGCGATGGACCAGGGCGGCGGCCACGGCGGAGTCCACCCCGCCGGACAGGCCGCAAATCGCCCGCTTTGTCCCGACCGTCTTCTGAATCCCCGCGATCTGCTCGGTAATGAACTGGCCCGCCGTCCAATCCGCCGCGCACTTGCAGATGGCGAACAGGAAGTTCTCGAGGATTTCCCCGCCCCGCGGCGTGTGCACCACCTCGGGGTGAAAGAGCACGCCGTATACCGGCTTCGCATCGTGCCGCATCCCCGCGACGGGCGCATTCTGGCTCGTCGCCGTCACCCGGTACCCTGGTGGCGGTTGATCCAGCCGGTCACCGTGACTCGCCCAGACGGTGGTCTGTTCGCCGACCGTGAAACCGGCGAACACACCCGCGTTCTCCCGAATCGTGATGTCGGCCCGGCCGTACTCACGCTCGGTCGAAGGCGTCACCTCGCCACCGGCCAGCCGGGCGACAAGTTGCATACCGTAACAGATGCCGAGAACCGGGACACCCAGGTCCAGCACCTTCGCGTCAACGGTCGGCGCGCCCGGTTCGAATACGGAGTTCGGGCCGCCGGAGAGAATGACGCCCTTGGGGTCGAATCGCTTGATAAACGCCAGGTCCATTCCCCGCGACGCCGGGTGGATTTCGCAATAGACGTGCGCTTCCCGTACCCGGCGGGCGATGAGCTGGGTGAACTGTGACCCGCAGTCAAAGATGAGAATCCCGCGCCGGCCGCTCACGACGTTCCCCACTCTGCATCCGGCGTCTCGCCGCGCATGAGGTCGTCGATCGTTTCCCGCGTGCGCGTCACGGCAAACCGGTCTCCATCCATCAGCACCTCGGCCGCCTTCGGCCGGGAGTTGTAGTGCGAGCTCATGGAAAACGAGTAGGCCCCGGCCCCCTCGACGGACAGGAGCGCTCCCGGGGCGGCTCCCTTCAGCGCGCGCTTGAGACCAAGAAAGTCCCCCGACTCGCAGAGTGGGCCGACGATGTCCGCCGGACCTTCGGGCCCGCCAGCCACCGGGTCCACCACCCGGATTTCGTGGTAGGCGCCATACAGCGCCGGCCGCAGGAGATCGTTCATGCCGGCATCCACAACGACGATTTCCTTGCCGCCCGTGTGCTTGTGGTACAGCACGCGCGTCAGCAGCTGGCCGGCGTTGCCGACCAGGAATCGGCCCGGTTCGGTGAGCAGTGTCAGGCCGGTCACCTTGGCCAGGGGGCCAACGGCCGACGCGAATGCCTCGGGCGCGAGGGCCACTTCGCTGGAGTAGGAGATGCCCAAGCCCCCTCCCACGTCCACGAACTCGAGCGAGTCCACGCCCGCGCCCCGCAGGTCTTCAACGAGCACCTGGAGCTTCTGCGCGCCAAGCCTGTAGGGGCCCGAATCGGCGATTTGGGAACCGATATGCATCCCCACGCAACGGAGCGTTAACCGGCGATCCCTCCGGATCGCCTTGGCGAGACCCACGACCTGGTCGAGCGGGACACCGAACTTCATGCCCTTCTCGCCTGTCTGCGTGTAGGGATGCGTGTCCGCGGTGACGTCGGGATTCACCCGGATGCCGACCGCGGCTTTGACGCCGCGCTCCCTGGCGATCGCCGCGACAAGCTCGAGTTCACCGGCCGACTCCAGGTTGATCAAACCCACGCCGGCGTCGAGAGCCGCTTCGACTTCGGCCCGGGTCTTCCCCACCCCGCTGAAGATCACGTCGCGAGGCGCGAACCCGGCGCGGAGCACCCGGGCCAGTTCACCACCGGAAACGATATCGGCCCCCATGCCCAGCGCCCGAAGCGCGGAGAGGAGGCCGAGGTTGCCGTTGGCTTTGACGGAGTAATGGATGTGGTGCGGAATGCCCGCCAGCGCCCTGTCCAGCGCCGCGTACTGGGCGCGCACCGCGGCGACATCGTACACGTAGACCGGCGTGCCGACGCGCGCCGCGATGCGACTCAGTACGCTCGAGCCCACACCGCCTCGACCGTCGCCGGCTGGCCGCACCACACACACTTGGTCGGGGCCGGGTTGGACCGAAACTCCGGGTCGGGGAGCAGGCGCACGGTCGCCTTGGTCTGGTCCTTGATCTCGTTCTCGCACGTGCCGGACCCGCAGAAGCCGCCGTAGGCGAACCCACCGGCGCCGTCCATGAGTTGTACCAGCTGGTCCTTGGTCACGTTGCGCACGGAATTCTGCTCGCGCCGCGACCGTGCCTGGGATAGCAAGTCCTGCTGAATCGCATCCAGCGCCGCGCGGGTGGCCGGCGCAACCTCGGACAACCGGACCGGTGCCTTCCCACCCGTCCGGCGCGCCAGCATTGCCTGTCCCTGCGACACCTCGCGGGGCCCGATCTCGAGCCGCACGGGCACGCCGTTGCCTTCCCACTCGTAGTATTTGGCGCCCGGTTTCATGCTGTCGCGCCAGTCGAGGTGCACACGCATCCCCCCGGCCTTGAGGGAGTCCATCACGCCGTTGCAGGTCTGGAGAACCGCTTCCCGTTCGGTGTCCGTCTTCCAGATCGGCACGATCACCACCTGGATCGGCGCGAGGCGCGGAGGACAGATCAGCCCATTGTCGTCGCTGTGCGTAAGGATGAGCCCGCCAATCAGCCGGGTCGAGACGCCCCACGACGTGCTCCACACGTGATCGAGGCCGCCAGCCGCCGTCTGGAACGTGGTGTCGAACGCCTTGGCGAAGTTCTGGCCCAGGAAATGGGACGTCCCTGCCTGGAGCGCCTTGTTGTCCTGCATCAGCGCCTCGATGGCATACGTCCGGACTGCTCCAGCAAATTTCTCAGAGTCGGTCTTCACGCCAGTGATGACCGGCATGGCCATCCATTCCTCGGCGAAGCGCCGGTAGATGCCCAGGATCATCCGGGCTTCCGTTTCCGCCTCGTCTGACGTCGCGTGGGCCGTGTGCCCTTCCTGCCACAGGAACTCGGTGGTCCTGAGGAACAGGCGGGTCCGCATTTCCCACCGCACGATGTTGCACCACTGGTTGAGCAGGACCGGGAGGTCCCGGTAGCTCTGGATCCACTTGGACAACATCGAGTAGATGATGGTCTCGGACGTCGGCCGGACGACCAGGGGCTCGTCCAGCTCCTTGCCGCCGCCATGCGTGACCACCGCCAGCTGCGGGGCGAAGCCCTCCACGTGATCCGCTTCCTTCGCCAGGAAGCTCTGGGGAATGAACAGCGGGAAATAGGCGTTCTGGTGGCCGGTCTCCTTGAACATGCCGTCCAGGGCCTGTTGCATGAGCTCCCATATGCCATAGCCGCGCGGACGGATCACCATGCAGCCCCGCACCGGCGAGTAGTCCGCCAGCTGGGCCCGCATGATGACGTCGTTATACCACTCGCTGAAGTCCTTGGCGCGTGGGGTAATCGCGTGTTCAGCCATCAGGACCGCACCCGGGCCGCCAACGCGCCCTGCGCCACAACTTCTTCGTGTCCGCTTGCCAGATCTCGAATCTTTACCACCGCGTCTGCTCCTTCAGGTGATCCGACGATCACCACGTACCTAGCCTGTCGCTTCCCGGCTTGTTCGAACTGACGTCTGAGGTTGGGGATCTTCATGGCGTACTCGACCGAGACGCCCTCATCCCGCAACATGTGGGCCAGGCGTAGCACCTCCACCTGGTTGGCCGCGCTGTGCGCGACCAGGAACGCCTGCACCCGTGATGGAACCACCGGCACGAGCTTCGATTCCTTGAGCAGCTCGGTCAACACCGCGTCGCCCATCCCGAACCCGACACACGGAACATCGGTTCCGGACACCTGCTTCACCAAGTCGTCATACCGGCCGCCGCCACAGATCGCGCGAAGCGTGTGCTGGCGGTCGAACAGCTCGAACACGACGCCTGTATAGTACGCCAGCCCACGCACGATGGACGTATCGAGCTGGACGAACGCCTCCAGCCCCATCTGGAACAACGCGTCGCGGCAGGCGAGCAGGTTCTCGACGGGTCCGCCGGCCGTCACGGCTCCAGCGGCCCGCTCGAGGGTTGTCCAATCCCGGATTCTGGCAACTTCCAGGACACCCTCGGCCAGTTCCCCTCCCACCCCCAACTGGACCAGCTGCTTCCGCGCCCATTCCAACGCCTCCGGCGCATCCACCTCGAGGCGGTCGATGGCCGTCAGGGTCGCACTCAGCCTGTCGGCCGGCACACCCTTGTTGAGCAGGAGCTGCTGGATGACACCACGATGCGAGAGCCGTACGCACACCTGCTGCTCGGTGAGTCCCAGCACCCGCTGAACGTCCAGCGCGGCGGCAATGATCTCGGCGTCGGCCAACGGACTCGTTTCACCGATCAAGTCCATGTTCAGCTGAAAGTGCTCCCGCAGGCGCCCGCGTTGGGGCCGCTCGTAGCGGAAGAGCTGCGGCATGGAAAACCAGCGGATCGGCTTCATCATGGACGAGGCGCGCGCGCCCACCATGCGGGCAAGGGTCGGCGTCATCTCCGGGCGCAAGGCCACGGATCGCCCGCCTTTGTCCTCGAAGTAATACAACTGCCCCATGATCTCCGCGCCACTCTTGTCCGTGTACAGCTCGAGTGGCTCGAGGGGCGGACCATCATACTCCTCAAACCCGTAGCGGGCCGCGACGGTACGCCAGGCAGAGAAGATGTGATTTCGGAGTGCCGCGTCGTCGGGGTAGAACTCGCGAAAGCCCGGCAGCGCTGTGGCTGGCATGGCAGAATCTAGCCGAGCGGCGGGAAGCCGGGCAAGCGCGTCAGCGCGTCTCCCACGGTGTGAAATGAGCCGGTCACAAGCACGGTCCGGGCGCCGTCCTGGACGCCCCGCAGGGCCGCGTCGAAGTCGCGCTCCACCACTATCGTCGGCCCGCCGACCCGCTGACCCGCCGACCCGACCACGCCCAGGTCCCACTTCCGCTCCGGGGGCGCGGTCGGCGGATCCGTCACCCAGAGGACGTCCACCGCAGTCCCAAGACGCTCCAGCATTGGGCCCCAATCCTTGTCGCCGAGTATGCCGACGAGGGCGTGGAGGGGCCGGGGCGGCCTGGCCTCACCAAGCGCATCCAGCAGGACCTCGACCCCCGACGGGTTGTGCGCGACGTCGAAGATCCACTTCCCTCGGCGGTCGAACCGGCCGGGCAGACGGGCGGCGGCGAACCCCTGATCTACCGCCGAGTCAGTTGGGCAAAGTCCCACGGGGAGCGCGCCAAGTGTCGCTTCCGCCACCGCCGCATTGCGGGCCTGGTGGGGACCGGCAAGACCTACTGGACCACGGAACCGGGCCTCTGGCGGGACCCGCCGTACCTCCGCTCCGCAGGCCGCGCCCTCCGCAGCGAGGATGTCCGCGATCTCGGGCCGCATTTCGCCCACGACAAACGGACGGGCGCGCTTGGCGATGCCCGCCTTTTCCTTCGCGATCACGGCGAGCGTATTCCCCAGGTACTCCGTGTGATCGAGCCCGATCTGCGTCACGACGCTGACCGCCGGGTCGAGCACGTTGGTGCTGTCCAGGCGGCCACCCAGGCCCACTTCCACGATGGCAATGTCCACGCCCCGGGACGCGAAATCGGCGAACGCCATAGCCGTCGTGGCCTCAAAGAAGCTTGCCCCGGTCTCCTCCACGGTGGGGAGAACCGTGTGGGCCCAGGCGGCGAACGCGCGCTCGGGAATCGGGCGCCCCGCGACGAGCATCCGTTCGCGCACGTCGACGAGGTGGGGAGAGGTGTATCGGCCAACCCGGAGTCCCTGCGCGGTGAGCGCGGCGTCCAGCAACGCGCACAGCGAGCCCTTGCCGTTCGTGCCGCCGACGTGAATAGCGGGAAAATGCTGCTCGGGATGCCCCAGACGGTCCAGCAACCGGCGGGTAGGCTCGAGTGACCAGGTGTGCGCGGGAGACGGCGCGCGTGCCAGCAGGCGCTGGCACGCCTCGGCAAACGACAGGGTCAGTCCACGGCCTCGAACGCTGGCCGCCGCTGCATGAGTCGAATCAGCCGCGCCACGGTGTCCGCCAGGTCGGACCGAGGAACGACGGCGTCCACCATGCCGTGCTCCACCAGGAACTCGGAAGTCTGAAACCCCTTGGGGAGGTCTTGCCCGATCGTCTGCTTGATGACCCGCGGACCCGCAAACCCGATGAGTGCCCCCGGCTCGGCCAGGTTGATATCCCCCTGCATGGCCCACGAGGCGGACACGCCACCAGTCGTCGGGTTCGTCAGAATGGAGATGTACGGTATGCCCTGGTCCCGGAGCTGGGAAATGAGCGGGGATGTCTTGGCCATCTGCATGAGGCTCAGGACGCCCTCCTGCATGCGCGCCCCGCCCGACGCCGACACGATGACCAGGGCCACCTTCTTCTTCAGCGACAGCGCCGTGAGCCGCGCGATCTTCTCCCCAACCACCGACCCCATGGAACCGCCCATGAACGCGAACTCCATCGCGGCAACGTGCAGCGGCACTCCCGTCAGCGTGCCCGCCCCGGTCACCACCGCATCGGCCATGCCAACCAGCTTTTGCGTAGCCACGAGGCGGTCGGCGTAGGACTCGAACCGGAGCGGATCCACCGGGCGAATGTTCTCAAACAGCTCCTCGAAGCTGTCCGGGTCGGTCAGGATCTCGATGTATTTGCGGGAATTGATTCGCTTGTGATAGCCGCAGTTCGGGCACACCTGGAGTGCGCGGTCGAACTTCTCGCGCAGGTCCACGTGGCCGCACTCGTCGCACTTGTCCCACGCGTCCGCCGGGATCTCCAGCTTTTCGCGGCTCGACGTCCGCGCTTTGCGGTCTTTGCGAAACCAAGCCATGGGTGAGAACGAATCTCGTTATGGAAGGAGCCGGACGCCAGCGGCCTAGGCCTCGGCGTACCCGGAGCGCCCTTCCCGGCCAATCCGGGAGACGATGCCGAGGGCGATGCAGAGCGTAACCATGAACGACCCGCCGTAGGAAAAGAACGGCAGCGGAATGCCCGTAATCGGCATCAGGCCCACCGTCATGCCGATATTTTCGAGCACGTGGGCACACACCATGCCGGCTACGCCGAATACCACGAGACTCGAGAACGGATCAGGCGCCCGCCGAGAGATGCGCACCAGTTGCATCAGCAACACGCCGAACAAGCTGATCGTGACCACCACGCCCAGGAACCCCAGTTCCTCCCCAACCACCGAGAAGATGAAGTCGGTGTGCTGAGCAGGCAGGAACGCCAGCCGCTTCTGCGTGCCTTCGGTGAACCCATTCCCGAAAAGGCCCCCCGAGCCGATCGCGACCTTGGACTGGATGATATGCCAGCCGGTGGCGCGGGGATCGTTCTCCGGGTTCAGAAAGGATAGCAGCCGGTTCTGCTGGTACGGCGCCAGCCGCTGCCACAGCCCCGTGACCACGACACCCATCAGCACGTTCGCCAGCCAGACCGCCACTCCTTCGAACACGTAGGGGCGGAGCCATACCAGCAACACCGTGACGACGATGATCCAGGGCGCCCACGACTGCACCGAGAACGCGAGGAGCAGGCTGATGATCGGTGAGGCCAGCAGCAGCATGAACCACGGGCTCGTCCCGACCCAGAACAGTCCGGCGAAGAGAAGCGCCAGAAAGACCACGGCGCTTCCCAGGTCCGGCTGCAGGGCCACGAGCACCGCAGGGACACCGGCAATGAGGCACGCGGGCACCATGTCCCGGAGCGTCGGCGGCGCTTCACGCCGGCCGCCGAGGTGGCGCGCCAACATGAGAATGACCGCAAGCTTGGCGATCTCCGCGGGCTGGCCAATGCGACGCCCGGCAATGGCAATCCAGGATCTGGTACCCGCCGCCGTCCCCGCGCCAGTGCCGAAAAAGACCGTGTACACGAGGAGAAGCAGGGCCGCCGCATAGATCGCGGGGGCGGCCCATTCAAGAAGTCGAGGGGACACGCGGTAGGCCAGAACGGCGGCGATCGTACCGACCACCAGCCACACGACCTGCCGCTCCCACATGCCCGTCGCGGGGGAAATGCCGTCGGTCAGGCCGGCGGAATACAGCGCCGCGAGCCCAACGCCCCCCAGCGCGACGATCGTGCTGACCAGCGGCCGGTCGAGTGCCGCGACCTTCATTCGCGGGGCCCGCCGATTGGTGGCGTGATCACCGCGGTGTCAGGTTGAATGGTCGGAATCGGTTCGGGGGCGGAGTCCGCCGGAAGCGTGAACTGAAAGTCCAGGCCCCGGTCCGCCCCGGGCCCGAGCAAGTGCCGGGCGATGATACGCGTTACGAGCGGCGCCACCGCGGAGCCGTGTTCGGCGAACTCGATGATCGCCCCAACCACGACGTGCGGCGAGTCCACCGGGGCGAACCCGATGAACCATCCGTGGTCGGGACCGTGGGAGTTCTGCGCAGTGCCGGTTTTCCCGCCGATCTGCAGGTCCGCAATGCGGGATCGCGAGGCCGTGCCCCCCTCGACCACGTTCTGCAGCGCCTTGCGCAAACCGACCAGCGACGAGTCGTCGATCCCGAGCGAACGGATGTCGCCGGACGTCTTGGACACCAGGCTCGGTACGGGCGCGGTGCCCGAGCCGTTCGCCAGCATGGCGAAGAACCGCATCATGTTTGCCAGGGTCTGCGCGTTCTCGCCCTGTCCGATCGCCAGGTTGAGGGTGGCCCCCCCCCGGGTCCACCCGCGCGGCCCGTACCGCTGGTTGAAGTAGGCGGTGGACGGCGGGTACGACGACTGGATTTCGTTCGGCAGGTCGATTCCCGACCGCTCCCGGAACCCCAGCGACACGCCGTCCTGGAGGACGTTGTTCAGGTCGAGCTTGAGCCCCAGCTGGTAGAAGTAGACGTCACAGGAGAACTGGATGGCCTCGGCCAGGGTCACGTCGCCGTGCCCGTCCTGCTTCCAGCACCGGAAATACCGGTTGTACATCTGCAGACCGCCCCTGCACGGAATGGGCATCCGCGAGTCGAGGTTTACAATGCCGCGCCGAATCGCCATCGCCGCGATCGCCAGCTTCCACGGAGACGCCGGCGGGTAGCGCGCCTGGATCGCGCGATCGATGAGGGGATGGGCATCCGAGCGCCGCAGGCTGTTCCACAGCTGCGGGTCGATGCCGCCAATGAACGCGTTCGGGTCGTAGCTGGGCGAGGAGTAGATGGCCAGCACCTGGCCCGACCGCGGGTCCATGGCCATCACGGCGCCACGGGAGCCCGCCGGAAAGTTTCCGGCGACGAACTCCTGCAGATCGATGTCAATCGAGGTCTGGACCGTCGTGCCCTGCTTGGGCGCGAGGCCGGACCCGACCGCGCCGCTCGGCACGGTTCGCCCACGCGCGTCCACCTCGACGTACCGGCGGCCGTCTTCGCCCCGGAGTCCATCATCATACTGACGCTCCAGGCCATCGCGCCCGACCAGCGTACCTACCTGTGCACCGGCGAACTTTGTGGACGCCAGCTCCCGCTCGTTCACCTGGTCCACATAGCCGATGAGATGCGCGGTCACCGAGCCGTACGGATATCGGCGCTTTGGCTCCGCCTGGATCACAAGCCCCGGGAAGAGCATACGACGCTCCTCGAGCCAGGAGATGAGCTCGAACGGGGCGTCCCGGGTGAGCACCACCGGCTCGTAGGGACGCCGCCGGAACCGGCGTATGGTCGCCTCGATCGTCGCGGAATCCAGTTTCACCAGGGGCGCCGTGCGGGCCATTCGCCCCAAGGCCGCCCGCAGGGAGTCGGACGAAGCGGCAATGAGTCCGACCGCGTAGCCCGGCACGTTTTCGGCCAGGACCCTGCCATTGCGGTCCGTGATCAGCCCGCGTGCCGCCGGAATCGGGATCGGGCGCAGGCGGTTTCCTTCCGACGCGAGGCGGTACCGGTAGGAACCGAGGACCTGGACCCGGAAGAACGCCAGCGTGAGGAGGCCCAGCATGCCCCAGATGAGGATCCGGGCGAGGTCACCCCGTCGTGCGACCGCGTGGGCGTGGTACCAGGTCATTCGGCGAACCTGACTTCCAGCCAGCGCCGGAATACGAGGAGCACCGTCACGCCGGAAATGGCCGTCGCCACCGCCTTGAGCGGCGACCACCACACGAGCTGCCAGACCAGCACGGAACCGCCGGCGTAGCCGCCCGACAGGAGCACCAGGAGGTCCCGTACCCACACGCCGCCAAAGAAGAACCCGGCGGACACCAGGACATTCTCCGCGAAGAATACGGCCTTGCCCCACGCGGCCAGGTACGCGACCACGGTGTGGGCCAAGGCGCCCGACCCGAAAGCGACTGGGGTCAGGGCATCGCTCACGAGGCCCACGATGAACCCGGCCACCGACGCGCGGCCCGGCGTGGTGCGGATGGAATAGACCAGGAGCGCGAGGAACATCAGGTCGGGAGCGACCCTGACCGCCACCCGCTGATCGCCCAGCCAGCCGAGCAGGGCGAAGTGGGACACCACCAACAGGGAAAGCACGGCGCCCTCACGGTACCGGCGCCCCCGCCTCGAGCTCATGGCGTCGGCGCCCGGAAGGTCGCGCGGAGATCTGCCGACTCACCCGTCAGCACGATCACATGCGAAACCGAGGCGGGTTGTACGGCCGGCCGGACGATATACGTACGCGACCAGCCCTCGCCCTCGGGCCCCACGCCGATCACGCGGCCCACGGGAATGCCCCGGGGGTACACGCCTCCCAGGCCGGACGTGTACACCGCGGTTCCTTCAGGGATATGCTCGCGGTACGGGACGCCCGAGAGCTCCATCAGCATCTGGTCCGGGCCGGCCATTCCGGACGGCGCCACGATCCCGTATATCGCACCGTCTTCGGTCATGGCGCTCGCCCGGAAGTCCGGATGTGCCCACACCATCATCACCGACGTCCGCGCGTCCACCGGGCTCGTGACGACCCCAACCAGGCCGTCCGTCGAGATCACCGGCTGGAGCGAGCGTATGCCCTGGGCGCGCCCCGCCGACAGGGTGAGCAAGGCTTCGCCCGGACCCGCCTGGTGGAGGATCTCGACCGCGACATGGCCAACGGGCAGGCGGGCGCGGAGGCCGAGCAGCGCCCGGAGTTCGCGGTTCTCGAAACGCAGCGGGGCCAGTGAGTCCAGCGCCAGCGTCAGCGAGTCACGCTGCGTCGTCTCGAGGTCATACCGCGCCCGCGACGTCTTGATGACCTGGGCCTGGTACTGCAGGGCGATCAGCGGGGACAGCAGGGTGTCGCGGAAGACGGACGCAACCGCGACGCCCCAGTGGCTGGGCAGAATACGGGCCACGATGGACAAGAGGAGACAGACGACGAACAGCAGCGTGTCGCGACGGGACGCGTATCGTTCGGGGGCGAACGTCACGGCCGCGCCGCGCTCAGGTGGTGAGAACCGACCGGTACTTCTCGGGGTCGTCCAGAATCCGGCCGGTACCCCGCACCACGCAGGTGAGCGGGTCTTCGTCCACGCGGATCGGCAGCGACGTCTCCTGGGAGAGGAGGACGTCGAGACCACGGATGAGCGCCCCGCCACCGGCCATCACGATGCCCCGATCCACGATATCACCGGCCAGTTCCGGCGGCGTGATCTCCAGCGCGCGGCGTACCGCGTCCACGATCTGCTGGATCGGCTCCTGGATCGCCTCGCGGATCTCGCTGGAATGCACCCGTACCACCTTGGGGATACCAGACACGAGGTCCCGGCCCTTGGCTTCCAGCTCTTTTTCGTCCCCCACCGGCGCCGCGGACCCGATGGCGATCTTGATTGCCTCGGCTGTCGGTTCGCCAATCAGGAGGTTGTAGTTCTTCCGCATGAACTGGACAATCGCCTGGTCCAGTTCGTCACCACCCGTCCGGATGGACGTGTCGCTCACGATGCCGGACAGCGCGATAACCGCGATCTCCGTCGTTCCACCGCCAATATCGATCACCATGTTGCCGATCGGCATCTCCACCGGGAGCCCCACGCCGATCGCCGCCGCCATGGGCTCGGCCACCATCCACACTTCCTTCGCCCCGGCGGATTGCGCGCTGTCGCGGACGGCGCGTTTTTCCACCTCGGTGATGCCGCTCGGCACGCAGACGATGACCTTGGGCTTTACCCGGAACACGTGCTTGTTGATGATCGAGGAGAGGAAGTAGCGGAGCATCTTCTCGCAGACGTCGAAATCGGCGATCACGCCGTCCTTGAGCGGACGAACGGCCACGATCCCGTCGGGCGTCCGGCCCAGCATGCGCTTGGCCTCGAGCCCGATGCCTTTCACCTTCCCCGTCGCCTTCTCCACCGCCACGACCGAAGGCTCGTTCAGCACAATGCCCTCGCCGCGCACGTAGATCAGCGTATTCGACGTGCCAAGATCAACCGCGATTTCGTTCGCGGGGATGAAACTGTTCAGGTCGAACTTTTGCCACCATCGCATCGGGGGAATCTACAGTAGCGTCTTGGGATCAGTGAACGGCAGGCCAAACGTGTCCGCCACCGCGGCATACACGACTTTGCCCTCGATCATGTTGAGCCCCAGGCAGAGCGCCCCATCCGCCTTGCAGGCGGCCTTCCAACCTTCCCGGGCCAGCCGCCGGACATAGGGGAATGTGGCATTGGTCAGGGCCAACGTGGACGTCCGCGGTACCGCGCCCGGCATGTTGGCCACTCCGTAGTGCACGACGCCTTCGACCGTGTACGTCGGGCTGTCATGAGTGGTCGCGTGGATCGTTTCGATGCAGCCACCCTGGTCCACCGCGACGTCTACTATGACCGAACCTTTCTTCATAAGGCGTAAGTCCTCTTGGCGCAGCAACTTAGGAGCTTTTGCACCCGGGAGCAAAACGGCCCCGATTACCAGGTCCGCGCGGGATATCTGGTCCAGAATCACATGCCGGTTGGAGTGGAGGAGCTTCACGTTGGCCGGCATGATGTCGGACAGGTACCGCAGGCGATCCAGCGACAGGTCCAGGAGCAGTGACGCTCGCGCCCATCCCCGCGGCGACCTTCGCGGCGTTGGTGCCCACCACGCCGCCCCCCAGAACGAGGACCTCGGCCGGCAGTACACCCGGAACGCCGCCCAGCAGGATCCCGCTGCCGCCGTAGATCCGTTCCAGGTACTTGGCACCCTCCTGCACAGCCATGCGGCCTGCCACTTCGCTCATGGGCGTGAGCAGGGGCAATTCACCGTGGGGAAGTTGGACCGTCTCGTACGCGATCGCGACGGCGCCCGACTTGATGACCGCCCGAGTGAGCGCCTCGTTCGCCGCAAAGTGGAAGTAGGTGAACACGACCTGGCCCGCCTTGAGCAGCATCCACTCGGACTCGATCGGCTCCTTGACCTTGAGAATCATTTCGGCGCGGCCCCAGACACCCGTGCAGTTCTGGATCAGGGTCGCCCCGGCCCGTTCATAGGCCTGGTCGTCGAAACCGCTACCGGTTCCGGCGCCCAACTCGACGAGGACCGTGTGTCCGTCACTCACCAGTGACTCCACACCCGCCGGCACCAGTGCCACGCGGTCCTCGTTCGCTTTCACTTCCTTGGGGACACCAATGATCATGGTCGGTCCAATCGCTCAGGCGGGGCCGAGCCAGGCCACCGTCTGGCGGTCGGCCCGGAAGAACTCGTCGGCGACGGCGGCGATATCCCCGGTGGAAACCTTGTCGATCTCGGCCAGGGTCTGGTCGATCGTACGATACGGCTCCTCGTACAGCGTGAGGCCCGCCAACCGGTGCATGCGCGCCGACGGACTTTCCAGCGACAGCGTGATCTGCCCCTTCACCTGCTGCTTGGCCTCGGCCAGCGCTTCGGCGGTCAGTCCCTCGTCCGCCAGGCGATTCAGTTCGACCGCAATGGCATCCATGGCCTTCTGCGCGCTGGACGGATGCGTCCCCACGTAGACGCCGGACAGGCCGGAGTGACGGTAGAACGACTGGAACGCGTAGACGGCATAGGCCAGGCCCAGCTCTTCCCGGACCCGCTGGAACAACCGGCTCGACATGCCCGAACCGAGGACCGTGTTGATCAGCAGAATGGGGTAGCGCCGCTGGTCGCGGTACGGGACCGTGTCGGTGGCCATCACGATGTGCGTCTGGGCACTATCCCGCATCACCCGCTTCGTACCGCGGACGCCGGCGGGTACCGACGGCACCGCCACCGCGTCGGGGCCCGGCTCGAACGTGAACCAGCCGCACTTGGCCAGCAGGTTCAGCAGAACCTGGTGATCCAGGTTGCCGGCGGCCGCGATGACCACGTGGCGCGGGTGATACGCCCGCTGGTGCAGGGCCTTCAGGTCGTCGGCCGCCAGGGACCCCACGGTGTCCCGCGTGCCCAGGATGGGAAACCCATAGGGATGGTCCGGCCAGAGCGTGGCGGAATGCAGGTCGAACACCAGGTCGTCCGGCGTGTCCTCAACGATGCTGATCTCCTCCAGCACGACGCGCCGTTCAAGTTCCAGGTCGGCCTGTCGCAGGACGGGATTCCGGACGAGGTCGGTCAGGACATCGAGCGCCAGCGGGAGATCGTCGTCCAGCGTGCGGCTTTGAAACGAGGTGTGGTCGCGGGAGGTGAAGGCATCGAGGGAGCCGCCCCGCACTTCCAGCTCCAGGGCGATATCGCGGGCGCTGCGCCGCTCGGTTCCCTTGAACACCATGTGCTCGAGAAGATGGGACACGCCCATCTTTCCGGGAGCCTCGTGGACCGACGCGGTCTTCACCCACATCCCCACGGCCACTGAGCGCACCGAGCGGATCTGCTCGGAGAGGACGGTGACGCCGTTGTCGGCGTCGGTCCGGAGCAGACCTTCATCGAGGCGAACGGTCTGCATTCCGGGCCGAGCGGTCAGGTTTTCTCGAGTAGAGCCTTGCGGGACAGCTTCATCTTGCCGCGGTCGTCGACCGACAGGAGCTTCACGGTCACCGCGTCGCCCTTCTTGACCACGTCCTCGGTCCGCTCGGTGCGGGCGTGCTGGAGCTCGGAAATATGGAGGAGCCCCTCGACCCCGGGCATGATCTCGATGAAGGCGCCGAACGCGGTCGTGCTCTTGACCACCCCTTCGTAGATCTTGCCGACCTCGGGTTCGACGACGATCCCTGAGATCATGTCGCGGGCTCGCTCACCGGCCTGCCCGTCCACCGCGGAAATCGTGACCAGGCCCGTGTCATCCACGTTGATCACGGCGCCGGTCTGCTCCTGGATACCGCGGATCGTCTTGCCCTTCGGCCCGATGATGTCGCCGATCCGGTCCGGACGGATCTGGATGGTGATGATGCGCGGCGCGTACTTGGACATCGCGCTGCGGTGGGTGGCCAGCGTCTTGCCCATGACGTCGAGAATGTGCAGTCGGGCAACGCGCGCCTGCGCGAGGGCCTTCCGCATGATATCCAGGTCCAGTCCGTCGATCTTGATATCCATCTGGATGGCCGTGACACCATCTTTTGTGCCGGCCACCTTGAAATCCATGTCTCCCAGGGCATCTTCGGTGCCGAGGATGTCCGTCAGGATCGCCACGCGCTTCCCTTCCTTCACCAACCCCATGGCGACACCGGCGCAGGGCCCCTTGATCGGGACGCCCGCATCCATCAGGGCCAGCGAGGCGCCGCACACGGTCGCCATGGAGGACGACCCGTTCGACTCGAGGATCTCGGACACGATCCGGATGGTGTAGGGGAACGCGTCATATGCCGGCAGCAGTGCCTGGATCGCCCGCTCCGCCAGCGCGCCGTGGCCGATTTCCCGCCGCGACGTGCCCCGGACCGGCTTGACTTCGCCGGTCGAGAACGGCGGGAAATTGTAGTGCAGCATGAAGCTCTTGGTGGTTTCCTGCGCGACGTCAATGGAGTCGATGCGCTGTTCGTCCCGCACCGAGCCCAGCGTCGTGGTCACCAGCGCCTGCGTCTGCCCACGGGTGAACAGCGCGGAGCCGTGCGTGCGGGGCAACACCCCGACCTCGCAGGTGATAGGCCGGACCACGTCGAGCGCGCGCCCGTCGATCCGCTCGCCCTTGTCGAGTACCTGGTCCCGCATGGTTCGGTACTCGATGTCCTCGAGGATGCCGCTCACGTCCCGGCCATTGTCCGGGAACGCTTCCTTGAGTTGCGCCTTGATGTCGTCCTTGATGGCTGACAGGGCCTGCGACCGCTCGGACTTCTCGGGCAAGTTCAGGGCCCCGACCACGCGCTCTACCGCCAGCTTCTTGACCTTCTTTTCAAGACCTTCGGGCAGCTCGGCCTTGGTCCATTCCATTTTCGGAACGCCCGTGGCCTTGGCGATTTCCTTTTCCATCCCGATCAGCTCGGTGATCCCGACCTGGGCGAACTCGATGGCGGAGACAATGTCCTCTTCCGACAACTCGAGGGTGCTGCCCTCCACCATGTTGATAGAGTCGGCGCTCCCCGTGACCACGATGTCGATGTCGGACGTTTCCAGCTGGGCGAACGTCGGGTTCAGCACGAACTCGCCGTCCACCCGGCCCACCCGCACCCCTGCCACCGGCCCGCCCCACGGTACGGCGGAGCGCGCCAACGCGAGGGAGGCCGCGGTGATGCCCAGCACGTCGGCATCGTTTTCCTGGTCCGCCGAGAGCACGTAGACAAAGACCTGGACCTCGTTCTTGAACCCCTCGGGAAACAGGGGCCGGAGCGATCGGTCGATCAGCCGCGCGGCGAGGATTTCGTCGTCGGACGGGCGCCCTTCCCGCTTGAGAAACCCGCCCGGAATCTTTCCGGCAGCGTAGGTCTTCTCACGGTATTCGACCGTCAGGGGGAAGAACGGGAGTGTCGAGGGGGTGTCGTTGGCGGTGATCGCCGCCAGCACTACGGTGTCGCCGAACTGTATGAGCGCTGATCCCGCCGCCTGCTTGGCGAGGCGCCCGGCCTCCAGCCGGATTGTCCGACCGGCGAAGGTCCGTTCCAGGTGTTTCACGTGTTGTTCCTCTCTGACTCAGCGCGCGGAGGCCCCGCGGCTTGCTAGTGGCGGAGGCCCAGCTCGTCGATGAGGCGGCGGTATCCTTCCAGATCCGTACGCTTGAGGTACTCCAACAGGCGGCGTCGCTGGCTGACCATCTTCAACAGCCCGCGCCGCCCGTGGTGGTCCTTCGCGTGTGTCCGGAAATGATCCGTAAGCGAGTTGATGCGTTCGGTGAGTAATGCCACCTGCACCCGCGCCGACCCAGTGTCGGTTGGGCTCACCTGGTACTTGGTAATCACCCCGCCCTTGTCATACCCCATGCCGTGCTGCATCCTCCGCTCGTTCCAACAGGCTTGGCCTTGCTCCAAGGCCGCGAATTCCCTACAGAACGCATAAATTAGTCCAGCTCCCGAACCCTGTAAAGCCCAGTGGCCACACTATATCCGGAACAGCTCATCGGTCGGCAGGTCGGCCCCTATGCCCTGGAGCGCGTCATCGGCCAGGGGGGCTTTGCCTGGGTGTTCTCCGCCAAGCGCGCCGATCAGGGGACAGCAGCACTCAAAGTCCTCAAGCCGCGCTATGCCGGCGACCGGCAGTTCGAGTCCCGCTTCCGGAACGAGTCGCGGGTCGCGTCCGAGCTGACCCACCGCAACATCGTCCGGATCCTGGATGTCGGCCAGGCGGATGACATCACCTATTTCGCGATGGATCTCTACCCCGATTCCCTGCGCTCGCGCATAGACCGGGACGGCCCGCTCGCCGAGCCCGACCTCGTGCGAATCGCCATGGACGTGGCCGCGGCGCTTTCCTTCGCGCACGCGAACGGCGTCATTCATCGCGATATCAAGGCGGACAACATCCTGTTCGAGAAGGACGGCACCGGCGTCGTCACCGACTTCGGGATCATGCGGGCCGTATCCGGCTACGTGTCGGACACCGGGGTCAACATGACCATTGGAACACCCAGCTACATGTCCCCGGAACAGGCGCAGGGCCGCACGCTCGATGGCCGGAGCGACCTTTACGCCCTCGGCGTGACCCTCTACAAGGCGGCGACCGGAGACCTGCCGTTCACCTCGACCGACTGGTTCGAGCTCGCCCGCATGCACGTCGAAGATGCCCCGACCCCGCCCCGCTCCCGCGGAAGCACGATCAGCCGCCGATTCGAACTGGTCATTCTCAAATGCCTCGCCAAGCACCCCGACGACCGGTATGCGTCGGCCGATGAGTTTCTCGCGGAGTTACAGGCGCTCAGTGATGAGAGCCGGACGACCGAGACCTTCGGGCGCGTGGACCCGAGGCTCCAGGCCGCCGCCGCCGCCGACGCCAGGGCAGCGGCCGGCCGGCACCTGTCCGGGACGTGGCTGGCAGTCATTGGCGTGCTTGTGGTCGCGGCGGTCGCCGCAGCGGTGGTGCTGCTGGCCCGTTAGCGCCCGATGAGGCGGATGACGTCGTTGGTGAGCGCCAGCGCCATGAGAGAGAACAGCAGGGCCATTCCCACCTGCGAGAGCCGCAGGCGAAACTTGAATGACAGCGGCTTCCCCCGCACGCCCTCCGCCAGCAGGAACACCAGATGCCCGCCGTCCAGCACCGGTACGGGCAGCAAGTTGAGCACGGCAAGGTTCACCGAGAAGAACGCCAGGAACGACATGAAAGCCTCGAGCCCCACCCGGGCGAACTGACCGGAGAGCTGGCCGATCAGGATCGGGCCGCCCAGCTCACGGAGGGGAAGCTTGCCCAGGACCAGGCCGGACAGCGCAAACCACACCTTGCCGACGTCGGCGATCGTCTCGCGGGCGCCTTCCACCACGGACGCCCCCAAACCATACCGGGTGTACCGGGGCTCAATACGTTGCTGCACCCCGATCCGACCGATTCTCCTGGTAGTCCCGGTGACCTCGTCCTTTACGTCTTCGCCCTCGGGCACGACGAGTACGCTGACCACGCTGTCCCCCCGCTGGATCCCCAGGACAACCGTATCACCGGCATGGCCTTCGATCGCGTGCACGAATTCATCCCAGTACCGCACCGGCGCCCCCTCGGCCGTCACGACCAGGTCACCGGCCCGCATGCCCGCTCGTGCCGCCGGTCTGCCCGGGACGGCGTAGGCCATCCGGGCCTCCACCAGGCGGCGGAACGAACTCATGACCGCGACCCTGCCCTTGGAGTCGGTTCCGGGAAGGGCGACGATCGTGCGCGCGGCGCCGGCAAACTCGAAGGACAGCTGCTCACTGGTGGGATCGAGGATGGCGCCGACGATATCGTTCCACGAACCCATCGTGTCACCGTTGATCCGTACGATCTGGGCGCCGAACGGCAAGCCGGCCAACCCGACGGCGCTCGCCGGCAACCCCGTCGTATCCACCGCGGCGATCCGGGTCGTGGGGTCTTCCACCTTGCCGTACGTCGCCGCCAGCGCGCTGTAGCACGCCCAGGCGAACAGCATGTTCATCGTGACGCCCGCCGAAATCACCATGATGCGGGCCCACAGGGGCTTGCTCTCGAAGAGGCGATCGGCGGCGAACTCGTGGTCAGCCGAGCCGCCTTCCATGGCGGCCACGCCCTCGTCTTCTTCCGCGGTCGCCATTTTGACGTACCCGCCGAATGGTACCCACGACACGACGTACTCGGTTTCTCCCCGCTTCCAGCGGAGCGGCGTCACCGGGCCCAGCCCGATCGAAAAGCGCGGTACCCCGATCCCGACGGCCTTCGCTGCCATGAAATGCCCCAGCTCGTGCACGAAGACCAGCACGCCGAGGACCACGAAGAAGGAGCCGATCGTCAGGAGCACGCTGCCTCCGCCCGTTTCCGCGCCCAGCGATCCGCCTCGAGCACGGCCTCAATCGATTGTGCGGATTCGACCCGGTGAGCCTGCAGCGCCTTGTCGATCACGCCGGGTATGCGCCCGAACGTGATCCGGCGGTCAAGGAATGCCTGCACCGCCACCTCATTTGCCGCGTTGAACACCGCAGGTGCCGTGCCGCCGGCGCGTCCCGCGCCAACCCCCAGCGCCAGCGCGGGGAAGTCCGCCGCTCGCACGGGCTCGAACGTGAACGGCCCGGCCGCCACCGGGTCGAACCGGGTGACGCCGGTATCCGCCAGACGTTCGGGATGGGTCAAGGCGTAAAGTATGGGCAGCTCCATATTGGGAAAGCTAAGCTGGGCCAGCACCGAGCCGTCCGCGAATTCCACGAACGCGTGGACGATCGACTGCGGGTGTACCACAACCTCGACGCTTTCGTACCCCAAGCCGAACAGATAGTGCGCCTCGATGACCTCCAGCGCCTTGTTCGCCAGGGTGGCGCTGTCCACGGTGATCTTCCGGCCCATGCGCCAGGTGGGGTGTTTGAGCGCTTCGTCCACCGTCGCGCGAGCCAGTCGCTCTACGGGCCAGTCCCGGAACGGGCCGCCGGACGCCGTGAGAATGAGGCGCTTGAGCGCGCGCGTGTGACCCGTAACGCACTGGAGCACCGCGCTGTGTTCCGAGTCCACCGGGATCAGCTCGCCCTGCCCCTCGCGGGCCGCGCACATCACCAGCTCACCGGCCATGACCAGCGTTTCCTTGTTCGCCAGTGCGACCCGCTTGCCTGCGCGCAGTGCCGCGAGCGTCGCCGGGAGCCCCGCCGCCCCCACGACCGCGTTCACCACGATCTGCGCATCAGGATGCGTCGCCGCCTCGACCAGGCACTCCGCCCCACTCTGATTCACCGATCGCGCGAACCCTGCGCCCGTTTCCCGGGCCTGCGCGCCGAGTTCGTCGGCGGAGTTGTGCGCGGTCAATGCGACAACCCGGAACCGGTCGGCATGGCGCGCCAGCACGCGCAGCGTGCTTTTGCCGATGGAACCGGTTGACCCGAGTATCGCGACACCGGTCTTCATATGGTGCCGAACGCGCGCAGGACGAACGCGGTCAGGGGAATGCTCCAGTAGAGCGAGTCGAGGCGGTCCAGCACGCCACCATGGCCCGGGAAAAACGTCCCCGAGTCCTTGAGGCCGGCCTGCCGCTTGAACAGCGACTCGGCAAGGTCGCCGACCTGTCCCAGAGTCCCGATACAGAGACCAACCACCACGAGGGCCGCCGGCGGCACGGGCATCCCGGCCCGTTCCAGTACCAGCCAGCCATAGACCGGCGCCACCACGAGTGCACCGACCAAGCCCGTGATCGCCCCGGCCCACGTTTTCCTGGGACTCAGGACGGGCGCCAGCTTCGCGCCACCGATGAGCGCCCCACCCATCATGGCGAGCGAATCACAGATCCAGGTAACGGCCAGCGGCAGGAACACCAGAAACGTCCCGGCCCAGGCGCCCGGTACGGATGGCGCATGGCGCATCCACAGCAGGAAGGCCGGCAGCCCGCCGGCATAGAGCGCGGCGAAGACGGTGACGCTCACGACCTCCAACGGCTTCTTCGTTGGCCCTCGCACCGCCAGGGCCGTCAGCATCACCACGATCAGCCACACGGCACCGCCCAGCAGGAGCCAGGAGGAGTCGAGCCCTGTCCCAAACGTGGCAAACATTGCAAGGGGAAAGAGCGCGGCGCCGCCGGCTCCGGGGATTTCCAGGGACTCCATGCCCTGCACGCGGGCCATCCGGTACAACTCACCGGCTCCTATGGCGCCGAGCGCAGCAAGCGTTCCGGCGAGAAACCAACCGCCGAGGTAGACGAGACCGAGCGTCGCGGGAATGCCGATCCCGGCCACCAACAGGCGTCGCGTCAGACTTCCATGATCTCCAGTTCTTTGCCCTTGACCAGCGCGTCGATCTGCTTGATGGCCTCATCGTGCAGTTTCTGGACTTCCTTCTCGACCTTCTTCTTGTCGTCCTCCGACACGTGCTCGGCCTTCTTCACCTTGCTGATCGCCTCGGTGCGGCCGTGGCGCACCGACACCTTGCCCTCTTCCGCCAGCTTGTGCATCACCTTCACCAGGTCCTTGCGACGCTCTTCCGTGAGCGCGGGGATCGGAATCCGGATGATCACCCCGTCATGGGCCGGGTTGAGCCCCAGGTTCGACGCCGCGATTCCCTTCTCGATGGCCACGATCAGCGACTTGTCCCACGGCTGGACGGTAAGCAAACGGGGCTCGGGCGCAGCGACGCTGGCCACCTGGTTGAGCGGCACGTGATTGCCGTACGCCTCGACCCGCACGGTGTCCAGCAGGCTGGTGGTCGCCTTTCCGGTGCGGATGGTCGCCAGCTCGCGCTTGGTGTTCTCCACCGCCTTCTGCATGTGCTCTCGGCCCTGTTTGGTGAAGTCGGCCATGGGTGTAGTCATCGGACGATGGTCCCTACGCGCTCGCCGCGGACGACCCGGGCGATCGCGCCTCGCTGGTTGACGTTCATCACCACGATCGGCAAGCCGTTGTCCTTGCACAACCCGAACGCGTTGCCGTCCATGACGGCGATCCCTCGAATCAATGCGTCCTGGAATGTCAGCTCCGCCAGGAACTCCGCGTCCTTGTGCTTCTTCGGGTCCTTGGTGTACACGCCGTCCACGCTGGTGGCCTTGATGATCACCTGCGCCTCGATTTCCAGCGCGCGAAGGACCGCCGCGGTGTCCGTCGAGAAGTACGGATTGCCGGTCCCGCCGGCGAACAGCACGACGCGGCTCTTCTCCAGGTGCCGTTGCGCCCGCCGGCGGATATACGGCTCGGCGAGTTCTTCCATGCGGATGGCGGTCATCACGCGGGTGTCCACGCCCTTCCGCTCCAGAATATCCTGCAGGGCCAGGGCGTTGATCACGGTGGCCAGCATGCCCATGTAGTCGGCGGACACCCGGTCCATGCCCTGCTGGCTCGCCACGGTGCCGCGGAACATGTTGCCCCCGCCGACCACGATGCCGAGGGCGACGCCGCTCCGGTGCACGTCGCGGATTTCGTCGGTGAGGCCGTCCACGACGTTGAAGTCGAGGCCAAATCCCTTGTCACCCGCCAGAGCCTCGCCCGACAGCTTGAGGACGACCCGCTTGTACGCGACGTCTGCCACTACTCGCCCCCCAGGTCCCAGCGAACGAAACGACGCACCTGGACGTTCTCGCCGGTCTTTCCAGACAGCAGCTTGACCAGGTCACCCACCTTCTGCTTGTCGTCCTTCACGAAGGGCTGCTCCAGAAGCACGCGCTCCTCGAGGAACTTCTTGACCTTGCCCTCGACCATCTTGGCACGAATGGCTTCGGGCTTCCCGCTCTCCGCCACCTGCGCGTCGTAAATGGCCTTCTCCCGCGCCACGACGTCTGCCGGCACCTGGTCGGCGCTGACGGCAATGGGCGGGGTCGGCGTCCCCGCTATGTGTTGAGCCAGGTCGCGCACGAGGTTCTGGAAATCGTCGGTTCGCGCCACGAAGTCCGTCTCACAATTGACTTCGATCAGGACGGCAACCTTGCCGTTGAAATGCACGTAATGCCCGATGACGCCTTCAGACGCCCCCCGCCCTGCCCGCTTCTCGCCCTTGAGGATGCCCTTCTTCCTGAGGAGGTCAACCGCCTTCTCGATGTCCCCCTGGGTCTCCTCGAGCGCGTTCCTGCAATCCATCATGCCGGCGCCGGTGCGTTCCCGGAGCGCGGCGACTTCCTTCGCGGCTGGCTTGTAAGACATGAACTGGTCTGCTCCTTGGTCGTTAGTAAGTCCACCCGAATCCGGTCACCAAAAAACCGCCGCATCGGTGCCTGTGGCCCCTGGAGCGGCGGTTCGTTGCGTCGAGCGCGGGAAACCAGCTGAGCGACTAGCCCTCGGCCTCTCCCCCGGGCGCCGCCTCCGCGCCGCCCACCACCGCTTCGCCACCCTCGGCGCCCTCGGCCGGCGCGTCGCCCTTCATGCGAGCCGCAATGGCCTCGGGCTTCGGACGCCGCTTGCGCCGCGGCCGCCGGCGCCGCCGGCGCTCGTCGGACTCCTCGTCGCCGCCGCCGGTCTCCGTGCTATAGGTGAAGCCGTCGCCGCCTTCGCCCGAGGTCTCGCGGAGCGGGACCTGCGCGCGCGCTTCGACGACGATATCTACCAATGCCTGCGTAATCATGGACACCGACCGGATGGCGTCGTCGTTCCCCGGGATCGGGACCGTGATGACGTCAGGATCGGCGTTGGTGTCGACGATTGCCACGACCGGGATCCCCAGCTTGTTGGCCTCGGCAATGGCGATGCGCTCTTTCTTGGCATCGACGATGAACAGGGCGCCTGGCAGGCGCGTCATGTTCTTCAGGCCTTCGAGGTTCCGGTTGAGCTTTTCGCGCTCCCGTTCGAACATCAACTGCTCTTTTTTCGTGAAGAACTCGTAGGCGCCCTCTTCCAGGCCCTGCTCGATTTCCTTCAGACGCCGGATCTGCTTCTTGATGGTCTGGAAGTTGGTCAGGGTCCCGCCCAGCCAGCGCTCGGTGACGAAGTAGGCGCCGCAGCGGACCGCCTCGGTCTGCACGATCATCTTGAGCTGCTTCTTGGTGCAGACGAACAGGACCGCCTCGCCCCTCATGACCACCCCGCGCAGCAACTCCTGCGCGGTGTTGATCTGGCGGAGGGTCTTCTGGAGGTCGATGAGGTAGATGCCAGACCGCTCCGCGAAAATGAAGCGGCGCATCTTGGGATTCCATCGGCGCGTCTGGTGACCAAAATGCACGCCGGCTTCGAGCAAGTCCTGCAGCTGCGGTTGTGCCATGAACCTCTACCGTTGGGTTAGTTCGCCCACTGCCTTCATTTCTTTCGCCGATTCACCGGAGTGAACACCCAGTGGAAGATCCGGCAGTGTGATTGGGTGCTGCTCCTACCGCTTCGAGAACTGGAACCGCTTCCGCGCGCCCGGCTGTCCCGGCTTCTTGCGCTCCACCGCCCGCGGATCGCGGGTGAGAAGACCCTGGTCGCGCAGCTTCTTCCGGTGCGTTTCATCGGCCAAGACCAGCGCCCGCGCAACCGCGAGGCGAATGGACCCGGCCTGCCCGGTCTGCCCGCCGCCGGTCACCCGGGCACGGACATCGAAGGCCCCGAGAGTACCGGTTGCGGTAAACGGCTGCTGTATGTGCTGCACCAATGACCGGCGGGGGAAAAAATCTCCCAGAGTCCGCCCGTTGACATCCCACTTGCCCGACCCCGGCGTAAGATACACGCGGGCCACGCCGGTCTTCCGGCGCCCAATGGCATGCCAGCGAAGCTCGGGATGCGGTGTCGTCACGTTACTTCCCCTTGACCTTGAAGTTGAGCGTCGCGGGCTGCTGCGCCGCGTGGGGGTGGTCCGGGCCGGCATAGACCTTGAGCTTCTTGCGCAGCTTCTGGCGCCCGAGTGTGCTCTTGGGCAGCATGCCGTACACCGCGTGCTCGATCACCCGGTCGGGGTGTTCCTTGATCTGCACCTCGAGGGGCGTAAAGCGCGGGTGTCCCATGTAGCCGGTGTGGCGGAAGTATTCTTTCTGCTCGACCTTGCGGCCGGTGACCCGCACCTTTTCGGCGTTCACGACCACGACGAAGTCCCCGCCATCCATGTGCGGCGTGAACGTCGGCTTGTGCTTGCCCCGAATGAGCTGTGCGACGCGGCTCGCCAAACGGCCCAACACGACCCCGTCGGCATCCACCACGTGCCACTTGTGTTCAAGCTCGTTCGGCTTGCTGGAATAGGTCTTCATCGGCCTCAAAATCATGGGTCTCAAAACACACGTAACTGCAGACAGACCGTTAACGTAGCCGTGGTCGGAATCACGGTCAACCCTGCCGATCCAGCTCCAACAGGGCCGACCCCTTCTCTACCGCCTGGCCCTCGCTGACCAGCACTCGCCGGACGACCCCGGCGGCCGGCGCCCGGATCTCGTTTTCCATCTTCATCGCCTCCAGCACCACCAGACCAGCCCCGGCCGCAACTGCCTGCCCTTCGGCGACTTCGATTCGCAGGACCAGTCCCGGCATGGGCGCCCGCACCGACCCGTCGTTGGCGGCAACCGGCGGCCGGCCAACCAGGCCCCGGACCGTCCTGGTACGCTCGTCCGTGACTTCCACGATCCAGGACCGGCCGGCCCGGTGAAGTATCCAACCCTCCCGGGACCGGGAGAATGCGAACGTGCGTGACGACCCCGGGAGGCCAAGCCGCCGGAACGGGCCGTGTGGCGCGCTCGTGAGACTCGCGGGAAACTCCCGGTTACCGATCCGCAGCATGGCGCCGTTGACCTCAACCTCGAACGACCGGTCGCCGACCAGGACCTCGTACTTCACGTCGCCTTCAGGACCGCCAGGCACTCGACATGGGCGGTCTGGGGAAAGTGATCCGACGCGCGCAGTGATTCGATGGCCAGCGAGGGCATCCGCTTGAGGTCGCGGGCAAGGGTTGCCGGATCACACGAGACATAGCCGGCGCGCGCTCCCGGTCGCCCCTTCGCCCACGCCTCCAGGTGGTCTGCCACGCGGGCGTGGAGTCCTCCACGGGGCGGATTGACCACCACCGCATCGGGAACGGGCAGGCGCCGGAGGACCTCCTCCACCTTCTCCGCCAGGTAGGTGATCGAGCCCTGCCCGTCCCCCTGCTGGCGGGCCCAATCGATGGCGCTCCGGTCCGTATCCACGCTGACGACGGTGGCCCCTGCCGCCGACAGCTCTCGGGCCGTGTCACCTACGCCCCCGTACAGGTCCCAGACGACGCGCCCCTTGATGGCACCGAGGGACTGCACGGCCTGCCCGCGCAACGCCCTCGCGGCTGCCGGGTTTACCTGCTCGAAGGCGAGTGCGGGGAACGCCTCGAGACCGCCGGATACCACACGGGGCGCGCCTTTCACCGGCGCCCACCACACGGTCACCGACGAACCGGCCAGGGCCGACGCGAGCCGCTGGGGCTCCCAGGGCGAGCCGCCAAGAACGGCAAGGTGAAGGCGACCGGAGCGATCGGTGCGGAGGACGAGCCCGTCCAAGTCGCGGGGCAAACGGTCTCGATGGGCCCGGACCTGCTGCCACAACTGCATGAGCGACGGGGCAACAATGCGGCAGTTGTCCAGGGCGAATACATGATCCGGCGAACCGTCCACGTGCAGGCCCAGCGTGGGCGGCTTGCCATCAACGCCAGCGCGCGCCGCGAGGGTCACCTTCGTTCGGTAACGCCATTGCTGGGGCGACGGGGCGATCGGCGGGTCGTCCACCATCCGGCCCCCAAGGCGCTGCAGTGCGTCCCTGACAATGCGGCGCTTCGCCGTGAGCTGTTCTCCGTAGGCGAGATGCTGGAGCTGGCAGCCACCGCAGTGGTCATGGACATAATGTGGGCATTCGGGCTCGGTGCGCCCGGGACCCGGCTCGAGCACCGAGAGCACCCGCGCCCGGGCAAACCGCGCCTTCTTCTCAACGACCTCCACCTCCAGCACGTCGCCCGGGGCCGCGCGGGACACGAACACCGTCATCCCGTCCGGCAGTCGTCCCACGCCCTCGCCGCCGGCGGCAATCCGGTCGATGGTGACCCGGGTCACCGAAGGCCGTCAATGCGGGCGGCACGGGTCCACGTCCCGTCACCGCGGCTGGGGGCCGCATCCGCACGCCCGGGGTCCGCCGCCCCGTGCACGGCGTCCTCGGCCAGCGCGGCGGCGATGGCCACGGCCTCGAGTTCGGCATCGTCCGAAACCGGCGCCAGCAGGTCCGGCCGTCGCTCGAGGAACCCGATGTCCTGCGTTCCCACCGCGAACTCCGGATCGTTCATGACGCCGAGGTGAAACGCCTGGGATGTCGGGACACCGAGGATCACCAGTTCGTCCAGCGCGCGGCGCATGCGCGCAATGGCGCGGGCGCGGGTTTCGCCCCACACGATCAGCTTGCCCAGCAGCGGATCGTAGTAGAGGGTCACATCATTCCCCGGCGCAATGCCACCATCCCAGCGAACCCCGGGGCCGCCGGGGACGTGGAGGTGCCCAATGCGCCCGGTGGCCGGCAGAAAGCCGTTGAACGGATCCTCGCTCGTAATCCGGCACTCGATCGCATGGCCCCGCGGAGCAAGCGGGCGGTTCGGGGGAGAAATGGCCTCGCCGGCGGCAACCCGCAGCTGTTCGCGGACCAGGTCCACGCCGTACACCATTTCCGTGACGGGATGTTCGACCTGGATCCGGGTATTCATCTCGAGGAAGTAGTACCGGCCGCTTCCGTCGAGCAGGAATTCGACCGTCCCGGCCCCGCGGTAGCCGACCGCCTTGGCGGCCTGGACGGCGGTCTCGCCCATGGCGCGCCGGAGTTCCGCCGTGACCGCGACTGACGGCGATTCCTCGATGAGTTTCTGGTGGCGACGCTGAATGGAGCAGTCGCGCTCGCCGAGGTGCATGGTCCGGCCCTGAGCGTCGGCCAGCACCTGGATCTCCACGTGGCGGGGGCCCTCGAGGAACTTCTCGATGTACACGGCGCCGTCGCCGAACGCCTTCAGCGCCTCGGACGACGCCTGTTCCAGGGCGGATGCCAGGGCCCCGGGTTCGTTTACCCGCCGCATGCCCTTCCCCCCTCCGCCAGCCGCCGCCTTGAGGAGCACCGGGTACCCGATGTCCTTCGCCGACTGCCGCGCCTCTTCCGCGCTGGTCACGGGCGCCGCGGTGCCGATCATGACCGGCACGCCCGCCGCGGCCATCCGCCGGCGCGCCTCGGTCTTCACGCCCATCACGCGCATGGCGGCTGGCGGCGGGCCGATGAACACCAGCCCGGCGCCCTCGACCGCTTCGGCGAAGTGGGCACGCTCGGAAAGAAACCCGTAGCCGGGATGTACTGAATCCGCGCCGGATTCCTTCGCCGCGTCGAGCAAGCGGGGAACGTTCAGGTAGGACTCCGCGGCGGGCGCGGGCCCGATCTCGATCGCGAGATCGGCGTTCAAGACGTGCGGACTGGTGGCATCGGCCTCGGAGTAGACCGCGACCGCTTCGATGCCTTCTTCATGACACGCGCGGATGATCCGGACGGCAATCTCGCCGCGGTTGGCGATCAGGACGCGCCTGAGCGTCACAACGGGATATTCCCGTGCTTCTTCTTGGGATTGGTGTCCCGTTTCGTGAGAAGGGTCTGCAGGGTCGTGATGAGCAGCGGCCGCGTATCCCGCGGGTCGATCACGTCGTCCACGAATCCACGGGCGGCAGCAAGGTAGGGGTTGGCGAACTTGTCCCGGTAATCGTTGACCAGCTCCTCCAGCTTTTCTTCCGGATCCTTCGCCTTGGCAATGTCTCGCTTGAACAGGATCTCGGCGGCGCCCTTCGGGCCCATGACCGCGATTTCGGCGGTTGGCCAGGCGACATTGAAGTCCCCGCGCACATGCCGCGAGCTCATGACGTCGTAGGCGCCGCCATAGGCCTTCCGGGTGATCACCGTGAGCTTGGGGACCGTCGCTTCGGCGTAGGCGTACAGCAGCTTGGCCCCATGCTTGATGATGCCGCCGTGTTCCTGGTCCAGGCCCGGCAGGAATCCCGGGACGTCCTCGAACGTGATCAGGGGAATGTTGAACGCATCGCAGAACCGGATGAATCGCGCGCCTTTCTGTGACGCCTTGATATCGAGCACGCCGGCGAGCACCGACGGCTGGTTGGCCACGATCCCCACGGGGTAGCCGGCCATCCGGGCAAATCCCACGATCAGGTTCGGGCCGAAATCCCGGTGCACCTCCAGCAGGTCCCCGTCATCCACCACCCGCCGGATCACCTCGTGCATGTCGTACGGCTTGTTCGGGTTTTCCGGCACGATCGTCAGGAGGTCTTCCTCGCGGCGGTCGGACGGGTCGGTGGACCGGCGGGCCGGCGGGTCGTCGAGGTTGTTCGACGGGAGAAACCCCAGCAGGTCACGGACGCCGCGCAGGCATTCCGCCTCGGAGTCGCACACGAACTGCGCCACGCCCGAGACCGAGCCGTGGACATCAGCGCCGCCCAATTGCTCCGGCGTCACATCTTCGTGGGTCACGGTCTTCACCACGCTGGGACCCGTGACGAACATGTAGGACACGCCGCGCACCATGTAGACGAAGTCGGTGATCGCCGGGCTGTACACCGCGCCGCCGGCACAGGGCCCGAGGATCGCGCTGATCTGCGGCACGACGCCCGACGCCATGGTGTTGCGGAGGAAAATGTCCGCGTACCCGCCGAGCGAGACCACACCCTCCTGGATGCGCGCCCCACCCGAGTCGTTGAGGCCGACGATGGGCGCGCCGTTCCGCACGGCCATGTCCATCACCTTGCAGATCTTCTCCGCGTGCGCTTCGGCCAGTGACCCGCCGAACACGGTGAAGTCCTGGGAGAAGACGTAGACCGTACGGCCGTTGACGCGGCCAAAGCCGGTCACCACGCCGTCGCCGAGGATCTTCTGCTCGCCGAGACCGAAGTCGGTGGATCGATGGGTGACGAAGCGATCCAGCTCGACGAACGACCCGGGATCGAGCAGGAGGTCCAGGCGTTCCCGCGCGGTGAGCTTGCCCTTGTCGTGCTGGGCCTTGACCCGCTCCGCGCCGCCGCCCTGCTCAGCCTCGGCGCGCATCGCATGCAGGCGGTCGAGGCGGTCACTCTTCTTCGTCATCGAGGGGGCGTAGCAAGCGACGAGGGACGGGAGACGAGTAACTCGTCCCGCGTCCCTCGCCTCGTGTCACTCACGTTCACGCCGTTGGTTCGGCTGCCGGAACCGGCTCCTCTTCCTTCGGGTACCCGGTGGCGGCGAGCACGATCCGGCGATGGATAGGATCGACCTCGATCACCTTGAGCTCGGCGGCCTGCCCTTCCTTCAGCACGTTCGGCTCCGGCTGGTTTTCCGGCAGACCCAGCTGGCTCTGCGGCACGAAGCCTTCGATGTCGTTTCCGATGTCCACCACGACGCCATTGTCCATGAACCGGACAACCTTGCCGCGCATTTCGGTGCCCACGGGGTACGTCTCGCCGATCTTGAGCCACGGATCCTCGATGGCCTGCTTGAGCCCCAGGGAAATACGCTTGTTGTCAGCGTCGATGTTGAGGATGACCACGTCCACGCCGTCGCCCTTCTTTACCACTTCGGACGGATGCTGGACCCGCTTGGTCCACGACATGTCCGAAATGTGGATGAGCCCGTCGATACCCGGCTCGATTTCGACGAACGCGCCGAACGACGTGAGGTTCCGGACCTTGCCGCTGATGCGGGTACCCACCGGGTACTTGAGCGGCAGCATCATCCACGGGTCCTGTTCCGTCTGCTTCATGCCGAGGGAGATTTTCTCCTCGGCGGGGTCGACCTTGAGGACCACGGCCTCGATGGTCTCGCCGATGGATACCAGCTTGGACGGGTGCCGGACGTTCCGCGTCCAGCTCATCTCGCTGATGTGCACCAGGCCTTCGATGCCCGGCTCCAGCTCGACGAAGGCGCCGTAGTTGGTGATACTGACGATCTTGCCCTGGACGCGGGCGCCCACCGGGTACTTCTCGGCCACCTTCTCCCACGGGTACTGCTGGAGCTGCTTGCGGCCGAGCGAAATGCGCTCCCGCTCCCAGTCGATGTCGAGCACCTTGACTTCGATTTCCTGCCCGATCGCCACGACCTCGGAGGGGTGCGACACGCGGCCATAGCTCATGTCGGTGATATGCAGCAGGCCGTCCACGCCGCCCAGATCGATGAAGGCGCCGAAGTCGGTGATGTTCTTGACGACGCCCTTCCGCACCTGGCCGACCTCGAGCTCCTTCATGACGTGGCCGCGCTTGGTGGCGCGCTCCGCCTCGAGAATGACGCGGCGCGAGACGACGATGTTCCGGCGGCGCTTGTTCAGCTTGATGATCTTGAACTGGTAGCTCTCGCCCAGGAGATCGTCGATGTTCGGCACGCGGCGGAGCGCGATCTGGCTGCCCGGCAGGAACGCGTCCACGCCCATCAGGTCCACGACCACGCCGCCCTTGATCTTCTTTACCAGCGTTCCGTCCACCGCCTGGTCGCTCTCGTGGGCCTGGCGGATACGTTCCCACACCCGCATGAAGTCGGCCTTCTTCTTCGACAGGACGACGGCGCCTTCCTGGTCTTCGAGATGCTCCAGGAAGACTTCGACTTCGTCACCGGCCTTGATGCTGCCCGGGTCCTTGAATTCGTCTATGGAAATGGCGCCTTCGGACTTGAACCCGACGTCGAGGATGACGTGGGTTTCCGTGACGCGGAGAACCTTCGATTTTACGATTTCCCCTTCGGCAATGCTCTGCAGCGTTCCTTCGTACAGCTTCATCATTTCTTCGTACTGCTGGTCCGAATACCCCTCGTCGTACAGATCGGCGCGCACGCGCAACGTGGAGGTCGAGAGAACAGCGCCGGCGGAGGGGGAGCTCGGGGAAGCGTCAGGCATGAATGAGTTACTTCTGGTTCACAAAACCGGTTGAGGTGGTCGGTGTCCTACCCCCATTTGGGAGAGGTATGAAAAGCTTAGAACGCTAGGCCGCTGAACAACCGGTGTCAACCCGGAGAAAAGCGCGGTAGTGGGGCAATCAGAATGACTTGCGACCCCACCCGTCCCCTCCTCAGGAAAGCGGCGAGAGGTTGGCCGCCACGTCGGTTCGGTACGCCTTGAACGCCGGGGCCATGCCAGCCAGCGCACCCGCCGCGATCATCCCGGCGGGCGCCAGCCCGAGCGCCGGATCCCACCGGAAGGCGTCTAGCACCACGCCGGTCTGCTCGCGAACCGCGACAATCGCCGCCGCGAGGATGGCCCCGTACACCAGGAACCCGACCATCGCCCCCAGGGCCGTGATCGTCGTCGCTTCGAGCACGATCACGCCAGACACGGTCACGCGACGGGCGCCGAGCGCGCGAAGAATGGCAAACTCGCGGCGGCGCTCGTTCATGGTGTTGTAGATGCTGGCCAGGACCGACGCCACCGCCACGACGACCACGAGGTAGGCCACCATGCTCAGGATGCGCGTCACCCAGCCGATCCGCGCGAAGAGCTCGGCCATGACCCGCCCGATCGGCCACGCGAGCGTCGCCGCCTTGCCCTGCCGGTTGATCTGCGTGCTAAGCGTGAAGCCCGCCTGCGGCGTAGTGAACTTGAGCATGACCGCGCTGACCTCACGATCCTCGTCCGGAATCGGGATGCCGGCCTGGGGACGGTACTCCTTCCCCGTTCCCCGAAGCACGTGCCCCGACATTCGGTAAACGCCCTCGATCGGAATCCAGATGACGCGGTCCGACGGGCTATTCGTCTGCTCCATCACCCCGACGACCGTGTATTCCTCCGCGTGTGCCTCGCCCCCCTCGGAGCTGCCGTGGGTCGGTTTGAATGTGGCCCCCGTGGCGAGCCCGAGTTTGCGGGCGACGTAGTTCCCGACGACAGCTTCGTGACGATCGGGTTCGAAAACCCGGCCGCCCGGCTGAACGATGAACCCCTGTCCTGACCGGTAGCGAAACTTCGTAAACATTTCCCGCGACGTGCCGACGATGCGGTAGCCCCGGTAGCTGTCACCCACGGCGAACGGGACGGCGAGAGCCACCCGGGGATGGGTCGCCATGTCGGTGTACATGCTCCACGGGATATTGCCGGGAGACGTCTCGAGGTGAAAGACGGTGTTGAGGACGAGCTGAAGCTGGCTTCCCCGCGCGCCAAGCACGGCGTCGAATCCAACTTCCCCACCGGTGAACGCGTTGTAGGTCTGGTGGTTGATGGCGAACACCGACATCGTCAACCCCGTGGCGAGGCCGACCGATATGATCGTCACCACAGACGAGAGGGCGTGCTGGCGCAGGCTCCGCAGCACCATCGCCATGCGCCCAAAGCCGCGCGGCCTCACGCCGGCACCGCCGGCGGCGCCGAGTGACCGGTCGCGGCATGGTTGAACTCGAGCAGGTCTTCCACCCGGCTGAACCGCTCGACGACGGCGGGGTCGTGACTCACCAGCAACAATGCGGCGTTCTGCTCCCGGCAGACCTCGCGAATCAACTCGATGGCCTCGGCCGAGTGGTGCTGGTCAAGATTGCCGGTGGGCTCGTCGGCCAGGACCAGCATCGGATGATTGGCGAGCGCCCGTGCTACCGCGACCCGCTGTTGCTGGCCGAGGGAGAGCTGGACCGGGCGATGGTGAAGCCGATGCCCCAGGCCCACCCGCTCGAGCAGGGCCTTGGCCCGGCCGGCATCGACGCCCACGCCGAACAGCATGCCCAGCATGACGTTCTCGAGCGCCGTGTAGCCCTGCAGCAAATTGAAGTTCTGGAAGACGTACCCCATGGTGCGCGCGCGCAGTCGATCGCGCGCGCTCTCCGGCAGGACCGTCAGGTTGTGCCCGTCGACGAGGATCTCTCCGCGATCGGCCTTGAGAATCCCGGCAATGAGGTTGAGAAAGGTGGTCTTGCCGGATCCGCTCGCCCCGCGGATGGCAACCTGTTCACCCGGCAGGACGGCGAAGCTGGGGATGTCGATGATCGGGGTGAGACTTCCGTCCGGATCGCGAAACGCCCTCGCGAGACCCGTTACCTGCAGCAGGGGGTTCACTGGGCTACGACGTCGTCAGCCACCATGTTGTAGAGTCCCACGACCCGCCCTCTCTCGATTTCCTCCTTGATCGCGAACGAGCCCCTGACTTCCACGGCATAGCCCGTGAAGATTTTGACCTTTTTCCCCTCCGCCATCTTCACGAAGATCCACTCGTTGATTCGGGGCGTGCCGCCAAACTCGCAGGCGTCGAGCGTGGGATGCAGGAGAAACTCTGTCATGAACCCCGATGAATAGTCCAGCGCGACCGCGTTTCCCCTGATGAACACCTTCCTGCCCTCGTACGCCCGAACGGACGTGGGAATCGTGTTGCCGGCCGGTTTCACCGGGGTCGGCTCGAAGGGCTCGTCAATGCTGTAGTTGTAGTTGCTCAGAATGTAGAAATCCACCTTGGCGTACGGCACCTGGGCCTGCACCGGTGAGGCGCCACCGCCGGCCAACCCTGCCACGACGGTCCCGATCCGGATCCAGCTCGACACGCGCACGGATTTAAGCATGGGAACCGATGGTTTTCCGCGCAAGCCGTACCACCGCGTCCACCTGCTCGAGAAAGCTCAACGACGTGCCATCCAGGACGATCGCGTCCGGGGCTGCCGACAGCGGGGCGACGGCCCGCGTCGAGTCCGCGGTATCACGCCGGTCCAGCTCGGCGCGGACGCGCCGCACGCCGGCCTCCGACGCGTCCAGTTCCACCTCGCGGGAACGACGCCGCGCGCGCTCCTCACCAGATGCCGTGAGGAAGATCTTCACCGTGGCTTCCGGGAAGACGACCGTGCCGATGTCCCGCCCATCGATCACGACGCCCGCGGGGTGCTCCGCCGCCGCGCCCCGCAACTCGGCGTTCACCCACTCGCGCACGGGGGGCAGCGCCGCCACGGCGGAGACCCGTTCCGTGACCCGCGTCTCGCGAATCGCCGCGGAGACATCGACGCCGGCGACCTCGGGGCGGTAGCCGACCCCCGTCAGCGCCAGCCGCACCGGGAGCGTTCGGGCAAGCCCGACGATCCGGTCGGCCTGGTCCGGCAGGTTCGCGTCGAGGGCAGCAAGGGTCAGGGCGCGGTAGAGCGCGCCTGAGTCGATGTGCCCGAACCCCAGCTTCTCCGCCACCACACGGGCGGTGGTGGACTTCCCGGAACCGGCCGGGCCGTCCAGGGCAATCACCCGGCTAGCCACGGGACGTCATGCGCTTGAGGTCGTCGAAGAAGGCGGGATAACTGACGGCGACCGACGCCCGCTCGGAAAGCCGGATCGCCGCGCCGGGCGCCCGGCCCAGGACGGCGAACGCCATCGCCAGCCGGTGATCCTTCGCGGTTTCGACCCTGCCCCGGGGCGGCGCATCCGTCCCGACTACGCGCAATGTGTCCGCCGTCGCCTCGGCCGTGATGCCCACGGCCCGCAGGTTGTCGGCGAGGAGCGTCAGCCGGTCGCTTTCCTTCACCCGCAACTCCTCGACTCCCCGAAACACCGACTCTCCGTGCGCGCGTCCCGCCAGCACCGCCAGGAGCGGGATCTCGTCGATCAGGGCCGGCACCTCTTCCGGGGTCACCTCGACGGAGCGGAGCGAGGTGGGGCGTGCAACCAGCGTTCCCACGGGCTCCCCCAACGTTTCACCTGTCGAGGTGATGCCGATCCGGGCGCCCATTCGGGCCAGTACCGAGAGGAACCCGGTCCGAGTCGGGTTGATCAGCACCCCCGGCAGCTCGATTTCCCCCCGCTCCGCCAGCAGCGCGGCGCCGATCAGGAACGCCGCGGACGAGGGATCACCCGGAACGGTGATCTCGAACGCCGGAATGGATTCGGCGGGCGCAAGTCGCACCGTCGTGCCGTCCGACTCGACCGAGACACCCAGCGCGCGCAGCATACGCTCGGTGTGGTCGCGCGAGCGCACCGGCTCGTGAATCGTCACGGGGACCTTGCCCACGAGTCCCGCGAACAGCAGCGCGCCCTTCACCTGCGCACTCGCCGCCGCGCTCCGGTGCTCCAGCGCCTTGAGCCGGCCGCCGCGCACCACGATCGGGAGGCCATCGCCGCCCTCCTCGTCGAAATGCGCGCCCATGGCGGTGAGCGGCCCGGTGACCCGTCGCATGGGTCGGCGGCGGAGGGAGGCGTCTCCGGTCACCCGCGCGGGAAACGGGTAACCCGCGAGTACGCCGAGTATGAAGCGCGCCGCCGTTCCCGAGTTGCCGCAATCGAGGGATTCCCGGGGCCTGGTGAGTCCGCGCAGGCCTCGCCCGCGAATGGCGACGGAAGCCCCTAGTCTCAATGCGTCCACTTTCGCGCCCAGCGCGCGCAGGACGCCGGCGGTCGAGCGGGCATCCAGCGACGTGAGTGGGCGGGTGACGGTGCTGGTTCCGCGGGCGAGCGCGGCGAGCACCAGCGCCCGGTGGGTAATGCTCTTGTCGCCCGGCGGCGTGAGGGAGCCCGAGACGTTCACTCGCCGAGTCCGCGGCGCCAGGCGGCGCCCGCTTCCAGCCACGCGGCCACGGCAGCCTCGTCTCTCGCGACGAGGGCCTGGCGCAGGACGCCGATCTGGTCTTCCAACCCGTCGAGCGTGACGAGCACAGCGTCGCGGTTGAGCAGGAGAATGTCGCGCCACATCTCCACGCTCGAGGCGGCGAGGCGCGTCGTGTCCCGCGCCCCGCTGCCGTACGTGACGCCGGGCGGCCCGGTGCGCGCGAGCGCGGCCGCGAGGGCCGACGCGGTGACCTGCGGGAGGTGGCTGGTCCATGCCAGCATCCGGTCGTGGACTTCCGCATCAATCGTCACCGGCGTGGCTTTGAGGACTCCCTGCCAGAAGTCCGCGACCTCCAACGCACCCTGTGCGCCGGTGGGCGTGGGGGTCACGTAAACGACCGCGCCCACGAAACGGTCCGAACGCGCGGCGTCGAAGCCGGACTGATGCGTTCCCGCCAGCGGATGGGACCCCGCGAACAATTCCCCGAGGCGCAGACGCGCGGCCTCCGTCACCACCGGGGACTTCACACTCGACACGTCGGTACACAGCACGCCTCGGCTCAGCAGGTCCGGGGCGATGGTGGCGAGCAACGTGAGGGTGGCGGCGGGCGGTGCGGCAATCACGACCATCTCGGACTGTTTCATAACCTGGCGAACCGACTGGGCCACCTCGGTCACCGCGCCGGCCTTCGCTGCCGCAACCGTCTCCGCCGGCAGGGGGGAATACCCGATGACCCGGCGAACGCCGGCCACGGAAGCCCCCCAGGCAACCGAGCCCCCAATTGCCCCGAGACCAATCACGCCCAGCGCCTCAGGCCTCATCCGCGATCCCCCCCCCCGCTCATCCTGAGGATTCTAGCGGAAGCCCGGTTCTGTGCAACGTCGAACGAAGCCCTTATGTATACAGCATGGGAACGGCGCCAAACGGTCCGGCGCGCATTCGCGCGGTCGTCATTCGGGGAGGCACCAGCAAAGGAGTCTTTCTCCTTGCGAGTGACCTCCCCGCAGATCCCGTTGCCCGGGACAGCGTGATATTGGCGATCTTCGGCAGCCCCGATACCCGGCAGATCGATGGGCTCGGCGGTGCCGACCCCCTGACCAGCAAGGTGGCCATCATCGCCCCGTCGGCACGCCCGGACGCAGACGTGGACTACACCTTTGGCTATGTCGGGATCGAGCAGGCGGTGGTGGACTACCAGGGGAACTGCGGCAACATCTCCACGGGCGTCGGCCCCTTTGCGGTGGATGAGGGGATGGTGCCGGTCACGGAACCGGTCACCCGGGTGCGGATCTTCAATACCAACACCCGGAAAATCATGGTCGCCGAAGTCCCGGTTAGCGGCGGCAAGGCGCTCGCCGAGGGCACCTTCGTGAACCAGGGCGTGCCAGGCACCGGCGCCCGCATCGAGCTGGATTTCGTGAATTCGGCCGGTTCCAGGACGGGGAAACTCCTGCCGACCGGGAATGTGGTGGACCGGATCGACCTCTCCGACGGCCGCACGGTTCGGGCAAGCCTCGTTGATGCGGCCAATCCCGCCGTGTTCGTGCAGGCCTCGGAAATCGGACTGAGCGGCACGGAGTTGCCCGCTGACACGGTCACGAACCCCCGCATCCTGGCCGTGATGGAGGAACTCAGGGTCAGAGCCGCGATCATGATGAACCTCGCGCCAAGCCCCGGAGCCGTAAGCCCAGCCGTGCCGAAGGTCGCCTTTGTCGCGCCGCCGCAGTCCTACCGAACGAGCCAGGGAACCCTGGTCGCTGTTTCCGACTGTGACCTGCTGGCTCGAACGAAGGCCCTCGCCGTCATGCACAAGGCCTACGCGGTCACCGGGGGAATTTGCCTGAGTGCCGCCGCGCTGATCGAGGGCACCGTTGTCCATGACATCGTCGGCCCGTCGGCCAGACAAACCGGAACCGTGCGGGTGGGCCATCCATCGGGAGTCGCGACCTTCTATGCCACGGTCCGAAAAACGCCGGCGGGCGACTTCGAGCTGACTAAGTCCGCGATCGCGGGAACGGCCCGCCGGATCATGGATGGCTACGTCTACGTTCCCCGGGAGGCGTTCCGAGTCCGCACCGCCTGACCTCAGGGAGCGACAACGGCGTCGGTCAGCCCGGCACGATCGAACGCCCTTCGCACCTCGCCCGACGCCTTTGCCGCCTCGATGTATTCCGACACGAACGCGAGCGCGGCAGGCCGATTCTTCGGCACGGCGACCGCGTTGGCAGTGGAGTGAAAGCTCCCATCGAGGATCCGGGCCCCCGGCAGCATGGCAGCCAGCATTCGCAGCGACGTCGTACTCAATCCGACGGCGTCCACATTGTTGCCGGCCAGCGCATCGCGCAGCTCATCGACCGTCCGATAGCTGCGGAGGGATCCGCGTTTGATCTGCCTTTCTGCGCTTCGTCCGGTGGTCGTGTTGCCGATTACGGCGATTCGCACTCCCGGTTGATCCACTTCCGCGAGCGTGCGAATGGTCGAGGTCGCGGGGACGAGGTACGTGCTCTCGAACAGGTTGTACGCCGGGCCGAAGTCCACGACCCGGGCCCGCTCCTCATCAACCGGCATGAATGACACATCCCACTCGCCCCGGGTCGCGCCGGCGGTCAGGTCCCCGGAATTGCGGTAGTGGACGTAGGTCACCGGCACACCCAGCTTCAGGGCCAGGTCGGCACCCAGGTCCACCGCTACGCCGCGAGGCCGGCCCGTGGCCGAGTCCAGGGTCGAGAAGAAGGTGGACACGGCCGGTGCGGTCGCAATGGCGACCCTCAGACTCCCGGAGGGCGCCAGCTCCTTCTCCGCGCCCGACTGGGCGCTCCCCGCCTGTGGAGCGCACAACATGAGCAGGACTCCGGTACAGTGGTGCACCGAGTACGCGATCATGTCAAAAGAGTCCCAGCGCCTTCCACCAGAACGACCCGATCCCCATCCAGACGACGACGGACAGGAGGGACGCGATTAGCCCCATGGTCCACCACTGCCGGATGCTCGAATACCCGGCGCCGAAGTAGATGACCGACGGCCCCCCGGCATAATGCGTCAATGAGGCGCACAGGCTGGTGAAAAAGGCAAACGTGAGTGCGGCAAGGTACGGCGGCGCGCCGGCCGCGACCGCGACGGTCAGAAACGGAACGAAGAACGCCGTCGCATGGGCGGTCAGGGTGGCGAAGAAGTAGTGCGAGTACAGGTAGACGAGCGTGAGGATCCCCAGCGTGGGCAGCCAGGGCCAGCCCTCTACCCGGCCCCCAACAACCCTCGAGAACCACGGAATCAGCCCCAGGGTATTGAGCATCGTCGCCATCCCCACGAGGCCACCAAACCAGATCAACGCATCCCAGCCGGCCCGCTCGGCCAGCACGTCCTCCCACTTCAAGGCGCCCAGGATCAGCATGGCGCACAGGCCAAGAAGCGCCACCACAGTCGGCTCCAGGCCCGTCTTGGTCCCGGTCACCCACAGCACAAAGACCATAACGAACACGCCCGACACCACCCGCTCGGGCCGGCTCATGGGTCCCATCTTTGCCAGCTCGACCCGAGCCAGCTCCGCGGCCCCGGGCGTTTCGCGAATCTCCGGGCGGGTCATCCGGAAGACCAGGTAGGGCAAGATCGCCACGCTGATCAGGCCGGGGACAATCGCCGCGCTAGCCCAACCAATCCAGGTGATCTCGATCCCCACGGTTTCCCGGGCGAGCTCAACCATCAAGGGGTTGGCAACCATCGCCGTGAGGAACATGGCGGACGTAATCGCATGGACCTGGTAGACGCTGAGCATCAGAAACGTCCCGATGCGTCCAGCCGTGGGCCCGGGTTCTGACCCGTACGTCTGGGCCAGGCTCTTCACCACGGGAAACAGGACTCCACCCGTCCTGGCGGTTCCGGAAGGAATCCCGGGCGCGAGGACCAGGTCGGTCAGAGCCAACGCGTATCCCAGCCCCAGCGTCCGGCTCCCGAACTTCCTGATGAAGACGTACGCGATCCGCCGACCAAGGCCGGTCTTGCCGAACGCCCTAGCAAACAGGAACGCCGCGACGATCAGCCATACCGTGGTGTTCATGTATCCGGCCATCGCCTCGGCCGGAACAAGGGTATGCGTGACCATCGTGGTCGTCGTCGCGATCAGGACCAGCGAGCCCATGGGCAGCGGCTGCAGGATGAGCGCAACGATCGTGGCAACAAAGATGGCCAGGAGGTGCCAGGCTCGCTCCTGAACGCCGTCCGGCATCGGCGAGAACCAGACAATGACGGCCACGAGGACCGTTACCAGGCCGCGCAGGGCTCGATTCGCCGATGTCGGGGCGCCCGGTCGCGTGGGCTCTGGCTCGGGCGTAGCGCTCATGGATCGTCCCGTGTAAGAAGGGGCAGACTATAGCATCCCAGGCCGGGAATCGTCAGGCGCGCCGGCACCCGATACTCTTGTGTGGTCATCCCCAGACTGTTATTTCTGTACCGATTTGCCAGAGGCCATATTCAACCCGTCTCGCTCTTGTGCGTATCTCGTCGAGAGAGGTGTGTCATGAAGCATTCCGCGCGTGCCCTGCTCTTCCTGACCAGTGTCGTTGCTCTTTCCCCTGTGGCGCTGACGACCGAGCTCACCGCCCAGGTCAGGCAGACCTCCACGAAAGCTGCCAACGGGAAGAGAATCGCGGTACTGGGAGAAGTTCCGCACTCCGGGTTCGAGAATGGCAAGCCCCGCCAGCAGTTCCAGCCCCACCCGGCGACGCAGGACCCATCGCGTTTGGTCACCACCGCCGACCTCACGAAATGGGCGAAAGAGCTGAACAACTGGGGCCGGTGGGGCCCGAACGATACCCGCGGCACCATGAACCTGATCACCCCCCAGAAGACCGTCGAAGCCGCCCGCCTGGTCAAGGCCGGGATCACCGTGCCGTTGGCCTCCTGGCTGGGCTTGAACAAGTTCAAGTACGAGATCGACACGGATCGGCGGGTGCAGGGAGAGCACTGGATGGCGACGCGCAACTGGATGGGGGTCCCCCAGCCCAACTCCGCCGTTGCCTTCGGCACGCACGACGGCACGGTGTCACACATGGATGGCCTGTGCCACTACGCGGGGGCGAAAGTGGATCCGTCGCGCGGCGGCCGGCCGGGCGAGGAAGAAGTGACCTATAACGGGTATCCGTTCATCATGAGCGCGGAGACCGGTTGCCCCAAGATGGGTATCGACGAGATGGGCCTTCAGTACGCCACCCGCGGCGTGCTCTACGACATGGTGTACCTCAAGGGCGGGCCGGATGGGGACTGGAACGACCCCACGTTGCCGATCTTCGTCGAGGACCTCGAGGAGTGGGAGCGCTTCACCGGCGCCAAGGTCGGCCAGGGCGACGTCATGATCGTGCGCAACGGCCGCTACGCCCTGCGTGCCAAGGAGGGCGCGTGGCAGTACGACCGTGGTAACGGTGGCCTGCACGCGTCCGTGGTCCCCTGGATCAAGTCGCGCAATATCGCGGTCCTGGTCGGTGATGGCCCGAACGACGTGCAACCGTCCGGTGTCGAAGGCCTGGGCCGCCCGGTCCACCAGATGATGATGGCCGTCCTCGGCAACCCGATCGTGGACAACGGATACCCGGAAGAGGCTGCCGCGGTGGCCAAGCAGCTGAAGCGGTGGGAATTCATGGTGTCCTGGAGGAACCTCGATATCCCCGGCGGGTCCGCCAGTCCGTGGAACGCCGTTGCCATTTTCTAGGCGCTGTCGAGAACTGAAGCCAATTCTGCGGAGATCCGTAGAGAGAGGCATATGATGAAGCGATTGATCGTACCCGCCCTGTTGCTGGCCGGGATGGCCGGCTTGGCTTCTGGCGGTCTCTCAGCGCAGGCGCGGCCCCAAACGCAGGCGCCTGCACCGGCGCCAGCGCCGGCGCCAGCCGCCGCCGCCGCCGCCCCGGCAAACAAGGCCGCGAATGGCAAGAGAATCGCCGTGCAGGGAGAGGTCTCGCGCTCCAGCTTCCAGAATGGCCCCGTGGGTCGAATCGTTCGGACGGAGTTCGCGGCGCACCCTGCGACGCAGGATCCCACCCGTTTGGTAACATCGGCCAACCTGACGGCCTGGGGCAAGGAGTTGTCGAATTGGAGCAAATGGGGAGCGACGGATCAGAAAGGCACGCTGAACCTGATCACCGCTCAGAAGACGATTGAGGCCGCCGCCCTGGTCCGCGACGGGAGAGTGGCCACGCTCGCCTCTTTCCTGGGCACGCACAAGTTCAAGCAGGCGGTCGACACCTGGACGGACGTCCCGGCAAGATGGTGGCCGATCAATTTCTCGGCCGAAGGCCAGGTCAGCGCCAATGACGCCATCGCCTTCGGCGTTCACGATGGCATCGTGACGCACATGACCGCGCTGTGCCATTACTGGGGCCTCCGGGCCGACCCGTCCCGCGTTCCCGAGTATGGCCCCTGGGGCGCGACCGGCCCCAATTATGCCCACCAGAATTCCGTGTTCTACAACGGTTACAACTTCTGGGTGGACGAAAATGGATGCGCGGCCCTCGGCATCGACAGGATGGGCCTGGCCTACACGACCCGGGGCGTCCTCTACGACATGCCGCTACTCAAGCAGGTGGACTGGCTCGACCCCACCACGCCCATCTTCGTCGAAGACCTCGAAGAGTGGGAGCGGTTCGCCAACGTGAAGGCCGGACAGGGTGACGTGATGATCGTGCGCACCGGCCGGTACGCGCAGCGTGCCAAGGAGGGCCCCTGGTATTTCGACCGGGGCGGAGCCGGCCTGCACGCGTCAGTCGTGCCGTGGCTCAAGGCCCGGAACCTCGCCGCGCTGGCGGGCGACGGGCTGAACGACGTCCAGCCGTCGGGCGTCGCGGGCAGTCCGCGCCCCATTCATCAAATGTCCATCGTCATCCTGGGAATGCCGCTGATCAACAACGCGTACCCGGAGGACGCGGCGAAGATCGCCCAGGAACTCAAGCGGTGGGAGTTCCAGGTGTCGTGGAAGAACTTCGATATTCCCAACGGCAGCGGGAGCCCCTGGAACGCGGTCGCGGTTTTCTAGACGACGCTCCGGAGGGACTCTAGAAACGACAGGTGAGCTATCCCGGAAACGGGGTGGCTCACCTGTTCGCCTTTCGCCCCGTGAGGTGTTCGCGCGGCGGTGCGAGCCGTTCGACGCGATAATAGGCCAGGCGGTAGAGGGTCGAGTCCCCCCGCGCGCGGGCCCATCGGTCACCGCCGCCGCCACCCAGCGTCACCCTCGCCAGCGTATCTCCGCTCGCCCCCAGCGCCGCGACCACTCCCCCCACCGGCCGCTTCGCGATAATGTCTTCCCGCTCGAGGAAGCCGGCCGCGTGAAGATGTGAGAGTTCGCTGAGGATGATCCGTACGGTCGTTGAATCGGCGTCCCCTCCGCCGGCGAGGGTCCAGCGAGGTCCACCCCGGACGAGGGCATAGCGCCGACCGTCCAGTTCGACCCCAATACGGGTTACGGCGGACGTGTCCACCGCCAGCATCCAGCGGTCTCGCCAGTCGTCCGTGGTGTACGCCACGCGAAGGCGCAGATCGCTCTCCAGCAGGTACACGGCGTCCTCCTCCGGCATGCGCACGTAGGTGGTTCCAGACCCGGTGCCAGAGTTGCCCACGAGGATGGACCGGGTGCTACCGCGCACCTCCAGCGTCACCCTCCAGGTGCTGTCGGGTGCGACACCCATCCGCCTGTGGTTCGACGGGTTCGTGGCGACAAGGTCGCTCACCCGGGCCTCCTTCAAAGCCCTCCAGAAGCGCGCCACGGCCGCCGAATCCGCGCGGTAGCCGTTCGCCGACCACGTCCCGCCCTGACGTTGGAGGTTCACCGTGTCGCCGGGGCCCTCCAGTCGAACGGTGCCGACGCTGGATTCCGTGGCCGTTTCGAGGAACGCCGCCAGGAGGGGCGACGCCGCGCCGCTCTGATCACTCCGCCCCGACACCAGGGTCACAATTCCCCAGGCGGCCATGAGAGCCCCGAACACTCCCAACAGTACGCGTAGCACCTTGTCGCTCACCCGACAGCCTCCATCTGGCGTGTGGTCACGTCTCTACCGAGATCATTCTGGATGCAGTCAACAAGCGGGCCACCCGGATACCATGAATGTGCACCCAGGCGACGACGCGGGCTGGCGCGCAGCCGATTCGAACTTGATCTTGATAGGAGTTTTTCGGAGCCCCATTTGGTTGCAGGTGCGAGTCGATTGTGAATCTGTTCCTCAATCCTCCGAGGCTTTCATGAAGAGCTGTCTGATCGCGTTGCTGGTGTTGACGGCCCAGCTGGCCGCTCAGCAAAGTGCACCGCAAATCCCCTTTCAATCGGTTCCGGACTTTTTCAAGATGCCGCCCGGAATGAACTTCGGTGAGGTGGCGGGCGTGGCGACCAATTCCCAGGGCCACGTATTCGTGTTCCACCGCGTTGCTATTGGCGGCCCGGCGTTTGGCCCCACGGCCGCGATGATGCACGAGTTCGGGCCCAACGGCGAGTTCATCCGCGAAGTGGCGCCGAACCTCTACGCCTGGGCCTTCGCCCACAGCGTTCGCATCGACAGGAATGACAACATCTGGGGCATCGACAAGGGCTCCGACATGATCGTTAAACTCACGCCCGCCGGCCGCGTCGTGTGGGTCTTCGGGCGCAGGAAGGAATCGGCCGACGGCGCCGAACCGTGGGAACATCCGGACCCGCCCGCCGCCCCGCAGGACGGCCGCTTCCGCCAGCCGACTGACGTGGCCTGGGATTCCCAGGGGAACATTTACATCACCGACGGCTACGTGAACTCCCGCGTCGCCAAGTATGACAAGAACGGCGACTGGGCGATGCAGTGGGGCAGCAAGGGCACGGGCGACGGGCAGTTCAACACCCCGCACTCAATCGCCATCGACAAGAACGACAACGTCTACGTCGGCGATCGCGGCAACCGGCGCGTCCAGGTGTTCGATACCAACGGCAAGTTCCTGCGCAAGTTCGCCGTGGAGGTACCCCCGGACTTCACGACCCGGGCCGTGAACGGCGCGACCCCGACCTCCGGCATGAACGGCGTGGGCGCGCCCAATTCACTCTGCATTGCCAACGCCGCGAACAACACGCAGGTGCTGTTCCTGGGCGAAAGCACCTGGCCCGGCCGAATTTTCAAGCTTGGCCTCGACGGCAAGGTCCTCGGGGTCATTGGCCGGTCGGGCCGCAACATGGGGCAGTTCTCCGGCGCTCACGCGCTCGCGTGCCCCTCGGAAAACGAACTCTTTGTCGGTGAAACCTCGAACTGGCGCGTGCAGAAGCTGATCCTGCGGCCGCCTCAGCCGTAACCGCTAGCTCCATCTTCGAGGGTGCCGTCCGCCACCTGGCGGGCGGCGCCCTCTCTCGTCCTCACCATCGACAACTCACCAATTACCGCCGGGAAACAGCTCGGCATTCCACCAGGCAACCTTGGGGCGGTGGGACCAGAGCAACCCCCGTACGAGTTGCTCCGGGCTGTCTTTGAGGTCCCTGACGAGCCGCAGCGCTGCCCGCGCCGTGAGCGGCCCGGGATCCTTTCCGGCAAACGCTTCGCTTTCCCCGCCGGGAATGGACGCCCGCTGGCCCGAGGCATCGCCGGGCTGGAGATTCTGCGCCTCTCGCTCGGCCCCACCCTCCGCCTCGCCGGAGGCGCCCCGCGCCTCCGTACTCGCCTCGAACTCGGAGGGGGGGACTTGTTGCGTACCCGGGGACTCCCGCGTGCCCCGCGCGTTCTTGTTGTCGATGGGCCCGACGAGGCGGCTACCCAGGGCATCGAGCATGCGCTGGGCGAGAGCAAGATTCCAGCGGGCACTCTCGTCTCCGAGGTTCATGCGCAGGGCCGCCCGGTTGCTATTCACGGCGGCGACCAGGAGGGGAACTGCCGAGTCCGCGTCGGCCGCCGGATCGATGCCGGTCAGGAAGAGGTAGCCAAGGTTGTAATGCGCCCGCTGGGCCGCGGCCGAATCTGCACCCTGGACGGCGATGCCGAGCTGGGACTCGGCGTCGTCGCCGCCGATGGCCAGGAGGGCCGTGCCCAGATTGTAGAATGCCGCGGCACGCGAGTCCGGAACCGCGCCGCGCTGGTAGACCTCCAGGGCCGCCGATACGTCGCCCGAGCGGTAGAGCCGGTTCCCCCGCTCCGTACTGCCACGGTCCAGCCCGACCAGTCCCCCCACCACAAGACCTGCCGCAAGGAACCCCCTCCACACCCGTCCGTGACCGGGCGTGCCCCGGGGCGGCGTCACGCGGCCCGCCGAGCCGCTATGAGGACCCGTGGCCCGCGAACGTCCAGAAGGCTCTCCGACAGCAGGCAGATGAGGGCGCCGAGGGCAAACCAGAACGTGAGGTCGAAACGGGACCAGGCAGGAGGGACCGCCTCGGCGCTCGGCTCGCTGGTCGAGGCCGTCAACGCCCGCTGAACCGCGCGCACCCCTCCCTCATCCGAGGCGTGGGTGTAGACCCCTCCAGCCGCCTGCGCGAGCCGCTGAAGCCGGGGTTCCCGTAGCCGCGAGGTCACCGGGACTCCTGTGGCATCGACGACAGGACCCCCCTTGCGGTAGCTACCATCCGGCAAAACCATCCCCGTTCCCCGATACGTCCCGACGCCGATGACATGGATCTCGATTCCATCCGCCGCAGCCCTTCGTGCGGAGGCGGTAGCGGCCTGCTCCCGTTCGCCCGCCTCCCCGTCCGTGATCAGGACGATCGCACGCTTGACTCCCTGCCCACCCTCGGATGCGAGAAGGGCCGCCGCCTCCCGGACACCGATGGACACCAGCGTACCGGGATCGTAAACGCTCGCCATCGTCGGGGTTACGCCCTGGAGGAAGTACGCGAGGGCGGCGTGATCGCGCGTCGGCGGCGCCAGTGTGTAGCTCGATCCCGCAAAGAGGAGCAACCCGACGCGATCGGTCTCCAGCACCTCGATCAGATCGCCGGCAATCCGGACGGCTTGGGCCAACCGCGTCGGCCGCACGTCGGTGGCTTGCATGGACGCCGAGATGTCGATCGCCAGCACCACGCTCCGGGACGCCTGGGGCGGTGGGGCGGCGGCGGGCAGGTCCCACCGTGGCTCGGCTGCCGCCGCGGAAAGCGCAAGCGCGGCCACACCGAGGAGAATCATTCGCTCCACGCGCAGCCGGTAGAGATTCGAGCCCGACAGCCGATCGACCGCCCGGCACCCGCCAAGGAACTCCGCCAGGCGCCGCCGTCGCCGCGCATGACTCCAGAGGCTCACGACCACCAGCATGGCCAGGCCGACGCCGAACGCCAGGAAGGCGGGATTCGAGAAGGTCATGGGACGACCGCGCGGCGAGTGCCCCGAAACAGCACCTCGCTGGCCAGGACGAGGAACCCGGCCAGGAGGACCCACAGGCGTTGGGCGTGGCGAACCTCCCGCCTGGTCACGTCTTCAACCGGTGCCTCGATCCGGCTGATCTCCCGGTAGATCGAATCAAGCGCCGCGCCGCCGGAGGCGGCAAAGTACCGGCCGCCGGTCAGGCCGGAAATCGCGGTGAGGACCGTTTCCTTGCCTGTTGCGCCGCTCCCCCAGCGCTCGGGGGCGGCCGCCGCGGCGACGTCGGCGGGGCCGAGAATGCTGATGGTGTGCACCCTGACCCCCAGCGCCGCGGCCGCCCGGGCGGCCGCGAGCGGCTGCACGCCGCTGCCATTGTGAGCCCCGTCGGTAAGGAGGATCATCACCCGTGGCGTGCGGCGGGAATCCACCAGCCTGGCGATGGATGCGAGCAATCCGCTGGAGATATCGGTGCCGTCGAGAAGGAGCTGGACTTCAAGCGACTCGATGCCCTTGACGATCAGATGAGGGTCCGTCGTAGGGGGAACGCGAGTGGTGGCCTGCCCCGCGAACGCCACCAGGCTCATCTCGTCATGTGGACGGCCATTGGCGAATCGGATCGCGGCCTTGCGGGCCACCTCGAGGCGCGTGCTGCCACCCTGCGCGTTGACCGCGAGCATGGAACTGGACAGATCGAGGGCCAAGCCAATCCCCCTTCCGCGCAGCGCAGTCTCCTCGATGACCTCGATCCGTTCAGGCTCGGCGAGCGCTACGACGATGAGGGCCATCGCGACGGATCGGAGGACGCGGGGAAGGGTCAGCGCCACGGCCGAACGCACCCCCCACCAACCGACCTGCCGACTCACCAGGTCGCCACGCGTAAAGAGCACGCCGGCGCCCCCGCGCGGCCAGACGAGAACCCACCAAACTGGAAGGAGCAGCAAGAGGTAGAGAAAGTGGGGCGAGGCGAATTCCAGGCGCATCCTAGCCCTCGGGGGCGCCTCGAACCCAGGTGACGATCGTTTCCCAATCCCCCTCGGCCGCCTCGGTGTTCCGCTGCAGAGTGCCGAACTTCACCTGTTCCGCCGCGGCGACGGCCGCCGCAAGGGAATCGACTCCGCCCTGTCCCCAACGTCCCGCCAGCCTGGCGATCAACTCGGTGCTGGTCAGGGCCGCGCCCCAGGCCGGATCGATGGACGCGGCGAAGCGCCGCAACGCGCCGGTTGAGGATCCATAGAAGTCATCCATCCGTCCGTTCCGGTGCCATCCGAACGCCCGGATCCGCTCGAGCTCACGAAGCGTCTCCTCCCGCGGGGACCGCCCGCGCATGCGACGGGTAAGAATGGCCGCCCGCCACCGGCGCGCAATCATCCAGACCCCGAGCAGCCCGGCGACGGATGCCACGCCGACGGCGAGGACTAGCCAGGTGCTCCACCCGCTACCGAGCACGTCCGCAGGCGGCCGCGGCACCAGGTCGGCGGCCGAGTCTGCCATCGCCGGGACTTGCCCAACTTCGACCACACCCAGCCGCATCGTCCGCCTCTCGAACGACTCGCCCCGGTCATTCCGCGCTTCGGACCGGCGGCGAATGACCCTGTCCCTCCGCTCCCCGGCGACCGCCGGGCGCGTCCACACCTCGATCGACGGCAGCTCGGCGCGCCCCTCGCGCAACCCGATCACGGGATACGTGGCCCGGATCCCGACTGAGTCCCCGGGGGCCGGCTCTTCGCTCCACACGCCCGGCCCTACGCTCTCCACGGAGTACGTCGGCTCCAGCGTGTCGGGGAGGAAGGCAATGACGCCCCGTCGCATACGAAGGATCACGTGGAGGTCGAACGCCTCTCCAAAGTTCGGCACGTGCGGCTCGGCACGGACCTCGACGAGCCGGGCACTGCCGCCCGGGTTACGCGTCTGTACCAGCCCGCCCGGCGCGACCGGCACGCCGAGGACCATCAGGAGGGTCAGGACTTTCATCGGGTGGCCCGTCGCCGGCGGCGAAAGAAAGCCGCAAGCACGGCGAGGGGATCCGTCGCCGTATTGACGTCGACCAGGTCAGCACCAACCTCGGTCAGGAGCCTCGCGATCTCTGCCCGTGCGTGATGGACGCTCCGGCGGTAGCGCTCCCGCACCCGGCGGCTGCCGGCGTCGATCACGACCCGTCGCCCACTCTCCGGATCCGTCATTTCCACCCATCCCACGTCCGGCAGCTCGTCTGCCGCTCCGCTCGCGAGCCGTATGGCCACGACATCGTGCGCCCGTCCGATCCGCGCCAGCGCCGCCCGGTACGGCGCCTCCCGGCCATTCTGGATGAAGTCACTGATCACAAATACCGTCGCCCGCCCGGACAGCGAAGCGGTGACCTGTTCGAGGGCCGGCGTGAGGTCGGTGCCGGTCCCCCGCGAGCGATAGGAGACGAGATTGCCAAGGAGTCGAACGACATGCGACCTCCCGGATCCCGGCCGTACGAAGTACTCCACGTGGTCGCTGACCAGCAGGAGGGCGACGCGGTCGTTGTTTCGCAACGCCGCGAACGCGATCGCGGCGGCAATCTCCGCGGCGACTTCTCCCACACTGCGCTGGCCGGGGCTGTACCGCCCGGAGCCCGAGATATCGACCACGAGCACCAACAGCAGGTCGCGCTCCTCGACAAACTGCCGAACGAAGGGTGCTCCCCGCCGTGCCGTCACCTTCCAATCGATGGTTCGCACGTCGTCGCCCACCTGGTAGCCACGGACATGGGAGAACTCGAGGCCGCGTCCGTGAAACACGGACACGTGCTCACCGCTGAAGAGCGACTCCACGAGACCACGTGTCCGGATCTCGAGACTTCGAACCTGGCGCAGGACGGCGGCAGTCGGGGGAGCGGCGTCGGCCCGATCTCGGCGGCCGGGCCTCCGCCCGAGGAGGTTCATGAGGCTGACCCGCAGACGGAAGGCCACCGTCAGGGTGCCGGCACGGTGCCGAGCAGCAACCCGATCAGGTGATCGGCATCGATCCCCTGGGCCTCGGCCTCATACGTCGTCCGGATCCGGTGGCGCAGGACGGCGGGCGCCATCGCCTTCACGTCGTCGGGCAAAACGAAGTCCCGTCCCTCGAGGTACGCAGATGCCCGTGACGCACGCGTCAGACAAATGGCTGCGCGCGGCGAGATCCCGAATTCCACGAAGCGCTCGAACTCGGGCAGACCCGCCGCCTTCGGTTCCCGCGTGGCGAATACGAGGTCGACGATGTAGTCCTGAATCCGGGAGTGGACCTGAACGCCGTCGAGCTCGCCCCGGGCCTGGTGGATCTCCGCCGCGCTCGCCGGGGCGTCGACGGCAGGACGATGAGCGTCCCCCGGCCGGAGCGCCACCCGCTGTATGATCTCTTTCTCCTGGGCGCGGTCAGGGTAGCCAATCCGCAGCTTCATCATGAACCGATCGAGCTGGGCCTCGGCCAGGGGGTACGTGCCCTGGTGCTCGATCGGGTTCTGCGTAGCCAGCACGAGGAACGGGGATGGCAGCGGGTACGTAGTGCCGTCGATGGTGACCTGCTCCTCCTCCATGGCCTCGAGCAGCGCCGACTGCACTTTTGGCGGAGCGCGATTGACCTCGTCCGCGAGGACCAGGTTGGCGAATATCGGCCCCTTGTACACGCGGAACTCTCCGGTGCCCTGGTGATAGACCGGCGTTCCCACGATGTCGCCCGGAAGGAGGTCGGGCGTGAACTGGATGCGCCGGAAGGCGACGTGCAGCGCATCCGCCAGGGAGCGGACCAGCAGCGTCTTCGCCAGCCCGGGAAGCCCCTCCAGGAGGAGATGACCGCCGGTCAGGAGGGCCACCAGGAGCCCGCGGACGGTCTCGTCCTGGCCCACAACGCGAAGGTGGACCGCGTCCGCGACTCTCTGAAGGAGCCGGTGACCAATCGTCGCGGTCTGTGTGGTCACCGCCTCACGCGCAATCGTCATTTACCTCACGCCACGGAAGGCATACTTCTGCACGCGCCGGCCCCGCGTCTCGCCGACGTAGATGTTTCCCTGTTGGTCGACCGTCATGCTGTGCGCCGAAAGGAACTGGCCGCCATGCCGGCCGGCGCCGCCGCCGATGCTACCGACGACCTCCAGGTTGTCCCGCCGGAGGATCCAGATCTTGTTGTTGGTGCCGTCATTGACGTACACCCACGCCTGTTGCTGGTCGTGGGACACGTACACGCCGTACGCGGCGCCAGCATCCCGGGTCTCGCGCGCGACGAAGCCCTCCCGCACGAACTCGCCGTTTCGGCGGAAGACCTGGATCCGATTGCCCTGGCGGTCGGCCACGTAGATGAGGCCGTCACGCGAAATGCCGATGCCGTGCACCGGCCCACGGAACTGTTGGGTCGCCGAGCCGGGCGGAAGGCTCGCGGTGGGGACATCCTCCGGCTTGTTGCCGTAGGCCCCCCAATGGCGGCGGTACGCGCCCGTCGCCGCGTCAAACACGATCACGCGCCGATTGGTGTAGCCGTCGGCGACGTAGAGTTCGTTCGTCGTCGGATCCACCGCCAGGCCCGCCGGGCGGCCCAAGGCCCGGGTATCGTTGCTGCCGCGGGTGGTGTCCTTCACGCCGATAGTGAGCACGTGCCGGCCCTGCCTCGTCAGTTTGTAAACGACGTGCGATTCGTCGTTGCTCACCCACACAAAATCGTTGTGATCCACAATGACGCTGTGCTCTCGCCTGCCCCACTCGCCGTACCCGTTGGGCGCGGATTCCCACAGGTCCTCGCCGGCGGCACCCACCGGGCTCACGCCCTGGCCGGTGTTGGTCCCCGCCGGGGCGCGGAACTTGTGGAGCGGCGGCCACGACTGCACCACGTTGCCCTGCCCGTCGAATTCGATGACCGACGGCGCCGCGCGGCAGCATTCCGAGATGCCGCTGACGGCCCCGAGCTCGCGGCCAGACACCGTCCAGGGACGCTGGATGACCCAGATGTGGCCCTGGCCGTCCACGCCCATGCCGCCGACTTCCCCGAGGATCCATTGGTTCGGCAGGGGCAGTTTCGGCCAAGTGGGATCATATTCGAAGCGGGGTACCCCCGTCGCCTGCACAACGGCGGTCGCATGGCTGGTCCCGCCGAGCGCCAGCGTGACGACGAGCGCCAGCAGGGAGGCACGGGGGAACGGGTTCCGGAGGACGGTCATACGCATCTCCTTGGTGAACGGGTCTTTTTGCGGGTCGCGGGGATCGGAGGGCATAACATCATGCTGAATGGCTACGCGCCGGGCAAGAAGGCGGCTACGCCGTGCTTTCACCTTACCCACGGTACGAAGCCGGCCACTACCGACTCCGTGAGGCCGGGGTCTACAGGAGGAAAAGCCCCGCCTCCAGCTTCGCCCGTGAAAATGCTGACCACGAGCGCCGTCGCCACCCCGGCAAAGAGCGCCCCCGCCACCGCAGTTCGGAACGGGTCGAGGTGGCGCGTCTCGAGGGAAACGAGATCGTCGCGCGAAAGCGGGATTCGCTGAAGGAACGTGGTAGTTTCCGCGACTCCCTGGATGGTCACATCCACAAGGAGCGAATCACCGTCCCGGGCGACGAGCTTGCCCTCCAGGTAACGGCGATCCGCGGGAACCACAGCCCACAGCCGTTGCCGGGCGGCTTGTGACAAGTTCGCCCGGACGTTGGTCGTGAGCGGCGGGTCTCCCAGCGCGACGGGCACGAGCGTGTAACAGCCCGTAGCGAGCACCGGAAGCAGTGCAATCCCCACGACGGTCAGACAGCGTGGTCCAAGGGACCACACGATCATGGTGACAATCCTCGACACGCCTCGACAAGAAGAAGTTTAAGGAGCTCCAAAGCCAAGGCCGTCGAAGAGGGCGGGTAACGCGCCCCCGACTCCCTCGACGGCCTCGTAAGCCCTACGTGCTTCCGCGGTGCGGTAAGCACCCCGTACGGCCAACCCCTGCCCTACGGAATGTTTTCGTTCAAGTCCCTTTCGGTCTTGCCAACGGCCATGCACAGCGTGCTGTTCAACGAGAGTAGCGTGCCCGCTCCCCGAATGTGTAACGGCGCGGTGGTGCTCGGGACCTCCCAAACGGTCAGGGTGCCAGGTAGGGCCTGACGGGCCCACCGGGACCTTGCACCCAGGCGCCGGCCCTCGAGCCATAGTTCGATGCCGCTCTCTTTCTTGTAGGCCGTGCCTGCTTCTACGACGTTAGTGGGCGCGGGCGTCCACGGCTGCAGCGGCGTGCCGGCCACCACGCCGGCGTTGGTGACCCCGGGGATCACGATCGCGTTGATGCTCGTGCGCAGGCCGTTGATGATCGTCATGGCCGCCGCGAAGTTCCCCTGGAGGAGCCGATACTCGGCCTCGAGCAGGCGCATTTCACGTCCGGTGGAGAGGGCCTGATCATCGTCACCGGTGGTGTACTTCCGCTGGCGGTACCACGGGATGTTTCCGTACGGGGCGACCTGCGCCGATCCGAACGGCACGCCAGTGACTGTCTCCCAGGGCGTGCGCGGATCGCCCGTGGCCTGGAAGTAACTCTCGTAGAACGTGTTCCAGGCCGACATCGTACGGAACGGCCCGAAGTAGCCTGACGCCGAAACCCACGAGTTGAACTGAAGGTCTTCCAGATTGAAATACTCGAGCACGTACCGGAACGTGGTCGGAATCAGCGCCGCGTCCGCCATTGCCCCGGCCCAGTTGTTCAGGTTCGCCCGGACAGATGCCCGGCCGGCGAGCGCTGCGTTACGCAGGTTCGCGTTGTTGGCCGCGGTGAATATTGCCAGCGCGTTCGTGAAGAGTGTGTCCGCACGGTTCAGGGACTCGGTGAACGGCAGGAGTGGGCCGCCATCGATCACCGTCTCACAGAACGTCTCGCCCAGGTGGCGGTTGGCATAGGCGGCAACCAGGTTGGCTGTGCCGGCGTTGATGTTGGTCGCGTAGGCGGCTCCCAAGGAGGCCTTGAGCCGGGCCACGGCGTTCTCGGACAACCAACGGGCGCCCGAGCTGGAACTCCAATAGCCATTGGTCACCGTCATGTCGTAAATGCCCACGCGCGGGGAGTTGTCTACCCCCTTGTTCCCGACATTCCCCGCCGGGAAGATCTCGCGCGCTCCCGAGGCCCCGTTCCGGTCGGTATCGAAGTGGGCATCGAGCAGAGCCCGTTTCGCGCCGGCCACGATCCCGTCAAAGGCCAGGGGCCCGTCCAGGAACTTGTCCTGTACTGGTCCCGGGTTCGTCACCTCGAAGCTGCAGGCCGTGATCGGCAGCACGAGGGCGAGGAGCGCCACCCCCGCCGCCATGCCCCACCGGCTCGTTTCAGATCCTGTACGTCGTGTCATGTCGCCCTCTCCCGGGTCCCGTTCAGCAGTCGTCGGAGTCATCGGCATGCCGTCAGAAGCTGATCTGCATGGACACGACAACACTGGCGGACGGCGGCATGGATTCGCTGACGCCACGAGTATTCTCGGACTGGGACCGGCCAATCATTTCGGGGTCTAGCTCGAGCCAGTCGGAGTTGACCCACCGGATGGCGTTCCGGGCCGAGAGCGAGAAGGTCGCGCTGTTCGACAACGGCACCAGATTACCGACCGGGATCGTGATGGTAATGTCCCGCATCTTGAAGAACGTGCCGTCGAACACCCACTGGTTCCCGTCGATCGCTACGGCGACGTTGCCCGGCAGGGTGTAGCTGCAGAACGCGCGGAACCTCGCTTCGATACCTGCAACGTCACCAGCCCGGATCCGCGCGGGATAGTCCTCACAGGTCGGCCACGCCTCGGTCCGCGCCGCGCCGGCGGACCAGCCGCCGTCCCTTACGAAGAAGCCACCCTGATACTCGCCCCGCCCTGAGATGGTCACGCCACCGGGCAAACGGAGGGACATCGAGGGCTGAATGATGAGGGTGGGCTGGTTGGCGCCGAACACGGTATCCAGGACGCGGACCGGGTCGGCGACTTCGCGCCGGTTCAGGATCATGGTCCCCCACACTGCGGGAACCGGGAAGCCAACCCGAAGGTCCGTCTGATTCGGCCGGGTGCCCTGGTCGATCAGCTTGTTCTTGTTCGTGGTGATGCCCAGGCCTACGTCCCAGCCCAGACGAGTTCCGCGGAGGACGTCAGCGTTCAACTGCAGTTCCATGCCCCGGTTCTGAACGACACCCACGTTCGTGAGCTGCGAACCCCAGCCACCCTGCGAGGCGGGCAGGTTGATAGGCAGGAGCGCGTCGGTGACCCGCTGATTGTAGAACGTGAAGTCAGCGGTCAACCGGTCGCTCCACCAGCTCGCTTCGAAGCCGAACTCGACTTCACGGGTGCGCTCGGGTCCGAGGGAGTCGTTGCCCAGGTTCCTCGGCAGGAACCCCGGCGCCGATCCGTACCGAGAGGGGTTCCATGTGCGAACGGCATCGAAGGCGCCCGGCGCGCGGCCCGCCTCGCCGACCGCTCCCCGGAGCTTCATCGAGCCAAAGGCCCTGGGCCAGAACGACTCGTCCGAAATGACGTACGAGGCGCTCAACTTGGGATACGGCTGGAGACCAAGGCTCTGGCCGAACGCGCTGTTGCCGTCCACCCGGAGGCCCAAGGTCACGAAGAGACGGTCACCGACGTCGAACCGCGACTGGCCGAAGAACCCGGCGTTGATCACCCGGATTCGTTCCTCGAACGCCGTCGCAAACCCGCCCGACTCCATGGTGGGTTGACCGGGGCCGGGGAAGTTCTGCGAGAAACCCTCGATCGTCTTGTCACGCTTGTCCACGGCCTGCCCGCCCAAGGAGAAGGAGGCCCCGACGCGACTGAACAGCTTCACCTTGAACGTCGACGAGTAATCGGCCGTGTACACCTCGCCGAGGAACGTCTTCTGGGTCAGCGCCCCGGCGGCCTGGTACCGGAACCCGAATGGCCGGAGCCCCCGCAGTTCCACCGCCGAGCGAGACAAGCCCATCGAAAACTTGTTGGTCAGCTTTTCACCCAGCTTGTGCGACAACGTCAAGCTGGAAGTCACGTTGCCGATGCTGTTCTCGGTGGTCTGGTTCAGGAGCGCGTTCATGTTGTCGTACGTGTAGCCGCTGATGTACGTGCCGCCGCGGTATGCGTTCGAGGTCATCCCCTGAACGTCCCCACCCTGCCGGGTCTGGTTGTGGTTGTCCTGGCTCAGCGACGTGTTCCAATCCACCCTGAAGTTGGTGCGGGGATCGAACGCGAAGTTGCCCCGAACGCTGTATTTCTTCTGGTCGTCGTTGGGGAGGATGCCGAGGTTGTTTTCCGTGCTCCCCGACAGGAAGTAGTTGATGTCGCTGATTCCGCCGGAGGCCGAGAGGAAGTAGCTCGAATTGAGCGCGGTGCCCGGGTCGCTGTACGTCAACGGCGTCGCGAGATTTGGAGCCAGCGCCAGGTTGCTCGTGCCGGTCGCGAAGTTCGGGCAGGCTGTCGAGCCGGGGACCTTCGACGGGGCACACTGGTTGGGGTCTGTAAAACGGGCCTTCGCCGTCTTCTCCAGACCGGGCGAAAAGATTCCGGACAGGAAGCCGGGTGCGTGACGCATCCACGGATCCATGCGCATGTACGGGTCGCTGTCCGGCCCGAACGGGGCGTTGTACCGGAAGCCCTGGTCCACGCGGAGGCTCCACTTGGTCGTGCCCGGCTTGCCGCGCTTTGTGAAAATCTGGATCACGCCGCCTGCCGCCTCGGTGCCGTAGAGCGCGGTGGCAGCGGCGCCCTTGATGACCTCGATGCGTTCGATGTCGTTGGGATTGATGTCGTTGAGGGGACTTGCGGTGACGTTTGCGCTCCGGCCGGTGAAATCTACCGAGGAATTCGGATTATTCCTCGGATAGGCATCACTGCGGATTCGCGCACCGTCTACGTAGATCAGCGGCATGTTGCTCATGGTGTAGCTGCCGTTGCCCCGGAGGCGAATCTGCGACCCGCCGCCGATGGCGCCCGCATTCTCCGCGATGACCAGTCCCGTCGCCCGCCCCTGCAGGAGCCCCTCGACCGATTTGGTCGGCTCCTTGACGAGGTCGGCCACGCGCAACTGCGTGATCGTGCTGCCGATCTCGCGCCGCCGGGTGGCTCCGGCCTCACCCGTCACGACGATGCCCTCCATCCGGAGGGCTACTGCCTCGAGCTCGAAGGTCGCCATCTGGGACTCACCGGAGCGCACGGTGATGCTGTGCGTCACGGGAGCGTAGCCCAGGCGGCGCGCCGTCAGCTGGTATGTGCCGACCGGAATCCCGACGATCTGGAATCGTCCACTGTCCGTGCTCACGGCTCCGAGCCTCGTGCCCGCCACGGACACTTCGGCCCCGCCCAGCGGCCCACCACCGCCCGTGGTGGTGACCCGCCCAGTAACCGTCCCGCCCTGCTGGGCCGCCGCCGGCCAGGCGCCGCCCAGCAGCAATCCGAACAGCGCAATTGTTACCAGACGTGGACGTGTCATAAGTGACTCCCTTGCTGTTGTGTAAGGACCCGAAGTCCGCACCGAAACGGCCAGATGCCCAACGCCCAGCCCCGGTCCCCGCGATGAGGACCGAGTGCCGCACACGAAGGTTTACAACCCCCTTAAGTCCAGGGCCCTTCGCTGATTACCCCTCGGGATATACGGTTGCCTCTCTCTTCCGTCAAGATGAGGAAACCTCCGGCACGTGATCCGGCAGCTGCCCGGGGCGGGCCTCACTCGACCGGAATTAACCCCAGCGCCTTCTTGAGGTTGTCAAACGGGACCACGCGCCCGTGCAGGGGGGCCAGGGTGACCACGTCGAGCCTGAGTCGCTGGATGTTGTCGTACAGGCCCTGGAGGAACTCGTTGGTGCGCGACCGATCTCGCGGATCGTTACCCGCCGGCGGATTGTAGGAGTCGGCGTAGATCAGGACCTTGTCCGCCGGGAGATAGGCCATGATGTATCCCGGGGCGTGCCCGTGGTTCTGGATATGGTGCAGTTCCATCGTCCGCGACCCATCGGTCAGGATCTTCTTCTCCGCCATGGTCTCGAACACCGCCGCCTTCGGCTTCACCGAAAGCGAGTCCGGCTTGATGGTATGCGGTCGTTTCCAGATCTCTTCGAAGTACGGCTTGTTGATCTCATGGGTGATGATCGGGATGCCTTGGGCCACGTACCCCCGCAGGCCTCCCGAGTGATCGAAATGGTGATGGGTGTTCACCAGGTACCGGATGGGCTTGTTCGGGATGTTCTTTTGCACCCAGCCGGTCGTGGCATACGTCTGCCCATCGTTGCTGGGACCTTCAACCACGACCACGTGGTCCCTGAACTCGACCGCCACGCTGCGAGGGTTGCCGATGGTCAGATACCACACGCCCTCGGTCACCTTCTGGGCAACCTGTGGCGGGGCCGACGGGGAAGACGGAGGCGGCGCCTGCCGCACGTTCTCCGGCACCGTCGAGGCCACGGCCGCATTCGGCTCCACCTTCGAGACCGTGACGTCCAGCGTGGGGAAGCCGCCGGTTTTCTCCACTATCCGCCGCGGAAACTTGACCCCGCCGTAGTCCTGGTACTCGGAATACATCGTCTCGATGGCCATATCTCCCAACTGCGGATGGTCAACCATGTACACCACCCGGTCAACGAGATTCTGATCGCTGAGCGTCACGGTGAGGTCCTGGCCTTCCACCGCGAGCGAGAAGGTGCGGCCCTGGACCCTCGCCCCTTTCGCCAGGGCCGCCTTGATTAAACCGTGGGGCGTCAACCAGATCTCCATCAGGCGGTCGCTGACGGCCGCCGGACTCGGCGCGGCGGCCCCTGCGGGGTTTTCTCCCCACGCGTATGTACCGCTGACCAGCTGCACCGTGCGCGCTGAACCGGCCATCGGCTGGCCGGACCCCCCCCGTGGCGGGTGTTCGCCCTGCGAGCGCGCTTCCTCGTGACGCATCGCGGGCGCGGCGTAGTCGACCGCCATGACGTAGGTAGTGAGTTCAAACCGGGGCCAGGGGCCGCCGGGGACCGGCGCCTGCTGAAAGCCGAACGTGGTTCCGGTGCCCTCGTAACGAATCGAGTTCAGGCTGGTCGCCCCCATCGCCCGCGCCGCCGCGGTGAGCGTCGCATCCTGCGCGAGGGCCGTCGATACGGCCATCGCCGTTCCCAATGCCGCCGTCCAGATCGTCCGCATGATGACGTTCCTTTCCAAGGCGCTCACGGTTGGCTCAGCCTGAACGCGTACAGCCCGTTGTGCCGGTCACCTTCGGGGGTCACCAGCTCCGGCGTGAGGAACTGCGTGACATTCCACGGGCTTCCACCTTCCCGCCCTGCCGGCGCCACGACGTACTGCACGCCGTCAATCTCATAGGCGACCGGGAATCCCTGCGAGGACGTCGCCAGCCGGGTCTCCCAGAGCTGCCTACCAGTCGCCACGTCGTAAGCCCGGAACCACCGGTCGTAGCTCCCCACGAACACCAGGCCTCCGGCCGTCGTGAGCGCCGCCGTGGTGAACGAAGAGCGCTGCTGGACGTTCCACACTTCCTTCAACGTCTGGACGTTGTAGGCCGCGAGCCTGCCAATCTTTCCCTCGACCCCCGGCGCCGGATAGAACGCGCGCACGCCGGCGTTGCCGCCGCCACCCGGCACCATCTCCACCTTCTGTCCCGCGATTTCGAAGCAGGTCTGGGCCAGCGGGATGACGAGAACACCGGTTCCCGGGTGATAGGCGGTCGCGTGCCAGTTGTGGCCGCCCGCCGTGGACGGACACGCGGACATCCAGTCCCCCACCTTCGCCTCGCGGATGTCCTTCCGGTACCGGAGGGCGCCGGTCTCGTGGTCAATCTTCTCGAAGACATTCTGGAACACCGTCTCCGTGACGCCGACGAAGGCGCCGGTTCGCCGGTCCAGCTTCCAGAGAAGCCCGTCCTTGCCGATCGTCAGGACCAGCGGACGCCCTTCCACGTCGATCAGGACCCGCTCGTAGACGACGTCCAGGTCGAGTGATTCCCCGGGGGCGTGCTGGAAGAACCAGATGATCTTTCCGGTCTTGGGGTCGAGGGCGAGCGTCGAGTTGGCGTAGAGTGTCGAGTCCTCGGTCGTGAGCCCGCGGCTTGCCGCGACCCACGGCTTCGACTGGGCCGTGCCGAGGTAGATCAGCCCGATCGCCGGGTCGTAGCTCCCCGGTATCCAGGACTCGGACCCACCCCGGTAGAGCACCGGCAGCTTGCCCCACGTCCGGTCGTTGGGGTCCCCCGGGAGAGCCACCGTGTGGGTCCGCCACAGTTCTTTTCCGGTCCGGGCGTCCAAGGAGAAGATGAAGCACTTCTCCGCGACGTACTGGTTGCAGCCGTTGATTCCGTCGACGAGCATCCCGTTGACAACGATCGGCCCGGACGAGTTCTGGAAGCCGTCCTTCCAGTCCGCGATCTTGACCTCCCACCGGACGTGTCCGGTGCGGGCGTCCAGGGCAACCATCATGGCCGTTTCGGTCGCCACGTAGACCATGTCTTCCCAGATGGCAACGTTGCGGAGTCGGCCACGGGTGCTCGCCCCCTTGGGGAACTTGTAGCGGTACTCCCAGAGGAGCGTCCCGTCCTTCCCGTCGACGGCCTGGATGACGTTCCCGCCATTGACGACGAAGAGGACCCCATTCCGGACCAACGGAGCCGGTTGGCTGATCCCATCGTCCATTCCCCAGGACCAGGCCAGCTGCAGCCGGTGGACGTTCCTCGTATCGACCTGGCTGAGACGGCTGTAACCCCAGCCGTTGAGCGTGCCGCGCCAGTGGAGCCAGTCGCCGGGAGGCGGAGACGCCAGCACGGCGTCGGTCGCGTTCACGAACCGATCGGCCCGTCGGTAGGTGGTGGAGAGGGCCGTCTCACTCTCGCGTCTGTCGCCCACCGGCGGCTTGCGATCCACGCCGAAGTCGGAGTGTACGGTGCCGAGGCGGCCGGGCGCGGGATAGATCGTATCCTTGGGCGCGGCCGCGGGCCGAGCCCCGGCGCCCGGCGCCAACACCCGCCCGGCGGTAGCGAAGGCCAGTGCCGTGGCGCCGGCCGCGACCCCGTTTCGCTGGAGGATATACGCAGTCACCGCGACGTAGTCGTCCTGGCTCAGTGAGCCGGGTGCCGCCGGGGGCATCTTCTCCTTCGTGGTTGTCAGGAGTTCCGCCACGGGCCGGCTGCCCCAGGCAAGCCTGAAGTTCCCACCGGCCAACGGCGGCGCCTCGAAGGCACCCTGGAGCGTTGGCAAATGACAGGTGGCACACGCCCGTCCGTAGACCGCCGCACCGGCCGTTGCCTGGGCGGCAGTGAAGCCGGCCGCCGGAGCGGCAGGCGCCTGGGCGGACGCGGGCGTCGCCCCCAGGGTCAGCAGTACAAGCGCGGCCTCAAACCCGAGGGCGCCCAGTCGGACGACGATTGGTCTTGCCGTAGAGCTGTGCATGGATCCCCACTCCCTAGTTTGCCGCGTTGAAATTTCACGCCCGCCACCGATGACTCGGGCGGGTCGGGAGAATGTGTTGGTCGCGCACAGGCACCGCAATGGCGGGACCACTCCAAGAACGCTTCTCATACGCCGTGATCGGCACACCCGGAAGTTGACAGGGTCCGCAGGGTCGCGCAGAATGCGCCGATGTTTCGGATCGCGTGCCCGGCCGCCGGCGTCCTGCTGCTCTTCCCGTCCCTCCTCACGGCCCAGAACGCCGTCGGCGGCGCCGACGCCATCCGGAAGGAGGCACAGGCAGTGCGGTTTGCGAACGACGCGATCCGCGTCGACGGCGCGCTCGATGACGATGCGTGGAAAGACGTGGCGCCGATCGCCGATTTCATCCAGACGGAACCGGATGAGGGGGCGCCGCCCACGCAGAGGATGGAAGTGCGGTTCGCCTATGACGGGATGGGATTGTACGTGGGCGCCCGTATGTACAGCAGCCAGCCGCTCCTCATCCAGGCTCCACTGGGCCGCCGTGACAACGCCCCCGACCAGTCCGAGCACATCCTCGTCTCGTTCGACACGTTCCTCGACCATCGTACCGCCTATACCTTCGGTGTCAGCGCATCGGGCGTTCGCTTCGACCGGTTCCACGCGACCGATGACCAGTCCTTTGACGCCGGGTTCAACCCGGTATGGGAGGCCAAGACCAGGATCGACGCCGATGGCTGGACCGCCGAGCTGTGGATTCCGTTCTCGCAGCTTCGGTTCAATGCCCGGAGCGAGCAGGTGTGGGGGCTGAACGTCAAGCGGGTCACACCGACGCTCAAGGAACAGGTCCTCTGGGTGCTCATTCCACGCACGGTGAGGGCGTGGGCGTCCCGGTTCGGCGTGTTGGGAGGCATTTCGGATGTGCATCCCCCGAAGCGGATCGAGCTGCTTCCGGTCTTGGTGGGTTCCTCGCGGCTGACAGCCGCCCGGGATCCCTCCGATCCCTTCGACGACGGCCGGAATCTTTCGAGCCGCGCCGGCGCCGACTTGAAGATGGGACTGGGGCCCAGCCTTACGCTGGATGCGACGATCAACCCCGACTTCGGTCAAGTCGAAGCCGATCCCTCGGAGGTGAACCTGACCGCCTTCGCGACGAGGTTCCCGGAGCGGCGGCCGTTCTTCACGGAGGGCGCCGGGCTGCTGACCCTCAACCACACGAACGCGTTCTATTCCCGGCGGATCGGCCGAGCGCCGGTCGGGCCCGCATCAGGTGATTTCGTCGATTACCCCCTGACCAGCACGATTCTGGCGGCGGGCAAGATCACCGGTCGCCTGCCCGGCAGGACGTCCCTGGGCATTCTGACGGCCATGACGGACGCGGAGTCCGCCCGGATCTCGGACCTCGGCGCACCGGCGATCCGCAGTGTCCGCGTCGCCCCCCGCACCCTGTACGGCCTCAGCAAGGTCCAGCGCGAGTTCGGGAGTGCAGGGTCGACGGCGAGCGTCCTGGTGGGAACGGTGCACCGGGCATTCGAGGGCGGCGATCCGCTCGCGGACCTGCTGTCGCGCAACGCGCTGGTGTACGGAGCCGACGCCGTGCTGCGATTCAAGCGGGGCGAGTACGAGCTGCGTTCGGCGATAGTGGGCTCGTACGTGCAGGGACAGGCCGCCGCCATCGAGCGGATTCAACGCTCCAGCGCGCACTACATGCAGCGACCCGACAAGGGCTACAGCCGGATCGACCCGACGCGAACGTCGATGTCCGGCTTCTCGCCGTCGCTGAACTTCGACCGGAGGAGCGGCAGTCACTGGCTGTTCGGCATCCAGGCCAAGCTGGACGGCCCCACGTTCGAACCCAACGACCTTGCGCTGCTCAACGCGGCCGACGGGGTTGAGACGAACGGCAACGTCACGTATCGAGAGACGCGACCGGGCCGGGTGTTCCGGAACTACTCGATACGACTCAACCAATCCAATGAATGGAACTTCGGAGGAGACCGCCAGCGGGGTGCCCTGCAACCCTCTGCCACCGTGACGTGGGCGAATTTCTGGAACACCGCGCTGTCGTTCAGCCGTGACTTTCGCACCCGCAACGCATCGCTGACCCGCGGTGGCCCGCTGATCGGCGGGCCGCACGGGTGGAGCACCACCGCCAGTTTCAGCAACAGTTCGACATCGCGGACCCGCTGGTCGGGCGGATTCACGGCAAGCCGGAACGAGATGGGCGGGAAGGGACGCTCGATCAATGGCAGTTTTTCATTCCGTCCCGGTCCGCGCTGGGAGCTCTCGGTGGCGCCATCCTATGTCCGCAGTACCGACGCCCAGCAGTACGTCGCGACGGTGAGCGGTGGCAGGCCGGCGACGTTCGGGAACCGGTACGTCTTCGCGCACATCGAGCGGCGGACCGTCTCGGCCCAGTTGCGAATGGCTTTCACCCTGCGGCCGGACCTGACCCTCGACCTTTACGCCGAGCCCTTCGCCGCCTCGGGCCGGTACGACAACTTTGGCGAGTTGTTGGAGCCCGCCAGCCGCGACCGGCTCACCTATGGCACGTCCGGGACGGCCATCTCGCTGCAGGCGGACGGCAGCCGGATCGTGACGGCCGGAACGTCCACTTTTACGCTGACCAACGGCGACTTCACGGTAAGATCGTTTCGCAGCAACGTCGTGCTTCGCTGGGAATGGCGTCCCGGCAGCACCGTGTATGTCGTGTGGCAGCAGTCCCGGGAGAATCGTGAGGCGGTCGTCACGCGAATCGACGCGGGGGACCTGGTCGCCTCCTTCACCGAGCCGGGCACCAACATCCTGCTCTTCAAGGCATCGTTCTGGATACCCTTCAGGTAGGAATGCGTGGGCCAGCCGCATTGGGACGTCACGGAGCGAAGGAATGACCCCGCGCACCCGCGAACGTGTATTCCGGTCAACCATCCTGTGGGGCCTCGTGACCGCCGGATGCGGCAAAGTGGGGGTATTGGGGTCCAACCAGCCGCTGATGATTACCCTGACCGCGGACCGCCGTGAGGGCCCGGTGGCGGCGGAGTTCTCATTCAGGGTGGACGCGACAGGAAGCGGCTTCCAGCAATTGGTCGTCGCGTTCGGGGATGGAAGTGAATTCCTTTCGCCACTCAACCAAGTGGTCGGCGCGACGCGGGTCAGCCCGACGGAGAGACATGCCTACACCGCACCCGGGACGTACCAGGTCGTCGGCACGGTCGAGGAGGCGTCGGGAAGGCCTCGCAAGGCCTCGATGTCGTCGTCCGGTAGGGTTATTTCCTGGCAAATGACAGGTACACCGGACGTCAGTCGCTCGCCGGTTTCGTCGGGCGCTTTCCGGCCGGCCCGAACGAGAGCCACGTCCCCAGGAGCGGGCGTTGCTCGATTCCGGCCTTGCTGTAGTCGCAGACCCCATCGGGGAAGATGCGCCGCAACCGCTCGATCTCGGCCGGAGTAAACTGCACCATGTAGTCCGTCGGATCAACCGGTTTATGCTGGCACACCACGATGTTGTTGGCCACCGGCATGCCCGCCACCAGGTACGCCGAGGCGTGCGACGGGAAATACGTATTGCAGCCGCCGGCCTGGTAGAGCTGGGTCTCGAGGATCTTCTTGCCGAATGGTGTGAGGCACATGTCACGCAGGTCCGCCGGCTTGGCTCCTGCAACTTTCCGGGCCCGGGGCGCGTTCGATGTGTCCTTGGCCAGGTTCAACAGCCACTGATCCATCTGCTTCAGCGCCTCGCGGACGAGCGGGCTCCTGGTGCTGAACCCACCGTAGGTGTAGTCCTCGACCAGCATGATGTGATTGTCGGCGTTGCCGTTCGCGTCGATGAGACGCTGCCGCGTCGAGAACCCGTGGTAGCGCATGTGGGGGTCGCCGGGCTGGAAGTCGGCGTATGCGCGGTAGTCGATGATGGGCGTCTCGGCCAGGCCGCCGCCACCGCTCAGGAACCGTCCGCTTTCGTAACCCCGCCGCACCGCCAGCCGATCCCCGACCGAGCGCACCTTGGTGAAACCGGCGTCGATGTCGACGCCCCCGATCTTCTCGTTGAGGTCGAGGAACTGCGCCTTGCTGATCAGGCCCGAATTAAGCGTCTTGAGTCCATACTGGACGGCGACGTTGTCCAGGGGCCGGCGCGCGAACCCGGTTGCCGGGTCCCGCCCCCACACGGCCACACCATGGTCATAGGTCGTGCACCGGGCGCCGCTTTTGTTTTTGACCGGGTCATACAACAGGGCCACCGGTATCGTCTCGTCGCAGGAGCCGCGCGGGTTGATCCGGTCGGCCCGCGTCGCCTGGGCCACCAGCGATTCGTAGCTGGGGAACCCGATCACCTGCACCTGCTGGTCTCTTGTCCACTTCACGCCGCTCGTCACCTGGAAATAGTTGTACAGGAGGCGTGCGCCGAATGAGTGCGTCGTGGTATGCGCGAACGGAATGTCCGGGAAGCTGCACGCGGGAACGATCCCGTTCAGCAGGCCGGGATAGTTGTCGCCGATCTGGTGCACCTGGTCCGATCCACCCGAGCACCCCCACCCAATGGTGTGCGCCGGCGGGCCGAACCGCTCGATGAACCGCTCCTTGGTCATCATCAGGGTCTCGGAGGCCAGCAGATCGTCACAGTTGTTTCCCATGACATTCTTGCTGGAGGATACGACCGCGAAGCCCTGAGAGAGCATGGGATCGTCGACCACGCCGCCCGTGCTCTGTCCCTGCTGGAACCAGCCCCCGGGACAGCCGCCGCCGAACGTGTATATCAGCCGTCCATTCCAGCCCGCCGGGCGGGTCCAGGGATCAACCGGGCGGTCGGTGGTCGGATCGTGCAGTACGGCGATCTGATAGATGCCCCGGTCAACGGTCCCGGTCTCGATACGCACAACATAGGCAACCGTCTTGCCTTCGTTCGTCGTGGTTTGCGCCAGGTCCGCGGGACGCGCGGAGGGATTCGGCAGGGGCTTGAATTCGTTGCCGGTCGTACGGTAGATGTAGTCCACTCGCGTGGCCATCGAGCAGTTCTTGTCCAACGCCGGTCCGAGGTTCCCGCCGGTTACCGGCAAGTCGAACAGTTGCGTCATGCAGACATACGGCTGCTGGTGCGGGCCCGAGAAGATCGGCCCCTCGATCGGCCAGTTCGTGAGGACCAAGGACGTTTGCGGCGCGCCGGCTCCCTGCCCCGTAACGGCCAGGGTGTTGTCACCCAGCCGCAGTCCCGTGACCAGCCCGAGGAGCGTGCGGGTCCCCGGCACGGCCCGGAAGGCGGCCCGGACATCCTGCCCATTCAGCGCCACGGCCACCCGTTCGAGCGGGAGCTGCGACGAGACGCCGATCCGCAGAAGCACGTCACCACCGCTCACCATGTCGTTCCGGGTGGAGACCGTCGCGATCTGGAATTCGGCGCTCCCCGTCTGCCGGTACTCCTGCATCTTGACGGGCTGGGGCTCGTCCGACTGTGCGAAGACGCGTGCGGGCACGCTCCCCAGACCGACGAGGCCCGTCACCAGGACGACCAGGCGAATAATGTTGGCGCGCGCGTCACTTCGGCTGTGCGTGGTTCCCATGGAAGTATCTCCTCTGACGTTGGCGACGATCATACCGGCTCGGGTGAACACGTTGGTGCCCCCCGGGCCCCGGCCTGCCCTACCACCACCCCAGAACCTTCCACCAAATGAACCCCACGGTCACCCATATGACGAGGTTCGAGGTAGAGGCAATGAAGCCGAGCCGCCACCAGGTGGTCTGCGGGACATACCCGGCGCCGAAATAGATCGGACCCGGCGTTGTTCCGTAGTGGGTCACGCCGGCCATGAGGTTGGACGAGTACGCCAGGATCAGCACGGCGAGCCAAGCGGGGGCGCCCGCGGCGAGGATCACCAGCAGGAACGGCGTGTACATGGCGGTCGAGTGTGCCGTGATGCTTGCGAAGCCGTAGTGAGCGTAGAAGTAGACGAGCAGCAGCACCGCCAGGGCGAGCCACCACGGCCAGCCGGTGGTGATCCCGCCTGCCGACTGCGCGAACCGCTGCGTGATGCCGGTCTCGCTCAGAGCTTCCGCCATCCGCACCAGCCCGCCATACCAGATGAAGACGTCCCACGCCCCGCGTTCGGTGGTCAGGTCATTCCACTCGAGCACGCCGCTCAGCAGCAGGACGGCGATGCCGATCAGCGCGACGACGGCGTAGTTGATCCCGTGCAGGGCCGTGGTCATCCACAACGAGGCGACCAGCGCAAACGTCGCGAGCATGAGTTTTTCGCCGCGGGTCATCGGCCCCATGCGGCCCAGCTCCTCACCGGCGATTTCGGCGGCGCGGGGCGTTTCCCGGATTTCGGGCGGATACAGGCGGTAGAGCAAGACGGGCGTGATGGCAAACGCAACCAGGCCGGGGACGATGGCCCCGAGCAGCCAACGGCTGTAACTGATCTCCAGGCCGGTGGCCGCCTGCGCGAATCTGGCAATCAGCGGGTTGGACGCCTGGCCGGTAATGAACATGGCGCAGGCCATGACGTCCGTCTGGTAGAGGAACAGCATGAGGAACGAGCCGAGGCGGCGGGCGCTCTCGCCCGGGCGCGAGTCGTACGCCTCGGCCAGGCTCTTGGCGATGGGAAATATGATGCCGCCGGCACGGGCCGCATTCGAAGGAATGAAGGACGCCAGCAGGAGGTCCGTACCGGCGAGCGAGTATCCCAGCCCGAGGGACCGGTGCCCCAATTTGCGGATGAACCAGAACGCGATTCGGCGGCCAAGGCCGGTCTTGAGCATGCCGCGCGACATGAAGAACGCCGCCAGGACCAGCCAGACCGTGGGATCGCCGTACCCGGCGAGCGCCTGCTGCGGGGTCAGCACCCGGGTCAGCGCCAGAGCCGCCACCCCCAGCAGGACCATGGCCCCGCCGGGCAATGGCTGGACGATCAGCCCCGCAATCGTTCCGACGAAGATCGCCAGCAAGTGCCAGGACTTGGCCGTGATGCCGGCGGGGGGCGGCATGAGCAGCACGATCGCCACTGCCCCAAGGACAACGGCCCACCGGAGGGCGCGGTGTGAAGTCTGGTTTTGCACGCGCCAAATCTATCACGCCCGGCCAAAACCCGCACCGCGACGCGCCACGTGCCGCTCCGCACTCCCCCCAAACCGAAGCGGGGCCGGCTCGAATCGAGCCGACCCCGCCTTGCATTCATGAGGCAAC
>SHZT01000015.1 GCA_009692185.1 Gemmatimonadota bacterium | reverse complement strand
TGGGTGCGGCGCTGCGCTTCTACGGCAGTCCCCTCTGGTACGCGTCCACCGCTGACGGCGTCACCTGGTCATCACCGGTCTCGCTTGGTATCCAGGGTGGCGATCCGGCGGTGGTCGAGGCGGAGGTCGGTCGCTGGCTCATCGTGTTCTCGGGAGCGCAGGGGCCCTGAGCCGCACTCAGCAGGTGCGTCCCGCCAGAAACCAGCACGACGCCTGCGGCGAGGTCTTCATGAAGCCGAGCAGCAGGGCGCCCAAGCTGCGCCCCGGCGGCGGCGCGCGAGCGCAGGTGCGCCAGGATCTGGTCGATCACCGCGGCCTGCGTGATGCACGCCACGATCCGCATCGCGCCGTGGCAGGTGGGACACGCGAGCGGGTCGACTTCGAAGATCTGCTGCAGGAGGGCCACCCATCGGCGGGTGGCTTCAGTGGGCGCGAGTCATGGCGCGGGGACGATCACGGGCGGCGTCTCCGGCGCCACGGGTTCCGGCGCCGCGTGCTTTTCGCCATGTCAGTGGTCGTAGCGCTGATCGGCGTTTCCGTCGCCGTGTTATTCATCATGCGATGACGCCACTTTTCGGCATTGGGACAGATCCGCGGGACTTGTCCGCGCGCGGCGCGACGGAGTTGGAGTGCTCTCGATGATCACCTTCGCCGCCTCCGCGAAGAACTCGTTCGTTTAGGTAGGTACAGCGCCGGAGGCATTAGAATGCGCTGTCTAACATGGGGTTGCACCTGACAGGAAGGCGACCGAGACAGCAGCGACCACCGCGACAACAACGTACTGGTATTCGCCGTTCGCCACCCCGATCGATGTGGTTCATACGTCTCGTGCCCGCTCCCGCATTATCGCCGAATTGCGTCGGGTTGGAGCAACGGAGCTCCCTCGGGCGCAACCTGCCAGTCTTCTCTCAGCGGGCGATGTAAATAGCCTTGGGGCACTGGAGCGGCAGGGCATCGTGTATCACCCGATGTACGACATTTGGAAGTGCTTATGAGGGCTGTGTTTGTGGCGAAACGATCACATGCCTCGCAGGGCGTCTGTGAGGGTTCGCGTTTCGGCGAGTTGAGCCAGGGACTGCAACATGAGGATCGCGGCCTCAGTGCGGTCCGGATCGAGTACCCGCCGCGCACAAGTCCGGAACTTTCCGGTGACATCCTCCGCCGTCGCCGGCCGGGAGGGATAGCCGCGGGCGCCATCGGCGTATGCGCTCAGCGCGCGGCCATCCTTGAGCCGGATGGTCACCCGCGCCTGCGTGAGCGCCGGCGCGTCAGTTCGCAGCGTGGCATCCACCGTTATGGTGATGCGCGGCAGGAGGCCCGCGATGCGCGGATCGTTCACCAGTGCCGGCTCAAAGGTGTCGAGCCCCACGTGTCCCACGACAACGGCGGCGGCGGCGCAGTATTGCATGCTGAACTTGGCCTCCAAGCCCGTCGCCGGACGATCGTAGATGAGAATGGTCGGGGCGACGGCGTCCACCCCGATCATTATGGCTTCCACGTCGGCGGCAGTAAAGCCGTGCTGACGCTGGAGATCGAGGATCGCGTCGAGCGCCGGGTGCGTGCCCGCGCACGATGGATACAGCTTGATCGTGACGCCCGTCTCGAGGACTTCCCACCGGCGGCCGAGTGTGTCGAGGGCGTCACCGAGGTCCGCCCGCTCGCTCCCCATGGCGACCAGGAAACCTTGCGGCCCGTCGAGGGCGCGGGGGGAAGCGGTGAGCCCGTTCCTGGCCAGCAGCGCTGCGACGATGCCGTTGTGAGCGGCGAGGCCCGCGTGCAGGGGCTTGGCGTCGGTGCCGAAGTTCTCCTTGACGCCCGACGCCTCGGACGCCGCAAGACCCAAGCACCGTGCGATGGCGTCGCGGTCCAGACCCAGCAGTCGAGCCGCGGCGGCCGCCGTCCCGAGAGTGCCGATCGTCGAGGTGCAGTGCCAGCCTTGGGTGTAATGGCGCGGGTTCATGGCAGCCCCAAGGACGGCTTCGACCTCGAACCCCACGACCCACGCGTCGAGCAGCGCGCGGCCCGGCGCGCGGGCCAGCTCGCCGGCGGCCAGCGCCGCTGCCACCAAAGGCGCGCTCGGATGCGCCAGCGACACGAAGCACATGTCGTCGTAGTCGAGGGCGTGTGCCGCCGTGCCGTTCGCCAGTGATGCCCAGCTCGCACTCGTGGTGTGGGGCGTGCCGATGATGCGGCAGCGCGGCTCGCCGCCTTCAGATTGCGCGGTCTCCTGTACCACCCGCGCGGCGGGCTCGAGGGCGCCCGCCAGCATGACGCCGATCGTATCGAGATACGCGCTCGCCGCGATGACGCGCGCCTCGGGCGGCGGTTCTGCCCCGGCGACGAAATCGGCGAAACGCTCGATGGCGCTCACGTCCTGAGGATATCCCTGGCTCGCTTCATCGTGGCTTCGTCGATCATCCGGCCGTCCAGCGCCACGGTGCCGTGCCCCTGGCCGGCCGCGCGCTCGTAGGCCTCGACGGCGCGGAGGGCCCACGCACGATCCTCACCGCCCGCGAACTCCTCATGAATCACCGGCACCTGCGACGGATGGATCGCGAACCGGGCGCGAAAGCCGAGCGCCCGCGCCCGCCGGGTTGTCGTGCGGAGGCGATCAGCGTCATTGACCTGGAGCTCGGGTGCGTCGATGGCCGGCACGCCCGCGGCGGCCGCGGCATTGACCACGGACGCGCGCGCGAAGTCGCCCAGGGCGGGGTCGAGCGCATCCACGCCCAGGCCGGCGCGATAGTCCTCGGCACCGAACGCGAGGGCCGCGACGCGTCGCACGCCGCAATCGGCCAGCTCGGCCAGACGCAGGAGGCCACCAGGTGTTTCGACCAGCAGGATGAGCGACAGCGACGGGGCGAGTGCGCTGTCGGCCGCCTGGATGTCAGACGCGTGTTCGACTTTTGGCAGGATTACTCCGGCTATTGGTGCGCGCGCCACGGCGCGCACGTCGGCCTCGAAGTGGGGCGTCCCGCAGGCATTGAGACGCACGTAGATGGGGCGCGCCCAGCCGTCCGGCGGCCGCAGTGCGGTAAGCGCGTCACGCGCGGCCGCTTTCTGCCCTGCCGGGACCGAATCTTCGAGGTCAAATACGATCGCTTCTGCTTCGGACTCCCATGCGTGCGCAAACATGGCCGCCCGGTTCGCGGGTACGAAGAGCAGGGACCGGGGGAACGTCACTCCGGGGAGCCGATGGCGGCCATGAACCGGCGCTTGATCATCGGACTGTCCAGGGGCGGCTTGGTCGCCACACCGGACTCCCCGACCTTGGCCACGATGACCCACGGTCCCGGGTCCGCGAGGGCGCGGCGGACCGCCTTGTCGAACGTCTTGGCCTCGCGCACCGTCACGACCTCCGGTATCCCGAGGGCCTGTGCCGCGCGCGCCAGGTCAGCGCCCGTCGCGGTCGCGGTGGGCTGGCCGCCGGTCGTGCCGTACAGCTCGTTGTCCCACACGATGACCACGAGGTTGGGCGGAGCGGCCGTGGCGATGGTGGCGAGCGAGCCCAGGTTCATGAGCAGGGATCCATCGCCGTCGAGCACCACGACCCGGCGCTCAGGTTGTGCCATGGCGAGCCCCAACCCGATGGACGACGCGAGGCCCATGCTGCCCCAGGTGTAGAAGTTCTCCGGCCGATCGCCGGCCTCGAAGAGGTCGTATGCCGGGTGGCCGAGGCTGGCGACGACCGGCTGGTCCGTGAGGAGGGCGATCAGGCGGCGGGTGGCCTCGAGCCGCGTCATCATCATGACACGGCCTTCGGCGACCACAGCTTGCGCGCCAACAGGCAGGCGCCGGGCCGGTGCGTGGCGAAGGCCTGCTCGCCGGCATGCCGCACGAGCGATTCCGCTCCGCCATCCGACTCGATCGTCACGTGCGGTATGCCGAGCGCGTCGAGGATGGGCCGCACGGCACGCCCCATGGGCTGCTGCGTCGGGTTCCACTCGCCGTCCCCGCCGCGCATCGTGATCAGCATCAGGACCGGGATCTCGAAGGCGACGTCCAGCGACGCGAGCGCGTTGATCGAGTTGCCGAGGCCGCTCGACTGGAGCATCACTGCGGGCCGGATACCGCCCAGGTACAGGCCCGCGGCGATGCCGAAGGCTTCCTCTTCGCGGGTCGCGATGGTCGTGCGGATGTCCGGATGGTCTACGCCAAGGGCGTGCAGGACGTGCGAGAGAGGATTGTCCGGCACATAGACCACGTCGCGGATCTTGAGCGTGGCGAGTCCACGGCAGACCTCTCCCGCCCACGTGGCCTTAAGCGTACTTGATGCAGACATTCTTTATCTGGGTGTAGGTGGCCAGCGATTCGAGACTCTTCTCGCGGCCGTACCCGCTCTTCTTGTAGCCGCCGAACGGCAGCTCCACGCCGCCACCCGCGCCATACGTGTTGACGTACACCTGGCCGCTCTTGATGCGCATCGCGAGGGTGAGCGCCTTGTTGATGTCACGGGTCCATACGCCTGCTACCAGCCCGTACACGCTGTCGTTGGCGATGGCCGCCGCTTCCTCCAGGTCGTCGAACGGGATGATGGCCAGCACGGGGCCGAAGATTTCTTCCTGCGCGACGCGCATGCCCCGCGTGACGCCCGCGAGCAGGGTCGGCTGGAAGTAGGTACCGCCGCGAAGGCCGCTATCGGTGGGCCGCTTGCCGCCGGTGACCACCTTCGCTCCTTCCTGCTCGCCGATCTTCACGTACTGCTCGATGGTCTCGAGCTGTTTCTTCGAGATGATCGGGCCCATGTCCGGGTCGCTGACACCCGGTCCGATTTTCATCGTCTTCGCGCGGGCGACGAGCTTTTCGACCAGTGCGTCGTGCGCCTTGCGCTCGACCAGCAGGCGCGAGCCGGCCGAGCAGGTCTGGCCGGCGTTCTGGAAGATCGCGGTCGATACGCCTTGGGTCGCCAAGTCGAGATCCGCGTCTGCGAAGACGATGTTGGGTGATTTCCCGCCCAGCTCCATTACGACGGGGACGACATTCTCGGCCGCCATCTTCGCGACGGCGATGCCCACCTCGACCGAGCCGGTAAACGTGAGCTGGTTGATGTCCTTGTGGCTGGCCAGCGCCGCGCCGGCCTCTTCACCGACTCCGGGCACGATGTTGAGAACGCCGGGTGGGAGGCCGCATGCGAGAGCGATCTCCCCCAGCCTCAGCGCCGTCATGGGAGCGTCCTCGGCGGGCTTCATTACGACGGCGCAGCCGGCGGCCAGGGCAGGGGCGACGCCGCGACTCCCGATTTGAATGGGATAGTTCCACGGGATGATCTGCGCCGAGACACCGATTGGTTCCCGGATGGTGAAGTCGAGGAAGCCGGGGCCCAGGGGTATCGTGTGGCCCATGATCTTGTCGGCGACCCCCGCGAAGAACTCGAAGTAGCGGGCCGAGACCTGGACGTCGGTTCGCGCCTGCCGCAAGGGTTTGCCGTTGTCGCGGCTCTCGAGCACGGCGAGTTCCTCGGCGCGGTCGCGAATCGCGTGGGCCATCCGGTACATGATGCGCCCGCGCTCGGCCGGCGCCATGGCGCCCCACGCCTTCGACTCCATCGCGGCCCGGGCCGCCCGCACCGCGCGATCCACGTCGGCTTTAGTGGCCCGTGCCACGCGGGCCAGCATCTCGCCGGTCGAGGGATCGTGGACGTCAATGATGCCGCCGTCCGAGGCGCCGGTCCGCGCGCCGTCGATAATCAGGCCTTCGACTGCCATATCGGTCATCGTGGCTTTCCCGTCTTGGGTGCCTGGGGGCGGACCCGCGCAATCGCGGGCACGTGGCCGCGCCGGTAGACCATGAAGGTGCGCAGGAACTCGATCACCACCGTGCCGTCCTGGTTGAATCCCGTCGTCTTCGCCTTCACGATCCCGACGTTCGGGCGTGACTTCGATTCGCGCGTCTCCAGAATCTCCGAGCGCGAGTAGATCGTATCGCCCGCGAACACCGGGTGTGGGAGCGTGACCTCGTCCCATCCCAGGTTGGCCATGACGTTCTGCGACAAGTCAGTCACCGACTGGCCGGTGACGAGTGACAGGGTCAGGCACGAGTTGATCAGCGGCTTCCCGAACTCGGTCTGGGCCGACCACGCGTCGTCGAAGTGAATCGGATTGGTGTTCTGCGTGAGCAGCGTGAACCAGGTGTTGTCGGCGTCCAGCAGCGTCCGCCCCAGCGGGTGCTCGTAGACGTCACCGACAGAAAAATCCTCGAACACGCGCCCCGTCCAGCCCGGTTTGACCGCCATGCTAGATGACTCCTTTCTCGCGCCAGCCGGTGATGGTCTCGTGATCATAGCCGAGCTCGGCGAGAATCGTCTCGGTGTGTTCACCCAGGGCCGGCACGGGACCCATGGCCGGCTCCAAGGCGTCCATGACTACCGGTGGACTCAGGGCGCGAAGCGGGCCAGCGGGTGAGTCGATCTCCCGCCACCGCCCGCGCGCCGCAAGTTGCGGATGCGCGGCAAACTCCTCGACGGTGTTGAGGCAGGCGTGCGCGATTTCGCCCACGTTGAGCCGCGCCACGATTTCCGCCGCCGTCATTGTCGCGAAGGCCTCACCGATCGCGGCCTCCAGCGCGTCGCGATGCTCGACGCGCCCGGTGTTGGTCACGAACCGCGGGTCGTCGGCCAGCGCCGGCCGAGCCAGCACGTCACGGCAGAACCGCAGCCACTCGCGCTCGTTCTGGACGCCCAGGTACACCGTCTTGCCGTCGCTGCCCGTGAACGGCCCGTACGGCGCGATGGATGCGTGGCGCGCGCCGCTGCGGGGGAGGGGAGATCCTCCGTATGCGGTGGCGTACATCGCATGGCTCATCCACTCGCCCAGCGCGTCGAACATGGAAACCTCGAGCGCTGCCCCAGCGCCGGTCGCCGCTCGTCGCAACAACGCCGTCAGGATCGCGGAATACGCGTACATACCGGCGGCTATGTCGGCGACCGAAATGCCGGCCTTGGAAGGCGTCTCCGGCGTTCCCGTGATCGACAGGAGCCCCGCTTCGCTCTGGACCAGCAGGTCATAGGCCTTGCGATCCTGATAAGGCCCGCCGGACCCGTAACCGGACACCGCGCACATGATGAGGCGCGGATGCCGGGCCCGCAACGTCGCGGTCCCAAAGCCCAGCCGGTCCATCGCCCCCGGTGCGAGGTTGTGGACCAGCACGTCGGCGCCCGCCACGAGCCGCTGGGCGACCTCGGCGCCCTCTGGACGCTTCAAGTCCAGCGTCAGCGACTGTTTGGACCGGTTGAGCCAGACAAAGTAGCTCGACAGCCCCTTCACCCGCGTGTCGTAGGCCCTGGCGAAGTCGCCCGTGCCCGGTCGTTCGATCTTGATGACCCTGGCCCCCCAATCGGCGAGTTGCCGCGTGGCCAGCGGGGCCGCCACCGCCTGTTCGATCGCCACGACGGTCAGTCCGGCGAGCGGGAGGCCTTCTTCATCTTTCATTTACTAATACGATCTCGGCAGGCCCAGGACGTGCTCGCCGATGTAGGCGAGAATCAGATTGGTCGAGAGCGGGGCCACCTGGTAGAGCTTGGTCTCGCGGAACTTGCGTTCGATGTCGTACTCCTCGGCGAAGCCGAAGCCACCGTACGTCTGGACCGCCATGTTGGCGGCCTCCCACGACGCGTCGGCCGCGAGCAGCTTGGCCATGTTGGCCTCGGCCCCGCACGGCTTCCCGGCGTCGAACAGCGCCGCCGCGCGCCAGCGCATCAGGTCCGCCGCCTCGACCGCCACGTGCGCGCGGGCGATCGGGAACTGGATGCCCTGGTTCTGGCCGATCGGCCGGCCGAACACGACGCGCTCGTTGGCGTACTTGGTCGCGCGTTCCACGAACCACCGCCCGTCACCCACGCACTCGGCCGCGATCAAAATCCGCTCGGCGTTCAAGCCGTCGATCAGGTAGCGGAAGCCCTTGCCCTCCTCGCCGATCAGGTTCGCCACCGGCACCTCGAGATCGTTGAAGAAGACCTCCGTGGTCGAGTGGTTCATCATCGTCCGGATCGGGCGAATGGTCAGACCATGGCCGATCGCCTGCCGCATGTCCACGAGCAGGACCGACAGGCCTTCGGTGCGCTTCTTCACCTGGTCGGCGGGCGTGGTCCGCGCGATGAGCAGCATGAGGTCCGAGTGCTCCGCCCGCGACATCCATATTTTCTGGCCGTTGACCACGTAGCGGTCGCCCGTGCGGATGGCCGTGGTCTGGAGCTGCGTGGTGTCGCTGCCGGTCGTCGGCTCGCTCACGCCAAAGGCCTGGAGGCGCAACTCGCCGGCGGCGATCTTCGGCAGGTAGGCGCGTTTCTGATCCGCGGATCCGTGGCGGAGCAGCGTGCCCATGATGTACATCTGCGCGTGACACGCCGCGGCGTTGCCGCCTTGCCGGTTTATCTCCTCCAAAATGACTGACGCGTCAGCCACGGTGAGACCCGAGCCGCCGTACTCCTCCGGAATGAGCGCCGCGAGGTATCCAGCCTTCGTCAGGGCTTTGACGAATGCGTCCGGGTACTCCCGACGGGAGTCGAGATCACGCCAATAAGCGTCGGGGAACCCGGCACAGAGTTCGCGGACGGCGCCGCGCAGTTGGGCATGCATTTCGTCGGTCAAATACTCTCCCTTGTTCGTCTGGTCACCCTCTCACCGCGCGCAGCGTCTCGGGGTAGCTCCCGGGATCGATCACGGCCTCGATGAGTGCCGGTCCCTCGGCGGCGGAAGCGTCCTTGAGGCCGCGCGCCATCTCGTCGTCGTTCCGCGCGCGCCACGCCGGGACGCCGAACGTCGCCGCCGCGGCCTGCCAGTCTACCCCATCGAGCGACATCCCGGCGGCAGGGTAGCCCAGCCGCTCCTGCTTGATGCGGATAAGCGAGAGCGATCGATCGTTGAAGACGATGACGGTCACCTTCAGGCGCTCGCGGGCCGCGGTGCCCAGCTCCGCCAGGCACATGAGCAGGCCGCCATCACCGGTGAGCGCGAGCACCCGGCGCGTGCGATCGGTGAGCGCGGCCCCGATGGCCGCCGGCAACGCAAAGCCCATCGTGGAGAGCCCGTTGGAGATCAGGACCTGCCGCGGCCGGCGAGCGGGCCACAGCGCCATGATAGGGAACATGTGGGCGCCGGCGTCCACCGTCACCTGCATGTCCGGCCCGACGGCGCGCGCGGCGGCCTCGACCGCGCGCCACGGCGCCCAGCCACCCGTCGCTGTGACATGCAGAGCGGTGCGTTGCCGGCGGGCGTGGGCGAGGATGTCGTCGGCTCGCCAGTCCGTGCCTTTCGGCAGCCACTCGTCTATCTCGCGCAGTGTGTTGGGGAGATCGCCTGTGAGGGAGGCGGCGATCGGCAGATGGCTCTGCTCGAGCGGCCAGCGGCTCAAGGCGACACACGGTGCGCGGTAGTCCCAGGGGCGGGGCAGGAATTCGATCGGGTCCAGCCCGACGCCGATGATCACGTCGGCGGCCTCGACCAGCGGCCGTTCCAGCGCGCCATGCGTGAAGACTCCGCCGAAGAGCGGGTGCTCGTCGGGGATCACGCCCTTGGCCTTGTAGGTGACCAGGGCCGGAATGCCGTGGTTCTCGCACAGGGTGCGCACGGCGTCCGCGTCGCAGGTGTCGCGGGCGCCTAGGCCCGCGATCACCAGGGGGCAGCGCGCGCCGGCGAGGAACTTCCGTGCCTCACCCCCGGCCTCACCCCCGTCCCCTCTCCCTGCGGGAGAGGGGCGATTGAATGTCGCCGCGTGTTTTCGCGACACGTCCGGTGCCAGGTCTACGTGCACGGGGCCCGGCGGCGGCGCGCTGGCCAATGCCAGGGCGCGCGTGAAGATCTCGTCGGCGCGATCGGCGTCGATGGTGAAACTGGCTTTCGTGACCGGCGCCAGGAGCGCCGCGTGATCGAGGCGCTGATGCTGATAGGTATCGCGCCCGCTCGCTGGCATGCTGTCGGTGAGGAGCATGAGGGGGACGCGATCGAGGCGCGCGTGCGCGGCGCCGTTCACCAGCGAGGAAACGCCAGGGCCGAGTGTCGCCAGGCACGCGCCCGGGCGGCCGGTCAGCTCGGCCTGCGCGCTGGCGATCAGGGCGCCGGCCGTCTCGGTGTGCGACAGCACGAAAGGCAACCCCGCCCGCCCGGCGGCTTCGACCAGGTCGAGGTTGCTGCCCCCGCCAGGCATGCCGACCAGCGTCTTCACACCAACCTCGACGAGACGGCTGATGATGAGGTCAGCGACGGTCGGCATGCGCGAGCTAACCGTTTTGCCCGTCCTTCGCCGGGCCTACGGTCCGGTCCACCACCACCGCCGTTCCCAGGTGACCGATGACGTGCACCGCCGTGCGCGCCATGTCCGGAATGCGGTCCACGCCGAACAGCAGCGCCATACCCGCCGTCGGAATCCCCAGCGATCCAAGAATGGGCGCCAGCGTAACCAGGCTCGCACTCGGCACGCCGGCCACGGTCATCGCGATGAGCAAGGTGCTGAACACGGTGACGGCGAGCGTGGCGGGGGGAATGGATATGTCGTACAGCGACGCGAGGAAAATGATTGCGGCGCCCTGGAAGAGCCCTGATCCCGAGCGATTGATCGCGGCGCCGAGCGAAATCACGAAGCTCGCGACCGACGGCGACACCCCCAGCTCGCGGTCCGCGACATCCAGCATGGCCGGCAACGCCGCCGCGGAGCTCGTGGCCGAGGCGCCGATCATCGCGGGGCCCGTCACCGCCCGCAGGAACCGGCCCACCGGTATCCGCCCGAGGAACCGGACGGCCGGCAGGTACACCGCCACCACGAAGATCGTGAGGCCCACCAGGACCGCTATGACGAACACCGCCAGGTTCTGGAGCATTTCCCAGCCCGACTTGGCGGTGGCCGAGGCCGCCAGGACGAACACGCCGACGGGCGCGGTCCACAGAACCCAGTGCACCACCCGGATCATGGCTTCGGTGATCGCGTCGGCGAGATTGGTGAGGGGCCGCTGTGCCTCCGGCGGAAGCGTGGCGACCGCCGCACCGAAGAGAACGCTGAACACCACCAGCGGGAGCAACGCTCCACTCGCGGCCACGGCGACCACATTCGTGGGAATCAGCGAGAGAATGAAATCCACCGTGCCGGGGAGGGTCTGGATCGGCTGGTCGCCGACCGGGGCCGCCACGTCGTGAGCGAAGGGCAGGGCCAGCGCCATGACGCCCATGCCGATCACGATCGCAATGACCATGGTGCTCAGGAAGAACCCGAGGGTCACCGCGCCCACGCGGCCGAGCCGGCGCGGGTCGCCCAGCCGAACGACGCCGGTGAACACGGTGGAGGCCACGATAGGGACCACCACCATCCGGACGAGATTCACGAATCCCGTGCCGACCGGCTCGATCGCCCGCACGATGTCGGCCAGCCGGGGGGAGCCCGTCCCGGCGGTGATCAGGCCGAATGCCAGCCCGGCGATGAGTCCGAGCGCGATGGCCCGATTGCGATTCACGATTGACAGTCCTGTCGAGGCCCCGCGACTTTAGCGTCCATAACCCGCGAAGGCAACACGTGCTGCCGATCATGATGCTTCTCGAAGGCCGCAATCGCGACGGCGAAGCCATCGCGCTCGAGTGCGGCGGCGATCGGGTGACGTACCTGCAGCTCCAGTCGGACGTCGAGGCGCTGGCCGTCGCATTCCAGGCGGCAGACCCGACGCCCAACAGCCGCGTGGGGATTTGCGCGTTCAATACCCGGGAACACCTGACCGCGCTCCTGGCGACCTACGCCGCCGGAAAGACCTGGGTGCCGCTCAGCCCGCGGCTCGGGAAGCGCGAGCTGGACGCGATGATTGCCGCGACGGGGCCCACGATCATCGTGGCGGACGAAGATTGCCGGGACAGGTTCACGGCGAACGGTGCCTGGCTGGTGACCGGGTGGACCGAATCGAAATCCGCCGTCGGTGATACGGTGCAGGGGCTGATCGAGAAGCATATTGGTGCACGGGCGCGGCCCGACCTGCGGGAGCCGGAGGACGTGCAGGTCATCAAGTGGAGCGGCGGGAGCACCGGCATACCGAAGGGCGTTCTGCAATCCATTCGCTGTATCAATGCGCAGGCGAAGACGATCCGGCATCACTTCGAATTCACCTCCAGGGACGTGAACCTCGTCGTGGCCCCGCTCACGCATGGCTCTTCCTGCTTCATTCTTCCAATTCTGGGAGCGGGCGGCCGGCTCGTTCTTCTCAAGCATCCCACCGTGCCGTTGATGCTCGATGCATTCGAGCGCGGCGTGACGACGGCCTACCTGCCGCCCACCATGATCTACAACCTGCTGGCCGGGCCGGGCGTGGGAGACCGTAGCTTCAGCGCGTTGCGGCACCTGATTTACTCAGCGGCGCCCATGCCGCCCGAACGGATCGCGGAGGCGCGGCGGGTCTTTGGCCCGGTCCTGGAGACGGCGTACGGCCAGGTCGAGGCGCCCCAGGTGGTGACCGTCATGCGGGCCGAAGAGTTCGCGGACGAAAGGAATCTCGCGTCGGTCGGGCGCGCGACGATCAGTACTCAGGTGGCGATCATGGATCCGGAGGGCCGGCATCTGCCGCCCGGCGAAATCGGCGAGATCGCCGTCCGCGGTGACCTGGTGATGAACGGCTACCTCGGCCAACCCGAGCTGACCTCACGCACGCTGGTAGACGGCTGGCTGCGTACCGGTGACCTCGGCACGCTGGATGACCGGGGCTACCTTTTTCTCAAGGGGCGCACCCGCGAACTGATCAACACCGGCGGATTCAAGGTGTACCCCGCGGAAGTCGAGAGCACGCTGGCGCGGCACCCCGCGGTGGCCGAGTGCTGCGTGTTCGGTGAAGCCGATGCCAAGTGGGGCGAGGCAGTGCATGTCGCGGTTCAGCTGCGGGCGGGCATCACGGCAACGGAGGCCGAGTTGATCGCATTCGTCAAACGGGAACTGGACTCGGTCAAGGCGCCCAAGGCCGTGCATTTCGTGGAGGCCCTCCCACGAAACGCGGCGGGCAAGGTCGCACGCGGCGCGGTGCGGGAAATGGTCCATGCCGCCCGCCGCTGACGCCAAGGCCGCCATCGAGGCGGCCTATCGCGCCCGCACTCGGCGGTCGGACGCGCTCCACCGGGAGGCAGCAGGGCTCCTGCCGGGCGGGGTGGCCCGCGGCATCACGCACTACGCGCCATACCCGACCTATATGGAGGAAGGATGCGGGTGCCGTGTCACGGATGCGGACGGCAACGTGTACCTCGATCAACTGAACAACTACGGGTCCATGATCCACGGGCACGCGCACCCGGCGGTGGTCGCGGCCCTGCGGGAGCAGGTGGGGCGGGGAACGGACTGGGGCACGCCGACCCAACGGCAGCTCGTGCTCGCGCGGATGATCGCCGAGCGGGTTCCGTCGGTCGAGCGTATTCGGTTCACGAACTCCGGCGGCGAGGCGGTGATGTACGCCGTCCGCGCGGCTCGGGCATTCACCGGCCGCAACCGGATACTGAGAATGGAGGGCAGCTACCACGGCGGATACGACAGCGTGGTGGCGAGCCCGGGACTGGCGGAGAGCATTGTGGCTGAGACGCTGGTCGCCCCCTACAACGACCTCGAAACGGCATCGCGGCTCATTGAGGCGCAACGCGCCCAGCTGGCCGCCGTGCTGGTGGAACCTGTCTCCGTTCGAGGAATGCATGCGGCCGAGCCGGGTTTTCTCCTGGGGCTCCGCGAGGTGACGCGCGAGGCGGGCGTGCTCCTCATTTGCGATGAGGTCGTGACGTTTCGACTGGCTGCGGGTGGAGCGCAGAGCATATTCGGCATCACGCCCGATCTCACGACATTCGGCAAGATCATCGGTGGGGGTTTGCCGGTTGGTGCATTCGGCGGCAGGGCGGACATCATGGACCGCTTTGACCCCACGCGGCCGGATTCCGCCCAGCACTCCGGAACGTTCGCCGGCAACGCGGCGACCATGGCGGCCGGCATCGCGGCGCTGGGGCTTCTGACGCCGGCCGAGATCGCGCGCATCAACGGGCTGGGTGATCGCCTCCGGAGCGGCATCAAGGGGGCGCTCGACGAGGCGGGTGTGCTGGCGCGAGTGACCGGCTTGGGGTCACTCGTGGGGATTCACCTGGCGGAGCGGGCGGGGATGCACTGGCTTCACCTCGCCACGCTCAACCACGGGCTGTTCATGCGGGCCGAGGGCGCGTTCTTCCTGTCCACGGCCATGCGCGATGATGAGGTTGCGGAAACGGTGTCCACGTTCCGCGTGGCGCTGGCGGACACGAAACCCATTCTTCACACAGGATCGCCGTCATGAGATTCCGACTCCCGTTCGTCCTGTCCGCCTTGTCCGTCCTGTCCGTCTCTTCACTCGATGCCCAGCAGGCGGCGAAGCCCCGCGCGCGCGACTTGGGCATTCCCTTCGACGGCTCGCCGGGGGCGCTCAACGCCATCACCGACGTCGCCGGCATCGAAGTGGGGCAAACGACCATCATCGAGGGTGCGGGAGCCCACGCGGCGCGCACCGGCGTGACCATCGTGTGGCCCAGGGGCAAGAAATGGGAGCCGGTGTTTGCCGGATGGTTTGCCGGAAACGGGTTTGGCGACCTGACGGGTACTGCGTGGGTTGAAGAGGGCGGGGTATTGGGCGGCCCGGTCGCGATCACGAATACCAACAGCGTCGGCACGGTGCGTGACGCGGTGCTCCAGTGGTACGACTCCATTCCCAAGGTGGACATCTCCTGGCACCAGCCGGTGGTGGGCGAGACGTCCGATGCGGGGCTCAACGACATGCAGGGGTTCCACGTGAAGCGCGCTCACGTCTTCGCGGCCATGAACGGCGCCAAAGGCGGGCCAGTGCCCGAAGGCAACGTGGGCGGCGGCACCGGCATGCGCGCGCTCGGCTTCAAGGCCGGAACCGGCACCGCGTCCCGGAAGGTCGGGAATTACACGCTTGGCGTGCTGGTGCAGGCGAATTTCGGGAATCGCAGCGAGTTGCTCATTGCCGGGGTACCGGTGGGACGGGAACTGACGGACACGCAAGCCGCGCCGCGGGCGCCCGCCCCGGCCCCCGGTGGCGGTGACGGAGACCGCGAGGGGTCGATCATCGTGGTGGTTGCGACTGACGCGCCATTGCTGCCGCACCAGCTAAAACGGCTCGCACGCCGTGTGCCGATGGGTATCTCGCGGGTTGGCGGGACGGCGTCCAACGGTTCCGGCGACATCTTCATCGCTTTTTCTACCGCGAACCCCGGCGCGGCCGCGGGCGGCAACGACGCGGTGAACATTCAAATGCTGCCGAACAGCGCGGAGAGCCCCTTCTTCACTGCCACCATCCAGGCGGTGGAAGAAGCCATCGTGAATGCCCTCATTGCCGCGGAAACCATGACCGGCCGCAACGGCACGACAACGGCGGCGATTCCCCACGAACGCCTGCGCGAAGTGCTACGGAAATACAATCGATTGAAACAGGGTCCGTAGGGGGCTTCGCTTCCTCCGCCCTTCGTGCGAATCTTCTGATCAAGTTCTCCAGGGAGTTCTGAGCCGATGGTTTCCGTTCCTTCCACCATGCTGGACCTGGGCACCGCGATGCCTACCTTTTCGCTCGCAAACGCCGTTGATGACCGCGTGATCACGGACCGCGACGTCCGCGGGGTCGCCGGTACGCTGGTCATGTTCATTTGCAACCATTGTCCGTTCGTGAAGCACGTCATGCCCGAGCTGAGCCGGGTCGCGAGCGACTACCAGCCCAAGGGATTCGGGGTAGTGGCCATCAACGCGAATGACGCGCAGAAGTACCCGCAGGACGCCCCGCCCGAAATGAAGAAACTGGTCGCCCAGGAGCAATGGGCGTTTCCGTTCCTGTTCGACGAGACCCAGGCGGTTGCCAAGGCCTTCCACGCGGCCTGCACGCCCGATTTCTTCGTGTTCGACCGGGCGGGGAAGCTCGCCTACCGCGGCCAGCTGGATGACAGTCGCCCCAGCACCACTGTGCCGGTCACGGGAGGTGACCTGCGCAAAGCCCTGGATGCGGTGATAGCGGGCCGAGTGGTGGACGAGCAGATGCCGTCCATCGGGTGCAATATCAAGTGGACACAGGGCAACGAGCCCGAATACTTCGCCAAACGCTGATGCGGTGCGTAGGTTTGTGAACCCTTCGTCGATCGAGGTTTCTGTGAAACGGATTCTGTCCCGGACTGTTGCGTGGGTCGCTGCCCTCGCCGTGCTTCCCACAGTTCTCGGCGCCCAGGCGCGGCGTGCCCCCGGTGATATCGCCCGCCAGGTGGACATGCGCCCGGAATTCCCGGGTGCCCAGGGCTCGTCGAACGTGAAGATCATGTCGCACATCCCGCTCCCGGGCATGGCGAACATCGAGATCGAGCAGGAGCTCTCACGGCCCTACGCCTACCTCTCCGCGCATGGGAACGGCTACCAGATCATCAACCTCAAGGACCCGGCGAAGGCCAGCGTGCTGTACAGCTGGAGCATCGAGAATCCCGAGCTGCACCAGGGGAGCGCGCTTGACGGCCGGTATGCGAAGCTCAAGGGCCGCTACTACTACGTGCAGTCGTTCGAGTTTCAGCGCACGGGGCCCGACGCTTCGCTTGGTGCGATCGTGTTCGACGTGACCGGCCTGCCGGACGTATCGAAGATCAAGGAAACCGCCCGGATCTACACGCCGGAGTATCCCGCGGGCTTCCACAGCATCTACACGTACAAGCATTCTGACGGCCGCGCGCTCCTCATGGCCGCGCTCCCGTACGTCGGACCGTACACCTACATCTACGACATGGAGAAGCTGGGCGGCGGTGATACGACCGGCGCACTGGTCGGGAGGATTCCGCGGCCCGACACCGTCATCACGACCACGGCGTCGAGATACCCGGGGTATCACGATTTCTACGTGCACTACGACGTGGCCGGCCAGCGCGACCTGTTCTTCGGCGCGGGCCTCACCGGGTACTACGTCTTCGACATCACCGACATCAAGAATCCCAAGCTGGTCAATCGCGTCTTCGGGACGTCGGGTATGGACGTCGCCCACACGTTCACCCCGGACCCGACGGGCCGGTACGCGGTCACCGAAATGGAGTACGCCACGGCGCCGCTCCGGATTTTCGACCTCAAGCCCGACGGCAAGGACTACGCCAAGCTCGTGTCACGGCCGATCGGCGCGTGGACCGCCAACTGGAAGAGCGAGCCGCACAACCACGAAGTGCGCTGGCCGTACGTGTTCGTCTCCGGCTACAACACCGGCCTCCAGATCTTCAACATGATGGACCCGACCAACCCGTACACCGTGGGATATCACATTCCTGATGGCGCCAGCACCTGGGGCGTGGATGTCCGGAACGCCGACGGCCTCATCGTGACCAGCGGGTACACCGGGTTCTGGGCCTACAAGATGGACGGGTTCGATGGCTGGAACGGCCACCAGTGGGGCCTGCCGAACATTTCGAGTGTGCAGGACTGGGACAACGGGCCGGAAGGTGTGAAGAAGGTGCAGAAGGTTTCCTGAGCGGCGAACGCGGCGAACGATCTCGGGCAGTGTCAGCGGCCCCCGGCGTTCGGGGGCCGTTCTCGTTGAGCCCTTTGCCTCGCCGCCCGGTCAGGCCGGACCTATCTTAGCGCCATGCCCGCACCCGCCACGCCGGAATTCCTCCTTCTGCAACAGGCCCTCGCAGGCCGCTACTCGCTCGAGCGAGAATTGGGCCGCGGTGGCATGGGCATCGTCTTTCTCGCCCGCGACGTGGCTCTCGACCGCCCGGTGGCGATCAAACTGCTCCCGCCGGCGCTGGCGCAGCAGCCCGACTTGCGAGAGCGTTTCCTGCGCGAGGCGCGTACCGCCGCTCGGCTATCCCACCCGAACATCGTCCCGATTCACCTGGTCGAAGCGCGCGACGATCTCGTCTACTTCGTCATGGCATTCGTGGACGGTGAGACGCTGGGACAACGCGTGCGGCGGGGCGGCGCCCTCGGTACCGCCCAGGCCACCCGGGTGATCCAGGAGGTGGCGTGGGCCCTGGCGTATGCGCATGGTCGCGGCGTGGTGCACCGGGATGTGAAGCCGGACAACATCCTGCTCGACAAGGACAGCGGCCGCGCCATGGTCACGGATTTCGGCATCGCGCGCCTCGCCGAGGCGAGTCCGCTGACCGGTGCGGGGGAGCTGATGGGTACGACGCACTACATGAGTCCCGAGGCGCTCTCAGGAAAGGACCAGGACGGGCGGAGCGATCTCTTCTCCCTCGGTGTCACGGCGTACTACGCGCTCACGGCGTTGTTGCCGTTCGAAGGGCCCACTCTGCCGGCTGTCATCGCGCGGATACTCACCGAGGACCCGCCCCGGCTCGCCTTGCAGCGCAAGGAGATTCCCCCGAGGCTCGCCGAGGCAGTCGAGCGCTGCCTCGCCAAGGACGCAGCGGCTCGGTTCGCGTCGGGTGAAGAACTCGCCGAGGCCGTCGGCACCGTTGACTCGGTGGGAGAGTCGGCCCCCCAGATCCGCTATTTGCTGAAGGTGTCCCACGAGCTGGATACGGCGTTCGGAATGGTGATCCTCGGAGGCCTGGTGATTCCTCCCCTTGTCTCGGCGCTCTGGGCCACGCAGCCCCAGACCGTCTTACTGGTCTCGTTCATTCTGGGAGCCCAGGTCGTGCTTGCACCACTCGCCACCGTGAACGCGGCGCGCGAAGCCATCAGGGCCGGGCTGGGGTACGCCGATCTTCGACGCGCCCTGGATCGGGCGGCGAAGGCCACCCGGGAAGAGTCGGAAGTGCTGGGCTTCACGGACTCCCCGCAGAGCCTGGTGAAGAGACGGGGAGATTGGAAACGGATCGGCCACGTCGGGGTTGCGTTGGGATTCTTGGGAGTCCTCGCCCCAAACATTCCTGGAGTGGCGGACACGGGGAATTGGCTTCGCGCTTTTGGTGTGGCGTCGTTTGCCGTCGGCGCGCTCTGCTACGGTGCGAGCTTCGCCCTTCGCTTCGTCAGCGCCACGCGTGTTCGACTGACGAGCGCCCATGCCGGTTCCCAGGGTGGGGAGTGGCTCCTGGGTACCTGGTTGGGGAAGTGGCTGTTCCGCCTTGCGGGTATTGGGCTTCGCTCGAAGGCACAAAACCAGCCGCCGTCCGCCGAGCGGACCGAAGTGGTCCTGGCGCTCGCCGCCGGGGACCTCTTCGGCCGCCTGCCGACCGACTTGAAGCGCCGGTTCGGTGAGGTACCGGAGCTGATCCACCGGCTGGAGCGCGAGGCTGAGCGGCTGCGCACCCGCGAGGCGCACTTGGGCCACGCACTCGCCACGGCGGGCTCAGGGTCGTCCGAGCGGCAACGGGGTGTGCTCATGGAGCTGGAGGGCGCTAAGGCGGATGTACGTGCCCGGCTCGGTACGGCAGTGGCGGCGCTGGAAAACATCCGGCTCGACCTGCTGAAACTCGAGGCGGGCGTTGGCTCGGCGGATGACCTGACCGCCGCCGTAGAACAGGCGCGAGCCATCGGAGATGCCGTCGAAGGAGAGCTCAAGGCCCGGCGGGAAGTACGCGATCTCCTGTCCGAGACGACCTGAGAAGGCCGTGCAAACCGAGCGTCTCTACTTTGCCGATCCCTACCTCGCCGCGTTTCGCGCCCGGGTCATCGGGCGCGACTCGCGGGAGGGTAAGCCCCGCGTTGCCCTGGACCGGAGTGCCTTCTACCCCGAAGGTGGTGGCCAACCTTCCGATCATGGCACGCTCTCCGGGGTTCGGGTCCTCGATGTGCAGTCGGACGACCAGGTTGTCTGGCATACACTCGAGCGACCGCTCGACGCCCACGAAGTCGAAGGCGCGGTGGACTGGCCGCGACGGCTCGACCACATGCAGCAGCACCACGGCCAGCACCTGCTCTCCGCCGCCTTCGAGAAACTGTTCGGCTTCCGGACTGTCTCGTTTCACCTGAGTCCCGCGTCCGTCACGATCGACCTGGCCACGCCGGCGGTGTCGGAAGCCCAGCTGGCCGCCGCCGAGGACCTGGCGAACCAGGTGATCTGGGAGGACCGTCCCATCAACGCCCGGTTCGTGACCCCCGAAGAGCTCGCGCAACTATCCCTTCGGAAAGCGCCCGTGGTCGATGGCGCGATTCGCGTGGTGTCCGTTCCCGAGTTCGACCATTCGGCTTGCGGGGGTACGCACCCGCGCTCGACCGGTGTCGTCGGGCTGTTGCACCTGCGCCGGGCGGACAAGCGCGGGAGCGACACCCGAGTCGAGTTCCTGTGCGGGGGACGAGCGGCGAAGGATCTCCGGGCGAAGAACGCGCTCGTGACCAGCGTTTCCACCGCGCTGACCGTCGGCCCCGACGAGCTGGAGGGTGCCGTGTCGCGATTGCGTGAAGCGGAACAGGGAACCCGCCAGCGACTCGAGGACGCGATGGAACGCCTGGCCGCGTTCGAAGCCACGGAGCTCGTCGCGAAGGGGAGTGTCGTTGTCGGCGTCTACAGCGACCGGACGCTTAGTGACCTCAAGGCGCTCGCGAACCAGATCACGGCCCGGGGCGGGGTGGCGCTACTGGGCCTGCGCGGTGAGAAGGCGCAGCTCGTCTTCGCGAGTCCGGCCGGGTCGGCGGTGAACGCCGGCGCGCTGCTCAAGGAGGTTGTGGCACAGTTCGGCGGGAAGGGTGGCGGGCAGGCCGCGATGGCGCAGGGCGGGTTGCCGGATGCCTCAAAGCTCGATGCCGCGCTCGACCTCGCCCGGGAGCGGGTTCCCGCCTAGCCGCGCCCGTCTCCCGTGGCCACCGGCCGTCGGGGATCAAGGATCCATTCGCTCCACGACCCGGCGTACACCCTGGCGTCGCCCATCCCTGCATGCGCGATGGCAAACGCATCGTGCGCGGCGGTGACACCGGATCCGCAATACAACACGACATGCGACACGGGGACGTAGCCCAGGGTGGCGCGAAACCGCCTCGCCAGCTCCGCCGCGGGGAGGAACCGGCCGTTCGCGTCGAGATTCTCCGCAAAGGGAAGCGAGACCGCGCCGGGAATGTGTCCAGCCACGGGGTCGATCGTCTCGTTCTCCCCGCGGTACCGGTCGCTTGCCCGCGCGTCTGCCACGAGCCAACCCTCGTCCGCGCGCGCGCGGTCTACCAAGGCCGCATCGGCCACGAGCTCCGGGCGGATGTCCGCCGTGAACGCCCTAGGCGGGTGACGCTCCTCGCCCGTGCGCGTGGAGAGCGCCGCGTCCTGCCACGCCTTCCACCCGCCATCGAGCACCGCGCAGGCATCGTGGCCGAGCCAGCGGAGGAGCCACCAGAGGCGAACGGCCATCGAGCCGCCGGTGTCGTCATACGCGACCACCTGCGTCCGGTCGTCGATTCCCATGGTGCCGAACCGCTCGGCCATCACCTGGGGATCGGGCAAAGGATGGCGGCCGGTCTTGCCCTTGATGATCGGGCCGGAAAGCTGATCGTCGAGATGGACATAGGCAGCGCCGGGAATGTGGGCCGCCAGGTAGCCGGCCCGGCCGCTTGCGGTCTCCCGTATGGCGAACCGGCAATCGAATACGGCCCAGCCGGGGTCCGAAAGGTGCTTCGCGACCTCGGCCGCACCGATCAGGGTCTTGTGTGCCTTCATGCGTCCGGGGGTCGTCGCTGGGCCATGATGTCCGGCGTGGAGTTGAATCCCTTCCGCATGTAGAGTGTGCGGCTCTGGTTAGTGGGCCAGAGGAAAACGGCGTCAATGTCCTGCGCCGCGCACCACGCGATGGTGGCGTCCATCAGGGCGCCGCCGGTGCCGCCCCGCGCGGCGGGCTCCACGTACAGGTTGGTGATGTACGCGTGCCATTCGGGTTCGGTCGCAGGGTTGGGGATCTTCTCGATCAGCCGCACCCAGACGTGTCCCACGATTGCATCGGCCCGCAGGGCCACCCAGCAGCGCCACTGCGCCGATGTCAGCCGATCGTGCATCCACTCGGCGCATCGGGCGAGAAAGGCCTCGCGGGATTCGGCTGGCGGTGCCCGTCCGCTCCGGAATTCCCACCGCAGTTCGGCCAGGCGCCCGGCGTCGGAGGCGCTTGCCGGCCGGATTGTCAGCGTGAGACTGGAGCGTGATCCACCCATTAGTGGCTCATTCCATAGACGATGTAGTTGACTCCCAGCTTGTACGCGTCGCTGGTGATGTCCACCGGGAACATTCCTTCTGCCGACCATTCCCAATACTCGGCGATGTCGCTGTTGTGGTTGATCAACGCGAGCATGCGTTTCGACGGATCGTTGTCTTCGAAGATCCCGAAGTACCGCGCGCGCAGGCGCGGCATCATGGGATGGGGAAAGTCGATGGTCTTCATCCGGAAGAACGTATTGAAGATCGGGTGGTCGATGCCAATCTCGGTCATCTTGAACTCGGGAAGGGCGCGTGTCATCTGGAGTTCGACGTTGAGGATGTGGTCCTCCTCGAAGTCGTCGAAGATGATGAATCCGCCCTTGAGCAGGAACGCCCGCAGCTGCGGCACGTCGGCATCCGACATGATCCAGTAGCCCGGCTCGGAGACGTAGATAATCGGGTAGCGGAACATCTCGGCGTCGGTCAGCTCGAACACGTTGCTGCCGTCCTTCGTCGCGTCGATGGTCGTCAGGTCGCGGAGGATGATTGACAGGTGCCGGTCGGCCCGCGGGTAGTCATGACTCCAGGTGGACCCGCCAAAGCCCCATCCGTTGCCGTAGCGGATGCGCGCGAAGACGAACTGGCCGTTGTAGTCGAGATTGTCGTTGACCATGACGCGCCCGCGTCCCTGGCCGCCGAGGAGCAACGGAAGGAGCAATACGAGGAGGGAGCGGAGCCTGCCCATGAGGTTGATTTTGGCTCAACGACTTCCCCCCGCGCCAGTCCTGCGGCACGTTAGCGGCCATGTTCAGCCTGTATCCGTTCTGGTACCTGGGAGCCGTCCTGGCGCTTGGCCTGGGGTACCTGGTGTTCCTCTGGGTGCGCCGGCGCTCGAGCGGGGAATGGCAGCACGGCCGGTACGCATTTCGCGCGTGGGCCACGCTGGGTGTGTTCACGCTCCTCTTCTGGGGGCCGATCCAGCTCTTCACGGGCGTCACCCGGCGCCATCACTACTCTGCGACCTACGCTCCGTACCACCCGACCAGCCTGCCGTCACGCACGGCGTACACATTCACCTACGTAGATCATCCCGCGAGCTACGAGCACGTCCTGTCGGATTCGTTACATCTGTACCTGGAGAGCGTCCACCCGGCCACGGTGCAGCTCGAGCTGGAAACAACCTGGGACTTCGGGCGCCTGCGGGCGTACTCGGTGCAGCGGGTGGATTCGGTACGCGTGAACGGCGAGTGGATCGGGGGCACGCCGCCTTGGGACGACCTGCGGCAGGTTACAAAACAGCAGTAAACATTAACAAACGTGACTATTCAGGCATCAGCGGCCTAACTTGGCGCCACCAAGGAGGCCGCATGAGTGGCACGTCTGGCTATCAGGATTTCCTGGGGTCATTGCTGTCCGACCGGGAACGGTTCTTCGAAGAGGTAGTGGACAGCGTCGGGCTGTCGAAGAAACTCAACTACGCCGGGCTGACGATCGTCGGGCTTTCGGGGTTCTCCGGCATGTACGCCCTGCACGACGGCCTGACCGTCGTGTGCGAGAAACGGGGCGTATATCCGCGGAAGGCGCTGACAATGATGCGGGCATGGGCGGTCCTGTTCGCGTTCGTAGGTGTCCAGCTCGCGTGGAACCTGCGCCCGTTCCTGGGCGACCGCGCGGTCGGGTTTCAGTTGTTCGGGAAATACGAAGGAAATTTTTACGCGGCGGTGGTCTACGCGGTGAAGCAACTCGGGGCGGGAAACGACAAGCCAACGAGTACGATCCGTCCCGATACGACGGATGTTCTGCGCGGGCTCATCGCCCCGGTATCTCGCGACTCGACGGGCGGCGCGAGGCGCCCGTGAGCGGCAACGGCGCCAAGCGGGGCCGGGAGCCCGATCACGACATCCTGACGGTCGAGGAAGTCGCGGTGTACCTGCGTCTCCAGCCGCAGACGATCTACAAGTGGGCGCAGGAGAAGCGCATTCCCTCGGTGAAGCTTGGCAAGGAATGGCGATTCCGGAAACGCATCCTGGATCGCTGGCTGGACGAACAGATGCTGAGTCCCGACTCCGGCTTCGGGCACCTGAAGGCCGACTGAGCACCCTTGCGGCCCGGTTCTCCAACCCCTCTCGTTAGCATCCGGGAGTTGATGAGGAACCACCACGCAAGGTGAGTGACCCATGGCGCCGGAAGGAAGTGGCAACGAGTGGTTCAACAGGGTCATGGCCCGGTTCCAGCCGGACCAGATCGTCTTTCAGCCGGGTGAAACACTGGGGCAGGTCTTTCAGCGAGTCATCGGCGAAGAAGAGGACAACGTGCGGAGCAGTGGAGCAGAGCCCGCGCTGATGGAGGTGAAGCTCCAGGTACTCGCGGAATTGAGAAAGAAGTTCCCGACCGATTGAGCTCCTACGGATTCGCCGCGTTCATCGCGTTCGCCTCGGCCGCGGCTTCCTGTTGGACTGCGCCGGTCTCAAGTCGTGGCTCTGCTTGACCATCCTTCCTGCTCCCGGCTAAGTTGCACCTGCTCAAACGGTTACAGGCTTCCAAACATGCCGACCTACCAGTACAAGTGCCCCAAGTGTGGGCGCGTGTACGAGAAGCTCCAGAACATCAACGATGACTCCCGCGTGAAGTGCCCGAAGTGCGGCACGCGGGGGGTCCGTGTGATTTCCGGTGGTGGCGGCGTGATCTTCAAGGGATCCGGCTTCTACCTCACCGACTACGGGAGAAGTGGCCAGAGTCAGGACAAGTCCGAGAAGACGGATGCCGCGAGTAAGGCGGACAAGGCGGACAAGGCGGACAAGACTGAGAAGACCGAAAAGACCGAGAAGACCACAAAGGTGGAGAAGGCCGACAAGCCGTCGGAAAAGCCCAAGCCCAAACCCAAGAAGGGCGATTCGTGATCGGCGCGACCGAGCGTCTGCGCGACGCGTTGTCCCGCGTCGCCGGCGAACTGGGCGCGGGGGATGTCGCGATCGAACTGGAGCGGCCGCGCGACAAGGACCACGGCGACCTGTCGTCGAACATCGCCATGAAGCTCGCCAAGCGGCTCGGCGAGAAGCCGCGCGACATAGCGGACAAGATCGCCGGGCTCCTCAAGGTCCAGGACTCGGTGGTTACCCGGGTGGAAGTCGCCGGACCCGGGTTCATCAACTTCTGGCTCGCGGGCGAAACGCTTTCGGCGGTCCTCGCCCGGATTCTGGCCGATGGAGCACGGTACGGACACGGGAAGGCCGAGCGGATCCAGAAGGTGAACGTCGAGTTCGTCTCCGCGAATCCCACCGGGCCACTTCACGTCGGTCACGGCCGCGGTGCCGCACTGGGCGATGGCATCGCCCGGTTGCTGGAATCGCAGGGACACCAGGTGACCCGCGAGTTCTATGTGAACGACGGGGGCGTGCAGATCGACAAGTTCGGCGAATCGCTTTGGGCCCGGATCCAGCAGGCCGTGGGTCGGACCGCCGAGGTTCCGCCGGGAGGCTACCACGGCCAGTACGTGCTGGACCTGGCCCGGGACATTCTGAAGCGGGAAGGGGAGCAGTTCGCCGACCTTCCGGTCCAGGAGGGCCGGACGCGCTGCAGGGAGATCGGCGTCCGGGCCCAGCAGGAGGAACAGCACCGGGACCTCGCCGATTTCGGCGTCCGGTTCGACGTGTTCTTCAACGAGTCGCGGGTCTATCAGGAGCAGATGATCGAGAAGGCGCTCGAGCGGCTCACGGCGAAGGGGCTGGCCTTCGAGAAAGACGGCGCGCTGTGGCTCAAGACCACCGATTTCGGCGACGACAAGGACCGGGTGCTGCGGAAGAGCGACGGTACGTTCACCTACTTCACGCCGGACATTGCGTATCACCTGAACAAGGCCAGCCGTGGGTTCGACCGGGCCATTGACGTCTGGGGCGCGGACCATCACGGCTACGTTGGCCGCATGACGGCCGCCATGCGCGCCCTGGGCCTGGCGGACGACTTCTTTCACGCCGAGCTGACCCAGCTGGTCAAGGTGGAGAAGGACGGCGCGGAAGTGAAATTCTCCAAGCGGTCCGGCGAGTTCGTGACGCTGCGGGACCTGTTCGAGCAGACCGGCGTGGACGCTGCGCGCTATTTCTTCCTCATGCGGAAGGGCGACGCCCAGTTCGTGTTCGACATTGACCTGGCCACGAAGCAGTCCGACGAAAACCCGGTGTATTACGTACAGTACGCCCACACCAGGATGGCGGGCATTTTCCGCTCGGCGGTTACCACCGCCGAGGCTGTCACGGCGGATGGCGTGGACCTGGGCGCGCTCAAGGAGACGGACGAACTCGAGCTGCTCAAGCACCTGGCGGAGTTTCCCGGAGCGATTGCGGGCGCCGCCGAGGCGCTGGAGCCGCACCGGGTCGTGGCGTACCTCCAGGGACTCGCGACATTGGTGAACGGCTGGTACCATCGGCACCGCGTGATCGGCGTGGGTGCGGAGCTGGAACGCGCGCGGCTCCTCCTCGCGCGGGCTATCCAGATCGTGTTGGCGAACGGGCTCAACTTGCTGGGCGTGAGCGCCCCGGAGCGGATGTGAGTCTTCTCGTGGTCGGCAGTGTGGCGCTGGATACCGTGCAGACGCCCTTCGGCGAAGCCGCGGACGCGATCGGCGGCTCGGGTGTCTTCTTCGCTTCCGCGGCGAGCCTCCTCCACCCGGTGCAGCTCGTGGGCGTGGTTGGCGACGACTACCCCATGCAGGCGCTCGAGAAACTGCGCGAGCGCGGCGTGGACATCGAAGGAGTAGAGAAGGCCAGGGGCGAGAGCTTCCGGTGGAAGGGCAAGTACTCGTACGACCTCCAGAGTCGCGAAACGCTGGAAACCCGGCTCGGCGTATTCGCCCACTTCCAGCCCAAGATTCCGGACAAGTACCGGAACGCCGAGTGGGTGTTCCTGGGCAACATCGACCCCGAGCTCCAGCTCTCCGTGCTCGACCAGATCCGGAAGCCCAAGCTCGTGGCCTGTGACACCATGAACTACTGGATCAGCTCGAAGCGCGACGTCCTGCTCCAACTGCTGCGGCACATTGACGTGCTCATGGTCAACGACGCCGAGGCGCGCGAGTTGTCCGGGGACTGGAACGTGTATCGCGCCGCACGCTGGATTCTCTCCCGGGGTCCCAAGCGGGTGGTGATCAAGCAGGGCGTCTACGGCGCGGTGCTGGTCGAGGGCGAGCACATCTTTTACGTCCCGGCGTTTCCGCTGGAGAAGGTGTTCGACCCCACCGGCGCGGGCGACGCGTTCGCGGGCGGCTTCATGGCCCACCTCGCCCGTTCGGACGACCTGAGCCCGCAGAATCTCAAGCGCGCCATGGTGTTCGGCGCCGTGATGGGGTCGTTTGCGGTCGAGGACTTCTCGATCAACCGCCTCACCGCCATTGGTCCCGCCGACGTCACGGCGCGCGCGCGCGCCTTCCAGGACCTCGTGCACTTCGACGCCGAGCCCAAGTACTTTGACCACCCGCCCAAAGCCGGCCGCTGAGCGCTACCGCGCGGCGGGCGTCGATCTCGACGCCGCCGAGCGGGCCAAGGCCCGGATCGCCGTGGCCGTGGCGTCCACGCGGACCCCGCTCACGCGCGGGCATATCGGCGCGTTCGGCGGCATGCTTTCGCTGCCGCCGGGAATCGAGAAGCCGAACCTCGTCCTTTCCACCGACGGAGTGGGGACCAAGGTGCTCGTGGCGGTGCGTGCGGGCCGGCACGACACCGTTGGCGAGGATCTCGTCAATCACTGCGTGAATGACATTCTCGTTCATGGCGCGCGGCCGATCGCCTTCCTGGACTACATCGCGTGCGCCGAGCTCACGTCGGATACGGCGGTTGCGGTAGTCGAGGGCGTGGCCCGCGGGTGCCGTGCCCACGACATGACGCTGGCCGGTGGCGAGACTGCCCAGATGCCGGACCTCTACCCCGCGGGGCACTACGACCTGGCCGGCACGATCGTCGGCGTTGTGGCGGAGGCGGAGGCCATGCATGGGGACCGGGTGCGGGCCGGTGACACGCTGATCGGCTACGAGTCGAACGGCCTGCACACCAACGGTTATTCGCTCGCGCGGAAGATCGTGTTCGAGGAGCAGCGCCTGGACATCGGCAGCCAGATTCCCGGGGTGGGCGCCACGGTCGGCGACGCGCTGCTGCTCGTGCACCGCAGCTACTGGAAGGCGCTCACGCCGGTGTTGTCCCGCGTGCACGCGCTGGCGCACATCACCGGGGGCGGTATTCCCGGCAACCTGTCACGCTCGCTTCCAAAGGGCTGCCGCGCCGTGGTCGAGCGGGGAACCTGGCTCGCGCCGGCGCTGTTCCGCTGGCTGGGAGAGGCGGGCAATGTGAGCCAAGACGAAATGGAACGCGTGTTCAACATGGGTGTGGGGATGATCGCGCTCACCCCGCCGGAAGAAGTGGCGGTGGTGCGAAAGGCCGCCGACGATGCGCGCGTGAAAACGTGGGTGATCGGCGAGGTCGTGCATGGAGACGGGGTGCTGATTCGATGACCGACCGCCTCTCCGAGTCGGAGGCCATGCGCCGGGCCATCAAGTTGGCCATGGGCGGCTGGGGCCGCGTTGCCCCGAACCCGCTCGTGGGCGCCGTTCTGCTCAGGAACGGCAGCGTCATCGGCGAGGGGTTCCATGCGCGATACGGCGAGCAACACGCGGAAATCGCCGCCTTGGCGGTCGCCCGGGATGCGACCGGTGCGACGTGCGTCGTCAACCTGGAGCCATGCGCGCACCAGGGGAAAACGCCACCCTGTGCGTCGGCACTCGTCAGTGCCGGGGTGAAGCGCGTCGTCGTGGGCATGCGGGATCCCAGTCCAGACGCGAACGGTGGCCTGGAGCACTTGCGGAAGGCAGGCCTCGACGTGGAGGTGGGGGTCCTGGCAGAGGAGGCTGCGGCACTCAATGCTCCATTTCTCTGGAGCGTCCGGCGTCCCGACCGGCCGTTTGTCGCTGCGAAAGTCGCGACGTCGCTCGACGGGTTCCTTGCGGATGCGTCGGGACGGGCCAAGTGGGTCTCCGGCGTTGAGTCGCGGGACTTCGTGCACTGGCTGCGCGCCGGCTTCGACGGCATTTCCGTCGGCCGAAAGACGGCCGAGACCGATGACCCTCAGCTTACAGTGCGCGGCGCGGTGCCGCCGCGCGTGACGCCGACGCGGGTGGTGTTCACCCGGGGCGGCCTCAAGAAGGACCTGCACTTGGTGAAGACCGCTCGAGAGGTTCCGACCGTCGTGTTCACCGACCCCGCATCGCACGCCCAGACGGATGCAGCGCTTGCCGGGAGCGGCGTCGAGATTCTCCCGGCCGCGGGCCGGGAGGACGCCCTGGTGGCCTTGCGAACAAAGGGCATCCGGTCGCTGCTGGTCGAAGGAGGCGGGAACCTGATCACCGCCCTGATGCAGGACGACCTCATCGATCGTATCTACTGGATACAGGCGCCCATTTTCCTCGGGTCGGGCACGCGGGCATTCGGTGATCGTTCTCCGACCCTGCTGGCGGACGCCGGGCACTGGGCGGTCACGGACCGGCAGACGATGGGCCGGGACACACTGCTTGTGGTGGACAGGGAACTGTGTTTACCGGCATAGTGGATGCGGTCGGGCGGGTGAAGGCGGCGGCGCGGCGTGGCGGAAATATCGAGTTGACCATTTCCGCCCCCTACGGCGACCTCAAGGATGGCGAGAGCGTTTCCGTGAACGGCGCGTGTCTGACTGTCGTCGAAGCAGGAGGCGGGCGGTTTCGGGTACAGGCGGTCGCTACGACGCAGAAACGCACCCTGTTCGGCGACCTCAAGGCCGGCGACCCCGTGAACCTTGAGCGCGCGCTCAAAGCCGGCGACCGCCTCGGTGGACACATCGTCCAGGGGCACGTGGACGGGGTGGCAACGGTGACGGCGGTGAAAGGGTCCAAAGACGCGCGGGTGCTGGACTTGCGGGTTCCGGCGGAAGTGAGCGAGACGGCAGTCCTGCATGGGTCCATCACCGTGCAGGGTGTCTCCCTTACCGTGAACGCGTTACCGAAACCCGGCGTAGTTCAGATATCATTAATACCATACACGCTGGATCATACGACGCTCGGCGGCCTCAAGTCCGGCGACAAGGTGCACGTGGAAGCGGACGTGATCGGCAAGCACGTGAAAGCACTGATGACCAAACGAACGAGAACAAGGCGCACATGAGCTTCGGAACGGTCAAGCAGGCAATCGCGGACATCAAGGCGGGTAAGTTCGCCATTGTCGCTGACGACGAGGATCGCGAGAACGAAGGCGACCTGGTCGCGGCGGCGGAGCTCGTCAACGCCGAGATGATCAACTTCATGGCTACTCACGGCCGCGGGTTGATCTGCCTGACGTTGACGCCCGAGCGCTGCAACGCGCTCGGCCTTTCGCAGATGACCGATGAGAACACCGAGGCGCACGAGACGGCGTTCACCGTGAGCGTGGACGCGGCCAAGCGGTTCGGCGTGACGACCGGCATCTCGGCCGCGGACCGGGCGAAGACGATCCAGGTGGCCATTGATCCCGCGACGGTTCCGGCTGACTTGCGGCGCCCCGGGCACGTGTTCCCGCTGCGCGCACGGCCGGGAGGCGTGCTCCAGCGCGTCGGCCAGACCGAGGCCAGCGTGGACCTCGCCCGGCTGGCGGGGCAGTACCCGGCGGGCGTCATTTGCGAAATCCTGGCCGAGGACGGCACGCTCATGCGCCGGGCCGGGCTCGAGGCATTCGCGAAGAAGCACGGCATCACATTCATCACCGTGGCCCAGCTCGTTGCCTACCGCTTGCAAACCGAGCGGCTCGTGCACCGGGTGGCCGAGGCGCGGCTCCCCACGCCGCACGGCGCGTTCCGGATCATTGGCTACCGGAACGACGTGGACGACCGGGAGCACGTGGCGCTGGTGTGCGGCGAGGTGTCCGGCAAACCGGGGGTGCTGGTGCGGATGCATTCGCGGTGCCTCACCGGGGACGTTTTTCACTCGACCCGCTGTGACTGCGGCGCCCAGCTCGACAACGCCATGCGCATCATCGCGGAGGCGGGAACCGGCGTGGTGGTCTACCTCGACCAGGAAGGGCGGGGCATCGGCCTCCTGAACAAGCTCAAGGCCTATGAGCTGCAGGATGCCGGTGACGACACGGTCGAGGCGAACGCGCGCCTGGGCTTCGCGCCGGATCTCCGGAACTATGGAATCGGCGCGCAGATCCTGATCGACCTGGGGCTCCGCTCGATCCGGGTGCTTACCAACAACCCGCGGAAGCTGATCGGGCTCGAAGGCTATGGGCTCGAGCTCGCCGGGCGGGTCGCGATCGTGCCGCCGGGAACCGCGGAGAACCGCGCGTACCTCCAGGTGAAGCGGGACAAGCTGGGCCACCTGCTGGCCGACTGACACCCATGGCACGCCCCTCCCGCTCTCGCCGTCCGCGGGCCCTCGTTGTCGTTTCCCGATTCAACGAAGCCGTGACCCGCCGCCTTCTCGACGGTGCGCGGGAGCGTCTAGACACGGCCGGGTTTGACCACGACGCAGTCTGGGTTCCGGGAGCGTTCGAGCTTCCCCTGGCCGTGCACGCCGGGCTCGCCACGCGCCGCTATGCGATCGCGGTGGCCCTCGGCGCCGTGATCCGCGGCGACACCCCGCACTTCGAATACATCTGCGCCGAAGCCACGCGCGGACTGGGAGACACGGCGCTCCGCCATTCGATCCCGGTTGGATTTGGTCTCCTGACCTGCGACACGATGGACCAAGCGCTGGCTCGCGCGGGCGGAGACGCGGGCAACAAGGGGAGCGAGGCCGCGGCCGCGGCAATCGACACGCTCGAGGCCATCAAGGGGTTCGCCCGCCGTGCAGCGCGCTGAGACCCGGGCGCGGGCTCGCGCGCTCCAGATGCTCTATGCCTGGGATCTCAAGGGACGGCCCGACATGGCCGTTGTGGCCCGCCGCATGCCGGCCGACGGCTTGGGAATACGCCAGCGGGCACAGGCCTCCGCCCTGGCCACGGCCGTCGCGAAGGACGTCGGGGAGCTCGACCAGGACATCGCCGACGCCGCCAACAATTGGAGATTCGAGCGCATCGGCGTGGTCGAACGGAATATTCTCCGGCTCGGCTTGCACGAGCTGCTGAACCTGGATCTGCCGGCGCCGGTAGCCATCGATGAAGCGGTGAAGCTGGCGCATTGGTTCGCCGGCCCCAAGGCGCCCGGTTTCGTCAACGGTGTGCTCGACGGATTGGCCCGGCGACTCGGCCGGCTGTGAGGCTCCTCGCGGTCAACTGGCTGGACCGGGAAAACCCCGACGCCGGTGGCGCCGAGATTCACTTCTTCGAGATCTTCGGCCGGCTAGTTGCCGCCGGCGCCAAGGTGACCGTCGTCGCCTCGGGCTGGCCCGGCGCGGCCCCGAAAGCGGAGATCGACGGCATCGATGTCCGCCGGTTCGCGGGACGATATTCGTTCGCACTGCACGGGCGGTCCGCGGTGCGCGAACTCCTCCGCGGCGGGTCTTACGACCTGGTCGTCGAAGACATCAACAAGCTCCCGCTGTACCTGCCGACCCTCACGCGTCTTCCAGTCTACGTGATCGTGCCGCACCTGTTCGGCGCCACCGCGTTCCAGCAGGCATCCCTGCCCGTCGCGGGGTTGGTGTGGCTCTCCGAGCGGGCGCTTCCCCTCGTCTACCGCCGGGCCGCCTTCCATGCGATCAGCGAGAGCACGCGGGATGACCTGGTGCGTCGCGGCGTGCGTCCCGACGCGGTGCGCGTCATTCATCCCGGCATTGACTCCAGGTGGTATCATCCCGATCCGGCGGTGCGCCGGTCCGCGGACCCAACGTTCTTGTACGTAGGGCGGCTCAAGCGTTATAAAGGAATAGAAACCGCGATTCGGGCGGTCGCGGCGATCCGGGCCCAGGGCCGGAATGTGCGGCTCCAGATTGCCGGTGGCGGTGATGACCGGCCCCGCCTCGAGGCCCTCGTGTGGACGCTCGGCCTGTCGGACGTCGTGCAGTTCCTGGGGTTCGTGAGCGAAACCGAAAAGCGTGACCTGTTGCGCCGCGCCTGGGCCCACCTGTTCCCGTCAGCCAAGGAAGGGTGGGGCATCGCCAACATCGAGGCGTCCGCCTGCGGGACGCCCGCGATCGCGGCAGACGCACCGGGGCTCAGCGATTCGGTCGTGCACGGCGAGACCGGCTACCTGGTGCCGCATGGGGATGCCGCCGCGCTGGCGGCTGTGCTGGTACGCCTGATGGATGATCCGGCCGAGATCGAGCGCCTGGGGCGGGCGGGCCGCCGGTTTGCGGAAGGCCTCTCGTGGGAGCGCGCCGCCACGGAGACGGAACGGCATATCCAGGAAACCCTGACCCGGAGTGCTACCTGAGCAAGCTCACGGTTCGCGAACTGTTTTCGCAGAACGAGGAGTCTCTCCAGCTCGAGATGCTTACCGGCGAGGAGGGCCTCGACCGGGTCATCACGGTGCCCGAAGTGTCGAGCCCGGGTCTCGTCCTGGCGGGTTACACCGCCCGGTTCGCCAGCAAGCGCCTGCACGCGCTGGGCGAAACGGAGATTTCCTACCTCGACTCCCTCTCGGCGGACGAACGCAAGGAGTCGCTCGAGAAGTTCCTGTCCTACGACCTGCCGTGCGTCTTCGTGACCAAGGCGCAGAAGGTCCCGAGCCAGCTGCTCCGGATCGCGAAGCATCGAAAGATCCCGGTGGTCCGCACCAAGCTCAAGACGGCGGAGTTCTACCGGCGGATCGTGCCGTGGCTCTCGGAGGCGTTCGCCGCCGCGGAAACGGTCCACGGATCACTCGCAGACGTATACGGCGTCGGCCTGTTGTTCATCGGCAAGTCCGGCATCGGCAAAAGCGAATGCGTGCTCGACCTGGTGGAGCGGGGTCACCGGCTCGTGGCCGATGATGTCGTCCATATTACGAAACGCGGGCAGGACGTCTTGATTGGCAAGGCCAATGACCTGACCCGCCGGTACATGGAGATCCGCGGCGTGGGGCTGGTGGATATTTCCGCGCTGTTCGGGATCCGCGCCGTGCGGCACCAGAAGCGCATCGAGGTCGTGGTCGAGCTCGGCGAGTGGGACAAGCGTGACGCGGAGCGCACCGGCCTGGACGAAAGAACTACGAGCATCCTGGGCGTGGACCTGCCGCACGTGATGGTGCCGCTGAATCCGGGAAAGAACATCACGGTCATTTCCGAAGTCGTGGCCATGAACCACCTGTTGCGGTACAGCGGAGTGGACTCGGCGCACGTGCTGAACGAGCGCCTGATTCGCCGCATGGCGGAACAGAAGGAACTCCGGGAGTACCTGTCGGAAGACTATGAGTGAGCCGCTGAAGGGAATCGTGCTGTCCCATGCCGCGCTGGCGCAGGCCATGGTGGATGCTGTGAAGCAGATAACGGGCGAGTCGGGCGGCCTGGTGCCGGTGAGCAACGATGGCTGCGACGGCGGGCAACTGGGCAAGCGGCTCGACGCGGCCATTGGGGGTTCGGACGCGGTGGTGTTCGTGGACCTGCCCGGGGGCAGCTGCCTCCAGGCGGCTATGCGTCACCTGCGGACGGGCGAACAAGTCGCGGTCGTCGCGGGCGTCAACCTCGCAATGCTGCTCGACTTCGTGTACCAGCGGCACCTCGCGCCGGCCGACGCCGCCCGACGGGCGGCGGAGCACGGCGTGCGGGCGGTCCGGTCCCTGCCTGCGTGACGCTCTCGCTGGTTCGGCTCGACGACCGCCTGGTGCACGGCCAGGTGGTCGTGGGTTGGGGCAGGGCCCTGGATGTCCAGCTGGTCGTCCTCGTGGATGACCGCGTGCGCGCAAGCGAGTGGGAGCAGGACCTCTACCGCATGGGGATACCGGCCGAAGTGGAGCTCCGGTTTGCGTCCGTGCCGGAGGCCATCGCCGCGGCCCCGGGGTGGCTGGCGTCCCCGCTCCGCACGATCGTCGTGACCGGTGACGTAGACACACTTGCCCAACTGGTCGAGGGGTCGGATATCCGCCGGGTGAACATCGGCGGCATTCATCAGCAGCCCCACCGGAGCAAGCGCCTGCCATATGTGTACCTGTCGGATGACGAGGCCAGCCGCCTCGTCAGCCTCGTGGCCCGCGGTGTAGACGTGAGTGCCCAGGATGTTCCCACGGCCAGACCGGTCCCGCTGGGAGAGTTCACGTGAACGGCGTGGACATCGCGTGGCTCCTCGTGTGGGGAACGCTCGTCGGCGTGGACCTCGCCAGCTTTCCCCAGGTCATGATCGCGCGGCCGCTGGTGGCGGGAACCGTGGCGGGCTGGATCGTCGGCGACCCGGCGGGCGGCCTGGCCGTGGGCGCGGTTCTCGAGATGTTCGCCTTGGAAGTCATGCCCGTAGGCGCGACGCGTTACCCGGACTACGGACCGGCCGCGGTGGCCGGTGTCGCATTGATCGCCGGTACCGAGGGACTGCACGGCGTCGGCCTGGGTGTCGCCGTTGGCATGCTGGTGGCGTTCGTCGGTGACTTCACCATTCACCTGATGCGCTGGTTCAACACCGAGGCGGTACGCCGCAGGGTTCCGCGCCTCGACCAGGGCGATATCGCCGCGGTCGTCGAGATCCAGCGGATCGGACTCGGCCAGGACGCGCTGCGCTCGCTCGGGCTCATGGCGTTCGGCCTGGTGGTCGCGTGGGCGGCTCGCTCCTCGCCGCCGCTGGGCGAGCGCGGCGCGTTCATGCTGGATGCCGTGGTGATCGGCGCGGCGCTCGCGTCCGCGGGCTCCGGGGCGCTCCGCCTGTCCGGATACGGTCGGGCGATCCGATGGCTGGGCCTTGGCCTGGCCGGCGGCATCGCGGTGATCCTGTTCCGATGAAATCGGGAATGGTGCGGGCGTGGCTTCGCCTGTTTGCGGTGCAGGGCGCGTGGAATTTCGAGCGGCTCCAGGGTATCGGCGCGGCGTGGGCGAGCGAGCCGCTCCTCCGCGATCTGCCCGGAGGCCCGGAAGGGGAGCGCTACCGCGACGCCATGCGCCGGGCGGCGAGTTTCTTCAATGCCCACCCGTATTTCGCGGGCCTCGCGGTGGGGGCCATCGCGCGGGCGGAGCACGATGGCGTGCCGGCAAGCCAGGTCGAACGGCTCCGCTCCACGCTGCCGGCCCCGCTGGGGTCGGTCGGCGACCGGTTGTTCTGGGCGGGCGTCCTGCCGACCACATCGGGATTGGGACTGGCGCTGGCGGCGACCATGCCGTGGGCACTGGGCCCCGCCGTGTTCTTGGTCCTCTACAACGCCGTGCACTTCATGGTGCGAGGCTGGGCGCTCCGGGCCGGGTGGGAGAACGGGATGCTGGTCTCGCGTGCGCTCGGCGAGCCCTGGCTCCAGACCGCGCTCCGGATCGCCGTGCCGTTCTCCCTGGCATCGGTGGGGTTCGCGCTCCCGATCATGGGGTCGTGGTTGACGGACGGGTTGACGTGGCCGGCCCGTGGCGGGGTGCTGGCCGTCGCGGTCCTCGGGGTGGCGCTGGGGAAATGGGTGTTGCCGACATTGAGCGGACTCCGGTTTGGTCTTTCCGCCGCCGGCCTGGCGCTGATCGTGGGGTGGCTATGGCAGTAGCCGAGCGTATGGTCCGCGTGGTGAACGAGCTGGGGCTTCACGCCCGCCCGTCGGCGGAGTTCGTGAAGCTGGCGAGCCATTTCCAGTCCGAGGTCTCGCTTGGGCGCGACGCGATGCGCGTGAACGGCAAGAGCATCATGGGCGTCATGACACTCGCCGCGGAGTGTGGCTGCGAGCTGAGCATCCGTGCCGAAGGCGATGACGCCGAGGCGGCGGCCCAGTCCCTGGCCGACCTGGTGAACCGCGGGTTCAGCGAGACATGAGCGACGACCGCCTGCTGTCCGGAGTCGGCGTGTCGCCCGGCATCGCGGTAGGGCAGGCGATCGTCGTGCAGTTCGAGCTGCCCGACGTTCCGCTCCGGGTCGTGCCGGCCGCGAAAGTGGGCGACGAGGTCGCGCGCCTTCGCGAAGCAGTGGCCGCGGTGAGAAAGCACCTTGAGCAGCTGCGGCGCCGGACGGAGGAGCGCGCCGGCAAGGAGGAAGCGAAGATCTTCGACGCCCAACTGCTGATGCTCGAGGACAAAGAGGTCCTCGCCGCGGTCGAGCGCCTGATTCGAGACAACCAGCTCTCTGCCGAGCGCGCCTATGAGTTCAAGGCGCTCGAGGTGCGGGCCCAATGGTCCCGGAGCACCAGCAAGGTTGTTCGCGACCGCGTCGCCGACCTTTCCGGACTGCAGATCTGGATGCTGCGCCGCCTGCTGGGCCTGCCGCTCGATGTCCTGTTCCGCGCGGGCAGTGCGGACGGCAAGCCGGCCATCGTGTTCACCCGGGAACTGACGCCGGGGCTTACCGTGCAGTTCGAAGGCGAGAAGGTCGCCGGGTTCGCCTCGGAGGAGGGGACTCGTACGTCCCACGCGGCGATCCTGGCCCGCAGTCTCCGTATTCCCTGCGTCATGGGTCTCGTGGGTGGGCTAGCCCGGCTCGAGACCGGGGCCGACGTCGTGCTGGACGGTAGCCGGGGCACCGTGCTCGTCGACCCGTCACCGGCGGAAGTCCGTGACGCGCGGGCCCACGAGCGCCGCCGCCGCGCGCTCGAGAAACAGCTGGAGAAGGTAGTCGGCCAGCCGGCCACGACCCTCGATGGCGTCACGATCGCGCTGCGCGGAAACCTGGACCTTCCCGAAGAGCTGGACGTGACCGCCCAGCATGGTGCCGAGGGAATCGGCCTCTTGCGAACGGAGTTCCTGCTGGTGGGCCGCACCGAAATGCCCTCGGAAGACGAACAAGCCCGCTATTTCGAGCGGGTGGCCCGGCGATTCCATGGACACCCGGTGCTGGTCCGCTCGTTCGACCTGGGCGGCGACAAGTTCCCGGCGGTCTTCCGTTCCACGCACGAGGGCAACCCGATGCTCGGCTGGCGCGCGATCCGGGTGTGCCTCGATCAGCCGGACATGTTTCGGGCCCAGATTCGCGCGGCCTTGAGGGCGAGGCTCCACGGGAATATCCAGCTCATGATCCCGCTGGTTACCCAGCTGGACGAGATCGAGCAGACCCGCGAGCTCATTGCGGAGAGCGTGCGGGAGCTGGATCGTGCGGGCGTTCCCTCGGCCAAGGAAATGCCCATCGGGGTCATGGTGGAAACGCCGGCGGCGGCCGTGCTGGCGGTCGAGCTCGCGCGCCGCGTGGATTTCCTGTCGGTCGGCAGTAACGACCTCACGCAATACACGTTGGCGGTGGACCGGGGGAACGCCCGGCTCGCGGGCCGGTTCAGTCCGTTCCACCCGGCGGTCGTGCGTATGCTCAAGTGGGTGTGCGACGCGGGGCAGGGTGCGGGGCGCGATGTGTCGGTCTGCGGGGAAATGGCGTCGGATCCGCTCGCGGCCTTCCTCCTGCTGGGGCTGGGTTATCGCGCGCTCTCGGTATCGCCGCCGGCCCTGCCGCTGGTGCGCTGGCTCATTCGGCAAGTGGACGTCGTCCACGCCCGGCGTGCCGCCGAAGCGGCGCTCGCCGCCGAAACGACCGGGGACATCACGCGCATCATGGAAGCGGCGTTGTCAGAGCACGTGAACCTTCGGTTCCTCGAAGCCGGTCGGTTGCCCAAGGCTCGGCGCTCTACTACTTTCCGGCCCTAAACCATGACATCACATCGCTATACATTCTCTTCGGAATCCGTCACCGAGGGGCATCCGGACAAGGTCGCCGACCAGATTTCTGACGGCGTCCTCGATGCCATCCTCGCTCAGGATCCTACCGCGCGCGTCGCGTGCGAAACCCTCGTCACCACCGGCATGGCCGTCGTGGCCGGGGAAATCACCACGAAGGCGCAGATCAACGTTCCCGAGATCACGCGCCGCACCATTGAGTCCATCGGCTATACCGACTCGGCCTATGGCTTCGACAGCAAGACCTGCGCGGTGCTCGTCTCCCTGGACAAGCAGTCCCCCGACATCGCCATGGGCGTGAATACCGGCGGGGCCGGCGACCAAGGCATGATGTTCGGGTACGCGACACGCGAAACCGAGGAACTCATGCCGGTGCCGATCATGATCGCGCACCGGCTCGCCGAGCGGCTGGCCGAAGTGCGGAAGAGCGGCGAGCTTGGCTGGCTCCGTCCCGACGGCAAGAGCCAGGTGAGCGTGGAGTACGACCAGGGCCGGCCGGTCGCGGTCAAGACCGTGGTCCTGTCCACCCAGCATGGCCCGGACGTCAGCAATGACGATCTCCACGAGGGTGTGAAGGTCCACGTCATCAATCCGGTCTTGAAGAAGTTCGACCTGGATTCCAGGAATGCGAAGTTGCTGATCAATCCGACCGGGCGTTTCGTCGTCGGAGGCCCGCAGGGTGACGCCGGCCTCACCGGCCGGAAGATCATCGTGGATACGTATGGCGGCGCCGCGCGTCACGGCGGCGGCGCTTTTTCCGGCAAGGATCCGTCGAAGGTCGATCGTTCGGCTGCGTATGCCGCCCGGTGGGTCGCGAAGAACGTTGTCGCGGCCAACCTGGCTGACCGGTGCGAGGTGCAGGTGGCGTACGCCATCGGCGTCGCGGAGCCGGTTTCGGTCATGATCGACACGTTCGGAACGGGCAAGGAACCACACGAGAAGATCGAGGCCGCCGTGCGGCAGGTATTCGATCTCACGCCCGCCGGCATTATCACGGCGCTCGATCTCCGGAAGCCCATGTACCAGCCGACCGCGGCGTACGGCCATTTCGGCCGCGCCCCGGGGGTCGCCACGGTGAACGGCGTCAAGGTGAACCTGTTCACCTGGGAAAATCCCAGCCGTGTTGCCGAGTTGATCGACGCCGTTCGCCGCGCCGCCTAGGATCGTTCGCTCGTTCCCTCGTTCGCCATCTTTCGACTCATCCCGGAATCAGGATGCCAATGACCGCGATCAAGACTGAAGCTGCCCACGACGTGAAGGACCTCGCACTGGCCGGTGAGGGCCGCCGGCGCACCGAGTGGGCCGAGCTGTCCATGCCGGTCCTGCGCCAGATCCGCGCCCGGTTCGCGAAGGAACAGCCGCTGAAGGGGCGGAAGCTCGCCGCGTGCCTCCATGTCACGGCCGAGACTGCGAATCTCGCGGTGACGCTCAAGGCGGGCGGGGCCGAGGTCGCGCTCTGCGCCTCGAACCCGCTCTCCACGCAGGATGACGTGGCGGCGCACCTGGTGAAGGACCACGGCATCCAGGTCTACGCGATCAGGGGCGAGGACAACGAGTCCTACTACCGACACATCCAGGCCGCGCTGGCGTTCGAGTCCGACATCACCATGGACGACGGCGCCGACCTGGTGAGCGCCCTCCACATGATCGCGCTCGACCGGCTGGACGACCTGGCACCACCGGTGCGGAAGTGGGTCGAGAAGCTGAGCAAGGCCGATCGCCAGCGGGTGGTGACCCGGCTCCTCGGCTCGACCGAAGAGACCACGACCGGCGTCATCCGCCTCAAGGCGATGGCCAAGCAGGGCATTCTCCAGTTCCCGGTGATCGCGGTCAACGATTCACTGACCAAGCACATGTTCGACAACCGCTACGGCACCGGGCAGTCCACGGTTGACGGCATCCAGCGGGCGACGAACATGCTGATCGCCGGGAGCACGGTGGTCGTGGCGGGCTACGGGTGGTGCGGGCGGGGGTTCGCGAGCCGGATCCGCGGCGCCGGGGCCAACGTCATCGTGACCGAGATCGATCCGCTCAAGGCGCTGGAAGCCCAGATGGACGGCTTCTGGGTCATGCCGATGGCGGAGGCCGCGAAGATCGGCGATTTCTTCGTGACCCTGACGGGCAATACGTCGGTGGTTCGCGTCGAGCACATGAAGGCCATGAAGGACGGCGCGGTCATCTGCAATTCCGGCCATTTCAACGTGGAGATTGACCTCGACGCACTGGCCAAGGCGGCGAAGGGCCCCCGTGCGGTCCGCGATTTCGTGGACGAGTGGGTGCTCGACGGCAAGCGGATCTTCATTCTCGGTGAGGGGCGGCTCATCAACCTCGCCGCCGCCGAGGGTCACCCGGCCAGCGTGATGGACATGTCGTTTGCCAACCAGTCCCTGGCGGCTGAACATTTGGTCAAGCAGGCGGGTAAGCTCTCGAAGGCGGTCCACAAGCTTCCGGATGCCATCGACGAGCATGTGGCGGCGATCAAGCTCCAGGCCATGGGGACACATATCGATCAGCTGACGCCCGCGCAGGTGAAGTACCTGGCGTCCTGGGACGAGGGCACCTAACGCAAGGACCTATGATCGAAGTGAAGGTCGCGCACCTGGGCCTCGACCGGACCAATAACACGCCGGTCGTGATCCTTCAGGAGAAGGAGGGCGACCGGGTATTGCCAATCTTGATCGGGCCGGCGGAGGCGAGTGCCATCGCCATGGAGCTGGCCGGCGTGAAGTTCGCCCGGCCGCTCACCCACGACCTCGTGAAGCAGATCATCGTTGGCCTGGGCGCCCGGCTCCACCGGGTCATCATCACCCAGGTCAAGGAGAACACCTACTACGCCGAGTTGCACGTGCACCGCGGTGAAGACCAGGTGATTCACATTGACGCCCGCCCGTCAGACAGTATCGCCATTGCGCTCCGGCTGAACGCCCCGATCTTCACCCAGGAAGACCTGCTGGAGCTCAGTTCGGTGGACACGGCGGAGCCCATGAAGGAACCCGGCGCGCTCGACGCCGATCAGCTCAAGAACTACCTGCAGAATCTCGACCCGGAAGACTTCGGCAAGTTCACGCCGTAGTGAACCGAGGCCTGGTCTTGGTGATCGCCCTGTGCGTTCCGGCTGCCGCGGACGCCCAGGGCGTTCGCGTTTCGGGCACCGTGGTCCGCGAGCGGGGCGGGCGGTCGTCTCCTGTCGCGGGCGCGCTGGTCGTGCTGCACCGCTTCGGCGCGTTGGAAGCGGGCCCCGTGGACTCCATCGCGACGGACGGGGCGGGGGCGTACCGGTTCGTGCGGCCGGCAGGGGACACCGTGGGAGGCCTCGCAGTCACGGTTCGTCACCACGGGCTGGTCAACGTGAGCGACGCCGCGGTGTTTCGTGGGCTGGCCGGGCGGATCGCCCCGCTCACGGTGCGCGATACGTCGAGTAGCGTGCCAATATCGCTGGCCCAGCGGCACGTCCTGGTGCGCGATGCAGACCACGACGGCTCGCGCGCCGTGCTGGAGCTGCTGGTTCTGCGGAACGCCGGCGACCGGACCCGGGTCTCGCCCGCCGGGGTGGTCGTCTGGGGCGCCCGGCTGGCCGCCGGGGCCACGGATATCGTCGTGCCGCCCGCCGAAGGGGACAACGGCTCGATGGTCACCGGAGTCCATGGTGATTCCATCACGTTCGAGTCGCCGCTCCCGCCGGGCGACCGTCAGGTCGTTGTGTCCTACGTGCTCCCAGCCACCCGACGCCTCATGGTGCCGCTCGACGAGCCGGTAGGAGAGTTCACCTTGATGCTCGCGGACACTGGCGCAGCCGTCGTACACGGCGCGGTCAGCCCCCAGGGCGTCATGACGTTTGAAAATGTGCGGTACCTGAGACTCGAAGGTGCCAACATCGGGGGCGTGGACTCGGTGGTCGCGCGGTTTCCCAGGGGACCGGTGCAGCCGGCGGACCTGTGGTGGCTCATCGTCGTCTTGAGCGCGGCGGGCCTGGGTGCCGGGGCGTGGCGCTGGCGGCGGGCCGAGCGGGCCCGTGGGGGCGCGAGCGAGCTGGAGATTCTCGCGGCGCGCGTGGCCATCATGGACCGCTCGGGCGTCAACGCGGAACGCGAGCGCCTGATAGCCGACCTGGCGCGCGCACTTGCGAACCGGGAACAGGATTCATAGGTTGCGTTCGTAGCGATCAAACGAACGCGAGTACGGAAGCCGGTGTAACTCCGGCGCGGCCCCGCCACTGTAACGGGTAGTTCCAGCCCGAAGCCAGGAGACGATCACGTTCGTTCCACCTGTGTAGTCCCTCGCGGGAGGGATGGTGGGTCAGCGTGATCTTTCCGTCGCGCTCACCTCCCTTTCCCGGCCGGACATGGAGTGAGCGCGTTTGCGTTTTCAGGCCCTGCTGTTGGGACTGCTGGCCGGTGCCGGTGTGTCCTGCTTACCTCCGGATCGATCAGGCCCCTTGTCCGTCGTGGATGCGCTGGGGCGCCGCGTAACCCTCGAACGACCCGCCCAGCGCATCGTGTCCCTCGCGCCCGCCACGACCGAACTCCTGTTCGCCCTCGGCGCGGGCCCGCGCGTCGTGGGGCGCACGCGTTGGTGCGACTACCCGGCGGAAGTTTCAACCGTGCCCAGCGTGGGAGACGGGCTCAACCCGAACATCGAGGCCGTTGCCGCGCAGAAGCCGGACCTCGTCGTGATGTATGCGACAGCCGCCAACGGGCCGGCCGTGGAGCAACTGGCCAGGCTCGGCATCGCCGCCATCAACGTCCCGATGGACAAGCTCGCCGACGTGAGCCGTTCGGCGCGTCTTCTCGGCGTCCTCCTCGGCGACAGCGCCCGCGCGGACTCGATCGCGACGCGGTTCGATTCCTCCCTGACCGCCCTGCGCGCGGCCCGGGTGGCCGGTGGTCCGGGAGTGACGATGGTTGTGTGGGACAACCCGCCGATGGTGATCGGGGCGGGCAGTTTCATGAGCGAGATTGTCGAGCTGGCCGGCGGACGGAATGCCTTCGCCGACCTGCCCCAGCCGTCCGCCACGGTTAACATCGAAACGATCGCGGCGCGGAAGCCGGACCTCATGCTGGTCCACGGCGGACCGGCGTTGCCTGCCTGGTGGTCCAAGCCCGAGTGGCGGGCGGTGCCGGCGGTGCGGGAGCGCCGGTTCGCCTTCATGCATGGAAGCGAGTTCGAGCGCCCTTCGCTTCGCGCGACGGACGCGGTTCGCGCTCTCGCCGCGGAACTGAAGGAGAAGGGCAGCCGGTGAAGAACTGGCTGGTGCTTGGAACCGTGGCGGTCGCCGCGCTGGTGCTCGGCGTGGCGGTCGGTCCGTCCGGCATCGGCACTGGTGAGGCACTCCGCGCCCTGACCGGACGCGGCGACCCATCGGCCGTCGCGATCGTCCGGGACCTCCGCCTGCCGCGCGCGCTCCTGGCGTTCCTCGTGGGCGGCAGCCTCGCCGCCGCCGGCGCATCGCTCCAGGCCGTGGTGCGGAACCCGCTGGCGGATCCGTTCCTGCTCGGCATTTCCGGGGGCGCGGGCCTCGGGGCCGTGCTCGCGATTGCGTTCCACCTGGGTGGAGCGTGGGCGTTGCCGGCGTCGGCATTCATCGGCGCCGTCATCGCCGTGGCGATGGTCTACCGGCTGGCGATCGTGGCCGGGTCGGCGGTTGACGGGCGCATTCTCCTGCTGGCCGGCGTTGTGGTGGGTGCGTTCACCGCGTCCATCATGGGCGCCGTGTTGTCGGTGTCTCCCGCGCCGGAACTCCGGAACGCGATGCTCTGGCTGATGGGCGGATTCGGCAACGCGTCGTGGCAGAGTCTCGCCGTCTTCGCTGCGTACGCGGTCCTGCCATTGGGAATGCTGTACGCCGCCAGCCGGTCGCTCGACCTCCTGTCGCTCGGGGATGAGCCCGCACGGTTCCTGGGCGCCGACACCGAGCGCGTCCGCCGAACCCTCTACCTCGTGGCGTCCATGCTGACGGCGGCGGCCGTCGCCGTGTCAGGGATCATCGGATTCGTTGGCCTCGTGGTGCCGCACGCCGTGCGGATGCGGTTGGGCCATCTCCACCTGGTCCTGCTTCCGGCGGCATTCCTTGCCGGCGGTTCGCTCCTGGTTGTTGCCGATGCCGTAGCGCGAATGGCGTTTGCGCCGGTCGAGTTGCCAGTGGGCGTGGTGACGGCGCTGGTGGGTGTGCCGGTGTTCACGGTCCTGGTGAGGCGATGGACTCGCTGATTCTCGCCGCGCGCGGCCTCACGTTCCGGTACCCCGGAGCCGCGACGAACGCCGTGGAAGGCGTGGATTTCGACCTCAAGGCCGGCGAGCTCGTCGCCGTCCTCGGGCCGAATGGCAGCGGCAAGACGACGCTCCTCCGGCTGCTGCTCGGCGTCCTCACGCCCGACCGCGGTACGGTGACCATCCAGGACCGTGAGGCAAGCCAGTGGGACCGGCGATCCCTCGCCCGGCTGGTGGGCGTGGTGGTCCAGCGGGAGGAGCCCGCCTTTCCGCTGCGCGCGGGACAAGCTGTCGCGCTCGGCCGGTATCCCCATCTGTCGCCGTTCGCGTCTCCTGGTCCCGCCGACCGGAGGGCGGTGGACAGTGCGCTCGCGCGGGCCGACGTGGCGGGACTGGTGGACCGCTGGGTGGCGACGCTGTCGGGCGGTGAGTGGCAGCGGGTCCGCATCGCCCGCGCGCTGGCGCAGGAACCCCGGGCGCTGGCACTGGACGAGGCCACCGCGAATCTCGACCTGCGGCACGAAATGGAAACGTTCGAGTTGCTGGCGGAGTTGACGACACGGGAAGGCCTGGGCGTGCTGCTGGTCACCCACCATGTGAATCTCGCCGCGCGCTACGCGGACCGGATCGTCGTGCTGGACCGGGGCCGGGTGGTTTCCTCGGGACGGCCAAGCGAGGCCCTGACCCAGCAGGTCATGGAGCGCGTGTTCCAGTGGCCGGTCACTATGACGCAATGGGCGGGCGCGCCCCAAATGGTGCCGCTGAAGAACGTGGAGCGAGGGAACCGGTGAACGAAGGAACGAGCTGGACGTATACTTCTGTGAGGAGATCGATGGAATGTTGAAGTTCGCGTTGGTCGTGTCGCTGTCGATGCCACCGATGCAAGTCGCTGCCCAGGATGCTCCTCGCGACACCGCGCGGCTCGCGGAGATGGTGGTCACGGCCACCCGGCTTCCCATGCCGGCGGTCAACGTCGCATCCAGCGTCACGGTGATCTCGGGGGCCCAGCTGCGGGCACAGGGGATCACGACGGTCGCCGACGCCCTCCGGTCCGTACCAGGCGCCGCCGTCGCGCGGAGCGGGTCGTTCGGGGCGGCCACATCGCTCTTTCTGCGGGGTGGAGAGAGCGACTATGTGCACGTTCTCGTGGATGGCGTGCCGGTCAACGGGCCGGGTGGGGCGTTCAACTTCGCGAGCCTGTCGAGCGACAACATCGAACGCATCGAGATCGTGGCGGGGCCGGCGTCGGTTCTCTACGGGTCCGATGCCGTGGCCGGCGTCGTCCAGATCTTTACCCGCACCGGGCGCGGCGCCGATGCGATCGAGGGCGGCGTGGCGGGCGGCACGTACCACACGCTCAAGCTCGCAGCCGCCATGCAGGGCAGTGGTGAATACCTCGACTATACGTTCAGCGTATCCCGCTTCAACACCGACGGGAGCTACCTGTACAACAACCAGCACCGCAACCTGGTCGCGAGCAGCCGCGTCCGCGTGCATGCCGACGCGCGGAGTGACGCCACGCTCACCCTTCGGTATACGGACAACTCGTTTCACTTTCCGACTGATTTCACGGGGAAGCTCGAGGACCACAACCAGTTCACCTTCGGGGACGGTACCGCCGTCGGGGTGGACGCGGGCCGACGAGTGTCAAACCGCGTCGAGGTGCGGGTGCTCCTCGCCTCGCATGAGACCGACGATGGCGCCGATGACCAGCCAGACACGCCCGCCGATACGCTGGGGTTCTACGCCTCCAGCAGCCTGACTCATGGCCGGCGGCGCAGCGTAGATGGCCGCATCAACATTCAGCTCGGCAAACCGGGAATCGTCACCGTCGGCGCGAAGGTGGAAACGCAGTCGTTCGAGGCCTTGAGCGAATCGAAGAGCCAGTTCGGGTTGTACAGCTCGTCGAGTCGCTCGGGCCGGTCAAACTGGGCGGCGTACGTGCAGGCCTTGCTCGAGCCGGTCTCGCGCCTGTCGGTAACGTTGGGGGCCCGCATGGACGACAACGACAAGTTCGGCCAGCATGCGACGTACCGCGCGGGAGCGAGCTTCCGGCCGGCGGTCGGCACGAAGGTGCGCGGCACCGTCGGGACCGGGTTCAAGGAAGCCACGTTTGTCGAGAGCTCCAGCACGCCAAACGGCGGGAACCCTAACCTCAAGCCCGAGCGATCGTTCAGCTGGGACGCGGGGCTTGAGCAGACGCTTCACGGCCGGGTCGCGGCGACGGTGACCGTCTTCTCCCAGCGATTTCGGGACATGATTCAGTACAACCCCACGCCCGTCGGCGTCGCGCCCAACTATGAGAACATCGCCGCGGCAAACGCCGACGGGGTCGAGACGACGGCCGGCGTGACCCTGCCGCACGGCGTGGACTTCCACGCGGCGTACACGTACCTGCACACCTGGGCGACAAACACCGGGTACGACACCGGGTTTGACGCGACGTTCGTGCGGGACAGCGCCTTGCTGCGGCGTCCCATGCATTCCGTCGCCGTGACGGCGAACCTGGGCGGGCGGCGCGGGTCCGCGAGCGTGTCCACCCGCTATGTGGGCAAGCGGGCCGACCGGAACTTTGCCTTGTTCCCGGCCCCCCGGGTGACGTTGCCGGCCTATGCCGTGGTCGATGTCGCGGGCGAACTGGTGGTTCGCGCCGCCGAGCCGCGGGTCACCGTCAATCTGCGGGTCGAGAATGCGCTGGACCGGGCGTACGCCGAGATACTGAACTATCCCGCCCCCGGGCGGGCGGTCCTCGTGGGAGGCCGTGTGGCGTTCTGATATCTTGTTGTTATGGCCCCTGTCTCCACGCCGGCGATTGTTCTTCAAACGTTCAAGTACGGCGACACGTCGAAGATCGTGCGCCTCGCCACTCGCGACTTTGGCGTCCAGAGCGCCATAGCGAAGGGCGCGTCCCGTCCCAAGAGCCGGTTCGGCGGCCGGCTCCAGTCTCTCTCCCAGGGGACGGCCCATCTCTACATCAAGCAGACCCGCGACCTCCAGACGCTGGCCGGTTTTGACCTGACGGCCCAGCGCACCGAGCTGGCGGCCGACGTCGGCCGGTACGCCGCCGCGGCCGCCTTGTCTGAACTCGTGCTTCGCCTCTCACCGGCGGAACGGCACCCCGAGATTTTTGAGCTGCTTGAGCAATCCCTCGACCGGCTCGTCATCACGCCACCGGCGGATACCGGTCCCCTCGCGCTGGCAGCGCTGTGGCAAATGGTTTCGACGCTGGGGTTCGCGCCTTCCCTCGAGACCTGTGCCCGGGACGGCCGCTCGCTTCCCGCCGGCGCGGCGCGGTTTTCCGTGGTGGATGGCGGATTCCTTTGTTCGGCCTGCGCGGCGGGGAGCGAAGTCTCCAAGCTGACGGCGCCCGATCGCGCCGCCCTCGAGCGGCTCGTGGTGGGCCATCCCGACGTCGACCTCTCGGCCAAACAACTCGCGGCCCACCGGCGCCTGCTTGCGCGGTTCGTGCGCCGGCACGCCTCGGAGGAGCGCGCCCTCAAGGCACTCGAGTTCTGGGAAGACGGGCCGTGAAGCACGTCGTCATTGGCACGGCCGGGCACGTGGACCACGGCAAGACCGCCCTGGTCAAGGCGCTCACCGGTACCGACACCGACCGCTTTCCGGAGGAAAAGGCACGCGGCATCACCATCGACATCGGGTTCGCCTCGCTGACCCTGCCGGACGGGACCGGGGCCAGCGTCGTGGATGTCCCAGGGCACGAGGACTTCGTGCGGAACATGGTGGCCGGCGCCACCGGGGTGGACGTGGCCCTCCTGGTCATCGCCGCCGACGAAGGCGTCATGCCGCAGACCATCGAGCACCTGGCGATCCTCGACCTGCTTGGCGTTCGAGCCGGGGTTATCGCACTCACCAAGTGTGACCTTGCCGAGGCCGACTGGCTGGACCTCGTGCGGGGCGACGTGTCCGCGCGGGTATCGGAAACAGGCGTGGAGTGGGACCAGCCCGTGCCGGTTTCGGCCGTGACGGGGCAGGGTCTGGATGATCTCCGGGCGGCGCTCGGCCGGGCCGCCGCTCGTGCGGTCGCACGGTCGGTCACGGACCTCTTCCGCCTTCCCGTAGACCGGGTGTTCAGTCTGCCTGGGGCCGGGACCGTCGTCACCGGTACCGCATGGAGCGGAACCGTTTCGGTCGGGGACGAGGTGACGGTCCTTCCGGGGGGCGCCACGGCCCGGGTGCGGAGCGTCGAAGTCCACGGTGACCGGCGTGAGCGCGCCGAACCGGGCCGCCGGGCGGCACTCGCTCTGACCGGGCTCGAGCGTAGCGCCGCAGAACGGGGGAGTGTCGTCGTTGCCGACGCGTCGTGGCGGGAGACCACCAGCCTGGATGTCCGGGTCACGCTGCTCCCCTCGGCGCCCCGTCCCCTGACCCAGCGCTCACGCATTCGTTTCCACCTGGGGACCGCCGAGATCATGGCGCGCGTGACCCCCGCCACGGATGACATCCAGCCCGGCGACACCGGGCTCGTCAGGGTCAGGCTGGACGAGCCCGTCGTGGCACGCTGGGGCGACCGGGCGATCATTCGATCGTACTCGCCGGTGACGACCATCGGGGGCGGCCTTGTGGTGGATCCGTGGCCCGGGCCGAGGCCTCGCCGGCCGGTGAGCGACCCCCGGAAAGAGGGGCCCGATCCGGGCCAGCGTGCCCTCGCGATGGTAGACCTCTGCGGCACGCGCGGCATGGCCGCGACAGACTTCGCCGTCCGAGCCGGCGTCCCGGCCGGCGACGTGGCGCAACTACTCGGCGGCCTCCTGAGCGCGGGAACCGTGGTGCGGGTGGGAGCGCAGTTGGTCAGTGCGGCGGCAATTGCCAATGGCAGCGCCGCGATCCTGAGTGCGCTCACGCGCTATCACGCGGTCCATCCACTCGAGCCGGGAATGCCGCTGGAACTCCTGCGACAGCTGGATGGTACCGAAGGGATCGCGGATCATGTCCTGAATCACCTGTCGAGCCAGGGAATGGTGGTCCACGATGGAGCAGTGGCCCGCCTTGCCAACCACCGGGCCGCCCTCGATTCGGCCCAGGAGACCGTCAGCCGGAAGGTGCTCGAGGCCCTCCTCGCCGCCGGATTCGAGGGCCGCACCCTGGCCGACCTCGAACCGATGGCTGGCCCAGGCCAAGTCCGCCGGGTGGTCGAATTCCTTGTGAGGCAGGGCACGGCGATCCGGGTGGGTCCCGATCGATATTATCATCAGGAATTGCTCACGGAGCTGGTACGGAAAGCGCTTGGCGAGATGCAACATTCAGGTGGAAGTACACCAGCGCAACTACGTGATAGTCTTGGACTTACAAGGAAGTACCTCATCCCGTTCCTCGACTGGCTCGACGGGCGTGGCTGGACGGTCAGGGTGGGAGACGGCCGGCGGGTGACAGCGGCAGGTGTTCGCTACTTGAACGATACGGGAGCGGTTGAGACAGCTTGACGCTCATGTCGGCCGGTCCTACCTTCCGTCAGCAGTGAGTGAACGTCAACAAGAACCACAAATTAGGAGTCGCTTTAGGCCCCTTTCCGTCAGCCCGGAGTTGAAAAATGAGGTTATCAGCCTGGGTGTTGGTGCTCGGGCTCATCCTGTTGGCGCCTAGCCGGGCGCGAGCGCAAAGTTGCTCGCCTTCCGACAAAGTGGCACTCTGCAGGAACTATCCCAACCCCTTCAATCCGGAAACGTTTATTCCGTTCCGGTTGGATGCGGACCTGTTTGCCAGCGGCCAGAAGCCGGTGGTGGGCATCCGTATCTATAATGTGCTTGCGCAGCTCGTCGCGGTGCCGATCCTCCAGGGGTCTGGCGAGAAGCTCGAAGGGCTCGCGTTGGCGTGGAATGGCAGCGGGAATTTCACCGCGTACTGGGATGGGAAGTACCAGCAGACCGACAGGGAGGCCGCGTCAGGAGTCTACGTGTATCAGCTGTCCATCCAGTGGCTGGAGGACGGCAAGGCGAGATCCCAGACGTTTTCCAAGAAAATGACGGTCGCGAAGTAAGCCCACCTTCATTCCGTCACGATGGCGCGCCGAGTCTCTACCGAGGCTCGGCGCGTTTGTCGTTTTGGCGCAATCAAGGCGAATTAGGCACCTTGGGCAGGGCACACCGATTGCTTCTGGAGCTGACATGATCCGACCTGATCGTTTGACCCTGAAGGCGAGCGAGGCGCTCCAGCAGGCCGTGGCGCTCGCGTCGTCCAAGGGGAACCCCGTGGTGAACGATGCCCACCTGTTCCATGCATTGCTGGAGCAGGAGGAAGGCGTGGTGGTCCCGCTCCTCCAGAAGGCGGGGCTCGACGTGAGGGAGCTCAGGGCGGAGACCGAACGGGAGATCGGCCGCCTGCCGAGCCAGCGCGGAACCGAGGCCCAGCCGGGCATGGCCCGCGAGCTGACCGGGGCGTTCGAGGTGGCCGACAAGCTCGCCAAGGAGCTGGACGACGCGTTCATCTCCACCGAGCACCTGCTGATCGCGCTGGCCGATACCAAGGGCACCACCGCCCGCGAACTGCTTTCCGGGAAAGGCATCAAGAAGGACACTCTGCTCGAGGCGCTGCAGGCGGTGCGGGGCAGTCACCGCGTGACCGACGTTGAGCCGGAGAACAAATACCAGGCGCTCCAGCGCTTCACCCGTGACCTTACCGAGCTTGCCCGGAACGGCAAGCTCGACCCCGTCATCGGGCGCGATGAAGAGATTCGCCGCGTCATGCAGGTCCTCTCGCGCCGCACGAAGAACAATCCGGTCCTCATCGGCGAACCGGGAGTGGGCAAGACGGCCATTGTCGAGGGACTCGCCCAGCGCATCGTGAACGGCGACGTCCCCGATTCGCTCCGGAACAAGCGGCTCATGGTGCTGGATATCGGCCAGCTGCTGGCCGGCGCCAAGTACCGCGGCGAGTTCGAAGAGCGGCTCAAGTCGGTGCTCAAGGAGATCACCCAGGAAGAGGGCAAGTTCATCGTCTTCATTGACGAGCTGCACACCATTGTGAAGGCAGGGGCGGCAGAGGGGGCAGTAGACGCCTCGAACATGCTCAAGCCGGCGCTTGCCCGCGGGGAGTTGCATGTCGTGGGCGCCACCACGCTGGACGAGTACCGGAAGCACATCGAGAAGGACAAGGCGCTCGAGCGCCGGTTCCAGCCGGTCATCGTCGGTGCGCCGTCGGTGGAAGCAACCATCGCCATCTTGCGCGGCCTCAAGGAGCGCTACGAGGTGCATCATGGCGTCCGGATTACCGACGCCGCCCTGGTCGCCGCCGCGACGCTCTCCGATCGCTACGTTGGCGACCGGTTCCTGCCGGACAAGGCGATCGATCTCGTTGACGAGGCCGCCAGCCGGCTCCGGATCGAGATCGACAGCTTGCCCCAGGAAATCGACGAGGTCGAGCGCAAAATGGTCCAGCTCCGAATCGAGGAGCACTCGCTTGGCCGGGAGAAGGACAAGGCGAGCAAGGAGCGCCTGGCCGCCCTGCGGAAAGAGCTGGCGGACCTGGCCGAGCGCTCCCAGACCATGAAGGCGCAGTGGCAGGCCGAGAAGGCCGCGATTCAGCAGTTACGCGGCTGGATGGCCCAGCTGGAGCAGGGGCGCCTGGAAGCGGAGCAGGCGACTCGGAAGGGCGATCTCGAGAAGGCCGCGGAGATCACTTATGGAAAGATTCCGGGGCTGGACAAGCAGATCGAGAAGGAAAAGGCGCGGCTCGGCGACATCCAGAAGAACGCGAAGTACCTGAAGGAAGAGGTGGACGCCGAGGACGTCGCCGAAATCGTCTCCAAGTGGACGGGGATTCCGGTCTCACGCATGCTCGAATCCGAGCGCCAGCGCCTGACCCACCTCGAGGCCGAGCTGGAGAAGCGCGTGGTCGGGCAGCAGGAGGCGCTGGAGGCGGTGGCCAACGCGGTGCGGCGCTCGCGCGCGGGGTTGCAGGACCCGAACCGGCCCATCGGTAGCTTCATTTTCCTCGGTCCCACGGGGGTCGGGAAGACGGAGACCGCCCGGGCCCTGGCGGAGTTCCTGTTCGACGACGAGAAGGCGACGGTGCGGCTCGACATGTCGGAGTACATGGAGAAGCACGCGGTGGCACGGATGATCGGTGCCCCGCCCGGGTACGTGGGTTACGAGGAGGGCGGCCAGCTCACGGAGGCCGTTCGTCGCCGGCCGTATTCGGTGGTGTTGTTCGACGAAATCGAGAAGGCGCACCCGGACGTGTTCAACGTGCTGCTCCAGATCCTGGACGACGGCCGCCTGACGGACAGCCAGGGCCGCGTGGTGAGCTTCCGCAACACGGTCATCATCATGACGTCGAACGTCGGGAGCCAGTTCATTCTCGATTCTGGTAGTGACTGGAAAGCGGTACAGAAGCTCGTCCTCGACGCGCTCCGGCAGACATTCCGGCCCGAGTTTCTCAACCGGGTGGACGACGTGATCGTCTTCCGTCAGCTCACGAAGGGCGACCTCACCCAGGTCATTGACCTCCAGCTCAAGCGTGTCGAACGCCTGCTGGTTGATCGCCACCTGACGCTCGAGGTGACGCCCGATGCCAGGGAGCTCATCATCGCCGAGGGGTACGACCCGGTGTATGGGGCCCGGCCCCTCAAGCGGGTCATTCAGCGGGAGATCCAGAACCCGCTGGCGCTCGCCATCCTGGAAGGGGACTACGCCGAGGGTGATGTGGTCCGGGTGATACGGGCGAGTGACGGAAAACGGCTGGAATTCGTGCGAATCGCCGGGGGATCGAAAGAGGGTGGAAAGAAAGAGGGGCGGGCTCTCGCCCGCCCCTGACCGATATCCCGTGGTTGACTACCGCGTCGCCGCCGAGGGCTTCCGATTTGCGTCGGGCAGATCCGGATCCGTTCCGGCGTTCTTGCCACCGCCCGTGAGCACCAGGGCTAATCCAACCACTACGAGTGCCTTCTTGAACGACATCTTTCAACCCCCTCAAGTTGATCGCCCCGCGTGGAGAGGCTCACTGGCGGTCCCTCGTTAAAGGCGACTTCGTGCGAACGCCGACCAGAATTTAAAGGGGGCCGTTGTCTGATTCAACGCCTTACTTGAACGAAATCAACTCGATCTCGAACATCAGCGCCGCGTTGGGCCCGATGACCGGCGGGCGTCCGGCCGGCCCGTAGGCCAGCCCCGCGGGGATCCAGAAGTGGTACTTGGCGCCGGCGTTCATGAGGCCGACCGCCTCGGTCCATCCCGGAATCACCTCGTTCAGCGCAAACTCCACCGGGTCCCGCCCGTATGAACTGTCGAACGGCACGCCGCTCAGCAGTGTGCCCTTGTAATGGACCTTCACGGTGCTGGTCGCCTTAGGCTTCGGGCCCTTGCCTTCGGCCGCGACCTGGTACTGCAACCCGCTCGTCGTCGTCTGGACGCCGGGCTTCTTGGCATTGTCCGCGAAGAACTTCTCCGCCTCGGCGACGTTGCTGCCCGCGGACGCAGAGTCCTTCTTGCGGGTCGCTTCCACCGTCTTCTCTTGGTAGCCCATCATGGCGGCGCGCGCCTGCGAGTCGCTCAGGGCAGGGGGCGTGCCGGCGAACCCTTCCTGGAGGCCGCGCAGAATCGCCCCGGGCTGGAATGGCGCGCCCTGGCGTTTCAGGTTGTCGCCGACCTGGTAGCCAATCACGTAGCTGACGCTGTCTTCCAGTGAAGCCAGCCGGGCATTGCTGCCCTGACCACCGCACGCCGCGAGCACCGCGCACACCGCGCAGAGGGTAAGGATTCTCAAGGGTTCTCCGGGAAAAAGTGAGCCGACGGGCACTCCGGCGGACGAGCCAATGTAGCTACTTTTACTTCCCATGCCACCCGACATTCCGAGACCACCGCTCCGCGATCTCGATCGTGCCGGCATGACGGCGGCGCTCGAGGCCGCGCGGCTGGGCGGCGTGGCGGGGGAAGTCCCGGTCGGCGCGGCGGTCGTTGCCGCCGGTCGGGTCATCGCATCGGCGCACAACGAAACGGTGTCCCAGCGGGACCTCACCCGGCACGCGGAAGTGGTCGTCATCCGCCGCGCCATGGAGACCCTGGGTGCCGACCGGCTGGATGCCGCGACGCTGTACGTGACGCTCGAGCCCTGCGCCCAATGCGCCGGCGCGATCGTACTCGCCCGGGTGGGGCGCGTGGTGTTCGGCGCGTACGATCCCAAGGCCGGCATGGCGGGGAGCGTGGGAGACCTGTTGCGTCACCCCCAGCTCAACCACCGGCCGGAGGTGCAGGGCGGGGTAATGGAGGGCGAGTGCGGCGTCCTGTTGCGCGAGTTCTTTCAGGCCAAACGTTGACGCAAGGCCGCAGTTCAGTCATTCTGATAACCGCATGACACACACGGGGAAACCGGGATTCCGCGTCTTGCCGTCACCCAGCAGGCTGGATGCCGCGATACTCCAGCGTTTCGCGAAACTGGCGGCGTCGAACCTGGCCGATGCCATGGGGCGGTTCAATTTCATGGACCCCGGGATCCAGTCGCGCACCGGGCGATCCCTGCGGGGGCCCGCAGTCACGGTCCGTTGCCGGCCGGGCGACAACCTGATGGTGCACAAGGTGCTCGATGTGGCCGTCCCAGGCGACGTGATCGTGGTCAATACCTGCGGCAGCCTGACGAGCGCGGTGTTCGGCGGCCTGATGTGTCACACCGCCGTCGCGAAGCAACTCGGCGGGATCGTGGTAGACGGCGCCGTACGAGATGTCGAGGAGTTGCGAGCGCTGGGTTTCCCGGTCTTCAGCCGCGCGGTGAGCCCGGGGGCGTGCGACAAGGACGGCCCCGGCGAGATCAACATCCCGGTGGCGTGCGGCGGCACGGTCGTGGCGTCGGGCGACATGGTCGTGGGTGACGCCGATGGCGTGGTGGTCGTGCCCCGGGCCGACGTGCTGGAAGTGCTCAAGCTGGTGGACGAACTGATGGATCGTGAACGCCGCCGAGTCGCCGAGATCAAGGCCGGCGAGTTCACCAAACCCGAGATTGACGACACCCTGCGAAAGAAGGGCGTGATTTCCTGATGGCCTCCCGATCCGCTGATGCGCCGCTGCTGATGACGCCGGGCCCGACCCGGGTCCCCGACCGCGTCCTGGCCGCCGGCGCGGTCCCGATGATTCACCACCGGACGCCGGAGTTTTCCCAGATCCACGCGGCGGTGCTGGAACAGATGAAGCCACTCTTCGGAACATCTCGCACCGTGCTGCCGGTCTATGCCACGGGCAGGGGCGGCATGGAGGCGGGCATCACGAATCTGCTCTCGCCGGGCGACGAGATCGTCGTGTCGTGCAACGGACGGTTCGGCGAGATGTGGGCCGAACTGGCGACGTCCTACGGGCTCGGCCTGCACCGGGTGTGTACCGACTGGATGCAGAGTGCGGACCCGGCGGAGGTTGAGCAGGTGCTTTCGAAGAACCCCAATGTGCGGGCGGTGGCGATCACCCAGTCCGACACGGCGACCGGCGTGCTGAACGACATTCAGGGTGTGGCCGCGGTTGCCCGGAAGCACGGGGCGCTCGTCCTGGTGGACGCGATTTCGAGCCTGGGCGGAGCGCCCTTTGAAATGGATGCCTGGGGCGTGGACTGCGCGGTCACCGGGTCGCAGAAATGCCTCATGTCGAGCCCCGGTCTTGCGTTCGTCGCGCTGAGCGAGGGCGCCTGGAAGGCCATGGAAACCGCGAAGTTGCCGAAGAACTACTGGAACCTGATGGACTTCAAGGAAAGTATCGCGCGGGGTGACCTGGGTGCCCATCGCACGTCGCCGGTCCATCTGTTCATGCAGGTGGCCGAGGCGCTCGTCATGATCCAGGAAGAGGGACTCCAGAACGTGTTCAAGCGGCACGAGGCGCTCGCGGAGCGCGCGCGCAGTCGCGCCGCCGCGCTGGGGATCATGCTCCAGTGTCCGGATCTCAAGCGTCTCTCGCCCACCGTGACGGCGTTCGCGTTGCCGAACGGCGTCAGCCCCAAGGCGGTGCGGGACGGGCTCAGGGCCCGGGGTATCCAGGCGGCGGGCGGGTTGGGACGTCTTGAGGCGAATGGGTTCCGGATCGGCCACATGGGCGACATTCGCATGGCCGACGTGGACCGGACCATGGATGCGTTGAAGGAAGTGCTGGCCGACTAGGCCATGAAGCTCCACAGCCGGATCCTCGCCGGCCTCGCGGCGGGCGTGGCGCTGGGTGCGCTCTCGAAAACCTCCGGTACGACGGGCCTCGATCTGGCGCTCATCGCGCTCGAGCCGCTGGGCACCGCGTTCATCAGCCTCATTACGATGATTGTCATTCCCCTGGTGGTGGCGAGCCTTATCGTCGGCATCGCTTCGCTGGGGGACGTCCGCCGCGTCGGGAGGATCGGCGGGCTTACGCTGGCCTACTTCGTGGGCACCACTCTCCTCGCGGCCGTTATCGGAGCCGGGGTCGCGCTGGGGGCGGGCGTGGGGCTCGGCGTGGCCTCCGAAACACGCGCTACGCTGGGCGCCATCGGTGAGCGGGGGGCGGAGGCCATGGCCGCCGCGCCGCGGGTGCCCGGCCTCGTCCGGACGCTGACGGACATGGTGCCGACGAATCCGTTCGGCGCCGCGGCGCGAGGGGAGCTGATGCCGCTCATCGTGGCGGTGGTGTTGTTCGCCGCCGCGCTGACGGCGATTCCGGTCGATCGCCGCCGGCCGGTGCTGGCCTTCTTCGAAGGCATCAACGACGCGGCGATGGTCCTCATCCAGTGGCTGATGTGGCTGGCCCCTGCGGCGGTCCTGGTTCTCGTCGCGGCGACGGTCGCGCGGTTCGGCCTCGACCTCCTGGCAGACCTGCTGGCGTTTTGCGGGGTCGTCGTCCTGGCGCTCGCGGTGCACGTGGCCGTGGTTCTCGTTCCGGTGCTCCGGCTCGGCGCCGGGTACTCGCCCGTCCGGTTTTTCCGCGGTGTGTCCGACGCCTTGCTCCTCGCGTTCTCAACGTCGTCCTCCAGCGCCACGCTTCCGGTGAGCATGGCGGCGGCGACGACGCGCCTCAACGTGCCGGTGTCCGTGGCCGGATTCGTGTTGCCGTCCGGGGCCACGATCAACAAGAACGGCTCGGCCGTGTACAAGGCCGTGACTGCCGTATTCCTCGCGCACCTGTACGGGTTTCCGCTGGGCGCCGGCGCGATCGTGGTGATTGTTCTCACCTCGACGCTGGCGGCGTTTGCCGGGGCGGGCGTACCGGGGAGTTCCCTGGTGACCACGCTGATCGTCCTCAACGCGATTGGCCTCGGTCCACAGGCGGCAGCCGGCATCGCGCTCGTGGCCGGCGTGGATCGTCCGCTCGACATGTTCCGCACGACGGTGAATACCATTGGCAACCTGATTGGCTCCGTTGTTATCTCCCGACCGGGCCTTCTCTCCGCCACGCGTTCCTCACCCCCTGACCCCCTCTCCCATACGGGAGAGGGGGAACGTCATGGTCGGTAGGACGGTCAGCGAGAAGATCCTTTCGGCCAAGGCAGGCCGGGATGCGCGGGCGGGGGATGTGGTGGTGTGTCGCGTCGATCGGGTGCTCGGCACCGACGCCTCCGGTCCCATGACGATTGACTACTTCGAGCGCATGGGCGGCGACCGGGTGTTCGACCCGACCCGTGTCATGTTTGCCCTCGATCACTATTCGCCGCCATCCATTCCAGCGACCCGGGCGTTCCACGAGCGGATCCGCGCATTCGGCCAACGGTTTGGTGTCACGGTGCTCGAGGTGGGGGACGGGATCAGTCACCAGGTCGCGGTGGAGCGGGGGCTGGTGTCTTCGGGGGACCTCGTCATTGGCGCGGACAGTCACACGGTCACATGCGGCGCGCTGAATGCCTTCGCGACGGGCGTCGGGTCATCGGACCTGGCGGGGGCGATGATCACCGGGCAGGTGTGGCTCAGGGTGCCCGAGACGATCAAGGTCACGTTGACCGGCGCGTGGCAGGAGTCGGTAAGTGCCAAGGACATCGCGCTGCACCTGGTCGGCCTCATGGGGGCCGAGGGTGCCTCGTACCAGGCGCTCGAGTTCGACGGCCCGGCGGTCGCGGGGCTTTCCCTGGAGGACCGCCTGGTGATCTGCAGCATGGGCGTCGAGATGGGCGCGAAGGCGAGCATTTTCCCGGGCGCGGTGACGTCCGATCGCGATACCCGCTTCGCCCGTGAGGTGGCGCTGGACCTCGCGAGCATCGCGCCCAAGGTGGCGCGGCCGCACGCACCAGACCACGTCTCGGATATCGCCGAGGCCAGCGGCCAGCCGGTGCACATGGTGTTCATCGGAACGTGTACCGGGGGTCGGGTGTCGGACATCCACGCGGCCCTCGGTGTTCTCGAGCGGGCCGGCGCCGGCGTCAAACCGGGTGTGCAGCTGGTGGTGACGCCGGCGTCCCGTGAGGTCCAACGGACGCTCGAGCGGGACGGCTCGCTTGCCCGTCTGTCGGCGCTGGGCGCCGTGGTGACCCCGCCCGGCTGCGGCGCCTGCTGCGGTACCAGTGGTGTTATTCCCGACGACGGCGCAACGGTGATGTCCACGGCGAACCGGAACTTCAAGGCACGCATGGGGCGCTCGAGCGCGTCGATTTACCTGGCGTCAGCGGCCGCGTGCGCGGCCGCGGCGGTCACGGGCTCCATTACGGACCCGCGCACGTTGGGGCCTGACAATGCGCATTGACCTGTCCGGCCGAGCGCGGCGGCTGGGCGACGACGTCAACAGTGATTACATCATCACGTCGGCCCGGAAGCGCGACACCCTCGACGAATCGGTCCTGAAGCAATACCTGCTGGAAACGGTGGATCCCGGTTTCGCCGCCTCCGTCCAACCCGGCGACGTGATTGTGGCCGGCCGGAACTTCGGCTGTGGCTCGGCCATGGAGATTGCGGTCACGGTGATTCTTGCGGCCGGGATCAAGGCCGTGGTCGCGCGCAGCTTCTCCCGAACGTTTTACCGGAACGCGGTGAACAACGGGCTGGTGCCGGTCGAATGCGACACGGAGGCGATCGGGGAAGGGGACCGGGTGACGATCGCCATGGCAGACGGCGCGATACAGGTGCGGGACGAGACCAGGGGGAGGACGGTCACCGGCACGCCATTGCCTGGTGTGATGCTCGAGATTCTCGAGGCCGGGGGACTCGTCCCGTACGTGAAGGCCCGCGGTGGGTTCTGACGGACAGAGTGGGATTCGAACCCACGGAACGGTTTCCCGCTCACACGCTTTCCAAGACTGGCCGAAACTAGGCCGTTTCGGCTACGTTAGCCGCTGTAGCGCACTTAGCGTTTCTTCGTAGCCGCCTCAAGCCTGCCCGTTAGCCGAGGCTAGCCGCAGAAAGAGGCACAAAAAGGGCACGACAGGTTTCGGCCCGCCGTCCAGGAGCGAGAATTGCCAATTCGGGTGGTCTCGCTGTCTACCGTCCGCACGTTTCTTGGCGCTGCTTGGTCTAGGGGGGAAGGCTAGCAACCCACGATGCGACGCCTCCTCCAGGACCTGGATTCCCTCGCCCCAAAGCCACGAGGTGATGCTTTCGAGTTTCAGGTCGTGCCCTGGATCCTGCGCCAGTCGGCGGTCTATCGGGACGACCTTGTTCAGGTGTGGGCGTGGAAGCATTACCACGAACGATATCGGTGGGGGCCGGATATTGGGATCGACCTGATCGCCCAAGAGCGAACGGGGCGTCTCTGGGCCATCCAGGCCAAAGCTCATGCCCCCGATCACGACGTGACGTGGGCCGACATCAGCACCTTCGTTGGGGCGGCTGCCGCGCAGCCTGAAATCGCGTGCTTGGTCCTCATGACCACCGCCCAGTCCGTGGGCCAACGCGCCCGACACCAACTGCAACGCTGCGGCAAACAAGCGATCATCATCGACCGCGAACGACTCCGGGACCTCGGCCTCCCGGACGATGTGGGGTTGGCAGACCTGACAAAGCCAACTATCACCGTTCCCCGACTCACCCCACGCCCGCACCAAAGCGAGGCGATAGCGGCGACCGTCGAGGGCTTTCGGAGTAGTGCGCGGGGCCAGGTCATCCACGCCTGCGGGACGGGCAAAACGCTCACCGCGTTGTGGACCAAGGAGGCGCTGGGGTCTCAGCGGGCCATCGTGTTTTGCCCGTCGCTTGGCCTGGTTGACCAGACCCTCCGTGCGTGGCAGGCCCAAAGAAGTTCGCCCTACACGGCCATCGTGGTCTGCTCCGACCAAACCATCGGCGGCCCAGACAGCGAGGGCGAGGGGGCCGCTTCCCTCGACTTGGCGGTTCCCCCCACCACGGACGCCGCACGACTGCGACAGACGCTCGAGGAGAACGCGGGAGCGGTGGTGGTGTTTGCGACGTACCAGTCGTCGGTGGTGATCGCGGAGGCCCTGCGCGGGAACCCGTTCCGGTTTGACTTGCTGGTGGCCGATGAGGCGCACCGGACCACCGGACTGTCAGGGACGGACTTTCACCGCCCGCTCGACGATGCCCAGATCGGGGCGGACCGTCGATTGTTCTTGACCGCCACGCCACGCATCTACAAAGCCCGACGAGTGCCCGATGCTGACGACGACGCTGTTGAAGTCATCTCGATGGATGACGCCACGCAGTACGGGCCGGTCTTCCATCGCCTGTCCTTCCGCGCAGCCATCGAACTGGACCTGCTCTCCGACTATCGGGTGGTCATCATCGGCGTGACCCCCGGCGAGGTGGCGGACCAAATCGCGCAACGAGCCTATGTCACGCACGACGACCAGGATGTGGCTGAGGCATCGGAGTTGGCCACCCACGTCGCGCTGGCGCGCACGATGCGGGAGTTCGGGATGCGGCGCACCATCTCGTTTCACAGCCGCGTGAAGCTCGCCAAGGTGTTCGCAGATCGGTTTCTCCGCGTTACCAAGTGGCTACCCCAGACCAAACGTCCGACAGGCTCGGTCTGGACGGAGACGTTGAGCGGTGAGGACCCCGTCCACCGACGTCGGAAGGTCTTACGCCGACTACAGGAAGGAACCGGGGGAGAGTCCGGCCTCGTCACCAATGCGCGGTGCCTGTCGGAGGGCGTGGACGTGCCCGCTCTGGACGGCATCGTCTTTGTCGATCCCAAGTCCAGCGAAACGGACATCGTGCAGGCCGTGGGGCGGGCGCTCCGCAAGTCGGACGACAAGTCCGGGGATAGCACCATCGTTCTGCCGCTGGTGATCCCTGACGATGCCGGGGAGGCGACGTCTGAGTTGGAAGGGTCAGCCTATGCCTACACCTGGCGCGTGGTCGAAGCCCTGCGGGCGCACGATGAGGTCCTCGGCGAGGAACTCGACGCCCTGCGTCGAGACGTCGCGCTGAAAAGGGGGCAGGCCGGGGCACGGCTGCCGTCGAAGATCATCCTGCGGGTTCCGACGCGGGTCAGTACGGCGTTCGCGCAGGCGCTGACACTCCGCATCCTTGAACGGACAACGTCGAGTTGGGAGACGGGCTATGCGCACTTGGAGGCGTATCACGCTCGTAAAGACGATTGTCGGGTTCCCGCCTTACACAAAGAGGACGGATTCCGGTTGGGCCAGTGGGTCAGCCATCAGCGGAAAGCGGCAACTGCGGGCACCCTCTCCCCCGAACGGCGTGCGAAGCTCGACACGTTGGGATTCGTGTGGGACCCGTTGGCGGAACAATGGGAGACGGGCTATGCGCACTTGGAGGCGTATCACGCTCGTAAAAGCGATTGTCTGGTTCCCGGCTTACACAAAGAGGACGGATACCGGTTGGGCCAGTGGGTCGGCAAGCAACGCACGGCGGCCAGCAAGGGCACGCTCTCCCCCGAACGGCGTGCGAAGCTCGACACGTTGGGATTCGTGTGGGACCTGTTAGCGGAACAATGGGAGACGGGC
>SHZT01000014.1 GCA_009692185.1 Gemmatimonadota bacterium | reverse complement strand
TGGAAGACGGCGATGAGCTGGCCGTTGGCCCGCTTGGCCATGCTCACCACGCCCGCCTGAGCCACGAACGTGACCGGCGTGCCGAAGCGGTTCGCGTCGGCCCCCACGGCAATCTTCAGGTCCTGCGTCCAGGGGCCCTGGGCGGTCACCACCTTTACGTCCACCGCCGCACTGGTCACCGATCCGCCACTGTTGCTCACCACCACGTCCACGCTGCCGCCGTCCGAAAAGAATGCCGGAGAAAAGACGTAGGATGCCGCCGTCGCGCCGGAAATGGCCTGCCCGTTTTTTCGCCATTGGTAGCCGAGGCGCGACCCCGCGGCGACGACGGCAAAGGTCCATGTGGTGCCCATGGGAACGACTCGCGGCGCCGGCCCAGACACGAGGGTCGGTGCCGCCTGACTGCCAAGTGGTTCGGACGCGGCGCCATCGTCGGACCCACACGACGCGGCGATCAGCGCGGAGAGGAGGACTCCCACCGCCGTGGACCGGACCCTCGTGGCTGTCAAACGTCCCCTCTCGCCTTCAGTTTCAGTCAATCGCGGCTCCGGGTTGAGAGTAGAAGGGAAGGGCCGTCCCTGCCGACCCTATCGCTCGAAGGTGGTGGCGTTGACGGTGAACGCGTATGCTGTCGCGGCACCGCAGCGGGTCCCGTCGGTTCCCTGCTTCTCGATCTTCAAGGTCGTACTGGTCGGAAGGCTGAGCAGCACGATTCCGTGCGCGGAGCCCAACCCTATTCCTCCCGCGGATTTTACGGACTTGAACGCGTCGTAGCAATAGACGCGGCCATCGGAGAGCACGGCGGAGAAGTCGCGGTTGAGCGTCCCTGTACCGCCCTGCGGCGCGATCGCGAACAACCCCATGGCGAGTGGCGTGGCCGATCTTCGAGTGGGCGTTCCGCGAGTACGGGCTCCCGCGCGCGCTCCGCACGGACAACGGGGTGCCCTTCGCGACGACGAGCATCCACGGGCTCTCCCGCCTCAACGTGTGGTGGATGCGGCTCGGGATTCAGCACCAGCGCATCACGCTGGCGACGCCGAGCGAGAATGGCGCGCACGAGCGGATGCATCGCACGCTCAAGCGGCGCGCCATCCGCCCGGCGCGGGCCACGCTGGGAGCGCAGCAGCGCGCCTTCAACGCGTTCCGGGCAGAATACAACGACGAGCGGCCGCACGAGTCACTGGGGATGGAGACGCCGGCGTCGCGCTATCAGCCCTCCCCGCGCCCGTACCCGGAGCCGCTGCCGGAGCCGGAGTACCCAGGCCACTACCTCGTCAAGAAGATCACGACGGGCGGGACGTTCCGCTTCGGCACCCGCGTGCTCTATCTCGCGAACGCGCTCACCGGGGAGCTGGTGGGGCTCGATGAGGTCGACGACGGGGTGTGGTACCTGTACTTCACCACCGTGCTCATTGCGACGCTGGATGAACGCGACTACAGCATCCGGGAGTGACCTGGATAGTGTCACCCATGTTGCCGGACACTTCTGTTACCTATGTTCCCGACCGCTCAAGCGCAGCGAAAAGGATGGTTCACGCTCCTTGGGCTGGCAGGGATCCAGGCGCTGGGGATGGTAGCAACGTGAACTCGAGACATCTATTCGCTTTCGCTGTTTCCAGAGCCTCCGCGTGGAAGTAAAGGTGGACGGCTCCGAAAACATGCGGTAGCTGCGCCAAGCGTGAGCGGATCTCCTCGCGACTAAGGGCTCGTGGAATCCGCCACACGATCCCGTCTTTGTACGTGGGCTCGACCGTATTGATGCCGATTCGCTGTAGGGCGTCTATAGTCCTGTCCTCATCCATGATTCTTGTAATCACTAGATCCTGCGGATCGGCGTCTTCAGAAGCGGTCTGATCGGGCAGATCCTCCGCACCGCCTTGACGCGGCACGATCCGCATCGGTCCAACAGTGGCGGCAAATGGCTGTTCATCACCTGGGCGGGAGGGGACGACTCGAAGAAATAAGCGCCCAAGGCACGCTTCAGCGTCGCGCCGAGCGCGGGCTCTTAGCCCGCGCCCGGCCGGTGCACCCCCCACACGGCCCGCAACGCGTCGCTGATCTCGCCCACGGTAGCCCGGGCCCGGACGGCCACAACAATCTTCGGCATCAAGGGCTCCGCACCGCGAGCGGCGGCGGCCAGCGCATCCAGCGCCGCGGCCCACGCCTTGGCGTCCCGCTTCGATCGCACCGCCTCGACCCGCTTTCGCTGGGCCACCGCCAGCCCTGAGTAGTCCGGCGCGTGAATCGCCGGCGGCCCCTCGTCGTTCTCGAACTTGTTAACGCCCACCACGACCACGTCCCCACTCTCCGTGGCCTGTTGGGCAGCATACGCCGACCGGTGGATCGCGTCCTGGAAGAACCCGCCCTCGATCGCCTTGGCCGCCCCGCCCCGCCGCTCCACTTCACCCATCAACGCGCGGGCATCCCGCTCGATCGTGGCGGTGAGGTGCTCCACGTAATAGGACCCACCCAAGGGATCCACCGTCTGCGGCACACCCGACTCGTACGCCAGGATCTGCTGGGTCCGGAGCGCGAGCCGCGCGGAGTCGGACGTCGGCAGCGCCAGCGCTTCGTCGTACGAGTTGGTGTGCAGCGATTGCGTGCCGCCGAGGACAGCAGCCATGGCCTGGACCGCGACCCGCACGATGTTGTTGAGCGGCTGCTGGGCCGTGAGCGTCGAGCCGCCCGTCTGGGTGTGAAACCGGAGAAGACAACTCGCGCCGCTCCCCTGGTAGCGCTCGCGCACGAGCCGGGCCCAGAGCCGGCGCGCCGCGCGGAACTTGGCCGCTTCCTGGAACAGGTCGTTGTGGGCGGCGAAGAAGAACGAGACACGGGGCGCAATGGCGTCGGTGTCGAGACCCGCCCGCTTCGCGCAGTCCAGGTACTCGATCGCGTTCGCGAACGTGAACGCCACCTCCTGCACCGCCGTGGCTCCCGCCTCCCGCATGTGATAGCCGCTGATCGAAATCGGGTTGAACGGCATCCCCTCGACCACGACGTAGCGGAACACATCCGTCACCAGCCGCAGCGACGCTTCCGGCGGGTAGATATACGTTCCCCGCGCGACGTACTCCTTGAGGATGTCGTTCTGCACTGTGCCACGCAGCTTGCCGGCCGGCACGCCCCGCTCCTCCGCCACGACCACGTACATCGCGAGCAGGATCGCAGCCGTCGCGTTGATCGTCATGGACGTAGAGACCTGGTCCAGCGGAATCTCGCGGAACAGCTCCGCCAGGTCCTCCACCGAATCAATCGCGACCCCCGCCCGCCCGACTTCCCCCTCGGCCACCACGGCGTCCGAGTCGTAGCCCATCTGCGTCGGAAGGTCGAACGCCACGGAGAGGCCGGTCTGTCCGGCAGCCAGCAGATCGCGGAACCGGCGGTTGGTCTCCGTCGCCGTCCCGAACCCCGCGTACTGGCGCATGGTCCATAGCCGCCCGCGGTACATGCTCGCGTAGATGCCGCGGGTGTAGGGGAACTGGCCGGGAGGTTCGGGTTCGGGACCGGAAGAAGCGGGCCCATACACCGGGTCGACCGGGATGCCGGAGGGAGTAAGGCGCTCGTCGGTCATGTCACCCCACCGGCCGATCAGTGACCTGATGCAAGTGTTCGCGTAATGAATTCGACGTCATCCTTCGACCCAATCACGAGCGGACTCCGCTCATGCAGACTCCTGGGCACAATGTCGAGAATCGGCTTGGATCCGTCGGTCGCCGCGCCGCCCGCCTGCTCGGCCACGAACGCCAGCGGCGCCGACTCGTACAACAGCCGCAGCTTGCCCTTCGGTGCCTTGGCCTCGGCGGGGTACATGAACACACCACCCGTCAGCATGTTCCGGTGGAAGTCCGCAACCAGCGACCCGATGTAGCGCGCGTTCCGCTCCTCGCCCTTGCCCGTCACGCCCTTGAATGCGTCCACGACCTTGCGATACCCGCCATCCACCCAGCTCGTCCAGTAGCTCTCGTTGATGCTGTAATACTTGCCTCGCGCGGGAATCCGGAGGTCTTCGCGCGTCAACAGGAATTCGCCGATGTTGGGATCCAGCGTGAACGCGTGGACGCCGTGACCGGCCGTGTACACAAGCATGGTGCTGGGTCCGTACAGCACGTAACCGGCTGCCACCTGTTTCCGGCCCGCCTGGAGACAGTCCTCCATGGTGCCGGGCCCCTTGCTGGACACTCTCCGGTGAATCGAGAAAATCGTGCCGATGGAGACGTTCACGTCGATGTTGGACGAGCCATCCAGCGGATCGTAGAGCAGGACGTATTTCCCGGGCTCGGCGTTGGTCGCCTGCACCGGGCCGTCGTCCTCCTCCGACACCATGACGACCACCCGGCCACCATTCCCCACTGTGTCCTTGAACGCGTCGTTGGCAATGACGTCGAGTTTTTGCTGGTCCTCGCCCTGCACGTTGCGGTTGCCCGCCGCGCCCAGCACGTCAATCAGACCGGCCGCGCGCACCTGCCGCGCGATCACCTTCGCGGCGAGGGCAATGTCGTAGAGAAGGTCGGATAGCTCGCCGGTGGCTCCGCCGTGCAGTTTCTCCTGCCGGAGGATGAACCGCTCGATGGTAACTAGCTCGTGATCAGGCAATGCAAACGCTCCGGAAGAGAGGTGGGCGGCCGCGTAACCCAAAAATAGCGTCCGTCGCTCCGAATGGTCACCGTCCCGCCCTCGTCGGTGCGCCGGACCTCGATTCCGCGCTCCCGGAGCCGTCCAAGCGCCGCGGGCGACGGGTGGCCATACCGGTTCTCCTTGCCCACGCTGATCACCGCCACGCGAGGCCGGAGCCGGTCGAGCCACGGTCCGCCACTGCTCCCCGCCGAGCCGTGGTGGCCCACCTTGAGGACCTCGACCGGCCCGATGCGGCCGGCCAGCGCCGATTCGGCCGGGAACCCGATGTCACCGGTGAACAACGCATCGAACTCGCCATACCGAAGCCACAGCACGACCGCGTTCTCATTGGTCGATTCGTGGGTCGCGACCCACGCTTCGGTCGGGTGAATGACCGCAAGCTGAACCGACCCCAGGACCAGCGTGTCACCAGCCCGCGCGGCCCGCCATGTCAGCCCGGCCGAGTCTATCAGGGCGAGGTGCTCCAGGTAGAGCGCCGTGGGGACGGGCTGGCCTGGCTCGAGCACGAGTCCGGGGTTCAGGGCCCGTTCGACAACCGGTACGCCGCCCAGGTGATCCGCATCGCCGTGACTCGCGATAAGAGCGCTCAAGTGCTCCACGCCTCGGCGCCGGAAGAACGGCAGGACGACGCTCCGCCCGGCGTCGCTCATCGGCGTTCGTGGGCCCGCGTCAATCAGGGCCCAGTGACCTTCCGGACTCCGGATCGCGATCGCGTCACCCTGCCCCACATCCAGCACGTCGATCTCGAGCAGGCCGCGCCCCTCATTCATTGGAATCGACGGCAGGACCGCGGCCGCCCAGCCTCCCACCGCGAGACTCACGACCAATCGGCGGCGAGCCACCACCCAGGTTGGAGACCGGTGTCGCACCCAAAGCGCCACGGCCAGGACAGCGCACCACGGAAGCGCGAAGGCGATGCCCGGCTCACCGCTCAAGTGCCCGCCGGGAATGGCGGCAGCAATCGCGGCTGTCCGTTCGGTGCCCGCGAGAACCAACCCGGCGCCGGTGGCCATCCAGCCGGCCGCCAGGCTCGCGAACGCGGCGGGAACCGCAAGCGCGCCGAGTGGAACGGCGACCAGGTTGGCCACGATGCCGACCGGCGCCACCGCGCCGAACGTGAGCGCGGTGATCGGCGCCGTCGCAATCGTCGCGCCAACCGACGCGGCCGTGATCAGCACGCCCGGACTCTTGCGCCACTTTTCCGGAACGGCACGGCTCCCGGCGTCCGAGCCCCAAAGCGCCGCGACCAAGAGCCACGCCCCCACCGAGGTCGCCGCGCCGGGATCAACCGCCAGCACGACGAGCGCCGCCACCGTGAGGATCACGCCGGGCGACGGATGCCGCTGAAACACGCGAGCGGCCGCGGCAATCGAAACGAACGCGGCCGCGCGAACGGCCGGCGCCGGCGAGCCGATCAGCAGGACATAGGCCCACGCGATCCCCGCCCCGGCAAGCATGGCGGTCCGCCGCCGCAGGACGAGCCTCAGCAGCATGACCGCCCAGCCCGCCATGATCCCCACGTGCAGGCCGGAAATGGACAAGAGGTGCGCGACACCAGCCGCCGCGAACTGCTTTCGGAGTGTCGGGTCCAGGTCGTCGGTGTCGTTGAGGATCAGCGCGCTGACGAGCGGCGCCCGCGGGCCATAGAGCGCATCGATCCGCCGGGCCACGGCGTCACGCACCACATACGTCCACCTTCGGCCACCCCCCAGAACCCGCACGCGGGTGATTTGAAAGACGACCGGCTCGCGACTCACACCGGTCGCTACGACCCGGCTGCCTCCAGGCACAGGGTTCGCCAGGCGAATGCGGATGATTCCATCGCACCCTTCCCGGGCGAACAGCACCGTCGCCGTGGTGGTGCCACGCGCGCCCGGGCGGTCGTGGATCCGGAGGATGGCCGCGTGCGGGCCCGCCCTCCAGTGCGCGGCGCACCCCCGCTGGTCCCGCGCTTGCACCGTGGCACTCGTCGCGAGACCGATGGCCACCGCTGCGAGCGCCGGGACTCGCCCGCGCGTCGCCGCCGCGAGGAGCCCCAGGCCCAACGCAAGTACCATTCCGACGCTGGGTACCAAAAAAACGAGGCCGACCCAAAGGCCGGCCCCGTATGCGATCGTGAGTCGAATGACTGGTGGCGCCGTCACGGCGTCACGGCCGCCTTACCCCACCACTGAGAGCTCCAATCCGCTCCGCGTCGGAACACCGGAGAACGTCGATCCGGTCGTCCCGGTGAGCCGGACATCCATGTAGTTACCGACCAAGTCCTCATTGCCCTCAACCAGGACGATCTTGTTTGTGCGTGTCCGCGCCTGGAGGCCGCCGCGCTTGGCCCGTCCCTCCACCAGCACCTCGTGCGTCGAGCCAACGAGACCAAGGTTCTTCGCTCGGGCCAGCTGGCGGGCCCGCGCGATGATGCGTTCGAGCCGCTCCCCCGCGACGTCGTCCGGCACTGCATCGGTCAATCGCGTCGCGGGAGTTCCGTCGCGCGGCGAATACCGGAACGTGTAGGCGTCGTCGAAACCCACGTCCTCGACCAGGCTGACCGTGTCCGCGAAGTCCTGTTCTGTCTCACCCGGGAAGCCCACGATGATGTCCGTGGTGAGCGCGATTCCCGGCACCGCCTGCCGCAGGCGCCCCACGCACTCGAGGTAGCCCTCCCGGGTGTACCGGCGGAGCATGCGCTTGAGCGTGCGGGATGAGCCGCTCTGCATAGGCAAATGCACGTGCTCGCACATCGCCGGCACCTGCGCCATCGCCGCGATGACCCGGTCGCTGAAATCGTTGGGATGGGGACTGGTAAACCGCATGCGGCGAATGCCCGGAACCGCACCGACCGCGCGGAGCAGATCGGCGAAATCTGCGGCGCCGTCGTTGTAGCTGTTGACCGTCTGGCCGAGGAGCGTGACCTCGGTGACTCCACGGGCCGCGAGGCGCCGCACCTCTCCCACCACGTCGGCCAGGTTACGGCTCCGCTCGGATCCGCGCGTCATCGGAACAACGCAGAAGGTGCACCGATAATTGCAACCGCGCTGGACGGTGACGAACGCCGACGCGCCCTCGGTCGCTGGCTCGACGTCTTCGTAGTGCTCCCACGACCGGAACTCGACGTCGGCCGTTCGTTGGCCGTCGCGCGCCCCCGCCACCAGCGCGGGCAACGACCGGTACCCGTCGGGCCCCACCACCACGTCCACATGCGGAGCCTGTTCCAGCAGCGTCGGCCCGAGACGCTGTGCCATGCACCCCACCACGCCCACCACGTCACCGGGGCGCTTGTGCCGCTTGAGCTCACCCAGCCGGCCGATGACCCGCTGTTCGGCGTGATCGCGCACGGCGCACGTGTTGATCAGCATGACATCCGCGCCAGCCGCGTCATCCGTGCGGACGTACCCCTCGCGGGCAAAGAGCCCGACGATGAGGTCGCTGTCGGCCGCGTTCATCTGGCAGCCGTATGTCTCAAGGTAGACCGTACGGGTACTCATGCCGTCATGCCGTTGTGCCGTTGTGCCGTCATCCGGTCAGGCCAATCACGCACTTCAGGGCGTGATCTCGAACCCCAGGTTCAACTGCCACGCGGTCTCATTCACGAGGCCCCCGTTCCGCACGGTGCGCTCGACGCCCAGGTCGAACGTCACCCGGTTCTGCGCGAAGCGCACTCGCGTGCCGCCCGAGAGGTTGACCTCATGCGGCTGATCGCCGGTCGGGCTGAACGGCAGGGTCGCGTACCGAATGCCGAGGCGAATCGGGAACCTCGGCTGGGTGCGCGGCGCGCCCCCGAGCTCGATCCCGCCACCGGCCTCGAACGTATCGAATGCCCGCGTGCCTGCGGCGACGTCACCGGCCGCGGAGGACCACGACCGCCAGCCCACACCGGCGGCGAGACGCACGCCGGCCACGGGACGCGCATCGACGCCGGCGTGGAGCGAGGCCGGGAGCGCCAAGTCAGACCCGCGGATACCGAGGACCGACCGCTGGAGCTTGGTGTTCACCCGCGCGGACACGCCGATACGCATCTTGGCGGTCGGGACGATCAGGGCGCCTCCCGACACACCGAACGCCGAGAAGGTGGCGTCGTTCGCCTCGACGTACGACCGGTAGCTGGAATCCGAGAACGTGCGGCGCGCCGTCAGCCGCGCGGATCCGCCAATGAAATGCGTGCCCAGGCCGAAGGACAGCTTCGGGTTCACCGACCACGCGACCGCCGCGCGGCTGTCCACCACGGCGCCGGCCGACCCGTTCTGGTCGGTCAGGATCACCGGGACGCCCCGGAGAACGAGTGTGTCCACCGTACTGAGGTCGAACGTGCGTTCCGCGAAGGCGTGGTACCCCACGCTGTACGAGAGACGCGAGCGGCCGAACCGCCCCGCCATCACCGCGTACGGGAAGCGTGCCTGCCGGAGGCCGTCGGTCTGGACGCCACTCATGGTAAGCGTGCGGTACTCCTGCGACGCGCTGGCGGATACCGAGAGCGTGCTGAGCAGGCCGAGCGCCGCGGGATTCACCCCGCTCTGCGGGTCGATGGTCGCGGGCCCATCACCCAGCGCCCGCGCTTGGATGGTGGTCGGACGCGTGGGGAACCCGATGCCCAGCACGCCGTACCCGGAGTTCTGCGCGGCCAGCGGGACGGCGAGGATGATGGCCAGACCTGAGAGGATCGCGGCGCGGCGCATCAGTTCACCCCGTACAGGAACGGACGGACATAGGTCACGTGGATGCGCGGCTTTCGGGTGGGGTCGGCCGACGACCAGAACCGGACCTCCGACAGCGTCCCGCCCTCTGGCGTTGTGCGCAGGACCATCGTGTGGGGGCGGGTGGCATCGGCGCGCCACGCACGCACCAGGGCGGTGATGTCCACCCGAATAGTGTCCGTGCTGCCTGGTGGGACGAACGCGCCGGAGCGGATGTCTCCATCCTGCGCCGCCTGCGACACCGGTGACTTGGCACCGATATCAGTCGCCAGCGCATGGGCGACCACGCGGGTCGTGTCCCCCGCGGCCGACAGCGCCGGCCCGGCGGGAATCAGCAACAGCGTGGCGCGCACGACCGTCGTGGAATTGAAAATGGAGAGCGGCAGGTCGAGCCGCATGAGTGCCCGGGCGGAGGGTGCCCCGCCAATGGTCAGCACGCCAGCGGGCGGAGCGGCGAGCGCCTGGAACACGTACGTGTCGATCTCCGCCAGCCGGTTCTCGGTGTTCCGGGCGATGCGGACCCCGGCCGAGTCCACCCGGATAAACCGCTCCACGAACCCGCCCAGCCCGACTTCATTCGTCCCGATGTTCACACTCGCGCCGGGCGTCGTGATGGCAAGACCGATGGCGATCTGGAAGCTGTCAGATACCAGGGTGGGAAGTGACGCCGCCGGAACGGAGAACTGCAGCAACCCCGTGTCCGGTGCGACAGTCAGCTCGATCACTTGCAGCGAATCCTGGAAGTACGGCGTCAGGCTGTCGTAGGTGGCCACCGTGTCGGTCGTGCGTGGCAGGCGGTACACGGCGAGCTTCACCGTGCCCGCAGTCCGCTTGCGCAGGTTGAAACTGAAGCGCAGCGAATCGATGACGGCTACGGGAACGGTGGTCGTGTCGCCCGCGAAGATCGTGTACCGCGTCCGGAACGGGTAGAAACGCAGGAAGGCCCGCGACTGGGTCACCCCGCCCGGGCCGGCGACCTGCATCTCGCCGGCGGTCGACGCAACCTGGTAGCCGCGGTAGCTGCTGTCGCCATGGACCACGCCCTGAAGCACGGTGTCCCGGGGCTGGAGCCCGTTGTTGGCGCAGTACGCCGGACACACCGACGGGGCCGTGACCGTGTCCCCGACGCACCCAAGCGCCAGGAGAAACACTAGTGCCGAACTGCTAGGCCAGCCGAACCGTCTTGCCATGCGCCTCATAGGAATCGAGAATCGCCATGATGACCGCGTCCACCGGGCGGTCCTTCGTTACCGCGGTTTGCCTGGCGGACGACCCACTCGCGTACAACACCACTTCCTTCGAGCCGGCGCCCACGGCATCCACCGCCACCACATACCCGCCCTCGGGTTTCTGATCGAGCGACAGGTTTTCCACCACCAACAGCTTCACCCCTTCGAGCGACGGATCCTTCCGCGTCGCGACGACCGTGCCGATCACTTTGCCCATCCGCATTACGTGAGATCCTCCGGGCCGAAGGAATCCGGCAACAACTCCGCGAGTTTCCACCGGCGCGACCCGCCGGGACCAACTGCCTCGACGATCATGTCCCGCCCAAACTCCGCCAGCACCTGCCGGCACGCGCCACAGGGCGCCGACGGCGGCGATGCGTCCGTCACCACGACGACCCGGCGAACCTTCCGGGCCCCCGCGGCAACCGCCGTGCCGATCGCTACCCGCTCCGCGCAGGTCGTGAGCCCGTACGATGCGTTCTCAACATTACACCCGGTGAACACCCGGCCATCATCCGCCTCGAGCGCGGCCCCCACCAGGAACTTGGAGTACGGCGCGTAGGCCTTCTTCTGCGCTGCCCGTGCCGCGTCAATCAGGGGGTCGGTCACGCCAGTATCTCCCGGAGGAACGATTTCCCGAGCGCCGGGCTCAACCCAAAGTACTCGGCTGTCGTGGCCCCGATGTCGGCAAACGACGCCCGCGTCCCCAAATTCACCGGTTTTACCCTCGGGCCCACCACCACGATCGGTACCGCTTCACGCGAATGATCGGTGGACGGCGTGGTCGGATCGTTGCCGTGATCGGCCGTCAGGATCATCAAATCGTCGCCCCGGAGGGCCCCAACCAAGGCCGGCAGGTCCCGATCCAGCTCTTTCAGCCCCTGATGAAACCCCGGAACGTCGTTTCGGTGCCCCCAGGCCTGGTCGAACTCGATCACGTTCACGAACAGGAACCCCCCGTCCATCCGGCCCAGTTCCTCCACGATCATCCGGTAGGCGTCCGCGTTGGTCCGCGTGTGCCGGCTGGTAATGCCCCGGCCCGCAAACAGGTCGTCCACCTTCCCCACCCCGACCCGGGGCACCCCGGCCTCGGCCAGGCGGTCCAGGAGCGTTGGCCGGACCGGCGCGACCGAAAAGTCGCGACGGTTGGCCGTGCGCGTAAAGTGCCCCGGTGTGCCCAAAAACGGCCGGGCGATGACCCGGGATACGGCATGCTCCCCGACCAGCATCGCCCGCGCATCCTCGCAGGCGGCATACAGGTCCTTGAGCGGCACCGTCGCCTCGTGCGCGGCAACCTGGAACACGCTGTCGGCCGAGGTATAGACGATCCAGGCGCCGGTTTCCACGTGCCGCGCCCCGAATTCGTCTATGATTGCCGTCCCCGATGCCGCCTTGTTCCCCAGAACCGCCCGCCCCGTCCGGCGCGAGAACTCTTCGACCACCGACGCCGGAAACCCCTTGGGGTACGTTGGAAACGGTCGCTCGAGCACGACCTCGCACATTTCCCAGTGCCCGGTGGTGCTGTCCTTGCCCTTGGAGCTCGGCAGGGCAACTCCGTGCGCGCCCAGTGCCTTCCCGCACGCCATGCCCTTGATGGGGCGACAGCAGCCAAACCCCAGCGACTCGAGATACGGGAGGTTGAGCCCTCCAACCGCCCGGGCCACGTTCCCCAGCGTGTCGCTCCCCGCATCGCCGTAAGCCGCAGTATCCGGCGCCTCGCCAATCCCGATACCATCCAGCACGATCAGGGCGACCCGACCCTTACCCATCAAACCCCACCATCGCTTCTTCCACCATCGCCCCATCCCACATACACCCGCTCCACCCGCGGATTCACCCGGCACATGATCTCGTACACGTTCGTTCCGGCCCACCCGGCCACGTCGTCCCAGGTGATCTCTTCCGTGCCGTCCCGCCCGATGAACGTGGCCACGTCACCTGGCCGCACCGAGCCATCCGGGCCCGCATCCACCATCACCATGTCCATCGTGATCCGCCCCACCACGGGGTAACGCCTTCCGCCGATGAGGACCGAAAGCTTGCCCTGCGTCGCGCGAGGCACGCCATCGGCGTATCCCAGCCCGACCGTCGCGATCGTCGTGTCCTGCGGCGCCCGCCACTCGACGCCGTAACTCACGCCCTCACCCGCGCACACCCGCCGCACACTCACCACGCGCGCGTGCAGGCTCGCAACCTGTTTGGGCTTCGGCGTGCCCGGCCCCGGTGCCGTCCCGTACAGGAAAATCCCGGGCCGGATCAGGTCCATCGACTGCTGGAGCCGCCAGACGCCCGCGGAATTCGCGGCGTGCACCAGCTTCGGCCGATCACCCAGCACCCCCAGGGCCGCCTCAAACCGTCCCCACTGCTCTTCCACCGACGCGGGGTTGTCCTCCGCCGAGTGGAAATGCGTGAATGCCCCCTCGAGCTTCGCCGTTCGGCAGCGCGCGAGCCGCGGATCATCCCACCGCACGCCCGAGCGGCTCATGCCGGTGTCCACGTCCAGGTGATACGGCAACGTCCACGCCGCAATCACGGCCGGATCGTCCAGCGCCGCGCGCAGGTCGTGCGCGCGAAAGGCGTCCTGTTCCGCGATTCGCGCAGGCGTGAAAACAAGAACGGGCCGCCGGATCCCGGCCGCCCGAAGCGCCGCCCCTTCATCGATCCGTGCGACCCCAAACCCCCAGGGATCAACGCTCGCTTCCAGCGCCCGCGCGACTTCCACCGCGCCGAGCCCGTAAGCGTCTGCCTTGAGCAAGGGAAGAAGCCGGGCGCCTCGGCCGGCCGCTTGAACGACCACGGCATTGGCGACGAGGCTGGCGAGGTCTACCCGCATCCACGCCTGACTCGGCCTCGTCTGCGTTGACATGGTCACGAAGGGTTCGGTATTGTACCGGCGTGAATGGGCAAATGCAAGCGCCATCGGCAGTTGGACGCATCGTGGAACTCGTGAGAGACCTCCGCAAACGATGCGCCTGGGACGCCGCGCAAACCCGCGAAACCTTGCGGTCCTACCTGGTCGAAGAAGTCCTCGAGCTGGACCAGGCCCTGTCCGCCGGCGATCCAAAAAAGATCAAGGACGAACTTGGCGACCTGGTGCTGCACCTCGCGTTTCAGATCGTTCTGGGCGAGGAAGCCGGACAGTTCGGTGCAGAGGATGTGACGCGGGCGATCGAAAACAAGATGTGGAGGCGACACCCGCATCTGTTTCCGGAAAAGGCCGACTCCACTAACCCCGGGCGTAAGCCCGGGGATCCCGGGGACCCGAACCCCGGGCTTACGCCCGGGGTCAGCACGGAGTCCGGCCACAACCCCGCGACCTGGGAGAAGCTCAAGCGCGCGGAGCGCGGCGCCGACCGCCCCGGCGTGCTCGACGGCCTCCCGCCTTCCCTCCCGGTCCTCATCATGGCGTATCGCCTCCAGGAACGGGCGGCGGGTGTCGGTTTCGACTGGCCGGACCTGAAAGGACCGCTCGCCAAGCTCCACGAGGAAATCGGCGAGCTGGAAGCGGAACTGACGGAGAAGCGGGATGCGGCTCGCGTCGCCGCCGAAATCGGCGACCTGCTGTTCTCGGTCGTCAACGTGGCGCGAAAGGCCGGCGTGGATCCGCGCGCCGCGCTGGAAAAAGCCAACGGGCGGTTCGTGGAGCGGTTTCGGAAAGTCGAGGCGCTGGCGGCGGAGCGGTCCATCGATATGGGAACGGCAGGTCTTGAGGTGCTCGACAAGCTGTGGGACGAGGCGAAAGAAAGTAAGAAGTGAGACGTAAGAAGTGAGAAGGCCCCCCTTCTTACTTCCTGCGTCTCACGTCTTACGGCCGGAGCCGGTGCATCTGCCTCGGGAACGCGATCGCCTCGCGCACGTGCGGTGTGCCGCAGATCCAGCCCACTGTCCGCTCCAGCCCCAGCCCGAATCCCGAGTGCACGAATGTCCCGTACTTCCGCAGGTCCAGGTACCAGCCGTAGGAGTCGAGCGGGAGTTTCTCTTCTTCTATTCTTTGCTTTAACAGGTCGTAGTCGTCCTCGCGCTGGCTCCCGCCGATGATCTCGCCGAAACCTTCGGGCGCCAGGCAGTCGTTGTTGAGCACGGTCCGCGGGTCGGCCGGATTCCGTTTCATATAGAACGCTTTGACTTCGCGCGGATAATTGAAGACAAAGACTGGCCGGTCGAACTGTGAGGCGAGGATGGTCTCTTCGTCGCCGCCCAGGTCCTGCCCCCATTGAATTGGGTTCCCCAATGACTGGAGCTTGGCGATGGCGTCCGTGTAGGAAATGCGGGGGAACGGCGGCCGGACGTTCTCGAGCGGCTTGGTGTCCCGCTCCAGCTCCTTGAGTTCTTCCTGCCGGCGCTCGAGACACCGCTCCACCAGGTACGCCACGAACGACTCCTGGAGCCGCATATTGTCGTTCGAGTCGTACCAGGCCACTTCCGGCTCGACCATCCAGAATTCGGCGAGGTGACGGCGCGTCTTGGACTTCTCGGCACGAAATGTGGGGCCGAAGCAGTAGACTTTGCCTAGCGCGGCGGCGGCGGCCTCGACGTACAGCTGGCCGGTCTGCGCGAGATACGCCTTGCCGAGGTCGAAGTACTCGGTTTCGAACAACCCACCACCCGCCGATTCACCGATCGCGGCGGTCAAGATAGGCGAGTCAACGCAGGCGAAGCCATTGGTGTAGAAGAAATCTCGAATCCCCTGCTCCACCTCGTGGCGGATCCGCATGATGGCGACCTGCCGCCGGCTCCGGAGCCACAGGTGGCGATGTTCAAACAGGTAGGTGGTGCCGTGTTCCTTGGGCGTAATGGGGAAATCAACGGAAGGCCCAATCACCTCGATGCTGGCCATCGAGAGTTCGACGCCGCCCGGAGACCTGGCATCGGCGCGCACCGTCCCTGTCACCGAGACCGAGGTCTCCTGCGTCAGGGATCGCACGGCTTCCCAGGCGGGCTCCGGCAGATCGGCCTTGGAAGCAACCACCTGGAGGTAGCCGGTTCCATCCCGAAGCACCACGAACCCGATTTTCCCGGAAGAGCGCGTCGTCATGACCCAACCCCGGATCGTCGCCGTCTGGCCGACGAGCGCGGGAAGGTCCCGAATGCGCGTATGGTCCTGCATGGGGCGCGAATGCTAGCCCTCGCCTTCTTGAGTGTCAACGCGATTGCGTGCGCCGTTCCGACCGAACGTGGACCCGCGCGCGAACCTCGCGCGTGGATGATGCACCTCCGCGTTCCGGGACTCGCGCCATCGGCGGAGGAGACGCTCGTTGCTGAACCCGCGCTCGCGTGGACCGCTCCCGCAGGGCGCGGGGCCGCCCGCAGTGGGTGACAGCGTGATAGCGGTCGTGACAACCGATGGCTTCCTGGTCGTCGTGTCCCGCGCATCGGGCGCGAAGATCTGGACGAGCCGCCTGGACGGACCGGGCATCGCGGGGCCACTCGTCCGCGACGACCGCCTTTACTGCGCCAGCGCGGACGGCCATACCTACGCGTTTGACCTCCCCACCGGCCGCACGGTGTGGGATCGCCAGAGCGGGCCGCTCGTCGGTCCCATCGCCGCCGCCAACGGCCGGCTGCTGGTCGCGACCACCGCCGGCCAGGTCCGCTCGCTGGAAGGCGCGCGGGGCACGGTGACGTGGCGACGGGACCTGGAACACGTACTCCGCTCCGGGCCCGTCGTCGTCGGAGACCGTGCTGTCGTCGCCACCGACGACTCCCTGTTCGCGCTCAACCTGGCTGATGGCACGCTGGCCGCCGTCGCCCCGGCTCGGGGCGTGGCCCTGAACCCTCCGGCCGTCACCGGCGACTTGCTGATCTACGGATCACCCGATGGGGCCGTCGTGGCGTACGACGCCCGCTCCCTGGCCCTGGTGTGGCGCGTGGCGACCGGTGAACCGGTGTCCTCGAGCCCCGTGATCGCGCGCGACACGGTGGTGGCGGTAACATCGAACGGCACGCTCTGGACGATTCCCCTCGCCTCCCCGGCCGCGGCGGCGAGCATGCCACTGGGTATCCCGGTACTGGCCGCGCCCGCGCCGATCGCCGACGGAGTCCTCGTTGTTAGTATCAGCGGCGAGATCCTGCGCCTCGCGCCCCCGTCCCGCGAAACCCTCTGGAAGACACGCGTGGACGGGCCCGTGGACCAGCCGCTGATTGTGGATCACGGGTTGCTTGTCTTCGTGGATGGCCGGGGTAGGATTCAGGCATGGCGATGAAACTGACCGCCGCGCTCCTGCTGACCGCCGTCTCCAGCCCGTTGATCGCGCAAACGCGTCCCGCCGCGCGCCCGTGGCCGGTGCAAACCGCCCACGTCGTCAAATGGCCGCTCCTCGGCGCCACTGCCGCGATGCTTGCCCGCGGGTCCCTGCTGTCTCGCGATGCCGATCGCTGGCACGACTCCATTGGCGCGGCCTGCGCCACCGTGGACCCCTGCCCCCGCTCGGTTACCGGCCGGTATCTTTTTCCGCCCGCGCAGGCTGCCTACGAGTCGTACCTCAGCGCGAACAGCGGCGCGCGGAACTGGATCATCGGCGGCGAACTCGCCCTGGTCGCCACGGGCGCCATGTTCCTGGTCGACCTGATTCACCGGGACGACGGTCCGCGCAACATTCCGTTCACGCCATTCAGTGTCTACGCGACGCCGCGCCGGGTGGGATTCACCGTGCGGTTTTGATCGTCGGCCGCAGGCGAGCGTCGCGAGTGACACGTCAACAGTCCTCTCCCGTCAGGGAGAGGGGACAGGGGTGAGGGTATGCCAGCCGGCGGACTAGCCAGCAAGAAGTGCGTGCCATGCAAGAAAGGGACTTCACCGGTTGCCGGAAAAGAACTGGAGCGCCTGTTGGGCGAGCTGGGCGGAGGTTGGCGGACAATCGAGGGGCACCACCTGGAAAAGGAATACACGTTCCCCAACTTTGTGGATGCCCTGGCCTTCACCAACCGGGTCGGCGCCATCGCGGAAGAACAGGGCCACCACCCGGATATCATGCTCGGTTGGGGAAAGGTCCGGCTCACCATCTGGACCCACTCGATCAACGGCCTCTCCGAGAGCGATTTCATTCTCGGCGCAAAGGCTGACTCGGCCCTCTAGAACGCAAGAACGGCGGGCCACTCGGCCCGCCGTTCCGAAAACCCCTTGTTCAACTCACGTGCACTTGGGCTCGCCTTCCTTCGTGGCCGGCGCAAGACTGGTGGTGCCGATGAATATGGCGCAGGTCTTGGTCGTGCTGGTGTGGCCAAGCCAACCCGCGTAGTCCGATGGCCCGCTGACGGTTATGGTGGGTCCCGTGACGCCGGCCGATACGGTGTAGATGCTCACGGGGAGACTCGCCGTGAACGCCTGATAGTCGTGGAAGTACCCTTCCTCTGCCGTGATCAGGTTGCGCAGGTCTGCCTTCATCGACGCCAGGATCGCCTTTTCCTTTGAACTGGCGAACTTGGGAATCCCGATGGCGGCCAGGATTCCAATGATGACCACGACGATCAGCAGTTCGATGAGCGTGAAGCCCTTCCGACCAGCCACGTCGCCTCCCAATGCGCCCGATTCGCAAAGCCCTGCACCCCGGAAGCAATGACATGTACAAGAGTCGTGCCGCGCCCCGCGGTCAGGCCGTGCCAGTCGCAAGGTCAACCCGCGCATGGTGTTCCGCAACGCCTATCGCATCCCGCGACGACGACCTAGCCAATCCTGAATAGCTCGATCCCTCGCTGGTACCGCCGCCCGATCCGCCGCCGGAGGGGCTCGTGCTGGCGTTTGGTCAGGTTCGGATCCTGCTCGATGACCGCGCGAGCGGCGCGCCTTGCGCCGATCACCAAGTCGCCATCGCGCTCGAGGTTCGTGAATCTGAGCGCAAGGCCGCCCGACTGCCGGGACCCGGCCAATTCCCCCATGCCACGCTCCTGGAGGTCAAGCTCGGCGATCTTGAACCCGTCGGTCGTGCGGGCAAACCGTCGTAACCGGTCCGGAACAGCGGCCAACTCGCAGAGGAGGATGCAGTGACTCTCCCCTTCCCCCCGGCCGACGCGGCCGCGCAGCTGGTGAAGCTGGGCGAGTCCGAATCTCTCCGGGTGCTCGATCACCATGACCGTCGCATTGGCCACGTCTATGCCCACCTCGATCACCGTGGTCGCCACCAGGATGTTGATCTCGCCATCGCGGAAGCGGCGCATGACGAGGTCCCGGGTCTCGGCTTTCATCTGGCCGTGCACGAGGCCCACCTCGAGCGGGGCCATCGCGTCCCCGAGCGTCTTGGCCATGGTGGTCGCCGCCCGCAGGTCCACCCGTTCCGACTCGGCGATCACCGGGTACACGATGTAGGCCTGGTGACCCCGCGCGCACTCGGCGCGAATGAAGTCGTACACGGCGTTCCGCGCCGACGCGGTCCGTACGCCGGTCTTCACCGGCGCGCGGCCTTTCGGCCTTTCGCGGAGGGCTGAAATGTCCAGGTCGCCGTAGAGGGTGAGCGCCAACGTCCGGGGAATCGGCGTCGCCGACAGCAGAAGAACGTCAGGAGCCTCGCCCTTGCCGATGAGCGCCGCCCGCTGCTCCACCCCGAACCGATGCTGCTCGTCAATCACCACCAGCCCGAGCCGCTTGAACCCCGTGGTGTCCTCGATCAGCGCGTGGGTGCCGATGACGACCGGCGCCTCACCCTCCGCAATTTGCCGCCGCAATGCGGCCTTCTCCGCGTCACGCAACCGGCCGACGAGCAGCGCCGGCTCCATGCCCAGCGGCGCCAGGAGCTCGCCGATGGTCCTCGCATGTTGCTCCGCGAGGAGTTCCGTGGGAGCCATGAACACGGCCTGATAACCGTTTTCCGCGGCGAGGAGCATGGCGAACAGGGCCACGACGGTCTTTCCGGTCCCCACGTCGCCCATGAGCAGGCGGTGCAGGCGTTCCGGTCCAACCATGTCGGCGAACACGTCGCGAATGGCCCGCTTCTGACCATTCGTCAGCTCGAACGGCAGCGCGGCCTTGAGCTGGGTGGTCAGTCGTTTCTGGTTCTCGAACCGCGGCCCCTTGCGGGCGCCCTTGGCCAGGTGCCGTGCGCGGGCCACGATCAATTGGACATCCAGCAGCTCGTCGAATGCGAGGCGGCGCCGCCCCTCCTCGGCCACATCGGGCGAAGGCGGGCGGTGGAGGGCCAGGAAGGCATCGCGGAGCGGCAGGAGCTTGAACTGACGGCGGAGCGCGACCGGCAAAATGTCATCCACCGCCGGCAGCATGGCGTCCAGGTGATCGGCGAACATGCGGCGGATCTGCCGGTGCGACAAGCCATCCGTCGCAGGGTAGATCGGCAGGACAACGCCCCGCTCGACCGGTCCGTCCTGCCCATCTTGCCCGTCCTGTTCATCAGCATCCGCCAGCACGATCTGCTCTCGCGGCACGAGCTGGCGGCCGTGATAGAACTTGACCGGCCCCGTCACCAGCAGGAGCTGTCCCGCGCGAATCGTGCGCTCCAGGAATGCCTGCCCCGGCCAGGCGCACTCGATGACCCCGGACGCGTCCTTGAGAATCGCGCGGAACACCCGTAGCCGACGGCGGGTCGACAGAACACCAGTGGACACCACCCGGCCGACGACCGTCACCTCCGTCCCGACCCTGGCTTTCGTGCTCGGCGTGACGGACGTGGCGTCGAGATAGCGGTGGGGAATGTGATAGCAGAGATCTTCGACCGTGCGCACGTCGAGCCGGGCGAGCGCCTCGGCACGGCGTGGCCCGACCCCCTTGAGGAACTGCACCGGGGTATCGAGCCTAAGAGCCACGCCTAGTCCGACAGGAGCCGGTCTACGAAACTGGCCGCGTTGAAGGCCTCGAGATCCTCGAGGCCCTCGCCGATGCCAATGAACCGGACGGGCACACCCAGTTCACGCGACATCGCCAGCACGGCGCCGCCCTTGGCCGTGCCGTCGAGCTTGGTGATCACGAGACCGGTGAGCGGCAGGGCCTCCCCGAACATGCGTCCCTGTTGCATAGCGTTCTGGCCGACGGTTCCGTCGAGCACCAACAGGGTCTCGTGCGGGGCGCCCGGCCGGCGTCGCGTGGTAACACGCAGGAGTTTCTTGAGTTCGTCCATGAGGGCGCTCTGCGTATGCAGGCGACCAGCGGTATCCACGATCACCGCATCCATGTTCCGGTTGGTAGCCGCTTCGATGGCGTCGAACGCCACCGCGGCCGGATCGCCTCCCGGCGCTCCCGAGACGCACGGAATGCCGAGGCGCTCGGCCCACACCAAGAGCTGCTCCCCGGCGGCCGCGCGGTAGGTATCCGCCGCGGCGAGCAGGACCGATCGGCCCCGTTGCTTCAGGCGGTACGCCAGTCGCGCCGCCACGGTCGTCTTCCCGGCCCCGTTCACGCCCGCGAGCAGAATGACGCCAGGGCCATCACCCGGTCCCAGGTTGAGCACACCCGGGTCCCCGCCGCCGAGTCCGGCGAGAAGCTGTTCCCGGAGCCAGCTCCGCACCTCGTCTTCGCGCCTGAGTTCACCGCGGCGCTGTCTCGCTTCCAGGTCGCGGGCAATCGAGACAGCGGCGGCACCGAGATCCGCCTCCGCGAGGACCCGCTCGACACCATCCAACGCGTTCCGGTCCAGCCCGCGCACCAGCACCGCCACATCGGTCAGCGCGACAGACTTGATCCGCGCCCACAGACCGCCTCCCACGTCTAGGGCAGGCCCCGGCGCAGTCGCCATGCCCATTCTCCCAGCAGCGCAAGCACGACGATCACGAAGAGCCACCACCGCTCGCGCGGGCGAAGCTCGACGATACTGAACGCATCCGCGCGCACGACCGGGTGAAGCGTCACGGGCCGCGGGCGGAACTCGTCCGAGTAGGACTCGACCACCGACAACCCCACCGCGCCGGCGACGCCGGGAGCGGACCAGCGATACGTGCCGGGCGGCGCAAACAGGCGCGCCACGCCCTGGGCGTCGAAACGCAGGACACTGCCGAAACTCGAGTCGGGCCCCGAGAGACGCACGACCAGCGAGTCGGGTACGGGGGTCCGCGTCCAGCGAAACGCCAGCGGCTGGCCCCGCGGAACCGTCGGGCTCGCCGTGAGCGCGCTGATCCGCCGAATGGCGTCCGCGCCGAGGAGCCAGTCCACCCCGCCCGCGACGAACGCCCGGTACGCCTCCCGGGCCGCTCCGCCCTTGAGATCCCAGCGCCAAAAACCATCCCCGGTCGTGGTCAGCGACCGGAGCCCGCCAGTATCGCGCCCCACCAGCAGCGCCCGGTCGGCGCCCCGCCGTCCGAGCCTCGCCGAGAGTCCGACCCAGTCGCCCGGGGCCACCACGACGGGCACCAGGTCCTCGACCGGCGCAACGGAATCCCACGCGACCGACGCAAACCGGCCACCCACCGGCGATGATGGCGTCTCGGGCGTCACGTACCAGTCGCCCGGCATGCTCTGCGTCGCCGCCTCGGTGCCCGCGGGCCAGCGCCACAGCGGCCCATGGAAGCCGGCCAGCTCAGGCACCACGTCGCCGCGCGCCACGACCAGGCCCGCGGTACGGACGGTGGCGCGAATCTCCATGGCGGAGACCGGCGCGAGCGTCCGCATGTCCACCCAGCGATCGGGCCGCACGCGAGCGAACCCGCGCACCGTCGTGTGCGCCACCTCCGCCAGGGTCGAGGCCAGGAACCGGCCTTCCCAGTCCGGTGGATTCACCAGCACGACGACGTGCGGCTGGTCCGTGACGGACACGACCCGCTGTCGGACATCATCCCCAGGTTCGCCGTCTCCGGATGTCGTCAGCCGGAATGTGAGGACGTGCACCCCGGCACCCAGCAGGCCGGCGGGCAGAAGAAATGTGCGGCGGGCCATGCCCGGCGATGGCGGCAGCGTGATTTCGTTCACCAGCAACCGGCGCTGGCCGGTGAAGACTTCGAAACGGCCCGTCGCCCGGGTGAGCGGACCCACAGTCGACACCAGGAACGTCCCCGGAACCGAGTCGCCCCGCTGGATCCGGCCCTCGATCGCCACGTCCAGGAGCGCGGCATCCGGCACGGGGTCGCGTGGCAGCACGACGACGGTGACGCCCTGCGTGAGAACCGGAGACAGCACGCCGGCATCGTCCACGCCGCCGTCGCTCACGACCACGACGGGTCCCGACCGCGCCGCGGCGGCCCGCAGGGCTTCCGACAACTGGGTCGTGCCATCTTCCGGAGGCATCGTGTCAAACGAGGCGAGGGCGGAACCGAAACGCAGGACGCGTGCCGGCGTGCCGGCCAGCGCGAGGGCGGTATCCCTGGCCTCACGCCAGTGGCCGCCCGTAGTTCCCATGGAGAGGGACGCGTCGAGCAATACGGTCGGTGGTCCGCCGCGCACCCGGTCGATGCGGGCGGGATTGACCAGCAGCAATACGAGCACCGTGAGCGCGGTGGCGCGAAGGGCGGCCAGCCCCGCCCCGACGGTCCCCATCCGCTCGGCCCAGAGGTACACCACGCCGCCGATGGCCGCTGACAGGACTCCGCCCACAACTACCCAGAGCACGCTATAGCCTCCCCCAGTGTGAACCGCTGTTCGTAGAGCGCGCGCCCGATGATCGCGCCGCTCATCCCCCGCCCCCGCGCCGCCTCGAGATCCGCGAGCGACGCCCCGCCGCCCGCGACGATGACCCGCCCGCCGAATCGCGCGACCGCCTCCGCGTCGTCCAGCGCGAAGCCGCCGAGCACGCCGTCGCGGTCGAGATCGCGACACACCAGGTGCTCGACTCCACGCGCCAGTGCCCGGCGCGCGATCTCCGCGGCGCCGCCGGGGACGGTGCCGGTCGAGCCCCGCAATACCGGTTTGCCCCCACGCAGGTCAATCGCCAACCCCAGCCGGGCCGCGCCGGCGGAGCGCACGATCCGCTCAAGCTCCGCCTCGTCAACCGCGGCGGCCGTCGCCACGATGGCGCGGGCTGCCGCGGTTTCCAGGATCCGGCTCACGTCATCCACTGTTGCGAGCAACCCGCCCACCTGCACCGATGCCCCGGCCGCCCGGGCGGTCGCGACGATATTGCCGACCAGCGGCGTGTTGTCCCCGCCTGTCCGGTACGCGCGATCGAGGTCCACCACGTGTAGCCACGTGGCGCCGGCCGCAAGGAATGTTTCGGCCTGGGCCACGGGATCATCGGCGTACACCGTCTCGGCGCCGCCCTGTTCCATGACACGGACCACCTGGCCGCGCTTGATGTCGATCGCGGGATAGATCTGCACGGATTGTTGAAGCGGAATCTAGTGCGGAACGGCTCGCGCGTTCGAGCCGGCCGCGACCTGCCGCGGCACGGGCGGGGCCAGGAGGGGCGCCAACCGGTTCCGGAGCGCCACGTATTCCCCGCGCTGCTCGTCGGGCAGCGGCGTGCCGTCACCCAGGTCCGCGGCCTGCGGGTTGATCTGGCGGCCCTTCTTGATGAATTCGTAGTGGACGTGCGGCCCGTTGGCGAGGCCGGACGCCCCGACGTACCCGATCACCCGACCCTGCTCGACCCGGGTCCCCGTACGGATTCCCTTCCCCAGCCGGCTCATGTGCGCGTAGCGGGTTTCGACGACTTCCTTCCCGGGATGGCGGATCGCCACCATCAACCCGTACCCGCCATTTCGCCCGGCCATCCGTACAACGCCCCCGCCCGTGGCGGTGATTTCCGTGCCGCTCCGAGCCGAGAAGTCCGTACCGCGATGCGCGCGCCAGGTGCCCAGCACGGGGTGGTACCGCTTCGCCGAGAAACGGGACGAAATGCGCAGGTAGGCCACCGGGCTCTTCTTGAACGCGCGGCGCAGGGAAATGCCGCGCTCGTCGTAATACCGGTTGCGGCCGCCCTCGCCGGTGACCACGTACGCGCGGTTATCCGTGCCGCGGGTGTCGATGCGCGCGGCGAGCAGCCGGCCGTAGCGTACGTCTCCCATTGACGAGGTGAGACGCTCGAACACGAGGCCGTATCCGTCCCCGGCCAGCACGTCCCGGCTGAAGTCGATCTCGGAACCGAACACGTCGTCGGCCAGGTCCGCGATGAAGCGATCCACTTCTCCGGGGGGCAGGACGGTGTCCGGCAGCATGCGATGGAGGGCGTCGTACAAGGAGGACCCGATGGTACCAACAACGCTGTGCTGCACCGCCTGCCAGCCCACCCGCTCGATGTCGCCGCGCCACGCGCCGTCCGTGCCGCGTACCACGCGAAGGAAACGCTCATCATCCAGGCGGGTGGCCACGCGATCTGGCTGGGAGGCGCCCAGGGGGTAGCGGAAATCAAAGACGCGGCCGGCTCGGACGCGCCTGGGGTCGAGCTGCGGCGCCGCGTTCAGCACTCGCTGAACGTCGGCCCGCGGCACCCCGCGCCGGATGAAGATCGCGGCGACGGGCTCGTCGCGGCGCAGCGTGTCGAGCCGTGTGTCGAACGCGGCTTCCACGACGATGGGCGGAGCAAGCGGCAGGCGGGAGGACCACGCGGCTCCGCCCCACACCGCCGACCCGAGCGCCGTTCCGCCGACCGCCAGCGCCAATGCGCGGCGGCGCATCAATCCATTTGCCTCCGGATGAACGTCGGGATCTCCATCTCGGAGACTTCCGGTCCGCCCGGTTGCGCCTGGGGCTGGGACGGACGCCGGGGCTGCGCGGAGTTACCCGGCTGGGCCACGGACCCGGACGAACGCGCCGGGGGCTTTGCCGCGGTCGGGAACGACAATACGCCCGGCGTTCCGGCCCGGGCGAACGGCCCCTCTTGCCCCGCCTGGGTCTTGTCGAAACCCGTGGCGATGACCGTCACCCGGATTTCCCCTTGCATCGCCGGGTCGTGCACGGCCCCGAAGATGATCTCGGCCTGGTCGCCCGCCGCCTCGTGGATGATCTCGGAGACGTGGTTGACCTCGCCGAGCGTGAGGTCCTCGCCACCCGTGATGTTCACCAGCACGCCGGTGGAACCGTTGATCGAGACGTTGTCGAGCAGGGGCGATGAGATGGCCTGCTGCGCGGCGGCGATCGCGCGGTCCTCACCCCGGCCGATCCCGGTGCCCATCAGCGCCGACCCGCCGTTCTGCATGACGGTCCGCACGTCGGCGAAGTCGACATTCACCAGGCCGGTGACGCTGATCAGCGTCGAAATGCCCTGGGTCGCGTGGAGGAGGACTTCGTCGGCCTTCTTGAGCGCGTGCTGGAACGGCACGTTCTTGCCCACCACGGCGAGCAACCGCTCGTTGGACACAACGATCATGGTGTCCACGTGTTTTCTCATTTCGGCGATGCCGATTTCCGCCTGGCGCATCCGTTTCCGGCCCTCGAACAGGAAGGGCTTGGTCACGATGCCGACGGTCAGGGCGCCGACGTCACGGGCCACCTGCGCGATGAGCGGCGCCGCGCCGGTCCCGGTACCGCCACCCATGCCGCAGGTGATGAACACCAGGTCGGCGCCCTCGAGCACCCGCTGGACATCGTCGCGGTTTTCCTCGATGGCCTGCCGGCCGATCTCGGGACGCGCGCCGGCGCCGAGGCCGCGGGTGAGTTTCTTCCCGATCTGCACCTTGAGGTCCGCCTTGTTGCTGAGCAGGGCCTGGGCATCGGTGTTGACCGAGATGAACTCGACGCCGGTGAGATGCTCCTCGATCATGCGGTTGACGGCGTTGCCGCCGCCGCCGCCAACTCCCGCGACTTTCATCCGGGCGTTCTGCAAGACCGTCTCTTCCAGTTCGAAGACCATAGGATTCCCCAAGCTCCTTAAAAGAAGTCCTGTAGCCACCGCTTGACCGGCGCCAACAGTCGATCCATGCCATCCCATTCGGCCCCGCTGCCGACGCGCAGTCGGGCGCCGTATAACGCCAACCCCACCGGCACCGCGTAGCGCGGCGCCTGTACACTGTCGACCAACCCGCTGATTCCGCGGGTGGGCTCTCCCACCCGGGCCGGCATCGCGAACACCTCGCGTGCCAGGTCCACCACGCCCTGCATGTGCGCGCCACCGCCGGTCAAGACCACACCGGCCGGCAAGCGTCCCGCGAACCCGGCGCCTTCGATTTGCTGGCTGACCAGGTGAAAGATCTCGTCCACCCGCTGGTGAATGATGTGGGCCAGCATTTCGCGCTTGACCGTCCGCGCGCCCTGCCCCGGCGTGGACGGCAACTCCAGTTCTTCCTGGGGGTTCACCAGGGGCTCGTACGCCACGCCGTACTTCTCCTTCAGGCGCTCCGCGTCGGCCTGGGTCACCTGGAGTCCCTGCACGATGTCGCTGGTCACCCGGCCGCTGGCGAACGGGCAGGACCACAGGAACCGGATCTTCCCATCGCGGAAGACGGCGACGTTGGTCGAGCCCCCGCCCATTTCCACCAGTACGCACCCCAGCTCTTTTTCCTCTTCCGCGAGCACGGCGAGCGACGCGGCCAGCGATTCGAGTACCACTTCCGCCACCCGGTACCCGGCCCGCTCCACCGACTTCCGCAGGTTCTGGATCGCCGTGCTCTGCACCGAGACGAGGTACATGTCCACCTCGAGCCGGAGACCCGTCATGCCCAGCGGATCGCTGATCCCGCCCTGGCTGTCAACCTTGTATTCCTGGGGAATGTCGTGGAGCAGTTCCTGGTCGGTTCCCAGATTTACCGCCCGCGCCGAGTCATCTACCCGCTTCAGGTCGTCCTTCGAGATTTCCTGGCCGGTAATCGCGCCCAGCCCCACCGAACTCCGTGCCGCCACGTGCTCGCCGGCGATCCCGCAGTAGAGGAGCGGGACCTTCACGCCGGCCATGCGCTCCGCATCGCTGAGCGCTTGCGTAATCGAGCGGGTCGTTTCTTCGAGGTCCCGCACCAAGCCGCGCCGGACTCCGCTCCCCTTGGCCGTGCCCACGCCGAGCACCCGTATGCTGGGGAGGCGGTGATCGCCCCTCGCCTCGGCGATGACCGCGCACGTCTTGGTGGTGCCCAGATCCAGGCCGGCGACCAGCCCCTGCGGCTTCACATGACGCTCCGTCGCACGACCACCCAGCCCTCGTAACGCGCATCCAGCTCGCGATACGGCCGGCCCGTCTGCGCGAGATGCCGGCGCACCGCGCTCACCGCGCGCACGTCCTCCGGCGCGGGAACGCCATCGAGCAGGAGACGCCGGCCGGTCATCTCCAGGACCAGCTGGGTGCTGCCCGGCGAGACCCGCCGCGCGCCATCCACGTCGCGAAACAGGGTGGAGTCGGTGGACCGCACGACGGCCAGCGTGCGAAAGAGCAGCGAGTCCGCCCGCGCAACGATCGGCAGGTCCAGTCCCGACGCCGCCGGATCGTACGGAAGGGAGCGGCCGTCTCCGTCCATCGCCACGAGCCGATTGGGCCCCGGGGTAAACGCCACCGGCACCTGCTCGACCAGGGTCACGCGCAACGTGCCCGGCAAACGCCGCTCGACCCGGGCGCTCACCACGCCCGCAACGCCTTCCGTCCGGCGCTCGAGCGCCCCGACGTTGTCGAATACGTTCGCCGTTGGCGACAAGCCCAGCCCCGCGAGAACCGCGCTGGGAGGCAGGTACTTGACGCCGATCAACTCGACTTGCCGCACGCGGAAGAACGCCGCGTGGCGAAGCAGGACCGGCCCACCCCACACGATGGTGGCCAGGGCCAAAACGGCGCCCGCTCCCGCCAGCATGATCCTCGAGCGAGCGGTCATGCCGCGGCGCCGGTCAACCGGCGAAGCAGGTCGGGGCCGACTTCGGTGATGTCCCCTGCGCCCAGTGTGAGCACGACGTCGCCATCGGCTACCAGCGCGGCAAGCCGGGAGGGAAGCGTCCGGCGGTCGGGTACCCACTCGACCCGGACGCCCGCCTGCTCGGCGGCCTTCGCCACGTTGACGCCCGACACGCCGGCGATGGGCTGCTCCCGCGCGGCGTAAACCTCGGTGATCACTGCCAGGTCGGCCCCGGCCAGCGCGCGCCCCAAGTCCTCGCCGAGCGATTGCGTGCGGGAGTAGAGGTGCGGCTGAAACGCGGCGACGAGCCGCCGGCCGGGAAACCGTTCCCGCGCCGCGGCGATGGTCGCGCGCACTTCCGACGGATGGTGGGCGTAGTCGTCTACCACGGTGACGCCTTTGGCGGCGCCCAGCTGCTCGAAGCGCCGGCCGACGCCGCCGAAACTGGCGAGCGCGGCTGCAGCGGCTTCGGGATCGGCATCCAACGCGACAACCGCGGCGAGCGCGGCGGCCGCGTTGGTGATGTTGTGCACGCCGGGCACGCGTAGTTTCAACTCAACCGTCCGGCTGCCAGGGAAGCCGACGCGTGCCGACGTGCCCAATGGACCACGCCGAACATCACGGATCGTGACGTCGGCGTCTGGTGACAAACCAACCCGCCATACCGGAACCGAAAGCCGGGCCGCAACGCGGAGCGCGCCCGGGTCATCCGCGCTGACCAACGCGCGCCTAGCGCGGCCGGCGAACTCGACGAACGCGTCTTCCAGCGCGCCGAGCGACCCGTAGCACTCCAGATGATCGGCCTCGACGTTGGTGATGACCGCAACCGTGGGCGTGAGGGCGAGGAACGACTTGGCGTACTCATCCGCCTCGACCACGAACAGGTCGTCGCCATCCAGGCGGGCATTGCCGCCCCAGCTTGCGACACGGCCGCCAGCGATTCCCGTAGGGTGTCGTCCGGCGGCCGTCAGTGCTTCCGTCGTCATTACCGTCGTCGTGGTCTTTCCGTGGGTGCCGGCGACCGCCACGACGGTCCCTCGACAGACGGCATTCAACGCCTCCGCTCGGGGCACGACGGGAACGCCGCGTGCGCGCGCTGCCACCAGCTCGGGATGCTCGGGTCGCACGGCCGCGGTAAAGACGACGGCCCGGGCGCCGGCCACATGGGCCGGATCATGACCTTCGACGACCCGTGCTCCCGCATTGATCACGTCTGCCGCACCCCGGATATCGGTATCACAGCCCGAAACCTGGACCCCACGACGGCGGGCAATGAGCGCCAAAGCGCTCATGCCGGCACCGGCGATTCCCATGAAATGCACTGGCCTTTGGTCTTCGGGAGCGAACAACATTTGGCTGGACAGGAAATATATGCCTCACTTAGAAGTCACGAAAGCCCTTGCGCTTAGGTCACTTCCAGGGGTGTAGTAACCCCAGCAACTGACCCAAATGCTTGCGTTGCTACATCACTAGCAACTATTATAGTTGCTATAGGCCAAAGATGCCAGAGATCATTTCCACTGCCCATGTCCGGCAGAGGATCGGAGACCTGCTGAACCGGGTCGCCCTGCGCCACGATGAGTTCATCATCGAGCGGAAGGGCCAGCCTCTTGCTGCCCTGGTCCCGGTGGAGCGGTTGGAGCAGATGCGCTCGTTCGCCCGCCGGCACGCGCTGGATTTCCTCGAGGCGCAGAAGGACACGCCCCTCACCCAGGACGAGGCGACGGATATCGCGCTCGAAGCGCAACACGTCGCTCGCCAGCAGACCGCCAAGAAGCCCCTCCGCCAGCTCAAGTAGCCCGTGCTGCGCGCCGTCTTCGATCCCAACGTGTTCGCGAGCGCGGTGCTGCAGCCGCAGGGACCGTCCGGGCAACTCCTGGCGCGGTTCCTTCGTGACGCGTCTTTTGAAGTGGTGATCACGCCGGCAATCGTGGAAGAAGTGATGCAGGTGCTGACCTATCCCAAGCTGCGGAAGCGGGTGCGGGGGAACCTGTCGCCGGATCTCTGGTTCGAGGACGTGCTGGCCCTCACGCACATCGTGGACGACCGCTTGCCCCCCGGCGTCGCCAAGAACCCGGGGGACGACAAGTACCTGGCCGCCGCCCGGGAAGGGTTGGCCACGTTCGTCGTGACGGATGAGCCGGGGTTTCTCGCGATGTACGAATTCGACCGGGTGCGGATCGTAACGCCAGAAGTGTTTCTCGAGCAGCTCGCCACGCCACCGCCCGCCTAGCTACTTCGCCAGCTTCAGCAGCTCCTCTACAATCTTCTGCGCCGCATCCGGCCGGCCACGCCCTGCAGCAGCCTCCGCCATGGTCGCTCGCCGGGCCGGCTGGTCGAGCATGCCGCGAACTTCGCGCGCCAGCGCCTCGGGGTTGAGCGCGGACTCGGGCAGATGGATCGCGACACCCGCTTTCTCCAGCGCCTCGGCGTTCTGCGTTTGGTGGCCGGCCGCCGCCGTAGGGAGCGGCACGAGAATGCTCGGCAGCCCATAGGCACAGATTTCCGCCGTTGTCATGGCCCCGGCGCGAGCCACCACGATGTCGGCCAAGGCATAGGCATCCGCGATCGGATCCCAGAACGCCCGGACCTGGCGCCGAGGCGGTGCATCGAGCCGGCGGAAGTCATCATACGTCCCTGCCCCGGTGCTCCAGAGCAAGTACACATCTTCCAGCAAGCGTTCAGCGAACGCGCCCGCAACAGCGTCGTTGATGGCCCGCGCGCCCTGGCTGCCGCCCGTCACGAGCAGGACCCGGGCGTCGGCGGGTATCCCGAGTGAAGCGCGCGCCCGTGCCCGGAAACCAGGGTCGGTCGGCGGCGGCACGATCGGGTTTCCCAGCGCGAACACGGCAGCGCCCCGTGCGGGTTTCAAATGCCGCTCGGCCTCGGGGAACCCCAAGTGGACCTGCTGCGCGATGCGCGCCAGGAGCCGGGTCGCGAAACCGGGGTAGGCGTTCTGTTCCTGGATCGCCACGGGGATTCCGCTCCGGTGCGCTGCAAACAGGATCGGCCCCGAGACATACCCGCCGGTCCCGACCACGAGCGCCGGCTGCTCGCGGTCCAGCACGTCGCGGCACTCGCGCCTGAGTTTCCAGGCAATGAGCGGCCAGCGGACATTCCGCCACCAGGCCCCGCGGTACACCGGCTCCATCGAGAGCAGGTAGTGTCGCCAGGGACGCGTTGGGAGGAGCGTGGCGTCCACTCCCCGCCGGGCACCGACCATGACCGGCTCGATGTCGGGTCGCGCGGCCTTGAGCGCGGCGGCGAGCGCGAAGCCGGGCATGAGATGGCCCCCGGTGCCGCCGCCCGCGATGAGGACCTTCACCGGTCCCCTTCCCTTGCCCGCCCGCCCGCCCGTTGCGCGCCGATGTTGATGATGACACCGGTGGCCAGGAGCGAAATGAGGAGGCTGGAGCGCCCGTAGGACATGAACGGGAGCGTGAGGCCGGTGGTCGGCACAATGGCGAGCGTGACAGCAATGTGAATGAAGGCGGTCACGCCAATCAGCGCCGTGAGCCCGGTGGCGAGCAGCATGCCGAACTTGTCCGGCGCGGTGCGCGCGATACGAAACCCGATACCCACGTACATCGCGAACAGCAGGATGATGGTCGCCGTGCCGATGAAACCCCACTCCTCGCCGATGGTGCTGAAGAGGAAGTCCGAATAGGCATACGGCAGGTAGCCTAGCTTCTGCAGGCCCTGCCCAAAGCCGACGCCGAACAGCCCACCCGCACCGATGCCGATCATGGACTGGGTGATCTGCCAGTTGGCCTCGGACAGGTCCGCCCCGGGCGAAAGGAACGTGAGCACGCGCGCGAGCCGATACTGCGCGCTCACCATTTCCCGCCACCCGAGCGGCACCGCGATGATGCCGAGCAGGAGAAAGTGCCCGATGCGGGCGCCGGCCGTGAACAGCACGATGCCGGCCAGGAGGAACAGCAGCGCGGCGGTCGAAAAGTCCGGTTCGATGAGGATCAGCAGCGCCAGCGGCGCCAGCGCGACCAGGAACGGCAGCACGCCGCGCTTGAACTCCCGGATCGTGTCGCCCTTCTTGGTCGCGAGCATCGCCGTCCACACCACCACCGTGAACTTGGCGATTTCAGACGGCTGAATCGTGGCAAACCCGAGGTTGATCCAGCGGCGGGAACCATTGATCTGCGGCGCGAGGCCGCCCATGCCCGGAAGCACGGGGATGAGCACCAGCAGGACCGAGATACCCAGCAGGGGCCAGGCGAAGCGCTGCCAGATGTGGTAGTCCACCCGGGCCACGACGATGAGCAGGATAAGGCCGACGATCACGCCGCCCAGCTGCCTCAGGGCAAAGGTGTAGCCCGAGTGCCCCGCTTGCACCGCGGCGATGGACGAGGCGCCGTACACCGCCGCGATCCCGAACACCGAGAGCGCCGCCGCCACCACCCCCACGAGGCGGGCCTCCCACAGCGCCGGCTCGCCGGGCGCCGGGCCGCTCACGTGGGCGCTCCCACCAGGCGCCGGAACAGGTCGCCCCGCTCCTCGTAGTTGTTGAACTGGTCGTACGACGAACAGGCCGGCGACAATAGCACGGCGTCACCCGGCTGGGCGAGCGCCCGCGCGCGTTCAACCGCGGACTCGAGCGACGCGACAGTCTCCACGGCCACGCGCCCGTCTATGTCACTGGAGATAATGGGAGCAGCCTCTCCGAACAGGATGGCCCGCCGCGCACGCTTCAGGAACGGGTGGAGCGCCGTGTAGGGCTCGCCCTTGTGCCTGCCGCCCGCGAGCCAGATGAACGGGCGGTCCATCGCGCGCATGCCTACGAGGGTCGCGGCCACGCTCGTGGCCTTGGAATCATTGACCCAGAGGATGCCACCGGCGTCGCGCACCGGCTCGAGCCGGTGGGGCAACGCGCGAAACGAGGCAAGCCCCATGGCAATCGCCGCCGGCGCCGCCCCCGCGGCGCGGGAGGCCAGCGCCGCGGCAAGCGCATTCTCCACGTTGTGGTCCCCGAGGAGCGGCAGGGCGCGCCGTTCCATCAGCGGGGCCCCTTCGAGCATGAGCCTGGCGTTGGCGCGGTCGTAGTACGCATCGGCGGTGCCCTGCGACCGAAACCGGCGCTGGGTGCCCGGCACGCCGTTCGCGAGGTTCAACGCGGCGGGGTCGTCACCGTTCAGTATCCAGAGCGAGTCCGGTGTCGCGTTGCGGAAAAGCAGGCGCTTGTCGCCGTAGTACTCGTCCACGGACGGGTACCGGTCCAGGTGATTCGGCGACAGGTTGGTCAGCACGCCGACGGCGGGAGCAAGGCTCGGCGCGTCGTGGAGTTGAAACGACGAGACCTCGACAACCGCCCAGGCGAGCGGCGGCGAGATCTCGACCAACTCAATGAACGGCCGCCCGATGTTGCCGCCCGCCTCGGCGCGAACGCCGGCGCCCTTGAGCACGTGGGCAATGAGGGCGGTCGTGGTGGTCTTGCCGTTGGTTCCCGTGATGGCAATGACCCGTGTGCCGGAAAGGGCGCGAGCCGCCACGTCGATTTCGGCGATGATGTCGCGGCCGGCGGCCCGGGCCGCCGAGATCGGCGCCGCGTCGGGCGGGACGCCGGGAGACACGACCACCGCCGCCGAGCGGCGGATCCGGTCCAGGTCATGACGGCCAAGCTCGACCGCGGCCCCCGCCGCTCGAAGCGCCGTCGCAGTCTGTGTCAGCTCGCGAGAATCCGCGGCGTCGGACGCGTACACCGCGATCCCGTTCCGCCGGAGCCACGCCGTGACGGCGGCGCCGCTCCTCGCGAGGCCGATGACCGCCACTTCGCCGGAGCGCCAGGCGTCCGGAATCACCGGATCTTGAGCGTCGCGAGTGCGGCCAGCGCGCAGAGGAATCCGACAATCCAGAACCGGGTGACGACCCGGGTTTCCGCCCAGCCGATCTTCTCGAAATGATGATGCAGCGGCGCCATCCGGAACACGCGATGCTGCTCGGCGTACTCGCGGCCGCGGGTCCGCCGGTACCACCGGAACACGACCGTCTGAATGAGGACCGAAGCGGTTTCCGCGACGAACACGCCGCCGACGATCACCAGCAGGAACTCCGACTTGAGCATGATGGCCACGGTGCCCAACGCGCCGCCGATGGCAATGCTGCCCGTGTCCCCCATGAACACCTGCGCCGGGTGGGCGTTGAACCAGAGGAACCCCACCCCCGCGCCCATGAGCGCCGCGCAGAACACCGAGAGCTCCCCCGCCCCGCGCAGATACGGGACCAGCAGGTACTGCGCCGCATCCACGCGGCCGAAGAGATAGGCGAATATGGTGAAGGCCCCGGCGGCAATGATCGTGAGCCCGGTCGCCAGCCCGTCCAGGCCGTCGGTGAGGTTCACCGCGTTCCCGAATGCGGTCGTCACGAAGGCCACGAACGCGACGTAAATGACCGGCGGCAGGACGATCATCGCGTACTTGAAGAACGGGAGCGTGATAGCGGTCGTCGGAAGATTGGTCGCGAGGGGGTGGAGCACGAGGTAGATCCCCAGCGCCAGGCCGAACGTCACCTGACCGATCAGCTTGTACCGCGCGACGAGTCCGCGCGGCTTCTTCTCGATGAACTTGAGATAGTCGTCGATGAACCCGATGGCGCCCATCCACAGGGTCGCCACCAGCGCGATGAGGACGTAGCGCTGGTTGTCGAACCGTGCCCAGAGCAGCGTCGGCACGATCGTGCTGATCAAGATGATCACGCCGCCCATCGTAGGCGTTCCCTCTTTAGCCTGGTGCGACGTCGGCCCGTCGGAGCGGATCACCTGCCCCACGTTGTAGCGCCGCAGGTACCGGATCACGGCCGGCCCGATCCAGAACGCGATGAACATGGCGGTCACGGTGGCGCCCGCCACGCGGAACGTGATGTACGTGAAGAGATTGAACACCCCGTAGTCGACCGCCAGCGGCGTCAGCCAGTCATAGAGCACGGCGTCTCAGGAACGGTTGAGGAGATGGGGAAGAGCGCGCTCGAGAGCCACGCCCCGCGACGCCTTGAGGAGAATCAATTCTTCACCGCCCGCGCCCAGCCGGCTCGCGAGCTTCTTGCCCAGGGCCTCCGGCGTGTCCGCCACGACCAGTCGGTCGCCCAGTTCGGTGCCCCTCGCCTGGAGCGCGGGGACGAAGTCACCGACCGCCCCGACCAGGGCGGGGTCAACGTCGAGGATGGCCTTGGCCATGCGTTCGTGCCACTGGCGCGACTCGGCGCCCAGTTCCAGCATGCTCCCCACCACGATGACCAGCCGCCGCCCGGCGCGCATCGCGTGGACCGCATCGAGCGCGGCGGCAAGGGACCCGGGGTTCGCATTGTAGGCATCATTGATGACCGTGACCCGTCCCGAGTGCAAGACCTCACCCCGGCCGGGCGGCAACGTGACCTCGCCCAATGCCTTGGCCACCGCGGGCAGCTCGAGCCGGAGTTCCGCCGCAAGGGCGAGCGCGAAGACGGCGTTCGTCGCCTGGTGCGCGCCCACCAGGGGCAACTGAATCTCCTGGTTCCGGAAGACGATCGTGGCCCGGCCCCCGGGGTCCAGCGTCCAGCGGTCCGGGCGCACGTCGGCGCCGGCCCTGAGCCCCACGGTGATCACCCGCCGCGCGGCCTTGCCGGCGGCCGGCGCGAGCGCGGGCGGCTCGATCCCCACGATGGCCAGCGGGACGTCCGTCACCAGCGCGGTTTTTTCCGCCAGCACGCCGTCAATCGTGCCGAACCCCTCAAGATGCCCCGCCGCCACGTTGGTAATCACGCCCACGGTGGGCTCGATGATCGCGCGAAGGCGGGCGATCTCCCCGGGGACGCTTGCGCCTGCCTCGATGACCAGCGCTTCGGCGTCGTCCGGCGCGCCGAGGATCGTGAGCGGGACGCCCACCAGATTGTTGAGGTTCCCGCTGGTCGCATGCACCCGGTAGCGGGTGCCCAGGGCGGCCGCGATCAGCTCCTTGGTGGACGTCTTCCCGTTGGTGCCCGTGATCGCAACGACCGGCCCGGTGATCTCGTCGCGCCGCGCGCGGGCCAGCTGGCCGAGGGCTTCAAGTGTGTCCGGCACCTCGAACAGGGCCAGGCCGGTGACCGGCTCGGTGCCCCGGCGCACGATGGCGCCCCGGGCCCCGGCCTTTGCGGCCTGGGCGAGGAAGGCGTGCGCGTCGAACCGGTCTCCCGCGAGCGCAACGAACAACGCGCCCGGCGCGAGGGTTCGCGTGTCGGTGCTGATCGAGGAGAACTCGAGGCCCGCCCCCTCCACGGCGTCCTGGCCCAATGCGCGGAGAACCCGCGCGGCGGTCCAGGTGATCACGCCGCCCGCATCCGGTCCAGGGCCTCGAGGACGATGGCCCGTTCGTCGAATGGAACCTTCTCCGTGCCTATTACCTGGTAGGTCTCGTGGCCTTTGCCCGCCAGCATCACGCAGTCGCCCGGGCGCGCCATGGCGAGGGCCCGGTGAATCGCCTCGCGGCGGTCCACCAGCCGCACATGCGCTATACCGTCCATGCCCTCCTCGATCTCGTCGATGATTCGCTCGGGGTCCTCCGTGCGCGGGTTGTCCGACGTGACGATGGCCACGTCGGCGCCCTTCGCCGCGATCTTCCCCATGACGGGACGCTTGGTCCGGTCCCGGTCGCCGCCGGCGCCGAACACCACGATGACCCGGCCGGCGGTGAGTGGCTGGACGGCCTTGAGCGCGCGCTGGAGGGCGTCGGGCTTGTGCGAATAGTCCCGGATGACCGTGAACGGCTCGCCCACGATCCGTTCCATGCGGCCCGGGACCTGCGGCGCGCTCCCCAGGCGGGCCGCGATGCCCCGGAGCTTCCGGCCGAGGCCGATCGCGGTCGCCGCGGCAGCCAGCGCGTTGCTCACGTTGAACTCCCCGATCAGCGGCAACGCGACGGGAACCGATTCGCCGCCGGCGGAGATGCGGAACGTGCTGCCGTTCGCGCTGAGCTGGATATCCGAGACCCGGACCTGCGCCTCGGCGGATTCTCCGTATTCGACCCGCCGCAGCCATGCGGCGGGCGCAAGCGCCCGCCACGCGCGGTCGTCCCCGTTTACCACCGTGACGCCGCCGTCCACGATCAACTCGGCGAGCCGGAGCTTGGCTCCGAGATAGGATGAGAGGTCGGCGTGATAGTCGAGGTGCTCGTGGCTCAGGTTGGTGAAGACTCCGGCAGAAAACCCGATACCCGCGAGGCGGCGTTGATCCAGCGCGTGGGAGGAGGCCTCGAGCGCAACAGCGTGCGTACCTCGGCGCTTGAGTTCGGCCAGCGTCGCCTGGATTTCCACGGGGCTCGGTGTGGTCAACCCGCTACCCTCGGGAAGCTCGGCGCCTCGCCCATCGAATGCGCCGAGCGTGCCGATCGCCGCCACGTCGTCGCGTTCATTGAGCACGTGGCGAATCAGGGCGACGGTGGTGGACTTGCCGCTCGTGCCGGTCACGCCGACCACGGTCATTTCGGCGGCCGGGTTCCCATACCACTCCGCCGCGGCGATGGCCACGGCCCGCCGGCTGTCGTTCACGACCACCTGCGGGATCGACAGGTCGGCCGGGCGGGTAACCAGCGCCGCGGCCGCGCCACGGGCGAGCGCGTCGGCCAAGTGCCCGTGCCCATCCTGCACGCTCCCTTCGATGGCGCAGAAGAGCATGCCCGGCATGACGCGGCGCGAGTCTTCGGTTATGCCGGTAATGTCCGGCAACGCGGCCGGTTTGCTGACGAGCAGGCCGCGACGCTCCATTGCGCCGACGATCGAGGAAAGCTTCATCGCGCGCGCCGGCCCATGGGGCGGGCCAGGGCGGGCTTGCGGGGAACGGCACGGGTGGGCGCGCTGCGGGCAGGTACGGGGCGGGCAGCTGGAACGACGTCTGTCGCGGTGATCATGACGCTCGATCCCGGGTTGACCAGGGAGCCGGCGCGGGGATCAGAGCCCTGCACCTGGCCCCATCCCTGCACCTTCACCTGCAGGCCGGTCTGGTGAAGGCGCTGGGCCGCCGCCCGCAGGGTAAGTCCCCGCACGTCGGGCACGGCGCGCTGCACGACTGCGGTGTCCGGAGGAGCGGGGGGCCACGAGACGACGAAGGGCACCGAGCCCGCGTCGAGGAGCGGGTCCGGGCCCGGCGCGGAAGCGTTTCCGGGAAGGCTTCCCCGATCGAGCGAGCCGGACTGTGCGGCAAGCAGTTGTTCCAGCACCGATCGCGTCACCGGTGCCGCGGTGAGGCGCGCGTAGGCGCCCTTGGGGTCATCCAGCTTGATCACCATGACCAGTTGGGGATGTTCCGCGGGGAAGAACGACGCGAAGCTCGCACTGTACTGTCCCGCCACATAGCCCGTCGAACCCGCCCGCCGCGCCGTGCCCGTCTTGCCCGCGACTTCGTAGCTGGTGAGGGCGGCGGTGGAGCCCGTTCCGCCCTCGTATACCACGCGCCGCAACATTTCGCGAAGGCGCCCGGCCACTTCCGTGCTGACGACGCGCCGCACCGGCTCGGCAACGGCGGTGTACAGGACCGTTCCGTTAGGCGAGCGCACTTCACGCACCAGCGTCGGGCGGAGCATGACGCCGTCATTCGCGATGCTCGCGTATGCCGTGGCCAGCTGGAGGGGAGTCACAGCCATTTCGTAGCCCATGGCCAGGCTTGCGCCCGTCACGCCGCTCCAGCGGTCGGGCCGTTCCAGGAGCCCGCGGGACTCCGCCGGGAACTCGACCCCCGTCGAGGCGCCGACGCCGAACCGTCGCAGCATGTCGAACTGCTGTTCCCGGGACAGCCGGCTGGAAAACTTGGCGATCCCGATGTTGCTCGACTGCGCGATGACGTCATCGAGGGTCATCCAACCCTCGACGTGATCGTCCGTGATGGTGCGCGGGCCCATGCGGAATTTCCCGTGCTCGCCCCAGACGGAATCGCCCGGCTCCACCAGTCCGTGCGTGAGGAGCGCCGCGACGGCGAAGAGCTTGGCGGTAGACCCGGGCTCGAACGGTGACGTAAAAGCCGACGACGACATGGTACCGTCTGCCGCGCGCGACGCGAGCGCGAGGACCTCGCCGGTTCGGGGGTCCAGCACCACGACGTCGCCGCCCGCGGCCGAGTAGTGCTCCATCGCGTCGGCCAGGGCGCGCTCGACGATGTCCTGGAGGTCCGCGTCGATGGTCAGGTACACGTCGTTGCCCGCGACCGGGAACGCGTCGAGGCGGGACGGCGACTCGAATCGCCTTCCCTGCCCGTCGCGGAGGACCACGGCGCTGCCCGAGCGGCCTTCCAGCAGGGTGTCGAGCACCCGCTCGATCCCGTCCGCCGGGCGGCCTTCGCTGGCGGGCCGCCCGAGCACGGGCCGGGCCATGTGCGGGTCGGGGTAGAACCGCACGAACTCGTTGTCCAGGTGAACGCCCTTGATCGCGCGCAGGGGCTCGACGCGGGAGGCGGAGAACGGACCGTGGAAATATGCGTACTTCCGCCGCAGGGCGCGTTCGACGTCCCGGGCCGAGAGGCCCAGCCGGGCGGCGATTTGCCGCGCGTCGTTCGGCGGGTTCTTGAGCTCGTTGGGCGCCACGCCGACGTGGAAACTCTCTTCGGAGGTCGCCAGGGGAACGCCCCGCCGGTCATAGATCGCGCCCCGGCGAGCGGGCAGGGTCACCCGCTCGGTACGCTGGGCTTCCGCCTGCGCCGCGTAGCGCGCGCCGCGCACCAGCTGGACCTGTGCCGCGCGGGCGAGCACCGCGAGGAACCCGAGGGCAAACGCCATCTGAATGACGCCCAGGCGGACGGCGGGTCGTGCCACGCTAGGGCCTCTCCGGGGTGGGAACCTGCAGAATGATGATGTCGGTGTCCGCAGGCAAGCGGAGGCCAAGGGCGCGCGCGCGCGGCGTCAGCACCGCCCGGCTCCCGGCAGCCCGGATCCGCCGAAGGAGCTCGGCCCGGCGCCCCTCGAGCACGGAGCGTTCCGTCCGCACCTCATTCAGCTTCGTCGCCAGCACGTGCGCCGCGGTCTGGCGCGCCACGACCCACGCCAGCACGCCCAGGGCGAACACGAGCCACACGGCCAGCCAGTGCCGGCCCCTAGCGGCCATCGGCGGTCCGGAAGACGCGAACCCGCGCGCTCCTGGCGCGCGGGTTCGCGGCAATCTCGTCGTCCGGCGGGACAATCCCGCGGCGGGGGTGGGCCTCGCCGAGGGGCCGGCCCCGGCACGTGCAGACCGGTTGTTCGCGCGGACAGATGCAGGAGCGGGCCCATTCCCGGAACGCCTGCTTCACGACGCGGTCTTCCCCGGAGTGATACGTGATCACGGCGAGCGCGCCGCCCGGCTCCAGCGCGTCGCGGAGCGCGGGCAACGCCCGGCCCAGCTCGCCCGGCTCATCGTTGACGGCCATGCGGACAGCCTGGAACAGGCGGGCAAAATCGGGTGGACCGGCGCGAGGCCCGAGGACGGCGCGGATGGCGTTGACGAGATCATCGCTGGTGGCGAACGGCGCGTGGGCGCGCCGGCGCGTGATCTCTCCCGCGAGCCGGCGGGAGCGCGGCTCGTCGGCGTAGTCGTGGAACAGGTCGGCGAGCTCCGGCTCAGGCGCCTCGTTCAGCAGGTCCGCCGCGGTCTGCCCGTCGCCCAGGGTCATGCGCATGTCCAGCGGAGCGCCCCGGCGAAACGAAAACCCGCGAGCATCCTGGTCGATCTGGTGCGACGACACGCCGAGGTCGAGCAGGACCAACTGGGGCCGGAATGCGGCGACGGCCCGAAGCGCGTCATCCGACCCGAACGCGGCCTCGAAAAAACGGACCCGGTCGCTCGTGATGCGCGCCCGCGCCGCGGTGATGGCGTCGGGGTCGCGATCGATCGCCAACACCTGGGCCCCGGCGTCCACGAAAAGAATCGTGTGGCCACCGCCGCCGGCGGTGCCGTCCACGATGCGGGCGAGTCCGGTCGCCAGGCGGGCGACCTCGCCGGCGAGGACCGGGGTGTGGTACGCGGGTGACATCGACGTGGCCGAAACGAGCGAGGGGACAGCAGGACCCGGAGGTCCGACTATCCCCTCTGATTCCCCTATCCCCTCAAGACGCCGTTTCAACGGGGCTGACGGGGCTCGAACCCGCGACCTCCGCAGTGACAGTGCGGCGCTCTAACCAAGCTGAGCTACAGCCCCCAAACCAAGCGTGAACAATAGGGCCGCAAGCCCAACGGTTCAACCGTGTTGGTCTATTTGCAGGCCCACGCCTTCTTCGCCTGTGGCGGAGTCTTGGCAATGCCATCGAAGATGCCCGAGAGCTGGTTGGCGGTCGCGGGCTGTACGCTCGCCCCCGCCAGGATCGCGGCCTTGCCCCGGCTCGCCATCACCTCCAGCTCATTCATGGCCGCGCAGTCCTTGTTCTTCGTGATCGCCGGGAAATCCAGCGTCTGGATCTTGTAGAGATACGACAGGCCCAAGAAGAAATTGGCCTGCTTCACCAGCTGATCGTTACTGGCCACCAACGGCAGCGCCTTCTCGAGCATGGCGATCGACAGGTTCGGCGCGTTCTGCTTGCCGGCAAGCTTGGTGGCGGGCTGGAAGATGAGCGCGCCGATGTTCACGCGGGTCTCCGAGGAGGCCAGCCGGATCGCATCCGAAAGCACGCTGTCCGCCTGAGCCCACGCGGCAGCCGCCACGGGTTCGAGCGAGGGCCGCATCTGCTTGAGCCGGACGGTGTCCTTCTTGGCCGTCAGGTCGTCCGTCACGCGGCCCAGGCTGTCGAACACCGCTGACGCCTTGTCGGACAGGTTCTGCGCGATCTGGATGCGGCTGGCAAAATCGTTCGGGTCGAGCTGGGCCACCCGGTGGAATGCGGCGATCGCTTCGTCGTTCTTCCCGTTGTTCTTGAGCCCGGCCGCGCGGCGGCGCCAGAACGACACCGAGTTCGGGAACTTCTTCACAGCGACGCCGGTCCACTTTTCCATGGCCACGTTGTCCGCCGACGCGCGGTAATACGCGCGGGCGGAGGCCGGTGCGGCTGCCACCGTGGCCGAATCGTTTACCGCCTGCGCGGCGACCATGATCTTGAGGATGTACAGCGAATCGTTCTGCGCCGTGGTGTCCATGTCGAACCGCTCGCCCAAGGCGGTAACGGCGCAGCCCCAGAGCTGACCGTCAAAGCAGCTACGCGCCTTGAGCTGGATGGCCGTGTTGTCACCCGGGCTCCGCTCGAGGCCCTCGTCCAGCAGCTCCACGGACCGCACGAACTGTTTCGTTCTGTAGAGCAGGTCGACCGCGGCGAACCGCATCCGCATGTCGGTCGGGTTGCTCTTCAGGTTCTCCTGGAGCGCGGACGCCCAGCCGACGGAGTCACCCTTCTGCTGGTACAGGCGGGCGAGCCCGTCCCAGACACGGTTCAAGAGCGGGTCCCCTACGGCGGCGCGCTTGTACACCGCGATCTGGCTGTCGACAGATGCCTTCTTGAGCTCCAGGATGGCCGCGAGGCAAAGCGACGCGCCTGGATGATTGGGCGCCAGCTTGAACGCGCGCGCGGCGCGTTCCTCCGCGCTCCCGTAATCCTTCTTGTCGCGGCGGTCGAGGCATTCCCGGGTCTGTTCGGCCGCCTTGACCTGCATATCGATGGAGTCGGCGACCTGGGACGCGAAATCGGTCAGGTCCTTGCCCGCCACTCCCGTCACCGTCACCATGCCGCCCAGTCCCGAGCGCCGACCCTCGACCAGACGCACCTTCAGGGTCGGCACGTTCGCGTTGCGCTCGAGCTGCCCGGTCATGTAGGCGTCGACGTTCATGAAGCGCGCGAGCTGCTGGGCCCCGTTTTCATCCAGGATCGCGTTGGCGGCGAACCCCGAGTTGCCGAGTGCCTCCGCCATTTTGTCCTTCGAAATGACGCGGAGCTTGAGGCGCAGCTTGGCGTCGATCCGCTTGCGCACGGCGTCCCCGACTTCGACCGCGTACCCCGAGTCCCCCACGACCGCGGGTACCGGCGGCAGCACCAGGATGGAGACGTTGGCGGGCTGCATCGCCAGCTGGCCCTGCGCGGCCGACGGCACCAGGAACGGCGCGGCGGCAAGCGTGAATACCAGAAGCGAACGATGCCGTGTCGATGTGTGACGCACTGCGCGATTCCTCCGGCTCAAACGTTCCATGAAGTGGCGGCCTCTATACCGTGTGACCCTGACCGACGTGCCGGGTTCCCGCGTTCCACCGATGGGCGAAGAGGGATTCGAACCCCCGACATCCTGCGTGTAAGGCAGGCGCTCTGAACCAGCTGAGCTATTCGCCCGCCCGTCCTGCAAGCTACAACGCGAGTCCCAGCGGAAAGAGCACGCAGTACCCGGTCACCAGGAGAACCGGGGCGAGCGTGGTATCGCCGTTCCAGAGCAACAGGTACCCGGCGGCAAGCGACAAGATCGCGGCGCCCAGCAACGCGACGTTGGTGCGACCGAACTTGAGCTTCGCTGGGGAGTCGGTCTTGTCAGACATAGGGCGTAAGGCTACTGCCAACCACCATATGCGTCAAGCACTTGGACCGTCACTGAAAGGCGGGGTTTCCGTGACGTTTTCCTCATCGGGGGGCGGCTCCGGCCACCCCTCATCCAGCGCCAGACGGCGCACCCGATTCCTCCGCCTTCGCCACACGGTTGATGCGGCCAATCCACCGGCAAGGAAGATCCAGAACAGGCCCAGCGCGGCGGCCAGCGTGAGCCAGCCATAACGGCGCCTGAGGTCACGCCGCCACATGTCTTCGAATACCGACTCGTTGATGGCGTATGCGTCCCGCAGCGCGCGGTTGACGTTTCCGGTTTCCCCCAGGGCATGGCGTCATCGACGAGGCCCTTGTGGACATAGAGAACGCCGAGGTTGTTGAGCGCACCCGTGTCGGAGGGATTGATCCGGCGGGCGAGCGACTTGAGGACGCGGAGGTCCTCTTCGGAGAGGGATGCGGCGGGCGCGATCACGGCTAGCCGAGGACCCGCTCCACCGCTTCGAGCACGCGCGAGGGCTGGAACGGCTTCACGATGAAGTCCCGCGCCCCGGCCTGGAGCGCCTCGAGTACCAGCGATTGCTGTCCCATGGCGCTGCACATCAGGACCCGCGCCTTGGGATCGAACGCCACGATCTCCCGCACCGCGTCAATGCCGCCCATGTCAGGCATCAGGAGGTCCATCGTGACAAGGTCCGGCCGGAGGTCACGGAACTTCTGCACGGCCTCGAGCCCCGACTGGGCCTCACCGACCACGTCGAGACCGGCCTGCGTGAGAATGTCGCTGAGCATCGCGCGCATGAATGCCGCATCGTCACACACCAGAACCGTGTGCTGCACGGGAGCCCTCCAAGGGCGCGCGGAGATCCCGGAAATGATGAGGCGTTGTGCGGTGGGGCTGTCGTTCCAGGAGGCTCCCTGACAGGAGCCAAGTCATTTCAGGAAGCCAAGATACTCCAGCACATTGGGGCGAGCAAGCAGACTTTCATCGGCGGCCGCGGCTGCGAGCGCCGGCCGGAGATCGGGCGGCCAATCCGACACGAATGTCAGCCATTCGCGGGACTCCGGATGGGCGAAGGCAAGGCGTGCGGCGTGCAGCGCCTGGCGTGGCGTCACGCGGTCGAGGCCCTCGGCGGCCCCGCGCTCGGGGCCCGACACGCGGCGCGCGCCGCCGCCACCGTACACCACGTCCCCCACCACGGGATGCCCGATGTGCGCGAGGTGCACGCGAATCTGGTGGGTGCGCCCGGTCCCGAGCGTCACCCGCAAGAGGTCGCACGCGCCGTAACGCGCTATCGGGTGGAGCCGGGTCAGCGCCGCGCGGCCGCCGGCGACGACGCCCATGCGCTTCCGGTCCTTCGCGTTCCTTGCGATCGGGGCGTCCACCTCGCGTGGGCGATCGAGGTGGCCCCACGCGAGCGCGGCGTAGGTGCGCTCGATGCGGCGCGCCGCCAGCGCGTGCGCCAGCTTCCGGTGCGCAACATCGGTCTTCGCGACGATGAGCAGGCCCGAGGTGTCGCGGTCCAGCCGGTGCACGATGCCGGGGCGAACTCCGGCGGAGAGCGTCGTGCCCCGCGCGGCGAGCGCATTGACCAGCGTGTCGTCCCAATGCCCCGGGGCCGGGTGCACCACCAGGCCGGCCGGCTTGTCGATCACCAGGAGATGTTCGTCCTCGAATACGACGACGAGCGGCAGCTCCAGCGGCGTCACCTCGCGGCGCGGCTCTTCCGCCGGAAAATCGATGCGCACGAGGTCGCCGCGCACCAGCGTGCGCGAAGCGCGGGCGGGCTGGTCGTTGACGTGAACGGCCCCGACGCCCAGGAGCCGGGCGGCCTGGGTACGGGACAGCGACAGTTGTTCGGCGAGGAATCGGTCCAGGCGCTCGGTCAACGGCGCCACGACCTGGAACAGAAGGGGCGGAGAGACCCTTCGCTCGCGGTGCTCGCTCAGCGCGAGCGGCGTCAGGAGGACGACGACACCGGAGCGGCCGCCGGGTCATGGGCACGCTCATCGCTGTCGCGCCCTTCCGTCCACAACACCACCGCCAGGACGACGGCGCCACAGGTGACGGCCATGTCGGCCACGTTGAAGGTGGGCCACCGCATGTTGCCCACTCCCACGTCGATGAAGTCCACCACGCCCCGGGCGCTGCGGAACCGGTCGATGAGGTTCCCCACCGCGCCGCCGCACACGGCGCCCAGGGCGGTGAGCCGCACCCACTGCATCGCCGTCGTCTCGCGCACCATGCTGCCCAGCACCACGAGCGCCAGGAGGGCGAGCGCCATGAACACCCAGCGCGAGTAGGCTCCCACGTGGATGCCGAACGCCGCGCCGGGGTTGTACACCAGCTGGAACGTCACAAAGTCGCCGATGACCCGGACCGGCAAACGGCTCAGGGTCGCCACCGCGATCAGCTTGGTGACGAAGTCCGCCAGCACCACGGCGGCCGCGATGCCCCAGAACAGCTTCCGGCTAGCGCCGTTTGCCATCTTCTTCCTTGGCCTTGCACGTGATGCAGAGCCGCGCGTGCGGCAGGGCGTCGAGCCGCTCGAACCCGATTTCTTCGCCGCACTCCATGCATTTCCCGTACTTCTCGGGCGTCTCGTACAGGCGGCGCAGCGCCTCGTTCACGTGCCAGAAATAACGGCCCTCCTGCGAGGCGAACAGAAACTGCTTTTCCCGTTCCATCGCGTCGGTGCCCTGGTCCGCCATATGAAAGGAATAGGACGACAGGTCCCCATCGGAGCCCTGCAGGGTTGCGCTGAAGGACTCGTTGTACCCGCTGAGTTCCTTCTGGACCCGCTTGCGCTCTTCCAGGAGCCGCTTCTCGAAATGCGCCAATTGCTTTTTGTTCATTTCCCTTTCCTGCGTGGTTTCGCCTTTTTCGCGGCCTTCTTCTTCACGACGGCCTTCTTTACCTTCGTTTTTCTCACCGGCGCCGTCTTCTTCTTCACCATCGCCTGACCCACCACCGTCTTCTTCTTCTCGTCCTTCTCCACCCATCGCTTCAGCGCAATCACGGCACCCCGGCCGTCTATGTCCACCGACTCCTTGATGTCCGGGTCAGCGAGCTCGGCGTGCTCCACCAGGTACCGCGCCAGCGTCTCCCCGAAAATAAGCGATTTCTCCGCGCGAACGGCTTCGACTATTTCCGGGGCGCCGCTGACGCTCAATTCGATGCGATCCGAGTACTCGTAGCCCGCTTCCTTGCGCATTCGCTGCACGCGGTTCACCACCTCCCGCGCGATGCCTTCCCGCGCGAGGTCCGGTGTGAGCGCCGGGTCCAGCGCCACGACGTACTGGCCCTCGCTCTTCACCAGCCAGCCCGACAGCCCGGCGGCCACCTCCCGCTCGACCACGACGTCTTCCGGCCGGTAGTCGTATTCGCCGTCCGGGCTGCTGATCCGAACGGATTCTCCACGTTCCAGGGCGGACAGCTCTGACACGCCCAACCCGGCGACCGCCGCCGCGGCCCGCGGCGTGTCCTTCCCATAGACCTTACCGAGCGTCCGGAAGTTCGGTTTCCCTTTCAGGCGCACGATGTCTGTTTCAGCATGCGCCACCTCGATGTCCTTCACATTGACTTCGATCTGGAGGAGATCGAGCAGTTCGCGAAACACCTCGGGACTCACCGATCGGGGCAGCGCGACCTTGAGCCGTGAGAGCGGCTGGCGAACCCGGATGCCGGCGTCTTCCCGGGCAGCCCTGGCCAGGGACGCGAGCACCCGCACGGCCGACATGGCGGACTCGAGTCCGGTATCCCGACGACCCCCGGAGTCCGGAAACCCCGCGAGGTGCACCGGCGTCTGCGCGAGCCGCCGGTGAAGGGCGTCCGACAGGAACGGCGCTGCGGGCGCCACCAGCCGCGCGACCGTCGCCAGCGCCTCGTGAAGGGTCTCGAGCGCGAGCGGGTCGGCGGCGGCGTTCGGGGCCCAGAACCGCGCGCGGTTCACGCGGACATACCAGTTGGACAAGTCGTCGTCGCAGAACTCGATGATCGCACGGGTTCCGGCCGTGACATCGTAGCCGGACCACGCGTCCCGCACCGCCTGCGTGAGCCCGTCCAGGCGTGACACCAGCCAGCGATCCACCGCCGGCCGCCGCGCCACCGGCGTGGCCTTCGCCGGTCTCCAGTCCTCGGCGTACAAGGCGAAGAACCCGTAGGTGTTCCGGAGCCGGGTGAGAAACCCGAGCGCGACTTCGCGGATCGCGTTGGGGTCGAAGCGCTTCTGCAGGCCCACCTGGCCCGAGGCCAGGAGGAACACCCGAACGGCGTCCGCTCCAAAACGTTCGATCATTTCCCACGGGTTCACCAAATTGCCGAGCCGCTTGGACATCTTGCGGCCGTCGGGATCGAGCAGGTGCCCGTTGACGATGACGTTGCGATAGGCTGTCTGGTCGAACACGCCCGTGGCGATGGCGATCAGGGAGTAGAACCATCCGCGCGTCTGGTCGATGCCCTCGCAGATGTAGTCGGCCGGGAAATGGGCCTTGAATTCCTTCTCGTGCTCGAAGGGATAGTGCCACTGCGCGCAGGGCATCGCGCCCGAATCGAACCACGCGTCAATCACTTCGGGCACTCGCTTCATCGTCCCGCTGCACTGGTCACAGGGGAAGGTGAGCCGGTCGATGAACGGCTTGTGCGGATCGAAATCCTTCGGCAGGCCCTGCCCGCCGCGCTTGAGTCTCGCCTCGAGGTCCGCGTAAGACCCCATCACCGCCTTGTGCGCGGTGTCCGTGCCACACACCCAGATGGGCAGCGGGGTCCCCCAGTACCGGTCGCGGGACAGCGCCCAGTCCACGTTGTTCTCGAGCCACTCGCCGAACCGGCCGGTGCCCATTTCCGGCGGGTGCCAATGCACCCCGCGGTTGAACTCGATCATCCGGTCCTTGAACGCGGTGGTCCGGACGAACCAGGAGAGCTTGGCGTAGTAGATGAGCGGCGAGTCGCAGCGCCAGCAGAACGGATACGAATGCTCGTGACCCTCGGGCTCATAGCGCCCGAAGACCTTTCCTTCCTTCTCCAGGCGCTCCGCAATGACCGGGGTTGCCTCGAAGACGGTCTTGCCATTGATCTCGGCCCACGTTGTCCCGGCGAACCGCCCCGACGGGTCCACCACGTTGAAGAATGCCAGCCCCTCGCGCTTGACCGTGGCGTAGTCGTCGGCGCCAAACGCCGGCGCCATGTGCACCAGTCCCGTGCCGTCTTCCTTGGTCACGAAATCGCCGGCGACCACGCGGAACGCGTCGCCGGTTACGGGCACCGCGTCGATCAGCTGGTGGTAGCGCCAGCCGACCAGCTCACGCCCGCTGAACTCGCCGAGCTTCGGGAAACTGGCCAGCGGCTTTCCGTGCGTCGCGCCGTGAATGGACTTCCGCTCGGCAATGCCCTGCTCGACAATCAACCGCGTGCCGTCAACATCCAACTCCACATACGTGAAGTCAGGATTCACCGCGATCGCGACGTTGGACGGGAGCGTCCACGGCGTCGTGGTCCAGGCCAGCAGGTGACGGGCGGATGCGCGGATGGGCGGTTGAGCAGATGGACCCGCTTCATCCGCCCATCCGCTCATCGGCCCATCCGCTAACCTGAACAGCGCATAGATCGAGGGACTCTTATGGGTGTCATAACCCTGCGCCAACTCATGGGACGACAGCGCGGTCCCGCAGCGAATGCAGTACGGCAAGACCTTCGGGCCCTCGAAGAGCAACCCCTTCTTGTGGAGCTGGGCCAGCAGCCACCAGACCGACTCGATGTACTCGTTGCTGTAGGTGACGTATGGATGGTCGTAGTCGAGCCAGTAGGCGATCCGGTCGGAAAGCGATTCCCAGTCCTTCTTGTACTGGAACACGCTGTCGCGGCACCGGCGGTTGAACTCCTCGACGCCGAACTTCTCTATGTCCGGCTTGCCCGAAAGCCCCAGGGCTTTCTCCACCTCGATTTCGACCGCGAGGCCGTGGGTGTCCCACCCGGCGATCCGCGTGACGGACTCGCCCTGCATCGCGTGAAACCGGCAGATGAGGTCCTTGATAGTCCGGGCGAACACGTGATGGACACCCGGCTTGCCGTTGGCCGTGGGCGGGCCCTCGTAGAACACGAAGGGCGTGCCGTTCCGGGTCGCGGCGAGCGTCTGCTGGAAGAGTTTCTCGTCCTTCCACCGCGCCAGGAGTTCCCGCTCCAGCGCGTCAGGCGTGAGGTTCCCCAGCGGCTCGTAGGCCATCAGCGCAGACGCTCCAGCACGCCCCGCATGAGGCGAGTCAGGTTCGGCTCCGCCTTCTCCGCGGTCGCGATGATCTTCGTGATATCGGCCGGCTCGAGGGCGTCCGGAAGGCAGGCATCGGTGATGATGGACACGCCGAGCACGCGCATGCCGCCGTGCACCGCCACGATCACCTCGGGAACGGTGGACATGCCCACCACGTCGGCGCCGATCGCGCGGAGCATGCGGTATTCAGCCGCGGTCTCCAGGTTGGGCCCGGTGACCGCGACGTAGACACCTTCGCGAAGGACGATCTTCTGCTCGCGAGCCGTTTCGCGCGCGAGGTCACGGAGGCCGGGGTCGTACGCGGCGGACATATCGGGGAATCGCGGGCCCATTTGTTCGTCATTCGCCCCAACCAGCGGGTTTGCGCCCAGCAAGTTGATGTGGTCGGAAATGAGCATGAGGTCCCCTGGCGCCCAGAGCGGATGCATGCCACCGCAGGCGTTCGACACGAAAAGCGTCTTCGCCCCCAGCGCGCGCATGACCCGCACCGGGAACGTGACCTGCTGGGGCGAGTACCCCTCGTACAGGTGGAAGCGCCCCTGCATCGCGACGACGTTCTTGCCGCTCAGCGTGCCCAGCAGCAGCCGACCGGCATGGCTCTCCACCGTGGACAGCGGAAACCCGGGGATCTTCTCGTAACCGATGGACGCGGCGACGGAGATCTCCTTCGCCAGCCCGCCGAGGCCCGTCCCCAGGATGATCGCGACATCCGGAGCGGCGGCGTGCTCCCTCCGGATAGCGTCCACCGCGCGCGCGACGGCGGCGGACATGCCCGCAGACTTCGTCACGCGGCGCGCTCGCCGAACAAGACCGTTCCCAATCGTACCATCGTACTCCCTTCGGCCACCGCGGCCCGGTAGTCGCCCGACATGCCCATCGACAGCTCGGACAACGGGCGTGCGGGTGTTGCCAGTTTGTCTCGCAAGCGGCGCAGCTTTTCGAACACCGGCCGCTGAACCCGTGCGTCGTCGGTGAATGGCGCCATCGTCATGAGCCCTTCGAGTGACAGGTCCGGCAGGGCGGAAATCCGCTCGACCAGCGCGGGCGCCTCTTCCGGCGAACAGCCGCTCTTCTGCGATTCGCCCGCCACATTCACCTGGAGCAGGACCGACAACCGTTCCCCGTGCGCCGTGTGCGCTGCGCCGGCGAGCGCTTCGGCGAGCCGTAGTGAGTCCACCGAGTGCACCATCGTAAAGGCGCCCGGCACCAGCTTCGCCTTGTTGGTCTGCAGGTGGCCGATCAGGTGCCAGTGGACCGGCAACCCCACCAACTCCGCCTGCTTGGCCACGGCCTCCTGCACCCGGTTCTCTCCCACGTCGGTGAGCCCGGCGTGTACCGCTTCCTTCACCACCTCAGCGCCGTGTCCCTTGGTAACGGCGATGATGCGCACCAGGTGCGAAAGCCCCTGTTTGACTTGCACACCGGCGATGTCGTCGCGTACCCTCGCCAGGTTTTCCGCCAGGGCGGCCGTGTCCATAGCGGTGGAACGTACCAGCGCAGGAGAATTGGGAGTAGTGGAACCGGAGATGGGCCGGATGTCTTTGGACGCGTGGCAAAAGTCTCCGTTCAGGACTATCTTGGTCATATATACTTCACCTTAAGGTCATATGAAATCTGCACGGGTATCCGAACTCAAGGCGTCGCTGAGCAAGTACCTGGCCCGCGTCAAGGCGGGGGAGGAGCTGCTCGTCACGGAACGGGGGCGGCCGGTGGCCAAGTTGGTGCCGGTTCCGTCGGCTGACCAACCCGAGCCCGAGCGGCTGAGGCTGCTTGAGCGCCGCGGCCTGCTCGCGATCGGCCGCGGCCGGCTCCCGAGGAACTTCTGGGACCTCCCTTTGCCCAAGGATCCCGGCGACTCCGTCCTGAAGGCCGTTCTCGAAGAGCGAGAATCCGGCCGATGAGGTTCTGGGACTCCTCCGCGCTGGTTCCCCTCTGCCTGCGGGAGACGCCGACCGGGCGCTTGCGGGAGCTGGCGCGCGGCCCCGATCCATTGGTGGTCTGGTGGGCCACGCCGGTGGAATGCGCGTCGGGTCTCGCGCGACGCGTGCGAGACAAGACCATCGCCGAGCAGATCCGGGAAACCGCGCTCGATCGGCTCGGGGACATCATGGCCGCGGCGGTGGTGGTTGCCCCGACGGTCGAACTCCGGACTCGGGCCGAACGGTTGGTTCGGATTCATCCGCTGCGCGCAGCGGACGCGCTGCAGCTGGCCGCCGCGCTGGTATGGGTGGAGGATCAGCCTCGCCGGCGCGAACTGGTCACACTCGACGCGCGCCTGGCCGAGGCGGCGCGTCAGGAGGGGTTCGTCGTGCTGCCGGAGGCGCTACCGTAAAAGAGATGTCGCGGGACCGAGTGGCGCGTTGACAGAATATCTGATAATCAGCTACTCTGTTAATCATGAAGAAACGACTCGTGCGGGAGCCACCGCCAGCGCCGCCGGCAGCGGCACCCGGAAGGATCACGGTGGGCAAGCGCGGCACTCTGGTAATGCCGGCCGCCCTCCGTCGCCGCTATGGTATCGAAGAAGGCGTGCTACTGATCGCCGAGCAGCGCGAGGACGGTATTCTGCTCCGCCCAGCCGTCGCGCTCCCGGTCGAGCGGTACAGCATCTCACGACGCGCAGAGTTCCTCCTTTCAAACGCCACCGACACCGCGGACTACCGCCGCGCGGTCGCGGAGGTCCGCTCGCTCGGCCTCGATCCCACCCATATCCCGCATCGCAGGCCGGGCCGGAAATAGGACGTGGATCGCGTCTTTCTCGACGCCAACATCCTCTTTTCCGCAGCCTACCGTGCCGACGCGGGCCTGCTGCGCCTCTGGCGGTTGCCCGACACGCAATTGGTCACGTCGCGTTACGCCTTGGAAGAGGCTCGACTCAACCTCGAGCGACCCGACCAGCGGGACCGCCTGGTAAAGTCGACCACGACGCTGGAGATCGTGGAACACCTCGCCTATGCCCCCTTGCCGCAGGACGTGGCGCTTCCGGAAAAGGACCGCCCGATCCTGGGCGCCGCGATTGAGGCGGCGTGCAGCCACTTACTGACGGGAGATGTGACCCACTTCGGCTCGTTGTACGGCCGGACGGTCGGAGGCGTTCGCATCCTCCTTCCGTCCACCTTCTTGCGCGCGAGATCCGGGTGAACGCGCGGTTAACGCGCGACGGTAGCGGTCGGCGAGGACCGCCTTAAACGCATCAAGCGGCACCAAGCCGTAGCCTCGGCTAGCGCTCCGCCGTCAGGCGCGCGATCCGCGCCCGCACGTCCCGCACCACCGGTTGTAACTCGGGATCCGCGTTCTTCCACAGCTCGACGAACTTCCCAAAATGCTCCAAGGCCTTCTCCCGCTCGCCCCGCGCTTCGTACAATTCGCCCAGCCGACGATGGGTGGGGGTGAGGCTCGCGGCGTACAGCAAAGCGCTGAAATCATAAAAATCCTCGCCATGATACGGTTGGCTGACAAACCGCCGGTAGTGGACGTCGATGACCGGCGCGCTCTGGAGCACGTCGGCCACCGTGATCTTGCTCACGGCGTTCCCGACGGCGCGCATCTCGGTGGCACCCGCCGTGCCGGTCACGACGATCGCATCGAGGGACACCGCAACCTGGGTGAGTCGGATGCGGATGTTCCGGTCGCCGACCTGAACCGTGTCAATCACCGGCCGGTAGCCGAGCGCACGGACCTGAATTGCGACCACTTCCCCGGGGAGATCGGCCACCGTGACCCGGCCGTTGGCGTCCGTGCTGACGTGCGCTCCGGCGATACCGAACCCCACGAGCGCGCCGAACACCGGACTCTGCGTGGCGGCCTCCACCACCGTGCCCGAAATGCTGCCGGCAGCGCGGGCCCCGGCCGCACTGGCGAGGAGCGAGCCGGGCGCGGCGACCCCTCCCGAAGTGGTGCGATCCTGGGCCGGTGCGGAGGCGGCTATCGAAAGGAGGAGTGCTGCGCAAACGGCGGAGAGCCCCGGCCAAGGCTTCCCGATTCGAACACTACAGGTGGAGCAGTCGGTGTTGCCTACTGAGTCATGGTTCATGGCAACCCCCACGTCGGGCCCTCAAGTGGAACGAGGGCGGCTCATCCGTACGGTGTCCGGTGTCCGGAGCACTCGGAAACGGAGGGACGTGAGCGACGCGCGCCTGACCGTCGGCGAGGTTAGGAAAGCCGCTTGGGTTGGTTCGGACCACCATAAAACATGTGCGTTTCCCCGGCGACATGCAAATCCTGCGGTTTCCAGAGCGTGACGTTCGATTCCCTGGCGCCCGTCGCGCGAGTCATCCGGCCGTCGTGACCGACGACCGGGGACCTTGTTGGCTACTACCGGAGGTAGTATAGTTGGTAGTATGAACAATACGCCACGACGAGTGCGGGAACCAAGCCCCAACGTGCTCGATGCCCTGCTCCGTCAGCCCAGCAAGAAATCGAAGGCGTCGGTGAGCGTTTCGAGTACGCTGCTCGCCGCGGCGGACGCGGTGGCCGGCACGGCGCAACGCTCGGCGCTGATCGAGCGCGCCCTGCGGCGATACCTGCGGTACCTGGTCCGACGCCAGCGCCACGCCCGCGAGCTCGCCATCCTCAACGCCAACGCGGCGCGACTCAACGCGGAGGCCCGTGAGGCCAAGCGGGACCAGGTGCCCGTCGAGCGCGCATGAAGCGGGGGGAGATCTTCCGGCTCGCCCCACCTGCCCGAGGCGATCCCCGGAAATCACGGTGCTATGTGGCCGTCAGCCGGCAGACGCTGCTGGATTCCAGGGCGGCGAATGTGGTGTGCGCCCCCATCAATACCACCTACGACGGGCTCGACACCCAGGTCCCGGTAGGCCCGGACGTCGGGCTCAAGCACGACTCCTGCATCAATTGCGACCAGCTGGTCCTGATCGAGAAGTCACGCCTTACGAACTACGTGGGGAGCCTGCCGGCCTCGAAGGTGCGCGCCCTGGCGCGGGCGCTGCGCATCGCGCTGGACCTGGAGTAGCGCTACCGCTGCGGCGCGCGCCGCTTCGCGGTATCGGGGGGCAGCGCCGGCGCCTCCGTGATCGTGGCGAGAGATTCCGTCACCCGCAGCAGATCGGGGCTTGGCGAAAGGTGATAGGCCCGCCGGAAGTTCTCCACGCTCCGCACGCGGTCCGCCTTCAGCGCCCAGGCGTTGCCCAGCGTCAGGAACGGAATGCTCAGGTTGCTGGCGATGTTCTGCGCGGTCGGGTCCAGGTCCAGCGAGTCCACGTCGAACAGACGGGCGTAGCGGTACACGTGCCAGGCCAGCGAATCGGTCCGCGGGACATCTACCATGGCGTTGAAGAGCCCCGTCTCCAGCCGGTTAGAGTCCCTCGGCACATCGGGGTTCAGCCGCAGGACGAGCGCGTCCTGGGTCAGGTACTTGTTGAGCCCCGCCCAGGCGCTACTTCCAGCTGTTATGGAAAAATAGATGGGCCGCCGGCCCAGGTTCTCCTGGATCAGGCGCAAGGTCATGATCTGGGCCTGGTACAGCGCCGTCCCCGCCTTGAAGACCACCTCGACCTTCCCCTGCCGGAAGACATAGTCGTCCGACAGGAGCTGCGGCACGACCTGCGCGATCTGCGCGTCCGTCAGGCTGTGGGGCGGCGGCGGCGGCGCGGATGGCGCGAGGTGCGCCATCCACGGTGCCTGCCGGGCGTCGAACCGGCGCACCCGGTTATCGCGCAGCTGGCGAATGAACCAGTCCGTGGAAACCAGCGACAGGTTCACTACCTGGACGTCCTGCCGGACACCTTCCGCTTCCTGGAGGTACCACAAGGGGAACGTGTCGTTGTCCCCGTTGGTGAACAGCAGGCCGTACGGCTCCACCGACTGGAGCAGGTCGTAGGCGAAGTCGCGGGCAAGCTGCGCGTCAGGCCCGTGCGCGCGGCTCGCCGCCCTGAAGTTCAGGGCGAACGGAATCGCCGCCACGACGAATACCGCTGACGCCGGCCGCCAGTCCTTGAACTGGTCACGCAGCGCGCGGTAGATGCCCGCGAGCCCCAGGCCCGCGAACAGGCCCCACATCTGGTACGAGACGGTGAAGAAGTAGTCCCGCTCCCGCACCTCGTGGTTTTCCCCGCCCGGCCAGAGATCGTATGCCAGGGAGAACCCGGGCTTGAAGTTCATGTACCCGAGCAGGACCGGGCCCGTGGTGAGAAACAACAGGAAGAGAAGCCAGAAGACTCCGCGGTCCCGGCGCCGAAGCTCGTTCGCCCCGTAGATGCCCAGCGCAGAAAACGCCAGCGTGAACGGGAGCCGCACCGGTGCGAACACCGGCTTGGTCGGCGCGAGCCCGTTGGCCCACTGCCAGTCGAAGTACTGGAGGTAGTTCACGACCTGCCACCAGATGAGCTGGAAGGTGCGCCCCGGGTTGTCGGGCCCCGAGTAGAACATCGGGTTGTCGAACGGTGACCGGGCCGGGTACTGCTCCCGGCGAATCACCGCCTTGAGCGCCTCCCACGTGGAGGGGTCGGCCTCGTTGATGTACGGATGGAGCCCGGCGCGCACGTAGAGGAACAGGTAGGTCGAGGCGCCCACAGCCGCGACCGCCAGGACCGCGACGGCGAATCCGGCCGAGCCGGCTGCAAACGCGTACGCGGTGGCGCCGACGAAGAGCACGCCGCCGACGATCAGCAAGCCGGTGCTCCCGAGCCCCGTGCCGATCAGGAGCGCCCAGACGCCCATGACCACGGCCCACTGCGCCCATTCCACCCGGCGGTCCCGTTCCTCAGGGAGCGGCGACGTGCGGAGGACGTAGAACATGAAGCCGATCAGCGCGGGGCCCACGAGGAGGGTGAGCAGGTGGGCGCCGAGCGACAGGGCGGCGACGAACACGATGAGCAGGAGCAGGTGCGCGGCCCGCCCGGTGCCCCGGGCCGCACGCCACAGGTAGGCCAGCCAGCAGATCAGCGCGATGCTGAAGGTGGCCACCATGTAGACCTCGGTTTCGTTCGAATTCTGCCACACGGTGAACACGAACGCCGAGAGCACGCTGGCCGCCGCCGCCCCGCCGTAGCGAAGGACGGCATCCTTCTCGTCCAGGGCATGCGTGACCAGCACGAAGAACAGGGCCGCGCCCGCGGCGCTGAAGATGGCGGCCATCAGGTTGGTGCGGTGGGCGAATTCCCCCGCCGGCACGATGGCGCCCCACACGTGCGCCAGGAGCAGGAAGAGCGGCGTCCCCGGCGGGTGCGGGATGCCGAGGATCTTCGACGCCGCGATGAACTCCCCCGCGTCCCAGAACGTGACCGTGGGCGCGAGCGTCCAGACGTACCCGCCGAGGACGACCGCGAAGACGCCGAGCGCGGCAAGCGCGACGGTGCGTGACTGGACTGGAGTATTCGTCATGGCCGGAATGTAAGGGTCAGGTGGCGGGCGATCCCCCCGCCGCCTGCGCGAGGGCGATCGCCGGTCGGCGGCCAGCGAGGACGTCGCGCAACTCCGCCGCAGAGAGACCGCGCTGGAGCTTGCCGCGAATGGCCACCGAGATACTCGAGGTTTCCTCGGACACCACGACGACTATGGCATCGGTCTCTTCCGAAAGACCGAGCGCGGCGCGGTGCCGCGTGCCGAGCGACTTGTCCGCGACGGGGAACTGGGTAAGCGGAAGCACGCACCCGGCCGCCACGATCTGGTCGCCGCGAATCAGCACGGCGCCATCGTGGAGCGGCGAGTAGGGCGTGAAGATGGTCGTGATCAAGTCGGCGGACACGGCCGCGATCATTTCGGTACCGGACTCCACGAAGTCATTGAGTGCCACGTCCCGTTCGACCGCGATGATCGCCCCGGTGCCCGTCCGCGCGAGCCGCTCCACGGCCTCGGCCACCTCGTCGGCCACCTCGAATGTGCTCGACGACGCGAACAGGTTCACCGCGCGTGAACGGCCCAGCCGCGCCAGCGCATGCCTTAGCTCGGGCTGGAATACGACGATGACCGCGAACGTGCCGTACGTGAACACCACGCCCAGCAGTGTGGCGATCATGTTGAACTTGAGCACCAGCGCCGCGAAGTACGCCGCCGTCAGGACGATCAACCCCAGCAGGATCTCCAGGGCGCGGGTCCCCGCCAGGAACAGCAGGAGACGGTAGACCACGGCCGCGACGATCAGGATCTGGAGAATGTCGCGCCAGCCGGGCACCAGGAACCCGAAGTGATCGAGCTGCATCAGGCCGGCCGCACCGCGTGGGCCACCTGGAGCGCGTCCCGCACCACCCGCACGGCGTGCACCCGGAAGAGACGCGCGCCCCCGAACCAGGCCGCCACGCACGCGGCCGCCGTGGCGCTGTCGCGATCGCCGATGTCGCGGCCGGTGATCTGGCCGAGAAACCGCTTCCGGGACGGGCCCACCATGATGGGCAATCCGAGGGCGCCGATGGTATCGAGGCGACGCAGCACCTCGACGTTGTGCTCCGGCCGTTTGGCGAATCCGAGGCCGGGGTCAACAACGATGCGATTCCGCGCGACACCCCGCCCTTCCGCGACGCGGACAGCCTCCGCCATCTCGCGCGTCACGTTCGCCATCACGTCGTCGTAGCTCGCGTGGTCGTAGGTCGCCATGTCGCTCACCGTGCCGCGCGAATGCATCAGGACCAGGCCGGCACCTTGGGCGGCACACACCGCGGCAATTTCGGGGTCCAGCCGCAATCCGGAGACGTCGTTGATGATCCACGCACCCGCGTCCAGGGCCCGCCGCGCGACGTCGGACTTGACCGTGTCCACGCTCACCGGAACGGACGGGAATCTCTTGACGAGCCCGGTCAGCACCGGCTCGAGCCGGCGCCATTCTTCGCTGGCGAACACCGGCTCCGGGCGTCCGGGCCGCGTGGACTCCGCGCCGACATCGAGAAGGTCCGCGCCTTCCTCGATCAGCGCGGCGGCATGCTTCAGCGCCGCCTGCGGGTCGAGGAACTGCCCGCCGTCGCTGAACGAATCCGGGGTGACGTTGAGGATACCGACCACCACCGGCCGCGCGAGGGAAATGGCACCCCGTGCCGTGAGCCAGGCGTCACCCGCATACGAATTCCCCCTCTCCGCCAGCGGAGAGGGGGAAAGGGGTGCGGGGATAGGGGGTGAGGCGCTCACGCCCCGGCGGGTTCGGCGGGCGGCGCACCAAGCAGCGGACCGCGTTCGGGCGCACGGGCCTTTTCCGGGGCGGGCTTCTCCGGGCCGGGTGGGGGCAGGACGGCCGCGGGCAGCGGACGCGGCGGGAGCGGGAGGCCACTGACCAGCAGTTCCACGTCCTCACGATCCAGCGTCTCTCGCTCGAGGAGGGCCGTCGCCATTTTGTGGAGAAACTCCATGTTCCCCTCGAGCACCTCACGGGCGCGGCGATAGGCCTCGTCCAGGATCCGCTTCACTTCCGCATCCACGGTCTCGGCGGTCTTATCCGAGATCTCCCGTCGCTGCGAGAAGTCCCGGCCGAGGAAAACCTGCTGCTCCCGGTCGCCCACCGCGACGGGACCGACCGCGTCGCTCATGCCGAACTGCGTCACCATGCGGCGCGCCATCTCGGTGGCCTGCAAAATGTCCTGCGCCGCGCCGGTCGTGACTTTCTCCGGACCGAAGATCAGCTGTTCGGCCACCCGGCCCCCGTACGACATGGCCAGCCGCGCGTGGATGTATTCCTTGGTGTAGTTGTGCCGGTCCACTTCCGGCAACGAGAACGTAAGCCCGAGCGAACGCCCCCGGGGCACGATCGATACCTTGTGGATCGGATCCAGGCCGGGGAGACGCGCGCTCACCAGTGCGTGCCCAGCCTCATGGTAGGCCGTGATCTTCCGCTCCTCGTCCGTCAGGACCAGGCTCCGGCGCTCGACACCGAGCATGACCTTGTCCTTCGCATCCTCGAAGTCGGACATGTCCACCCGCGACTTGCCGCGCCGCGCCGCGAGCAGGGCGGCCTCATTCACGATGTTGGCGAGGTCCGCACCGGCGAGTCCGGGCGTGGACTTGGCGATCGTGTCAAGCCGCACGTCGTCGGTCAGCGGGATTTTTCGCGCGTGCACCCGGAGAATCATCTCGCGGCCGCGCACGTCCGGCATGTCCACGACGACCTGCCGGTCGAACCGGCCGGGACGCAGCAACGCCGGGTCCAGCACGTCAGGCCGGTTGGTGGCCGCGATGAGGATGACGCCCTCGTTCGACTCGAAGCCGTCCATTTCGACGAGGAGCTGGTTCAGGGTCTGCTCCCGCTCGTCATGGCCGCCGCCCAGGCCCGCACCGCGGTGCCGGCCGACGGCGTCGATCTCGTCGATGAAAATGATGCACGGCGCGTGCGCCTTGCCCTGTTCGAAGAGGTCGCGCACGCGGGACGCGCCGACGCCGACAAACATTTCCACGAAATCAGAGCCGGACATGGAGAAGAACGGCCGCCCCGCTTCACCCGCGACCGCGCGGGCCAGCAGGGTCTTGCCGGTTCCGGGCGGGCCCACGAGCAGGACGCCCTTGGGCAACCGGCCACCCAGCCGCTGGAATTTCTGCGGGTCCTTGAGGAACTCGATGATTTCCTGCAGTTCGACCTTGGCCTCGTCACACCCGGCCACGTCGCCAAAGGTCACCTTGGGTGTGTCGCCGGTGAGCAGCTTGGCCTTGGACTTCCCGAACGCGAACGCCCGGTTCCCGCCCTGCTGTACCTGTCGGAAAAAGACAACCCAAAGGCCGATGAGAATGACCCACGGCAGGAGCTGGAGGAACACGGTGCCGAACGAGGGCCGTGGTTCCTTCGCGTCGATCTGCACGCCTTTCTGCTCGAGCCGCTGGATCAGCAGCTCGGAATCCTGCACCGGGAGGATGACCCGGAAACGGTCTACCTTGCGCCCCTCGGAGGGGACCGGAGTCCGGAACGCGCCCTGCACGAACTTCCCGCTGGTCAGCTCCGCCTTCTCGACGTTCCCGCGATCGACCTCGGTGCTGAACGTGGAGTAGGGGATCTCGATATACGTCTCCCGCCCCGCCCCGACCATGTTGTAAAACGCGATCGGCACCAGCACGATGAGCACCCAGAACACGACATTCCGGCTCATGGTGGCCCAGTTCAGCTTGCGGTTCGGCGGTGTTGGACGATCAGCCATGTTCGCTCACAACTCCTTGAGACTCGCGATATACGGGAGGTGCCGGTAGTTCTCGGCGTGGTCGAGTCCATACCCCACCAGGAACAGCGGCGGCGCGTCGAAACCCACGAAGCGCGCCTCCAGCTCCAACCCCTTGGCAATCCGCTTGTGGAGCAGGGCGCAGATGTCGAGGCTCCGCGGCTTCCGCTGGCGCAGTACGCGCACCAGGCGGTTCAGCGTGTTGCCCGAATCCACGATGTCTTCCACCAGCAGAATGTGTCTACCCTCGAGATGCGTTTCCGGATCGTACACCAAGCGGACCTCGCCTGACGTGGTGGTGCCACTGCCGTAGGAGGACGCCACCAGGAAATCAACCTGCATCGGGCGCGGAATGTTCCGCACCAGGTCGCCCAAGAAGATGAAGCTTCCCTTCAGCAAGCCGAGCACGAGGAGATCGCCCGTGGGATAGTGATCGGCGATTTCCTGTCCCAACTCCTTCACCCGCGCGGCAATCTGCTCCGCCGAAATGGCGACGCCGCTCACGCGGTCCACCGAACCCGGGACCACCGGCTCAACGCGCGCGGACATCAACCCTCAGCGCCTCGGCGCCCCGCACGGGAACGTCCACGCTCGACCGGCACACGCCCGGCAGCCACAGCAGCCGGCCGTCCCGCACGATCACCGGGTACCCGGCACGATCGAGCCGTGATACCTGGGCCTCCATCAGCACACGCCGCACCGGCCGATGCCCCACCCCGCCGAGGGGAAGAATCCGGTCGCCCCGTTCGGGCGCACGAACCTCACCGGACGACACCAGCACCCACGCGCTGAATCCACGTCGCGTACTCTCCCCGGCTGCCTCGCGGCGCCACGCAATTTCCCAGCCATCCCACTCCGCGCGACCGGCGTCGCCGTCGCCCCACCTGGCCGCAGGATAGATGCCCGGCGCGAGTTTCACGATGCGGAGCCGGCCGAACGCCAGCTCGGCGAGTGCTCCCTGCCCCAGCTCCATCCGTGAGCCGCTTTTCCCACCGGCCACGAATCCCGCAAGGCGGGCCGCCCGGTTCGGACCAACGACGACACCCGCCTCCCGGGCCAAGGCCCGCAAGAGCGCCACTGACAACAATTTATCACATGTCTGCACGAAAGCGCAGGCCACGCTGGTCGCTCCGCCTTCGGCGCGAAAATCGAGACCCGGGAGAGAGCGCAGAACGCCGGCCCACGCGCTCCGTTCCTGCGCGGCGTAGCGCTGGAGGCCGAGGAGCCTGGTTTCGACGTCGCCGAATCGCTCACGCAACAACGGGAGAAGTTCGACCCGGAGCCAGGAGCGATCGTGGCGGACGTTCGCGTTGGCGGGATCCTCGAACGCGGGCCGGGAACCCAACGACGCGCGCACCTCGGCCCGCCTGAACGGCAACAACGGACGCACGAGGCCGTCGGGCCCCAGCGGCAGAATCCCGGCAAGGCCGGCGGGCGCACTGCCGCGGAGAACCCGGTACAGGACGGTTTCGACCTGGTCATCTGCATGGTGGGCGGTGACGAGGTACGCCGCGCCGATCTTGCTCTGGATGCCACGCAATGCCCGATACCGTTCACGGCGGGCCGTCGTTTCCGATGCATCGGGCCCGAGGTTCAAGGTGACGAGGTGCCCTGGGATCCCGTGGCGGACGCCCTGGGCCATGACGGATTCCGCGACATCCGCGCTGTCGGGCGAGATGCCGTGGTCCACGTGACCAACGGCCAGCGTCAAGCCCAGGTCTCCCGCGAGACCGGCCATCAGGCCCAGCAACGCCACCGAGTCCGGTCCGCCGCTCACGGCCAGCAAGGCGACGCCCGGACGGGTGAACAGTCCAGAGCGTTCGATGTGAGCGCGGAGGCGGGTGGGGAGGTCGCTGATCATCTGCCGAAACATACCGTAAACGAAGACGGACGGGCCGCTCGGCCCGTCCGTCTCGGTCATCAGTCCTGTCGGCCGTTTACCGACGCGCGGCTGCGCCCTTCGTGGCGGTGAACGACGTGAAGTTCCAGTTGCCGGTCTTGGAATCGCGTGCGGCCAAAGAACCGGACAGGGTGGAACCATTGAGCGTCGCATCCACCGAGGTAATCACGGTGCAGTCGCAGCCGGGGTCGGTGTAGGCGGCGTCGACGCTGCCGGAGACTTTGTCATCGCCGGTCTTCATGAGTGTCACCGGCAGGCCGCCCGGGCCCTTGGCGGTCGGGGCGGAAACGCCCTCTGCCAGGACGGAGCCCTTGGCGCCCACGGGGGTCAGCGCGACCTCACCCATCGCGGATTCATCGCTTCCAGTCAGGGTGATGACCAGACGGCCGCCCTTCTGGGTCATGTCGTTGGTATACGTGCCTTCCCAGCGACCGGCCAATGCCGCCGGACCGGCCGGGGCCATGGGCGCCGCTGCTTTTCCCTTTTGCGCAGAAGCCGGATTCGCCGCGACCGCCGCGACCACGCCGAACGCCAGCAACGCCTGAGCAACCGTTACCATCCGCATACCTGGCTCCTTGACCGTTTGAATTGTCACGACTGGTTGACGCCGAGGAGAAGAATCTATCGGCGGGGCGGCGGCTGGGACGGCTGTGCAAGATGATGTGCTTGACCGCAGTCACGAACTCGGCCAGTTCGACCGGTTTTGCCAGGAACGGCCGGCCCGTCTTCTCAAGGAATTTCCGTGTCTCGGGGTCGTGCGCGAGACCCGTCACGAACAGGACGCGCTCCGCCGCCTCGGGGTAGTCGGTGAGCAAGTTCTCGTAGAACGTCTTGCCCTTGAGGAACGGCAGGCCGAGATCGCAGACGATGGCGCGAAACGGCGCTTCCTGGATCGCGGCGAGGGCGGCCAGCCCGTTGTCCACTTCCGTGACCATGTACCCGGCCTTCTCCAGGACCTTGGAGAACGCCCTACGCATGCTGGCTTCGTCTTCGATGACCAGGACGTCCATGACGGGAAATAGGCCACGCTGAGGCCGGGGGAGCAATAGGGGGAAACCCCTAAACAAACGCGGAACGCGGAAGCCGGAAGTCGGAACGGTTTGATTGCCGTTCCGCGTTCCGACATCCGCGTTCGTTGATGGAGGCGCCGGGAATCGAACCCGGGTCCGAGTCTCGATCCGAAACCGCTTCTACGTGCGTAGGCCGCGCTTGATGTCCTCGCCGGCCGGTGCGCAGCCACCCAACCGTCGAGTTATCCCTCTAAGTCTTACGTATCACGCGAAGGCGG
>SHZT01000024.1 GCA_009692185.1 Gemmatimonadota bacterium | reverse complement strand
GATTCCAAGGGCCCGGCGGGCCCACCGACAACACTCATCCATCATCATGGGGTCCTTGGTTGGGGATTTAGAAGAACTGGCCAAGGCGGAAGTGCACCTTCCAGCCCGGCTTCCGGTTGCCAAAAGCGTCCGTGCGGTCGAGTCCACGGGCGACGTCCACGCCAAGCGGGCCCAGAGGCGAGACCACACTAGCGCCGATGCCCGTTCCACGGAAGAGGCGGGTTGGGTTGAATTGTCCCGGTGTAGACCAGACGTTCCCGCCGTCGAAAAACGAACTGAGGTAAATCTGCTGGCTGACTCGCAAGCCCAGTTCCACGGTCATCGTGTAGTACGACTGCCCGAAGGCATCGACTGCGCTGGTCTGGCCGCTGGCCGTGGGATCGAAACCCCGGGGCATAATGGAGAACTCGTCGTAGCCCCGCAGTGGAATCCCGTACTGCGTGCCGCCCAGCGCGAACAACTGCCGGAAATGCGGGCCCGGGTTGCCCCAGACAAAGCCGCTCTTGGCGGAGAGGCCGAACACGATCGTGACGCCGCCGCCCAGCCCCTTCTGGCCCGTGAGCTGCGCAATCGGTGCGTACCAGCGGCCCTCGACGTTGGCCCGCTGGAAGTTGCCGCTCCCCTGGAGAATGCCGCCGTTCTGCGACGCTTCCACCTGCGCCATGGCCCCGCCGGTCGGGAACGGCTGGTTGATGCGCGTGTCGCGCATCAAGCTCACCCCGATGCTCGACAGCACACAGTGAGCGCATTGGAACCGGCTGGCGGTCAGCCCGGGGGAATCGTAGTTGCTGCGTTCCAGGGTGTAGGAGGTGAAGAACCGCGTGTAGCGTGACCCGAAGAGCGGGAACCCGATCTGGACGGTTCCGCCCAGGGTGGTGATCCGGCCCAGGTCGGCCACCGTGTAGCGAAGCCTCGTGCTGTGCAGGTTGAGCGTACCCGAGGTCAGGTTTCCGCGAATGGCGGGATCGGTGTACGAAATCTGGAAATCATTGATGTTCTGGCCGAACTGCCACTGGAACGAGAGCTTCTTGCCCCGGCCCATGACGTTGGGCTCCTGCAAGCCAACGAAGCCCCCAAGCCCTGTTCCCTGCCCGACGGATGCCCCGAAGTTGACGGCGCCCGTCCGCTTTTCTTCCACCTTGAAAATGACGTCGACGTCGCCCTGGTCGTTCACCGCCTTGGTATCCGGTACCGGGAGGGGCTGGGTGAAGTATCCCAGGTTGGATACTGCCTGGTACGAGCGGATCAGCGCGTCCTGCCGGAATATGTCGCCGGGAATGGCCATGATCGCGCGGCGAATCACGTCTTCGTGCGTGATCGTGTTGCCCGTGATCAGGATGCGGTTGACGACGGCGGGCTGCCCTTCCTGGATCTGCCAGCGCAGGTCGGCGATCGGCTGGCCGTCAGCGGTGGTGCGCCGGCTCAGGAATCCCTGGACCTGGGCGTAGATGTAGCCGTTGTTGAAATACGCGGTCCGCACGGCGGAGGTCGCCTCGTCCCATTGCTGCTGGTCGAAATAGTCGGCTTTGACGCCGCCATTCTCTGTTTTCGCGAACGGGAAATACTGCTGCAATTGTTCAGTCGAGAAGCGCCGGTTCCCGGAAATGTCGAACCGTCCGACCTGGTAGCGGGACCCTTCGTCCACCGACAGGATCAGCGTGCCCTTGCCGTTCAGCTCGTGGACGACCAGCGTATCCCGGAGAACCTGCACGTCCGGATAGCCCTGCTGACCGTAAAACTCGGGCAGGCGTTCGCGAAGGTCGTGTTCCAACTCCTGCTCGTTGTAGGCGCCCTTCTGCCACCAGAAGAACCCCTCCGGCTTGGTCTTCATGCGGCCCGCGATAGTCCCGTCGGCGAGCTTGTCGTTCCCCTCGACCAGGATCTGCGCCACGGCCACCCGCCGGTTCTCCACGATCTCGAAGGCGACCCGCATGGTGCCATCGCCCTCGGGGGTCTCGACCATCTTCATGGTGGCGAGGTAGTACCCCTGCTTCTTGTAGAGCGAATCAATCGCGGCGAGTGACCGGCGACCTTCGGCCGGGTCATACGCGCGGCCGTCCACGAGGCGGACCTTGCCGCGAACGCTCCGCTCGGGAACCTGTTCGGCACCCTTCACCGTCCAGCTGGTCAGCAGCGGCCGCTCGACGATGTCGAGGCGCAAGATCTCCTTGCCGTCAACGGTCGCCTGGGAGACCCGCACGTCGGCGTACTGCCCGGTGGCATACAGGGACTCGATGCCGCGCTGGACATCGCGGTAGGCCACCGGCCGCCCGGTCAGCACCCCGAACTCGCCGATGACCGCCGCGAGTGTCAGGCGCTTGTATCCGCGGACAGCAATCGAGTCGACCGCCGTGGTCTGGTCTCCGGTCTGTTGCGCGGCGAGGGGCAGCGCGGCGAACAGCAGGAGGACGCCCGAGAGCGATTTCAGACGGTTTTCGTCCCGGACAAGGCTCGAAACACGAGCTTGTCTCCTTCGGGGCTCACGTCCACCTCGATCTCGTCGCTGTTGGAGAAGTCGCCCGTGAGAATCTTGTCGGACAGCGGGTCCTCGACGTAGCGCTGAATCGCGCGCTTCAGGGGCCGCGCACCGTACTGCTCGTCGTACCCCCGCTCTACCAGGAACGACGTGGCGGGATCCGTCCGGCGAATGGTGAGCCCCTCTTCAGCGAGACGTTTCCGGACCAGCTCGAACAGGATGTCCACGATCTTGGCGATGTTGTCCCGCGACAGGGCGTGGAACACGATCACGTCGTCGAGCCGGTTCAGGAACTCGGGATTGAACACCTTGTTGATCTCGTCCTTGACCTTCTCCGACATGCGCTCGAAGGAGTCCTGCTTGCCGCCGCCGGAAGAATCGAACCCAAGGGACTTGCCCTTGGTGATGTCCCGCGCGCCGACGTTCGAGGTCATGATCACCACGGTGTTCTTGAAGTCGATGACCCGGCCATAGTTGTCCGTCAGCCGGCCCTCGTCCAGGACCTGGAGAAGAATGTTGAACACGTCGGGGTGCGCTTTCTCGATTTCGTCGAGGAGCACGACCGAGTAGGGCTTCCGCCGCACCGCCTTCGTGAGCGTGCCCGAGTCCTCATAGCCGACATACCCGGGCGGAGCGCCGATGAGCCGACTCACGCTGAACTTTTCCATGTACTCCGACATGTCGACCCGGATCAGCGCCTGCTCGTCCGCGAACAGGAAGCGGGCAAGCGCGCGCGCGAGTTCGGTCTTGCCGACGCCGGTCGGGCCGCAGAACACGAAGGTCCCGATCGGGCGTCGTGGGTCCTTGAGACCCGCGCGCGAACGTCGTATGGCCCGGGCAATCGCGTGGATGGCCTGGTCCTGGCCCACGACCGATTTGTGCAGCTCGTCTTCCATCCGCAGCAGCCGCTGGGTCTCCGCTTCCTGCAGGCGGGTGATGGGAATCCCCGTCCAGCGCGACACGATGAAGGCGACCTCCTCCTCGCCGATCGTCGGGCGGTAGGTCTGGCGCTCGCGCTCCCACTCTTCCTGGCGCTTGCTGATGTCCCCCTGGACCTCGCGCTCCTGGTCACGGAGCGACGCGGCCCGTTCGAAGTTCTGGTCCCGGACGGCCTCTTCCTTTTCGCGGCTGATACCCTCGAGGTGCTCCTTGAGCCGCGCGACCTCGGGCGGCGGCACCTGGGCCGCGAGCCGGGCGCGCGCCGACGCCTCGTCGATCACGTCGATCGCCTTGTCCGGCAGGAACCGGTCCGTGATGTAGCGCTCGGAGAGTTTCGCGGCCGCGTCCAGTGTCTTGTCCGGAATGATCACGCGGTGGTGTTCCTCGTACCGCTGCCGGAGGCCCTTGAGGATCTCGACGGTTTCTTCCACTGTCGGTGGGTCGACGATGACGGTCTGGAAGCGCCGTTCCAGCGCGCCGTCCTTCTCGATGTACTTGCGGTACTCGTTGAGCGTGGACGCGCCGACGCACTGGAGTTCCCCGCGCGCAAGCGCGGGCTTGAGCATGTTGGAGGCGTCGATGGCGCCTTCCGCCGCGCCTGCCCCGACCAGGGTGTGCAGCTCGTCGATGAACAGGATGACGTTCTTGGTCTGGGCGATCTCGTTCATGACCGCCTTGAGCCGTTCTTCGAATTGGCCCCGGTACTTCGTACCCGCGATGACCGCCGCCATGTCCAGCGCCAGCACCCGGTGATTGCGGAGTGTGTCGGGAGAGTTGCCGGAAGAGATGAGCTGGGCGAGGCCTTCGACGATGGCTGTCTTGCCGACACCGGCTTCGCCGATGAGCACGGGGTTGTTCTTCTTGCGGCGCGACAGCACCTCGATGACGCGTTCGATCTCCTTTTGCCGGCCAATCGTGGGGTCGAGCTGCCCTTCACCGGCCAGCGCCGTGAGGTCGCGGCAGAAGTGGTCGAGTGCCGGCGTCTTGGATTTTTTTTCCGACCGGGGCGTGGCCGGTGGGGGCCCCGCCTTGGCGCTCGACGGCATCACGTCGCTGCCCAGGAGCCGGAGCGTCTCGGCCCGCGCCTGTTCGAGATTGACACCCGCGTCGGTCAGGACCTGGGCGGCAATGCCCTTCTCTTCGCGCAGAAGGCCGAGCAGCAGGTGCTCGGTGCCGACGTAGGAGTGATTGAGCTCACGGGCCTCGCTCATCGCCAGCTCCAGGACTTTCTTGGCCCGGGAGGTATACGGCAGGTCAGGGCCGGCCGCGGCCGGGGCCTTCCCCTTCTTGACCGTCTCCTCGATTTTCTGCTGGATCTCTTCGAGGTCGACGTTCAGGTTGGTCAGCACCGCCGCCGCCACGCCCTCGCCCTCGCGGATGAGGCCGAGCAGGATATGCTCGGTACCGACGTACTCGTGGTGCAGACGCGCCGCTTCCTCCCGCGCCATCTGCAGGACCTTGCGAACCCGATCGGTAAAGTTGTAGCCGTTCATCGCGTCCGCCGCGTTACGGGGTCGGTTCCTGGGGCCCGCGCACGCGGGCCGCATCGTCGTCCAGCATCCGCCGCACGTAGGTCGCACGGCTCACGGGCAAGTCCGGGTCTGTCATGGCGCGCCCTTCGGTCTGCGCCACGTGGGCCGGCTGGGTAAAGACCAGCAACTTGTTCAGCGTGTATACACTGAGCTCGGGAATGAGGTTCAACCCGACGCCCAGGCGGACGCCGCTCAGCAGGTTCATCGTCTCTTCGAACGACAAACTGCGTGCATACCGCAACAAGCCGTAGGCCCGCCACACCTTGTCCGCGATGACCGCTGGGGCGTCCCGCACCAGCACCTCGCGGGCCCGTTCTTCGTATTCGATCACCTGCCGGACGATCTTTCCCAAGTGGTCCAGCAAGTCCTCTTCAGACTTCCCCAGCGTGGTCTGGTTCGACAACTGGAAGAAATTGCCCACGACCTCGCTGCCCTCACCGTACAGGCCCCGGAACGTCAGGCCGACCTGCGAAAGGCCCTGAAGGACTTTCGCGATCTCCTTCGTCAACACCAACCCCGGCAAGTGGATAAGCACCGAGGCGCGAAGCCCGGTTCCGGCATTCGTAGGGCAGGCTGTAAGGTACCCGAACTCGGTGTGGAACGCGAAGGGCAACCGATTCCCCAGGTCAGCGTCCAGGCGCTCCAGTTCGGTGTAGGCGGTGCTGAGCGCGAGGCCGGACTTGAGGCACTGGAGCCTCAAGTGATCCTCCTCGTTGATCATCACCCCGGCGTCGCCGTTGGTCAGCAAGGCCGCGCCGCTGCGAACCTGCCCTTCCCGCTCGAGGCCAGCGAGCTCCTTCGACACGAGGTGTCGCTCGTGCAGGACCTGACGATCGAGCCGGTCGAGGGCATCCATGCGGAACATCGCCCCACCGGCAAGCTGCCTGGTCAGCCGACCGGCGGCGGAAACCATGTCCAGCACCGTTTCCCGCTCGCCGTCGGGCGAGCGCACCGTAAACGAGAGACCCTGAAGGTTTCGCGCCAAGCGCACGCGCGTGGACAGCACGATGTGCGATTCGGGCCCGCTGGCGTCCAGCCACGTCATGCCCCCGTCCGGGAGGAGCGTGAAGTCCATGCTCATTCCAGCACCCGGATCTGGTCACGCAGTTCGGCCGCGAGCTCGAAGTCCTCGGTATCCACCGCCCGCTTCAGCTGTTCGCGCAGGTCCAGGAGCTGGCGGCGGGGATTGTCCCCGGGCGGGAGGGGAGAGAGGTAGACCTCCCCAACGTGCTGACTGGAGCCGTGGAGGCGCCGCAGCAGGTTCCGCAGGTGGGGGGCGAACGATTCGTAGCAGTGCGGGCATCCCAGGCGCCCCGATTCACGGAAGTCCTGCATGGAGGCGTGGCAGAAGGCGCACCGCTCGGTGTCACTGACACCCGCCTCGGCCCCGCCTTCGCCCTTGCCAAGTGTGGCCAGGAAGTCGGACAGGGGGAACTTGGCAACCGAGGCGGCCGTCTGAACGCCTTTCTCCGCCGCGCACTCTTCGCACAGGTGCACCGTGGTGACCGAGTTGTTCACGATTTGCGTGAGGTGCACCGCGGCCGAGCGCTCGTGGCAGTTATCGCACTGCATCAGCGTGCCACCGGTGACGCCGGGAGGTCCTGCAACCGGCCGCCGTCGAGCACCAGGATGCGGTCTGCCCGTTCCGCAAGTGCCCGGTTGTGGGTAACCACGACCAGCGCGGTCTCGAAACTGCGGACCATCGACAGGAGCAGGTCGTGCACCCGGACGCTGTTGGCGAAATCCAGGTTGCCGCTGGGTTCGTCGGCCAGGAGGAGTCGGGGGTCATGCACCAGGGCCCGCGCCACCGCGCAGCGCTGCTGCTCGCCGCCCGACAGCGCGCCCGGTCGGTGGGTCATGCGGCCGGCGAGGTCCACCTGGGCCAGAAGCTCCTCTGCCCGCCCGCGCGCCTTCGCCGGGGTCCAGCCGGCGATGAGCAGGGGCATCATCACGTTCTCCAGCGCGGTGAACTCGCGGAGCAGGTGATGGAACTGGAACACGAACCCGATGTGCCGGTTGCGGAGCCGATCGCGCGCGGTCTCTTCCAGCGCGGTATACGACACGCCGTCGAGCTGGACGTCGCCCGCCGTCGGACGATCCAGCGCGCCGAGCAGGTGCAGGAGGGTGCTTTTCCCTGCCCCGCTGGCGCCGACGATTGCGACCAGCTCGCCCCGCCGGACGCTCAGGTCCACCCCGGTCAGGACTTCGACCGGCTGGTTGTCGCCACCCTGGTACGTCTTGCGGACGCCGCGGGCTTCGAGCAGCGCGCTCATTCGTGCCGAATGGCGTCAACGGGGGTGAGCGCCGCGGCCTGGCGGGCGGGATACACGGTTGCCATGACGGCCACGGTGATGCTCGCCACCACGATGATGAGCAGGTCGAGGGGTTCGACCTGCACCGGCAAATGATCGATGAAGTAGACCGACGGATCGAGCGCGATAAGCCGGCGCGAATCAACGAGGCGGGCGACCACAAGACCGGCGACGGTGCCGGTGAGGGTTCCGATCACCCCAATGACCGCACCCTGGAAGACGAACACGCGTCGCACGGAGGCGGCGGGCAGGCCCATGGCGCGGAGAATGCCGATCTCCCGTGTCTTGTCGGTCACGACCATCGTCAACGTGCTCACGATGTTGAACGCGGCCACGATGACGATGAGGAGCAGGACCACGCCCATCGCCAGTTTCTCAAGCTTGAGGGCCGAGAAAAGGGACGCGTTCTGCTGCTGCCAGTCGAGCGCCCGGTAGGGATACCGGAGGCTGGACTCGAGCTCCTCGCCGATTTCCCGAGCCTTCCACGGGTCGGCCAGCCGCACTTCGAGCCCCGTGACCGCCGTGCCGAGCCCCGCGAACTGCTGGGCAAGTTCCCGCGGAAGGATCGCGTACGAATTGTCGTACTCGTACATGCCGGTCTCGAATTCGCCGGTGACCTCGAGAAACCAGTACCGCGGCGCGAATGCTCCCAGGGCCGCATTGAACTTGCTCCCTGCCGCCGAGATCATCGTCACTTTGTCGCCCGGGTATGCCGCGAGGCGTTCCGCCACCCGCCGCCCCAGGACCACACCGCCGTCGACGTCGTTCCGCGTGGTGACAAACCGCAGGTCACCGCGAATGAAATGCCGGGCCACTGAGGTCACGGACATGCTGCCGGTGTCCCGCTCGATGCCGAGGACCTGCACGCCTTCGTTGTAGTCGTGATTGGTGGAAATGAGGCTCTGGGTGAGGACGAACGGCGCCACGGCCGCAACGCCCGGGTGGTCCACCACCTTCTGGCGTACCCCGGCCCAGTCTTCGAGGCGGAGTCCCTCCCCGTAGGTGAGAATCCGGAGGTGCGGGCTCGCGATCAGGATCTTGTCGCGCAGGTCGTTCTGGAGGCCGTTCATGACCCCCATGACCACGATCAGCGCCATGACGCCCACCGTCACGCCACCGGTCGCGATCAGGGTGATGAGCGAGACCAGCCGCGACGAACGCCGGCTGCGCAGGTAGCGCGCCGCGATATCAAGATCTAGACGCGTGATCATTCGGGCCGGAGCATCGGGAACAGGATGACGTCCCGGATGGATGCTTCGCCGGCGAGCAGCATGACCAGCCGGTCAACCCCGAGGCCCAGCCCGCCGGTCGGAGGCATCCCGTATTCGAGCGCCCGGATGTAGTCCTCGTCCAGCTGCTGGGCCTCATCGTCCCCTGCCTCGCGCGCCTTGAGCTGGGCCTCGAACCGGCGCCGTTGGTCATCCGGGTCGTTCAGCTCGCTGAACGCGTTCGCCAGCTCGTGTCCATTGACGAACAGCTCAAACCGCTCAGTCAGCGTCGGGTCTCCGCGCTTGGGCTTGGCCAGGGGCGAGATCTCGATCGGGTAGTCCACCACGAACGTGGGCTGCTCGAGCCGCGGCTCGACCGCCACCTTGAACACCTCGTCCATCAGCTTGGTGCGGGGCCAGTTGACCGGGTCCAGGGCCGGATCGGCGGACCCGGCGGGTCTGTGGGATCGCGGCTTGAGAAAAGCCCGCAAGTCTCCGTCGGTCGCCGTGCCCAAGTCGAGCCCGGCGTGCTCGCGGATCAGCTCCAGGTAGGCCTTCCGGGGCCAGGGCGCGCGGAATTCGAACGAGTGACCGAACCGTTCGATGGTATGGGCGCCGAAGAGCGACTGCACGAGTCCCGTGATCATGTCCTCTACCAGGCGCATGATGTCCGTGTAGTCCGAGTACGCCTCGTACGACTCGAGCATGGTGAACTCCGGATTGTGCTGGCGGTCCATCCCCTCGTTCCGGAAGTCCTTGCCGATTTCGTACACGCGCTCCATGCCGCCAACGATGCAGCGCTTGAGATAGAGCTCCGTCGCGATTCGCAGGTACAACTGCCGGTCGAGCGCGTTGTGGTGCGTCGTGAATGGCCGCGCCATGGCCCCGCCGTACAGCGGCTGAAGCACGGGGGTTTCGACTTCTAGGTACCCCCGATCGTCCAGAAAGCGCCGGATGAAGGAAACAACGCGGGCGCGAAGCTCGAACACCTTCCGGACCTCGGGGTGAACCGCCAGGTCAGCGTATCGCTGGCGGTAGCGCAACTCGGGGTCCTTGAGTCCCCCATGCTGTTCGCCTTCGGCGTCTTCCTTGCCGATCGGCGGCGGCCGGAGGGCCTTCGCGAGCAGGGTCACCGTCCTGGCCCGAACCGTCACTTCGCCCGTCTTCGTCTTGAAGACCCGTCCCTCGACCCCGACCAAGTCACCCAGGTCGAGAAGCTTGATCATGTCGTAGGACCCCGCCCCCACCTCATCCAGCTTGGCGTAGACCTGGATTCGGCCGGACTGGTCCGCCACGTGAGCGAAGGTGGTCTTCCCATGTCCCCGCAGGGCCACCAGGCGACCGGCAATGCTGACCGCGGGTTCCTCGCCCTCGCGAAACAGATCGAGCGCCTGCTGGGCCGTGTGGGTACGGTCGTAGCGATAGGCGAACGGCGCCACGCCCAGCCCGACCAGCTGCTCCAGCTTCTCGCGGCGTGCGGCTTCTAGGAACGAACGCTCTTCCGTCACGCGGCCGTCTTTCCATGGCGCTTGAGAAACGCCTCGATGAACTGGTCAATTTTTCCGTCTACCACGGCCTGTACGTCCCCCACCTTGAGTTCCGTACGGTGATCGTTGACCATGGTGTACGGCTGGAAAACGTAGGACCGGATCTGGTTTCCCCAGCTGTTGTCGGTCTTGGTGGCCTCGACCAGCGCCTTTTTCTTGTCTCGCTCCTCCAGCTCCCGCTGATACAACGCCGCTTTCAGCATTTTCATCGCGGTGGCCTTGTTCTTACCCTGGCTGCGCTCCTGCTGGCACGCGACGACGATTCCCGAGGGCAGGTGCCGCAGTCGAACCGCGGACGACGTCTTGTTGACGTGCTGGCCCCCGGCGCCGGACGCGCGGTAGACATCCATCTCGATGTCCTCATCGCGCAGGTCGATTTCTATCGTGTCGTCGACCAGGGGGTAGACGAATACGGAAGCAAACGAGGTGTGCCTCCGTGCCTGGGAGTCGAACGGGGAAATCCGCACCAGGCGGTGCACACCCTTCTCGGCCTTCAGGAATCCGTACGCGTACTCACCCTCGATCTGCACCGTCACCGACTTGATGCCGGCTTCTTCGCCCTGGAGCATATCGAGAATCTCGACCTTGTACCCTTTGCGTTCACCCCACCGCGTATACATCCGGAGCAGCATTTCGGCCCAGTCCTGGGACTCGGTGCCGCCGGCGCCGGGGTGAATGGTCAGGATCGCGCCACGCCGGTCGTCCGGTCCCTGGAGCATGGTCTGGAGTTCCAGTTCCGCGAGCCCGCGGCGAATCTCCACGAGCTCGGCGGCAAGCCCCTGCTCGACATCGGGATCGGGGTCGGACTCGAGCAGGGCAGCCAGCTCGATGGAATCACGGGTCCGCTGGCTCAGGTCGGCGAAGGGCTCGGTCCAGCGCTTGGTGCGGCGTACTTCCTCGACGGTCGCGCGCGCCCGTTCGGGATTGTCCCAGAACCCGGGTGTGGCCATCGACGACTCGAGGGTTGCTATGCGGGAAGTCTTGACGTCCAGGTCAAAGATACCCTCGGAGTTCACCCAAACGGCGGTCAATCTCGTTGAACTCGGTCGTCAGGTTGTTCGCCATCTGTAGACTCCTACCCGGGGACGCAATTCGAGCCGCCTGCTCCACAGTGGACGGCGGCTCAGCCACGGCTCAAATATAAGCCGGATAGAGAGTTAACACCAGAAAACGCCGAGCGGGGCTAAAAAACCTTTTGACCCCCGGCAAGAATCTCGTTCAGCGCCTCGGCCCAGTAGGGCGTCGAGTTCGCCATATCGGCCCCGACCTGCTGCTGGTACTCCTCCCAGCTCTTCTTGATCTCCTCTTCAAACGCCTCTTTGACGTTGCCTGCCTTGAACGCTTGCTGCCGCTTTTCCGGCTGGTAGACAATCATGTCTGAAACCAATGCCCGGGCGAGGCGCCGGGCCTTCTGCCGCGGATCCTGCGCGAGAAACGGATTCAGCGGCTTCGTGCCCGGGGCGGCCGGAGGCTTGGGTGCCGGCGCGGCGGCCGCCGGCGGTGGAGCCGGGGCCCGGGGTGCGGGTGGTGGTGCGCTCGCGACGGGCAGAGCCGAAGCCGGCTGAACGGGGCGACTCGTCGAAGGCCTGAAGACAGGAGCGCTCGGCCTCGGCGCCGGGGTTGCAGCAGGTGCTGGTGCCACGGGCTTAGGGGCCGGGGGCGGTGCCACCGCACGCAATGTCTGTGACGGCCTGGGCTGCACGAACGGCCGGGTTGTCCGGGGCGCCGTCGCGGCGGCGGTCGCCGGCTGGGCCCCGGCCATCGCGGGCGCTCCCTGGGCGGCATCTGCCGTATGCGCCACCGACAGCACCGTGCTGCACACGGCACAGCGCGCCTGGATGCCCGCGGCCGGGACCTTGGCCGGGTCGACCCGATAAACGGTGTCGCACGTTGGACAGCGGATGTTCATGGCGTCGCTTGACCGTCCACACCCCCGCGCCGACGGTCGACCACGAAGACCGACCCGGGCAGTGTCTTGGCGTAGGTTTTTATTTCGGTGGCGAGTTCGCTGATTTGGCCCGGGTGCGTGAAGACCCGATGCTCGTTCGTGACGATGCCGATGCTAAGCGTCATGAGCGGTACCCGGTGGAGCTGGCCCCGGCGGTCCTTCCCGAAGAAGTAACCGGCCCGACGGTCCTGGGCATTGTACTGCAACGGGATCAGGTTGTCGAACACGCCGATGATCTCGGCGCAGACCTCGGACACCCGGTTCATCGACAGGATGAGAATGAAGTCGTCTCCCCCGATGTGGCCCACGAACCCGTCGGCCGGGCACATGCCTTTCACGACATCCCGAAGGATCCGGGACACGATGAAGATAACACGGTCTCCGTCATGGTAACTGTAGCGATCGTTGAATTCCTTGAAGTGATCGAGGTCCGCGTAGCACACCGCGAATTCCTCCCCCCGATCCATCCGGCGGCGGAATTCGCGATCGATTTCGGTGGTTCCGGGCAGGAGTGTCGAAGGGTGGACGGCAACGTTGCGCTCGGTGCGAAGCAGCAGGACGTCCAGGCGGCTTCGCTGCTCCGCCGGCTCGAACAACGGGGTAATCACTTCGTCAGCCCCGGCGGCGAACCAGTCTCGAACACGGTCGGCAGCGTGCCGGCCCGAGAGAAATGCCACCGGGACGATCGCGGTGTAAGGGTCGCCCTTGAGGGTTTGGCACAGGGCAAGGCCCTCGGCTCCAGCTGCGTCGGCGTCTACGACAATCAGGAGAGGGGGGCTGCGAATGGCGACGGCCACGGCGTCAACCCGGTCCCGAACGTGGATCAAGGGGTAGGCCTTGCCGTTCATCCACGTGGAAATGAGATCCGGAACGGGACGGTCGGCAGGTGAGAAATAGATGACCGTCGAGCGTGTCCGCACCTGTGAGAACCTCACGTAATGTCAAATGGCGTACAAACTTACGGCCCCTCGTATGATAAGTCAATTGAAGGTTGGACTCAGGTATTTCCCTGATGCGGCTTGCTAGTACTGAATCCGGATCCCTATGTCGACCTGGAAGCGTTGGGGGGACGAGCCTCGAACGTGGTGCTCGAGACCAACTGCGGGCCCCTTTCGGGTCAGCCGCTGCGAAACAAACGCGTCAACCATGCTCAAGAAGTGATTCGCGAGAAGGAAGCCCAGCTGGGTAGAGGCTCGACGGAATGAATCGTCACCCCGGACGATGCCCTGTTGGTACTGGTCCCGCTGAAGTGACGTGGCTTTCCAGGACCATTGGAAGTTCGGTCCTACCGCGCGTTTCCGGTAGAAGCTGAGAGCGCTCTGATACTCGTTTGAAGCCGCGTCCGGGACGACGTTCGGATTCTGAAAGAACGTCTGTCGGGCAAGCAGCCACATGCTCCCGTTGTATGTGCTTTCATCCGCTGGGGGCGCGAGCGCGGGCCCGGGATCGGTGTCGTATGGGCCGCTCTCGACGAACACGCCCATTTGCTCGAAGTACTCGAAAATCGTGTCCCGCGCGATCGGGGCGAACGGTCCGCGGGCGACCTGGAAAGCGAGCGCTTTGTACCGGTCTTCTTCGCGCCGCGCTTCGGTCCGGTGGGCTACGAACCGCTGGAGAAAAAACGCCTCGGCAACGAGGTAGACGACGCCGCGGTCCCGGTGCCGGAGCAGCTGGCCCATGCCGGGCAGGATTGCCGAAGACACGGGCGCGAGCCACTCGGGGCGCGCCGGGGTCGGCGACTGGAGCGTGCTCACGCGGATTCCTGACAGGCGGTCTGGCGCCTGGGCCGCGGTCGTGGCGGGCAGGGCGACCAGGATGAACGTCGCCAGGCGCCGGCCGGGGCTACAGGATGGCACGAATGGTCAGGTATACCGGGTTTTCGAGGGAGGATTCCTCGAAGAAAACGCGAGCGAAATCGAGAGCCAATCGCCCGAAGCGCAAGCCAACCCCAAGGGACGGCCCGGCACTTTCCGCGTTGAGGAACGCGTATCCCGAGCGGATCTTGATCAGTTGCCCGTAGGCGAGTTCGATCCCCACGCGGGCATCAGGGTTTCCGTACGATCCCCAGGGTTCCTGGAGGTCGACCAGCAGGCGGGCATCGAGCGGTGCCCCGGCCTCGGGAGAGGTTGGCAGGCGAACCCGGTACACCGCGCCCAGCTGGAGTCGGGTGGGTAACGGATCTGCCTGGCTGCGATTGTTGACCTGCAGGTCGAACCCGGCATGGAGCAGGGCAATGCCGATACGAAGCGCGTCGGACTCCCCGAACCCGTATTGCACACCGAGATCGATCCCGTGAGTGGTGCCGACGATGGTGCGGAATGGGGTGCAATCGCCGGAGCAGTCCTGGCGAAACTGGATCAGTTTGTAGTTGAGACCGACCGCGAACGCGCCAAACAGGTCGGTTGCGTAGGACGCGAGGAGTTCCACGTTGCGGGGCGAAATGCTTCCCGCGGCGGTACGGCCCCCGCCCGGCACGACCTCCTGCGACCCGTAGTCCACCAGGTACGCGGCCACTCCCACCGTGCCGAGCGTGCGTGACGCGACGTACCCCGAGAGGACGGTGTTGTCCGACGCGAACGTCGTGGCCCGGTGCACCGCGATCTCGCTGGTGTCGAGGGAGGCCAGTCCCGCCGGGTTCCAGAACGCGGATTCACTGGATCCGCCATCCGCCACGCCCGCGCGGCCGAGTCCGGACGCGCGCGCGCCGACGGGGACCAAGAGGAATGCCGCGCCCCCCGGCTCGAGGGCTTGGCCCTGCCCCGCCAGTGGGTGCGCCCCGCCGAGGAACAGCGCGGCCGCGAGGATCAGCCGCTCAGAACTTTGCAGCCTCATCGATCAGCATGATTGGGATGTCATCCTCAACGGCGTAGATGAGCCGGCACGTGTTGCACGCCAGCTCCTCCTTGGGGGCCGTCCGGTATTCCAGCGCGCCCTTGCACTGCGGGCACACCAGGATCTCCAACAGTTCAGCGGCCAGGCTCATGTGCGTTCTCGGGATGGAGTGGGAAAACCGAACCGGGCGAGAATAGTGGGGTTCGAGCGCCACTTGGGTAAGACCTTGACCCGAAGCTCGAGATAGACCGGGCGTCCAAGGAGCCCTTCGATTCGCTGGCGGGCCGCGGTACCGAGGGCTTTCACCATGCTCCCACCCTGACCAATCACGATGCCACGCTGAGATTCCCGCTCGACATGGACGACGATGCGAATATACACGGGGTCGGATTCCTCCCGGAATTCATCGACCTCGGCGGCGATAGAGTACGGGAGTTCGTCCTGGAGCAGCTCGAACGCCGCCTCCCGGACGTACTCCGCCGCGAAGAACCGGAGTGGTTGGGTGCTCATGTCGTCCGCCGCGTAGCGAAACGCGCCCTCGGGCACAATCGACCGGCACCAGTCGAGCAATGCGGTCACGCCTTCGCCCGAGGTTGCCGACACCACCATTTCCCCTTCCGCGATCGCCGGGCGTCGTGCCGTTGGCAGCCGGTCGGCCTGCGTCAGGACCGTCAGTACGGTGCCGTGGGGGCGAGGCGGATCCGGAACCGCTGCCAGGAGCTCGTCCAGGGTCGGCGCCCTGCCCTCGTCGATCCGATGCAGGATCAGCACGGCATCAGCGGTGGCCAAGCTGTCCGCCGCGATACGGACCATGCGTTCCTGCAGGGCGTAACCGGGCCTGAATAGTCCCGGGAGGTCGGCGAATACGATTTGGGTGCCCTCGCTGGTGTGGATTCCGGTGACCGGGAGCCTGGTGGACTGCGGCTTCGGGCTGGTGATGGCCACGGGCTCGCCCACCAAGGCGTTGAGCAGCGTGGACTTGCCGGCGTTGGGCCGACCGGCCAGGACGATGGTACCGAAGCGTGGCATGCTCGGAAACATGACGTCCATTCCGGTTGCCGCACACCCCCTTTGCGGAACGAGGACATGGGCTTCGTTGGGGGGAACTCGCCGCGGCCTCGCGGCTGTGAACCACGTGTGTATACTTGGGCTTGGTTCCCCCGGATGGAAGCGCCCCCCGTTTCAGTAAGGCAGTGGAGGGTGACGCGAGTCACACCCCTCGGAACGCCATTGTCTTATTATCGCTCGCTAGGCAGGAGGGGCTGTTGAAATGGGGGAACATGCGCACCGTGCGGAACGCCTGGGTGGCGCTGGCGCGTTCGACGGTGGACGTGAGCCACCTCTCTGGCCGCCGTGCTGGCGGCCATTTGGCTGGTGGTGACGGTCGTCTTCGTGTGGCCGGAGGGTGGCGATGAGCTTCCCGCTGCATTGCTGGGGACGTGGACGACGTCTGACGTACGGTATGCGGACCGTTCCATGTCCATCACCGACAGCACGCTCACCCTGCTGGTTGGCGATGACACCCGGCTGACCTATCCGATCCGCCGGGTTCATCACCGCCCGGCCGATGGCGAATCCCGCTATGACATCGTGTATACGGACGCCGGTGGAGATCTTCAAATCGTCATCTTCTACGATCCCCAAGGGGCCACGTTGCGCCTGTCGAATCCCGCAGCGGTGATCTGGCGGCGGTCAACCACGCCGGCTGGCGGCTAACGCCGGGCGAGACGCCTCCCTGCCTGGTGGGTGGTAGGCAAGAGAAAGCCCGCCGTCGGTAATCCGACGGCGGGCTTTCGAGTGAGCGCTGGCGACGGCCTACTCTCCCGCGACCTCGCGGTCGCAGTACCATCGGCGCTGACAGGCTTAACTACCGTGTTCGGGATGGGAACGGGTGTGGCCCTGTCGCGCTAGTCGCCAGCAAAGAACAAACGAACGCATGGAAAAACGGGAGCGAGTTGGTAATGAAAATGGGAGAGATCAAGCTGCACGGGCGATTAGTAGAGCTCGGCTGAAGCGCTTGCGCGCCGTACACCTGCCCCCTATCAACGTGGTAGTCTTCCACGGCCCTTGAGGGGTCTTGCGACCCAGGAGTGTTGATCTTGGGACGGGTTTCCCACTTAGATGCTTTCAGCGGTTATCCCTGCCGGACATCGCTAACCGGCCATGCCACTGGCGTGACAGCCGGGACACGAGCGGTCCGTCCAACCCGGTCCTCTCGTACTAAGGTTAGCCTCCCTCAACACTCCAACGCCCACCATGGATACAGACCGAACTGTCTCACGACGTTCTGAACCCAGCTCATGTGCCACTTTAACCGGCGAACAGCCGGACCCTTGGGACCTTCTCCAGCCCCAGGATGTGACAAGCCGACATCGAGGTGCCAAACCGCGCCGTCGATGTGAACTCT
>SHZT01000023.1 GCA_009692185.1 Gemmatimonadota bacterium | reverse complement strand
GGCCGCTCCGGCGAGCCGTTCGGCCTTGGGAAGCACGATGCCCCACAACATAAACCGTTGTGAGGCACGGTTTCACATCTCAGAGCGGGCGACCGGGCTCGAACCGGCGACGTCCAGCTTGGGAAGCTGGCATTCTACCACTGAATTACGCCCGCGTTTTCGCTGCGTCTAATGTACTGTGCCAGGGGTGTGGTTCAGGCGCCGACCTTGTAGCGCCAACCCTGAATTCCTTCGCCCGCAACGGTGAGAGAGAAATTCTGGCTGGAGTTCGGGGACACTTGCATGGTCTGGGTTACCTGTGAGGTAATCGTCTGTCCCCTGGCATCAATGAACTCGAACGTGACCGGCGGGACACTGACTGGCTTGGATTGCAGCTGAGTCACGGTGTCCTTGGCGGCCGCTACTGCAGGTTGCAGCCGAGCGATGCGCTTCTCAATGGTTGGTTTTCCCTGTTGGAGCGCCTGCCTGATTGCCGACAGGATCGGCTTGCCCGTATTCGGGTCCTTTCCGGTTGCCAGACTCTTGGAAAGCGTATCGAGTCGACCCGTGTCCCTGTTCAGGGAATCCTGCATTATCGCCAGGTGCTGCTTGGCGGCTCTCACCTCATTGGATTCGAATGCCTTGATGTTGCCCATCAACGAGTACCCCTTCTCCGTCGGCTGGAAGGCCTGGACTGCGACTTCAAACGGAAGTGCCTCCGCACGTTCGAGTGCCTTCAGGGTGGAATCTTGATCGCCGAAGTACTGGTAGGCCACCGCCAGCATTCGGAGGGTACTCTGGTTCTGGGGATCAAGAGCCACCAGTTGCCTGGTGACCGGAAGCATCAACTTCCCTATCGCTAGGGACACGGAATCCTTTCGTACCCGGAGAATCGAATCCTTGATTGCGTTCGCCTTGGCGGCGTCCTTTACGGCCTGACCAATCGAGTCCCTGGCTTTGGGTGTCAAGAGAACCGTGTCGGGGACGTTGGCCATGGACAGGTACGTGGACGCCAGGTTGTACAACGCGTCCCGGTAGTACGGGTTCTTCTTCAGGGCCGCCTGGAAGGCCTGGGCGGCGCGCTCATACTGCCCGCCCCGGAACAGCGAAATGCCCGTACTGAACAGGTCGAGCGCCGGGACCGTTTCCGCGTTGGTCAGGATCTCATCGTAAAGCTTGCTCGCGCGGGCGGTATCACCCTTGGCGTCGTACACGACGGCCAGGCCGGTCAGCCCCTGCATGTCGGCGGGTTTCTCCTGGCGGTAGCGCTCGTACCACGTCACGGCCGAGTCCCACTGTTGCTGCTGGTGAAACAGGCGGCCCACGTTGAACACGGATGTCTCGTAGGTCTCGGTCTGGCTCGTGTCCTTCCGGTCCGAGTACTGGACGGACTTCTTGAAGTACGTGATCGCCGAATCGACCTCGCCCTCGTTGATGAACACGTTGGCGAGATAGTAGAACCCGATCGGGTCGCCCTGGTAAATGGCGTTCGCCTTCCGGAAACTGGACTTGGCCGTTGCATATTCGTTCTTGTTCAGCGCGTCGGCCGCGGCCTGCACGTTGGGGACCCACGCCGAGCGCCGCTGCATGATGATGTCGTCTGCGCAGTCCGGCTGGCCTGCCTGGGCCTTCCGGAACGACGAATCGGCGCCCGCCATGGAGTCGGTCAGGAGGTAATAGCGCCCGTACATGTACCACACGGCCGGGTTCTCTGCCTGGCCCCCAGTCGTGACCGCCTCCTTGAGGATTCGGCCCGCATCCTTGAGGCTGGTCTGCCTCTGCTCCGGGCTCTTCGCCCCGGTGGCGTTCTTGAGGTACAACTGGGCGCTGTTCACCAGGAAATGCTTGGTGTTCAGTTTGCACGCGGGCGGCACCCACTGGGTCATCTGTGCACCTGCATCGGACGCGGACAGCGCGATGGCTGCCGCACCTGCCAGAACTACCAGCCTGTTCATCATCGCTCCTTTGGTCGCGGCTTCTTTCGGGAAGCCCCGTTGTTGACTGCCGTTTCCGCGGCTTGCTGGGCAATCCGCGCGACTTCGACGGCCGGCAGCTTGAGTGCTGCCGCGGCCCTCACGACATCATCGAACTCCGGCTTGAGCCGGGTTCCATTCGGTCCGTCGAGTACCTTGGCGCGGACGAAAATATCGGGCGCCACTTCCACCGTAACTTCACGGCGCGGCAATGTGGATCGTACCGCGCTCCATCGCCTGACACCGGCCGTCGAGCTGTTCGCAAACAACGCGTCGACCACCGGTCCCGCCGATCCGGGCTCTGCCAATGCCTCGAGCCTGAGACTCAGCCGCCCCTTCTTGCCGCCCGTGGTCCACACGCCACAGTCGAGGGCGCCGGCGGCAAACAGCGCATCGCGCAGGGGCTCGATGTACTCCGGCTGCATGTCATCGAGGTCCGTCGCGATGATCTCCACTACCCCTGCCTCCGCCGCAGGTTCAGCCAGGATCAACCGCAGCACGTTGGGGTACGGCGCAGGGTTCCGTTCACCGGCGCCCCACGATGTTCCCATCATGCGCCATCGATCCGGGGGGCGGCCGCGAGACAGCACGCGCAGGAGGGTCGCCCCGGTCGGCGTTGTGGCTTCACCCTGCACCGGTCCATCCAGGGCGACATCCATGCCTTCCAGGAGGACCGCGGTGGCCGGCGCGGGAACCGGGAGGCGGCCATGCGCGGCCTCGACCCAGCCGTTCCCCACCGCAACGGGAAGGTTGTAGATCTCGTCGATTTTGAGCCGCTCGAATCCCTCAATGGCGCCCACGATGTCGAGCACCGCGTCGATCGCGCCCACTTCGTGAAGATGCACGTTCTCCGGGGGAACCCCGTGCACCTTTCCTTCGGCCTGCCCGAGCAGCTCGAATGCCTTGACGGCGGTCGTCTTCACCCGCTGCGAGACGGGCGCCCGGCGCACGATTTCAATGAGCTCCGCCACGAGATGCCCGTGCCCGGGTTCGGCCGGGGGCGGTATTTCGAAGTCCACCTTCGTGGCCGCGAGGCCGCTTCGAGTGACGGAACGGATGCGTGCCCTCACGCCGGTAAACCCGAGGCGGGCCGGAAGCCCCTCGAGCCACGATCGCTCGAGCCCAGCTCCCAGCAGTGCTCCCAGAACCATGTCGCCGCTGATACCGGCGCAGGGATCGAGAATGGCTAGACGCATCGATTTCCGTTGGACAAGCGGCAAATGTAACGTGGGTCCTAACGGTAAAGCCACCCGGCCCCGGTGTTGAATACGACTACTCGGTCGGCCGGCCGGACCTCGCCGCGGGCCACCAGCGCCTCCAGGGCTGCGACCGCGGCTCCTCCCTCGGGACTGGCGTCCATGCCCTGCTCCGCGAGCGTCCGCGCCGCGCGGACAAGGTCGTCATCGCTCACGGCCAACGCGCCGCCGCCGCTCTCCCGCAATGCGCGGAGCATGAGGCGGCCGCCGAGAGGCCCCGGCACGCGGAGGCCCGCCGCGACGGTCGCGGGGTCCGGCCACGGCTCGGTCTGCTCCGCGCCGGCGTCAAAGGCTTTCACGACCGGTGCGCAGCCGGTGGACTGTACCGCGTAGAATCGAGGTGACCGGTCGGTGATCCAGCCCGCCGTGCGAAGCTCGTTGAACGCCTTCCACATACCGATGAGCCCGGTGCCACCCCCCGCCGGGTAAATGACCACGTCGGGAAGAGCCCAGCCGAGCTGCTCGGCCAGTTCAAGTCCCATGGTCTTCTTGCCCTCGATGCGATAAGGCTCCCGCAGCGTGGAGACGTCGAATGCACCATGTTGCGCGGCGAACTCCCGGGCGGCCTTCCCGCAATCGCCGATGTGGCCGTCCAGCAGATTGAGCGTCGCGCCGAAGACACGGATCTGCTCGAGAATGGTTGCCGGCGTCGTCGCTGGCGCGAACACGTGGACCGGGATTCCGGCACGGCGCGCGTACGCGGAGAGCGCGACGCCGGCATTTCCCGCCGTCGGGATCGTGAAGACCCTGGCGCCTCCGCGTACCGCGGCAGTTACCGCGGCGGCGAGGCCCCGGGCCTTGAACGAGCCGGTCGGGTTCTTTCCCTCGTCCTTGATCCAGACCGTCTTGAGCTTGAGCGCTTTCTCGAGCGGCGGCCATCGGAGGAGCGGCGTCATGCCCTCTCCCAGCGTGACGGGCTCTTCGCCGTCGGCCAGGGGCAGCCACTCGCGATACCGCCACATGGTCCACGGCCGCGCCGCGAGCGCGGCCTTCGCCGAGGGATCGGGGAGCTTGGCGTAGCGGACCAGCCACGGCGACCCGCAATCCGGGCAAACTGACGGGAGGCCGGCGGCGGACTCCGTGCGATCGCACTTCGAGCAGAACAGGGACCAGGATTGAGTCATGTCTTGAGATGGTTCAGGATTCGGTCGGCGAGCCGGGTCGAGAACCCCGGCAAGGAAGCGATTTCATCGGTCGTTGCAATCCGTACGCCCGCCAGGCTGCCGAAACGCTCCAGCAGCGTGCGTCGCCGGGCTGGGCCGACACCGGGTATGCCGAGCAACGCAGATGTCACGGTCCGCGCCCGGCGCCGCGCGCGATTGAAAGTAATCGCGAACCGGTGCGCCTCGTCCCGCGCGCGCTGGAGCAACCGCAGGGACGGAGCGCGCCGCGGCAGGCGGAGGCTCTCCAGCGCCCCGGGAAGGAAGATCTCTTCTTCCCGTTTGGCCAGGCTGGCGAGCGGGACCGCTCCGAGGCCGAGCGCCCCGAGGGCTTCGACCGCCACGCTGAGCTGTCCCTTCCCCCCGTCAATCACGACGAGATCGGGCAGCGCCCGTTTCTCCTCCACCCGGCGGGTGAAATAGCGCGTGAGCACCTCGTGAATGGCCGCGTAGTCGTCCGGATGGCCTGAAGCGGGCGCGGGGGCCTCGGAGCCGGCTTCACCGCGGATCTTGAAGCGGCGGTACTCGCTTCGCTTGGGGCGCCCCGCCTCGAACCAGACGAGCGATCCGACGGTATCGCGGCCCTGGCTGGTGGAGATGTCCACGCACACGAAGCTCCGGGGTACCGTCGTCAAGCCCAAGTCCCGCCCCAGCGCGTATACCGGGTCTTCGACCCGCTCCTCGGTCTCGAAGGACTCGAGGCGGAAGCTCTCCAGGAGGTGCCGGGCATTCTGGTCGGCCAGTTCCACCAGGCGCGCATACGCGCCGCGCTGCGGCATGGTGAACTCGGTTCCGGCGGCCAGCGCCGCGATCTCGGTGGCGTCGCTCGGCGCGAACGGGAGAACGGCATGGCGCGCCCGGGCGGGTCGCGGCAGGTAGTGTCGAACCAGGAAGGCGCTGAGGATCGCCTCGTCCGGCTCCTCGGCGAGGTTTTCCAGGAACCGCTGTTCGCGGGCTACGACCTTGCCGTCCCGGGCTACGACGATCACTCCCACGGCATCATCGCCGTCCCTCGCATACCCGATGGCGTCGGCGTCCGCCCCGCTCACCATCTCCACGCCTTGCGGCCGTTCGAGCTGGTCCAGCCAGCGGAGCGAGTTCCGGATATCGGCCGCCCGTTCGAAGTCGAGCCGGGTGGATGCATCCTCCATGCGCTCCCGCAGGCGCGTGCGCACCTGCACCGTGCGTCCTTCCAGAAACGCCAGGACATCGTCGATCATGGCGCGATAGTCCTCGCGGCTCTGCAGCGCGACGCACGGGGCGAGACAGCGATGAATGTGGTATTCGAGGCACGGACGGTCGGGCGCCTCGGCCGGCAGGTCGAACGTGCAGGTGCGCACCGTGAACAGGCGGCGGATGATCCGCAGCGTGCGCCGGAGAACGGCGACATCCGTGTAGGGCCCGAAGTAGCGCGCCTTCGGGATATCTGTGCGCCGGACGACGAGCACGCGCGGGAACGGGTCTCCCAGGGTGACCGCGATGGATGGATAACTCTTGTCGTCCCGCAGGGCGATGTTGAACCGCGGGCGGTGCTCCTTGATCAGGTTGTTCTCGAGGAGCAGCGCCTCGGGCTCCGACGGCACGACAATGGTCTCGAGGTCAGCGATCAGCCGGCGCAACAGGCGGTGCTTGGGACTGTCGGAGAAATCGGCGGTGAAATAGTTGCGTACCCGCTGACGAAGGCGTTTGGCCTTCCCGACGTAGAGCACCGTTCCGTCGGCATCCTTCCACAGGTAGACGCCTGGCTGATCAGGGAGCGTCGCGAGTTGCCGCTCGATCGCCGGCGGCGGCGCCGCCCCGGTCACCGATTCGCCAGCTTTCGAATGAGCGCCTGCGCGTCTGGGTGTCCGAGGACCGCCGTTCCCGCCAGGTAGACGAGCGCAAAGGCGCCCAGCGATGGCCCGGCAATGATCCACGGCGAAAACGCGGCCATTTGGTGCATGACCGCCCAGCCGGCGCCGGTCGCGGCGAGCGAGGCCGCCGCCGTGACCACGAAAACGCGTCCCGTGCCGGTCTTGATGAACGAGGGAATCCGGGCCCGCAGTCCCTGTACGTGCATCAGGACGTTGGCGTATGCGGCCAATGATGCGCCAAGCGCGATTCCGGGGGCGCCGTACTTGAGCATCAGCAGGTAGGCGAGCCCCGCCGAAAGAACCATCGACAGCGCCGCCGCCCGCACCGGCGAACGCGTGTCCCCCAGGGCATAGAAGGCCGAAGCGAGCAATTTGACGCTAGCCTGCGCGGGGATGCCGATCGCATAACAGGCGAGCACTGCGGCTACCGTCGTGGTGTCCCGCCCGGTGAACTGCCCGGTCTGGAACAAGGCACCAACGATCGGCGTGCCCAGGACGCCAAGGGCGCACGCGCTGGGAACCACGAAGAACACGACTCGTCGCGCGCCCTGGGCAACACGGTCGCGCAAGGCTGCCAGGCCCTGCCCCGCGGCGTCACGCGACAGCTCGGGCAACGCGGCCGCGGCCACGCTCACGCCAAAGAGTGACACGGGAAGCACGGCTACGAGCTGGGCGTACCCCAACGTTGCTACGGCGCCGAGGCCCAGGAACGAGCCGAGCTGGGTGTCGATGATACTCGAGATCTGCGTAACTCCGGCGCCCACCACCACGGGCGCCCAGTTCCGCGCCACGGTCTGAACGCCGGGCACGTCGAGACCCAGGCTAAATGAGAAGGCGCCGAGGTTCCGCAAGGTCGCCGGCAGCTGGACGACGAGCTGCAACAGGCTCCCGGCGACAGCCCCCCAGGCGAGAGCCACCGCCAGGTCCGCCCCGGCCAGGTAGCCCCCCAGCCCGACGAGTGTGCTGATCTGGGCCACGTTCCAGAGGGCTGGCGCGGCGTATGCAAGGAAGAAGCGGCGATGGGTGTTCAGTATTCCCAGGCACCACGCGGAAAGAATGGTGAGCTCCGACATGGGGAACATGATTGCCACCAGCGTGACGGTCAGGTCACGGGTGGGGCCGGAAAACCCGGGGGCAGCGAAGTCAGTAATGAGTGGAGCGAGCACGACGCCCATAATGGTGGCGCCGCCGGTGAGGAGGAGCAGCAGCGACGCGATAACACCCGCCAGGCGCCGGGCGCCGGCCGTGTCACCCCGTTCGATCATCCCCGCGTACACCGGGATAAACGACGCAGACAGCGTCCCTTCACCCAGGAGGTTGCGGATGACGTTGGGAATCTTGAGTGCCGCCCGGAAGGCGTCGGCTATGCCTGAGTTTCCGAAGTAATGCGCGAACACCCGCTCCCTGGCGAAGCCGAGGACACGGGTGACGAGAATACCGGCGGCGACCTTGGCCGCCTGGCGGCCGGCCATTTCTAGGCTTTCCCCGTTGCCGGCGCGAGCCGGGTGGGCTCGGGCTCCATCGCCTGCCGGGCGTCGGTGAGGAACGAGTCGCCGTACCGAATCATGAACGATGCCGCCGTCAGCACCCGTTCCTGCGGTTTGCCAAGGGGAAACACGCTGGCGCGGGCCTTGGCGAGCTGGGAGCCCACCGTCTCGTTTTGGCGCTTCAGATGCGCCACCAGGCGCTTTTCGATATCGGCCGCCCCCACCAGGGCCGCGTTGCGGGCCGATTCGACCGGGCGCTTGAGCGTGGGATCGATCGTGGTCGCGGCCGGGAGCAACCGCCCGTACTCCCGCTCGATTCCCTCCCGCAGTGCGGACAGCGCGTCGGTCGCTTCGGGTGGCAGGTCGTCCCGTGCCAGGTCGGTCTCCAGCCTGCCATCGCCCAGCGCATCCGCGGTAACGCTGTACTTCTCCAGGACCCGCTGGACGCGCGCCTCGATGAGCCGGCCCGACCAGCGCGGCACCCGGGCCTGCGGGGCGACCCGGAGACCATCGTAGAGCGGGTCGGCCTGCGGGAGGTAAGCCATCTCTCCCGGCCCGGCGACATAGGCAAGCGTGGGGAGTATGGCCGCCTCGATAACGGGCCGGAGCAACACGTTGGGCGAGAACCGCTCTGATTCGGTCTTGAGGAGGGCGCGGAGCTCGCTCCCGGTCCACCGCTCGGCGGAACGGCGGGTCGAGAAGGCGCCGTCCTGCGCCACCAGGCGGTCCCGCCCGAGCCGGCCCTCGATCATGATGGACGACGCCCCGTCACCGACCGGTACCGGCACCGGGCGCCCCTCGGCCAGGAGCTGCTTACCACGCACGTCGAGGGCGGCGGAAAGCTCGGGGGCCCGGTCCAGCGCTTCTCCCAGCCATGGCGCCATGGCGGCCTTGACCGCGGGGTGGCTCGCCTCGAACACCACGATGCCGAACGGCGCCAGTAATTCGGCCACCGCACCGGCGAAGGCCCGGGAAAGGTTCTCGGTCGGCCGGTAGTGACGTGTCAGCCATTCGAGCACGCCGCCCCGGAACTCCGACTCGGGAGTCAGTGCCTGAAGTCTTTCGAATACCGCGTCGATCTCGGGTCCGACCGGCTCGCGGTAGAGAGGCGTGAGCGGTCCATCGGCTGGGCGGCTTCGCAGTTCGAGGCGCTCGACGTCGCCGCTGGTCCCGAGAATGTGACAATGGTTCGCCTCAGCGAAGTCGTGGTCATCCCCCGCCACCCAGAATACCGGCACGACCGGCTCGCGCAGCCGGGCTTCCGCCTCGGCCGCGAGCCGGGCGGCGCTCATCGCCTTGTAGATGGTGAACACAGGTCCGGTCAGGAGGCCGGGCTGCTGACCGGACGTAATGCATCGTGCCCCGGCGAGGAGCCTCTGCCGGTTCGCCAGCGCGGGTCCGTGGGCCGTGAACGCCGGCGCCAACGCCGGGTCGAGCCGGGTGAGCCGGATTGCCGCCAGGGCCCGAAAGTCGGGCGCCGGCGATTGGGGGAACGGCGTTGCTTCGAAGTGCAGCGTCATGAGCGTTGCGCGATGAAGATTGCCCGGGGCGCGTTGTCGTCGAGCGCCCGGCCGTCGTAGGCACCAAATGCATGGTGGATCCGGAACCCGGCGTCGCCCAGCAGGCGCTCCAGGTCCAGGGGCCCGAAGAGGCGGACCCGTTCCTCGAACGCCCTGCCCTCGTTCAGCAGGCGCAGATCCTTGATGACGAACCGGTTGTCCTCGCTGATCCGCCGCTCGATGACGACGCGCTCGAGACCCACCTGCTGCTCCTCCCTTGGTACCAGGCTCCGGCGAACCGACGCCGCATGGAAGTAGTCGAGCACGAAGAACCCGCCCGGCGCGAGCGTGCGAGCGGCCTCGCGCAATACCTGGCTGTGTTCTGCGTCATCGTCAAAATAGCCGAAGCTCGTGAACAGGTTGACCGTGACGTCGAAGGCGCCGGAACGGAACGGCAGCGTCCGGATGTCACCCCGCACGAAACGGGTGCCGGGAACGCGGAGGTCCCGGGCACGCCGGAGCAGGACACGGGACAGATCGTAGCCGACCACGCTGGCCCCACGCCCGGCTAGCGTCGCTGAATGCCGGCCCGGGCCGCACGCCAGGTCGAGCACCCGCCGTTTCGCCAACGGGACATGCGCGGCGAGGAGATCAACGGCCTGCCGGGCATCCTCGTCGTTCCGGTGCGGGTACAGCCGCAGGTACTCTTCGCCGAACCACCGCTGGAACCACTCGGTCATCCCGAGCCTTTGTGATACGGTTCGCCCTTCAGAATCGTGCCGGCGCGGTAGAGCTGTTCGAGCAGGACCAGGCGGGCCATCTCGTGCGGCAGTGTGAAAGAGGACAGGCTCAACTGCGAATCGCTGCGCTGCAGCACCTCCGGATCCAGCCCGAAGGCCCCGCCAATCAGCAGCGCGACGTCGCGGCCGGAGCGTTGCCATGCGGCAACCCGGCCCGCGAAGCGCTGGCTGTCCTCCGCCCGCCCCGTCCGGGTGAGTGCCACCATGGTGCCGTTCTCGGGCAAGGCCGCGAGGAGGGCCTTGCCCTCCGATTTCGTGGTTTCCAGCGCTGATCGCTTGCTTGCCCGTCCGGCTACTTCGCGAACCTCGATCCGGAAGTAACGTCGTGCCCGCGTGACGTAGTCCTGGCACGCCGCGCGGACGCTCGCGTCCCGGAGTTTTCCCACTGCCAGGACATGGACGATCATCTACGCGTACATGCCGCGGAGCCGGTGGACGGCCGCCACCCGGTCGACCGCGAGCATGTACGCCGCTGTGCGCATGTTGACGGAGTGACGTGTGGACAGCGTGAGAACGTCCTGAAACGAATTCCGGATGATCCGGGCCAGGCGTTCGTTGACCGTTGCCTCGTCCCAGTAGTAGGCCCCCCGGTTCTGCACCCATTCGAAGTAGCTGACGGTGACGCCTCCCGCGTTCGCCAGGATATCCGGTATGACGAACACGCCCTTCTCGTCGAGAATCGGGTCGGCGTGGGCCGTGGTGGGCCCGTTCGCGCCCTCGCAGATGATCTTGGCCTTGATGTCCTTCGCGTTGTTCCGGTTGATCACGTTCTCGACGGCGGCCGGCAGGAGAACATCGACGTCCAGGGTGAGCAGGTCGTTCTTGCCCATGGGCTCGCCACCCGGAAATCCCTTGAGGTATCGATGTTCGCGCGTCCAGGCCAGGGCCGCCGTGATGTCCACACCCTTCTTGTTGTAGATCGCGGCCGAGTTGTCGCTGATGGCGATGACGGTCATGCCTTCTTTCGACATGAGGTCCGCGCCCACCGATCCCACGTTGCCGAATCCCTGCACCGCCACCCGGGTTCCCTTCACCGGCATGCCCAGGTGCTGGAGCGCCTCGCGCGTCGCGATCATGCAGCCCCGCCCCGTTGCTTCGCGCCGGCCCAGGGATCCGCCCATTTCGATGGGTTTCCCGGTAACAACGGCCGTCACCGACCGCCGCATGTGCATGGAGTAGGTGTCCATGATCCATGCCATGACGCGCTCGTTGGTATTGACGTCCGGCGCGGGAATGTCCGATTCAGGGCCGATGACATCGATCAGCGCGGCCGTGTACCGCCTGGTGATGCGCTCGAGTTCCGTGAGCGAAAGCGCCGTGGGATCACAGACGACTCCGCCCTTCGCCCCGCCGAACGGGATGTTCACGACCGCGCATTTCCAGGTCATCCACGCGGCCAGCGCCTTGACCTCGTCCAGTGTCACCCGCATATCGAACCGGATACCGCCCTTGGCCGGGCCGCGTGACGTGTTGTAGAGCACCCGGTAGCCGGTAAAGACCTCGACGTCGCCCTTGTCCCTGTTGATGGGGATCGAGACGATGATCTGCTTTTCCGGTGCCCGGAGCACCTTGTACAACCCGGCGTCCAGTCCGAGCAGTTCGGCGGCATGGTCGAAGCGGGCCATCATGTCCTCGAACGGCTTGTCATCGCTCAGGACCCGGTCCTTGTCGCGGCCGATGACGGATTGCCCGCTGGCTCGCGAGCTCGTGTTTATGATGTCGCTCATAGGGGTGTCGATGTCAGGGAGGTTGTGGGTGTACGTACGCGGAGCACGCGGTCCAGGGCGGCGGTGACGAGCCTTCCGCCCTCGTCCCAGCGAACCCGGGCGGAGGCGACCAGCGGCTCGTCCTGTCCGTCCGGCCAGATCGAACGGAGCTTCACCGCGTCTTTCTCGGTAACGATGATGTGATCAGCGTGTGCCCGCGCCCGGATCAGCCGGGTCACGTCGCCAGCCGTGTATCGATGATGATCGGGCCAGTCCAGCCGCTGCACCCGCGCGCCGGCGGCTTCCAACTGGAACCCAAAGCTACCGGGGTCCCCTATCCCCGCGCTGGCAACCACCCGGCGTCCCGCCAGCTCCCTCGGCGCCACCTCGGCTCCCCCGGAGAGCCGACGGAAGCCTGAAATCGCTATCGTCGCGAACGCCACGCGAACGCCCGGTGCCGCGGTCAATACGCGCTGTGCCACGTGGTGCGCATCGCCGACGCCGGCGCACTTGCGGGTAATCACGACCAGGTCTGCGCGGCGTGCCGCGCGCAGACCTTCTCGCGCAGGGCCCGCGGGGAACAGGCGCGGCTCGATGCTGGCATCGGCGCTGACCAGGAGGATGTTGAGATCGCGCTTCACGTCGAGCCGCTGGAATGCGTCGTCCAGCACCAGGATATCGGCCCCGTTGGCGGCGGCGGCGTGCGCCCCGGCGAGCCGGTCGGCGTTCTCGATCACCGGCACGCCCGGCAAGAGCGTCCGATGAACCTGCGCTTCGTCACCCCACCTCCCGCCCCGCAGGAGAACAGCCGGCCGGGCACCGCGGTCCGCACAGTACGCCGCAATCCAGGAGGCGATGGGTGTCTTCCCGGTTCCGCCCACCGTGAGGTTGCCGACCGCGATACTGGGGCGAGGGAGCGGCACGCTGGGCAGCCACCCGCGAATGTACGCCCGGGCCCTCGCCTGCATCACGATCCCCACGCTGGCCGCTGGCGCGCCCAAGGGGAACCGCGCGAGCCGGGCGGACCACGAGTCAGAATGCCAGATCCAGCGGGCTACAGCCGGCACAGGGCGTCTTTTGCAGCCGTGTCGAGCGCGGCGGCCAGGGCCTCCGCGGCCTCGTCCCGCGCGCCGTGGCCGCGCTCAACGTAGATCGGCGGCCCGTACGCGATGCTCACCCGCGCAAGCGGGCTGGGGAGCAGGAATCCATCCCACGAATGCGCGCGCCATGCCGGCGTGGCCGCCGTCCCCACGGGAATGATGGGGGCGCCGGTCATTTGCGCGGCCGTCAGCGCGCCAGGCTTGACCGAGCGAGCGGGTCCCCGTGGTCCGTCCGGGGTAATCGCGACATCGCCCCCGGCCTCCAGCGTTCGGACGAGGCCCCTGAGGCCCGCGAGCGACCCCCTGGTACTGGACCCCCTGACTGTCCCAAACCCCCAGCGCGTTGCGGCTCGGGCCAGGTACTCTCCGTCCCCATGCGCGCTCACGAGCAACGTGATGGGCATGCCGCGGTGGTGAACCAGCGCGGGAAGCATGTGTCCGTGCCAGACGGCGAGGATCACCGGCGTTCCCTCCGCACGGTTGCGGTCGAGGTAATCCTGGCCCGCTATCGTGAACGTCCACGTGCGGGACAGGAGATCTGCCACGGCTCCAGCGGCGCGTGCCGCGATCATGCCGCCAGCTCCCGCGCCATCGCGGCAACGCGCGCGCTCGCGCCGGGGGTTCCCAGGCGGGCGCGAATGTCCACGAAGGCCAGGCGTTGCTCGCGCGCGGCGCGGCCGTCCCTGTCCATCAGCGGCAGGACCGCCTGCGCGAGATGCCTGGGCGTGGCGTCGTCCTGAACGAGCTCCGGCGCCACGTCCTTCCCTGCCACCAGGTTCGCGAGGCCGATTCGCTTCACGCGCACCAGGCGCCGCGCAATGGCGTGGGTCCAGGGATGCATCCGGTAGGCGATGACCATGGGGAGCCCGGCGAGCGCGGCCTCCAGCGTCGTAGTGCCCGACTTGCAGATCGCGGCGTCAGCAGCACGCATGACCGTACCGGCGTCACCGGGCCACAGGCGAAGATCAGCGGAGTCCGGATAGTCGCAGCCGGGGGCCGTCGCGACTAGCACTTCGAGGTCCGGAATGGCCTGCCGTGCGATCCGGGCCGCGTCACGGAAGGCCGGCCACAACCGCTCCACCTCGTGTGGCCGGCTTCCCGGGAATAGTCCCAGCACCGGCGCGCGACTCGACAGGTCAAACCGCCCCCGGGCGTCGGCCCGGGACGGCTGGGCCGGTGCGTCGAGGAGCGGGTGGCCGACGAAGTCGGCGTTCACGCCGACTGAACGAAAGAACTCTTCCTCGAATGGAAGAACGACCGCCACCCTCTGCGCGACGCGCGAGAGGCGCGCGGCGCGTCCCTGTCCCCATGCCCAGAGCTGCGGGGGGATGTAGTACAGGACCGGTACCCCCGAGCGGGCGGCGGCACTGGCAAGCCGGAGATGGAAGCCGGGGTAGTCCACGACGACGAGGAGGTCATAGCGGCCTTCACGAAACCGCTTGTGGAGATTCTGGTAGAGCCGAACATGATGGGGAACAGATCGTACGGCCTCCAAAAGCCCGGAGGCGCCGAGGCCGTCGATTGAATGCAGGTTGCGCACGCCCGCCGCGGCCATGCGCGGGCCGCCGGTTCCCTCCAGCTGGACTCCTGGAACGAGTCCGGTCAGGGCCTGCGCGAGGTTTGCAGCATGCGCGTCACCCGACGCCTCTCCTGCCGAGATGTACACGCGACACTCGGCTGGCTCGTTCATACCAGGACGCCTCGATCGGACCGGGCGAAGAAATCGAGCAGGCGACGGACCTCGGGCGAATCGGGTTCTTCGGTCCGAAGGCGGTCCAGAGCGTCGGTGGTGCTCAACTCGGAATTGAAGAGGAGGCGAAATGCGCGCTGGATGGCCAGCCGGGCTTCCGGCGTGAGGCCGGCGCGGCGAAGTCCGACCGTGTTGACGCCGTAGAGCCGCATGGGGTTGCCGGCGGCGCGGGCAAACGGGGGCACGTCCTGCCGCACGCTGGAACCGCCTCCCACGAACGCTCGCGTTCCGATGCGTGTGAACTGGTGCACCGCGCTGGCACCGCCGATGCTGGCGTGCGCCTCGACGGTGACGAACCCGCCCAGCTGGACTCCATTGGCCAGCGTCACGTCGTCCTCGAGTACGCAGTCATGCCCGACATGCGCGTAGCTCATGACGAAGCAGTCCCGGCCGATCCGGGTCCGGGCGGAGGGGCGAGACGCCCGGTTGACGGTGGCGTACTCGCGGATGCGCGTGCCTTCCCCGATTTCGACCCAGGTTTCCGCGCCGTCGTACTTGAGGTCCTGGGGGTCGGTGCCAATTACCACGCCCGGCCCGAGCCGGCAGCGAGGGCCCAGTACCACGTTGCGCTCGAGAACCGCATGCGGGCCGATGACGGACCGGTCCCCGATCGTAACGGCGGGGCCAATCACGGCGTACGGGCCGATCTCGACCTCCCCTCCGATCGCGGCTCCCGGGTCTATGACCGCCGACGGATGAATCCTGGGTGTCATCGGTCCACGATCATGGCCATCATTTCTGCTTCAGCCGCCACCTGGCCGTCCACCAGCGCCACGCCCTTCATCTTGCAGGTCTTCCCGCGCAGCTGGACCATCTCGACCTCAAACCGGATCTGGTCGCCCGGCACCACCGGGCGCCGGAACTTCACCTTGTCGATGGACGCGAGGTAGACGCCCTTCGTTTCCGGCTTGTCGATCTTGCTCAAGATCAGCATGCCGCCAACCTGCGCCATGGCCTCAACGATCAGGACACCCGGCATGATCGGGAGTCCCGGAAAATGGCCCTGGAAAAACGGCTCATTGATGGTCACGTTCTTGATCCCGACGATCCGCTCGGTTCCCTGCACCTCGAGTATCCGGTCCACCAGGAGCATGGGATACCGGTGCGGGAGCGCTTTCATGATCTCATCGATGCCCATGATCCCCGGTCCTCGACTGCCGATCGTCCGTTGAATGGCGCGCACCAGGGCGAGGTTGCCCCGGTGGCTTGGCCGGAACGCGACGATGTCGGCGTCGAGGCGCCCGCCCAGCAGTACAAGATCCCCCAGCAGGTCCGTGGCCTTGTGCCGGACGAATTCATCGGGCCAGTGGAGCAACCCGTCGACGCTCGAGGCGGTGAGCCCGATGGTGTTGGTGCGATTGGCCCCCCGCGCGAGGCCACGGTCTCGCAAAGCCTCGAGTTCGCTCGTCCAACCGAACGTGCGTGCACGCGCCAGCTCGCGCTCGAATATGTCGGGCGAAATGTCGTAGCAGCAGGACTGCCGGCCTATGGCGGGGTGATCCCACTCGATCGTGACCGTGAGGCGCAAGCCGCCCTCGGCGCGCGGCGCGACGAGGTACGTGGCCTCCCCTTCGCGGACCACGAATGGCGCCAGAAGCCCGAGTCGAACGGGGGCGCCCCCGACGTCCACGACACCCGCGTTCTCGAGGGCCCGGAAGTACGGCGCGGCACTGCCGTCCATGATCGGCGGTTCCGGTCCTTCGACCTCAATCGCCAGGTCGTCAATGACGTGCGCGGAAACCGCGGCGAGGACGTGTTCGACCGTGGAGATCGCCCCGTCTCCCTCCCCTAGCGTGGTGCGCCGCTCCTGGCCGGTGACGTTGTCGGCGATGGCAGACACCTCCGCGGATCCCGGGAGGTCCGTTCGCCGGAACGTGATGCCATGCCCGGCGGCGGCGGGCCGCAGCGTGACTCGGGCGGTGCGGCCAGAATGGATGCCGACCCCTGAGAGGGACGCCGGCCGGGCGATCGAGCGTCTACCGCCCGATGGCATGGGGTTGGGTGATCTGTTCGAGGGTGCTCACGAGCGGGGTCAGGCGCTTGAGCGCGACGGCCTGGCGCAGAACATCCCGGTGATTGCGCGCGGGGTACCCCGACACGGTCGCGCCGGCCTCGATGTCCCCGATCACGCCCGACTGCGCGCCGACTCGGGCGCCGGCGCCGACCCGCAGGTGTCCGGCGAGGCCCGCCTGTCCGGCGAGCACCACGTCAGATTCGATGTCGGTGCTTCCCCCGATGCCCACCTGCGCCATGATGAGGCAGCGCGCGCCGATACGCACGTTGTGCCCGACGTGAACCTGGGCGTCGATCTTGGTCCCCTCGCCGATTACGGTCTGCCGGATGCTCCCACCGTCGATCGTGCTGTTGGCGCCGACTTCCACGCCGTCTCCCAGTGCACAGCCCGCGACCTGCGGCAGGCGCTCGTGACCACGAGGCCCGGAGACGAAGCCGAAGCCCGGGCCGCCCACCCGCGCTCCTGCCCGTACGATGACCTCATGCCCGAGGACCGTGCCGGAATGAATCACCGCGTGCGATTCGATCCGGCACCGATCGCCCAGCCGGCACGCCGACCCGATCACCGCCCCGGGGCCGACGATGCAGTCGGTGCCGAGCATGGCTCCATCGCCAACGACGGCTCCCCGGCCCAGCATGACGCGACCGGTCCACCGCACGCCGCGCCCAACCCGGGCAGTCGGGTCCACTCCCCAATGGGTTGCGGAATCCGGGTAGAGGGCGGGCAAAACGCGGGCCATGGCGCGGTGGGTGTCTGGTACGACGATGCAGGTCGCGGGCCCGCCGCTCACCTCGCGAAATTCCGGGGTGAGCAGGACGGCGCCCGCGTTGGTGCGTTGGAACAGGGACAGATACCGGCCGGAGGCAAGAAAGGACAGGTCACCCGGGCCCGCCTGGTCCAGCGGGGCGACGCCGATAAGCCGACCCTCGCCAGGACCAATCAATTCTCCCCCTGTCAGGCTCGCGACTTCCCGAGCCGTGAGCCCGTCAGGGGCCCGCACGGACTACTGCCCGGCGGGCTTGAGGCGCTGGACGACCATGGCGGTGATGTCCAGCGTGGGGTCCATCGAGAGGATTCCGGCTCTCCCCGCGTCGAAGATCAGGCAGAAACTGCGCTCGGCGCGGATCCCGTCGATCACGGTGCGCACGCGGTCCTCGATTGGCCCGATGAGCTCCCGTTCGCGCTGCGTGGCCTTGGTTTGCAGCTCGCTCATACGGGTCTGGATCTTCGTCTGGAGCCCGCGCAGGTCAGTCTCCTTCGCCGTCCGGGCCGAGGGGGACAGCACGACCTGCTTCTGCTGATAGTCGGTGACGGTCGAGTCGAACTGCTTCTGCAGTTTCTCGATCTCGTCGTTATAGCCCTTCATTTCCTTGTTATAGGCGCCTTCGGCTTCAGCATACTTCGGGTCCTGCTTGAGGACCGTCTGCATGTCGAGCCATGCGTTTTTTCCGCAGCTGGCCGCCGCCTGCGCCTGGGCCGATGCCGGAGCGCCTAGCGCCAGCGTCAGCGTCAGCGTCAGACAGCCGATTCCAAGGGCCCGGCGGGCCCACCGACAACACTCATCCATCATCATGGGGTCCTTGGTTGGGGATTTAGAAGAACTGGCCAAGGCGGAAGTGCACCTTCCAGCCCGGCTTCCGGTTGCCAAAAGCGTCCGTGCGGTCGAGTCCACGG
>SHZT01000022.1 GCA_009692185.1 Gemmatimonadota bacterium | reverse complement strand
GCAGATTCCGGCCTGGATTGCAGACTACAATGCCGTCGCGCCGCACTCGGCGCTCGGCTATCAGTCACCCCAGCAGTACCGGAGCACCCGGCTCATGGTAGGTCCGAAGTGTTAGCCCAAACTGCCTCACGAAATGGGGTACAGAGCAAAGGGGATAGCGGCGAGGGTCATACCGTGCACTGACACCTGGGGATAGCTCGAACCAGTCTAAGCGAATGAGACACGGGAAAAGGGATCGATTTGTTGCGGAGCTGGGCGAAATAATGCGGATCGTGGAGTATCGAGGTCGCCGTTGGCCGTCAGCCGTCGCCACCCTCCAATGCGTCCGCCAACGCTTCCAGCGCCCGCTCGGCCTCGGCGCCGTCCACGTGAATCCGCGCCGGTCCGGAGACCGCGTTGTACCCGCTCGGCACCCGGCCCAGGCCAATCAGGTCCTGCACCCCTTCGCCCTGGATGACGTACGCGATCCCTTCCGCATCCAGCGTGGCCTTCGCGATCGCCAGGGTCACCGGGTCGCCACTGCTGAACACGGCCACCAGCGGGGATGCGATGTCGGGACCGCTGACCCGCCGAACGTCCGGAACGGGTGAGAGCTCTACGGGCCGCGCCAGCGTGCCGGACCACACAACGTCAATGCCGTCGCGCCCGGCCAGCGACCGGCGAAGCAGGGCCACCAGCTCGGCCGGCGCCCCGTCGGTCTCGAGCATCTCGATCGTCGCGCTGTCGATGTAGTAGTCCCGGTCGGGCTCGCTCTCCCGCTCCAGGTCCTTGAGCAGGAACCGGAGGTCGTCCTCGGTGATCTCGCCGAAAAGCTCGCGGGTGGCTTTGTCGTGGAGGGTGATCATGTCCTGAACCTGCAGGTGAAACGCGCCGGGCGGAACAGGGCGGTCAGTTCAGGTCGTCCACCGAGAGGTCACGAACCCGGCCGTCAATAATCCCCCGGCCGAACTCCTTGCATCCCGCGATGGCCAGGGCCTCCGTCGCGTACGTGGTCGGACCGCTGAACGCCCGCAACCCTCCGCGTCGGCTGATCAACAGGTCCTGCGTCCACCGCCCCGAGCCACGGATCTGAAACGTCCGTACCTCGATGGAAAACCCCTTATAGGACAGGTGGGCCATTGGGCGATGCGGGATTATCCGGCATGGGGTCGGGCGTCTGCTTTACGCGATCCTGCTTACGCCGTTCCTTTTCCTCCTTCTTTTGCTGCTTGCGCTGCTCCTTCATGTGCTTCTCGAAACCGTAGTTCTTGCGCTTGGCCACGAATCACTCCCCAGTAGGTGCTTCAATCTACTAGGATACACCCGATGAAACTGGTTTCAACCCCGAATGCCCCGACTCCCGCCGGCCATTACAGCCAGGCCGTCGTGCACGGGGGCCTCGTTTTTGTCGCCGGCCAGCTCGGTATCAACCCGAAAGACCCCAAGGCGCCCCCAGGATCCATCGAGGCCCAAACCGAACAAACCCTCAGGAATCTTGAGGCAATCCTCATAGCCGCCGGGTCGGGCCTGGACCAGGTGCTCTCGGTGACCGTCTACGTATCCGACATCGAGCTGTGGGGCGCTGTGAACCAGGTGTACGTCCGGATGATGGGCAGCCACAAACCCGCCCGGGCCGTCGTCCCGGTCAAAGACCTGCACTACGGGTATCAAGTCGAGATCCAGGCGACCGCCGCGGTAGGGTCTGGTTAGCGGGGGGAATCTGGAGCAAATTGTCAGCGTCCACCCAGCATGTCCCCCAAAGCGAGAGATTGCCCCAATGCGAACCAGTCACACGTTTTCAACGATCGTCACCCTGCTCGCCGCCGGCGCCACGGGCGCCCTGGCACAGGGACGGGGTAACGCCCGGCCCGCGCCAGCTCCCGCGGCCCCGGCCGCGCCCGCCATGGCGTTCGCGTTCGCCCAGACCTGCGCACCGCTTGCCGCCGCCGCGCGCCAGGCGGGCCAGCCGAGCGCCCAGCAACTCGCCGCCGCGCGCCGCGATTCGATTCGCGCGGCGATGACGCCCGAACAGCGGCGGGATGACTCTCTGCAAGCGGCGAACCGGGCCGCCGGCGGTAGCGGCGCGGACAACGTGTCCTCGCGCGCACTCGCCGTAGCCGGCCAGCCGGGGAACGGCGTCCTCGGCGGCGTCTGCTTGACGGCCCAGGACAGCATCGTCCAGCAGGTCGTCGCTCGCCTGGACTTCGACAACTTCAAGAACATCCTCCGCGGGCTCGGCCAGTTCGGCGACCGCTGGGCCGGGAACCCCGTCGGCCCCGGCAACGCCCCCGCCGTGGACTGGATCGATGCCCAGCTCAAGAGCTATGGGTACGTCACCGAGCGCATCAAGTACTCGTTCGAGGGCCAGCCGCGCGAAGAGGTCTACGCCACCAAGGTCGGCACCAAGACGCCGCAGGAGATGTACATGATCGGCGGCCACATGGACGGCCGGGGCGGCGGCGGTGCCATCAACGACGACGGCTCGGGCACGGCCCTGGTCATGGAAATCGCCCGGGTGATGGCTTCACCCGACATCCAGACGGACCGCACGATCCGCTTCGCCCTCTGGAACAACGAAGAAACCGGGCTGAACGGTGCCCGCGCCTACGTCGAGCAACGGCAACTGCTGCAGGGCATCGAGGCGCCCGCCAAGTCCGGCAAATACCCGGAACCCAAGTGGCTGGCCATGATCAACCACGACATGCTGCTCTGGGACCACGGAAACCCGCCCATGGTCATGCAGTCGCTCTCGGCCGACGTGAACGTGGAGTACCAGCTTAATTCGAAGTTCGCGTCCGAGTCGGCCCAGCTCGGCCTCGCGTTCATCAACGCCAACCGGCTGTTCGCCACGAACTACCCGGCCCAGCTCTCCAACGCGATGAGCAACACCGATACCGGCGCGTTCCAGGACCTGGTGGCCTCGCTGAGCCTCCGCGACGGCCGCCGGCTCTATGAAATGGGCCGCGGGTCGAGCCCCACGTATCACCAGCCCACGGACATTTTCCCGACCTTCACCGACCAGGACTACCGCCTGGGGTTCAACGCCATCCAGACCACACTCGGCGCGGTGGCCAAGCTGACCGAAGTCAAAATCACACCCAAGGCAATGACACCGTGAAGACTGCTGTCCTGATCGCAACACTGGCGGCTCCCGCCCTGCTCTCCGCGCAGGGGCCCGCCCCCATGGTCATCGGGGGCAACAAGTGGACCATCGACATGTCCCACAGCGCCGTGACGTTCCGCGTCCGGCACCTGGGGCTGACCTGGGTGAATGGCACGTTCCACCAGTGGTCGGGCGAGCTGGTCTACGACCCGAACAACCCGGAAGCGGCCAGTATCAAGGTGAAGTTCCAGACCGCCAGCGTGGATACCGACAACGAACGGCGGGATAACGACGTGAGGACCAACTACCTGGTGGTGGACAGCTTTCCCGACATGGCCTTCACCAGCACGAAAGTGGAGAAGGTGAGTGCCGAGAAGCTCAGGATTTCAGGTGACCTCACCATCCGGGGGATCGCCAGGCCGGTGGTGCTTGATACCGACATCAATGGCGTGCTCAACGGCCAGCGAGGGCGGCGCGTGTCGTTCTCGGCCACGACCGCCCTCAAGCGGCAGGACTACGGGATCATGAGGAATTCGCTGATGGAAGGCGCCCAGGTCGTGGGCGACGACGTGCGGATCCAGATTGACGTCGAAGCGATCGAAGGCGTGAGGCCCTCGCCGGCTCCCTAGCGGGCGAGTTCTTTCGCCGCGTTCCTGGCCGTCTCGGCCAGGACGGCAGCACCCACGAAAATCGCGCCGTCGTCCGCGTAAAACCTGGACGAATGGGCGGGGATAACCTCCCCGCCTTTTTCACGCGCGCCAACGCGAATGAAGCAGCCGGGCACCTTCTCCAGGTAGTACGCGAAGTCCTCGCCACCCATGTTCAAGAACCCAAGTTGAGCCAGCGCCGCACCGCCCAGCAGGGACGTGACGGCCTTCCGCGCCCAGTCCACGGACTTCTCCTGGTTCACGACCGGCGGCGAGCCCTTCTCCAGCTTCACGTTCGCCGTGAGCCGGTGCACCAGCGCCACCGACTCCGCGATCCGCTTGACCTCGTGATGCAGCAGCTCACGCGATTCAGGATCGAATGACCGGATCGTGCCCGATATGAACGCCCGGTCAGGGATCACGTTGGGGGCCGACCCCGCCCGCGCCTCACCAATGCTCACTACCGCCGCGACCGACGGATTCAACCGGCGGGAGATAATCGTCTGGAGTTCGCCGATCAGCGATCCCATTCCGACAATCGGGTCCGCCCCCTCGTGCGGCCGCGCGCCGTGGGAACCGACGCCGACCAGCTCGATCTCGAACATGTCGGCCGCGGCGTTGACCGGCCCGACCTCGGCCAGCACCTGGCCGACCAGGAACCGCCGGTCCACGTGCCCCCCGACGACGGCGTGGACGCCCTTCAAGGCGCCCGCCTCGATCATCTTCGCCGCGCCTTCACCTTCTTCTTCCGCCGGCTGAAGCAGGATCACCACGTCACCCGCGGGCGGGTTCGCCGCGAGCAGGTGCGCGGCGCCCACGGCCCACGTGGCGTGCACGTCGTGCCCGCAGGCGTGCATGACGCCGGGGACCTGGGACGAGTAGTCCAAGCCCGTGGCTTCCTGGATAGGGAGGGCATCGATGTCCCCGCGAACCGCGACGACCGGCGCCTTGGGGTCCTTCCCCTTGAACCGCGCAACGACCCCCGTGCCGGCCACGCGCTCGAGCGACGCGGGCTTCAGGCTCGCCAGCTCGTCATGCAGCCGCTGGGCGGTCTTCTCCTCCTTCATGGAGAGCTCGGGGTTGCGGTGCAGGTCTCGCCGAAGCGCGAGGAGGCGCTTCCGAAGCTCGGGGGAGAAAAGGCTGTCTAGAGCAGTCATGCGGGAGGAAACTAACCCCGGGCGTGAGCCCGGGGAAATTCGTGGCGTCGGTGCGAGTCCAAAAAACTAACCCCGGGCGTGAGCCCGGGGAAACTCTGGGCCGGGCGGGCCGGGGCGTGCCGGGCCGCGGCGTCCGTGCGTACCCCGGGCTCACGCCCGGGGTTAGCTAGCGCCCCGGGGTCAGCTAGCTCCTATTGTCTCCCGCCTCACGGCAAGATTGTCGATCCGGTTCACATCAACCGTCACGCCGATTCCAGGGCCGGTCGGTACTGTAACCATTCCTTCGCTGTCCATGGTCCATTCGGGCGAAACGATGTCCTTTTCCCAGTACCGCGCGCTCGGGCTCACGTCGCCCGGCAGCGAGAAGTTGGGCAGGGAAGCCAGCGCCACGTTGTAGGCCCGCCCGATTCCGCTCTCGAGCATTCCGCCGCACCAGACCGGGATCCCGTTCTTCTGGCAAAGATCGTGAATCGCGATCGCCTGGCGGAAACCGCCGACCCGCCCGGGCTTGATGTTGATGATCTTCCCGGCCTTGAGCGTGATCATGTCCTGTGCCCGGTCTACGTTGGAAATAGACTCATCGAGGCAGATCGGAGTCTTGAGCTGTTTCTGCAGCTCGGCGTGGCGCACGAAATCGCACCAGTCGAGCGGCTGCTCCAGCATGATGAGCCCGAATTCGTCCAGCTTGGCGAGCGTCGCGGCGTCATCCAGCGTGTAGGCGTTGTTGGCGTCGGCCATGAGCGGGGCGTTGGGCAGGGCGGTGCGCACCGCCCGCACGAATTCGACATCCATGCCCGGCTTGATCTTGAGCTTGAGCTTCCGGTACCCCTCCTGGGCCACCTTCTTGGCCTTTTCGACCAATGCCTCAGGCGAGGCCTGTATGCCGATCGAGATACCCGTCGGGATCTTCTCCCGGGTACCCCAGATGAGCTTGCTGAGGGCTATTCCTTTGATAGTGGCATCCAGGCCCCAGAGCCCCATTTCGATGCCGGCCTTGGCCATGTTGTGGCCCCGGAAGTTCTTCTCCAGCACCGGGTGGACGTCCTTGGGCTCCTTGAACTCGACCCCCAAAACCCGCGGTGCCACCCAGTCCCGAATGGCGATCCAGGCCCCCTCGATCGTCTCGTAGGTATACGTCGGCAGCTCCGTCGCCACGCACTCGGCCCACACCTCGTGACCGTCGAAATCGGCCAGCCGGAGGAGGAAAATCCGCCGGTCATGCTGGGTGCCCGAGGAGATCTGGAATGGCTCCCGGAGGGGCACCTGGATCTCAATCATTTCGATCTGCTTGAGGCGAATCATTTCCTGCCTTTCAACATCACGTAGAAAGAACTTTGACCATCTGTATCTCTATATATGCCATTTACTTGCCAGCCACGCTTTAAGTAATGTACGAAGGCAGCGCGCGTCGCCTTCCTCCACTCCCACGCCAGCTTGATGTCGGTCCGCTGAAGCTCCAGGATGTCCGCCGGAATCCGGATCCGAATCCGGTCGCCTAGCCGCCTGGCGGCCCAACCACCCAACCCTATCACGGGGCTATCGGCGTACTTCGAGTAGTCCGTTACCGCCTTCCCGGCCAGCCCCCGACGAGTCCTCGCGTCCTTCAACGGCCATCGGACTATGAACCGGTCCGTCCCGACGCCAGAATGCATCTCGCTCGACGTCTCCCCTTTATAGAAATCGGGCACGTATTCGTGGATGCGGGCGCCCAGCCGGTTGAGGTTCAAGTGGGCGTTCCGGGCCACGAGGGGGTCGTAGGTCCAGTACATGACGCTGATCCCGCGGGAAAGAAGCAGATCGCGCTGATACAGCTTCAGCTGCCGGCCCAAACCACTGTTCCGGTAAGCGTGCGTGACGGCCAGCTGGTGGGACCAATGGGCCGGTTTCCGGTCCATGAGCCCGGTGAGGCCGAATACGAACCCCAGGAGCTTGCCGTCCTTGTCGAACGCGCCGGCCAGGATGCCTCCCACCTTCTGGCTCACCTTGAGGATCGAGGGTGGCATGACGTCGGTCCAGTCGCGGCCCCAGGTTTCCCGCTGGAGTTCGACGCACTGGCCGAAATCCTGGAACTGGTCCATGACCCGGAACGTGATGCCGGGGAAGGCGCGGTACTTGCGGCTTGGCGAAGGCATGGGCGGGGGTGAGATTACTGAGCAACGGAGGGGGGAACAAGGTGACGCAGTCGGGGCGGGCGAGACGGGCGAGACGGGCGGGGCGGACGGGAGCGGCGTTCTTGCTCGTCGCGATCCTCTTGCCCGTCCTGCCCGTCCTGCCCGTCCTGCCCGCCCTCTCCGCCCAGCAAACGTTCCACATCACGCCGCTTCGCCCGATCGAGGACTTGCGGCGCGAAGCCTTGGTCGCTGTCCCTCCCGTCCAGCCAGACAGCCTCGTGAAGCCCGACCTGGTCGAGCTGGTGACGCTGGACTCGACGATCCATCTCGACATTCGCTACGCCACGACCGACAACTTCATGGGTTCCCGCATGTACAACCAGGCGCGGGCGTTTGCCCAGCGTCCCGCGGCCCTGGGCGTAGTCCGGGCGGCGAAGACACTCCGGGCGCAGGGTTTTGGCCTCTTGATTCACGACGGCTACCGCCCGTGGTACGTGACCAAGATGTTCTGGGAGGCCACGCCTGACAGCCTGCGGACCTTCGTGGCCAACCCCGCGACCGGCTCCAAGCACAACCGCGGCTGTGCGATTGATCTCTCGATGTATGACCTGAAGACGGGGAAGCCGGTGGAGTTCCCGTCGGGATACGACGAGTTTTCGGACCGCGCCTACTCGGACTACCAGGGCGGCACGGCCATCCAGAACGAGCATCGCGCCCAGCTCAAGGCGGCGATGGAGGCCGAGGGGTTTGTCGTGAATCCGACGGAATGGTGGCATTTCGACTATCAGGACTGGCGCAAGTATCCGGTGATGAACCTCAGGTTCGAGGAGATTTCCCGATGAAACGCTTCGTATTCGTGTTCGCGTTCCTGCTCGCGTGGGCGTCGGCGGCCGGCGCGCAGGGCCGCCCGATCCGTGTCCTGATCCTGCACGACATGGAGGGCCTCACCGGCGAAGACGACTGGCGCCAGTTCAGCTTCAGTTACCCGGAGCAATACGCCAAGGGGCGCATGCTCCTTACCGACGACGTGAACGCCACGATCGAAGGGCTTGTCGCCGCCGGCGCCACGAAGATCGATATCGTGGACGGGCACGGCAGCGGGAACCAGGAGCCGGATCTCCTCCTCGACAAGCTCGACAAGCGGGCCCAGCTCATTTACCGTGACCGGCCGTTCGATCCCTACATCGACATGCAGGAGCAGAACGTCTACGACGCCGTGGCGCTCGTGGGCATGCACGCCAAGCCGGGCAGTGGCGGGTTCGTGGCCCACACGTACACCGGCGGCATGGAGTTCTGGATGAACGGCCTCTCGCTCTCCGAGCCCGAGATCATCGCGTACTCCTGGGCCCGGGTGAACGTGCCGGTGATCTACGTGGCGGGCGATGAAGTCCTGTGGACAAACGATCTCAACAAGACCATGCCATGGGTGGAGTACGTCGCCGTGAAGCGCGGGACCAGCGCGTCCACCGCCATCCTGTTCCCGCTGGATTCCGTACGTGCCAACATGCGGGTCGCGGCGAAGCGTGCCCTGCAAAACCTGGGCAAGATGAAACTGCTGACCATCACGGCGCCTATCACGGCCGCGCTCCACGCACGGCCGCCGGCGAGCCTTGCCGTGCTCGATTCCGTGCCCGGCATCAACTACCACGACAACACGGTGACGTTCATCGCCGCCGACTTCGAGCACGCCTACCGCGGGATTCTGGCCCTGGGGAACGTGAGCGGCCTGGCGGGATCGCAGTCCACGACCACGGCCGCCCTCCGCGCGCAGCCCGAAGCCGCGCAGACGATGCGCATGATCGGGGAGTTCCGGATCAACCGGTGGCTGGATTACGAATCGGGCAGGTGGAAACCGAACCCGCCGATTCCGTTCGAGGTGCAGGTCGCGGGGAAGAAGTACTTCGGAGACCGCTAGGGCATTCCTCCGTTCAGGATCTTCGCCAGCACCGACGGCTCGATATTGCCGCCGGAAATGACGCTTACCGTCTTCGTGCCTGCGGCCTTGCCCGAGAGGGCCGCGGCCACGGAGGCGGCGCCGGCCCCCTCAGCGACCACGTGATTCCGCTCGACCATCAGCCGCAGGGCCGCAGTAACCTCGGCCACCGATGACACGATGGACCCCGCGAGCAGCTCCTGGGCGAGCGGGAAAATCTCCGGCAAGACGCCCTTCCCGCCGATCCCGTCAATGAACGAGGGCTTCCGCTCCACCTGCTGAGCCGAGCCGGCCTTGAGCGAGGCGGTGAGCGGCGTCCCGGTGTCCGCCTCGCACCCAAACACGCGCGCCCCGGATCCCTTGTGCCGCAGCAGGGCGCCAATGCCGCAGGACAATCCGCCGCCGCCCCAGGGCACGAGGACCGTGTCCACGTCGGGCAGGTCTTCCAGGATCTCAACCCCGACGGTCGCGTTGGCGGCAATGATGTCGGGGTCAGCGGCAGGGTGAATGAACCGGCCCGCCAGGCCCGGCGCGCCGTGGTCCTGGATCACCCTCCACCAGTCGTCCATGGACCACTTTACGACCGTGGCACCAAGACGGGTGATCGCGTCCACCTTGGTGGCGGGTGCGTGCAGCGGCACAATGATGGTGCAGGGAACGCCCGCCTCGCGCGCGGCCCACGCGAGACCCTGGGCGTGGTTCCCGGCGCTCGCGGTGTAGACGCCATCCTTGAGGGCCGCCTTGCCCGCCTTCCGCACGGCGTTCACCGGCCCCCGAATCTTGAACGACCCGATGGGCTGGAGATTCTCGAGCTTGAGCCAGATCTCGTCCGGGCCGTCGTGATTCAGCCGGACGAGGGGCGTGCGGAGGACGGCGCCGGCGATGCGCCCACGGGCCTCCGTGATGTCGTGGAGAGACGGGGCGGTGAGCGCCCTCACGGCGTCGGCATGTTCTCCGGAAACAAACTCACCTGCACGTAGTTGTCCGTCCGCAGGTACTTGCTCGCGGCGTTCTTGATGACGGCCGGCGTCAGGCCTTCGACTAGCTTGTCGAACGACAAGATGTCCCGCGGGTCGGCGCCGTCCCGATAGTACCCTTCGAGCTGGCCGGCCCAGTAGCCGTTCTGGCGGAGGCTGGTCTCCCGGCCGCGGCGTTGCAGTTCCTTGACCTTCACGACGTCGCCCGCCGTGGCGCCCGAGTCCTGGAGCAGCTTGATCTCCGCGAACACCTGCGCCACCAGCTCGTTCACCCGCTCGGGCGCGGAACCGAAATCCACCGAGACCGTGAACCGTGGGTACGGCTCGCGGGACCCGCTGCCGGAAACCCCCACGCTGTACGTCCCGCCCAGCTGCTCGCGCAGTTTGTCCCGCAGGCGGATCTGCATCACCTCGGCCAGTGAGCGAATCGCATAACGGTCGCCGGACGTGTAGTTGAACGCCCCGGTGAACCGGAGCGTCGTCTGGCTCTTGGGCTCGACGCCTTTCTTGACGACGCGCTTCACGACGCCCGTGGGCGGCCGGATGCCCTCGTCCTTCCAGGCTTCCTTCCGGTTGACCGACGGGAGCCCGCCGAGCCACGTCTCGACCAGCGGCTTGATCGAGTCCACGTTGAACGTGCCGACAAAGAAGAACGTGAAGTCGCTGGCGTCGGCGAACCGGTCGCGATAGAACGCCATGGAGCGCTCCAGGTTCATTTCCTTGAACAGCTGGGCCGTGTAGGGCCGCACCCGCGCGTGGTGCTGGGCCATGGTGACCTGGAGCGTGTCGGCGAACGCCGCCTGCGGCGACGCGCTCCGGTTCTCCAGCATGGCGTCGGCCTGTTGCTGGAGCGCCAGGAACGAACTCGAGTCCCGGCGCGGGCTGGTGAAGTAGAGGTACACGAGCTGGAAGAGCGTCTCGAGGTCGCGCGGCGAGGCGGAGCCGCCGAACCCCTCGGACAAGGGGGATATGTAGGGATCCACGTTCACGGCCTTGCCCGAAAGCTGCTTCTGGAGGTCAACGAGGCTGAACGCGCCGACGCCTCCCTGGCTCACGACCATCCCCGCAGTCATGGCCGGCGTGAACAGCGAGTCCGCCGAGAGCGACGTGCCACCCGGGCTCCACGCGGACATGACCACTTCGTCGTTCTTGAAGTCGGTGGGCTTGAGTACCACCCGCACGCCGTTCGCGAGCTTCCACTCCCGGGCGCCGATCTCGGCGATCACGTTCTCCTCGACGATGGCCGACCCCCGGGGGACCGAGGGCACCAGCGGCTGGTCGCTCGCCACGTCCTGGTAGGCCTCGATGGTCTGGCCCTTGATGCCGTTGAACACCGCGAGCAGATCCGGGTCGGTGGGCGTCGCCAGTCCGGCCTTGTCGGGCGCGTTGACGAGCACCACGCGGTTCTTATCCGTGATCCAGGCGCGGGCCAGCTGGTTGATCTCCTCCAGCGTGACGCCCGGCAGGTACCGTTTCGCATAGCCGTACTCGGCCTCAATGCCCGGCGTCGGTTCGGCTTCGAGGAATGCCCGGGCCAATTCGCTGGCGTAGTTCACCGAGTTGGTCTTGTCCCGCTCGTTGAATGCCACCTCGAGCCCGCGAAGCATGTCCGCCTTGTGACGGGCCAGTTCGGTGGACGTGAACCCGTGCCGCGCCACGCGCTCAGCTTCAACCATCATCGCATCGAGCCCGGGGAGGATGCCGCCGTCCTTCATCGCGCCGCTCAGCACGTACACCTCGCCCGAGCGCACCATGCGGCCCTGGCCGCTGGACGCGTAGACGAAGGGCGCATCCGGCTTCTGGGTGATCTCGAAGAACCGGTTGTTGAGCATGGAGTTGAACAGGTTCTCGACCAGCCCCTGCCGGTAGTCGCCGATCGTCCGCTGGTGCCGGAGCGGCAGCTTGAAGTACACGGCGACGCGCGAGTCGGTCGCTTCCTGGTCGGTCGCCGTCGAGACCAGCGTCTGCGCGTGGTCGGGCACGGGGTAGATCGGGCGGGCAGGGGCCGACGCAGGAGCCCGCGGAACGCCCGAAAAGTTGCTCTTGATGAGCCGCTCGACGGTCGCCTTGTCGAAATCGCCGACCGCGATGACCGACATGAGATCCGGCCGGTACCAGGCCTGGTAGAACTTGCGGAGGTCTGCGGCGGTGAACGTCTCCAGCTGTTCCTTGAGCCCGATGGGCAAACGCTGGGCGTAGCGGGAGCCCTGGAAGAGCACCGGCATCTGCTTGTCGAACATCCGCGCCTCGGCGCCCCGGCCCAGGCGCCACTCTTCGACCACGACGCCGCGTTCCTTGTCCACCTCGCTGCTGTCGAACAGCAGGCCCTGGGCCCAGTCCTGAAGAATCTGGAACCCGGTCTCCATGAACTTGGCGGTGTCGGTGGGAACGGTGAGCATGTACACCGTCTCGTCGAAGCTGGTGTAGGCGTTGATGTCTGGCCCGAACCGCATGCCGATGGTCTCGAGGTAGCTCACCAGGGCCTGGCGCGGGAAGTTCTTCGTGCCGTTGAACGCCATGTGCTCGACGAAATGCGCGATGCCGCGCTGGTTGTCGGCTTCCAGCACCGAGCCCGTGTTCACCGCGAGCCGCAACTCGGCCCGGTGCTCGGGGCGGTGATTGACCCTTATGTAGTACTTGATCCCGTTCGGCAGGACGCCGGCCGTTGTCTGCGTGTCCGACGGCAGCGGCTTGGCGAGTTCCGCCTGCTGGGCCTGGAGCGCGGTGGCGAAGAGAACCGTAACGAGGAATCTCATTTCTTTCTCCGCTTGGTGGTCTTTTTCTTCACCGGCTTGCCCCAGTCGAACTTCTCTCCGCCAAACTCCACCCACTGCCCGGTCCTGAGCTTCTTCGCGCGCGCGAAGGCGAACTGCGCCGAGGCCACGTCTTCGATGGCGAGTCCCAGGGACTTGAACAGCGTGATCTCGTCCGCCGTGCCGCGGCCCTTCACGCGCCCGGCCACGATCTCACCGATCTCGCCTCGGATATGGTCGTCTCCGATGGCGCCTTCCTTCTTGGCCGCCAGGAAGTCGCCCCCTTCATGCATTGTGGATTCCCGGCGGTCCACAAAGAGTCGCGCCCGGCGTACGGCTTCCACGTCCAGCTCCCGTGAACTGGGCACGCTGGACCCCACCGCGTTGATGTGCATGCCGGGGGTGAGCCAGGAGCCCTCGAGCACCGGCTCCTTGGAGGCGGTCACGGTGCACACGATGTCCGCGCCCCGCACGGCGGACTCAGCGGTGGCGGCCGCGACGGCAATGATCCCGAGCTTCTTCGCCGACTGCCTGGCAAACTCCTGGGCGTGCTTCGGCGTGCGGGTCCAGACCCGAAGCCGGCGGATAGGCCGTACCGCGCACATGGCCTCTGCGTGCGTAATGGCCTGCACCCCGGCGCCGAGTATGGCGAGTTCGCTCGCATCCTCCCGGGAAAGGAGGCGCGTGGCGAGGGCGCTCACGGCCGCCGTGCGGATCGCCGTGACGGAACTGGCGTCGAGTATGGCCTGGAGCGAGCCGTGCTCGCCTTCGAACAGGAGGACGGCGCCCTGGTGAGAGTCGTACTTGGTGCCATGGTTCGCGTGGAAGATGCTGAGCACCTTCACGCCCAGCGCGCCGGACTTGATCAGGTAGCCGGGCATCAGGCCCAGGGCTCCCTTTCCGTCCGGCAGGCGCGTGATGTTTCGCAGCGGCTGAAACGTCTCGCCCCGCGCCAGCGCGGCGAGCGTGTGGCTCATCAGTTCGATGCAGGCGCCCATCGGTAGGACCCGACGGACGGCTGCCTGGTTCAGGATCAGGACCTTCACTATCTGACTTCCCTGATCTGTATCTGATTCGCATTCATCATGGGAACCAGCACCATTTGCCGCTTCCGGTCGTAGCCGATGTCCGCGGGAGAAACGATGCTGTCCACCGCCGTCGTGTAGACGCCGTTGCTGAGCCGGTAGATCGCCGAGCCCTCCCAGGAGGAGATGATCAGGCTGCCGTCGGCCAGCATTTCGACGCCGTCCAGGCCGCCCTTGGGTGGCTTGGGCATGGCGGAGCGCGCGCCGGTCTTGGGGTCTACCCGGTAGACACCGCCCGGGCCAAACGAGACCACGACGATCCCGTCAGGGGTTACCGTGATTCCATTGGGGCCGCCCATGTCCGCGCCCTTGGTGACCGCGATAGCGGCGCCCTTGGGCCCGAACCGGTAGAGCGCGTCGGCCCCCGTGGGCTTGAACGCAGCGTCGAGTCCGGAATCCGTCACGTACACCGTGCCGTCGGGTCCCACGGCGACGTCGTTGAGGAACGTGGCCCCCTTGATCGTGAGGGTGGTAAGGGGCGCGCCGGTCTCGCGATTGAACACGCGGACCACGTCAATGTCGGCCACGAAGAGCGAGTCGCCCTTGATGCCCATGCCCTTGGGGGCGTTGAGGGTGACGCCCTTGGCGCCGCCCTGGATCCAGTGGGCCTCGTGGACCATCCCGCCCGGCATCACGTGCGAGATGAATCCGTTGTTGTCCTTCGCCAGCGGCGTGCCATTGATGTTCGACACGAAATACATGTCGCCGGCGGCGTCAAAGATCACCGACTCCGGTGTCTTGATCGCGCTGTCGGACACGGTGATCACAGCGGGCGGCGGGGCGGCCTGTTCCTGCTTCGGAGCGCACGCGGCCGCGAGAATACCCAGGGCGATGACGTAGGTGCTGCGCACGGCGATCCTCATGGTTGTTGGCGTTGTGGGGAAGGGAATTCTGACCGGGCGGGCGTGGAGGGGCAAGCGTTGGCTAGAACTCGTCGGTCTGGGTCCGCTCCCCCCTGGGGCTCACGAGCGTCATCTTGAGCCAGTTAGGGTTCGTGTCGGCCTCGAAGTTTTCCGCGAGCTCGTATTTCGTGGCGGCGTACATCAACTCGAAAGCGAGCCCCGCTTCTTTCGGCTTCCAGAACTCCGCCGTGCCGATCCCCAGTGGGGGGGCCGGGCAGATCGAGAACACCGAAATGGGGTCGTGCTTCCGGAGCCCGGCCCGCGTTTCGAGTGTCGCGTTCTCTCCCGGGTCGGCCGGCGGGGACGCCATGGACGCGGACGATACGCGGGTCACGTAGCTCTCGCCACCCAGTTCCTCCACCCGGTTTCGCAGGGCCGCCAGCTCGTTGTAGAGGTACGTCAGCTTGAGGGCGTTTCGCTCGATGACCCCCTGGCGAACGTCCATGACGCGGGCCATCCGGTGGATGACCGACGCGTGGTCCACCGGGGCGGCGAACGACGCATTCAGGGGCAGCACAAACAGCAGGTCGCAGTGTTCGATCTGCGTTCCGAACCATACGGGGAGGTTGTCCACGACGCCGCCGTCTTCGAACCACTCGGTCATGTCGAGCTTGATGGAGACGTAGGGAAAGAGCGGAGGCAGGTCCATGGACGCGAACACCGCACGTTCCGTGCGTGCCATGGCGTCGGCCAGGTCGCCCGCGATCACCTCGTAGAGGTCCGGCGCCACGACGGCTTCCCGGTCGTCGGGATCGGCCGTTCGGAGCTGGGGCCGGGTGAGGTGGGCGATGCCGGGCCAGTTGGTGGCGAACTCGAGGACGCCCCGCTCGACGTTCGACCGCGTGAAATAGAAATGGATCGGCGGGTCGCCCGAAGCAGCGGGGAAGAGCCGGGCCATGTGGTCGGCTACATCCTTTTGCTCGGCGAAAATCTGGCGGAACGTTTCGCGCCACGGCGTGGCCCGCAGGAAGTGGTTCGTGCTGAGCGGCCAGAACGACGCGAATTCCATGATCCGCCCGGCATTGATGGAGCGCCACCACTGCTCGTGCAGGCTGGGCCCCCCGTCCGCCGGCGTCTTGATCAGGTCCGCGAGCCAGAACATGGAATTCCACGAGCCGATGGACGTGCCCGCGATCATCTTGACCTTGGATAGCGCGCCGTTGGCTTCAAGGAATTCGTGGATGGCCTTGAGTGCGCCTGCCTGGTAGGCCCCCTTGGCGCCCCCGCCGGCAAGTATGATCCCGATCCGGTTGAACTTGGTGAGCCGTTTGCCCGTGCCCGGAACGGGCGTGGTCGGCGCCCCGCAGAGTGGCCGGGGGCGGCGGCGAACGTAGCGATAGGTCCAGGCCGATGTGTTGTAGCTCGCGAGAACACCGACGAGCAGGAGGAAGACGATGATGATGCCTTCCCAGAAGACGCGGGCGGCGGCGTCGAACCCGCCGACCGTGGGAATGTCGGGAATGCCGAGCAGGGTGCGGGCGAGGTCGGAAATCGTCTGAACGCCGCCCGCCTTGACCGCCGCCGACACGAGCAGCAGATACAGCAGCATGCAGACCGCGAACAGCGTCGTAAAAGCGGCCGGCAGGCGCCGGAGCCAGGTGATGGCGAACACCAGCAGTTTCATGGGTGGAGGGTAAGATGCGGCCGGCCGGAAAAGGCGCTAGAGCGGTTTTGGGACACCGGGGGGCGCGATTGGGACAGGCCACGCTGGTTCTCCTGGCCCTCGCGGCGTGTGGCCGGGAGCGGCCGGCGGACGCGAAACGTCTCGCCGCGCTCCAGGCGCCATCCGAGCACCTGGCCGGGGAAGCGCTCTACAATGCCAATTGTTCGGCGTGTCACGGCCTGAACGCCGGAGGCACGGCTCACGGTCCGCCGCTGGTGGACGCGGTGTACCGGCCCGGTCACCACGGCGATGCGGCGTTCCTGCTCGCGGCCAAACTGGGCGTGAAGGCGCACCATTGGCGTTTCGGCGACATGCCGCCGGCACGGGAGATTACCGATGCCGACATGGCGTACGTGACCCGTTACGTTCGTTGGCTTCAGCGGGAGATGGGGATCGAGTGAGACTGGGCGTGTTGCTGTTGGTGGGGTTGGTGTCGCTCGCGGCGTGCCGGCAGCGAGTGCCGGTCAGCCGTGCCGATTACCGGGCGCGAATCATGGCCCTCAAGCTCCCGGACGAATTCAAGCCGTCCGCCGCCCTCTACTCGGCGCGGTGCTCCACGTGCCACGGCCCCCGCGCGGTCGGCTCCGTCCGCGGTCCTAGGCTGATCCACACCATGTATCACAAGAAGTACCACGACGACTCTGTCTTCGCCCGCGCCGTCCGCCTGGGCGTGCATGGCCATCACTGGGGCTTCGGAGACATGCCGGCGGCGGGAGATCTGTCGGACGACGACGTGGCGGACATTACGATCTACATCCGCTGGTTGCAGTACCAGGTTGGAATCCGCTAGCCCATCATCCCGCCGAAGAACGACGACAGCCATGCGAACAGGACGCTGAGCACGATCCAGAAACCGCCGATGATGGTGAGCGGCGTCCCGATTCCCTTCGCCTTCATCTTGATCTGATTGCCCAGCGCCAGCAGGTAGACGTACCATGCACCGAAGACCGTGATTTGCTGGCCGAGGCTGTGACCGAACTGGCTGGTGTCCTTGGAGACAAGGAACCCCAGTGCCACGCGAAATGTCATGTCGCCGGACAGGGCAATTCCGAGCCAGGTCACCAGGGCGCCCACGCACAACACCATGTTCGCATGCGTCACAATGGCCCACTCGTCCCGGAGACTGATTTCCACGCTGGACAGGGAGTTGAGGATCAGCGACAGGATCGCCGCGCTGAGGGCCATGAAGATGAGCCCGATGAGCACGGGGAAGATCAACAGGTTGAGGCGGCTGCGGACGCCTCCGGCCTGGCTGATCGCCTTCTCCCGAATTTCGGGCGTGATCACGCCGGGGCGGCTCTTCTCGATGGCCTCGAATTGCTGGGTGGCGGCGTTCTGGAGCACCGAGGTCGGCGCCCCAATGGCGATGGCGGCGAACGCGATGGCGAAGATGAGAACCGGGACCAGTCCTCGCGGGCGCTGCGCCAGCTCGGTGAATACCTGCCCCGGCTCGTCGAACACGCGGAACGCAAGCCAGAAGGGACTCTTAGGTGACTCACCAATCGGTGCGCTCGTCATGATTCCTCCCGCCTGACGGCCGTCCCACCCCTACTGCCCTCCGGCGGTACATACGGGCTCCGCCGCGTACGGTCCCAGCAACGCCCGGCTCACCGCGCGAACCTGCGTGACGACCCACTCTGTTGGAGGCCCGCCAAGGCGCGCCACCACGCTGTAACTCCGCTTGCCGACCCGCAGTGTCCCTGTCTGGCGCGGCTGGAGGTCCACGTCCACGTCGAAGCAGTTGTTGGGTGGCCGGACTTCGGTCTTGATGGAACGCCGCGGCCGCGTGTCGAGTGACCGGTAGACGATGAATCCCTTGATCGTGGCGGGACTTTCGGCGAACCTATTCCATATTCTGTGAGGCAGCTGGAATCGTTCGTTCTCATATTCAATACTATTTTGGTCACGCGAACCGCGAAATGCTTGACCTCTACCAACGCAAGCACACGTTCACGAGGGAACTGCTGAATGAGGATCGTGCGAAATTGCAAAAGTTTCTAGAGTCTGATTTGAACACTGCGCAATCACAACAAACACCATCACCATTTGCACCGTCATCACAACAGTTCTTCGGTACCTTAGCAAAATCGTAGACTCTAAAATCATTCTTGAATAGTTACATGTAGAAACAACAAAGCCCCGATGATGAGTCGGGGCTTTGTTGTTACCTGCTTTACTTAGGGCGCAATGTCACGTACACAACTGGGTGTGGTTGTGAGCGATCGGTTCCATCCTGCCGATTGAGCAGCAGTCCGTTCTGTCCCTTCCACTTGAAACACGTAGGAGCGTTATCGTGCAGCGAATACGCTCGGAACGTATCTTCTCAAATGTTGTCGCAGCAGATCGAGTTCTCTACCACAAGAGCAACAGCATGAAGAAGATTTCTGAGCCGCGCACGAAGATCAGCCCCGGTCTCGCTGGAACCGCCGGCGAATACTTGGTTGCCGGCGAGCTGTCGCGTCGAGGCTACATCGCCTCACTGACGCTACGCAATGCGAGAGGCATCGACGTCCTCGTGTCGGACGAGGATGCGCGCCG
>SHZT01000006.1 GCA_009692185.1 Gemmatimonadota bacterium | reverse complement strand
CGCTATCACGGGGTTCCCGGCCCGGGACTGCGCATCGGCAAGAACAAGTACGGCGAGCGGACATTCTTCAGCCTCAACTGGCCCGACAAGGCGCGGCAGTGGCTCCCCCTGATCGATCACCCGTCCGACAAGGCCACGAGCGAGTTCATCGTCACCGCTCCGGTGCGTTATCGGGTCGTCGCCAACGGCCTGCTCCAGGAGGAGCGGGACTTGGGAGATGGGCGCCGCATGACCCACTGGAAGCAGTCGGTACCGATCGCGTCGTGGCTCAATGCGATCGGCGTCGCCCAGTTCTCCACGCATCACGCGGGCCAGGTGAAGGGCATCGAGCTCCAGACTTGGGTCTTTCACCAGGACGCGGAGGCCGGGATCACGACGTTTGAAGAGCCTGCGCGGAAGGCGATCGAGTTCTACAGCGAGAACATCGGGCCGTATGCCTACGAGAAACTGGCCAACGTTCAGGCGGCCGGGCTGGGGGGCGGAACCGAGCACGCGAGCGCCATCTTCTACGGCGAGAACTCGGTGCAGAACCGGCCCGCCACGGGGCTGGTCGCGCATGAAATCGCGCACCAGTGGTTCGGTAACGGCGTCACGGAGCGCGACTGGGACGACGTGTGGCTCAGTGAGGGGTTCGCCACGTACTTCACGCTCCTTTACACCGAGCATTACCAGGGCCGCGACGCGTTTGTCGCCGGCCTGAAGCGCAGCCGCCTGTCCGTGTTTGCCACCGAGAAGCGAATGCCCGGCAAGGCCGTGATCCATGACAACCTGGCGGACATGCGGGGGGTCTTGAACCAGCTGGTCTACCAGAAGGGTGGATGGACGCTCCACATGCTGCGCGGGCAGATCGGGACGGATGCATTCTGGACCGGTATCCGCCAGTACTACCGCCTGTACCGCGACGCGAATGCATCTACCGACGATCTGCGGCGGGTGATGGAAGAAACATCGGGCCAGGACCTGTCGTGGTTCTTCCGGCAGTGGCTGAGACGCCCCGGCTCTCCGGTCGTTGATGGCGGGTGGCGCTACGATCCCGTGCAGCGGCGCATCGAGGTTGACCTGGCCCAGACGCAGGCCGGCGAGGCGTACCGGTTGCCGCTGGAGATCGCGATCACGCCCGACAGCGGGACGGTGCGCATAGAAAAGATCGAGCTGACCCAGGCAAGCCAGCGGTTTCAGCTTTCGGCCGACCGGGCGCCCGTGTCCGTGGAGCTGGATCCCAATACCTGGATCCTGATGGATGCACGTTTTGCCAGGCGCTAGGGCCTCGTCGCTCGCCCTTATCGGCCTGTTCGGGATCGTTGTTCCCTCGGGGAATGGATCCCGCCAACCGGAGGGGGTAAACCCAGCGCGGTTCCGGGTCTCGCGCGTCTCGGTGCACGCCGCCGCGGCGTTCGACATTTCCCCCGCGCTCGCGACCCTGGGTTCCGTGGCCCTGCGGGCGGACGTTCTCCGGAAGCCGGGCGAGGCAACCAGGACTCGAGCGATCGGGCACCTCGAATCAGTCGGCGACTCAGTTGAGCAGCGGACGCAGGGGCCGAGACCGGCTGCTGCCATCGTCGGCAGTTTCGATGGCATGGGCGCGGGGTTCACCGGGCCGCAGGGGGCCCCCACGCTGCGCAATCCGTCAGACAACAGCCTGGCCGTGGGGCCCGATCACATTGTCCAGATCAACGGGTCCCGCCTCGCGGTCTACACGAAGAAAGGCGCACTCTACGACACCACCGGCGTGGCGCTGCTGGGGACCGCGGGCGTCAACACGGTCTTCGCGGGTTTCGGCGGGCGCTGCGACCCGCGCCCCAACGGCGACTCGGTGGTCCGCTACGATCAGTTGGCCGGGCGATGGCTGGTCGTCATGCCGATTTTCCGGCGGGATTCCACCGACGCAAAAGAGCCGTACTCGATGTGCTACGCCGTGAGCGTCGGACCGGATCCGATGGGTCCATACTACCGCTACGAATTCCGGCGGTCGCTGTTCCCCGATTACCCGCGACCCGCGGTATGGCCAGACGGCTACTACGTCCCAACCAGTACCGGCGACGACGTGATCCAGAAGCACGCGTGCGTGGCGGACCGCGCAAGGATGCTCGGGGGACAACCCGCGACCGAGCAGTGCGTGATCATCGACGGCGTCAATTTCCTGAACAACGCTGACATTGACGGTCAGGCGCTGCCTCCCCTGGGTGCCCCGAACATCATGATGGCCGCCGGTGGCACCCAGCTCGAGAAAGACTTCGAAGACGACGGGATCTACGTGTGGAAGTTCCACGTGGACTGGAACCGGCCTGCGTACACCAGCGTCAGCGGCCCGGCGAAGGTCCGCGTGGCCCCGTACCACTACCTCTGCGACGGGCAGCTGACCCGGTGTGTGCCGCAGCCCGGCACCGACCGGCGGCTCGACGCGCAGGGGGACAAGATCATGCAGCGGCTGGTCTACCGGAACGTCAACGGCCACGAATCGATCGTCGCGGTCCATTCGGTCAACACGGCCGCCGGCGGGGGTGGCGTTCGCTGGTACGAGTTCCGGCTCGACGAGAAGCGCGACGTGCACCTGGTGCAGCAAAGCACGTTCGCCCCCGACAGCTTCTATCGGTGGCTGGCCAGCCCGGCCATGGACCGGCAGGGCAACATCGGCATCGGATACTCGTTCGGCGGGACGCCCAACTTCGCCGGCCAGCGGTTTGCGGGTCGCCTGGCGGGCGACCCTCTCGGCACGCTGTCGCTGCGGGAAACCGTTCTCGCCACAGGCGAAGCGTCGCAGACCAACACGCTCCGCTGGGAGGATTACGCCCAGACCGCAATCGATCCCTCGGACGACTGCACCATCTGGTACGTGGGCGACTACTACCGGGCCGGCGCGCCCGGTTATTCGACACGAATCGCGGCCGTCCGAATGCCCGACTGCCTGCGCGGTACCGTGAGCGGCGCCAGCTACTTCGATACCGATCACGACGGCTACAGGGACCCGGGAGAGCCGGGGCTACCGGGTCGAGAAGTCAGCCTGGCCGGTGGCCAACAGACCAGGCTGGTGACTGATTCCAGCGGCAGGTACTCGACGTGGCTGCCGGCCGACCCGGCGTACGCAGCCCCGACATATACCATCGCTGCTCGTGCCTCGACCGGCACAGCCTGGGTCGACACACCCGTCCACTCAACCCGCCGTCGCGCGGTGACTGCGAACGGCCGGGCGTACACCGTTCAGATGGTGGACCGGGATGACGTGACAGGCCTGGACTTTGGCAGCGTGTGCACGGTACCGAATGCCGGCGGGGCCGGGCCGGCCTTCTGGAACAGCCCGGCGGGGAGGGCCGCGGTCGCTTCCCGCTTCCCAGCGTTCCGGATGTTGGTGGACTCGACGCTCTATCTGATGAACGCGGACGGATCCCGGTTCAGGGTGCCGGATACTCTGGCGGTGGCGTATGACCAGTTCCGGATGTGGCTCCGCGGGTCGGCCGCGGCTCAGAACACGTCGTATCGGGCGGCAGCTCAGGTTGCTTCGGTCGCTCTGAACGTGGCCTTCGGGAAACAGGACGGGACCGCAACCGTCGAGGACCCGGTCGCGGGCGACTGGCCAACCATCAGCACGCTCGTCACCCGGGTGAGCACGTTCGTTTCCAGCCATACAGATACGTCCGCGCCTGGCGCCGACCGGAGCACGGCGGAAGTGTACGAGGGGTTGCTCGGGCGGCTGAACAACAATACCACCAAGGTCACGCCGTCCATTCCGGCGAGCTGCCCGGCGCCGGTCCCAGGCTGAAGCCCGGGATCGGTCGCCTACTTCGCCAACGGGTCCGGCCTCAGCTGGAAATGCATCACCTTGCTCGTGGTCCCCTTGCCGGTCTCCATGTGGAAAGGCGCCCTCGTGCTTACCGTGGCCCAGAGGCCCTTTCCCTTCCAGCCCGTAGCAGGGTCGTCGATCCGGCCGTCCATCCACTTGGTGAAGAACCCGTTGGGGTAGGGCACGCGCAGGATGACCCACTTGCCGTCCTTGAGCGCGAGCAAGCCTTCCGATGCATTCCCGGTGTTGATCGGTGTGTTCTTCCCCAGCCCGAACGTGTCGAACTGATCCACCCACGTGTAGTAACTCGCCTCCGCGCTGCCTGAGGTGGTGACGCCCTGGAGCTGGGGCAGGGGCTCGGCGTAGAAGGTCCATCCTTCAGGGCAGTGTTGCCCCGTGGCTGTCGGGCCGTTCAATACCTTGCACTTCCTCCGGTCGAAGCTCCCCATGTGTCCGCTCGCCATCGCGGCCCAGAAGACGCCGTTCCGGTCCACGTCGCCGCCGCGCGGAGAGAACCCCTCCACCGGCACGCCCGATGGGTCGAGCGGCGGCTGGTAGATTTCGGCAAGTGCGGTCTCCGACGGATTCGGGCCGGGGTTCAGGCGTACGACAGCGCCGGGGTAACCGAGCACGGTGCCCCACACCGAGCCGTCCGGAGCGGGCGCCACGCTGTAGAGCCCCGCGTTGATGCGCTTGTCCTTGCCCGCGGCCACCGGCTGGTCCGCCTCGACGTACGCGTCGCGCCGCCCGTTGCCGTTGGCGTCCAGGATGAGCCCGGTCCAGCCCTGAGACTTTTCCTCGTCGCCGGTCTCGTCGAACATCTTCGTGTTCAGCCACCCAACCACCGGCCCGCCGCCCGAGGTCCACAGCGTGCGGTTGGCGTCCTCGGCGAACATCAGGTGATGGGTGCCGAAGCAGGTGCTGATGTGGGTGAGTTTCTGTGTCTTGGGATCGTAGACCGCGAGGTGCCGGCCCGCGCGATTCAACGGGAAGAGTTTCGCCGAGGGATGACTCGAGCCCGCTTGGCAGAAGGCCGGGTTCTCCGGCGGTCGGACGGTCGAGGTGAGCCACACGCGGCCGCGTTCATCCTGCATGGGGTTGTGCACGTTGTTCTTGCTGTTCCAGATGGATTCTTCTCCCCAGTAGGCCGACGCCTTCACGGTTCTGCCGGAGGCGCTCTCGGTCGCCGGATCCCGCACCGTGAGCGGCACGCGGGACACCGTGTGGCGGACCGGGTCGAGCACCGGCACGTAGTCGGCCGACAGCTCGAGGGAGCCGTAGATCAGCCCGTTCGGGTTGAGCGTGGGGTTCCGCCGGTCGGTGGACACTTCATCGTGCAGGTAGGCCTTGGGGTCGGCCCAGTCCCACTGGGAAATGACCACGTTCCGCTCGAGGCCTTGCGGCCGAGGAGGCGCCGGTGGCGTTTCGCCCACGATGATGCGGTCGGTCCAGTCGGCGAACATCGCGAGCGACCGTCTCTTGCCGATCTGGGTCAGCGTGCCGAGCATCTGGCCGCCGGCTTGGCCCGACTGGATGCGCCGTTCCCATGCGGCGGTCGAGGACTCGAACGGCCCCAGGCCGTCGGGAATTTCCCGCGTTCCCTTGCTGCCCAGCTGGTGACACGCCCAGCAGCTGCCTGACTTGAGCGTCCGGACCCACTCGGCCTGGCTCTTCACGTTGGTGGAAATGCCGTTGCCGTTTTCCCCGGTGCCGGGGAATTCGCTCTTGTCGGGCACGCGAAGCAGCGAGAACCAGTAGCCGGCGGGGTAGTACTGCGCCGCCGCCTTCGCGTCTGGCGCGGGCACGGCGGTCAGGTTGAGCGCGCGTCCGGGCGTGGCCGGCACGCGGGGTGAATCAACGAGGCCATAGCCGCGGACCCACACGGTGTAGTTGGCTTTCGGGAGGTCCGGCAGGAGGTACTGGCCGCGGTCGTCGGTGACGACGATGCGTACGAACTTCGTGGGGAGGTCGCTGGTCTCCGCGATCACCCAGACGCCGGCTTCAGGGCCGCGCGGACCTTGGACCACGCCCGCGATGTCATCTGCGTCGCGCGGGATGGCTTGGGCGGAGAGATCTGAGGGTGCCAGAAAAGCCATAGAGACGGCCAATGCGGCCAGGAGACGATTGGTGGTTTTCATTGAGAGGCCCCCGTTACGCGTGCGAGCAGGTCGTTGTTCCCTAGGCTGAAGCCTGGGGACTCATCGCGAGCACTACTTACTACGGAATCGGCACGGCCCTTCCATCCAGGTCCAGCGTCACGATGGGCGCGATTCCCGTCGCGGCCAGCGGTCCCTGCACGACTTCCTTGTCACCGACGATGATGATGTTCAGGTGGTTCAAATCCACGTACTTCTTGGCTACCCGCACGAGGTCGTCGCGCGACACGGCGTTGATCTTGGCCGGGAATTCCTGGTAGAACTGTTCCGGCAGGTCCTGGGTGTAGATGCCCGCGACGGAGCCGCCGATGCCGTTCACCGAGCTGAACCGGCGGGGCAGGGACTGGATCAGTGATTCCTTGCCCTGCATGATCTCGTCGTCGGTGAAGGGCACTTCGCCTTCCACGCCGTGGAACTCCCGCATGAACTGGATCAGGGCCGAGTCGGTCTTGGCGGTGATGATGCCGCCGCCGGCGCGGAAGGCGCCGGGGCCGCGGCCGAACATGAACTGCGAGTTGACGCCGTAGCTGTAGCCCTTCACCTCGCGGATGTTGTGATTCAGCCGCGACTGGAAGAGCCCGCCGAGCAGGTTGTTCATCACCTGGATGGCGTAGTAGTCGGGCGTGTCGCGCGGGGGGCCGGGGAGCCCGATGGCGAACACCGACTGGGCCGACTTGGGCTTGTCCACCAGGTAGATCGTCGTTTTCGTCGGCGCGGGTGCAGGCGGGTACTGGAATGACGGCCGGGTGCCGCCGGCGGGCCACGCCGCGAACGCCTTCTCCACGGCGTCCTTCACCGCCGCCGGGTCCACGTCGCCGGTTACGGTGATCACCGCCCGGCCCGGCTGGTAGTACGTCTTGTGGAACGCGACGATGTCATCTCGCGTGATCGCTTTGACGGTCGTTTCCGTCGTCACGCGGCCGTACGGATGATCGTTCCCGTAGACGACCTTGGAGAACACGTTCGACGCGATCGTGTTGGGCTGGTCCCGGCCCTGCTGGAGGGCGACCAGTGTCCGGCCGCGGATGCGTTCGAGCGCGGGGGCGGGGAACGTCGAATTGAGCAGCATGTCGGCGGTCAGCGCGAGCGCCGGCTCGAGTTTGTCCTTGAGCGCGGTGAAGCTGATCGTGCCGCCCTCGCCCGTCATGTTGATGCCGATGGTGGTGCCGAGGGTCTGCTGGGCTTCGGAGAGCTGGTCCGCCGTTTTGGTCGCGGTGCCTTCCGAGAGCATCTGCGCGGTGAAGTTCGCCGTGCCGAGCTTGGACACCGACTCGAAATTGTACGAGCCGCCTACGATGTTGAGCGAGAACGAAACGAGCGGGAGATCCCGCTTTTGCGTCACGATGAGCTGGGCGCCGTTGGCGAGCGTGGTCTTGGTCCAGCCCGGAATGTGAATTGGCGTGACAGGCCCGGGGGTCGGCGCCGTGTTGCGGTCAAAGCCTTGGGCCGCGCACGGCGCACCGCGCACCGCACTCAATGTCAGGGCAAGAATGAGAGTCGCGCGCATTATTTGCTCCCCATGAGATAGTGGCCCCCATCGGGGGAGACCGTGACCTTCGTGCTCTTGTCGGCCTTGGCCGCATCGCTCGTCTTCCCCATCGGCACCATGGACAGCACCACTCGGCCCGAGGTCAGGTACTTGTTGGCGACGCGCTTGATGTCGGCGGCGGTTACGCTCTTGAGCCGGGCGTACTGGACCTTGAAGTGATCCGGGTTGTTGTGGAACACGGAGCCGGTAAGCAGGATCTCCGCTTTGCCCAAGTTGGACTCCAGGCCGGACACGAACTGGAACTCGGAGCCGGCGACCACGCGGGCCATTTCGTCCGCGGTCGGTCCGTCGGCCTTGAGCTTGGCAATGATCGAATCCGCGCTCGCCTCGAGCGCGGTCAGCGTATGGCCGGGCCGAGGGGTGACGGTGACGAGAAAGGCCCCGTAGAGCTCGCTGGCGTCGGTGAAGGCGCCGACTGTGGCGGCGGACTGCTGGTCGTAGACGAGGGCCTTGGTGATGCGCGCGGTGCGGGGCCCTGAGAGAATGTCGGAGAGCAGGTTCAGCGCTTCGTTGTCTTCGCTGTTCTCGCCCACCGTGTTCCAGGCGATGTAGAGGCGGGGGATCTGCACTTCGTCTTCGTAGACCAGCCGAGTCTCCTTCATGGTGACCGGCGGCACGGCGGGCCGGGTGATCGCGGCGCCCCGGGGCAGGTCACCGAAATATTTCGTGACCCACTGTTTCACCGGGGCCGGCTCGAAGTCCCCGACCACGGCGAGCGTGGCGTTGGACGGTGCGTAGTAGAGCCGGAAGAACTGCTTCACGTCCTCCACGGTGGCCTTCTGGAGGTCTGACATGTAGCCGACGACAGGCCAACTGTACGGGTGTGATTCGGGCAGCATGCCGGCGGTGAGGATCTCGAACGCGCGGCCGTAGGGCTGGTTGTCGATGCCCTGGCGGCGCTCGTTCTGCACGATGTCCCGCTGGGCCTCGAACTTGGCCTTGTCGAGGGAGTCGAGCAGGAAGCCCATGCGATCCGACTCCAGCCAGAGCGCCGACTCCACGTAGTTACTCGGCACGTTCTCGTAGTAGTTCGTGCGGTCGTTCGTGGTGGAGCCGTTGTTGTTCCCGCCCACGCCTTCTGTCAGCCGGTCGTGCAGGCCGTAGGGCACGTGTCCCGAGCCGGTGAACATCACGTGCTCGAACATGTGGGCAAACCCGGTGTGCCCGGTCAGCTCGTTCTTCGAGCCCACGTGGTACCACACGTCCACGGCGGCCTGCGGGATCGTCTTGCTGACCGAGAGAATCACCGTGAGGCCGTTGGGGAGCGTGTATTTCTCGAAGGGAATCGAGATGGCGGTCGGGGCGGGTTTGAGTGCGGGGGCCTGAGCGAGAACTGGTGAAGCGAGTGAGGCCGCGAGCACAGCGACTAAACGAAGACGGGTCAGGTGCATGAAGGCTCCGGGACGGGGCTGAGGGCTGCTAGGCGATGAACGGTTAAGGTGAGGGTGGAGGAAGGGGGAAGCAAGCGGTTCGATGCGAGGGTCGTTGCTCATGTCCTAGAGTGAAACGCCAGATGTCTGCTTCTCCGGTTCAGGTAGGCCGATCCTAGCCAGGAAATGCGCGAAGCGCTGCGTGACATCCTCTCGAGGTACCCCAGCCACTGGTTGGAACCGGGCGTGAACGTTTGCGCGAGATTCCGGCCCACCCCGGCCGGATAGATGGCCAGGCTGCCGCGCCTCAAGTCGGTGGCGGGCTGCTGTTCGCCCGGCTCGAAGGCGCGCCCTCCTTCGCAAACGACGGCTGTTGGGTAGCGCCTGACGGGTCGAGCGACGAATCGGTGCATGCGGCCGCGATCCCAAAGCCGGCGACGAGTGCGAGCATATGGCGGCATATCATGAAACCCCCTCTTGCCTGAGGTTTCCCCGGGGTGCTTGCGAGAACGATGATGTCGATCTGTCTGGACGAATGTTCACGCGAGCAGCCAAGTGGCGGTCAATCGCCCCGGCCGGCGAGCCACAGCGGTCCCTCGGTCCCCTCGCTGCGCGAGGGCCCCTCGGGATGACGGCGGCGTGTTTTTGGGGAAGCAGTAGGTAGGAAGGAGTGTGGAAGTCAGCTCCTCTGGCTGCTCACGCCCCCGGCGTGAACCTCTTCATCGCCCGCCACCCCAGCCAGGCGAACACCAGGAACACGAGCCCCTGCGAGGCCGCGAACGGCGCCTCCGACTGCGTCGGAGCCAGCTCGAACATGGCGGGGACCTTCCGGAACAATTGAGTGAGGAGCAAGAAGACATTGAAGTAGAGCGCCATCACCGCGCCGGCGACGTACACCCGGCGCCAGCGGCCTGCCAGGCGGCGCGCGTAGTACGCGTAGATCGTGACCGCTAGTACGACGAGCGAAATGGCGGCGACGATATGCGAGGGGTGGAGGCCGAAGAATGGGAAGCCGAACCCGGTCGCGTTGGTGAGGACCGTCGAGACCAGGAACAACCCGGTCATGCCGTTGAACTGTTTCCCGTTCAAGAGGCCGGCGAGAATGCCGAACCCGGCGCCGAGGCCGACGACACTGATCAGAACATGGATGAGTGTGAACATGGGATTAAGCTAGCCTTCCGGCCTTCCGCCGTGCCTCGTACGTCTTGAGGTGGGTGTAGGCCATCGAGAGAATTCCGTCATCCACGCGATTCTTCCGCGCCTTCTCCAGCATCCAGCCAATGATGTGATCCGCCTCGACCGGGGCGCCGGCTTCCATGTCCCGCAGCATCGAGGACATCCACGGGCCGTCGGCATCCGTACCTCTGGTGAACGCGAACTCCACCGCGGGCGCCCTTGGCGGGAATCCTTCGCGTTTGGCGATCTCCATGTTGGACTTGATCGCCCGCTCCATGACGTCCCGCCCGCGGGGCGCGGCCATGATCTCCCTGACGTTGCCGCGAAAGAGACATGTGACCGAGGCGAGTGCCGCGAGGAACATGAGCTTCTCCCACAGCACCTGCTCGATGACATCCGAACGCTCCCACTCGAGCTTGGTCTTCGCGAGCGCCTCGCCGAACGCTTTTGCGCTGGCGGCCTGGGACGGATCCCGCTCGCCGAAGACCATCCGCTGGAGTTTCTCGCCGTGACGGATGACGCCGTCCTTCTGGAGGCTCGAGTCAATGAAGCACGTGCCGCCCAGGATGTTCTTCCGGCCAAAGCGTGCATCCAGCTGCTCGTAGTGAGACATGCCGTTGAGCATCGGGACCAGCGCCGCTCCGCCGGTCATCGCGGGCGCGATGGCATCCATGGCCGAATCGAGGTCGTAGGCCTTGCAGGTGAAGAGCACCAGGTCGTAGCCGGGCTTCACGTCCTCGGCGAGCACGGTCTTCACCGGCAGCTTGAGGTTGCCGAGCTTGCTCTCGACCTTGAGGCCGTCACGTGCGAGCTGTTCGTTGCGCTTCGGCCGGACGAGGAATGTCACATCCACGCCCGCTTCCGCGAGCCGGCCGCCGAAATAGCCGCCGATCGCGCCGGCGCCGAGTACGAGGATCTTCATTGCTGCCTTTCGCCAGCGATCAAGATAACGGCGGCGCGTTGTTCCTCACCCCCTGTCCCCCTCTCCCATACGGGAGAGGGGGGAAGCGGCCTCGGTATCAGGTGGCTCCGAACATGGTCCCCACTAGCGCCGTCGCGGCCATGGCGACGGCGCCCCAGAACGTGACGCGCACCGCGCCACCCAGTGCGGGGGCACTGCCCAGCCGGGCAGACACGGAGCCGAGTATGACCAGGAAGAAGAGGGAGCTGGCGACGACCGCGGTGGTCAGCCACTGGAGGGGCATGACTCCCGACAGCACGAGAGGCGGCGCGGCGCCCACCCCGAATGCCACCGCCGAGGCGAGTGCCGCCTGTAACGGCCGGGCGCGGGTCAGGGCGTGGATGCCCAGCTCGTCGCGTGCATGGGAGCCGAGGGCGTCATGCGCTGAGAGCTGCTCGGCGACCTGGAGGGCCAGGTCCCGCGTAAGCCCCCTCGCCACGTAGATCCCGGCCAGTTCCGCCCGCTCCGCCGCCGGGTCGGCGGCGTGTTCCCGGCGCTCGCGAGAAAGTTCGGCCTCCTCCGTATCAGCTTGGGAGCTGACCGACACATACTCGCCGGCGGCCATGGACAGGGCGCCCGCGACGAGTCCCGCGAGTGCCGCGATGAACACGGCTTCCGGCGACGACTTCGCCGACGCGACGCCGACCACGAGGCTGCCGGTCGAGATGAGCCCATCGTTGGCGCCCAGGACCGCCGCGCGGAGCCAGCCCACCCGTTCCATGCGGTGCAGCTCGGGAATTCTGGTCGCGGGCTTCTGTTGTGCTTCCATTTCCCGATCTCCGGCGGGCGTCAATGCCGCTTGAGGAGTTTGCCCAGTACCGCGTGAAGATGGGTGAAAGCGGGCGTGAATGGTTAGCTGCTGCGCATCTCCATCTGGCGTCGCTTGTGGGCGGGGAGGCGGGCCCAGGCGACTCCGAGGTCCAGCGGGGCTTCGGTCAGGCGGAACAGCTCGATGAGTGCCTGGATACCGAAATAGTAGAGGCCGATTTTGAGGTTGCCCGAGCCCTGAAGGCGGTGCTGGTCGAGCGCCATGGCGACGCCGACGATCGCCACGAACTTGAGCGCCCAGCGCGCGATCGTGATCGTGCGCACCCCGAACTCCTCGCTCTCCTGCCCGAAGGCCAGCAGGTTGGGCATGAGCAGGTACGCGAGGCTCAGGATTCCCCACCAGTTCCCGGCGGTCCACGCGAACCCGAAGTACAGCAGGCACAGCAGCCCGGTGAAGAACATTCCCCAGGCCCGTGCCTTGCCGGGTATGCGGATGGGCGATGACGCGAGCACGAAGAACGGGAAACCGTGAATGACCAGGAATTCGAGTGTGACGAGGTCTATCAGGACGTCGCGGGACGTACCCCAGAACTCGGTGCCGTGGAGCTCAGCCCAGTAGCCGGCGGCCAGCGCTGCGAGAAACAGGGCCGACACCACCGAGCGGATGTTCGCGCGCTTCACCATCAGCCGTAGGCCGAGGAGCAGCGCGCCCACCCAGTCCTTGACGCCCTCGCCTTCCGCTAGGGCGAGGAGCGGCAGGCCGCCGATCCGCCCACCCATGAAGACAATGAGGCCGCCGAAGAGGAACGCGACGATCCGCCCGCCGGTGCCTGGTTCGTCGTCGGTGTTGATGAGCTCCACCGACATGAGGACGAGCGTGCCGCCCATTAGAAGAAGGAAGATCGCGATGCCCAGCATCTTGGGCACCTCGAACACCTCGGCCGAGTGGCGTTTGGTCACGGCACTGCCGTTCCGGATCAGGTCCTGGGCGGCGTGGCCAATCCCCACTGCCACAGCATGAACGAATAGGTGAATGCCGTCTCGCGAAGTGCATCGTAGCGGCCGGACGCGCCCCCGTGGCCGGCGCCGAGGTTGGCCTTGAGCAGGAGCGGGTTCTTGTCGGTCTTCATGTCGCGCAAGCGCGCGACGAGCTTGCTTCCTTCCCAGTACGGCACCTGGCTGTCATTGAGCGATACCCAGACGAGCATTGCTGGGTAGTCCTGTTTCTTGATGTTGTCGTACGGGGAGTACTGCATCATGTAGTCGAATGCGGGTTTCTCGTTCGGGTTGCCCCACTCGATGTACTCGCTCGTTGTGAGCGGGAGAGACGCGTCCAGCATGGTGTTCATGATGTCCACGAACGGCACCTGCGAGACGACCGCCTTGAACAGGTCCGGCCGCATGTTGCTCACGGCGCCCAGGAGCAGGCCGCCGGCGCTCCCTCCCTGGATGATCATGCGGTCGGGCGAGGTGTACTTGTTCTTGACGAGGTAGTCCGCGCAGTCAATGAAGTCGGTGAACGTGTTCATCTTCTTCATCATGCGGCCGTCCAGCCGCCACTGCTCGCCCAGCTCGCCCCCGCCCCTGATATACGCCTGCGCGAATATGGCTCCGCGATCCAGGAGGCTTAGCCGGGCCGAGGAGAACGTGGCCGAAAGCGAAACGCCGTACGAACCGTATCCATATAGAAGGAGGGGCGCCTTGCCGTCGAAGGCCACGCCTTTCTTGTAAACGAGCGAGATGGGGACCTTGGTGCCGTCCTTCGCCACGGCCCAGATGCGTTTCGCCTCGTAGTGGGCCGGGTCGAACCCGCCCAGCACCGGCTGCTGCTTCAAGAGGACGCGTTTCCGGGTGTTCAAGTCGTAGTCGTACACGGACCCCGGCGTCACCATGGACTGATAGTTGAAACGGACGGTGGTGGTGTTGAACTCGTGGTTGCTGGTGAGTGCCACCGAGTAGTCAGGCTCGTCGGTGATGATCCGGTGTGAGGCCTTGGTGGCCATGTCGATGACTCGCAAATAACTCAAGCCGTTTTCGCGTTCCACCACGACGAGATGATTGGCGAAGAACAGGAGCCCGCTCACCCGCACGGCCGGGTTGTGTGCGATGAACGGCTTCCAGTTCTTTTCCGACGGGTCGTTGATGGGGGCGGTGACCACGCGGAAGTTGGTGGCGTCCTGGTTGGTGCGAATGTAGAACTGGCCGCCGTAGTGGTCCACGTCGTACTCCTGTTCGTCCCGCCGAAGGAGGACGATCCGGAGCGCGTCCGTGGGCCGGTCGGCCAGAAGAAAGCGGAACTCGGTGGACGTCTTCGCGAACGAGCCGAGGAAGATCACTTTCTTGTCGAGCGACCGGCCCGCGCCGACGTCGAACAGCTCATCCCCCTCGTGATAAATGAGTTCGCTCGCGGACGTCCCGACGACGTGCCGGTAGAAATTGTCTGACCGCTTGGAGACCGGGTCTTCCGTCGTGTAGAACAGGGTCTTGTTGTCGGTGGCCCACTCTACCGAGCCCACCCGCTCGATGCTCTCGATGAGCGTCTGCCCGGTTTGCAAATCCTTCACGTGCATGGTGTACTGGCGGTAGCCGGTGGTGTCGAGTGAGTACGCCAGCCACCGGGCGTCGTCACTGACATTGTAGGCGCCGACACCTAAGAACTTGTGCCCCTCGGCGAGCTGGTTCAGGTCGAGGAGCACTTCCTCGGTGCCGGCCAGGCCGCCCTTTTTGCGGCAGTAGATGGAATACTGCTTTCCCTCTTCGGTTCGTGAGTAGTAGAAGTACTCGCCGATCCGGTACGGCACGCTCAGGTCGGTCTGCTTGATCCGGCCGAGCATTTCCTGGTAGAGGGACTCCTGGAGCGCCTTGTTCGGCTCCATGACCGCGTCGGTATTGGCGTTCTCCGCCTCGAGGTACTTCATGACATCCGGATCCTTGCGGTCCCGGAGCCAGAAGTAGTCGTCGGAGAGCGTGTAGCCGTGGATCTTGGTGACGTGCGGGACTTTTTTGGCCATTGGGGGTCGGTTATCGGTGGTCGCCTTGGCAAAGGCGGTTGCGGGCGCGAGCAGTAGAGTAATCGAGAACAGGCCTGCGGTGAGAATCCTGGTGCATGTCATCGGGCTCTCCTCTCAGATCACCAACAGGAAACGGGCCGGTCTCCGGGTCTCTGGATTCTTGCGGCTTCGCGAACGAGCCACCGACATCCGCTCAAGGACCGGATGTGCACCGTGACCGCGCCGAACCAGAAGTCGCTGGCTGGCAGGATCTCGTATACCAACGTGTCGGTGGTCCACGCGCGGACACTGTCGGGGTACTGATCGGCTGGCCCGTGCGCCTTCTGCATGCCCGCGTACCAGGTCCTGAGCACCTCCGCGCCTTCCTTGCCGCCCAGGCCGTAAATCAGCTTGGTGATGACACCGCCGGCCTCGACGGCGATCAGCGCGCCGGACTTGTCCGGCAAGCCGGGCACCGGGCCGATGCACTGGCGTACCTTGCCCCAGAGTGGCGCCATGGCGGCCGAGTCCCGCCCCGGGAAGCGCCGGCCGAACAGCACCTCGTTGGGATCGCCGCCGCGCTCGATGGTCTTGCCCGCGATGGTCTGCCCCGGAATGCAGGTGTTCGGGCCGTTCCACGCGTGACCCATGCGGACCCACTCGGGGAGGGAGACCGGAAGTTGGGCGAAAACGGGCGTGGCGGCCGCGAGCGCGACCAGGGCGATCAGGGTTCCGCGGGTCATGCGACCATCACACCGAGACGTTGACAGCGCCGGTGTCCATCGGCTCCACGGGAATAAACAGCGCCGCGACCAGGATCAAGAGCATGAGCCCGCCGATCGCGATCATTGCGACATTGGGCAGGGTGTAGCGGTCGTTCGGCGGACTGCCGGGCGCGATGACCCCATTGACCCGCGTAGCGGCGGACTGGACCGGAATCAGCGGCACGAACGCGAACATGGAAATCATCCAGTACGGTGGCGGAAGGCGCACCGTGAACAGCGAAATGATGTATGCGAGGGCGTACAGCTGGTGAGCGAGTCCGCCGGAGCCGGTTTCTTCCGCTGCCCGGCTGATCCGCCTGAACAGGGAGAAGGTGTAGATCGGGCCGAAGAACGTGCGCCAGAACGGGCTCAGGTCCTCATTCGTCCTGGCGCGCACGAACACCCACTGCTGGTACATCCAGTACACGTTGTACACGCCGAACGTCGCCAGCGACATGACCACGAACTTTGTCGTGGACACGGCGAAATACCAGGGCCTCACCCCCTGTCCCCCTCTCCCATACGGGAGAGGGGGAACGGTGGGCTGGGTCAATTGTCCGATGTCACTTTGGGCTTGTCTTTCTCCAGGAACGGCTGGCCCTTCAGCATCCAGTCGGGTTCCGGCGCGCCTTTCAGGAAGTGATCGAAATACTGCTGGAGGCGGACCGTGTAGTCCTTCTGGTTCACCCGCTTCCGGAGGCCGTGCGGCTCGCCGTTGTAGCTGAAGAAGTAGACCTCTTTCCCCAGGCGCCGAAGCCCCAGGTAGTACTCGATGCCCTGGTACCACGGTACCGCGTCGTCGGCGTCGTTGTGGATCGTGAGGATTGGCGTTTGCACGCGGTCCAGCTGGAACAGGGCCGAGTTCTCGATGAAACGCATGGGGTATTCCCATATGTCGCCGCCGATGCGGCTCTGGGTGTGCTCGTACTGGAACTGGCGCGGAAGGCCCGAGCCCCACCGGATGCCGCTATACGCGCTGGTCATGTTGACCACGACCGCGCCGGGCGCTGCCGCCTTGAAGCGCTTGGTTTGCGTCGTCATGTACGCGATCTGGTAGCCGCCCCAGCTGTGACCCTGGATGCCGATCGCGTTCTCGTCCACGAAGCCCTTGTCCACCACCGCCTGGACGGCGGGCAGGACGCACTTGAGCGCGCTTTGCCCGGGGTAGCCGATTGTGTAGACGATGTCCGGCTGGAACACGAGGTACCCGTTGCTCGCGTAGTACGCTGGGTTGATGTTCGTGCCGGGCGCGGGGCTCACGAACCGGTTGAGCCCCTGTGAGAGCTTCTCGTAGATATAGACCATCATGGGGTACTTCTTGTTCGGGTCGAAGTTCTCCGGCTTGATCAGCATGCCGGAAAGCTGGACACCGTCCACGTTCTTGAACCGCACCAGCTCGGCGTTGCCCCAGTTGAGCCCCGCCTTCTGCGGGTTCGCGTCGGTTACCTTCTTCAATGCCTTGAAGTCCGACGTGGTGACCTGGATATCAGGGAACTCGTTGAAGCTCTGCTGGGTGAGGATCACGACGTCGGCGTCCTTTGCCTTCGTGACGCCACCGAAACTCTTCGCGGCCCAGATGAGTTTCTCCGGCATGCCGCCGTCAATCCGGTCCCGGTAGAAACCCTCTTCACGGGTCCATTCGTTCACGGCGGCAAAGAGCATGGGCTTGGCGGGATCTATGCCGCGCTCTTCGCCCGGCTGGGGTGCTTCCAGCCGCGCGTAGCGGAAGATGGTCTTGTCCTTCCGGCCGACGCCGTCGGTCAGGTTCTTGGCGCCGCTCCCATCAGTGGCGACCTGCCATACGTCAAACCGGTCGTTGAACAGGACGTATTTCTCGTCCCGCGTCCATCCGCTGAGTCCCCACGACGGTGCCGCGCTCGGCGAATCGAAGTCTTCCTGGACGAAGCTTGCGTCGATCGCGGTGGTGAGGTTCTTCGTTCCGCCATCAGCGATGGACACGATGAACCAGTCCTTGCCGCGAAAGTAGAGCCCGTACTTGCCTGTCGGAGAGAGCGTCACCGCGCCCTGGTGCTTTTCGATCAGGCGCGTGCGGTTCCCGTCGGCGGTGCTCACGATGTAGATGTCGGCATAGTTGGCGTCCACGCCGACCAGCGTGCGATACGGCCGGTCGTCCTGGCCCACCGCGAACCGGCCATCGGCCGTGGCGTTCACTGTCGGCATGGTCTCGTCGGCCAGCTGGGTGAGCCGGCGGTCGGCGCGGCTGTACACGGCCCGATAGGAACGATTCCGGTCCTGGGCCGCCCGCACTTTCTGCATCGGCTGGATGAAGTCGTCCTTCCAGTGCCAGAGATCCACCGAGACCCTGTCCTCGCCTGAATCGGCGGTCGAATCCCGCTCCGGTTCAGGCGTTGGCGCGACGCCGAAGTACACCGCCCGGCCGTCCTGCGAGAAGTCGATAGCGCTGCGCTCGGAAATGACCATTCCCGAGCGGAAGTTGGCCGTCGCCACCGATACCAGCTCCTCGGCCTGCTGTCCCTGGCGATCCCAGCGGTAGAGCCGGTAGTTGGTCCGGGTGTTGGCGGAATCGCCCCGGTCGGCGAGGAACACGGCCTGGGTCTGCTTTTCGTCCCAGGTGAGTTTGCGGTACCTGCCTTTGCCTGTGAGAAGGGCCACAGAGGGCGCAGGAGACGACGGGTTGACGCTGAAAGCGCCGTTGTTCTGGTCGGCTCGCGAAGACACGACAAACACCAGCGCTTTGCCGTCGCGGCTCAGGCTGTATTCCAGGACATCAGGGAACGTGCGCTCGGTGCCCGCCGCGAGATCACGCAAAACCAGGTCGGTTCCGTAGTCCACCTTTGTACGGCCGCGGGCGGCTGGAGCGGCCGAATCCTTCTTGGCCTCGAGCAGGTACGCGATGAAGCCCGGGTTGTCGTCCGCCACCTGGAAGCTCTTGGTCCGCTCCACGCGCGTGACCGCGCCGGTCGCAACGGTCATGATCCCGACCGCGTTCTTGGGCTGGTCCTCGGGCTTCTTCTTTTCCTTCTTCGCTTTGTCCGCGTCCTGCCTGGACGGCCGAATCTGGAACACGACGTACTTGCCGTCGGAGGTAAACGCGGGGGGTACGTCGGACACGGGGATGGGGTTCCCGGTTTCTTCGTCCACGGCGCCGGTGGGCTGGGGCCGCGTGCCGATGCCGGACCGGGTTTCCTTGCCGGTCGTCAGGTTGCGGAGGACCAGCTCACCATCGGCTTCCTGGGGCACCAGCGTGTACACCAGGAACCTGCCGTCACGGGAGAGGCGCGGGTTGGAAATCGAGCGCCAGCTGTCGTAGTCGGCGTGGGTGATTGGCCGCTTCGCCGCGGCCTGCTGTGCGTGGGCCGTCGGGGCCGGCACGAGCAGGGCGGCGGCGAGCACGAACAAGACCCGGGCGACGAACGAACGGGGGATCATGCGTGGTCCTTGGGCGAGAAAGTACGCTCAAGGTGTCACCGTGTACGCCCCGGCGCAAAGGCCCAATTTACTAGAGGACGTACCGGGCGACGGCCATGGCTGCCATCGCGATGAACAGGAACGTACCGGCGACCATCGTGCCCATGCCCAGCCGTGCCATGAGGCGCTGGGTCTCGGCGGCTTCTTCGGCCGTCGGGGCGCCGCCGCGCTTCGCGGCTCCCTGGTTGAGAACCGCCAGGCGCTTGGACGCCGGCACGTTGATGATCATGCCGAGCGTGAGCGCGAGAATGGAGCTCGCGGCGCCGAGGCCGATGGTGCGGCCGAACCCCGACTTCATCCACATCTCGGGGGCTCCACCCGACACGACCCACATGAGCCAGAAACCCGACAGGATGGTCACCGCCGCGGCGCTCATCATCACGCGGGGGATCTTCTGGCCGAGCTGGGCCATCACGGGCCCGGCCCCGGGACCGGCGGCCTTGAGCGACGGCATGAGGACCCGGGCGACGAAGAGAAACGCGCCGAACCAGAACGCACCGGCGAGGATGTGGGCGAGCCGCAGGACGAAGATCATGAATACCCCCTAGAGGCCGAGGAACCGGAGCATGGACGTGCCGAAGAAAATGTATATCGCACAGATCGTTCCCTCACCGACCAGGATCCCCACCAGGAACTTGGGAAAGTTCACCTCCAGCAGGCCACAGACATAGCAGATGAGATCGGTCGGCGCGAGAGGGAAGAAACTCCAGCCGATGATGATGGGCAATTCGTGGCGCTGGAGGACGTCCCGCAGGCGGTCCGCGTGCCGCTTGTGCTTCCCCTGCTCGAACAGCTCATGGAGGTGCAGGGACTCGGAGAACCGGTAGATGATGGCCGACGAGACCCCGATTCCGACCAAGGTCAGGATGAACAGCAGGACCGGCGGAAAGAGCGGGAGGCCGGCGAGCACCAGGTACGTGGACGGAATGAGCGTGAAGGCTCGGGCGGCGCCCATCGCCAGGTAAATGGCGCTCGCGATGACGAGCGAAGTAGAGAACGCGCCGCTCAAGCGGTTCTGGATGGCGTCGCGCTGGAAGAAGTAGAGGTAGAGCGCCACCGCCACGGTCACGGCCCATGTCGTGACGAGAAGGATTCGCAGGCGTTGGTGCGCGGAGCCCTTAGGCAGGCTACCGGACGACATCTACCCCGTTGAGTTCGTTGGCCACGGCCATGGTGGCGCTGGTCGCATCGAAGGCGATGCGGCGCGGCTTGCCGCCGACGTTGAACGTCCGCACGATGCGACGGAGGACGCGGTCGAATATCACGATCTTCCCGTCGCCCGCGAGCGTCACGGTGATGAACTGGCCGTTGGGGCTCACGCGGAGCCCGAACGGACCGCCCGGGAGGGGGATGTCCTCGATGAGCGCCCCGTTGGAGATGCGCACCACTTTCACCGAGCCATTGTGCGGGGCGAACGAGACTGAGGTGGCCTCGTTGTTGACGGTGAGATGGACGGGCTGGGCGGGCACGGTAGGTGACCTGCCCGCCTTGCCCGTCCTGCCCGCCCTAGCTTTTCCCTGCGCCAAACAGGAAAGTCTCGGTTTGCTGGGTGAGGTTCTTGCGAGCCTCGGGGTCCCGCAGGTCCAGGTGGAAATGATTGATCACCTGGGTCTGCTGGCGCTTCCACAGGGTCCAGCACTCTTCGCAAATGGTGTCGAGGATCCGCTGGCCCAGTTCGCCCGGGAGGGTGGGCCCGTGAATCGCGTGTCCGGTCTTGCCGCAGCGGACGCAGGTGATGTCGGTCATGGTGAGGGTTAATGTAATGGGGCGGATGAGCGGATGAGCGGATGAGCGGATAGGCGGATGAAAGGCTGCGAACTTGGACGATCGGGTGGGACTTTGCGCTACGTGCACACATGCACGGAAGATCACGTCCGGCAAGAGCTCCGAGTTCTGGCTCTGCCGGAAGTCGGAAGCCGACGCGGCGTTTCGCAAGTATCCCGTGCTCCCGGTGCTGCGTTGTCCGGGCTACGACGCCTCGTTATCCTCCCGTTAGTCCAACCCGCGATTCTCGATGCAAGTCCGCTTGACGAACGCCATGGTCGAGGCGCTCAACGCCGCGCCGGACCTCCCGGAAAACCTGCGCAAGCGGGTTTCCGAAATAGCCGCCCAGGGCGATGGGTTTCACCTCGCCCTGGACGAGGACGAAACGATGGCGATGACCGAGATGTGCCAGTGGTACATCCGGAAAGACCCCGCCACGGGCAAGCTCGGGCCCAAGGCCGAAGTGTTCGATGCGATCGTGCGATCCATTTACGCAGCCGAAGACCAATAGGAGGCTCCAAATGCGTTTGACGGTAGCAGCTCTGGGATTGTTGCTCGCGGCGCCGCTGGCGGCGCAGGACAAGCAGGTCATCGGCCAGGGACCGATCAACCCCGCATCGCCTCCGCGGATATCGCCGGCGATCCGGGTCGGGAACCTGTTGTTCGCCTCCGGCCAGTTGGGGGTCCGCCCGGCGCGGGACTCCGCCGGCCCCGGCACCACCGGAGAGCAGACGACGCGGGCCCTGGAAAACATGAAGCGAATCATTGAAGAGGGTGGCACCACGATGGACCGCGCCGTGAAGTGCCTCGTCTTCCTGGCCGACATCGCGGACTTCGCCCAGATGAACGCCGCGTACTCGCCGTTCTTCCCCAAGGATCCACCGGCGCGGTCCACGGTGGCGGTCGCCGCCCTGGTGAACAACGCGAGGGTCGAGATCGAGTGCATCTTCGCGATGCCCGCCGGAGCGAAGTAACCGGATGAAGGGAAGGCATCAGCTCGCTGCCCTGGAGCCCATGGTCCTCGGGCCGCTGCACGACATGAAGCCCGAGGACTGGCACCGTGCGCCCAAGGGGAAATGGAGCGTGGCCCAGATCGTGTCCCACCTGGCCAAGGGCGTGGACCTGTCGTCCACGGTGCTGGAACAGCGGAAGGAAACGTTTGGGATGCTCAGGCGTTCGAGCCCGGGTCAGTCCGTCCTCCGGCACCTGACGCTCACGCTCGGCCGGATTCCGCCCATGTGGAAGAGCCCCGCGTCTTCCGTGCCGGATGACAAGCCCGACGCCGAGGAGGCGTCCGCCCAGTTCCGCATGGGCGTCGAGCGGTTCACGAGCATCATCAAATCCTGGCCCGCGACGCGCCAGCTGGAAGTCTTCGTGAAACACCCGGTCCTGGGAGACTTGAACGTGCACGAGTGGATTCGATTCCACTTCGTGCACGCCCGGCACCACTCGAAACAGATTGCGGAACGACTGAAGCGCGCTAAGAAAGCCCCTTCGTAGCCACTTTGGGAGCAAGCCCCTCGGCGGGGTTGCCGGCCGCCGTGAGCGCCAGGGCCATCGCCTTGGCAATCTCGGCGGCCTTCTTCTTTGGTCCGAACGCCAGCAGGGCCGCCCCCGCGCCGGAGATCGTCACGCCGTAGGCGCCGGCCTTGATTCCTGCCTGGACCGCCGCGTCGAACCCGGGAATCATCCCGCGCCGGTGTGGCACCGCGAGCTGGTCTTCCATCCCAAAGCCGATCAGCGCCGGGTCCCCTCCCTCGAGGCCCAACACCAACGCCGCCGAGCGAGATGCCTGGGAGATCGCCGTTTCGCGAGAGACGTCGTGCGGGAGCAGCGCCCGTGCGGTCTTGGTATCAATCCCTTTCCGGGGGACCGCGAGCGCCACGCCGAGAGTGGTGTGGAGCGTGAGCTTCACCGGCTTGTGGGCCGCGAGGACCAGCCCGCCGTACGTCGCCGGGGCCGCGTTGTCCGGGTGGCCCTCCACCTTGGCCGCCCGCCGGAACACCCCGTCCAGGTCAAGCCTCTTGCGGGCGACCAGGAGCACGAGCCCCGCTCCCGCAACGGTCGCCGCGGCGGAAGAGCCGAGCCCTGCGCCCACCGGAATATCGGAATGTGCCTCGAGGTGCATGCCCGCCGGCGCGCCGCCCAGCGTTTCCAGGATCAGGTCTTCAGCGGGAAAGAGTCCGGCGAGCGTGCCCGTGTAGACCGGCGGGCCGGCGCCTTTGACCAGCGAGGCGGTGAGCCAGATGTCCAGCGCCAGGCCGAGGCAGTCGAAGCCGGCGCCCAGGTTGGACGTCGAGGCGGGAACGCGAACGGAGAGCATGACGGTCGAGACGGTCGAGACGGTCGGGACCGTCTTGACCGTCTAGAGCCTGTAGAGGTAGCTCAACTTCACGAAGAATCCATCCACCGTCCGCGCGAGGTCGGTGAACTTGAACGGCTCTGGCTCGCCCAGGGTGGCGCCGTAGCCGGCGAAGAACACCGTGCCGGGGCTCGGCTGGTACGAGAACAGCCAGTCCACGCGGAGATCGTTGCGCTTGATGAGCGTGTTGCGGGTGTAGGTGGTTCCGCTTCGGAGCAGGATGTCCCGCTCGGTACGCGAGGCGTCACGGAGGTAGTCGCGGAACTGGGCCTCGTACTGGCCCACGAACCGGAAGAAGATCGCGCGGTTCGCCTGGTACTCGAGCTTGAGCCGGGGTATTTGCCGCCGCTTCACGGTGCTCCAGTCGGTCAAGCGAACGTAGAGCTGGAGCGGGTACCGGAGTTCCGCGCGGATCTTGCTCGACGGAGTCCAGTTGAGCGTGAACGTCGGGAACATGATGAATGCCGGCGCCCACTCCTCGAAATTTTCGTCCCGTCCCCAGATGACGTTGAACCCCCCGCGGAAGTTCTTGAACTGGGGCGTATTGAAGCTCTGGGATATGTCGATGTTCAGGATCCGGTGCTGGCCGACGTACGGTACGGTCCCGGCGAGGCCCGTGGCAGTGCCGGCGGCCGTGGTATCGATGCGGTAGCTCGCGTACAGGCCGGGGTCGTACCGGAACGTCTCGATGAAGATGTTGGTCGTGGCGCGCCACCCGCCCTTGAACACGAACGCGTTGTTCAAGTGGAGCTTGGGGTCGTTCCATTCCTTGAGGGCCAGCAGGCTGTCATACCACCACGTGGCCGAGACGTTGAACGTGAACGTGTGGCTCTCGAGCGTGGCGCCGGGCTTGCCGAAGGTGGTGAACCGCTGGTCCATGCTGGCGCTGGACAGGTTGGTGCGCGAAACGAACCCGGCCCGGGTCTGGAACAGGGGATGCGTGCCCTGGATGTTGTAGCTCGCGCTGTAGCGCCGGCCGGCCTTGTCCAGGTTGAAGCGCCAGACGGGCGCATTGACGTTCACGGCGGGGCCCGTTGTGGGCACGGTGTGATTGAACGAGTGCGCGTAGCTGCCGGTGAACGAGTAGGACCTGGCGAACACGAATCGCACGTCGCCGCTCGCCACCCGGCTCCAGTTGCTCCCGACGGTGCGGTCGGTCGCGGTCATCGCGATGGTGGACTGCGGGCCGATGTCTTTCTTGAGCCGCAGGTAGGTCAGGACCGGGTAGCTGGAGTCGCCCGGCGTGCCGCTCGCGGCCCACGCGTCCACCGCCGAGAGGACGCCGATGTTGGCGCCCCCGGCCTTGCCGTTCAGTTTGAGCGCCGCGACCGGCTGCACCGTGCGCCGGGTGTAGATCAGGTTATGCGGCGCGTCGAACTGCTCACTGCCCTCCACGAAAAACGGCCGCTTCTCGGGGAACGACACGGACGAGCGCGGGTCGTACTGCACCTGCTGAACGTCGGCCTCGACCTGCGAGAAGTCGGGGTTGGCCGTGCCGTTCAAGGTCAGGTTCGTCATAATGCCCCAGCGCACGTTGCCGCCGATCTCGGGCTTGGGGCTGCCGTAGTCCCAGCCCGTGGCCGGGGCAACGGCCCTGGCGCCGTCCATGTGAGCGGTGCTCGTGGGGTTCAGGTCCATGACCAGCCCGCGCTTGAGCTGGGTCAGACCCTTGAGCTTGCCGCTTTGCGCGAGGAACGACTGGCTGCCTCGCTTGGCCGGCGTCCACGTCTGGGTGTACTGCGAATGCTGGACGTCGCGGATCACCTGGATGCCCCAGTCCTGTACCGGCAAGGCCTGGTAGCGGAGGCTCTTGAACGGAATACGGACTTCAATATCGTATCCGTATCCCGTCAGGCGCCCCTTCGACTGGAACTGGAAGTCCTCGGCCAGATCTACGTTCGTGGCTGTGCCGCCGCCGCCGCCGCCGCCGCCGCCTCCTCCTTGGTTGCCCCGTTCGTTTCGGATCCCGTCGGCCTGCCGGCCGAGCGGGTTCACCGCGAAATAGAGCGCGCGGCGGCGGTCGTTGAACGTGTCGAGGAGGATCTGGATGTGGTCGTCGTTGTCGATCTTGTCGCGGTCAGCGAGCTGGGCCCGCACGTTTCCGTGCGGCTCGAACGCCCGGATGCCGAAGTAGATCGCGTGGTTGGTATACCACACGAGCACCTCGGTGGAGTCTTCTGCCGGAAGGCCGTCCTGTGGCTCATACTGGGAGAACCCCGTGAGGAGCGCGGCCGATTGCCACACCGGCTCATCCAGCAGGCCGTCCATGGTGACCACCGTGGACGCCGCGCCGCGCGGCAGGTCTATGTCAAGGCGCCGGGCCCTGCCCGAATAGATGCGGCCGGCCGCCGCGTCGGACCCGGAAGACGCGGGCGCGGCGCCCTGATCGGTCACCGGCACGGCGGGTGCTGGTCCCTCGAGGCGCGCTTGCGATTCCGCGCTGATCGGGCTCCCCGGTGCCCTGAGTGGGGCCACACGCGCCATCGCGAGCGCCGGCCCGGGCCGCGAGGCCGGCTTCCCGTCCACGTACATCACCGGGCGATTGAACACGACTTTCCACGGGCGGACCAGGATTCTTCCGGCCCGCGAGTCGGCCTGCACGCGCCGGAAATCGCGGTAGGAACCGGGCTTGTATGCTGAGCCGACGGCAACCTGGATGTTCCAGAGATCGCTGTATCCGTACCCGCCGGGAACGGCACTGGCGTTGCTTGGCTGTCCGTCAACCGGCTCCAGGTCCTCCCCCTGCTCGGGGAACCTCTGGGCGAACGCAATCAGGGGAATGGCGCTCGGTGCGGTGACGCCGAAATCGAAATAGGGCACCGGGCGACCCCTGTAGTACGCCGTCCGCTGCGTCCGGTGCGCGAAATCGCGCTCGAGCGTGCTGCCGGTGGGAACGATCGGAAGATTCAGCAACAGCCCCGCTGACCGGAGCCGCGCGCGGCCCTGCTGGAGGAGCGCGGCGACCACCAAATGGCTCTTCACATCCACTGCCGCGACGCCGGCGGAAGGCAACAACTCGACGTCGAGCACCTGCCGGACAGCACTGTACCCGGGGGTGCCGGGCAGGCTGGTCACGACATCAACGCCGCCCGCCACGCGATACAACGTCCCCGGCTGCGGATCCGTGGCACCGAAGTGGTAGTACTGAATCGGCAGCCCCGCGAACCAGGAGTCGATCAGCGGATAGGCGGTTGCGTGGCTCTCGCCAAGGGCCTCGAGCGCCGACTGCTCGACGGCGCTGAACGGCTCAGCTTCCCGCGTTCCCTGTTGAGCGGTGGCGACCGCGGGAATGGCGAGGAAGAAAACGACGGTTGTCGCGAGGGAGGCGGAAGGCAGCATCAGCGTGAATATACGGCCTGGTTCACATCCGAAACAGGTAGCTCAGCTTCACGAAGAAGCCGTCTCGCACGCGCCGCAGGTCTCGGAACGCGAATGGGTCCGCCTCGGTGAGACTGCTTCCGTACCCAGCGAAGAGCACCGTGCCCGGGTTGGGCTGGTAGGACAGCAGGGCATCGACCCTGATGTCCGTGGTGACCAGCCGCGCCGACGGCGCATACCTGACCGACGCGCCCGATCCGCTGCGGATCAGGATTGGAACTTCGGTGCGCGGGTCGCGGAACGCGTCGCTCGTCCGGCCGTCGTACTGGCCGACGAGGCGAAAGAGCAGGGGTCGCGCCATCTGGTACTCGACCTTGAGTCGCGGGATGTCGGTGGTCGTCACACGGGTGCCATCGCGCAGCCGGGTGAGGTAGCGACGGGTGTACTGGGCGTTGACCCGGACCTTGTCGGTGGGTTTCAGGTCCACGGTCGCCACCAACGAGACGAGGTTCGCGGACGCGAACTCGAACAGGTCGAGGTCGTGCGGCGACCACGTGAGGCTCAGGCTTGCCGAGCCCCAGCGGAACTGGGGTGAATCAAGCCGGGAGATCAGGTCATAGTTGCGCCGGTGCTGGCTGATCGAGAAGGGGACGGTGTCCCGCGCGCCGCCCGGGAGCGTCTGCTCGACGTAGTAGCCCGCATGGAACACCGGGTCAAACCTGAAGATCTCGAACAGCGGGTTCAGTGACACCGACCAGCCCCCGCGGAGCGAGAACTGACTCGACCAGCCGAACCGCGACTCCGCGGGTCCCCGGCGGCTGAAGAAGTCGTCGTAGTTCCACGTGCCGTTGAAGGTGAGGCGGTTCGTCCAGGTCTCGAGCGCGGCGCCTCGCCGGCCTATGATACTGAACCGATTGGCCACGTTGACCTGGACGATGCCGGTTCGCCGGACGAAGCCGCTCTGAGCCTGGAAATCTGGTCCGAAGCCCTGAATGCGATACATGAACCCGTACGTGCGGCCGGCCCGGTCGCTCCAGGCATCCCACAATACGTCGCGCGTGGTCGACGTGCCCGTGCGCGTCTGGCTTCCACCGGCCTGGAGTTGGAGGGAATAAAACCGGGCGAAAACGAACCGGGCGTCCGCCACGGCCACGCGGTTGTAGTTGGAGCCGTCCACCTTGTCGGTGTACGTGAGACCGGCGGTCGACGCCCGGCCGACATCCCGGCGGAGGCGCACCAGGTTGTAAATGGGGTTCTCGGTGCCGTCGGATGACGCGGCCTTGCTGTCCACGGATGACAGCACACCGATGGCGGTGGCGCCCGCCTTGCCGGTGAGTTTGAGGGCGCCGAGAGGGTCGGCGATCCGGCGCGTGTAGATGAGCTGGGCTGGAGAGCTGAACTGCTCGGTGCCCTCGACGAAGAAGGGCCGTTTTTCCGCGAAGAACTGGGCGAACCGCGGGTCGGGCGGGGCCTGGGCCGCGTCCGCTTCCACCTGGGAGAAATCGGGGTTGACCGTGGCGGCGACGGTCAGGTTGGTCGTGGCCCCCCAGCGCAGGTTGGCCCCGGCCTCGGGGCGTGAGTCGTATTGCCAGTTCACGGACGGGGGGGTCGCGGGAGCGCCGTCGAGGCGGCCGAGGGTGAAGGGGTTCAAGTCAAGCACCAGGCCCCGCTGGAGGTCGTGGAGGCCCTGGAGCGATCCCGACTGGCCGAGGAAGGATGCCGAGCGCGCCGTGCGGGTCCAGGTGTCCTCATACGCGGAACGTTGCACCTTGCGCAGGATGTTGGTTCCCCAATCCTGAGTCCGCCCCGACTGGTAACGCAGACTCTTGAAGGGAATCCGGATCTCGACCTCGTACCCCCACTCAGTGAGCCGGCCTTTCGACTGCCACACGAAATCCGGGCTCAAGTCCAGGCCCCGGTCGAACCCCTCCGTATTCCCCTGCTGCCCGCCCGGACCCTGGCCTTGCCCACCGCCCGGTGTGCGGGCCTGACCACCGCCCTCGGACTTGATGCCGTCCGCCTGGACGCCGAAGGCATTGACGCCGAACGCCAGCGCCTGGCGACGGTCGTTGAAGGTATCGAGCAGAATCTGGACGTAGTCGTCGCGGTCGATCTTGTCGCGGTCCGCCAACGTCGCGCCGATCGTGTTGGGCGGCGCGAACGCGCGGATCCCGATATGGATCGCGGTTGGCGAGTACCAGATCCGGGCCTCGGTAGAGTCCTCCGCCGGCCGTCCCTCGATCGGCCGGAATTGGGAAAAGCCCGTGAGCCGGGGCGCCCGGCTCCAGACAGGCTCGTCGAGGATACCATCGATGAGGACCGCTGTATCGACACGGGGCGGGGCCAGCGAGGTGCGACCCGCGCTGCCGTCGTAGGACAGGCTGGCGGAGGACGCGGCATCCTCTGCCGCCCCCTGAATGACGGATGACGGCGCGGCGGTGTTCGCCGGTCGGGCCGATTCGGTTCCCGGAGTCCCGTGACGGTCCGTCCCGGGGCCGGTCGAGTCGACGCCAAGCGTGGGCCCTTGTGAGGCGATGATCACCGTGGCCGGGAGCGCCGGCCCCGGTCGCCGGGCAGGCCTGCCGTCCACGTACATGACCGGGCCGTTGAAGACCATCTTCAGCGGCCGCACCAGGATCCTGCCTGCCCGCGAGTCTGTCTGCACGCGCCTGAAGTCGCGATAGCTCCCCGGCTTATACCCCGACCCCACCGCCACCTGGACGTTCCACAGATCGCTGTACGTGTCGCTGCCGGGTACCGCACTCGCGTTGGTAGCCTGGCCGGGCACCAGTTCCGGCGCTTGGCCCGGCTGGGGGAATCTCACGGCGAAGGTAATGAGCGGGATCGCGGTTGCACGAGAGGCGCCGAAATCGAAGTAGGGGACGGGGCGCCCCTTGAAAAAGGCCGTGCGCAGGCGCCTGCCCGCCACATCGCGCTCGAGAGTGCTTCCATCGGGAACGATCGGGACGTTCACCGACATGCCGGCCGACGTGAGGCGGGCCCGTCCTTGCTGGAGCAAGGCCTGGATCGTCAGGTGACTGCGGACTTGCTCTGGCGCAACGCCGGCGGACGGAAGGATATGGACGTCGAGCACCTGGCGGATCGCGCTGTACCCGGGCATGCCGGGCAGGCTGGTCACCACTTCCCCGCCGCCGCCGACCCGGTACAGCGTTCCAGGCTGAGGATCGGTGGCGCCGAAGTCGTAGTACTGGATAGGCTGGCCCGCGAACCAGGAATCAATCAATGAGTAGGCGGTTCCATGGCGGCTGCTCAGCCCTTCCAGCGCGCTCCGCTCGGTAGGCGTGAGCAGTTCGGCCTCCGGGCCCCTCTGCTGGGCGGCCATCGCCGCAGGGAGGGTGAGGAGGAGCGCCAGGCATGTCGAAGGGGTAGAAAAACGGACCGGCATGGTGACGAATAATACCAGGAGCGACTTCACATCCTGAAGAGGTAGCTGAGCTTCACGAAGAACCCGTCACGTACCCGGCGCACGTCGCTGAACTCGAACGCGTTGGTCTCGGTGAGGCTCGATCCGTAGCCCACGAACACGACGGTGCCGGGGTTCGGCCGGAACGAAAACAGCCAGTCGATGCGAAGGTCGTTCACGGCGCGGGCGGTGGTCAGCACGTATCGCGTGCCGCTCCGCTGGAGAATGGGGAAGCCCGTCACCGGGTCCTTGAGCACGTCCCGCTCGTCCACGCTGTACTGCCCCACGAACCGGAGGAAAATCCAGCGGGACAGCTGGTACTCGACCTTGACCCGTGGAATGTGCTGGGTCGAGAACCGCGTGCCGTCCGATTCCCGGTTCCGCCGCACGATGTTGTACGACGCGGTCGTCCGGAACTTGCCGGTCGGCCGGAAATCGGCCGAGGTGCTGAACGACAGGAAACCCGACCGGTCGGGCTCGGTGAAGTTGATGTCCTTCCCGGTCTGGATGTTTGCGTCGAATGCGAACTTGGGAAATTGCGGGCTTGATACCTGGAACGTCGCGGTCCACGCGTCGTTGATCCGGGCGGGCACGAGGTACGGAACCGTGTCGATGACCGTGCCCAGCGTGCGCCGGATGCGCAGGTCATAGGACGCCTGCGGGAAATCGTAGGTGCGCCAGGACGTGCCCGGCGTAACGGTCCAACCGCCCCGGAGGGTCATCGGCACGGAGAACGTGAAGCGGCTCTCGGGCGGAATCGTGCCCGGGTTGAAGTCGAGGTACGGCCAGATCCAGTTCGTGTTCCACCGGATATTGAGCTTCTCCATGAACGCGCCGCGCCGGCCCTGGATCAGGGTGACGCGGGACAGCGTGCTGACATCTACCTGGCCGGACCGCGGGACGAACCCGCTCGATGACTGGAAGCTGGGGTGAATGGCCTTCACCCCGTAACGGCACCCGAAGATCTTGCCGGTGCAGTCGAACGCGGTCTCGAACAGGGGAGCCCGGGTGGCGACGCCCGTTGCAGACCGGTTGAACATCCACGCGTTCTGGATGTCCACGAAGTTCGACCTGTTCCACACCACGTGGACGTCGCCTTCCGCGACCCGGTTCCACGAACTGCCGTCCATCTTGTCGGTGTAAGTGACGCCGGCGAAGGACTGGCGCCCGATGTCGCGCCTCAAGCGGAGCATGTTGTAGATCGGGTTGTCGGTGGTCGTCGCCGACGTGGACTTGTCGTCAACGGCCGAGACAAACCCGATGTCCGTGCCGGAAAGCTTGCCGGTCAGGCGCGTGGCCACGATCGGGTCGGCGATGCGCCGGGTGTAGATCAGGCGGTTCAGCGTGTTGAACTTCTCGATCCCGTCCAGGAAGAACGGCCGCTTCTCCGCGAATGACACGGCGAACCGCACGTCTTCCGGTATCTGCCCGGCGTCCGCCTCGACCTGCGAAAAGTCTGCGTTGTAGGTCCCGTCCACCGCCAGGTTCGGGGTGACCCCCCAGCGGGCATTCACGCCGCCCTCGGGAGTCTCGTCGTAGGCCCACCCGGTTGCGGGCGCCGCGGCGGGTGCGCCGTTGACCTTCCCCAGCGCGAACGGGCTCACGTCGAGCACCAGGCCGCGCTTGAGTTCGGTGAGTCCCGCGAGCTTGCCCGACTGCGATACCAGCGGCCCGCCACCCAGCTTGGCCGGCGTCCAGGTCTGTTCATAGCCCGAGTGCTGCACCAGCCGGAGGAAATTGAGGCCCCAGGTCTGCACCTTGGCGGTCTGGTAACGAATGCTCTTGAAAGGAATACGGATTTCCACTTCGTAGCCGTACTCGGTCACCCGGCCCTTGGATTCGAATACGAAGTCGGTGGTGAAATCCGCGCGGGTGATCGACGCGTTGTTGCGGAAGCCGTCGGCCTGGACCCCCAGGGGATTGACCGCGAACGACAGCGCCAGCCGGCTGTCGTTGAACGTGTCCAGCAGGATCTCGATCCGGTCGTCCCCGTCAATCTTGTCCCGGTCCGCCAGGGTCGCGTTCACGATGCCGTGCGGCTCGAATGCCCTGAGGCCGAAGTAGATGGACGTCGGGGAGTACCAGATCAGGACTTCCGTCGAGTCTTCGGCTGGCCGGCCGTCCACCGGCGAATACTGCGAGAACCCCGTCAGGATCGTCGCTTCGCGCCAGACCGGTTCGTCCAGGCGTCCATCCACGCTGACCCGCGAATTCTCGATCCGTGGCGCGTTGGCCTCCGTCTGCCCTCGACCACCGTGAAACACATCCGGCTCCCGGGAGGGCGGGAGCTCGGCCACCGGGACCAAGGCCTGGAGAGCGGCGAGGAGGAGGGTCATCGAGAAAAACGGGCCCACATGCCGCTATCCCGCCATGCCCCCATGCCCACCATCGCTACTCGTACCTCAACGCCACAATCGGATCCAGGCTCGCCGCTCTGCGTGCCGGCCACAGCCCGAATATGATGCCCACGGTGGCGCTGAACACGAACGACATGATGATGGCGGAGGGCGAGACCAGCGTGTTCCAGCGGAACAGCTTGGCGAGCCCGTAGGCGCTGCCGCTCCCGAGCGCCACGCCGATCGCGCCGCCCAGCACGCAGAGCACCACCGCCTCGATCAGGAACTGCAGCATGATGTTCCCGCGCGTGGCGCCGAGCGCTTTCCGGACGCCGATCTCACGGGTCCGTTCCGTCACCGACACCAGCATGATGTTCATGATGCCGATGCCGCCCACGATGAGGCTCACCGCGGCGATGCCGGCCAGCAGCAGTGTGAACGTCTGGGTCGTCTGCTGGAACGCCGACAGGAACTCGGCCTGGTTCCGGATCTGGAAGTCGTTGTCCGAGCCCGGGGGAATAGCGTGCTCGCGCCTCAGGATCCGCTCGATCTGGAGCATGGCAATGTTCACCGAGTCGGGGTCTCGGACCTGGATCGTAATCGAGTTGATCCGGTCCGTCCCAAAGGCCCGGTAGCGGGCCGTGTTGAGCGGAATCAGGATCTGCTCGTCCTGGTTCTGGAACCCGCCGGACGCGCCCTTGGCGGCCAGCGTGCCGACGATCTCGTATGAAATGCCGCCGATCTGGAGCTCCTGCCCGACCATCGCGGCGCCGTTCACGTTGAAGATCGTCGGGATCCCCGAACCGATGACCGCGACACGCTTGCGCGACTCGTCCTCGCCATTGGTGAACATCTGGCCGTGCTCGATCTTGAAATTCTTGACTTCCGGGTAGTTCGACGTCGCGCCGATGATGCGGACATTCCCGTTCTTGTTGCCGTACTTCACCTGCAGGTTGCGCTGCAACTCCGGCAGAACGTTGGCGAAGGTGGTGCCCTCGATGGCCAACGCCATCGCGTCGTCCACCTTCATGTTGGCCCGGTTTTCCCCCGCGATGCCGCCGAACATCTGCTGGCCGGGGAACACGCTCAGCAAGTTGGTGCCCAGCGCCTGGATCTGGTCCTGGACCGCCTTCTGCGCACCCGAGCCGATCGCCACCATGGTGATCACGGCGGCGACACCGATCACGATGCCCAGCGCCGTCAGGAACGAGCGGAGCTTGTTGGCGCGGATGGCGCCGAGCGCGACGGCCAGGATTTCGCCGAAGAGCACTACCGGCGGCCCTGTCCGCCGGCGGGCTGGTTGGTACGCATGCCCGGCAGCGCGCCCATGTTGTTCCGCATGTTCTGGAACTGCTGTTGCGCGGCGATCAGCGATGCGCTCGGCAGGACCACGACGCTGTCCTTCTCCGTGAGCCCGCTGGTGATCTCCGAGTAGTCCAGGTCGGTCAGTCCGGTCTGGACCGGCACGGCGCTGATCACGTCCCCCTTCTTCACGAACACGATGTAGCTGCCGCCGAACGCCAGGCCCGCCTGCTGCTGCCGGCGCGCGCTCCGCTGGAGCCGTGCTTCATTCGTCTGGCCGCCGCCGCCGGGAGGGCCGCCCATCTGGATCATGAACCCGCCGCCGGGCATCGCGCCGCCCGTCATGCCGCCGCTCGGCGCGTTCCCGCCGGCGCCACGACCGCCGCCGCCCATGAGCCCCGCCTGCCTCAGGGCCTGCATGATGGCGCGTTCATCCTCGGAAAGCTGGGGGAAACCGCCGCTCGTCCGAGCCGAGGCCATTTTCGTGAAGAGCTCATTGGCCTTCTTGGCATCCACGCCCGCGGGAGCGTCCACTTCGCGGCCGTCCGGCAGCTTGATCTTCTCGCCGCCGCGGGCCGCCGCTTCGCCATCCTTGCGCGGCGCCGCGCCGAGCGAGGCCTGGCCGGCGGAGCTGGTGTCCGCCTTCGCGCGCGCGTCGGCCAGCTGCTTGTTGACCTGGTCCATCGTCAGGCCGATGACGCCGGCCGCGGATGCCACGTCCCGCTGGGTGCGGAGCGCCGCGTTCTGGAGCGCGACGACGCCGCGGCGGTTGCCGACCGTGATCGCGATCTCGGCGTTCATGCCGGGCCGGAGCAAATGATCCGGGTTGGGCAGGCGCACCAGCACCGGGAACATGGTCACCTGCTGCTGCACGACGGATTGCGGCTCGATCTTGAGCACCCGGCCCGCGAACGGCCGGTTGGGGTACGCGTCTACGGTGATGCTCACCTCGAGATCGGCGGCGAGCTTGCCGATGTCGGTCTCGTCCACCATGGCGCGGACCTGCACGGAATCCAGGTTCGCCATCTTCATCAGGACCGACCCGCCGCTCACGGTGCCGGTGGCGGACTGGATGACCGAACCGACATCAATCGCCTTGGTCAGCACCACGCCGTCCTTCGGGGCGCGGACGTCGGTGTCCTGGTAGGCGATCTTGGCGTTGTCGAGGCTCGTCTGCGCCCGCACCACGGCCGCCTTGGCCTGCGCCGCCGTGTACCTGGCCTGCTCGTATTCCTGCTCGGTGATGGACTTCGACTTCCACAGATCGTCGGCCCGCCGCAGCGTCGAGGCCGCGTTCGTGGCCTGCGCCTGGGCGACTTCGAGGTCGGCCTTGGCCTGTTCCAGCGTGGCGCTGGGGATGCGCGGGTCAATCTGAACCAGCAGCTGTCCCTTCTTTACCGCGTCGCCGGTCTGGACGTAGACCTTGATGATCTCGCCCGAGGCCTTCGACTTGATCTCGACCGAGTCCACCGGCTGGATGCTTCCGGTGGCATTCACCGAGACCACGATGTCGCGCCGGGTGACCGGGATGACCTCGTAGACGGGCGCTTCAACCTTCTTCTCGCACCCGGCAAGTGCCAGGGTGCCAACAACAAGGTGGATTGGCCACAGCATCCGCCTATCCGCCCATCCGCCCATCCGCCGTCTGTTTGTCATGCCGCTCTCTCCGTCAGGATGTCGCGCTCGACTACGCCGTCCTTGAGGTGGATCTGACGGTCGGCAAAGGCGGCGATATCTCGTTCATGCGTGATGAGGATGATGGTCTGCCCGGCCCCGTGGAGCTGGGTGAAAACATCCATGATTTCGTGGCTCGTCTGGCTGTCGAGGTTACCGGTCGGCTCGTCGGCCAGCACGATGCTCGGCTCGTTCACCAGCGCCCGCGCGATGGCGACGCGCTGCCGCTGGCCGCCGGACAGTTCGTTCGGGCGGTGGTGCATGCGATCGGCGAGGCCCACGCGCTCGAGCGCGGCGGAGGCCCGATCCCGCCGGTCCTTGGAGCCGACGCCGGCGTAAATGAGCGGGAGCTCCACGTTATGGAGCGCGGTGGCGCGCGGCAGGAGGTTGAACGTCTGGAACACGAACCCGATTTCCTTGTTGCGGATCCGCGCCAGCTCGTCATCCCCCAGCTCGCTCACCTTCTGGCTGTTGAGCCAGTACTCCCCCGCGGTCGGCGTGTCGAGACAGCCGATCAGGTTCATGAGCGTGGACTTGCCGGAGCCCGACGGCCCCATGATGGCGGTGAACTCGTTCCGCTTGATCTGGATGGATACCCCGCGGAGCGCGCGCACCGTCTCCGAGCCCAGCACGTAGTCCCGCGCCAGCTTGTGGGTGAGAATGATGATATCCGGCTGTGGCATGTCACCGGTGCTGAAATCCATGTGCTCGATCCGCTCGGTCATAGTTCCCTCCCAACCAGGGCGGACAGGTTGGCCTTGGCCACCTGGTAGTCCACTCGCGCGTTCACGCCATCCACCTCGGCCTGGTCCAGCTGCTGCTGGGCATTCAACACGTCCACGATGGTCGCGGCACCGAGCCGGTAGCGCTCGCGCTGTACCCGCAGGGCCTCGTCGGCCGCTTCGCGGCTCGCCCGCGCGATGAGGGCCCGCTGTTGCGCTGCCTTCAGGGCTTGCAGCCACTGGGTGACCAGCGCGTTCACGTTGCGCTTGGCGTCTCCGGCGCTTGCCTCCGCGGCATCGCGGTTGGCGTTCGCGTTCCACATCGTCTGTTCCCGCCGGAGCTTGTCGAACAGCGGGAAATTGACGGACAGGGACACGTTCCAGGTCGGGTTGAGGTTCCCGAACGCCCGGCCGAGCGTCGTGTCGGTGGCGCTCCGCGAATTGCTGTAGCTGCCGTTGACGGTCGGGAGGTAGGCCGTCCGGGCCGAGCTCGCCGTCGCCCGGGCGGAACGCAACGAGGCGTCCGCCACCGCGATGGCCGGTGCGCCCGCCAGTGCGTCCCTGCGGATCGCGGTGGTGTCGATGTCCGCGATCGCGATCGCGGTGGAATCGCCCAGGGCGCGAACCGGCTTGTCGTACCCGATCAGCCGGGCTAGCGTGGCCTCCTGGTTGGCGCGCTGGGTCTGGGCGGTGAGCACCTGGAGGCGGGCCTGGCCGACGCTGACCGTCGCGGTGAGCGTGTCCGAACGGACAGCGCTGCCGGCGGCCAGTTTCTCGCGCGCGATCTTGAGCTGTTCCTCGGAACGCTGAACGGCGGTGAGCGCCACGCGCTCGAGGTCGGCTGCCGCGAGCGCGCCAAAGAAGGCCTGCTTGGTCTGGAGTGTTACGCTGAACGTCTGGCTCACCAGGTTTGCCTCGGCGCTCGCCGCGCTGGCGGAGGCCGCGCGGCCCGTGTAGACCCGGGCGAACCAGTCCCACACGACGATGTTCGCGCTGAAGTTGAGCGACCCGGAATAGGGCGTGAGCACCGGGCGCACCACGCCGAACTGGTCGATACGGTTCGGTGCGTTCTTGACCGCCGACGAACTCAGGTTGACGTTCGGGAGCCAGCTGGCCAGGGCTACCCGCTGGCCGACATGGGCGATGTCCAAGTCTGCGGTGGCCCGCACGATGGACGTGTGGGACTTGAGGGCCAGGTCGATGGCGTCGGTCAGGCTCACCGTGGGAATCACGGTCGGTTCCCCAACGGTCCCGACTCCCACCGGACGCTGTTGCGCCGGGGCGGCGCCGGGGACCATCTGTATCGAGAGACTCGCGAACACCGCGAGCCGGATCAATGTCTTACCGTACACGACTCTTCTCCTTCTTGTCATGGTCTGCGTCATTGGCCCGCCGGCGCGCCGTCACGCTGTCCATGTGCGCGGCCCAGCGGGTAAATCCGTCCTGCTGCTCGCGGTCCAGCACGCCCTTGATGTCGGCGTGCACCAGCCCCCGGAGACTGTCGAACTTGGGCCGCGTGCCGTCCATCACGGCCCGGAACGCGGGGTCGTATTTCCGGAGCATGGTCTTGACCGAGTCCTTCTGGGTCTCACTCAGGTTGAGTTCCCTGGAGAGCGTGGCAACGAACCCGCGCTCCCGGTCCCGGGGTCCGCGGTCTGCCTGGGATCGTTCGGGCGGGTGCCGGTCGCGCCACACCTTGGTCGCGCCACCGCCCACCACGGCGCCGGCCCCGAACGTCGAGATCAGCAGGACGGTCGCCCAGAGCCGGGATTTAGTCACCACGTTACGGCTGCCTCTCGTATTCGTAGACCATGACCAGGTTGACGTCCACCTGGGGCAAGTCCGGTGTCGTGAGCAACGTGTCAGGGTCGAACTCCCCGGCACTAGCGACGATTGCATCGTCGCCCTGGGGGTTCGTCACGATGCGGCCGAGCCAGAAGCCGGCCAGCATGACGAGGACCGCCGCGGCCGCGAGGCCGGGCCGAGCCCAGTCTCCCAGGATATCCAGCCAGTTTTCGCGGGCCATGTGCGCCGGTACCTGGGCCATGACGCGCGCCACGAACGCCGGCTCGTCGGGAATGGACAACGCCCCACGCAGCCAGTCCCCGAGTTCCGGGTCAGGACGGTGATCGAACGGCGAGTTGTCGGTCATTTCCCCTCCAGTGCGCCTTTCCACGGGGCCAGCGCGTCGCGCAGGGCCCGTCGGGCATGAAACACATCGGACCGCACCGTGCCTTCGGGCACCTTCACCACCTCGGCGATTTCCCGGTGCGAATAGCCTTCCATGTCCAACAACACCACCGCGATCCGCTGGCGCGCCGGCAACTTTGCCAGCGCCACGTTCAGCGCGGCGCGGAACGCATTCTGATCGGTTACCCGCTCAGGTGATGGCTCCCCGGTCGGCGAATCTACCGGGATCACCTCGGTGGCCCTTACCCGGAGACGCCGCCGCCGGTCCGCGGCGGCGTTCGCCACGATGCGCAGCAACCAGGGCCCGAACGGGCGGGCGGGGTCATATCGCTCGATGCTCTTGAGCGCCGCCAGGAACCCGTCTTGCGCCGCGTCGTCGGCATCGTCTGCGCTGCCGAGCATTGCGTAGGCCAACCGGCGCGCCTGCCCGGCATAGCGCTCCACCAGCCGCCCGAATGCCGCCCGGTCGCCCGCCGCCGCACGCGCCGAAAGCTCGGCGTCTTCTACCTCTCCAGTACGCCCAAGGGAGTGTGGATGTTGAACTTCCGCCACCCTCACCCCAACCCCAGCATCTGCTCCATTGGCCTCAATGCCTCCAGCACGAACTGGATGTGCTCCTCGAGCGGCACGCCCAGCTCCGTGGCTCCCTGGTAAACTTCTTCACGATTTACTCCGCGCGCGAACGCCTTGTCCTTCAGTTTCTTCTTCACGCTCGCAACCTCTAGATCTTTTAGACTCTTGGACGGTCGCACGAGCGCGCACGCCACCACGAACCCACACAGTTCATCCACCGCGAATAGCGTCTTCGCCATGGGCGTCTCGCGCGGAACCCCGGTGTAGGCTGCGTGGCCCATGATGGCGAGTAACACGACCTCCGACACCCCCTGTTGACGTAAGACACCCACTCCGTGTGAAGGGTGCTCCTCGGTCGGTGACCGGTTGGCGTTGGGGTACTTCTCGTAGTCGAAATCGTGCAGCAGGCCCACGATGCCCCAGGTCTCCTCGTCCTCGCTCGATTTGCGCGCGTAGGCCCGCATCGCCGCTTCGACGGCGTACATGTGCTTCCGCAATGCTTCCGATGGCGTGTACTCGTGCATCAGGGCCAGCGCCTCGTCCCGATTCATCCCGTTCCCTCCGGCATCCAGTGTTCCATCCACAGTCCGAGGACAAACAGCGTCCATAATCCCCGGGTCAGCGTCAGCCGCCCGCGGCGGTGCTCGGCTACAAGTTGGCTTACCGGACCGGGGTTTAGCAGGCCCTGCCGCTTGAGCCGGTCAGGGGCCAGCACCCGGTCTACGGCGCTCGATAGTGCTCCGTTGAGGAGCGCCGCCACAGGAACGCTCAGGCCCCGCTTCCGCCGGTTCACAATCGAGGCAGGCAGCCACGCCCGGGCGGCGCGCCGGAGCAGCCACTTGGTGGTCAACCCCCGCACCTTGAAGTCGTCAGGCAACCCGAACGCGAACTGCGTGACGGCGGTGTCCAGGAACGGCGCCCGCGCCTCGAGGGCCACGAGGCTGGTCGCTCGGTCGTTCTTCGCCAGCATGAGATCCCGGAGATAGCTGGAGTAGTCCCAATGCATTGCATCAGATGCCTGAACCCCGGGCTGACGCCCGGGGTCAGGAACCACTAACCCCGGGGGAAAGCCCGGGGAATCCGCGAGCGCAGGAGCCACCATTTCCGTCCCCAGCCCCGTCCCAAACCACTCGACATGGCGTTCTTGCCACGGCAGTTCCGCGCTCGCCACGAACCGCTTGAGGAGGAATTCCGGCGTGACCTTCCCATACGATGAGGGGAGCCGATTGATGGCTCCTGCCACCAGCCGTCGCACGGGAGCGGGGAGCCGGTTGAACCACGGCGCCAGCTTGTGGCCCAGGTACGTCGGGTAGCCGCCGAACAATTCGTCCGCGCCTTCGCCCGAGAGCACGACACAGACGTGGCTCTTCGCCGCGGTCGCCAGGATGAGCGTGGGCAGGACCGCGGGGTCGCTGATTGGCTCCGCCACAGACGACCTGATTCTGTCGAGCGCCTGGCACAGCGCCGCCGGCGACGCCTCGGCCTCGACGTGACGCGTGCCGAACCGGGTCGCCACGTCGCGGGCGAACGGCCCTTCGTCGTACGACGCCTCGGGGAATCGAACCGCGAACGTGTGGAGCTGGCCGGGGTCCATTTCCTTCGCCGCCATTGCGACGATGAGCGACGAGTCCAGCCCGCCGCTGGTGAACACGCCGACCGGTACGTCGGCGACCAACTGCTTCCGAACGGACCGGTGGAGGAGTGCGCCCAGCTCGGTTGCGGAGTCCCGCGCGCCGTGCGCCGTGTGCCGTGCGCGGTCTTCAGTCAAAGGATCCCAGTAACGAATTGCCCTTGATCCCTCAGGCCCGATCGTCACGATCGTTCCCGACTCGACCCGGGTAATGCCCTCCCACATGGTGCGGGGCTCAAGCGGGTAGCCGAGGCGGACGATGTCGGCGAGCACGGCGCGGTCGAGGGAAGGACGGGAGCCGTTGAGGAGGGCCTGGATTTCGGAGGCGAACCAGGTCTCGCCGTTCAGCTCTCTAATGAACAAGGGTTTCTCGCCGGCGCGGTCGCGCGCGAGCGTAAGGGTGCGGGTCCGGTCGTCCCAGATCGCAACCGCGAACATGCCCTCCAGTTCCGACAAGGCCTCGGGCCCGCGGGCGAGGTAGAGTGGCAGCACCGCCTCGGTGTCGCCGCGCGTGCGGTATGGGTAGTCGGGAAACCGGCGGCGGATGTCCGGGGCGTTGTAGATCTCGCCGTTGACTGCGACCCAGACACGTCCGCCGGTGTCGGCTAGGGGCTGGTCCGCCTCCGGACGGCGGTCCATGATGCGGAGCCGGTTGACCCCGACGATCGCATACGGTCGCGACATGCAGCCGTGACCGTCCGGCCCGCGATGCGCCAGCGAGCGCCGCATGGCGTCGGCGTGTTCGGGGTGTGCGATCGGTCTGCCGGATACGGAGACCATTCCGTAGATGCCGCACATGGTGTCGGCTAACCGCCCAGCCCAACCGCTGCCAGGTCCACCCTCCCGCACGGCCCATACACCACGTACTTCCGCGATTCCGCGATCACCGGCAGTTGCCCCGAGAGGATCGTCCGCGTCTCACCGTCGCCCGAGCGGGCGACGAACGCGCGCGGCCGGTCACATTCGTGGAGGGCCTCGCGCCACCAGTCCACCGGCCGGAGGGGCGAGCCGGGAACGCGCCGCCATGTGTCCAGGGAACGCGTCAGGTAGTTACTGGTCAACTCGCGGCCGTCGGCCGTCGCGACGATGATCAGTCTTCCGAGGTAAAACGGCAGGGACGGCGGATACGCCCCGATGCCGACGACCTCGGTGTTGTCGGGTGACGATGCGGTAATGGCTGCCGCAAGCTCCGCCGCCGAACGGTCTCGCCCGACTTCGCGCATCAGTGTCCGGCTGACGAACGGAATGGAGACAACGGGTAACGAGAGCACGAGCAAGGTTGATTCGAGACGCCCGCGCACGGCCCACGCCGCCGCGCCGCACACGATGCAGATCACGCCCAGCAGTAGAGCCGTGTTCGGAATTGCTCCGGCAACGCCAGGAGACACCCCGCGGATCAGGCCGGGAATCATCCAGTGACCCAAAATCAACACCAGGCCGATGATGCCAAGGGATGCGGCGGTCGGGCGGCCCCCCGCCATCCGCCCATCCGCCGATCCGCTCATCCGCCCCCACAACGCCGCCACCATCAGTGCAATCGGAACCAACAGCGGCAGCACGTACTGGGGACGCTTCGACTGCGAAAGCGAAAAGAAGACGAGCGGCACGACGACCCAGAGGAGAAAGAGAACCATCCGCCCATCCGCCCATCCGCCCATCCGCCTGACGAGGTCCCGAATGCCACTCAGGACGACAACACTCCAGGGGAGGCTACCGGCCACGATGATCGGCCCGAAGTACCACCACGGGCCCGTGCGTTCCAGCGCCGGCGTCGTCAGGCGGAGAAATGTCTCGGTGACCAGCGCATGATGGAGAAATCCCGGTGCCAGGTCCGCCATGCTCCGGACCCAGGGCAGTACGATCGCCAGAAATGCGAGAATGCCCACCACGTCGAGAAGACCGCGAGCCTTCTTCTGCCAGACCACGTACGGAATCACGACCATCATTGGCAGCGCGAGCGCGATCGGGCCCTTGGTCAGGACGCCGAATGCGAGTGCGATCCACCCAGCGACCGGCCGCTCCTCCACGAACGCGACGATCGCCGCGGTCACGAACAGCGTCAGCGCGCTGTCCATGATCACCGTCCGCGCGAATCCCAGCGTGAGGGGCGACGCGCCGGCCACGATCACCGCAATCCACGCGGCCTCGGTGCCGAACCAGCGTCTCCCGGTCCACCAGAGCAGTGCCAGCGTGGCGAGGGTGAACAGAAGCGCGGGCAGGCGGACAGCCAATTCGGTAGGGCCAAGGACGCGCACGAAGACGGCGGCGGCCGCAAAGAAAACGACCGGCTTGTCGGGGTAGGGGAGTCCGTTGAGCCGGGGGTGGAGGTAGTCGCCCGTGGCCGCCATTTCGCGCGCGACCTCGGCGTTCCGGCCTTCGTCGGGGTCGAGGAGCGGGTAGCCGGTAAGGTTGTACGACAGCGCCGCAACCACGAGGATAGCGATGGCCGCGAGGCGCGTGTTCACGACGAGGGAGGGCCTTGGCCGCCGGCCTGAGGCGCATGGTTCTGGGACTGTCCCACGGTGATCGGCAGCGTGGTCTGGAGTTCCTCGTCTACCGTGATCTCGTACTGGTAACGACCGGCCTGGGCGAATGGCACGTCGAACACCAGGATCGCGCCTGCTTCAATTTCGGTTATCCCCGCGGCCGGCTCGGCGAAGTTCACCGTGCCGTCGCCCGAGAGGATTTCTGAGCCGTCAGGCCCCGTGAGCCGAATGCGCACCTCGTGCTGGCCGATCTCGGTGCGCCTGCCCCGCAGCCGCAAAACGAGGTGCAGGCGCGGGTGCAGGGCAGGGAACTGCGCGACCCAGATATGCTGGAAAATGCCCATTACGGAAAGCTTCCCGTACTGGTCTACCAGCGCGTAGTCGCAGACGACCGCGAAGTCGATTTTCACTTGAACGTCGCGATGATGTGGGCTAACGCCTCCGCCGTGTCGGCAGGCGGGCCGCACTGCGTCCCGGCGCATACGTAGGCGCGCGGGGACTTTCCGTCGAGCATGGCCCGGACATGCACCGGGAGTCGCGCGTCGGGAGTCGATGAGGTCAGCAGGGTGATCACCTTTCGGGGGCGGTACGTGATTCGCGCGACACGCCGCATGAGTGCAACGACTGGGTCGGTCGGGTTCCCGACGACGACCACGTGGGCCGCCGGGTTGAGGTACCAGTCCAGCGCGCGAAGAAGTGTAGCCCCGTAGAGCCCCAGTTGCGCGGCGCCGCCGGCGAACGCCTTGAGGAGCTCGCCACAGCGCTCGCGCCATTTCGGGTCGCCGGTGTGCTCGCCAAGGCGGGCCAGCACGATCCCGGCGACCCCATTGGGAGACGGGGTGGGTGCGTCCTGCACCGGCGTGAGTTTCTGATCGAGGAACCCCTCGCCCTTCAGGTTCACCGCGGTGTCGGTGAGCCCGCCGCCCTCCGAGCGGTACTCCCTCCATACGTGCTCCATGAGGCCGGTTGCCCGATCGAGCCACCTGGCGTTGCCCGTCGCCTCGTATGCGTCGAGGCTCGCTGCTGCCACGTGCACTTGGTCCTCCAGTATTCCACCTACGGACCCGCCGATCGAGTGCCGCACGCCTGCACCGTCGGTGGCTTCCTGGAAGATCCGTTCCAGCGTCAGCAACGCATGGTCTTCCAGGTGCCCGGCCTCGAGCATCGCCGAGGCCATCATCGCATTCCAGCCGGTGTAGAGCGTCCGGTCGACGAAGGGGGCGGGCCGCAGGTCGCGCGCGGCCTTGAGCTTCTGCTGGACTGTCTCGAGCTCGGGTGCGTCGCCGTCCACCGGAGATGTCACGTTCAGCACGTTCCGCCCCGGACGATCGTGCATGTCGCCCCGAGCATCGACGTTCCAGTAGACCGTCGCGAGGTCGAACTCCCGCCCCGATACAACCGCGCGAACTTCGTCGACGGACCAGGTGAAGTAGTCGCCATCATCGTGGAGTCCCACGTCGGCGTCCTGGGAGGAGCAGTACCCGCCTCGGGGATCGGACATGACCTCGCGGACCCACGCCACGATGCCCTGAATCACGCGTCCTGCTTCCCAGTTCCCGGCTCCCGCCCAATGTGCGTATGCCCGCAGCAGCTCCGAGTTGTCGTAGGACATCTTCTCGAAATGCGGCACTATCCACCGGGCGTCTACCGAATAGCGATGAAACCCGCCGCCGATCTGGTCGTAGATCCCGCCGCTCGCCATGGCGGCGAGCGTGCGGTCCACGACCTCCTTCGCCCAGCGGTCACCCGTGTCGAACCAGCGCGCGAGCAGGAAGTCGCAGGCGGCGGGATGCGGGAACTTGGGCTGGGTCCCGAAGCCGCCATTCCGGAAGTCAAACGCCTGCCCCATCGCGTCCGCGCCCTGGGAGAGGATCTCGGGGGCAATCGCCCCGGCGTGCGACTCCGCGCTCCGCTCGGCGATGAACTTCCGGATCTCGGCGGCCTGCCCACTCACCCGGTCCGGCTGTTCCCGGTGCATGCGGGCCAGTTCGGTCAGCACGTTGCCGAATCCGGCCCGTCCGTGCCGCTCGTCCGGAGGGAAATAGGTGCCGCCGTAGAAGACGTCGCCTTGTTGGGTGAGAAAGGCGGTGAGCGGCCAGCCGCCTTGTTGTGTCAGGGCTTGCACGGCGCGCTGATAGCGCGCGTCGATATCCGGCCGCTCATCGCGATCGACCTTGATGCAGATCCAGTCGCGGTTGAGCACCTTGGCGATCGCCGGGTTTTCGTATGACTCGCCGTCCATCACGTGGCACCAGTGGCACCACACCGCGCCGATGTCGAGCAGGACGGGTTTCTTCTCCGCGCGGGCCCGCTCGAACGGCTCAGGTCCCCACGGATACCACTGGACCGGCTGGTGCGCGGCGGAGCGGAGGTAGGCCGACTGCGCCGAGGCGAGGCGCGATGTCACCGCTTGGGCGGCGGCGCGAGATGCTTGTCGAAGAACGCCGCGGCCGCTGTGTAGGCCTCGACCCAGTGTCCGTGCGTCAGGAAACCGTGCACTTCGTCGGGGAAGACGATCTCGTCCACCGCGACGCCCTGTTTCCGCAGGTCTTCGCGAAGCTGGATCTGGTTGGCGAAGTTCACGTCGCGGTCATCGTCGCCCTGGATGAGCAGCACGGGTGAGCGCCACGTCTTGAGATCGGCCATCGGGGAAGACGTGAACGCGAGCCGGCGCGCCGCCAGGTCTTTCTCCGTGTCCCATCCGGGGACGAGGGGATCCCACTCGAGATTCCAGTCGTGTACGCCGTGCAGGTCCACGCCGGCGGCGAACATGTCGGATGCGCGGGCCAGGGCGAGCGCGACGAGGAAGCCGCCCCACGATCCGCCCCAGGTCCCGATGCGCGCCGGGTCTACGTCCGGCCGCCCCCGCAGGTAGCTGGCAGCGCCCTGGATGTCGTTGTACTCCGAGGCGCCGGTCGGGCCGAATCCAATAGCCTCGCGGAAGTTCAGCCCGTAGCCGGTGCCGGCGCGGTAGTTGACGGACAACACCACGTAGCCGCGGCTCGCCAGGTACTGGTTGAACGCGTACGTCCGGTGGTAATAGTTACCCGTGTGCCAGCCGAGGAGCATTTGCGTGCGTGGGCCGCCGTGGAAGAACACGATGGCGGGCCGGCGCTCACCGGCGCGCAAGTCGGGCGGCAGAAACACCTGCCCGTGGATCGGCTGGCCATCAGCCGCTTGGAGCACGACCGCCTGCGGCAGCACCAGCTGGCTGGACGGGAAATCCGCGGGAATCACCTGAGGAGCCAGGTCCTGCGGCGCGCGGCCGGCCTGCATGAGGGCGGGCCGTGCCGGCCCCCGCGCGTCCGAACGCAAAAGGAACGTCACGTCACCATCGCTCGATACCGCCGGCTCCCACTCGATCCCGGCGCCGCCCGTGAGGGCGGTGGGCCCGGTCGCCGTCGCCGGGATAGCCACGTTCCAGAGGTGCCGGCGGTCGGCATCGCCCTGGTTCGACGAGAACGTCACCGACTGACGATTCGGTGCGAGTACCACCTGCTCGACCTCGAAATCTCCGGGCGTCAAGGCAATGGGCCGGCCACCCACCAGCGTAACGGCGTACAGGTGCGTCCACCCGTCACGTTCCCACGGGAAAACCAGCCATCCGCTCGCGGTCCACTGGACCTGGTCACGCGCCTGCACCGCGCGGAACACGCTGCCCGGCCCGCGGTCCGCCTTCCAGACCTCTTTGCTTTGACCCGTCACCGCGTCCGCGACCCAGATTGACCACGGCTCGCCCTCGCGGTGCGGAATGCGCACGGCCTGCCGCGTGGTCGTGGGAATCCTGATAAAGGCGACCTGTCGGGAGTCGGGTGCCCAGACGGCGTATCCATCCTGGTCCGTGCTCGGGTTCAGGTACTTGAGACTGCTGTCAGCGGTGTCGAACACGCCGATGAACGCGTGGTCCGACCGGGCGCTGACGAAGGCGAGTCGCCGTCCGTCGGGGGACCAGCGGATCGAACTGGCGTTGCCGCGGGTGCGTATTAACAGCGTGGCGTCACCGGAATCCAGCGGTGCCCACCAGACTTGCCCCCGCCGGATGAACGCGACCCGCCGCCCTATTGGAGACACGGCGGCCGTCTTTCCCTCGCCGATCTTTCTCGGCGTTCCGCCGAGCGCCACGATCCATATGTCCTGTTCGACGCCTTCGGTCTCGAGCGTAGGGTTCGGGTACTCGCCGGACCCGTTGGCATCGCCGCCCCGCGTGTAGACAAGCGCGCGGGCATCGGGTGTCCATTCGAGGCCAGTGACGTTCTGCCCGTCGTCCCCGGCGTACGCCGTGAGCGCGCGTGCCTGGTAGTCGGGCGGCGTCGCGATCCAGATGTTCCTGCTCCCGTTCTGGTTGAATATCCACGCGGCCGCGCCGCCTACGGGCGCTGCGGTCATCTCGCTCGGAAATGGCGCGCTCAGCGCCTGCTCGATCGTGAACCCGCGCGCCTGGGCGTGAAGCGGCGTGCTCGTGAGAGCCGCGAGAACCGCTAGGCGGCGGATGATGGGCACAAGGCGTTGATCGGGCACACTTCGCATTTCGGCCTCCGGGCATCGCAGATCTGGCGCCCGTGATGGATGACCATGTGGGAGAAGTCGGTCCAGTCTTTTCGCGGTACGAGCTGCATCAGGTCTCGCTCGATCTTCACCGCGTCGCTCTGGCGGGTGAGCTTGAGCCGCCGGGCAATGCGTGTGACATGCGTGTCCACGACAACGCCCTCGTTCTTCTTGAACCACGAGCCCAGCAAAACGTTCGCGGTCTTCCGCCCAACGCCGGGGAGCTTCACCAGGTCGTCCATTGTGTTGGGTACCGTGCCGCCGTGCCGCTCGATGACGGCGCGGGCCATGCCGAGGATGGACTTGGTTTTGTTGCGGAAGAACCCCGTGCTCTTGATCTCCTGTTCGAATACCTCGGGGTTTGCGGCGGCGTAATCAGTGGCGGAGCGATACTTCTGGAAGAGCGCGGGGGTCACCATGTTCACCCGCACGTCGGTGCACTGCGCGCTCAGTATGGTGGCCACCAGCAACTCGAGCGCGCTCGAGTGGTTCAGCGCGCATTCCACCTCCGGGTAGCGCTTCCGCAGCCCGGCGATGATCGGCCGAATCCGGTCCGCGGGCGGTGCCGTGCTCTTCCCTTTTCCCTTTTCCCGTTTCCCCTTCTTCACTTCTTTGCTCTCCGCTGCGCGACATGCTCCAGGAACCCTTCCAGCGGCCGCGCGTTCAGGACCTGGTCCTTCGTCAGACAACCCTTCCGCGCGATGCCGATGCCCAGCTCGACGTTCTTCATGCCCGCCGTGTTGTGGGCATCGGCGCCGATGGAAATCGTGACGCCGGCCTCGGCCGCCTCGCGGACGCGGGTCCAGTCGAGGTCGAGGCGCTGGGGATCGGCGTTGATCTCGATCGCGACGCCTTTCTTGGCCGCGCGCTCGAATATGCGGTCCAGGTCGAGCGGGTAAGGATCCCGGGACAGCAGGAGGCGGCCGGTCGGGTGCCCGAGGATGGCCGTGTCCGGGTTGTCGATCGCCTTGAGCACGCGATCGGTCATTTCCTTGCCGTCCTGGCCCAGCCGCGCGTGGACCGACGCAATGATGAAATCGAACGTGGCTCGGACTTCCGGCGTGTAGTCGAGCGAGCCGTCGGCCAGGATATCCACCTCGACGCCTTTCAATAGCCGGCAGTCGGGGAATTCCTTATTGGCGGCGTCAATCTCGGCGTGCTGGCGGGACACATCCGCCGCGGCCAGCCCGCCGGCGTAAGCCGCCGCCTGGCTGTGGTCCGTGATCCCGACGTACTTGTACCCCTTTTCCCGTCCCGCCACCGCCCACTCGCGCACCTTCGCCGTGCCATCGGAGTACTCGGTGTGGCAGTGCAGGAATCCCTGCATGTCCCGCTCTTCGACCAGCGTCGGAATCTTCCCCGCGGCCGCGGCTTCCACTTCACCACGTCCCTCACGCAGCTCGGGCGGCACAAACTGGAGCCCCAGTGCCTTGTAGACGTCTTCTTCCGCGGGCATCGGGACGGCCGCGCCGTTCTTCCTGAGGCCGGTATCGGTCCATTCGAATCCCTGGGCGGCTGCACGCGCGGCCAGCGCCTCGACGTGCGAACGGCTTCCGGTCGAGCGGGCGTAGTGAAACCCGAACTGCCCGGCCGTGGACGTGAAGACGTCGGCCACCGCGCCGCTGGCGAACCGGAGCGTCGCGGAGGCATCGGTCTGGTGCACGAACTCGGAGACGCCGGGCGCGCGGCCCAGCCGGTCGAACAGCGCGCCGGCGGGACCCTTGAGGAGAACGAGGAAGTCGAGGTCGCGAATGACCTCGCGGCGGCGGCGAACGCTCCCCACGATTTCGGCGCGCGCGACTTCGGGAAGGCTCGTCAGGACCTGCACCAGCGCCGTGGCTTCCTCCCGCGCGTTGTGAAAGAAGCGGAATTCGCTCACCTGCCGCAGGAACGCGATTCCCTTGAGGATGTTCTCGGCCGTCTTCTTCCCGAACCGGGGCAGCCCGGCGAGGCGGCCGTCCTTGGCCGCCTCCTCCAGCTCGGCCAGGGACTCGATCTGGAGGCTTTGCCACAGCTGGCGGATCTTGGTCACGCCGAGCCCGGAGATCTTCATCATGTCGGCGAGGCCCGGAGGGACTTCGTCCTTGAGCGTGTCCAGCAGGCGGCTCCGCCCCGAAGCGCGGACCTCGTCCATCAGCTCCAGCGTCGCCGGCCCGATGCCTTTCACGGCCGCCAGCTCCCCGCTCGCGAGCCCCTGTTCGAGGTGACCGGGAAATGCCGCAATCGCCCGGGCCGCGGTGTGATAGGCGCGCACCCGGAACGGATTCTCTCCCTTCAACTCGAGGAGGGATCCGATCTGCTCGAGTACCTGGGCGATGCCCTTTTTGTCCATGGAATGAGTGGAACCTACCGGGAACCTGCCGCGAGCGCGAGCGAAGCAAGCAGGAGTAATTCCGCGTTGGAATTGACCGACCGCATGCCCGCCGCGGCCCCGCCGTCCATGGCTGGCGCGAAGCGCGGAAGGGTCACCGCTCGGCCGGCGGTTTCGTAACCGCGCGCCGATGCGGCGGCCGTGACCTCGCTGTAACCGGCCCGGTCCGCGTGAAGGCCCAGGACGCCGAGCACGATGATCTCGCGCTTCCCCGGTGTGGTCGCGAGGAACAGCCCGTCCAGGGGCTCGAACGCCGACGTCTCCTCAACCCGGCACCAGATCCAGCGCTCCGGCAGCTGGACATAGCACGCGGCATCGGGAAGCCCCGAGGGCGCGACCGTTTCCGCTTCCATCAGCGCCTCGAGCGCCGGTCGCGTGGCCGTGAGCGTCCGGCACCCGCCGTCCCAGAACATGTAGGCGGAGTAGAGCAGTGAGAGAAAGGCATCGCCGCTCTCCTTGGACTCGCCCGCCAGCTCGGCCAGGATCTTCCCGACGGACTCCAGCTTCGGAAAATGCGCCGGGTCCGTGGCCTCCTGGCCCGCGCGCGCCGCCTCGTCCTTCACTTCCCGGAACCGGGCGTCAGCGATTTCGCCGAATGCGTAGTCGAACGGGTGGATGCGGCTCATGGTGAGGGCAGGAACTCGTCGAGGACAGAAACGAACTGGTCGAAATCCTCTACGTACGGTACATGGCCCGAGTGTTCGAACGCTACGAACCTGGCGCCGAGCAGCCGGGCGGTTTCCTGCGCGAACTCGAGCGGAATCGGGTCATGCCGTCCGTGCGCGACCAGGGCCGGTAGGTGGACCTGCGCAAGCTGCGGCCGCAGGTCGAAATCCCCGAGGCTCTTCCAGACGGCGTCCTGCGTGCGGCCGGTGACGCGGAATGGGGTGAGGTCGTGGGCGCGGTCCGGGTCTTTGAAGTAGCCGGCCACGGACAACTCGAAGATTCGCTTGCGGTACGCCTCGGGGTCCCGTTCCCGCAGGCCCGACTCCTGTACGGCGCGCCGTGCGCCCTGGACTCTTTCGTCTCGCATCCTCTCGGTGAACCGCCGCTCGAACTCGGCGCGTCCGGTCACGGACGGCGCCGCCGGCGACACCAGCGCCAGCCGAGCGACGCGGGCAGGGTGCTCGATGGCGTAGAGCATCGCCAGCATCGCGCCCCAGGAGTATCCCAGCAGTGTGGCGGGCGCGGCCGCCCAGTGCGTGACCAGGGCATCGAGGTCCGCGACGTGCTCGCGCCAGCCGACCGGCGTATCGCGGTCCACCGGCGACTGCCCACCTCCCCGCTGATCGTAGTAACGAAGGCACCGCCCGGTTGCGAGCGCGTCGAACTGCGGAAGGAGGTAGTCGTGGTGGGCGCCCGGCCCGCCATGGAGCACGATGACCTGCGGTCCGGAGCCGATGGTGCGTGTGAAGAGAGAGACACCGTTGACCGCGACGACTTCAGACGTGGGGTTCACAACAGGGCCGCGAGCGCGTCCGCGACCTCCTTTACCGCCGCCTGTTCCCGCTCGTCGAACCCGTTCACCACGTCGCTGTCCACGTCGATCTGGCCCAGGATGTCATCGCCCCGCCTGATCAGGACGACCAGCTCCGAACGGGTTTCGATGGAACATGCGAGGTAGTCCGCCTCAGCCGACACATCCGCGGCATTGATGTCTCGCCGTTCAGCCACGGCCCGGCCGCACAGGCCCTTGCCGACCGGAATCTTCGTGTGCTCGGTCGGCCGGCCGTCAAAGGCTTCAAGGATGAGATCGTTGCCCTGCACCATGTACAGGTAGACGCCGGTGTAGGGAGACCCGGTTTGCCGCATCCGCGTCGCGACGAGCTGGAGGAGATCCTTGCGGCGTTTGCCCTGGTTGTAGGCGCCCTGGAGTGCCCGGACCAGCCGGTCGGCGTTGAGATCAGCCGCCACGCCGGCTCAGCGTCGCCTGCACGGTCACCGTGCCGTCACCGCGCTTCACGATGATCTCGACCTCGTCGCCCGGTTTGTGGCCGAGTAGGGCACCCTGCATGTCTTCCAGGCTCTTGATGTCCTTGTCGCCAATCTTGATCAGGATATCGCCGGCCCTGAGCCCGGCCTTCTCCGCCGGCGAGCCGGGGCCCGTGCCGGAAATCCGGACACCGCCCGGCGTGGAGCTCATGTCCGGCAGTGTGCCGAGGTAGGGCCGGTCGCCGCCCGCGCCAGCCATGGGCGCCTGGGGTGGCGCAAAGACCAGCGTCAGCGGCTGTGGCCGCGTGGCGAACTTCCAGGTGACATCCGCGATATAGGCAGTCACCGCGGCCTCGCCCGGCGCGTCAACCTTCTGCCAGTCGTCCGATGCCTTGTGATAGTCCATGTGAATGCCGGTAAAGAAATGGACTACCGGCATGCGCCTGGCGTAGAACTCGGCGTGGTCGGACGAGCCCCAGCCGTTTCCGGAGCCGGTGACCACCAGTTTGTGCGTGGCGTTCACGGAATCCAGCACCGCCAGCAGCTCGACGGCGCTCTCGGCCCCAAGCGCGGACAAACGCTTGTCCACCGGCCGGCCAACCATGTCCAGGTTGATCATGATGTAGGTCGAATCGATCGGCCGAACCGCGTTCGCCACGTAGTAGTGCGAGCCCAGCGCGCCGAGCTCCTCGGCGGCGAACGCGATGAACACGATGGTCCGCGCGTCGGCCACCCGCTGGTTCCGGCCCTGCATGGCCCGGGCGATTTCCATGACGCCGGCGGTGCCCGACGCGTTGTCGTCCGCCCCGTTGTGCACCTTGCCGATGCTGTCCGGGTCCAGCGCACTGCATTCACCGAGCCCCAGGTGATCGTAGTGAGCGCCGACGATAACGACCTGTCCCGCGAGGCGGCCCTTTCCCGGGAGGACGCCGACGACATTCTTGACCGGGGCCGGCTTGATCCCGCAGTGGGCCAGGACCGGCGCGGTCGCGTCGATGCTGAACACCTGGAAGTACCCGTTGGCGCCCCCCGGCTGAAGCCCGGCCCGCTGGAACTCCCTCGCGATGTACGCCGCCGCCGAATCGAGGCCCCCCGTGCCCATTCCCCGGCCTTCGCGCGCGTCGTCGGCGAGGTACTTGATGTCGCGCAGGATGCGGTCGGCGCCGGCCGGGGCCTGGCCGGAGAGCGTCGAGGCGCCGAGTGCGATCGCGCACGCAGTGCCGAGGAGCGTGCGTCTGGTCGTCGTCATGTATGCCCGCCTATCTTGTGTGCTCTAAGGAGGTGTGAAACGTAACCGCATGATCAAAATCACTCCACGTCTCCTCGCCCTGATCCCGCTCGCCGTGGGGATCAACCTGGCGTTGGGCCAATTCGCGGCGGCGACGTCGCTGCCCGTCTTCCTGGATACCGTGGGGACGATTCTCGTCGCGGCGCTCCTGGGGCTCTGGCCCGCGCTGCTCACCGGCCTCGTTTCGCAGCTGGCGTTCACCGTGATCTCCGGGAATGCCACCTGGCTCGCGTTTCTTCCCATTCAGCTGGCGGTAGCCGCCTGTGCCGCGTTGGCCGCCGGCCGGGGATGGTTCCGCTCCGTGCCCACGGTAATCGGGACCGGTCTCGCCATGGGCCTGATCGCGGCCTCGCTGTCGTGGCCCATTTCGTACCTCTTGTTCGGTGGCGTCACCGCAGGCGGTGTCACCGTGGTCACGACGCTGCTGAACGGCGCCGGTGTGCCGCTCAAGTGGGCGGTGCTTGCGGCGAGCCTCTCTAACGACCTGCTCGACAAGACCGCGACGTTCTTCATCGTGCGCGTGGTCCTCGTGTCCCTGCCGGCGCGCGCCATCGGCCGCTTTCCAGCCGCAGGCCGCGCGCTCGGCCGCGCGTGAGCGTCGGGTTCGTTCCGGGTAGCGGACCGCTCCACCGGGCACATCCGTTCACGCCGCTGGCCATCGCGGCCTCGACGGCCGTGCTCGCGTTCGCACTCCCGGTTCCGTTCGGGCCGATGATCCTGGCCGGGGTTCTCCTGCTCCTGGTGCTGGTCGAGCGGGCGCCTGTTCTCAAGCCCGCCCTGCTGACCGCGCTCCCGTTCTGGTTCTTTCTCTACGTCATACATGGCGTGTTCGGAAAGCATCCGGTCATCGCCCTGGGCTTGAGCGCCCGCGTGTTCGCGATCGTTCTGGGGTTCCTCCTGGCCCTCGCCACGGTTCATCCCGGCCGGCTGGTGGACGCGCTGGCCGAGCGTGGCGTGCCGTTCTCGTTTTCGTTCCTGCTGACTGCGACGCTCCAGGCCGTTCCGCGCCTTCGTGCGCGAGCGACCGAGATTCTCGCTGCCCAGCGGTGCCGTGGCCTCCGCGTCCGCGGCTCCATCTGGCGGCGGGCGGCAGCGGTCATTCCGCTCGCCGTGCCGCTCGTTCTCTCGGCCGTGGCCGAGGTGGATGAGCGCGCCATCGCCCTCGAGGCGCGTGGCATGGGCGGCGTCACGAACCGCACGCCACTCCACCCCCCGCCCGACAGTGCTGTCCAACGCTTGATTCGGTGGGGGTTGGCCGCCGGGACGGTCACCGCAATTGCCGTGAGATTCGTCTGATCACCTTCGACAGGGTCTCGTTCACCTACCCCGGCGCAGACCGGTGCGCGATCGAGAACATCTCGTTCTTCATCGAGCCGGGCTCGGTCACGCTGGTGACCGGCAGCCTCGGCTCCGGGTGCAGCACGCTGCTGCTCGTGGCTGCCGGGCTCGCCCCGCACCTGACCGGCGGCACGCTGGTCGGCAAGGCCGTGACGCTCGGTGTCGAAGTCGGCGCGCAGGCCGCGCATCGCCAAATCGCCGGCCGGGTCGGCCTGCTCCTGCCGGCACCGTGGACCCAGCTCTCGGGTGTCGCGTTCAGCGTGGCCGACGAGGTGGCGTTCGGGCCTGCCAATCTGGGCAGGCCGCGGGATCGCATCGCGCGCGCGGTCGAACGCGCCATGGCGCTCGCCGGCGTGAGTCACCTCGCGGAACGGGATCCGACGACGCTTTCCGGCGGCGAGCTGCAGCGCGTCATACTGGCCGGGATCATCGCGCTCGAGCCCGAGGTCTACTTGCTCGACGAGCCGGCGGTCGAGCTGGACCCCGAAGCCGCCGACGCGTTCTATCGCATGCTGCCGGAGCTGGCCCGGGAAGCGGCGGTCGTCCTCGCCACGACCGACACGGATCGGGCGGTCGAGGTGGCGGCCCGGGTCATTCTCCTTGAACGCGGTCGATGCATTGCGCAGGGAACGCCGGACGGCGTGCTGGGTTCGGAGAAGACGGTATCTGCCAGCGCCTCGACCACCGTCGCGCAGATCGCGCACGCCGCAGGGCTTTCTGGGCCGTTCCCCCTCACGCCCGAGGCCCTCGCCCTGAGGTTCAACGCGTGACGGTCCTCGAGCTCAAGGACGTCTGGTTCGGCTACGGACCCGAGGCGGTGATTCGCGGCGTCACCCTGTCTGTCGGTGCCGGCGAAACCGTCGCGCTGCTCGGCCCGAACGGCGCGGGCAAGACGACCCTCACCAAGCTTATGGTGGCACTGCTGCACCCGTCGCGAGGGGACGTGCTGGTGGCGGGCGTCTCGACCCGCGGGCAGGCGCCGGAAGATGTCGCGGATCGCGCGGCGTACGCATTTCAACACGCGGACCAGCAGTTGTTCGCCACGACCGTGCAGGAAGAAGTCGCGTTCGGGCCGCGCCAGCTCGGGAGAACACCGGCGGAAACGGCGGATCACGCGTCGGCGGCGCTGGACATGGTCGGGCTGAGTTCACGGCGAGAGACGCACCCCTACGACCTGCCTCCCGCCGAACGGAAGCTGGTCGCCCTGGCGGCCGCGCTGGCTCAGCAACCGAAGCTCCTGGTGCTCGATGAGCCCACCCAGGGCCTCGATCGGACAGCGAAGAACCGGGTGACCGGGGTGGTGCATAGGTTCGCGGAGAAGGGCGGGGCGGTGATCGCCGTGACGCACGATCTCGGGTTCGTGGCCGAGACGCTGGAGCGCGCGGTGGTGATGGATCGCGGCGCGATTACCGCTGACGAGCCTGCGCGCGGGCTCGTGGCGGCCTCGCGGGCGGTGACGGCCCGGGTGAGTGTTGCCCTGCGGTTATCGGGGACTCCGGTGAAGATGGCGGAGGTCGTTCAGGCGATCAGGGCTATGTCGGCGTAAAGGCGAGATGCGCGAACTGGTCGATTCAGCCGGAATCCGGTGGTCCGCCGAGGTCATCAGCCATGGTCGGACGTCGGGGTACCTGAACCCCAAGGTCCACCGGCCAGTGGTCCAGTTCACCTGCCTCGACGAACCGAGGCCACGGAAGTACGCGAGCTTGCCGATAGGCCGGGGATCCCTCGAGGAACTGGGTGAGGAAGAACTAGGGGACCTTCTGAACAAATCCCAGGTTCACTAGTTCAGTCCTTGAGCAACTGTTTCGCGATCGTGTGCAGCTGCATGTTGCTCGTGCCTTCGTAAATCGTCCCGATCTTCGCGTCGCGGTAGAACTTCTCGACCGGATACTCCCTCGTATAGCCGTACCCGCCGAATAGCTCCACGCAGAGGCTCGTGATCCGTTCGGTGGCTTGCGACGAATAGAGCTTGGCCATGGCCGCCTCGCGGGTGTACTCCTGCCCCGCATCGCGCGTGCGGGCGGCGTTGTACACCACCAGCCGGCTCGCTTCGAGTTCGGTGGCGGCCTGCGCCAGCTGGAACTGCACGGCCTGGAAATCCGCGATCGCCTTCCCGAACTGCTGGCGTTCTTTCACGTACTTGAGCGTGGCGTCGAGCGCCCCGCGCGCGATGCCGATCATTTGCGCGCCGATCCCGATCCGCCCACCGTTCAATGTTTCGATCGCGATCTTGTAGCCCTTGCCCACTTCGCCGATCACGTTGCCGCCCGGAACCACGCACCCCTCGAGAATGAGCTCCGTCGTGCTCGACGCCCGGATGCCCATCTTGTCTTCCTTCTTGCCGACCGAGAATCCCTTGAACCCGCGCTCCACCACGAACGCGGTGATCCCCTTGTAGCCCTGGGAGAAGTCGGTGTTCGCGAATACGACGAACACGTCGGCCTCTGCGCCGTTGGTGATGAAGAGCTTCCGGCCGGTCAGCACCCAGTCCGCGCCCTGTTTCTCGGCCTTCGTCTTCAGGCCGAACGCGTCGGAACCGGAATCGGCCTCGGAAAGGGCATATGCGCCGACCACGCCGCCGGCCAGCTTGGGGAGATAGCGCTCGCGCAACGCAGGCGTGCCCCAGATCCGGATCGGGCTGGTGACAAGCGTGTTCTGCACGTCCACCAGGATGGCCGTTGAGGCATCCACTGCGGACAGCTCTTCAACAGCCAGCACGGACATGAAGAACGTCCCTCCAGCTCCACCCATTTCTACCGGGACGTCGATTCCCATCAATCCCAGCTCGGCAAACTTTGGGATGAGGGTTCGGTCAAACTCTGTCTTCTGCTCCATGGCCCTCACCCGCGGCAGCACCTCGGCACGCGCGAAATCGCGCACGGCGCCGCGAAACATCTCCTCATCTTCGCTGAGGTGCGTAAGGGGCAGGGTCGTTGCAGTGGTGCTGGTCGTCATGACTCGATTCGGTCAAATGAATGAGGGAGAATCTACTCGGAAGGTCGGAGTCAGGGTGCGAAGGCTGTCACGTCATAGATGAGAAGCGCCGGCGCCGAGGGCGTGCCGGGGTTCTTCGCGGCGAACACATACCGCTTGCCGGCAATGTCGGCGATCTTGGCCGTGTGCAAGCCGCCTTGCACCGAAACCCGCGCCACGAGCGTGGGCTTGGCCGGGTTGGTAAGGCTGTAGACCCACAACCCGCCGCGAGGCCCCCCCTCGGTGCTGGCGATCAAGAGCTTCCCATCCGTGCTTCCCTTCACGTCGCTCACCGTGCTCACGCTGTCGATTACGATCGAGTCCGTAAGCATTGGCGCTCCGGTCGCGTCGAGCCGCCAGATCTTGAGCGCGTTGCCCAGGATGCCGTTCCGCGGCGAGCCGCCCCACGTACTGGTATACGCGAATGAGGTTCCGACCCACAGGTCCGCGCTGTACCGCTCCGTGACATTCGATCCGCCCGAAATCAAGCTGAACGTGCCGCCCGTCAGGCGAAGCTGCGAGAGGCCGTTCAGCATGTCGGTCGCATAGAGGGATACCCCGGACAGCTGGACACCCCAGACGAACGTGGTCGGGGCGGGCTTGAACCGGTGGATTTCCCGGGTGGCGAGGTCTCCGGTGAGTGTGCCCGAGACGTTGAGCGCCACGACTCCGCCGTTGTAGTAGGCGGCGTAGAGGATTTGCGCCGGTTCGTCCATCCAGAAATTGTGCACGCCCTGGGGCGTGGTGCCGCTCATGTGGTAGAACGCCACTTCGACCGGCGCCGCGAGGTTGGACACGTCCACGACGTGAATGTCTCCGGTCGTCTGCGTGGGAATCGTGGCCGGCCCCTCCTGCCCGATGAACAGGTACTTCTTCTCACTGGTGACCGGGTTGTGGAACCACCACGCGTTGTGCACATACGCGCCCGCCGAACCGGCCCCGGCCGGGACGCCGTTGTTCGCAGTAACAAGCCGCGAGACCTCTTTCGGGCTCGCCACGGTACCGCCGACGATCCCGTTCCCGATATCGTAGATGATGACGCCCGTGTTCCACGCGCACACGAAGACGAGCCCGTCGCGGATGAACGTATCGTGGACGCCATAGTTGGCCGGGATCGGGACCGTCGTCACCAGTGCCGGCGCGGGGATCGTTACGGGGTCCACGACCGGCGGACCGTTGTCCTTGCAGGCTGTCAAAAGCAGAATGGCACTCAATGCGACAACGCGCATCAGTGGGTGTGCTCCGCGGCCGCGCCGTAGCGACCCATGCGATGTTTATCGCCGGTGGAAATGCTGATCCCCAGGGTCAACGACCACACTGTGTCCCTTCCATAGATACTGATCGGCTGGAACAGGCCGCCACTCAGACCCTCGGCCCGGGCGTAGGATCCTTCGACGACTGCCTCCAGTCGCGCGGGGACCGGAATGCCCAGCCGCACGCGTGAGCCCGCAGTATGTACCGACCATCGCGTAGTGCCCAGGATCGTGTTTTCCAGGTGCGGCCTCAGGGACCGGAACAGGTTGATCGTGCGAGACTCCTCGGGCCGGTCCGTCCGCTCAAACCGATAGTACCCCCGGGATCCGCGGAGTGCCAACGAGGCCTCGCCAAGTAGTGAATTGAAGGCGAAGAACCCCCCGAACTCGGTCGTTCGTGCCCATTCCAGCAGCGCATACCCCTGCCCGATTCCGACGCCTCGCTCCGCCCGCGCCGAGAGGTGCCACTTCTGTTGTACCGATCCTGCCCCGGGGCGGTGTTCGGGTGAATTCACGCTGGCATGGGAGCCCGCGATTTCCAGCCACGGCGCCGGGAACGCGGTGACCCGGGCGGACCACGAGTCGCCGAACCGCCCGGCGACGCGAGGCCACTGCGCCGGCCGCTCGGGCTCGTCACCGTTGAACAGTGCGGCCTCGAGCAAGACCGGGCCGGTTCGCACGCCAAGCAGGGCGACCGCCCGCTCGAGGACTTGGCTCCAGTGGTGATTGACGGGGTAGGCGAGCGCGGGGCGGCTCATCGGGTCGTCACTGCCGAATGGCACGAACCCCTTGCCGGCGCTTATCGAAATGTTAATGGCGCCGTCACGGGGCCCCAGGAGATCGTTGCCCGTGATGATGACTTCGTGCGCGTACGTGTGCGGGTGCCGCCGGTCGTTGAACCCTTCTCCCCACGCCCCCACCGTGAGGACGCCGTTGGGAATCGTGAGCCCTTCCAGGTTCAGCGTGGCGTGCAACGAGAGATGGTCAGCGACGGCGGTCGAGTGCAGCATGAGGACGGGCTGGAGGACGCGCAGCTCGGTGAGCGTCCCTGAGCCCGGGATTGGATTGACGTGGGTGCCGGCTAGGACGCCCTGGGCAGAAAGGGTCGTGGCGACTTGAAGGAACAATCGGACCGCGAGCATCGGGGAAGTCTACCCCGACGCTCGCGCCGGTTCACGGCCGCGGCAGATTGTGCACGTCTATCGTGGAATCCGTGTCGGGGTCGTGCGTCGCCTCGGTACTGCGGAACGCGATCACCGACGTAATGGCCGCTCCGGTCAACGCCGTGGGGAGGACGACACTCCGGAAAATCGACAACTGCCGGACCCGGACCTCCTTGAGCTCGCTCACCGGTATGGAGAACTCCTCGCCATCCGCCCAGCCGAACACCGTATCGGAGATTACCCGGGGTCCGTCAACCATCAGCCGGGTTCCGTCTTCCAGGACGATCCACATGCGTTCTGGTGAGTTGGCCTCCAGGTAGTTCCCCGGGTCGGCCACCTTTCGGGGCCCGCTCATGCAGGCCGCCGCCGTAACCCCCGCCACGATAACCGCGAATAGCTTCTTCATAGTACCTCCTTCCTCAATGTACCCCGAGTTGGCTGAATGGGGCCAACCGGGGGGCCACACAATACCGGGGCCGCACACGATGCGGCGGACCGGCTCTCTGCCGGCTCTGGAACAGCCAAGGGCAGTAACACGTTGGCCGGCTCGGCGTGAGCGGCCGGGGCGCCGGTCCGAACCCCGTGACCGTTCCTGCCAGGGCGGTGTCGCTGGTGAAAGCACCGGCGAACGTCGCGCCAGGGTGCCCCGCACCGGCAAACTGCAGGGACACATTGGGATACGTACGAGTGCCCTGGACGTTGAACAGGCCCGTCCTAGTGCTCGTGCTTCCCGAACATGATGTGAGCCTTGGCCGTGCCGGCGTTCATGAGGAACGGTGTGTGTTCGTCGGTCGGGTGGTCGAGCAGTCCCGTGGATTCGATGGACGCGAACGGGACGTACACTGAGTGGACCGGGTTGGTGTGATCGCAGAGCTTGCCGGTTGCGGCGTCGTAGCAGCCGGCCCTCGCGGTCAGCGTGTAGAGCCCGCCCGCCGCCGGCATCTTGATCCTGCCGGAGGCAATCTCCGAGTTCCGTACGCTGTCGCGCGGCCAGCCTTCCACGCCCTGGGCGGTGAGTTCGCGGCCGCGGGCCATGAACGGCTCCAGCGACTTGTGGTAGCAGGCGACGTGGAACCTCGCCTCCTTCGGGTCATCGGCCAGGCAGATCATGTCGCCCGTGCCCTTGCGCAGCTGGATGAACTTCCCGTCCGGCGCGTATCCCAGCACGGTGGCATCGTCACGCAGTTCGGGCGGGGCGGCGATCACCGCGCCCGCGATCTGCTCGGCGGCCGTGCCGGGTCGGCCGGTGGGAGCGGCGGCCTGAGCATCGGCATGAACGGCGACGGGACGCGCGGCATGGTCCTGGGCGGCCAGCGGCGCCGCGGCGGCCAAGGCGGCCAAGGCGAACAACATCAGGCCCGCGACCTTCTTGCCGTTCCGGCCGTTGCGCATGGACATGGTCAGGGCGGCAAAGCCCAGGAGCATCGCGGTCGCGCCCAGCCAGTTTTCCCGGGCCGCCGTCGCGTATTTCGACTGCACGGGGGTGATGGTAATCTGGGGCGCGGGGTGCTGGTCCTTCGGCGTCGGCGTGTCCGTGCTTGTCCACGCCACGGTCTCGCCGCCTTCGTACGTCTGGTATGCCTTGAACGCGAGCTTCGACGGCGGCGCGTTCACCCGCGCGTTGAAGGCAAACTCATCGAACTCGTCCGGCCCGATCTTCCCGCCCGACCATGTCACCGCGGTGATGGCCTTGGAGGTATCGCGTTCGACGGCGGCCGTCCAGCCGGCTTTCGCGCGTATGCGCGAGACCCGCAGGCCTTCGGGGAACTCGACCCGGATCTTCACGGTGGCCACCGGCCGCTCCGTCGGGACGTTCACCAGGAATACGCCGCCGCCCTTCGACACGATTTCCCGCGGCGACACGGTGACGTGCGCGCTCGCGAGGAGGACAACCGCGGTAAGGGCGAGAATGGCCGACAGCCGGGAGGTGTTCATGGGGCCCGTCCTTGGGTCAGGGGTCTTCAGTCGCAGCCGGGACCGAATGCAGATGCATCATATCTCCGCCACCGGCACTCGGTGGCGGGATGTACGCCAGGAACGAGGCGAGTACCACAACGGCGGCCATCAGCCCGGTTTCCCACGCCACCGACCGCCGCATTGCATCGGGCGTTCCGCCCGTCACGATGCGCGGTACGGCGCGGTATCGGTGCCAGGCGCCGAATGCCACGAGGCCCAGCAGGCCGGTCAGCTTGCCGAGTACCATGCGGCCATAGGCGGAAGTCAGCACATCGCCGAGTTTCGGCAGGAACAGCAGCGTCTCGATAACGCCGGTGAGCGCCACGGCCCCAACCGCTATCAGCGCTAGGTTGGATACCCGGTGAGCACCAGCCGTGTACTCCTCCCTCGGCCGACGGTCCAGCACCAGCACCAGGAGCCCGCCCAGCCACAACGAGACGCCTGCCAGATGCACCGCCTTCCCGGGAATTGCGATGGAGGCACGGATTGCCGCCGGGTGACCGGTCGCGCTGGTCACGAGAATCGCCGCGGACGTGAACACCGCCGCCAACCCCGGCCGCCGCACCAGGAGCAGTGCCCAGGCCGCGATGGCGGCCAGGCCGACTCGGGCCGCGTAAATGCCGCCGTTCTGGGTGGAGAGCGACATCACGATGCTGTCGATATCCACACCAGTGGCAGATGCCGCGTGCTGGAGCCAGAGCAGGAAGTCGGCGGTGAGGAGCAGGGGAGTGGCAATCGCCAGCCATTTCTCGAGCGACGCGATCGTGTTGCTCCGGACCGGCACCCAGAACGTGGCGACGACCAGGAGCCCGGTGAGCGCCATCAGCGAGCCCAGCGCCGCGCCACGCGTGATCGCGGCGAGGATCGGCGGCTCGCCGCTCATGCCGGCCGCCGCGTCCGCCGCGTGGTCCTGCGGTGGTGCTGGCGGGGGAAGCGTGCCCACCAGGAGGTCCGCCTTGCTGGAACCGGGCGGCCCGACCGCGACATAGAACACGAAGTGCCCGCCCACCGGGTGCCCGTCGGCGGACACGACCCGCCAGACCACCAGGTAGCCGCCGGGGGGCAACGCGGGGAAATCGCCGATCAGGGCCTTTACATCGTGCGGGTCAATGCGCGGCTTGAGCCTGGTGACCACCCCGTGGCCGTCGCTCAAAGTCAGTTCGGCGAACTCGTCTTCGATCGGCTCGCTGAACACGAGCCGCATGACGCTCGGGTACACGGAAATCGTGTCGCCCTCGACCGGCTCGGTGGACTCGAGCCTCGCGTGGAGAACAACCATCGGCGAGCCTGGAAGGACCAGGCCCGCCCATAGGAGGAACGTGTTCACTGCGCGGTCCTCACATCTGCATCCGCATCACGCTGGCCACGTCCACGCTCAGGTTGTGACCCACGCGGAACCCGACGAACCCGTCCGGCATCGCTTTCTCGGCCGTGGTCTTGAAGACCTCGGTGCCGTTCACCATGAACCGGACGGCGCCGGCGGATGTGCGCTCGACGAGCAGCTTGTTCGTGGCGACGCCTTTCTTGTCCATCTGGACCAGCGCCTTGTGCTCCATCCAGCCGCTGGCGAGGTCCTCGGACTTGTTGCCGGTGCGGCGCCGGACGCTGAACTTGCCGTCTCCCTCGATGAGGAAATACGTGTAGGCCAGGGTGTCGCCCTTCATCACGCCGCCGAAGATGAGTCCGTACGGCTCGGCGTGCCCGGGCATGCCGTCGTTCTGCGTGAACGAGGCGCCGAGGTGGTAGTTGCGCTTCAGTACGTCGGTGGGTTTGTACACCACCACCGAAGCCGCCGTCTCGATGTGCACGCCGGCCGATGTGGTCTCGACCTTCACCTTGGAGATCGGCGCGTCCCGGTCGGTCTTGGCGGTCCACCCGGTGGCGATCTTCCCGCCGCCGACGATTTTCCGCTCCACCTCTTCCTCTTCGCCGCCCTGCTTCGCGGCGGGTGCGGCATTGGCCTTGGGTGTCTGGGCCAGGGCGGGGATGGTCGCGAGGAACGAGAGAACGAGAAACGCCAGTAGTCGTCGCATGTCAGCCTGTCCTGTGTGAAACGTGAGTGAGGCCGGCCGTTTTCTAGAACGTGAACCGAACGTCCACCACCACGGTGCGCTGGGGGAACGGATGGAACAGGAAGTATTTCCGGTTGCTGAGGTTGTCGATGCCGAGCGACACGCCGAACCGCTGACGAGTGTAGTTGGCCCGCGCGTCCATGACGAACCAGCCGGTGAAGCCCTGGTACACGTTCGGGTTTTTCAGGGCGGCGTTATCGAGCGTGGTGTAGAGCATGCTGCTGTACCGCCCGGCGACGCTGAAGGCGAGTTCGCCGGTCGGCCGGTAGGTGGTAGTGAACCCCGCGCGCCACGTCGGAATATTGGGCAGGAACTTGCCGATCGCCGCCGAGGCCGGCACGGTGGCGCTGGGCTGGCCGGTCAGGGCGACCGTGCGTGCGTCCAGCCACGTGACGTACCCGTTGACCTGCAGACCCTGGATGAACACCCGGTTGTGCACGGCCAGCAGCTCGATTCCGCCGGCGCGGATGTGATCCACGTTGGACAGGTACGAGAACAGGGTCGTCGAGTTCGGTACCAGCGGCAGGAACTGCGAGATGATCGCGTCCCGCACGTCCTGGCCGAAGAACGCCACCTGGGCCTGTCCCTGCCCGAACCGGCGCTGAATGCGAAGCTCGCCCGCCAGCACGTTTTCCGGCTTGAGGTTCGGCGCGGGCGACGTGAACGTCGTCCCGGTCGTTACCAGCTGGTACAGCTCCGAAGCGGTCGGGAACCGGAACGCCTGGCCGGTCGACAGGGTGAGCGTCCAGCGCGGGGCCACCGCCCAGTCCAGCACCAGCTTCGGCGAGAACCGGGAAGCGTTTACCGTTGGCTGGGTGACCTGCGTCGCGTCATTCTGGTTGAACCCGTCGAACGCGCGCCACGTTTCGTAGCGGGCGCCGAACGTGGCTCTCAGCCTGCCACCGATCTGCCAGCTATCCTGCGCCCACAGGGCCTGGGCGCGAGTCTTGCCGTCGCCCTCGGTGGCAACAGTTGTCAGTGTCCCGGCCCGCCAGTCCGGTGTGTTCCACGACGCGTTCTTCAGCTGGTAAAACTCGGTGTGCGTGCCGAAGGACACGGCGTGGGCGGCCCCGAGCCCGCCCTTGTGCCAGGCCCCCTTCGCGTCGGCGGTGTACCAGCCCGTGCCGGCGGCGATGGAAACGCGCCCCGGCGTGCCATAGGTGGTGTCGGCGGCGGCGCTGGTGGTGGGCACCGTCTGCCGGTCCTTGTCGAAGTGGAAGTACGCGCCGGCGAACTCGAAGTCCCAGTCCTTCCTCGTGTCACTCCGCACGGTCACGCTGTGCGACGTCTGCTGCTGGTCCATGTTGTAGTAGCCGCTGGCGAACCCCGCCTGGCCGGCAAACGTGGGAGCGCCCGCAGCGGTCGTGAGGTAACTCTGCACGGCCGAGCTGGCATCGTTGCGCCAGAGGCCGAACGTGTACGCCGCCCGGATGGTCGGCGTGATGTCGTAGGCCGCCTTCACCTTCCCGTTCGTCATGTGGGTGTGCAGCAGGCCGGTCGCGCCGAGGATGTTGGCCGCGGCCCCCAGCTTGTTCACGTCGCCGAAGCCGCCGGTGGTGCCGGCGGGGAACGTGCCGGCCGTGACGTACCCCAGGGGCTGGCTGTGACTGTCCTGGTAGTTGCCGCTTACCCATACCGCCAGCTTGCCGAAGCGGTCGCCCAGGCTGCCCGAGGTCTGCATGGTGTTGAACGTGTTCGAAGTGCCATACAGCTTGTGGGACTGGACGGCGTATACCTGGTTGATCGATCCTTCGAAGTGTTCAGGCAGGCGCGTGGTGATTTCCATGACGGCGCCCATCGAGTTGCCGGCGTAGGCGGCCGAGTACGGGCCGTTCATCATGTCAATCCGCGCGATTTCCACCGGCGCGACGAGACCCCACTTGGGACTCGCGAAGGTGTTGTTGTTGCCGATCAGCGTGCTGAGCGGCACGCCATCGGCGAAAATCAGGCTCCGGGCGCTGCCGCCTATGCCCCAGATACGGGTGCCCATCACGGTCTGCGTGTCCCCGTTGTTCCGCTTCCGCATCATGACGCTCGGCATGTACTTCACCGCGTCCTCGGTATCCACGAGGTTCACAGTTTGACGGGCCTGCTTGGTCGTCAGGCTGGCCGTCGTGGGGAGCGTAAGCAGCTGCATCGGCTTGACGGCGACCTGGTCTGACGGGGCCGCGGTGATCTCGATGCCCCTGATACGAACAGCGGTGTCAGCCTTGGTGGCGCTGCTATCGGCCTTCGGGGCCTGCGCCTGCAATCCGCCAGCGGCCAGCAGGCCGAGGGCGATCATACCTATCGTTTTCATTGTTTTCTGCGCCTCGTCTTTGAGTCAAACACCCGTGCCGTCCCTTGATGGACGGACACGCTCGACGACTACCGGGTTGTTTGACTAGGCGCGCGGAGGGGGGGTATCGAAACCCGAGAAGACGGAAACGAACGACTGGAGGCTCGCGACCGGGGGATCAATCGTGGTCACGGTTACTAAGGGTACGACCGGAACGTCAGGCGTGACGGCGGCCACCACCAGGAGCTGGGGCGTGCCGCGGTGTGAATCGGCAATGGATGGGCCGCAGTCGTGCTGTGCGGGGCCGCCGTGATTGTCGCCGGCGTGCACGGACGCCATGACGTGGGCCGACGCGCCACCGTTCAGATGACACCAAATGGCGCACGGCACCGCATTCGCCGTGGCAACCTGCGCCCAGGTGAAGAGGAGCACGATGGCTCCCCAGCGGCGGATACGACGAGACCCTGAAGCCATGATTTGGATACCCCAAACTAGCCGTCGGGTGCGCGCGACGCCAGTATTTTGCTAGTCATTCCCGTGCGCGGCCGATCCGGTCGGCAACAGCGCCGCCTTCGAGTTCAATGTCATTCCCGGGAACTCGGCGCTCCTGACGTTCACTCGCACGGCGGCATACACGGGCACACTCACGGGCGTTGCGGCCGGCACTACGAACATCTCCGTCAGCCTACACCACATTGCGGAGAACCACGAGGATTTCGGACCGTTCACGGTGCCGGTCACCGTGAACTGGGTACGACTACGGTCGGGGAGGGGCGGTTTCGCCCGCCCCTCCCGCATCGTGTTCATGCTCGGCGATGAAGTGCTGTTCAAGACGAGCGTCTGACGAAGCGCAGCCAGGTTCTTCGCCGACCGCTACGCCGTCGAGCGCGGGAGGGGGATCGGGGAGCCCTACTGCGCCGGGGTCGAGTTCGGCCCAGTCCCATAGGCGTTGCCACGCTCACGCACCGCCAGGCCCCGCACCCTTCGGCGCGCCGCGAAGAACCGCGCCACGTCTGCCAGATGCTCGACGACCTTTACCTTCTCTCGAAACGACAACACCAGGAACTCACGGTGCTGCTGCCGCCGGTTCCCCTCCCAGGTCGCGAGACTCCAGTCAGGCTGATCAGCCATCGTGTTCTCCGTGGAGGAGGCGAAGTTCAGCCACGTCGGCCACGTCCTGTGGCCGCCCGGCTTCCCGTTTAAGCCGCCCGAGCGTGAACGTCGTTGTGGTTCTCGTGACACCGGTGGGGAAGACTTCCAGCGTCGTCGCCGTACCGGCCATGGATGTCAGCGAAAAGTCCGTGCCCGAGCCCAGGTAGCGGGTCCGGTAAATCAAGGTCGACGTCGCCCTGTCGCGAATGACGTACTGCTGGGTGGACACCGTGAGGATCACCACCACCGGCTTCCGCCCCTTTGCCGCCATCAGCTGCGCATACTGAAGGTCAATGGCCATGACCGACGCCGCAGCATTCACCTTGCCGTGCTCCAGCGCCGGCCTGAGTTTTACGTACGACATCAACGACATGATGCTGAGCGCCACCAGGACCGTGGCCAGCTCGATCAACGTATAGCCGGCGGTGCTCTTCAGGCGGTTACGCACGTCACCATTCTCAGTAATGCCTGCAATCCCGGTGCCAAACGGTTCCAATCCCACCCCGCAAGATACCGCGTTGGACAACATGGAGTTAAGGCGTGAACTTCATGAACCATGGCGCGCCTTTCCAGCCAGTTCGTCAGCCGGACCCACCAACGGGCCCGCGATGCGGTCGCCGCGTTGCCCACCGTTTCACTCGGCCGGTATCCCACGGCGGTGGAAGAGCTTACGCGGCTCCGGGGGGCATTGGGTGCAGGCCCCCGCCTGCTGGTCAAGCGGGATGATGCCATTCCCTTCGCCTTGGGCGGCAACAAGGTGCGAAAGCTGGAACTGGTACTTGGCGAGGCAAAGTCGCAGAATGCGGACACCCTGGTGACCGTGGGGGGCGTGCATTCCAACCACGCCCGGGTGACCGCGGCGGCGGCCGCCCGCCTCGGACTGGGGTGCCGGCTTCTCATCAATGGTGCCCGCCCGGACCGCCCCACGGGCAACGCCCGCCTGCATGAACTCACCGGCGCGACGATCGAGTACATACCCGATCGCGCCGCGCGCGCACCGGCCATGGCGAGCGCGCTGGAGCAGCTCCGCGCCCAGGGCAAGCGGCCCTACGCCGTGCCCCTTGGCGCATCCACGCCGCTCGGCGCGCTGGGCTACGTGCGCGCCGTCGGCGAGCTCGTGTCCCAGGGCCTCGTGCCCGACGCGATCGTGGTGGCCACGTCGTCCGGCGGGACACTCGCGGGAATCCTTGCCGGCGTCGAACTGCACACCCTCGCCACCAGGGTCGTTGGCGTCAGCGCGGACGACCCGGCTGCCTCGATTGCCGCGGTGGTGCGCGACCTGCTCGACGGCATGACACCGCTCCTGGGTCTGGACGTTCCTCTGGGCGCGGGGCTGACGATCGAAGTGGATGACTCGTTTGTGGGTGGGGGCTACGGAGTGGCTACTCCGGCATCAACCGAGGCGCTCGAACTGGCAGCCCGCAGTGAGGGCCTGTTTCTCGACCCGACCTACACGGCGAAGGCCATGGCCGCGCTGATCTCCTATGTGCGAACAGGACGGTTTCGTGGAGACGAAACCGTCCTGTTCTGGCACACGGGAGGGCAGGTGGAACTAACAGCGTAAGAAGGGAAATGGGAAAAGGGAAAAGTAAGGCTGTTGCTGTCCTGCTTTTCCTGTTTCCCTTTTCCCTTTCAAGTCAGTCCGCACCCCCGAAAGCCGGCACTCGCTGGGTGGCCGAGGGCGCCCCGCGCCGGAACCGCGCCGCCACCCAGTGCTGGAACTCGTCCATGTAGGTGAAGATCACCGGCGTCACGTACAACGTGACTATCTGCGAGAATGCCAGGCCGCCCACCACCGCGACGCCCAGCGGCCGGCGGGACTCCGCGCCCGCACCCAGCCCGATCGCGATCGGCAGTGTGCCCATCAAGGCGCACATCGTCGTCATCATGATCGGGCGGAACCGTACCAGGCATGCCTCGACCGCCGCCTCGGCCGCACCCTTGCCATCTTTTCGCTGGGCATCGAGGGCGAAGTCGATCATCATGATCGCGTTCTTCTTCACCAATCCCACCAGCAGGATCAGGCCGACGTACGAATAGATGTTCAGGTCGATTCCGAAGATCAGCAGGGTCAGCAGGGCGCCGAACACCGCGAACGGCAGGCCCGACAAGATCGTGAGCGGGTGAATGAAGCTCTCGTACAGCACGCCCAGTACGAGGTAGATGACCACGATGGCGATGAGCAGCAGGAAGGCCAGGCCGGCCTGCGACTGCTGGAACGCTGCCGCCGTGCCGCTGAAGAACGTGCTGATGGAGGCCGGCAGGGTCTGGAGGCCGAGCCGCTCGACCGCGGCGACGGCAGTCCCGAGAGAAGCGCCGGGCTGGAGATTGAACGACAGGGTTACCGACGGCAGCTGGCCGGAGTGGTTGATGGAGACGGGGCCCATGATGGGCGTCACCGTGGCCACGGAGCCGAGTGGCACCAATGCGCCGGTGCGGGTCCGCACGTGCAGCATGTTGATGGCACTCGGGTCCCGCTGGAACTCGGGCAGGAGCTCCAGCATGACCGGGTAATCGTTGGTGGCGCCGAAGATCGTGGAAATCTGCCGGGAGCCGAACGCGTTGTAGAGTGCGCTCTGCACCTGGTCCATGCCGAGGCCGAGCGAGGCGGCGCGGTCGCGGTCAATGTCGATCCGCAACTGGGGGTTCCGCACCTGGAGGTCTGTCGCGACGTCGGTCAGGTCCGGCATTTCCCGCATCTTTGCTTCCATAATGCCCGAGTACTGATAGAGCGCCGCCAAGTCGGACGACTGGAGGGTGTATTGGTACAGGCTGCGGGTCATGCGGCCGCCGATACGGATCGGCTGGGGGTTGCTGAGGAACGTCCGCACCCCGGCCACCTGCTGGAGCTTGCCGTTCAGGGTGCGGATGACCTGCTCGACCGGGGGCCGGCCCTCGCGCCGGGGAACGAGATACACGCTCAACCGCCCCTGGTTGCCCGCGCCACCGCCCCCCCCGCCGCCGAAGCCACCGACCGAGACCGTCACGCCGGAAACGGCGGGATCCTGGCGGATCACGTCGGCTACCTGGTTCATCCGCTCCATCATCACATCGAACGAAGTGCCCTCGGCCGTCTCAACCGAGCCGAAGACTGCGCCGGTGTCCGTGGTGGGAATGAATCCCTTGGGCACGAGTCCGAACAGCCAGAACGTGAGGCCGAGAATCACCGCCGAGAACGCCATGGTCGCGGGCCGGTGGCGCATCACCCAGTGCAGCGTGCGCTCGTAGAACCCGAGCACGCCCTGGTACACGGCCTCGATGGCGTTGTACACGCGGCCGTGCGTCTCCTCGTGCTTGGGCTTGAGGAACCGGGCGCACATCATGGGCGTGAGCGTGAGCGACACGAATCCGGACACCAGGATGGCAGCGCCGATCACGACCGCGAATTCGTGGAACAGCCGGCCGAGCAGGCCGCCCATGAACAGGATGGGGATGAACACGGCGACCAGCGAGACGGTCATCGAGAGAATGGTGAAGCTGATCTCCCGCGATCCTTCGAGCGCCGCTTGCATGACCGGTTTTCCCATCTCGATGTGGCGGACGATGTTTTCCATCATCACGATGGCGTCATCAACCACGAAGCCCACCGCGAGGGTGAGCGCCATCATCGAGAGGTTGTCCACGCTGAAGCCCGCGAGGGCCATGACGGCGAATGTCGCCACCACGGACATGGGCAGGGCCATGCCCGGGATGATCGTGGCCGGCACGTTCCGCAGGAACAGGAAGATGACCAGCACCACGAGGCCCAGCGTGAGGAGCAGCGTGTCCTTCACGTCGGTCACCGAGTCACGGATGGTCACCGAGCGGTCGTAGAGGATGTCCACCGTGATGGACGGCGGCAGCTGGGGCTTGAGTGCTTCCACCGCCGCGCGCACCGCGTCGGCCACTTCGACCGTATTGCTGCCCGGCTGCCGTCGCGCATTCACCATGATCGTGCGCGTGCCGTTATAGAAATTGCCGGAGCGCGGGTTGTCCACGCCATCGAACACGTTGCCCAGGTCGGCGAGCCGGACCGGGGAGCCGTTTCGGTAGGTCACCGTGATGTTCCGGAACGCGTCCGCGTTCTGGAGCTGGCCGTTGGACTGGAGCGACAGCGCCCGATACCGGCCCCACAGGACTCCGGCGGGCGTGTTGACGTTGCTCGAGGTGATGGCGGAGACGACCTCGTCAATGCCGATACGCCGGTAGGCCAAGGCGCGCGGGTCGAGCTGGACCCGAACGGCGTAGCGCTGCGAGCCCTGGATTTCCACCTGGGCCACGCCTTCGAGCGTCGAGAGCTTCTGGCCGATGACCGTCTCCGCGTATTCGTTGACCGCCGACAGGGGCAGAGTCTTGGACTGCACGGCGAAGAAGATGATAGGGAAATCGCTCGGGTTCGCTTTGTTCATCGAAGGGGGCTGCATGCCCTGGGGCAGCTGTCGCACGACGCGTGAAATGGCCGTCTGGACGTCCTGCGCCGCCGCGTCGATCGGCCGGGTGAGCGTGAAGTTGAGCGTGATGTTGGTCGAGCCCTGGCTGCTGCTCGACGTGATGGTCTCGACTCCCGGGATGCTGGTGAACGCCTTTTCCAGCGGCGTGGCCACCGACGTCGCCATGGTCTCGGGTGACGCGCCCGCGAACCCGGCATTCACGCTGATGGTCGGGTAATCCACGGTCGGCAGGTCGCTCACCGGCAGCCGCCGGTACCCGACGACGCCGAAAATAAGGATTCCCACCATGATCAGCGTGGTGGCGATAGGCCGCTTGATGAAAAGCTCGGCGATGTTCACTGGGTGCTCTCCCGGGCAGGCGCAGAACCATTCGGCTGCTGTCCGCCGCCGTTACCTCCGCCGCCCCGCTTGGTATTGTCTCCGGCGCCGGGCTGGCCGCCGTTGCCACGTCCCCGGCCGCCGCCCGCCCCGCCCGCCCCGCCTGCTCCCCCCGGTCCGCGCGCCGAGGAGTCGGGCTTGAGACCGACCTCTGCCGCGTTTTTGATGTCCACCCGGGCGCCGGGTATCAGCCGCAGCTGGCCGTCGGACACCACGAGGTCATCGGCCGTGAGGCCGCTGTTCACGATCAGCACGTCGCCCACGAGCCGCCCGGTGGCGACCGGGCGCGTGTTCGCCTTTCGCTCGGCATCTACCAGGAACACGTAGTTGCCGCGGTCGCCGATCATCACGGCCGGCTGTGGTACCACGATCGCCTGCTCCACGTACAGCACGACTGTTGCCGAGACGAACTGGCCCGGCCACAAGATGCCCTGGGCGTTGTCGAACCGGCCCTTGAGGAGAATGGTGCCTGTCGTCGTGTCCACCGCGTTGTCCACGAATGCCAGCACGCCTTCGAGCGTCGGCTGGTCTGCGGCGGTGGCGATGGTGCCGCCCGGCTTCACGCGTACCAGCAAACTGTCGTTGTTCCGGGCGCGGATCTCCGGCAAGTATGTGGCCGGCACCGCGAACCGCACCTGGATGGGCTTGGTCTGGTTGACCATGACCACCGTCGTGCCCGCCGTCCGCACGAGGTTGCCCGCTCGGATCTGCAGGCTGCCCGTCCGGCCGGTGAGCGGCGCGCGGATGGTCGTGAACTCAAGGTTGGCGCGCGCGTTGTCTACCGCCGCCGAATCGGACTTGACGGTGGCCGAGAACGCGTCGGCGGTCGTGCGCAGGGACTGGTATTGCTCGTCGGTCACGTACTCGTTCTTGGCGAGTGCCTGGTACCGGTCCACCTGTCTCTGGGCGTTGTTGAGCTGGATGAGGTCGCGGCTCAGAGCGGCCTCCGCCTGCGTCAGCGCGTTGCGGTAGGGGCGGGAATCGATCGTAAACAGGACTTGTCCCTGCTTGACCTCGTCCCCTTCGCGGAACCGCACGCTGGTCACGATGCCCGGGACCTGGGACGCCACCTGCACCGCGTTGATGGCCTCCACGGTACCGGGCGCGCTGATCTCGTACGGCACGGCCCGCAGTTCCGCCTTGGCGACGGTCACCGGGATGTTCTGGGGACCGCCACGGCGCTGCTCGCCCCCGCATGCGACGAGAACCAGAAGAGCCGCAGGAGCTACGGCAGTGACGATGTATGGACGGCGAAAGATCATGAACTCAATTTTCGTTGGATGTACAGTGGCTTGCCTCGCAACAACGTACCGGCGAGGGCGGACTAACACTATACGCGCGAGGGCCTTGAGACGCTGAGAACTACTCCGCCTGAAATGGGATGGTCTTGTGGGTCCCATCGCAGAACGGCTTAGTGGACGACTGGCCACACCGGCAGAGGGCCACGTTCGCCTCCTGTGACAGGATCTCGCCATCCGAACGCTGGACGACGGCCGGTCCGCGGATCTTGAGCGGCCCGTTGGGGCGAACGGTGATGACAATCGGGTCAGTCGGCACGGAACTGGGCCTCGAGGTGGCTGTTGTCGCAGAAGGGCTTGTTCTGTGACTGCCCGCAGCGGCACAGGGTTGCGCGGTTCATGCGCCGAAGAACGGTGCCGTCGTCTGCCCGCAGCTCGAAGTTGCCGCGCACATAAAGCGGCCCGTCCGGAATCACTTTCACTTCCAGGCCCTCGATCTCCGGCTGTTCATGTCCGTCGAGTGTTTCAAACTGCAGCGCGCCGGTTGGACACAAACGAACGACCTCGGCGATTCGCTCCGGAGTCGTGCGGTCGGGTTTGACCCACGGCTGGTCCCACGGCTGAAAGACGGCGCCGAGGTTCCGGAAGCAGTGACCGGTGTGAATGCACAACCGGGGCTCCCAATGCACCGTGATGGCCTCGGCCTTGTAGGCCTTCTTGTGGGGTTCCTTGTGTCGCGGCTCGTCCGGCATCAGGCCCCGGTCGTGGTGCTTCGCCGTTCCAGCAACAACACGTCCCGCCATTTCCCGTTCATTGTGCCGAGTCGCTCGCGCCGGCCCACCTGCCGGAACCCGCATTTCTCGTGAATGGCGACGCTGCCGGCGTTCTCCGGGAAGATGCCGGCCTGGAGCGTCCAGATCCCGTTCTTCTCCGACTCGGCCACCATCGCCTCCAGCAACCGCCGGCCGACGCCTTTGCCTCGATGCGCGCCGGCTACGTAAACGCTCACCTCGGCCACGCCGCCGTATACGCAACGGTCTGACACGCCGGAAAGAGCCGCCCAGCCGAGTACGCTTTCGCCCTGTCGCGCAACTACGCGGCTATGCTTGATGTGGCTCGCGTCCCACGTGTCCCAGCCCGGCGCGTCGGTCTCGAACGTCGCGTGGCCGGTGGCAATGCCTTCCTTATATATGGCGAGGACCGGGCCCCAGTCTTCGGGGCGCATGGCTTGAATGGACGTGACCATGAATAAGGATAGCGCCGCCCGTTTTTCCCGACACCTGACCCCGCGTCGGCAGCCCTTTTAGCTTCCGCCCCATGCCTCCCGCCGTAGGCCCAGCCCTCGCGCGCCTCCGCGATCCCCGTCCGCTCATCGCCGTCGAAATGCGCCCGCCGCAGGTCGGCCTGTCCGCGGCCCAAAGCATGAATACGTGGATCGACATGTATCACGGGGTGGGCCGGCTCGCCAAGCGGGACACGATCGTTTTCATTACGGACAACGCGGTAGGGCAGGCGGAGGAAGAAAACCTCGGCCACTTGGCCAGCAACCTGGCCAACGACGTGAGCCCAGCCAAGGTCGTTCCATTTCTTACGGCCAAGCATTCGCTCGACTACTGCCTCAAGTACGCGGCCCGCGCGGTGTCGTTCGGGTTCGACACGCTCACGGTCCTGGGCGGGGACAAGTCGGTGGGCCCGCCCCGGTGCGTGGAGTACGCGTGGCAGTTGCGAAAGGAGATTCGCGAGCGCGTGCCGGGCGCCACGCTGGGCGGGTGGGCCAACCCCCTGCATGACCATTCGGCCCAGGTGGACTATCTGCTCCAGCAGGAATTCACGGCCGAGTTTTACCTCACCCAGATTGTCTCGCATCACAACATTCGTGAGGTGGAGAGGTTCCTCGCCGAAGCGCGGCGCCGCGGTGTGACCTACCCGGCCGTGTTCGGCGTATTCCACTATATGAGCGCGAATCGCTGGACGCTGGAACGCCTGGGGCGATTCTTCCCGGTTCCGATCGAGGGAGTGACGAAGGACTTTGCGGCAGGGCTGAAACCGGAGGAAATGACCGCGCGGACGATTCGTGCGCTGCGGGATGTGGGCGTGGAGAAAGTCTACGTGAGTAACCTGGGGTTCAAGCGCCCGGACGAGCGCTACCGGCAGATTGTCGAGGCGCTGGGTTAGCTCGTCTTTGGTGTGCCTCCGGCCGCCGCAATCAGCCGCTTGATCACACCGTTGACCCCGCTGTTGCCGTTGATCCACCGCATCACCACCACCATGTCGTACTCCGGCACCTCACACACCGCGTTCGTCCCGTTTCCAATGTGGCAGAATGTCTCGGGCGTCGCGTCCGGCCACGGCCGGCGGCCATCCGCGTTTGCCGTGTTCAGGAAGTAGTTCATGAAGCCGTAGGTCGGCTGGGGCCCCGTGGGCGTCCGGGCCCGGGTGATCCACGACTCCGGCAGGATCTGCTTGCCGTTCCACTTTCCTTTGTTCAAGGTCAGCAGACCAAACCGCGCCTGGTCCCGGGCGCTGATGAACATGCCGCCGCCCCAGTGCCCACCGCCGCTCACCGACTGGACCCGTTTTCCATCCAGCTCCACCCACGAGCTGTCATAGCCGTACCAGTGCCACGTATTCGAGGCGCCGATCGGGTCCATGACGAGATCTTTCAATACCTCGGGCAGCGGCTTCCGCCAGACTTGCAGCGCGGCCCACGAGAGCGCGTTCACCCGGACATCGTTGTACTTGTAGGTCGTTCCCGGCTCGTTGTGGACGCGTTTCTTGTACTCCTCGATTGGCGTGCCGGACGGCGGCCGGTCGGCCCAGTCCGGCTTGCTCCACATCGTGCCTTCCCAGTCACTCGTCTGCCGGAGCATGTGGTCCCACGTGATCAGGGCATTGTGGGGCGTGTCCCACTCGCTGGTCCGCACGTAGTCCTTCACGTGATCGTCCAGGCTCTTGATGAGCCCGCGCTCGAACGCCAGGCCCACGACCGTCGAGAGGAAGCTCTTCGTGACGCTGTGGGTCATGTCCACGCGGTCCGGCTCGCCCCACTCGGCGACGATGTAGCCATGGCGGACGACGATGCCCGTCATGTCGCCGCGTTCCTTCATCGGGCAGATCGGTGTCGGAAGCGGCTCGCGGCCGAATCCGCTCTGGTCGTGCGCGACCAGCTGGTCACGCGGCGCGTTGGTTTCGTTCGCCTTGGCATGAGCCATCGCGGAATCCACCCACGCCGCCTCGAGACCCACCTGCGCGGGCGAGCGGTGCGCCCAGTCCTTGCCGGGGGAGTACGCGGCGGACTGGGCGAACGCGGTGGTCGCGGACGCGACCAGCAGGACCAGCGCGGCGAGATAGCGGCGGTTCATGGCGCTATTGTAGCACTTGAACGGCGGCTTCGACGTTGCCGAGCGGCGCGCTGATCTGCATGCCCTGGACTGCCCCGCGCACGGCATCCCGAATCTCCCGCGCGATGGTCACCCCTTCCGCCCGCGCGGCATCGTCGCCCTTCTCCTGCGCCTTCCGCATGCGCGCGAGGACCACCTCGGGCACGTAGACGCCCGGCACCTCGTTGGCCAGGAACTCGGCATTCCGGAGCGAGAGCAACGGCCAGATGCCGGCGATCACCGGGAGCCTGAACTCGGCGGCGCGCTTGATAAACGACTCCAAACCTTTCACGTCGAACACCGGCTGGGTTACCGCGAACTCGGCCCCCGCCTCGACTTTCCAGTAGAGACGCTTCAACTCGCGGTCCGGCTCGGCGGCCCACGGGTTCGTGGCCACGCCGATGACGTAACGGGTCGGCTCGCCGATCGGGTTGCCGCCGGGATCCTGCCCCTGGTTCATGCGGTGCACGACGTTGGTGAGGCCGATGGAATCGATGTCGAACACCGATGTCGCGTCGGGATAGGGCCCCAGCCGCGGCGGATCGCCGGTAATAATCAGCAGGTTCCGGATACCCGCCGCCGCACCGCCCAGCAGGTCGCTGACCATGCCGACCATGTTCCGGTCCCGGCAGGTGTAGTGCACCAGCGGCTCCACGCCGGTTTCTCTCTGAATAACGATCGCAGATGCAATGGCGCTCATGCGGCTCTGCGCTCGCGCGCCGTCGGGAATACTCACCGCGTCCACGCCGGCACCCTTGAGGGTGCGGGCCTGGGCGACCATCGCGTCCGGCTTCCACCCCTTTGGTGGCTGGAGTTCGACGCTGACCGCGAACGTCCCGCTTGCGAGCTTGGCTCCCCACTTGGACCTGTCGGCCAGGGGCACCAATGCCGGCGCTTTGGACTCACCGGCCGCGGCGCGCTGCGTGACGTGCACCGCGTGACCCGGCGTGAGCGACGCCACGCGGCTGCGCATGGCGCGAATATGGTCCGGCGTCGTGCCGCAACACCCGCCCACGAACCGCGCCCCGGCCTGGATGAGCCGCTGGGCGTAGTTCGCCATGTACTCCGGGCTCGTGAGGTAGATCTTCCGGTCACCCACGGCGCGTGGGAGGCCGGCGTTCGGCTGGGCCGAGAGTGGCCGGTTGGTTACCTGCGCGACCCGTTCGATCGCGTCCAGCATGACCGCCGGGCCCACCGAGCAGTTGAGCCCGATCACGTCCGCGCCCGCCTCGTCCAGCGCGCGGGCCAGCGTCTCGACCTCCGTGCCGTACACGGTGCGGCCGTCGTCGCCGACAGTCATTTGCGCGATGATCGGCAGGTCGCTGACGGACCGCACGGCCTGGATCGCCGCGCGGATTTCATCCAGGTCGCTGAACGTCTCCAGGACGAAGCCGTCCACGCCTCCCTGGACGAGTCCTTTCACCTGGCGCTGGAACAACTGGACCGCCTCGTCCCGCCCGGTGGGACCGTACGGTTCGATGCGGACGCCGAGCGGTCCAATCGCGCCCACGACGACGGCGCGCCCGCTCGCGGCCGCCTCCCGCGCGATTTCCGCTGCGCGGCGGTTGACGGTTTCGGTGTCGTCCGCGAGCCCGAACGCCGAGAGCTTCATGGGGTTGGCGCCGAACGTGTTGGTCTCGAGAATCTCGGCGCCGGCCTTCACGTATTCGTCGTGTACGCCACGCACCAGGGTTGGTTGGGTCAGGTTGAGCTGGTCGTAACACACGTTGACGAACACGCCATGCGCGTACAGCTGGGTGCCCATCGCGCCGTCGAAAACGTGGGCTTTTCCGTCGGCGATGAGATCTCGCAGGCTTCTAGTCATTCGCGTAACCCAGGTTCGGCCTCAACCAGCGTTCAGCCTCTTTCACGGTCATCCCCTTCCGCGCCGCGTAGTCTTCCACCTGGTCTCGTCCGATCTTGCCGACGCCGAAGTAAATGGACTCGGGGTGCGAGAAGTACCAGCCGGACACGGATGCCGCAGGCCACATTGCGAAGTTCTCCGTGAGCGAAATGCCCGTGTTCTTTTCGACATCGAGCAGATGGAACAGCGTTCCCTTCTCGGTGTGGTCAGGACAGGCTGGGTAGCCCGGTGCCGGCCGGATCCCGACGTATTTCTCGCGTATCAGGTCGTCGCCCTCGAGCGTTTCGTTTGCCGCGTAGCCCCAGAACTCCAGCCGCACCCGTTCGTGCAGGCGTTCGGCGAACGCTTCCGCGAGGCGGTCGGCGAGCGCCTTGGCCAGGATGCTGGTGTAGTCATCGTTCTGCTGCGCGAATCCCTCGGCGAATTCGTCTCCACCGAGCCCCGCCGTCACCGCGAACGCGCCGACGTAGTCCGGCACGCCCGTGGTCTTGGGCGCGATGAAATCCGTGAGGCAGAGATTCGGCCGCCCCGGCGGTTTCTCTGCCTGCTGTCGCAAGCCATGGATGACCGTCCCGTCGGCCAGCTCGATGTCATCTCCCACCGCGTTCGCGGGGAACAGTCCCAGCACGCCGCTCGCCCGCACCGGCTTTTCCTTCACGAACCGGTCCAGCAGGCGCTTCGCGTCGTCGAGCAGCTTCTTCGCCTCGACGCCCACCTTCTTGTCCTCGAGAATCGCGGGATACCGTCCCTTGAGTTCCCAGGTGGCGAAGAATGGCGTCCAGTCGATGTAGGGGATCAGTTCCTCGAGCGAGTAGTCTGCCAGCACAGTGATCCCCAGCTTGGCGGGCTTCACCGGCCGGTAGGTGTCCCAGGAAATCTTCTGGTGACGGCCTCTCGCCTCGCCGACGGTCAACAGGCGCGCTTCGGTCTCCCTGCCGGCGTGCGACGCGCGGACCCGGGCATATTCCTCCCGGACGCCCTGGGCAAACGCGGGCCGCCGCTCGGCGGACAAGAGGTTGCTCACCACACCGACGCTTCGAGACGCGTCGAGGACGTGCACCGTTTCCCGGTGATAGTGCGGCTCGATCTTGACTGCCGTGTGCGTCCGGGACGTCGTCGCCCCGCCGATCAGGAGGGGCAGGTCGAATCCCTCGCGCTCCATTTCGCTGGCCACGTGCACCATCTCGTCCAGTGACGGCGTAATGAGTCCCGAAAGCCCGATCACGTCTGCCTTCTCGGCCCGCGCGGCTTCCAGGATCCTGGTGGCCGAGACCATGACGCCAAGGTCCACCACGTCGTAGTTGTTGCACCGGAGCACGACGCCCACGATGTTCTTGCCGATGTCGTGCACGTCGCCCTTCACGGTGGCCAGGATGATCTTGCCCTTGGCCTTTGCCGGTATGCCATCCGCCGCCTTTTCCCGCTCGATGAACGGAATGAGATAGGCCACGGCCTTCTTCATGACCCGGGCGCTCTTCACGACCTGGGGCAGGAACATCTTCCCGGCGCCGAACAGGTCGCCCACGATGTTCATGCCCTCCATGAGAGGGCCCTCGATGACCTCGATCGCGCGTGCGCAGCGCGTGCGCGCTTCCTCGGTGTCCGGGTCGATGTAATCGAGGATGCCCTCGACCAGCGCGTGGGAGAGCCGTTTCTCGACCGGGTCTTTCCGCCAGGCCAGGTCTGTTTCCTTCGATGCGGTCTTGCCCTTGTACTTGTCCGCGAGCGCCGTCAGCCGCTCGGTCGAATCCGGCCGGCGATTGAACAGCACGTCCTCGACCGCCGTGAGCAACTCGGCGGGAATGTCCGAGTAGACGGAGAGCTGGCCGGGATTCACGATCCCCATGTCCATGCCGGCCTGGATGGCATGGTAGAGGAACGCCGAGTGCATGGCCTCGCGCACGGCGTTGGACCCGCGGTAGGAGAACGACACATTGGAGACACCGCCGGAAATCAGCGCGCGGGGCAACGTCTCCTTGATGATTCGCGTGGCCTCGATGAACGCCATGGCGTAGTCGTTGTGCTCTTCGATGCCAGTGCCGATCGCAAATATGTTCGGGTCGAAGATCACGTCCTCGGCGGGGAATCCCACGTCTTCCGTGAGAATCCGGTACGCGCGGGTGCAGATCTCCACCTTCCGCTTGACCGTGTCGGCTTGGCCCTGCTCGTCGAACGCCATGACCACCGCGGCCGCGCCGTAGCGGCGCACGAGACGCGCGCGCTCGATGAATGCGGCCTCGCCCTCCTTCAGGCTGATGGAGTTGACGACCCCCTTGCCCTGGATGCACTTGAGCCCGGCCTCGATCACTTCCCACTTGGACGAATCCACCATCACGGGCACCCGGGAAATATCCGGCTCCGAGGCAATCAGGGAGAGAAACCGGACCATGGCGGCCTTCGAGTCCAGCATGCCCTCGTCCATGTTGACGTCGATCATCTGCGCGCCGTTGGCCACCTGTTCGCGCGCGATCTCGATGGCGCCTTCGTAGTTCCCGGTCTTGATGAGCCCCGCGAACTTGGATGACCCGGTGACATTGGTGCGCTCACCAACGTTGACGAACAGCGTCTCCGGGCGAATGACCAGCGGCTCGAGTCCCGAGAGCCGCGTGTAGGGCACGATCTTGGGGATCACGCGGGGCGTGATGTTCTTGACCGCCTCCGCGATCGCCTTGATGTGCCGCGGCGTCGTGCCGCAGCAGCCGCCCACGATGTTGAGCAGGCCGTGTCCGGCCCATTCGGCAAGCTGGGCGGCCATGTTCTCGGGCGTGTCGTCGTAGCCGCCGAATTCGTTCGGGAGCCCCGCGTTGGGGTGGCACGACACGGGGATCTCGGCGATCCGCGACAGCTCCTCGACGTACGCGCGGAGCTGTTTGGCGCCGAGCGCGCAGTTGAGCCCGATGCTGAACAGGTTCGCGTGCCGCACCGAGTTCCAGAACGCCTCCGTCGTCTGGCCGGACAGCGTCCGCCCGCTGGCGTCGGTGATCGTGCCCGAAACCGCGACCGGAACGTCGAGCCTCTTCTCGTCCAGCATGGTGCGGAGCGCGAAAAGCGCGGCCTTGCAGTTGAGCGTGTCGAAAACCGTTTCGACCATCAGGAAGTCCACGCCGCCCTCGAGCAGGGCCTCGGCCTGTTCGCGGTAGCTCACCACGAGCTCGTCGAACGAAATGTTCCGGAAGCCGGGGTTGTTGACGTCGGGTGAAATGGACGCCGAGCGGTTGGTGGGTCCGAGTATCCCGCAAACAAACCGCGGCTTGTGGGGCTCGCGGGTCGTGATCTCGTCCGCCACGGTGCGCGCAATGCGGGCGGACTCTACGTTCAGCTCGCGCACCAGGTGCTCGGTGCCGTAATCGGCCTGTGCGATGGACGTGCTGGTGAACGTGTTGGTCTCGACGATATCCGCACCCGCGTCGAAATAAGCGTGGTGGATCGCCGCGACGATGTCCGGACGGGTGAGCGCCAGGAAATCGTTGTTGCCCTTGAGTTCCCGGGGATGGTTCTTGAACCGCTCGCCGCGGAAATCGCTCTCGGACAGACCATAGGTCTGGATCATGGTCCCCATGGCGCCGTCCAGGACGAGGATGCGGCGCGCCAAGGCGTCCTTGAGTTGTGCGATGCGCGGATTCTTGCTCATTGCGCCCCCAAAAACAAAAAACCCGTCGCCAAAAAAACGCGGCGACGGGCCGGCGTTTTAGCGAGTTGTTTAACGTGGCTGCAATAGCCGAAATCACCACGGCCCTACAACTGTCTATTCAATAGTAGTGGGGGCTCAACGCTTGGTCAAACCGAGCCGCTTCTCGGCCTCGGTTTCACTCAATCCGTCAATCTCCACGGTCTTCTTCCGGCCGGTGGCGCCCGCCTTGAGCCGAACCGCCCTTCGGGAGACGCCGAGCTGCTCCGCCAGGAACCGGACCAGCTCGTCGTTGGCCGCGCCGTCCACGGGTGGTGCGGCGATGCGGATGCGAATGGCGTCCCCATGCCGGCCGACGACCTCTGTCCGGGTCGCGCGGGGTTGAATCCAGCAGGCGAGCCGCCCCAATCAGATGACTCCCGTCACCAGCCGCATAAGGATGTTCAACCCGAACCACGCGATGATCGGCGTGATGTCGAACATGCCGACCGGCGGAATGATCCTGCCCAGGGGAACGAGCATCCAGTCCGTGAGGACGTAGGCCGGGCGCACCCAGCGACTGTACCGCCCGGCGCCTACCCACGAGCCCATCACGCGGACGATGAGTGCGAGCTGTAGCAGGCGGAACCCGTAGAATGCAAGCAGTCGCGCGATACCGCGAATGCTGTTTGCGGACCCTGACACGAACGCGACCTGCCCCAGCACCCACTGGGCAAGCGATACCACGACAATCCCGCCCACCAGCGCGCCGCCGAACAGCCACCATCCGGCCGATTGCGGGTTGCCGCCGGTCTTCACCAGCCAATTCTCGATCGGTTCGAGAACCGGGTCCGTCGCGCCTCGCAGAAACCGGCCCGGCCGGCTGAACGGGTTTACCTGGCGGGTGCGCACGGCCCAGCCGCCGAGCGCCACCAGCCCGGCGCCCGCGAAAATCGCGAATACGGAATAGCGAATGATCTGGAGGAGCACTACGGAGTAAATACCTCGACCACGTCGGTCTGCGCGAATCCTTGCTGCGGGCCTCCGGCAACCACGTACACGTTACCGTTTACCGCCGCGACGGCAATTCCGTGGCGGGCGGTCGGGAGCGGCGGCAACGCCGTCCAGGTGTCGGTTTCCGGGTCGTACCGCTCGTGATTGGCGTAGACGCCTGGCCGCTCGCCGCCGTAGGTGTAAATCATCCCGTTCAGCACCGCCGACCCAAGCCCGCCCCGTTTGCTCGGCATCGCGTGCTTCACCGTCCAGCGGTTGGTGGCCAGGTCGTAGGCTTCGACCACGTCGTAGTTGCCCTCCCGCCGCCCGGCGATGGCGTAGAACACACCGCCCACCGTGCCGCCGGTCAGGTGATCACGCAACGTCGGGATGGGTGCGCCGTGCCGCCACGTGTCGGTCGCCGGGTCGTAAATCGCTATCGAATCGAGCTGCCCGTTCGGCCCGATACCGCCCGCGACCACGATTTTTCCGTTCACTGCTCCAGCAGCGCCCGCGCCCCGCGGCTCCGGCAGCAGGGCCCGGCCGAGCCACAGGTTGTTGGCCTCGTCGTACAGGAAGAGCGTCCGCGTGGGCGTGAACGTCGGCGGCTCGTAGCCACCGATGGCGTACAGCGAATCGTTTGCGACGACGACCGGCATGTGGTGCCGCTCGATCGGGAGATCGGCGATGCGTTCCCACTGGTTCGTCGCGGGGTCGTAGCGATAGGCGACCCTGGCCGCCTCATTCGACGTGTTGATCCCGCCCAGGACATAAATCTTGCCGTGCAATACGGCGCCGGACATTTCCTGGAGAGGCTGAGGCAGCCGAGCGGCGGTGCCCCACGATCCGGCGTTGGTGGATGCAACGCCGGTGCAGGCGACGACGGCCAGGTAGATCAGCTGTCTCACTTCTTACTTCTCATGCCAACGCTTCGCCGATCAGCCGTTCCTGCTCCGCCTGGTGGGCCGCCGGGTACCCCTCGGCGGGGCTGGAGCGCTCGGGACGGGACACGAACCGCACAGCGATGTCATGCCGCACCAGGGCCTCGAGCTGCGGCACCACCCATTTCCGCGCGCCCAGGTTGGACGGCTCTTCCTGCAGCCAGACGACGTCTTCCACGGCGGGGTACTCGCGGAGAATGTCGAGCACGTCGGCCAGCGGGAATGGGTACAGCATTTCGATGCGGGCCAGGGCAACGTGCGGCGCCGCCGTACGGCGCGGATGATTCGTCACGTCGTAGTAGATCTTCCCCGAGCAGAATACGAGACGGGACACCCTGCTCTTGTCGGTGGCCATCGGGTCGTCAATCGTCGGCTGGAACCGGCCGGTGGCCAGGTCCGAAAGGCTGGACGCCGCCTGCGGAAGCCGGAGCAGGCTCTTGGGCGTCATGATGACGAGCGGCCGAATCTCCTCGTGCCGGGCCTGGCGCCGGAGCAGGTGGAAGTACTGCGCCGGCGTCGAGCAGTTCGCCACCCGGATATTCGCCTCGGCGCCCAGGGCGAGGAACCGTTCCAGCCGGGCCGATGAATGCTCGGGGCCCTGGCCCTCGTACCCGTGCGGCAACAGGAGCACGATGCGCGACATCTGCCCCCACTTGGAAAGTCCCGCGACGATGAACTGGTCGATGATCACTTGCGCGCCATTGGCGAAATCGCCGAACTGCGCTTCCCAGAGGACCAGCGTTCCCGGCACCGCGATGCTGTAGCCGTACTCGAAGCCGAGCACCGCGAATTCCGACAGCGCGGTGTTGTGGAGCTCGAACGGCGCCCGTGCCTGCTCCAGGTTCTGAATCGGCGCGTACCGGGCTCCGGTGTTCATGTCATGCAGCACCAGGTGCCGCTGGGCGAACGTGCCTCGCGGGGTGTCCTGCCCCGTCAGGCGCAGTGGGATCCCATCAGCGAGCAGGGACGCATAGGCCAGTGCCTCGGCGTGACCCCAGTCTATGGAGGGCGAACCGTCGAGCGCGTTAAGCCGGCGGTCCAGCTGGCGCTTGAGCTTGGGGTGAATGGCGAACCCCTGCGGGACCACAAGCAGCTGGGTGTTGAGTTCCTGCAACAGGGGCCCGGGCACGGCGGTCCGTGGTTCCAGGGCCGCGACGATGGCGGTCGAGACCCGGTCCGGCTCCTCCCCGTACGTCTGGCCGGTGAGATCTTCCTTGAGTTTCTGCTGGATGCTCGCGAGTTCGCGGTGCCGTTGGTCGGCGGCCCGGGTGGCCTCCTCGCGGGTCACGACCCCGAGCACGGCCAGGCGGTCGGAGTAGAGATCCCGGACGGGTGGGTGCGCGTCAATCAGCTGGTACATGAGCGGCTGGGTGTAGCGGGGCTCATCGCCCTCGTTGTGCCCGTGCCTGCGGTATCCCACCAGGTCGATGACGGAGTCGCCGCCGAACTTCTGCCGGTACATGAGTGCGAGCCGGATGGCGGCGATGCACGCCTCCGGGTCATCCGCGTTCACGTGGATGATGGGGATGTCGAAGCCCTTGGCGAGGTCGCTGGCATACTCTGTGGAGCGGGCTTCCTTCGGGTCGGTGGTGAACCCCACCTGGTTGTTCAGAATGAGGTGCAGCGTCCCGCCGGTGCTGTACCCATCCAGCCGGGCCAGGTTGAACGTTTCCGCCACGACGCCCTGCGCGGCGAACGAGGCGTCGCCGTGGATCACGATCGCGAGCGCCGAGCGGGGATCGTGAATCGAGCGAGCGCCGTCGCGCGTGGTCTGAGCCGCGCGAGTGCGGCCGTCCACGACCGGGTCCACCGCTTCGAGGTGGCTCGGGTTCGGCATGAGCGTCACGCCAACGTTGGCGCCGGACGGCGTGGTGAATGTGCCCGTGGCGCCGTGGTGGTACTTCACGTCGCCGGTGCCGCCCTTTGGCGTCAGCGTTTCCTCGACTTTCCGCCCGCCTTCGAACTCCGCCAGCAGCGTCTCGTATGGAAGGCCCAGGATATGGGTCAGTACGTTGAGGCGGCCCCGATGCGCACAGCCCAGGACGACCTCGCGCGCGCCCTGACGGTCGCCCAGGTCGATCGCGGCTTCCAGCATCGGCACCAGCACATCCATGCCTTCGATGCCGAAGCGCCTGTGTCCCAGGTAGGCGCGGTGCAGGAAGCGCTCGAGGACATCGGTCTTGGTGAGCGCCTCCAGGAGGCGTTTCTGCTCGTCGGTGGTCAGCGGCGTCCGGTGTTCGCCGGACTCGATTACCCGCCGGAGCCACACGCGCTCGTCGTGGTCGCCGATATGCTCGATCTCGTACGCCATGGTCCCGCAATACACGTCACGCAGGGCCGGCAGCGCCTCGGCCAGCGTCGCGCCCGCGACGTATACCCGGAGCAACTCGGATGGAATGCGGGCCATCACTTCGGGCGTGAGGCCCAGCGAGGCCGGATCGAGCGCGGGGTCACCTTCAGGAGGAACCCCAAGCGGGTCGAGCCGCGCCGCGTGATGACCGTGCGTGCGGTGCGCCCGGACGAGTGACACGGCTGCGGAGACCTGGGCGAGGGTTTCGTGGCTCGGGACGGTGAACTCGGGAGCCGACGGAGACGAGGGACGAGAGACGAGAGACGGGTTGGGAGCGGGAGTCGACGCGACCGCCGCCACCGCGGCCACCGTCGAACTCGTCTCGCGTCTCTCGTCCCCCGCAAGCGCGATCCCCAGGCTCTTCGCGATCTCTTCGTAGAATCCGTCGCTTCCTTGCAGCAGCCCATCCACTCGCCGCAGGAAACTCCCCGATTCCGCGCCCTGGATGATCCGGTGATCGTACGTGCTCGTGATCGTCATGATCCGCGCCGCGGCGATTTGCCGGATGGCGCCCGTCGCGATGATGGTGCCCTGTCCCGTCATGAGTCGCGGGACCGAGGCGCTCGTCCCCAGGGTCCCGGGGTTGGTCAGCGTGACGGTGCCGCCCTGATAGGCGTCGGGCAGGAGCTTGCCGTCGCGGGCCCCGGTGACGAGGCGTTCGTACTCCGTGTGGAACTCGCTGAACGAGAGCCCATCGGCGTGCTTGATCACCGGCACCATCAGGCCGCGGGTGCCGTCTTTTCGCTCCACGTCGACGGCCAGCCCCAGGTTGAACGCGCCGGGGTCGAGGCGGTGCGGCGCCCCATCGGCCATAACGACCGCGTGGGTCAGGGTCGGGAACTCGCGGAGGGCCCGGACGAGCGCCCAGCCGATGAGATGGGTGAACGAGAGCTTGAGCCCGCGCGTGGCCAGGACCGCATTCGCCGAGGCGCGGACATTCCAGAGGTGCGTGACATCGATTTCCCGGAATGACGTGGCCGTCGGGAGATCGAGGCTCGCCTCCATGTTCTCCAGGAGACGGAGCGCCGGTCCCTTGATCGGTGTGACGCCGCCGCTGACCGGCTTGGTGGCGGGAGCGGGGGCAGGAGCATCAGCAACAGGCACCGCCGGCCTTGGTGCGATCGTTCCCGCCGATTTCCCGCCGTTCCCATTCCCACCGTTCTCAAAAAACGCCCGCCATTCGGCCGGTATGGACGCCGGGTTCTGTACGAAGTCCTCGTACAGAAGCTGGGCAAAGCCGGAGTTGACCGTTTCGAAGATGTTATCGAACACGGCTGAGTGGCTCGGTGGCGAAAGACACGGAAGTCCGCATGTACACGCAAGATACGTAGCTCCGGGACCTGAGTCGAGTTTTCCACCTTGTTCGGAGGGCCGGGAGGCGTCTAGTTTGGCCCCAAGACCCTTGGGAGCCGCGCATGTTCAAGTCAGTGAAGCACTTCCTGAGCCTCTGGAACCGGGAGTCGGAGAACACCGCCAGGGTCCTGGCGTGCCTCACCGACGAGTCCTTGCACCAGCCGACGGCCCCCGGGTGTCGCAATCTCGGGGAACTGGCATGGCACATCGCGGGATCCATGCGGAGTATTGCCGGCAAGACGGGGCTCGAGTTCGATGGCGTGAACGACAAGATGGCAGTGCCCTCGCGGGCGGCGGACATTCTCGCGGGATACCGGAAATCAGCCGAGGGGCTCGCCGCCGCGATCCGATCGGGGTGGACGGATGAGACCCTCAACGTGAAGGACAAGCTGTACGGCTACGAGTGGCCGCGCGGGTTCACGCTCGAGATCCTGGTGTCTCACGAGATTCACCATCGCGGCCAGGCGACCGTGTTGATGCGGCAGGCGGGGTTGAAGGTTCCGGGCGTGTATGGACCCAGCAAGGACGACTAGACAAGCAGATGCCTGACTCAACCTTCACGTATCCACGTCGCGGAACGCGATTCGGCCACGCGCTGGCTCGTTGGCTGCTCTCGTTGGGTGGCTGGCGGGTGGAAGGCGCGTTGCCGGACGAGCCCCGTTTCGTGCTCATCGTGGCGCCGCATACGTCGAACTGGGACTTTCTCGTCGGTATCCTGGCCATGTTCGCGATCGGCCTCCGCTGCAGCTGGCTCGGCAAGCATACGCTGTTCCGTTTTCCGGCAGGGCCGATCATGCGTTGGATGGGAGGCGAGCCGGTAGACCGCAGTACGAACAAAGGCACGGTCGAAACTGCGGTTGACCTGTTCCGCCAGCGGGAGCAATGGGTGCTGACCCTCACCCCGGAGGGGACCAGGAAACGGGTGGACCAGTGGAAGACCGGGTTTTACAAGATCGCGGTCGGCGCCGGGGTGCCGATCGTGCCGGTCACGTTCGACTACCGCCGAAAGGTGGTCGGGCTGGGCGCGCCGTTTCGGCCGACGGGAGATTCGGTCAAAGACATTCCGGCGATTCGCGGGCGGTTTCGGAAGGAGATGGCGAAGTATCCGGAGCAGTTTGCCGAGTAGCTACCGAGCTTGAATCAGGGCGCACAGCTTGCCAAGAACCTCGGCGATCTCGGCCGTCGGCAATCGGCAGGCGAGTCGCGCCCCCCTTGTCTTCCAGTCGAGGCTTCTGACCTGATCCGCTCAAGAAGAAGCCGAGGCAGTAGACTCAGCATTATCGGGGTTACCCGACCCGCTTGGTCTTTCTCCGCATGAAATCCATCAGGATGAACTGCCCCAGCGTCATCGTGTTCGTGAAGTAGGCCTTTCCGCGGGAAATCTCCGACACCTTTTTCACGAACTCGATCAGTGACCGGTCCCGCGCCAGCATGAACGTGTTGATCATGATGCCTGAGCGCTTGGCCGCCGCGACTTCGCGGTAGGTGGCTTGGAGAATCTTGGGATCCAGGCCCATCGAATTCACGTACACCCGCCCATCCGGCTGCGTCAGCGCCGACGGTTTCCCGTCGGTGATCATGATGATCTGCCGCATGTCCTTCTTCTGGGCCATGAGCAGGCGGCGGGCGAGCTTCAAGCCCTCGGCCGTGTTGGTGTGGTACGGCCCCACCTGGGCCTGCGTGAGCTGCGAGAGCGGGATCTCTTCCGCGGAGTCGTGAAACAGCACGACCCTGAGCGTGTCGCCGGGGAACTGGGTGCGGATCAGGTGCGTCAGCGCGAGCGCGACTTTCTTCGCCGGCGTGAACCGGTCCTCGCCGTAGAGAATCATGGAATGCGAGCAGTCGAGCATGAGCACCGTCGCGGCGCTCGACCGGTATTCGGCCTGGTTGACCATGAGGTCGCGGTAGTCGAGATCGATGAATGGCCGATCGCCAGTCGTTTCTCCCGACTCCCGACTGCCGACGTCCGACTCCCGCTCCTGCGCGGCCCGAGCGAGCGCATTCGCCAGCGTCGCATTCACGTCGAGATTCAGCGTGTCACCGAACTCATAGGGCTTCGAGACCGCGTCCGCATCGATCCCCGTGGCGAGGTACGGTGTCTCGTGACTGCCGAAACTCGACTTGCCGACACTCCCCATGAGCTGACGGAGCGTCCGGTAGCCGAGGAAGTCCACGCCTTTTTCGGTGAGGTTGAACTGCACCTGCTGCGCGGCCGAATGCGCCTGGCCGCCGGGCCCCTCCATGGGCTGGTAGCCCTCGGGTACCTGCGAGCCTTGCTCGGCGGACAAATAGCCCTCGTCCACCAGCTTCTGCACGATCTGGTCCAGCAACTCGGCCAGTTGCCGCTCGATGTCCCGGTCCTTCGCGCGGTCGCCCGTGGACTCGCCCCGGAGCACCTTGAGCATGTCCTGCGACAGCTTGCCCGAATTCATCAATGCTTCGATGATCGCCTGCTTGAGCCCGTCCACGGACCGGTCCGCATCGTCGTCGCCGAACTCGCCCCAGTACGGGTGCGAATGCGGCCCGCCGGCGAACCCCGACTGGAGCAGGTAGTCGGAGAGCTGTTCGAGCAGGTCCTGGAGGTTGATCGCGTCCAGGAGCTCGGGCAGGAACTTCGAGTAGGTGGTTGAGCGCATGGTCCTTGTTTAGAACACTGGGGCCCCGCGAATATTCGCGCAATGACCGCAGGCCCCGCGTTCGCTCGTTCCGGCCCCTTCATGGCGCTCGCCAACCGCAACTTCCGCCTGTTCTTCACTGGCCAGCTCATTTCACTCATCGGCATCTGGATGCAGCAGGTGGCGCTCTCGTGGCTCGTCCTCGAGCGTACCGATTCCGCGTGGTACGTCGGCTTGGTCAACGCCCTCGACGCTCTCCCGGTCCTGCTCCTGGCGCTCTACGCCGGCGTCGTGGCGGACCGGATGTCACGGTGGCGGCTCGTGATCATCACGAAGCTGTGCTCGATGGCGCTCGCGCTCACGCTGGCCGGACTCGTGTTTTCCGGGTCGACTGCCGTGTGGCCCATCATGGTGATCGCGGCGCTGTTCGGCGTGGCCAACGCGTTCGACATTCCGGCGCGCCACACGCTGTTCGGTGACCTGGTGGGGAAGGAGGGCCTGATCAGCGCGCTCGCGCTCAACTCAGCGTCGTTCAACTCCACCCGGATCATCGGTCCGGTGATCGCGGGGTTCGTGCTCAGCGCGGCCGGGGCCGGCTGGTGTTTCCTGATCAACGGCGTGTCGTACATCGCGGTGCTCTGGGGACTGTTCGCCATGGACGTACCGCCCCACACGGCGCCCGGGGGCCCGCGCGGCTCTGCATGGGAGAACATCATGGAAGGCCTGCGGCACGTGTGGAGTGAGCCGCGCACGCGCGGGGTCGTCGTGCTCACCACGATCCTCACGGTCTTCGGATCCCAGTTCCTGGTACTTCTCCCGGTGATCGCGCGCGATGAACTGGGGCGGGGAGCGCAGGCCTACGGCTGGATGATGGCTGCCGTGGGGCTCGGCGCCCTGGCCGGGGCGCTCTGGGTGGCGAGCTACGGGCGGCGCATTCCGAGGGGCCGACTGATGGTCCGGACCTCGCTCACGTTCGGCGTTCTGGTGCTGTTACTGGCGGTGCCGAGGTCTATCGGGCTGGTCCTGTTGATTCTGACCGGAGCGGGGTTCGTGATGATCGCGAACGGGGCCATGGCCAACACGCTGTTGCAGACCCTGTCGCCGGAACGGCTTCGCGGGCGCGTGGTGTCGGTCTACGCGCTGGTGGCCGTGGGCATGGCGCCGCTGGGCGCCCTGGAGGCGGGCACCGTGGCCGAGCGTTTCGGCGCGCCGGTGGCCCTGGTCGTTGGTGGAACGATTTGCGTGATAGGGGCGCTCATCGTGCTGTGGAAAACTCCGGAATTGGGGGTCGCGACCTAGCGCCACCCCCGCAGTTTCACCGCCGCCTCGATCAGGTCCACGACCTCCGCGTATGAGAACCGATCGGTGTTCAGCATCAAATGGTAGTGCGAGGGATCGTCCCATCCGCGCCCGTAGTAGGCCTTCACGTACTCCCGCCGCTCGCGATCGATCTTGTCCACGGTCCGTTCCGCGTCTTTGCGGTCAACCTTGAGCCGTGCCATGGTGCGCGTAACGCGCACGTCCCGCGGCGCGACGAGGAACACATGGAGGACGTTGTCCCGCGCGGCGAGGTAGGACTGCGCCCCGCGGCCGACGAGCACCACGTCGTGCTTCACCGCCTCGGCAATGACGGCCTGTGTCACGCGGTGAATGTCATCTTCAGTGGAGGGGCCGGTGGTGGGCGTTTCGCCGGTCACGAACACTTCCGGGGATGCGAGCGCGAGGGTCTGGCCCAGCCGTTCCAGCAGGCCGGGAACCCGCTCTTCCAGGCGCTCGACGTCGGGGCGGGGAAGCCCGCCCTTCTGGGATACCAGGCCGACGAACTCGTTGTCGATGACGGCCCAGCCGAGCCGCGCTCCGACGAGCTTGGCGATCTCCGAACCGCCGGAGCCGTACTGGCGGGAAATGGTGATCGCCGGCATGCGCCGACCCTAGGTGAAGAGGTTGGGGCCGCCCCCGGTTCCGCCGCCGCCGCCCGGTCCACCTTTGCCGAATGGCGGTGAGGGGCGGTCCGGGCGAACCCGGGTGTAGCCCAGGTCATCGGAACGGGAAATGCGTTTCTGCGCGACCAGGCCCTCGAGCATGAGTTCACACGCCGATACGATGGTCCCCGGGTCCTGCTTGGGAGCGAGGCCCACCTGGGTCACGACGTCGAGCAACGTGGGGACGGCGGAGAACCCGCGAAGACAGGCGTCTGCCCGTTCGCCGAGCGACACCTTGAGGGCGCTGCCTTCGTCGAACCAGCGCACGATAGCGTCGCAGTCGGCGTCACCGACTCGTGACTCGAAGGTCTTCCCGGCCGCGCGGCGCACCAGGTCACGCGCGATCGCCTCAGCGCCCTGGATCTCGCCTTCGTATTCCAGTTCGATTTTGCCGGTGATGGAGGGCAGGGCCGCGTACACGTCGGCCACACGGGGTACCGCCCGTTTCTCGCGGGTGAGGATCGCGCGATGCTCGGCGTTGGAGAGCACGTTCTCGATGACGCTGATCGGGAGCCGCTGGGACACGCCGGAGCGCCGGTCGATCCGCTTGTCGTTCCGGGCTTCCACGGCCACCCGCTCGACCAGTTCGCGAATGAAATCCGGCACGTCGATCGGGCGGCCGCGCTCGAGCCAGGCCTCCTGCTGGGTGATCGCCATGCCGTGCTCGACCGTGGGCGGGTAGTGCGTCTGGATCTCCGAGCCGATCCGGTCCTTGAGGGGCGTGATGATCTTGCCGCGCGCCGTGTAGTCCTCGGGATTTGCCGAGAAGACGAGCAGCACGTCGAGCGGGAGGCGGATCGGGTATCCCTTGATCTGGATATCGCCTTCCTGGAGGATGTTGAACAATCCCACCTGGATTTTCCCGGCGAGGTCCGGCAGCTCGTTAAGCGCGAAGATGCCCCGGTTGCTGCGCGGCAGGAGCCCGTAGTGCATGGTGAGCTCGTCCGACAGCAGGTGGCCGCCGCGCGCGGCCTTGATGGGGTCCACGTCGCCGATGATGTCGGCGATCGTCACGTCCGGCGTGGCGAGTTTCTCCACGTAGCGCTGGTCCCGGGTGACCCAGGTGATCGGGGTCCGGTCACCCTGTTCTTCGACCAGGATGCGGCCGTAGCGGGAAATAGGCTTGAACGGATTGTCGTTCACTTCGCTGCCGGCCAGGATCGGCATCTCTTCGTCGAGCAGCGTCACCAGCGAACGGAGAATGCGGCTCTTGGCCTGCCCGCGGAGGCCGAGCAAAATGAAATTGTGCCGCGCGAGGACCGCGTTGATCACCTGCGGTACCACGGTTTCCTCGAAGCCGATGATGCCGGGGAAAATCTCGGCGCCGGCTTCGAGCAGACAGATCAGGTTCTCCCGCAGCTCCTCCTTGATGGGCCGGAGGTGCCGCTTGGGATTGCCCCACTCCGTCTGCTTCAGGTCTCCGAGTGTCGCCGGCTTTGCGGTGGTCAATTCAGTCTCCGTTGTGAGGCGGTTGGGCGGTTGGGCGGTGAGGCGGTTGGTCGATCACCAACCGCTCATCCGCTCATCCGCCCATCCGCCTAATAAATGTCTCTTCCTCATGCGCCAGCAAGCCCGACGCCGGTGAGCCGCAACGCGGTAATGCCGTAGCCCGCTAGCGGGGCTGCCACCCCCTTGCCACCCAGGTCGGGCAGGGGTCCCAGGTCACGCTCGAGAAAGTCCACGCGCCTCCCTCCGGTGAACGCGAGGAGCCCATGGCCAAGGGTCACATCGCGGGTTGTGCCCAGGAGTTCCTGCAACAGCACGATGACGCCGTCCCGGTCCCGCGCGGTGCGGAGGTCGAGGATGGCGACCCCACCCTGGTCGATCTGGATCATCGATCCGTAGGACGCCAGCGTTGCGGGGCCCGTGCCCGGAACGGGCACCGTCACCAGCGGTTCCGTGCTCCACCCGAACCGCCACGCATCCCCCGCCAGCGTGAAGCGCGACGCGAAACCCAGCCGGTATCGCGACGTGCCCGTCGGTGGAACGCTGGTCAGGACGCCGCGTTCATCGACCGAAGCGTCGGGCGCGTCCAGTCCGCGGAAGAAGACGACGTCTTCATTCGACTCGAGCCGGATCCACCGGAGGTGCACCAGGTCCCGCACGGGCGCCGCGCCGATTTCGAACCCACCCGGTACTTCCCAGGTCACGCGGGGTTGCTCGAGCGCGAACGGGAACAGGCATGCCGATGTCGCGTTTCCGCCCGGCGTGAATTCGTTCCGGATGTCGATCCACGGCAGGGCGTCGTACAAGGTGACCGTCGTCGAAACCCGGGAGCGGGCCGGGCCGGCACGCTCGAGCGTCAGGCGTTGTCCAACCAGCGTGTTTCGCTCCGGGGTCACCGCCTCCAGGCGGAACCCGTCGAACGCGTTCCATCCCGGCCCGTCAGACCGGACCCACTCCCGTTCATTGGCCCCGCGCGCCGACCGGATGGCTCCGGTCGCGGGGTCGAACCGGAGCGTGAGGGCCGGGCTCCGAAGAACGAGTTCATCGCCGTCCCTCACCCATCGCCCACCCTGGTCAGTCGTCTTGTCGCTGCCGTCGCGCTTCACGCACAGGTAGCCCGTCGCGGGCACATCTGCCACGACGCGCTCCGTCCCGTCGGGCATCGCGGCGACGTCGCTCCGGGTGAACGGCGTAGGGTTGAACACCAGCGTGGTGTGTTCTGGGAACGCGAACTGGGCGGCGACCGCGGCCAGGCCGGTCTTGCTGCCGCTGAGCCGCGCGGCGAGTGGCGCGACGAGGCGATCGACCCTCGCGCGGCGTTCCGCGTCCCGCGCGGCGGAGATCTCTTCGCGCGGCGGGCGCGGCGCGCCGGGGCGGCGCGCGGCAGGGCCCGGTGGTGTGGTGGAAGTGAGGTTGGCCGGGATCCCGGCGGTGAACTCCTCCAGCTTGCCAACGACGATTCGGGGATACGCGAACCGGGTCGCCCATTCATCCACCTGTGGGCTACCGCCCGGCACGCTCCCCACCACGAGCGCGGCTGGTTGTCGCTGGCCGGCGGACTGGAGTGACGCGACCGACTCGACCCACCGTTCTACTCGGCGCGACAATTCCTCGCCGCCGGAGAAGAACCCCAGTTCGTCCGGTGTTCCGCCCGGCGCGACCGGCAGCATGGTGACGCTGGACCCGTCGCGGGCGCGTAGCTGAACGGGTCCCGCATCCGATGCGTTGCGGCGGACCATGTAGTGAACGCCCATGCCCGCGAGCATCAACGGCAGGGACGACAGGCCCGCAGCGCTTCCCGCCGGCTCGAGAACCGCGGTGCCCGCGTCCGGCGCGCCGGACGCCAGGAACGCGGGGTGGTCCAGGTACTCAGTGCCTTCCAGGTGGCCGGGGTCGCCCACCGTGATCCAGTAGAGGGTCCAGCGTCGCCGGGGTTCCACCCGGTGCGTCGAGCGTATCACGCCGCGCACGCCCGGCAGTTCGAGGTCGGTGAAGTAGGTCGTTTCCCGCTCGAGCGGGAGCCACAGTTCGCCGTACAGGCGGCCGCCGACACCGATGACGCCGGCGGTGCCGAGCTGGCGGCGGGTTTGGTCGTAGACGCGGAGCCGCCCTGCCACGGCGTCCGAGTTCGAGACCACGAACCGGACCAGCGACGTGCGAGCGTCAGGCTGGGAAAAAAACACGGTGGGAATGGCCGCAACGCTGGGAACGACGCCCGCGGACGGACCGCGCAGTGAGAGCGTTCCGGCGCCGACCAGGCCAAGGAGGAAGTCCCGCCGGTTGAGACTCGGGTCAAACATCACGTGGCCCGCGCTTGCCGGGGTCTGCCTGGCGGGCGTACGTTGCCGCGCATGAGACGCGTGATGATGCTCGTGGGCGTGCTGCTGATCACGGCGTGTGGCGGCGATCGGAAGAAAGAGGCACCGCCAGGCGCGGCGGCGGCGCCGTCGCCGCCCAGGGACACGACAACCCGGGTGGATTCCGGGTCTCTCCGGGGCGACAGCATGATGGCGCGCGACACCGTGCGGCCAGGGTAAGGCCCGCCCGCCTCACGCCGTCAGCTTGAACGGCAGGTCCACGATGCGCGCCGGCGCTTCGCCCGCGCGCACCGGCTGATCCCGATCGGTATCCCGCCGCACGAGGGCCAACCCCACGTATTGCTCGATCGCTCCGCACCACGCCAGGCTGGTCACGCGCCCAACGGAACGGTCGGCTTGCACCACGGCGCCTTGATGCACATCCGGGGCATCCTGCCACGCGAGCCCGATGAGCACGCGGTTGGTATGTCCCCGGAAGTGGAGTCGCGCCACCGTCTCCTGGCCCGTGTAGCAGCCTTTCGTATACGACACCCCACCGATTTCGTCGAACCGGACTTCCTGCGGAAGTGTTTTCTCATCGATCTCGGCGCCCAGCCGCGGCCAGCCCGCGAGAATGCGGCCGAGTTCGAGGGCGGCCCCGGACACCGTCACGGCTCCGGCGACATTGAGCGCGGACATCATGCCGGCCGAATTCTCCGGCGCCACGTGGATCTCCAGCGCAAAGGGAAGGTCACCCGTGGGCCGGCTGATGACGCAGTCCGCAGGACGAAACGGGCTCCGCGCGACGCGGCCCGGCGCGGGCACCGAGAGCCCCGCGCGTTCGGCCGTCGCGACGGCCGCAGGACCAGCCATGCGCAGGACGACCTGCGCACCGGCGCGGTCGGTGACCCGGGCCAGCCGCGGCGGCAACTGCCGCTTGAACATGTCGAACAGTGTCTCGCGAGCGGATGCCGGGTAGGTGAGTGTGACCGTCGTCCCGGTCCTCCCGGCCCACAGGTCCGACACGATCATGCCCTTGGGCGTGAGCGTGGCGCCGTAGACAAACGCACCGTCACCGGGCGCCTCGAGATCTCCGGTCATCAGTCCCTGGATGCAGGCCACCGCGCCCGGCCCGACGATATCCACGAGCAGGACGCCTGCTTCCGCGACAACCGCTCTGGACAGCAGCGCCTCCGCCTGCGCCGAAGGAGCCTCCGTCGGGCTCACGACGAACGGGGCCGGCTGGGCGGACACGGGCGAGCCCGGCACGAGCTCATCCGTCATAGAGACCCGCGGCCGCGTATGAGCGATCCAGCAACTCGACCGGGTGCACCACCGGAACGAATCGGCCGGCGGCCCTGAGGCCCGCGCCGATCTGCATCACGCAACCAGGGTTCCCGGTGGCCACCACGTCCGCGCCGGAAGCGAGGAGCGCCTCGGTCTTCCGCGCGAGCACCGCGCGGGACATCTCGGGTTCCAGCAGGGAATAGATGCCGGCGCTCCCGCAGCAGAGTTCCGATTCCGGGTAGGAGACACGCCGGAGCCCGGGGATCGCGTCGAGCACCGCGAGCGGCGGGTCGGCGACGCGCTGGGCGTGGAGGAGATGGCACGGCGCGTCGTACGCCACCGTGACGTCGAGTCGTGCGCCGGGCCGCGGTCCCCTGGCCGACAGCAACTCGGATACATCCCGCACGCGGCCGGCAAACGCGCGCGCCTCGTCCGCGAGGTCGTCATGGGCCAGCAAGCGGGCGTAGTCCTTGAGCGCGGCGCCGCACCCGGCGCTGTTCACGGCAATGGCCGCGTCACCCGCGCCTGCGAAGGCGCGGACGTTGGTGCGCGCGAGCGCGACCGCGTCATCGTGCGCGCCCGCGTGCGCGTGCAAGGCGCCACAACAACCCTGCGCCGGCACGGTGACCTCGTCATAGCCATTGGCGGACAAGGTTCTCCGGGTCGCGTCGGTCACGTGGGAAAACAGGCCGGACATGATGCATCCAGTGAACACGGCTACCGCATCGCGGGATGGCGGCAGAGCGGCATCGTTCCTGGACGGACCGCCCTGCCGCCATGCCGCCATGCCGTTATGCCGTGTTTTCGTTGCGGCCAGCATCCCGAACGAAAACCCGATCCGTGATTTCCCCGCGAACCACGCCGCAAACGGCCGCGCGAGGCGCGCGAGGAACATCGCGGGGATGCGGAGGAGCGGATCGGCCATAACGGCGAGCACGAGCCGGGTGACGATGGATGCGGGGCGCGAGGAAGCCATGACGGCACGCGCGTGTTCGAGTGCTCCGCCGTACGCGACGCCCGACGGACACACCGGTTCACAGCCACGGCAGCCGAGGCAACGATCGAGGTGAAGGCGGAGGGTGGGGTCCGAGGCGTCGAGGTCGCCGCGGGCCAGCGCCCGCATGAGCACGATCCGGCCACGCGGGCTGTCCGACTCGTCTCCGGTGACCAGGAACGTCGGGCAGCTCTGCAGGCAGAAACCGCAGTGGACGCATGGGTCGAGGCCGGCGAAGCCGTTGGCCGTCATCCCTCGCCCGCGGGAATCACCAGCACGCCCGTGGGGTCGAATACGCGGCGCAGCGAGCCAACGAGGCGGCCAACGCCTTCGCGATACGCGCCGAAATGTCCCAGCGCGGAAAGAATGTCCCAGGGAGCGCGCTCGATCGTGAGCGGCAGCTCCCGCTGTGCCGCCGCGGCGCGGAGAAGGCGCAGCTGCCCGGCGGACCCGGCGCCGGTCCAGCGGACGGCACCCCCGGCGATCGTGGCCGTGAGGCATTCTTCGTCGAGGTGATGGGTGACGAGGTCCAGCGCGTCCGCCAGGCCGGCCGGCAGGACGCCCAGGCGGAGCGTCACCTCTCCGCGCGCGGCGTTCTCGGCCAGTGTATTCCAGAATCCCGCGCCGTCCGCCGGAGCGAGCTCTTCCAGCTTGCCGGCGGTGCCGGCGGCGACGCGCCGTGCTTCGTGCACCGCGGCCTCCGACCCCACGAGCCGAAGGGCCAGTGTCCACGACGAGCCGCCGGTGATGCCAGGTGACGCAAGCTCGAGCGCGGCGGGCGCCTCGCCTGCGTCACGAATCGCGAACGCCATCTGGAGCAGTTCGTCTCGCGTGCCCGTACGCGCCAGTGTGACATCGGCACGGGGTACGCTCCGAAGCCGGAGATGCACGGCCGTGATGAGACCGAACGCTCCGAAACTCCCGGCGGCGAGCCGCGTGAGGTCGAACCCGGCGACGTTCTTCACGACCTGTCCGCCGGGCCGCACGATGCGCCCGTCACCGGTGACCAGGGTGAGGCCCAGCAGGTGGTCCCGCACGCTGCCGAATCCTGACCGAAGCGGGCCAGCGGTGCCGGTCGCGATGATGGACCCGAGCGACCGGTCAGCCCCGGGAGGATCCCACGGCAACCACGCGCCGTGATCCGCCAGCGCGCGCTTGAGTTCAGACCACCGGATACCGGCCTCGGCCGTGGCCATGAGGTCGGGCGGGGACACACGGGTCACGCGGGTCAGGCCGCGCGTCGACAGGGTGAGGTCGGCAGGGGCGTCGTCGGACGTCCAGCGCGACCCGCCGCCGAGACGCACGTGCCAGCCGTGGCTGGCTGCCGCCTCGAGAATCAGGGCGCAGGCCTCGGTCGTGCGGGGGGCGACGCGCGGGACCCCCGCCGGATTGGTATCCACCACGCCGTCGGGCCCCAGCAGCGAGCGCACCCGCCGCTCGATCGTCAGCTCTGCGCCAGACATGCCTCGAACTGCTCCTGCGTCTTGCGGATGAACGCCTGGGCTTCGGCGTGGTATGGCCGGACCGCGTCGGCCGGCCAGGGACTGTTGAGTACGTCCTTCATGTCGAGCGAGGCCATTCCGGCAAACAGGTTCGGGAAGGCGTCCCGCGTTTTCCGCTGGAGTTCCTGCGTCGAGAGCTGGCGCACCCAAGGCGGGTGCTCGAGCCACACCCGTACGGTCGCAGCCGCGACGACGGCGGGGTAGAGATCCTGCAACGCGCGCTGGCCTTCGCCTTTCGCGAGCTGAGCCTCGGCCGCGTCCACGCGGCGCCGCGCGTCGGCGATCTGCTCCTCGAACGTGGTGCGCCACCGCGTCGGGATAGCCATCAGGCGACCGCCTTCCGCGCACGGCCACCGGCGTGCCATTCACGACAGGCATGAATGGGCACGACCTTGCCAGGATTCGCGAGTCCCGCCGGGTCCCACGCAAGGCGCGTGTCCCGCATGACCGTGAGCGTCTCGGCGTCGAATATGAGCGGCATGTAGCGCAGCTTGTCGCTTCCCACCCCGTGCTCACCCGTGATGGTTCCCCCAGCGGCGATGCACGCTTCCATGATCGCGCCCGCAGCTTCTTCCACCCGGCGGCGCTCGTCGGCGTTCCGGCCGTCGAAGGACAGGTTGGGGTGCAGGTTGCCGTCGCCCGCGTGGAACACGTTGCTCACCCTAATCCGGTACCGCTTCGCGATGGCCGCAATTTCATCGAGCACGTCCGGCAGGGCGGAGCGGGGAACGACGGCGTCCTGCACGACGAGGTCCGGGCTGATGCGGCCGAGGGCGCCGAACGCCTTCTTGCGGCCCTGCCACAGGCGCGCACGGTCTGCCGCAGTGGTGGCGGTGCGCACGCTGCGCGCCCCGTTTGCCTGAAGTATCTGCGCAATCTGCGCGCTTTCTGCGTCAACTGCGGCTTCGCTTTCGCCGTCGAACTCGGCGAGCAGCACGGCCGCGGCATCGGTTGGGTAGCCCGCGGCGTAGATCGAGGCCTCGACCACCTGCACACAGCTCTGGTCCATCATCTCGAGCGCCGCCGGCATGATGCCCGAGGCGATCACGGCCGAGACCGCCTCGCCCGCCTGCCGCACGGAGGAGAAATCGGCGAGCAGTGTGCGAATCGAGCCGGGGATGGGCAGAAGCCGGACCGTGATGCGCGTGGCGATACCGAACATGCCTTCGCTGCCGACAAAGAGTCCCACCAGGTCGGGGCCCCACGGTTCACCCGCGGGCGACCCCAGCGTGATCAGCTCGCCGTCCGGCAGGACGACTTCGAGTTCGAGAATGTGGTTGGACGTGACGCCGTACTTGAGGCAATGCGGGCCGCCGGCATTCTCCGCCACGTTTCCGCCGATGGTGCATGCCGCCTGGCTTGAGGGGTCCGGGGCATAGTGCAGGCCGTGCGGCCGAGTGGCGTCGGAAAGGCGGGCGTTTACCACGCCGGGTTCGACGGTGGCGCGGCGGTTGACCGTGTCCACGGAGATGATGCGATTCAGGCGGGTGAGCGCGATGACAACACTGGCGTCGTTGCCCACCGCGCCACCCGAGAGTCCCGTTCCCGCGCCCCGCGCGACAAACGGAACGTTCGCCGCGGCCAGCGTGCGGACGACCGCGATCACTTCATCGCGGTTCCCAGGTATCACGACGGCGCGGGGTGGTGAGTTGATCGTGGGGAGACCGTCGCTCGCGTAGGTGTCCAGCGCAGGTCCCGCGGTGCGGACCCAGCGTTCACCAACGATGCCGGACAGGGAGTCGAGCACGGTGCTCATGGAGAAAAGATACTCCCGCACGGCAAACGGGGCCCGAGCGCTTGGCCCGGGCCCCGATGGGTGCCGGCGAGACGTCAGTCGGGTGCTAGGCTGCGCGCCAGAACCCCTTCAACTGCCGGCCGTCGGGCGACTCGCGCAGCTTCTCGAAGGCGCGCTCGCGGATCTGCCGGATGCGCTCGCGGGTGACACCCATGAGCTCGCCGATCTTTTCCAGCGTCAGGCCTTCGCAGCCTTCTTCGAGCCCGTAGTAGAGATAGAGGATTTTGCGTTCGCGCGCGGTGAGATACTTCTTGAGAATGCCGTCGATACCCTCCCGCATCAGCTTGCACTCGGTGTTCTCTTCGATTTCCGAGCCTTCCTGTCCCGCGAACCGCTCGCCCAGCGTCGCTGCATCGCGATCTGTCCGGTCGACCGGTGCGTCCAGCGAGATCTCGGCCGCCGTCATGCGGCGGGCGCTCCGGACATTGTCCACCGTGTCGTCCAGCGCCCGCGCGATCTCCTGGTCGGTGGGCTCGCGGCCCAGCTCCTGGGAGAGGTAAGTCTCAGTGCGGGACATGCGGATGAGATGACTGTTCTGGTTGAGCGGGATGCGGACACTGCGGGTCTGCTCGGCGAGGGCCTTGAGGACAGCCTGGCGCACCCACCATACGGCATACGAGATGAACTTCACGCCTTGTTCGGGATCGAACTTCTTCACCGCCTTTAACAACCCTTCATTGCCTATCGCGACCAGCTCTGACAGGTCCAATCCGTGCCCCTGGTACTTCTTCACATACGAGATCACGAATCGCAGGTTGGCGGTGGCGAGGCGCTCTGCCGCCTTTACGTCGCCACGCTGGGCCTTTCGCGCGAGCCGTTTCTCTTCCTGGGGGTCTCGTATGAGCGGGAGTTTCTGGATGTCTTGCAGGTACTGATCGAACGCGCCCGATGGGGAAGCGCGGAAGAAAGCTTTCGCCGTGCGTGTGCGAAGCTGGGTCATGACCAACCCCGGATTGTTGGGAGCTCTTCTGGAAACGACACGGGCTTCGAAGGAGACCCGCAGAAGACCAGCAAAGCGGCGCGAATATAGGGAGAACGCCGGGGAGCGTCAAGAAAAATAGTTTTCAACATCACAAATCGTTTGTCGGAATGAGGTTCCGGCGTTTGTCCACGCGGGGCGCACGAACGGCTCCCGAAGTTCGCATAAAGGGGCCATCCAAAGGACTGTCAGGTAATGGGTTACGGTGCGTTGAGATGTGGGAATTGTGTGGAGTCGTGTGGAGGGATATGTGGTTTATTCGGCCGCGGCGAGCACTCCGGCGAGGATCCGGTCATCTATTGGAGTAGTCCATTCGCCCTTTTCCCCCCTGGCCGGCTCCCCGATTTGCCTGATCAAACTCGCCCGGATCCGGTCGTCGCGGGACTTCTTGTCGTGGCGCATCGCGTCAATCAACCGGTCGGCTCGAATGCCCGCCGGCAACTCGGTCGGCAGGTTGAATCGCTCGAGTGCGGTGCGCAGCAGCTTCGCGTCAGCCGCGTCGGTCACGGAAAGGCGTACGCCAAGTTCCGCCTCGAGGGCCATGCCGATGGCGACGGCCTCACCATGCAGCAGGCCATAGCCTGACGCCGCTTCCACCGCGTGACCGACCGTGTGGCCAAAATTGAGCACCGCCCGCTTTCCGTGTTCCTTCTCGTCCTCTGCGACAACGCCGGCCTTGATCTCGACGCTGCGCGCGACGAGCCCCGCGAGCGTTGAGGGATCGCGCAGCAGGATCTGTTCCCGCGATTCGAGCAGCAGGTCGAAGTAGCCGCGGTCGGCGACGGCGCCGTGCTTCAACGCCTCGGCCATGCCCGCGACCAGCTGGTTCTTGGGGAGCGTGGCGAGCGTGTCCACGTCGGCGATGACGACACACGGCTGGTGGAAGGCGCCCACCAGGTTCTTCCCGGTAGCCGTGTCCACGCCGGTCTTCCCGCCCACGGAGCTGTCGATCATGGCGAGCAGTGTCGTGGGGATCTGCACACAGGAAATGCCGCGGTAGAGCGTAGCCGCAACGAAACCGGCGAGATCTCCCGTAACGCCCCCGCCCAATGCCAGCACTGCCCCGTCCCGGCCGAGCCTGGCCGCGAGCAGTTGGTCCGTAAGAAGCGACCAGTTTTCGCGGGTCTTGTTCCACTCACCCGCGGTGAAGGTGTGCAGCGTGGTGGGAGCGACGCGTGCCGCTTCGTCCCGCACGCGGGGGCCGTAGACCTCGCCGACATGCGAGTCCGCGATGACGGCGTATCGTGCCGCGGGACAGTAGCGCGACAGCAACGCTGGCAGGTCGCCCAGGAGCCCCGCGCCCATCAGCACGTCGTACGGTGCGGCGGCGATCGGGACGCGGACGACGGTAGGCGTGGCTATAAGCGCACCTCGCCCTCGATGATCGTCACGGCAGTCCCGCCCACACGGACGCCGGTGATTTCGCCTCCGTTCCCGACGGTGATCTCCACGTGAATCCTGCTGGCGCGGCCCATCTCGATTCCTTGCTCCACGATGATGTTCGCGACGCCCCCATGTGGCCGGATGACGTTGTGCCAGACGAGATACGCGCCGAGCGCGCCGGCCGCGCTGCCCGTGGCCGGGTCCTCGGGGACGCCGATTCCCGGCGCGAACATCCGGCAGTGCACGGTCGCATCCTTCGCCTCGGTCTCGAGGGTGTAGCACATGGCGCAGTCGGTGCCGAATTTCTTCAGCAGAGGGGCGAGGCCCATGCCACCACCGCTCGGCAGGTTGCGCAACACATCGAGCGACTTGATGGGCACCATGAGCTGGGGCACTGCGGTGTCTACCACCTGGGGCGCGGGCACCTTTTTCACGGTGCGGCCGTCGCCACCCAGCGCCCTGCCCAACTTGGCCGTGTCCGTCACCGTGTCGCCGAACTCGGGCAGCTTCTGCGTCATCACCACGCGGGTCGGACGGCCGTCCTTCATGTCGATATCCACCGGCAGAATGCCCGCGGCGGTCTCCTGCATCACCTCGACGGGCCCGTCCGCCGGGAATGACACCAGTTTCTTCTCCGCCAGGAGCCACCACGTTCCCACGATGGGGTGGCCGGCGAGGGGCAGTTCAGCCTGGGGCGTGAATATGCGGATTCGCTTCGCGGCCTTGGTGGAGGGGAGAACGAACGTGGTCTCCGAGAGGTTCATCTCGCGCGCGAGTGCCTGCATCGTCGCGTCGGACAAGCCCGTCCCATCGGGAAAGACAGCGAGCCCGTTCCCCTGGAGCGGCGTGCTGGTAAACACGTCGAGCTGATAGAACCGGTAGGCCGGCACGGCTACCAGGTACGGTCGGGGACACCGGCTCGCCGGTTGGCGAGGCGGGCGAGCGTGAAGAGGAGATCCGACAGCCGGTTGAGGTACACGAGAATCACCGGCGGCACGGCGTGCTGTTTGTGCAACGCCACCACCGCGCGCTCGGCGCGGCGGCAGACGGTCCGCGCGATGTGAAAGGCAGTGGCCTTGGGCGTTCCCGCCGGCAGGACGAACGCCTTCAGCGGCTCCAGTTCGATGTCAGCGCGATCAATCGCGGCCTCGAGTGCCGGCACTCGGCTCTCGGCAATCACCGCCTTTTCCAGCGCCTTTGCCACCTTCTTCGGGTCCGGGCTCGCGAGCTGGCCGCCAATGGCGAACAGGTCGCGCTGAATATCGGACAGCAGCGCGGACTCGAAATCGGCGGGAGACGTGGCGATCGCGGCGCCGATGAACGAGTTCAGTTCATCCACTTCGCCGTAGGCGGTGACTCGCAGGTCGTCTTTCGGAACCCGGCCGCCGCCAAACAGCGCGGTGTCGCCGGTGTCGCCGGTCTTCGTATAGATCTTCACGCCGGAAGCTTAGGCCGCGTTTGGAAAGGTCGGTAGGGCGCGCACTTCGTGAGTCCCGGTTACAGGCACCGCCACGTGGCGTGCACGGCGGCGTACCCGATACGCGGCAGGATCGTGTCCGCGATCAGGGCGGCGCCCCACGCCGCGAGCAGGACGGCCACGATGTGCGCGAAGCCCATCCGCCGATGCCACGACGACACGGCGGCCCAGATGCCGGCGACGACCACGGCAAGGAGTGCGCCCATGTAGAGATAGAGGAACAGTCCGCAATCCTGGCCGTACGGCCATTGATTGACCACGCCACCCAGCAGGAGCCCGAGGGCGACCCGGCCCCAGACGGCGAGCCGGGCGCGAGTTGATGGCGGTTCCGGGCCACGAGGGGCGTGCTGCACATCCGGCACGCCGGACACGTGAACCACTCCGCGGTCACCCTTCAGCTCGGGGTCGGCATGGGGCAGCTTCTTGAGCAGGTTGTTCACGATCCGCGAGAAAGCGGCTTGCTCGTCCTTCTCCTTGTCCGGCTTGTCGGGCATGTCGCCCTACCGCCGCACGGTTGCGAAGTGCTGGTGAATCTGCTTCGCCAATGCCTCGCCGGCGCGCACGATCGCACCGTCCGCGTTCCGGTCCGGAATGAGGATCGACGGGTGCGTTAGCAGGCTCACTTTCAGAATGTCCACGACGCGCAGGTCAACGCGCGCTTGCGAACCCAGGGCTGCCACGGAGCCGACGACCGCGTACTGCGCAGTCTCCACAGGCGGGGCATTCGGGCGAGGGGCGCCGGGGCGGTCGAGGACGGCAAACGTCGAATCGGCGTTCAGCGCGCGCACCAGGGCGCGCCCGACGCTACGGGCCAGCAGCGAGTCGTCGGTGTTCTTGAAGGCGGCATCCAGCCGGTACACCACGATCCGGACCCGCGGGTCGGGCGTTTGCGCCGGGAGGTCCATCGGCGCCAACAGCAGCAGGAGTGCCAACGCTCTAGGCACGCTTGTTTCCCCTCAACCCGTCCACGAACTGCTTGGCCTCCGTGAGATCGAACGCGTAGATCTTCCGCGCCATCTTGATCGCCGCCATTGTCTCACCCGTCTGCACCAGCTCGATGAGACGTGTTTCCTGCTCCCGCTGCCCCTTCTCGTCCAGCTTCGTGTAATCCACCCTCGTCCTGGTGGCTGGCAGGATCCGCACATGCGGGGCCAGGAACGCGTAGGGAATCGAAATCACGGACGGCGTGTCATCGGGGAAATGACGATTCAGGTAAGACCGGAACTTGACGAGGAGCCCTTCGTTATCGGCGCGAACGAGCCAGTTGGTCGGCTGGAACCGCGCCGTGATGGTTTCGCGAAACAGGAGGAGGCCGAGGAGGAACATGCCGGCGATGACCGGCGGGAGCCAGAACTGCTCGCGCCAGCCGAACCAGACCAGGGCGCCGCACCCCGCGACGATCGAACCGGTGAACACGATGGCGCGCGTTCGAGAGTAGGCAAACACGTGGTCACGCGCGGTGACCGGCACATCGGCGAGATGAAGGAGACGCACTCGCGACTCCGGGGTCTTCCCTTAGGCGGCGCGCCCTTGGGGCTGGGCGCGCGGGAAGGGAACCAGCTTGCGCTGTTCTTCGTCCCACAGCGCGAGTGAAACGCAGCGCAGGCTCTCGAGGAACGTGAGGTGGGTGACCTGCTGGAGTTCAGGATGCGCCTCGAGCGCCTCCCGCAGGCGGTAGTTCGGGATCTTGGGATTCAGGTGATGCACGTGGTGCAGGCCGATGTGGCCGGTCACCCACTGCAGCCACTCGGGCAGGGCGTAGTATGAGCTGCCCTGGAGCGCCGCGGAGTTGTACTGCCACTGGGGGTCGTGCTCCCAGTACGTGGGCTCGAACTGGTGCTGGACGTAGAACAGCCACACGCCCACGGGGCAGGATATCAGCGTGTAGGACAGGTAGATCGTGAAGAAGTTCTGAAACCCGAGCGCCAGGGCGCCGAGCGTGAAGAAGATGGCGAGCCCGAGGTCGGTCCAGAGGATGCTCTTCCGCTCGCGTTTCCACGAGCGGGGAACGATGAACGGCAGCCGGTGCACGACAAGGAAGTGCAGGAGCGCGCCGATGCCAAACAGGACGAACGGGTTGCGGTAGGCGCGGTAGCGGACCTTCTCCCAGCGCGTGAGCGCCTGGTATTCCGCGACCGTGAGCGTATTGATATCGCCGAAGCCGCGATGCTCGAGGTTGCCGGACGTCGCGTGGTGGAGGGCGTGGGTCTTTCGCCAGTACGAATAGGGCGTGAGCGTCACCACGCCCAGCATGGCGCCGATCCGGTCGGCGACCGTCGCCGACTTGAGGAAGGCGCCGTGGCCGCAATCGTGCTGGATAATGAACAGCCGGATCATCATGAACGACGTGGGGAGCGCGAACACGAACGTCAGCCAGTACGACACGGACAGACTCCAGTACATCGCCGCCCAGCCGGATACGAACAGGCTCAGGGTCAGCACCAACTGGGTCAGGCTGCGTGCGGTGGATGGCTCGCGGTGGGGAGCGAGCAGGGTGCTCCAGTACTTGGCGTCGTGATCCAGCGCTTGTGCGTTGCTGATGAGAACCTCGACGTGCTGTGGGTTTGCGGCGCCGCCGTGGGGGCGTGCCGGGGCAGCTGCTCAGGGTAACGCCCAAAGTTACCCGGTGTCAACCATCCAAAGGTAGCGGTCGCGTGTTAATGAATGTTACTGAATCTCCTCGACCGGGCGGACGATCACCCGACCGCCGTTCCGCACGTGCGGGGACGAGTGGGCGATTGCGGTGATCTCCTTCTCATCGGCCGCGCTGATGATAAGCAGGCCGCTCAGCATGGGTGGGCCGTACGACTGGCCCGGGAGCCACGCGATCCAGGTCGTGTCCCGCTCAACCTCGAGGGCGCCCATCGCCAGGTGCTCGGCGGAGACGTAGTGGCCCTGCTGGCGCAGCGAGGAGAGCCAATCCCGGAGCTCGCGTATGTCCTGCTCGGGCTCGCGGTCCGGCGACTGGGGCGGCTCGTAGAGGAGCAGGGCATAGCGCGGACCGGTATAACTCGCCGCTGCCGCGGCAGGCTGGCGAAACGTCTGGGCCGCCACTCCCGCGAGGAACAGGACCAGCCCGGCAGCGACCAGGTTGCCCGTGCGCCAGGGGAACGTCCGTCCGGGCGCGGGTGCGGGCGTGGGAGCAATGGGTGGAGCGTCGTATTCGTCGTGCACGGGGCCTCCTGATCCCTAGTACTACCCCGGAGGCGGCGTATCGCGCCCGGAAGATGAAGTACACCGCGCCGAGCAGGTAGAGGCAGGCGTTCAGCGCCCGCGCGGAGGTTGCAGCCAGTAGTACCCGGTGAGGGCCAGGGTGATGGCCGCGAACGTGAGAACGATCTCGATGAAAAAGTTCGTCTGGTACAGATCTGCCGCGGACGGATCCGACGTTCGCCACCGCAGCCATTCGATGAACCAGTAGGTTGCCAGGCCACCCCGCCACAGGGTCAAGCCGCCGCCCGCCACGAGTGCTCCCCACGCCGCCCGATGTTTCATTCGCGCCTCCGGTGTTTCATTGCCCACGAAAAGCAAACCGTTGGCACGGGCTGTCGGAAGGCCCGGTTTGCGGGCCTCTCCCCAACCGGCCACATTCACGAGGGCATCTATCGTCAATCCGGAGGTGTGTTATGGGCACGCGTTGGCTGACGGTGGCAGTGATCTTCCTCTCCACGCTGGTGGCGACGGAGGTGGTGGCACAGGGGGCGGCAACGCAGGACGCAGGCCCCACGGCGGAGGCCCAGGTGGGCACCGCGGTGGTCGATCGGGCGCTGCAAGGCGCGGCGGAGTCGTTTCCGGCGTCCGTCGGGACGGTGTACGGCTACTCGAAGATCGCGAAGACCCAGGCGGGGGCGACGATTGAGCACGTGTGGTACCACAACGATGTCGAGGTTGGCCGGAAACAGCTCAATATCGGCGGGTCACCGTGGCGGACGTGGAGTTCCAAGGTGATTCCGGCGGACGCCACGGGCGACTGGAAAGTGGAAGTCGTGGCGGATGGAAAGGTGCTTACCTCGGTCGCATTCAAGGTTCAGTAAGCACGTATCAAGCGTTCGGGTCCCGCCTCGGCTCTCGCCGGGGCGGGATCTTCGTTTTTCAGGCCCGTTGTTTCCAGGCCCCGCTGTACGCCAGGGCGGTCATGAGAAGAACGGCAATGAGCCCGTGTGTCGCGAAGATGTGCAGAAAGGCGCCGTGGGATATCGCGCCCGGCGGCTCGAGGATGACGCCGGGCAACGCGCCGCCGCCATGGAGGTGGTTCACGTGGATCAGTGTGGCGCCGGCGAAGAATGTTGACCAGACGACGGCGGGTGCCACGAGATACGCTCCGCGATAGCGCAGGGAAAGCACGGCGATGAGCGCCATGCCGATGTAGCCATACCCAAAGAAGATCTGGAACGGGCTGCCAGTGGGAAACCCGAAGGCGGTGGCCACTTCGTCGGGATGGAACAGGTTCAACCCGCCGAAGATCAGCATGGGAATGCCACAATAGCCCACGAGCACGTACAGCAGGACGACCTCGGCGGCGCGCTGGACCGTCCGGTTCTTCAGACGCCACACGTGGATGCCCGCGGCGATCAGGACACCGAACAGCAGGTAGATGAACGAGAACGTCATCGGGGGCTCCAATTGGTTACTGGACGAGTGCCCAATATCGGACTATTGTCCAACAACGGCAACCGTCAGTCAGGCGAAATCGTCCGGTATTGAACACCGCGCGCGGAACTGTTCCGGAACGGGGGCGTGGCGTGGCCAAAAAGCGGACCGACCGGCGGATCCAACGGACCCAGCGGCGCCTCAAGGAGGCGCTGATCGGGCTGATTGACACGCGCGACTACGATGCTATATCGATCAGCGAGATCGTGGAGGCGGCGGACGTCGGCCGGTCCACGTTCTACTCGCACTACACCTCGAAGGACGACCTGCTGTTCAGCGGGTTCGACCGCTGGATACTGTCCCTGGCGGATCACCCACCGGCCAGGGTCGGCGGCTCACCGACACGGTTCCGGTTCAGCCTGCCCTTTCTTCAGCACGTCGCGACCCAGAAGCGATTCGCGCAGGCGCTAATCGGCCGCGCCGGCAATGCGGTCATCCGGCAGAAGACAACGGCGTTGCTGGCCGAGGTGGTGCGGCGGGAGCTGGAGCGGATGGCGCCGGGAAAGGCGCTGTCGGGCGACGCGAAGCAGCGGCGTGAAGCGGAGGTCCACGGCGTGGTGGGCGCGTTTCTCGGCGTGGTGACGTGGTGGCTGGGCGCGGGAGACCGGGTGATCCCGGAGGTGGTGGACCGGGCGTTTCAGGAGCTGGCGGGCCCGGCGTGACCGTATGGTCACGCCGGCCCAACGCACTACGGAATCGGTCTCCGATCCACCGGCCCGGCCGGCAGATGCTCGTTGAGGTAGCGGGTCAGCAGGCTATAGACGTGCAGCGTCGTGCCGGTTCCCTCGCAAATGCAATGGCTCCGGTTCGGGTACGTCATGAAGTCGAAGCTCTTCCCCAACTCGATCAGCCGGTTGACGAGTTTCTCGGATCCCTGGTAGTGGACGTTGTCGTCTCCCGAGCCGTGCACCAGCAGGAGGCGTCCCTTGAGCCCTTCGGCGTACGTGATGGCCGAGGCCTTCTCGTACGCGTCGGCGTTCTGGGGCAGGAGCCCGCTGTAGCGCTCCTGGTAGATCGTGTCGTAGAGCCGCTCGTCGGGCACCGGCGCGACGGACATCCCCACCTGGTACAGGTCCGGGTAGCGGAACAGGGCTTGGAGTGTGCTCGAGCCGCCACCGCTCCAGCCCCAGATCGCCACGCGGCCGGGATCGATATAGGCGCGGGTCCGCGTCAGGGCGCGCACGGCATCTGCCTGGTCGCTCGAGGAGAGGATGCCGATCGCGCCGTAGACCTGTTTCCGCCAGTGCCGGCCCTTGGGCGCGGGGGTCCCGCGGTTGTCCACGCTCGCGACGATGTATCCCTGATCGGCGAGCGTTCGGTACCAGAGCCCGGCTCCGCTCGACCAGCTGTCGAGCACGGTCTGGCCGGCCACTTCGCCGTAGACGTACATCAGGATGGGGTACGCCTTGGTTGAATCGAAATCGGCCGGTTTGATCATCCAGCCGTCCATCAACGTGCCGTCGGCAGTGGGGACCTTGAAGAACTCGACCGGCCGCTTGATGACGGGCGCGACAGCCGCCCGCAGCACGGCGTTGTCCGCCAGGACGCGCGTGCTTTTGTGGTCAGGCAGGCTCACGAGTTCGATCGTGGGCGGCGTGTCGAACGCCGACCACGTGTGGAATGCCCACTTGTTGTCGGGTGAGAGGCGATAGGTGTGGAGACCGGCCTGCGGCGTCGGGGTGAGACGTTCCGGCTTGGGTGTGCCACTGAGCTTGACGCGCCACAGGTAGCGCTGGGTCGCGTTGTCCGGCGAGGCGATGTAGTAGAGCCAGCCGCTCTTCTCGTCTACGCCGGCGATGCCGCTCACGTCGAACGCGCCGGGTGTCGCGAGCGTGATCTTCCCATCCACGCGGTTCACGAGGTACGCGTGCCGCCATCCGTCGCGCTCGCTCACCCAGAGGAAGCGCTTGCCGCCCTCGAGCCACCGGAGGTCGTCCACGACGTCCACCCAGGCGCTGTCCTTCTCGGTCATCACCGTGCGCACCGAGCCGGTCGCGGCGTCGGCCAGGAGAACGAGGTTCGTGTCCTGTCGTCGATTGATGCGCTGGATGACCAATTCCTGCGGCCCGGCCCACTCGATGCGCGGGATGTAGTTGTCGCGTGCGTCCCCGGGTGTCTGGATCCACACGGTGGGCCCGCCCGACGCGCTCACGACACCGATGCGCACAGCGGAGTTGGTGGTGCCGGCCTTGGGGTACTGGATCGGGATGACCTGCGGGTAGAGGGAATCTGTGTTGTTGATCAGGACGAATGTCCCGACGCCGGTCATGTCGAAGTCCGTGTATGCGATCCGCGTTCCGTCGGGCGACCAGCGGAAGCCGTCCCGCAGGTCGAACTCTTCCTCGTATACCCAGTCACTCATGCCGTGTACGTGGAGTGAGTCCGCGCCGGAGGTGATCCGCGTGATCGCGCCGTCGGCCACCCGCTCGACGTAGATGTCGCCCTGGCGCACGTAGGCCACGCGGTCTCCCTGGGGGGAAAACTTGGCATACATAAGGGTGGAGGCCGGGGCGTCGCCGCCCAGTTTCGACAGGCGGCCGCTCACGCGGTCCAGGACCCAGAAATCGCCGCGGGTGTTCTGGCGCCAGACGCGTTCCGAGTTGGTGAAGATCAGCGCCTGTTTCCCGTCGGCGGACCAGGAATAGTCCTCGATCTCGAGTGGGTCGGTCGCTCCCGCGGCCACCAGCTGGCGCGCCGAGATGTAGATGCTGCGCTCGCCGCTCGCGGTCGCGTACCGCACAATGTCTGAGGCGTCAGGATTCGCCTCCGACTTCTCGACCGTGGTGTAGGCCGTCCCCTCTTCCAGCCAGCGCGCCGGCCCGAATCGTTGAGGCGCGAAGTCGCGCGACGCGAAGATCCGCTTGACCATGTCCGTGGTCTGCTGCGGCACCTGGGCCGAAAGCATGGATGTGACGAGGAGTGCGGCGACCGGGAGGAATCGTGACAGGGGCATGAATGTTCTCCGTTGAAACGACCGGGGTGAATCGGATTGGGGAGATAAGGTGCCGCTCGCGGGCGGCTTGGCGCAACTACGTGCGCCGCTTTTTGGGATGCGCGGCGGCCTTGGGGCGTCGCGGCGGAAGTCTGACGGCACCGGCGTTGCGGAAGGCGTCGAGCGCGGGCGGGTTCTCCAGTGCCGAGGTGTCCCCGAGGTCTTCGTCCAGGTATGCCGCCCGGATGAGTCGGCGCATCACCTTCGCGTTGCGGGTCTTGGGAAGCGCCGGCACAAACAGGACCCGTTGCGGCTTGAACGGTTTCCCCAGCTCCCGCGCGACCCGCTCGGCCAGCTCGGTGGCGAGGCCTGATCCGGGGGTGGCGTCGCGCCGCGTGACGCAAAACGCGATCATCGCGCCCCCGTGTACATCGTCCGGGACTCCGACGACGGCCGCCTCGGCGATGGCCGGGTGCGCGACGAGCACGGATTCCACCTCCGCGGGTCCGATGCGTTTCCCCGCCACCTTGAGCGTGTCGTCGCTGCGCCCGACGATGTACCAGTGTCCACCGTTGTCGATGCGGGCCCAATCGCCGTGCACCCAGATACCAGGCCACCGGGCCCAGTAGGTCTCGAGGTATCGCTCGGGCGCGTTCCAGAACCCGCGCGCCATTCCGATCCACGGCTGCCGGATCACCAGTTCACCCACCGCTCCGCGCACCGGGTGCCCGGCCTCGTCGAGCACGTCGGCGGCGATGCCGGGGCAGGGAGCGGCGAACCCGCACGGCTTGATGGGGAGGAGTGGGTTCCCCATCAGGATCCCGCCGGACACCTCGGTCCCGCCCGAGTAGTTGATGATTGGCAGCCGGCGTCGGCCGACGCGATCAAACAACCACCACCAGGGATCGGGATTCCACGGCTCGCCGGTCGAGGCGAGAACGCGGAGCGCGGAGAGGTCATCAAGCGACGTGGGCGCGGCGTCCGCGGCCATGAGGGCCCGGACCAGCGTGGGCGAGATGCCCAGCACCGAGACCCGGTGCCGGGCGGCTACGGCCCACAGGCGTCCGGACTCGGGATAGTCAGGCGCGCCGTCGTACAGCACCATGGTGGCACCGAGGACCAACGCGCCATAAATGAGCCAGGGGCCCATCATCCAGCCGATATCGGTGACCCAGAGAATCCGATCGTCCGCGCCGACATCGGTGCCGAGCGCCATGTCCTGCGCCGCCTTGACTGGAAAGCCGCAATGGGTGTGCAGAACGCCTTTGGGCTTTCCGGTGGTCCCGGACGTGTAAAGGACCAGGAGCGGATCCTCGGCATCGGTGGCTTCCACCTCGTCCCGGCCCTTTCCCGATGCCATCAGGTCATCCCACGGCCTCACCCCTGGCCCCCTCCCCTTCGCTGTCGCTCAGGGCGGCGCCTGCGGGAGAGGGGAACGTTTGCGCGGGGGACAACGATGAGGTGCCTGATGCTGGGACATCTTTCGACCGCGGCGGTAGCGGCGTCGAGGGCGGCAACACTTTTTCCGCGACGTGGGAATCCGTCGCAGGTGATGAGCGCCTTGGCCTGAACGTCGGTCAGCCGGGTTTCGATCGCCTGCGGCCCGTACCCGCTGAAAAGCGGTACGGCGATCCCGCCGATCCGACCAATGGCCAGCAGTGCCACCACGGTCTCCGGCATCATCGGCAGGTGGATACCCACGGCGTCACCGCGCGTGAGGTCCAGCGCCCGCAGCCCTGCCGCGCACCGTCCGACCTCGGCCGCCAGCTCGGCATAGCCCAGCCGGCGGGTCGTCCCCTCTTCGCCCTCCCACACAATGGCCGGCTGCTCGCCGCGGGTCTTGGCGTGCCGGTCGAGGCAATTGGTGATGTTGAGCCCGCCGCCGATGCACCACCGCGCCCAGGCGATGCCGCGGGACACATCGATGACCAGGGTGTACGGGGGGTCGAAGGAAATCTCGAGGAAACGCAATACGCGGTCGGTGAACCAGGCCACGTCTTCGACCGAGCGCCGATGCAGCTCGTCGAACGAGCCGACGCGGCAGAATCCGATGAACTGGGTGAGCTGCGCCCGCGCCCGCGTTGTTTCGTCGGGGCGCCAGGCCACGTCATCGGGCGCCGGCGCGGAGCTCAACGAAGGGTGGCCAGTGCTTCTCCCACCGCCCGGCAGCCGTTCAGAATGTGGTCGTCAGGCGTCGCGAACGAAATGCGCAGGTACCCTTCCTGGCGGAAGGCGCTTCCCGGCGCCGTGACGACGCCCGATGATTCCAGCAGGTAGGTGGCCAGGTCCACAGACGAGCGGATGGCTCCTCCGTCGGGTGTCGTGGTGCCGAAACAGGAACGGACGTCCCAGAAGGAGTAGAACGCGCCGGGCGTGGGCCATACGGTGAGACGCGGGATTCGGCAGGTGGCTTCGTGCAGCAGGTTGCGTTTGCGCTCGAGGTCGTCGCGGAGCTCCACGTCATACGTCGCCGAAATGCCCGCGAGCGCGGCGTGCTGGGTCGGGATCGCCGGTCCCGAGTTGTAGTGGCTCTGCAGGTTGACCATCGCGCGGGCTACGTCGCCGGGCGCCACCGTCCAACCGATCCGGATACCTCCGGTCCTCCGGAAGTTCTTCGACAATCCGTCCACCTGGATCAGCCACGGCTTGGTCTCCGCGTCGACCCTAGGCTCGGGGAATACGTCGCCGTCGAACACCAGCCGCCAGTACAACCGATCGAGCACGAAGTACACGCGGTGCTCGACACACACCTGGAGCAGCGCTTCCAGCTCCCCGGCCGAATAGACCTGGCCCGTGGGGTTCACGGGGCTGTTGATAAGGAACAGTCGCGCCGCCGGGTAGGCCCGCAACTCACGCCGTAGATCGTCGGCGTCAATCTTGAGGTGGTTGGCCGCTCCCGCGGCCGGCTGCACGACCACCGGCGTCACGTGGGCGGCGATAGCCATCGGTTCATAGCTCACCCAGGGCGCCGAATCGAACAGAACCGTGTCCCCGGCGTCACAGAGTGCGAGGAAAATGCTGAAGAGCCCCTGCTTTGCACCAGTGGTGATCACGACGTCGTCCGCGGTGTAATCGCGGCCGAGGTCGAGCCAGCGCAGGACCGCCTTTCGCAGGTCGGCGAGTCCCGCGGGGTCGCCATACTGCGTCGCCCCGTTGAGGAAGGCCCGAGACCCGGCGTCCCTGATGAACGGGGCCAGGTCGCCCTTCGTCTCTCCCAGCCCGAAGTCCCACACTGGAAGCCCCCGCGCTGCCCGCTCGGCGGCGAGACGCTTCAACTCGAGCGTGAGTGACGGCCGGAACGTGTCGACTGCGGCCGCGAGGCGGCTGCGCCTGGTCACCTTGGGGCCGGGCCTCCGGTTGGCAGGGTGCGATCCCAGTTAAGCGCGTTGTACTTCTTGAGGATCTCCACCGTCTTGTCGATAGGCAGTGCCTCGATCGTCCGTCCCCGCCCGGTCATGGTGGTGGCTTTGAACAGGGAGTTGTAGACCGCCTCCTGAGTAGCCTCGATGGTTGCTTCGAACAGCGCCGACCCCGAGGTGTTGGGCAGGTCGTCAATATGTTGCGCGGTGGTCGCGGTCCGCACACGGCGAACGGACGGCGCGGTGGAAAAGGCGATCACGTAGTCGCCGGAGCTGTTGGCGGCGTATGAGCCGGTGCGGGAAAGCCCCATCATCGCCCGGAGGCCGATGCGCTCGAGGGAGCGGGCCGACAGGGGCGCGTCGGTAGCGACCACCACCATGCATGAGCCGTCGTCGCGGAGCCGCTCGTCCAGGTCGGCACGGCTGGAGAGTCGGAGCTGCGCCTGGAACGGGAAGTTCCCCAGCTCGCGGCCGACCGGGGCCCCGTTGATCGTCAGGTCGCCGCCGAAATTGGTTTGGACGAGCACGCCGACGGTGTATCCACCAAGCGACGCGGGCAGTTTGCGGGAGCTGGTCCCGATTCCCCCTTTGAAGCCGAACGCGCTGGTGCCGGTGCCGGCACCGACGCTTCCCTCGGCGACCGGTCCCCCCGCTGCGCCCTGGAGCGCCGCCCGGACGTGCTCGAACTTCACGGGGTCCTTCCACATGTCGTTGACCCGGCTGTCGTTCGTTTCACCAACGATCGGGTTGATGGTGTGCGGCGCGCTGCCTTTCGGTTCCTGCGAGAGCATGTAGTCCACCAGCGCCTTGCCCACCGTCCACACGCAGAGCGTACAGGTCAGGAGCACGGGCGTTTCGATTTCGCCGAACTCGCGAACCTGCGTTTCTCCCAGGAGCTTTCCGTAGCCGTTACCCACGAAGATCCAGGCGGGCACCGGCTGAGCGTAGAGGTCGCCGTCATGCGGGATTATGGCGGTGACGCCGGACCGGATGCTGTCGCCCGAGATCACGGTGACCTGGCCGACCTTCACGCCCGGCACGTCGGTAATGGCATTGTGCGGGCCGGCCGGGAACAGACCGACGACGACGCCCACGTCGCGGGCCCGGGGCCGGTTGGCCGGCGCCTGAGCCTCGGCGGTTGCCGGAACGACGACGGCAGCGGCGAAAACTGCGGTGGCGAGTTTCACGGGGCGGCTCCTCGGAGTTGCCAGGAGATCGGAGTCGGTTCAGCGCAACGGGGCTAAGGTGCGGGCCGGGCCTCAAGCCCGCAACTACTTCCGTCGCTTCCGGGGAGGCGCGGCGCTCTTGGGGCGTCGCGCCCGTTTCGTCCGGGCGACCGCGACTGCCTTGTCCACCCAGGTGCGAAGTTCTTCGAGGTCTTCGAGTGTCTCCGGGGCGACCTGGTAGTACTGCATCACTTCTCCGCCTTCACCGAAGGGCTGGAACGGCTTGAGGCCGCGCGCTTCGAAATCCGGGCGGGTGGAGTCGTCCACCTTGAAGTAGAGCGAGTCGTCGTCCATCAGGGCGAAGAAGAGTTCCTCGGAATAGATGCCGACACCGCCGAACATCGCGCGGGAACGAATCTGGTGCGCCACCCGGCCCAGCTGCTCGAGGACGAATGTGCGGAAGGTTTCGTTGACGGTCATTTCAGTTGCAGCCTTGGGGCAGTTGAGGGAGCGGCACCCGGTAAATGTCACCCGGCGGCCTGATTGAATCCGGCTGGGCGGGCAGGATCCCCGGCCGCTCGGACGTGAAATACAGAGTGTGGCCGGTCGGGTCCAGCGCCGGGGCGAACTCCGCGTACCGTGAATTGACGCCCGGCAACACCACCGGTTCCGACCATACTTCGCCCGCCGCGCAGCTGACGAACAGGTCCGAGCGATCGGCCGGCCCGTCACGGACCAGGACCATGAATTGCCCGTCCGGGCCCATGAGGGGGTTTCCGCCCGCCGCAAACCCGCCGAACAAAACCACCCGCGGCTCGGCCCAGCCGGTCGCCGTGGCACGTGCGAGCCATATGCGCATCGCGCCTCCGCGGTTCGACTGGAATGCGACAGACCCATCGCGCGCCACTGATACGAAGACCTCCGTCGAGTCGGTGTTGAGTGGCGCGCCCGGGTCTATCGGCTCGCTCCATCCGTTCCCGCGCCGTTCGACATACCACGTATTGAGCGAGTTGACGCGGTCTCCGGCGCGTGGCCGGGTCGAGCTGAAGAACAGGCGGTTACCGTCCGGGGTGACGAACGGATCGACGTCGCGGTAGCGGCCGGAGAACGGCGCGACGGTCGCCATCGTCCACCCGCCGTTCACCGCGCGGGACACCATGATGGTGAGCGTGTCGCGCCGTGCCGAGGCGCGGTTGAAGTACACCTCCCGGCCATCGGGCGTGAACGTGATGGCGAACTCGGGGAGGGCGGTGGACACGACGCTCGGCGCGAAGATTTCCGGCGGCGACTGTACGGCGACTGCGGCCAGCATGCCTACGGAGTCTTCGTTGCGGCTGGCACGCCGCGCGCGAAGGCGATGTAGTCCGTGGACACGGGCTTGCCGGCGCCCTGGCGCACGAGCGTGGCGATCTGGCCTCGGTGGTACGCGCCGTGCAGCGCCACGTGAGTGAGGATGTCATCCACGCGCGACACGAAGGACTGCCCCGCGGAATTGACGTAGGGAATCTCCGTTGCCAGCGTTGGCGCGTCTGCATCGTCCACGTACTTCTTGAACGCGGCGGCGTTCTCTTTTCCCACCTCGGCGCACTCCGCGACATCCAGCGTGGGCCACACGGCGTACCGCGCCTTGGTTTGACGGAGCCGGTTGAGCCACACGTGCTCGGCGGCCACGAGGTGGCCGTAGATCTCCAGCGCCTTAGGCGGGGGAGGGGACGCGCGGAATGCGCGCGGGCCCTTGGCTTCCGCTACCGGCAGGCCGTCTCGCCCATCTGCTTCCAGTCGATGCGGGGTTGCCGCGCGCGCTCGTGAATCCACGCCCGCCAGTGTTCTTCCAGTCGGGGAATGTCGGTGCCCGTCACGTACGTGAGCTGGTCCATGCCGCGGTGCCACAGTTCCTGGAACCCGGAGAGGCCGTAGCGCTCGAGGAGATACCGGGCGAGGCTGCCGCTCTGGATGGACGGAAGCGGGCTGTCAAAGTCACGGGTCCGCTGGACCAGGGCCTCGGTGGTGCTGAACAGGCCTTGCTCGTCGAGGTAGCCGGCCACCGAGTTCAAGTTGTCCTCGACGCAGGGCCGCCAGTCGAAGTAGACCGCGAATCCTTCCTGCATCCACTCTGTCTGGAGCCCCGGCTGCCGCCACGAACGCCATGATGCGACGTGCGCCAGCTCGCGCCGCAACGGAGCCCGGCCGAGTGTGTCCACCACCATCACGGCGGTGCGGGATATCGGGTCGGCGAACCCGGTGAGCGAGGAGCCCACGAATCGCCGCATGTCCTCCCGCGAATCCACGAAAAAAAGGTCCAGCGGTTCGGTGTATGCCCCCCACCCCGGAAGGTGAAGGACAAACGTGATATCAGCGAGCGCCTCCCGTGTTTCGTGCTCGAACTGATCGAAGCGCTTCGCGGCGCGTGATCCGCGCGGGGCATAGAGCCGGATGTTATTCCACGCTCTCCGGTCCCAGCGCACGCCCGACTCGTTCAGGAGGTCACGGGCCACTCCCAGCGGTCCCCATTGGTCGGCCAACTCGGGTCCATGCATGGTCATGGCGATCGAGTCCTTCCCAGCCGCGCAGCCGCCCCGGTACCGGTCGGGCCGGTGGGACTGGAGGCGGCACGCAAAAACAGCGCCGTCGGGCGCGGTCCAGGAAAACGTGAGGACGTCTTTCACGAGGCGGGGATCGTCAACCTGGCACCCGTCAGGGCAGGACGCCGTGGTGATCGCGGTGATTCTCCCGGCGGATGTCGTCCGCGCGGTGACGATGGCCCCCACGGGCAGGCCATTCGGGACCCGCGTGATGCCGGTCCACACGCCGTCCGGCAGGCTTTGCGCGCCGGCCGGCGTTGCCATCATGACAGAGGCCAGGACCAGGTTAGTTTTGTTGCCCATGAACCCCGACAACGAAGTAAAAGATCTCACGATTATCGGCGCGGGCCCCACAGGCCTCTTCGCCGCCTTCTACGCCGGCATGCGTGGCGCTACGGCACGGCTGGTAGATGCACTCGACCAGGTGGGCGGGCAGGTGACCGCGCTGTATCCTGAAAAAGACATCTTCGACGTCGGCGGCTTCCCCAAAATCCTGGGGAAGGATCTCGTCAAGCAGCTCAAGCAGCAAGGGCTGCAGTGGGGAGCCCCGGTGCATCTGGCAGAAACCGTCACCGGGCTCCGGCGCGAGGTTGTGGAGGAAGGGCGGCAGGGGTTCGTGATCGTCACGGAACGCGCCGAGTACAAGTCGCGCGCGCTGATCATCACGGCCGGGCTGGGGGCCTTCACGCCGCGCAAGTTGCCCGTCGTGGGGGTTGAACAGTGGGACGGCAAGGGGGTGTTCGACCGCGTGCTGAACCCCCAGCAGTTCAAGGGCCAGCGCGTGATCATCGTGGGCGGCGGCGACTCGGCGTTCGACTGGTGCGTCAACCTGATCGACGTCGCGAAATCGGTTTCCCTGGTGCACCGCCGCGACGGGTTCCGCGCGCATCAGGCGACGATTGACCAAGTCATGGGGTACGTCAAGGCCGGCCGGATGCAGATCAAGACCTTCTGCGAAATCAAGACGATCCACGGCGGGAGCCGGGTGGAATCGGCCACCATTGCGGATACCAAGGCCAAGACCGAGGAGCAGGTGGCGGTGGACGTGATCATTCCCCAGCTCGGGTTTCACACCGCGCTCGGCGCCATCGAGGAATGGGGCCTGGATATCGAGAAGGGCGAGATCAAGGTATCGAGCACCATGGCCACCAACATTCCCGGCATCTACGCGGCCGGCGACGTCAACACGTTCGAGGGGAAGCTGAAGCTTATCGCGACGGGGTTCGCCGACGCCTGCGTGGCGGTGAACTACGCGGTGAACTGGATCAACCCCGGCAAGAAGGTAGACCCGGGACACTCCAGCAACATGGCACTGTTCGAGAGCAAGTAGTCACCGCGCCATTGCCACGACCAGCGAATCAATCTGCTTCAACGCGTCCGCGTACCGGGCCGTGTGGTGGTTCAGCACGATCGAAAACACCAGCGGCCCGCCCTTTGACCGTTCGACGTAGCCCGACAGCGAGTTCACGTGCTGGATGCTACCGGTCTTGGCGAGCACATGGCCTTGCAGCGGGGTCAGGCGGAACCGGTCCTTGAGCGAGCCGGCCGCGCCTGCGCGCGGAAGTGCGCGGATGAACCCGGCGCGATTCGGGTGCCGCCAGGTGAACGCGAGGATCTGGGCGAGGACGCGGGGCGAGATGAGGTTGTGGGTGGTGAGCCCGGAGCCGTCGTGCAGGTGAAACGCGGTGGAGTCCACCTTCACCGAGTCGATGAGGAACTGCCGCTCGACCCGGATACCCGCCTCCCATGAGCCTTCGCCCGCCTTCTCCCGGCCCAGCGTCTTGAGCAGCATTTCCGCGAACCAGTTCTGGCTCGAGTTGAGAATCGGGAACACCATGTCCGACAACGGTCGCGACGTGACGGTCGCCAACGCCGGCGCCCCGCGGGCTTCGCGGTAGCGGGTGCTGTCGGTGGTTGAGAGGGTCGGCCCCGAGACGCCCACGCCCCGCCGCGCCAGCACGGTGCGGAGGGCAGTGGCGAAGTAGTGATTGGGGTCGGGCAGGGCGAAGTATTCCCGGTGCGATGCCGTGTCGAGCGGAACCGTCCCTTCCGCCCAGACCCGGAGCGTTCCCGGCTCGCGGAAGAAGTCGATGGTCCGCGGCTGGCCGGCCCCGATGGTGCTCGTCCGGTTCTCGAACTGGAAATAGTTGATGTCGGGATCGAACGTGATCACCGCAGGCGCGCCAACGCCGGGACCGGCCTGCCACGTGATGTCCACGCTGTTGTCGTTGAACCCGAGGCCGGACACCGGGGCGGCATACCACCAGTTCAGGTCGTACGTTTCCCAGGCGTCGTGCACCACGTGAGGCTCGAAGTAGCTGCCGTCACCCACGATCGCGCCGCCCACCTGCCTGAGACCCCGCGCCACCAGGCTGTCGGCGATTGCCTCGACTCGCGTCCAGCGTAAGTCACACGCGCCGAACGCAAGCGTATCCACGTCGTAGCACCGCTGGTCGAATGTCGGGTCCCCCCGTCCATAGATGACGAGGTCGCCGCGGAGGACGCCGTCTTCCAGCACGCCCGTGCCGTACACGTCGGTGTGGGCGACGTAGTCGGGTGACAGGAGGGCGGTGGCGGTAGCGGTCACCACGAGCTTGGTGTTGGATGCCGGCGCGAAGTACCGGTCGGCATTTCGCTGGAACAGCACTTTCCCCGCGGAGTCCATCACCACCACTCCCCAGATCGCCCGGTCATAGGGCGGCTGGTCCAGCACACGGTCGAGCCGCCGGGCGAGGGGCGACTGCGCGTGGGCGGGGTACAGAGAAAGGAACGCCGCCGAGGCGGCGATCAGCAGGGACCAGCGGGTATTCCGGCGCATGGCTCGCGGGATTCGGACTAACATTCGGATAAGGTTGCGCAAACTAGAGGCGGAATGGAACGACGTCAATCAACGAGCGAACGAGGGAACGGCGGAACGGGGGAACGACGACCGCACGTTCGCACGTTCGCACCTTCGCTCGTTCTGGTCGTCGCCCTCGTCGCCCTCTTCGCGCTCTCGCTTCCCGCTTCCGCCCAGGACACCCTTTCCATCGAACGAGTCGTGCGCGGCCTCTCCTTCAAGGGTAACCGTGCGATCGATGCCGAAATTCTCAGGAATTCCATTTCGACGTCGCGATCGTCCCAGTGGCAGTGGACCGCGTTGCTTCGCTGGACCGGGTTCGGCCAGAAGCGCTATTTCGACGAGACCGAATTCCGGCGTGACGTCCTTCGGCTCACCCTGCTGTACCGGCAGAGCGGGTTCTTCGAGACGAAGATCGATACAGTGGTCATCCGGAAGCGCGCGGATGTGTGGATCCGGGTCCTCATTGTCGAAGGGGAGCCCGTTCGCATCGGGAGTGTCACGGTCGAGGGAGTCGACGGGGTACAGCGGCCCCAGGACCTCAGGACCGACCTTCCCCTGGTGAAGGGCGACCCGTTCAGCCGGTTCAAGTTCCGGGCAACCGCCGACACGATCCGGTCACGCCTGCAGAATCGCGGTTATCCGTACGCCGAGGTCTACCGCAACTACGACGAAGTCCGTGGTCAGCGGATCGCCAGCGTGCGGTACTCGGTCGTACCCGGCCCGCGCGTGAAGCTGGGCAAGATCGTCGTAACTGGAACGGAACTGGTCAGTCCCGGCGTCGTGCGGCGGGCGGCCGGCCTGGCGCCAGGGGACCTCTACCGGCGGGACGTCGTGGCCCGAAGCCAGATCGACCTGTATCGGGCAGACGTATTCAGCCACGTGGGGGTGGACATCGACACCGTGAGCCGGCCGGGGCCGGCGGACTCGACGATCACCGTCCGGATCGATGTTGCGGAAGGCAAGTTCTACCAGGCCCGGGTGGGGGCCGGGTATGGCACCCTCGACTGCCTGCGCGGCCTGGTCGGGTGGTCGGGCCGAAATATTTTCGGCGGCGGACGAACGTTCGACCTGACCGGGCGCGTCTCCAGGATCGGGACGGACGGGACCTGCGCCCGCCAGGGCGACCTGGACCCGGAACGCCTCAAGGTCAACTACAACATGACCGCGGTCCTCCGACAACCCGCGGTATTCGGTCACCGCAGCAGTGCCGCCCTTTCCGTATTCGCCGAGCGGCGGTCCGAGCTCAACGTGTTCATTCGGACCGCGCAAGGCGGTGAGCTGTCCGTGTCACAGCAGGTCGCCTGGCAGTCCAACGTCACGCTGTCGTACGGGCTCAGCGTCGGCCGCACCATAGCGGACCCGGCGATCTTCTGTTCCCTCCAGAACCTGTGCCGCACCGAGGATACGCTATTCAGCCTCCCGAGGCGGGTGTCGACCCTCGGGGCATCGTTTCTCTGGGACGGATCCAATTCGCCGCTCGACGCGAGCCGTGGGGCGGTGCTCTCCATGCAGGGCCGCTTCGCGTCGCCGACCATCGGGTCGGATTCGCTGAGCCAGTTCCTCAAGGGCATCGTGGACCTCTCAGCCTACCACCGCTTTGGTCGCACGGGGGTGTTTGCCTGGCGCGTGCGGATTGGCGGCATTGCACCTCCCGAACTGGGGTTCACCGCCCGGGCCGCGAAGTTCGTACCGCCCGATGAGCGGCTCTACGCCGGCGGACCGAATTCCGTCCGGGGGTACGGACAGAACGAGCTTGGGCCGCTCGTGCGAGTGATGACCCTCGGCCGGGACTCGCTGGGGAACGTGTTTCGCGACTCGGACAAGGCGAAGAATCCGGATTTCCCAGCCCGGGACAGTACCATGCGCGCCGCGCCGACCGGGGGTACGCGCATGGTGGTCGGGAGTCTCGAGGTGCGTGCTGCGTTGCCGATTCTCTCTGGCCGCTTGTCGGGCGCCCTGTTTCTCGATGCGGGACAGGTATTCGACCCGGATCGCGCCGTTGCGGAGCGGCGGCTCCGGTTCACGCCGGGCGGGGGCCTTCGCCTCCGCACGCCCCTCGGCCCGATGCGGCTGGACGTTGCATACCGCCCGTACGAGCAAACTGCCGGGCCCTTGTACGAGTCCCGGGACGGACAGCTCCTCCCGCTCCTCGCGGTTTATCAGCCCCCGCCCCCGGGACTCGACAAGCCTTTGCGCCGGTTCTGGAGCCACGTCAAACTGAACTTCTCAGTAGGACAGGCGTTTTGACCGGCGGACCGGCGGACCGGCTGATGGGACCGATGCCGCGATGGGTGGGCTGGGTCTTGTTGACCCTGGCGACGTTTGCCGCTGCGGTGGCCGGTTTCGCCGACGCCGCCATGCGCACCGCGGCGGGGCGGAACATCATCGTGCGCGCAGGGCTCAATGCCGCCAACTCCCGGATTGATGGCCGGCTTACCGTCGGCCAGGTGGACGGATCGATCCGGCACGGTCTCGAGGCGCGCGATGTCGCCATCGAGGGGAATGACGGAGTCGAGCTGGCGCGGGTTCCTGAGCTTTCGATCCGCTATCGGCTGCGGGACCTTCTGCGCGGGCGGATCGTGCTCGGCCAGCTCACGCTGTCGCGGCCCACCATCACGCTGGTACAACAGCCCGGTGGGCGCCTCAATGTCGAGGACATCCTGCGCCTCGGGAAGCCCCGCCAGGGCGGACGGAACCCACTGGTCGCGTTCTCGGACGTCGCCGTTAATGGTGGCAGGATCACCGTCACGACATTCGCGGACTCCTCCGCCCGGGGCGAGCCGCGAGTGCGCCGGTTTGACGGGCTGAACCTGCGGCTCGGGTACCTGCGCCTCGCGTCGCCGCTCGCGGCAGAGCGCGCGATCCGGATGGAAGTGGCCGACATGCGCGTGAAGATGTCGGATCCTTTGCTCGACATTCGCGGCGGCGCCGGGCTGATCGAGATTGACGGAGACTCGGCGCGGGTGGCCATGGACGCGCTCGTGCTGGCGGGTTCCCGCAGCAAGGTGCAGGGCGTTTTCTCGTGGCACACCCGCGCCGTGCTGTTCAATCTCGCGGTGGAAACGAAGGACGCCTCGCTGGATGACGTGCGCGGTCTCGCGCCGAAGATCCACACCGGGCTGACCGCGAGCGGAGCGCTCACCCTCCGCACCAACCAGGACGGCACGTTCGAGTTCCAGTCGGACCGCGTCACGGTTCGCGGAACGGGCGGGGGCGGAAGTCTTGCCGGGCGAATGGGTTTCGTACTTGGGCCGAAAGACACCTGGGGCGCCCGCGGCGTAGACATTACGCTCGACAACTTCGACCTCGAGTACGTGCGCCCCATTCTCGACTCGATGCCCCTGGCGGGGCGGCTGACCGGCACGCTCGAGGCCGATGGCCCCCGCGCACGCCTCGTGGTGGGCGCCGATTTTGCGTTCCGCGACTCGCTGGTGGCGGGCTGGCCGGAGACGCGAATCCGCGCGACCGGAACGGTTGGCGTGGGCGGGCCGGACGCCTTTACCTGGCGTGGGGTGCAGGTCGAACAGTCGCGCATTGACCTGGCGACCGTGCGGCGCCTTCTCCCGGCCGTCGCGTTGCGCGGGATACTCTCGGCCATTGGTACGATGAACGGCCCGTGGCTCGAGCCGGAGTTCACCGGGACGCTCCGGTACCGCGACCAGCCGCTTCCCGTCTCGGTGGCGAAGGGCGTCGTGCGGATTGATGCCCGGCGCGACACCATCGGGGTGTGGGCCAACCTGGCGTGGGATTCGCTCAACTTGGCCGGGTTCCGCACGTCCTACCCGGGCTTCGTGGCGAACGGCGCGTTCGCGGGAGAAACCCGCCTGTCGGGTTACGCCGACTCGCTGACCCTCACCGCGGACCTCACGGGCCCGCCCGGGCAGATCGTGGGTGGCGGCGCGCTCACGCTGGTAGGGCCGCACTCCGGCGTTCACGGGCTCGACCTCGAGCTGCGCGCCCTGTCGCTGGACGGCCTCCACCCGTCGCTTCCGCCCTCGCGCCTTTTTGGTCGCGTCACCGGGCTGATTGACGCCGATACCATGAATCCGCCTGAGGCCCGGATCCAGCTGGCCCTTGATTCCTCCTCGGTCGCCGGGTCGGGCCTCGACAGTCTTCGCGGAACGCTCACCACCGTCGATTCCCTCCTGCGAATCGAGAACCTGGCACTCTGGGCCCGCGCGGCGCACGTCAGCGCCTACGGTGGGCTCGGGCTCGGCGGGTCTCGGTCCGATTCCCTGGTCTTCGCGGTGGAACTGGATGCGGTGGCGGGCGTCGAGCCGTTCGCGCGCTGGTTGCTGGCCCTGGAGCCCGACACGCTGCGAGGTGGGCCGGTCGGCGCGGCCAGCGTGCGGGGCACGCTGACCGGCAGTCGTTCGGCGTTCAGGATATCCGGAGAGGCGACGGTGCCCCACGTGAAGTGGGGGACGGTGACGCTCGCGAACGCCGCGGCCACAGGAGAGTGGCAGCGCGCCGAGCGCGCCGCCGTGCGGCTCGACGGGACCGCCGATTCAGCGGGGTTTGCGGGATTCCTGCTGACGAACGTGGGCGTCGGACTCGAAGGCCGGCGCGACTCATTGGGATGGCGGTTCTCCTCGCGCATGGGCGACTCGGTGCTGGTGGCCGCCGCCGGTCGGGCCCATCGCGACAGCCTGGCGCTCGCGGTTGCGCTCGATTCGCTGGTCATGAGCCTGCCGGTTCACCAATGGCGTGCCGACAGCGGCGCCGTGGTGGTCTGGACCGACGGCAGCCTGACGTTCCAGCACACGACGCTCGTCAGCACGGATGGGGGCGCCCGGCTACTGATCGAAGGCGCGCTCCCGATGGCCGGTGGACGTGACGGGAAGCTGCACGGGTCGCTCGAGCTGTTGCCGCTCAAGGACCTGCTCGCCGTGATGGGCCGCGAGTATCGCGATGTCGCCGGCGAGCTGTCCGGGACGTTCGACCTGGATGGGAGCACGGCCGACCCCGTCATGGCTGGGGCGTTCTCGCTGGTCAACGGCGTCTGGGGAGAGTTTCGAGCGCCGCACGTGGAAACCACACTGAACTACGCCGCCCACCGCCTGCAAGGGAGGGGCTCGCTCCGGCGGCTGGGCGAACACGTCCTCGACCTGGATGTCGACCTGCCCCTCGACCTTTCGCTTGAGACCGTCACCCGGCGGCAGGTGGATGGCGCGCTGGCGATCCACGCGGTGGCTGACAGCGTGGACCTCGCGTTCGCCGACGCCCTGTTGCGGCAGGTGCGCGAGGCGAGCGGGCAGATCAACGCGGATGTCCGGATCGCGGGCTCGTGGGCCCGGCCCGAGCTGTCCGGCGCCGTGGCAATCGTCAATGGAGCGGTGTCGCTCCCCAGCGTCGGCGTGCGGTACGAGGCAATGAATGGGCGGTTCGCGCTCGTGGGCGATACCATCCGCATTGACCAGCTGAACCTTGAGAGCACGTCGCTCGCGGTGCGGAAGGAACGCGGCCGGCTCCAGGTGACGGGCTTCCTCTGGCTGGAGGAGTTCAGCCGCCCCGTGGTGAGCCTGCATTTCGTCACCAACGAGTTCCACGCACTCGAGGCCCGCAACTTCCTGTCCGCCGTGGCGACCGGCGAGCTCGATCTCGTCGGGCCGGTCATCGGCGCCCGGCTGAGCGGCCGCGGCACGATGACGAAGGGCGTGCTGTATTTCTCCGATCTTATTACCAAGCAGGTGGTCAACCTCCAGGACACGCTGTTCCGCGACGTGGTGCAGGACACCTCGTTCATCCGCCGCCAGGGACTCGGGCCGGCATTCCATAACGTGTTCTGGGACAGCCTGACGATCGGCAAGGTGGACCTGGCCATGGGGTCGGATGTCTGGCTGCGTTCGAACGAAGCCAACATCCAGCTCGAGGGCAGTGTGCAGGTGGCGAAGGAAGCGAACGTCTACCGGCTGGACGGTTCGCTCGCCACGCCGAAGGGGACGTACCGGCTGCAGCTGTTGCCGGGCGTGAGCCGCGAGTTCACGGTGGTCGGGGGGCAGGTCCAGTATTTCTGGACGCCGGACCTGAACGCCGCGCTGAATATCTCGGCCCAGCACGTGGTCAAGCGCCGGGCGGAAGCAAACGTGACCGTGTCGGTCAACGTCGCGGGAACCCTATACGTGCCGAAGCTCGTGCTGTCGAGCGATTTCCAGCCGCAGCTGTCGGACACCGAGATCATTTCGCTCCTGCTGTTCGGCACGCCCCGGCCGGAAGACGTCGCGACGGCCGGCACCAGGAGCCAGGCCGACCTCGCCGTCGCGCAGCTTTCCGGAGTGCTGTTCGGCGCCGGCAACACGCTGGTGTCGAACCTCGGTATCCCGCTGGACATACAGTTCCGCACCAGCGACGTTGCCGCCGGATTCTCCGGCTCCGAGATCGCGGTGGGCAAGCAGTTGATGGTGTTTGGAACGACGCTGTTCCTGAACGGGTCTCTCCGTGGCTGTCCCGGGTCGGTCGTGACACTCGGCGGGGCGAGTCTCGAATTCCGGATGACCCGGGAGTGGCGCGTTGCGGCCAGCCTCGAGCCGACCGGTACGTGCCAAACTAACGGTCTTTCCAATAACGCCGGCCGCCAGGCCGGCGTGGATCTGTTCTGGGAGAAGAAGTTCTAGTGGCGCGAGTGCTCCTGATCGAGAACCCGGTTGCCGCGCGGACAAACCCGGACGTCGTCCGCACGGTGTGCAACGTGCTGGAGCGCGAGGGGTGGGACGTGGATGTCGCCGGCACCACCCGGCCCAACGATGCCGGGCGCCTCGCCGCGCAGGGCGTCGCCGCCGGCGTAGACGTGATCGCGATCTATGCCGGCGATGGCACCACCACCCAGGCGGTGTCCGGCATGATTGGCTCGGGTATACCGCTGGCGCTCATTCCCGGCGGTACCGGCAACCTGCTGGCCGGGAACCTTCGGTTGCCGAATGACCCCACGCGCGCGGCCCTGACAGTGACACGCGGCGTACGCAAGCGAATTGACCTTGGCAGAATCGAGCGCCCCGACGGTCCCCGGTACTTCGCGGTGGCCTGTGGCGCGGGCATCGACGCGCAGATCATGATCGGTGCCCCCACCGAACGAAAAATGCGCCTGGGGTCGTTGGCCTACGTAACGGCCACGTTCGCCGGCCTGCGTGGCATCACGTCGCCGATGCACCGGATCACCGTTGACGATACGGTGCTCGACGTGAATGCCGCCCTGGTGTCCATCGCCAACTGCGGGCGGGTGACGTCGCTGCACTTCGGCCTGGGGCCGGGCATCACGCTCGACGACGGGTACCTCGACGTGATGGCGATCCGCGCCGATGGCATGCTCGAGGGGCTGGTGGCGTTGTGGGAACTGCTGTCGGGCCGGAGCAACGGCAAGGGAAAGATCGTGCGTGCGCGCGGCCGGAAGATCACGGTGACGTGCGACACGGTGCGGCCGGTCCAGGCTGACGGCGACGTGGTCGGCGAGACGCCGCTCAGCGTCGAGGTGGTCCCGGGGGCGATCGAGGTGATGGTGGAGCGCTAGGTGGCTGGTCGTACCGCCTTCCCGCCTTCCCGCCCATATTTCATTCATGACCGCCCCCCTCCGCGAAAAAGACGCCATGATCTGCCGCTCCTGCGGGAACGAGGAGCGCGCGTCCGAGGGATATCCCTGCCAGGGCTGCGGCACGTTCATCTGCGTCATCTGCACCAATCGCGGGATCGACCTCTGTAAGGCGTGCAGGGAAAAGCAGAAGACCCCGTAACCGCTTCATGAAGAAGCTCGTCCTCTTCGACATCGACGGCACCATCCTCTGGACCGACGGCGCGGGCCGGCGGGCCATTCGCGACGCGCTCCAGCAAGAGATGGGCACGTCGGGCCCGATCGAGACGTACCGGCTCGATGGAAAGACCGACCCGCAGATCGTCCGGGAGCTGATGACGATGGCCGGACATCCAGACGCCGAAAGCGAGGCTCACATCCAGCGGGTCCTGGTTCAATACGTTGCGCTACTGGCGGAGGAACTGGAGACCGGCCGGCGGAACGCGAAGCTTTTTCCCGGCATCGAGGAGCTCATTTCCGGGCTCGAGCGCCGTGGAGACGTCGTGGTGGGACTCCTCACCGGGAACGTCGTGGGCGGCGCGCAGCTCAAGCTGGCCGCCGTGGGCCTCGACCATGGGCGCTTCCGGCTTGGTGCCTACGGTTCGGATGCCGCGGCGCGCTCGGACCTTCCGCCGATCGCGGCGAAACGGGCGGAACCGCTGATGGGACGGATCCCGTCGGGTACCGACGTGGTGATCATTGGTGACACGCCGGCGGATGTGACCTGCGGCAATTCAATCGGCGCTCGCGCCATTGGCGTGGGGACCGGGCACTACACCCGCCAGCAGCTGCTCGAAGCCGGTGCATTCGCGGCGTTCGACGACCTGGCCGATGTGGACCTGGTCATGAGCACGATCATCGAATGAGCAGTTCCAAGACGCTTCTCCCGCTCCGCATTCCCGAACTGGGTCCGTCCTTCGGCAAACTGGTGACCGGGACCGGCCGAACGCCCGGGGGCCTCGACCTTTCCGCGGCCCGGCACCAGCTGGTGACGCGGATGTTCGACCACGCCGGAGAAGCCCGGCGCCTGGCCGCCAACGGCGAACGGGCGGCGGCTATTTCGGGGCTGGCGCGCGCCAGCTGGCTCGGGGCGTGGGAGGAAGCCGTGGCCGGCGTCGCGGACGCGGTGTGGAACTCGGTTGACCTGCGGCTCACGCGCGGTGCGGACGCGGTTGCCATGCCACCGGAGCGGCGGAACGTGATGTTCCCGGGCGCCGGCGAGAAACGGGCGCTGGTCGTGCGGCTCGGGTCCGCGGGCGCCGGCCTCGTCCGCGCACTCGACGACCTGGAGCGCCGCGGCAACGCCGCCCTCGAGGCGACTTCCCTCGAGCGAACGGACATGGACGCGTGGCTCGGCGCCCTGGCCACGGCGGCCCGCCGGCTCGAGGCCGGCTGGATTGAGCTGGAGGACCGGGTCGAAGGGGAACTCGCGCAATTCGACGCCCTGATAACTCGCGTCGCGGCGTGGAGAAAACCACTCTGGCCGGTGTGGGTCAGCGGCATAGTCGCGTTGGGCCTGGCCGTGTGGCTCGGCCTTGTGCTGGGCGGCTATGTGCCGGCGCCCGGGTTCCTGAAACCAATGGTTGCCGCGTGGCCGCTGTAACCGGCGCGGTCGTCGGGGTCGGGATCGACCTCGTGGCGGTTTCTCGTATTCAGAAAATGCTGAAGCGAAAAGGGCAACGGGCCCTGGATCGCCTGCTCACCGCCGCCGAGCAGGCGTATTGCCTGGCTCAACCGGTACCCGCGCGGCACGTTGCCGCGCGCATCGCGGCCAAGGAAGCGGCGTACAAGGCATTCCAGACGGCGGAGCGCGCGCGAGGCATTGGGTGGCACGAAATGGAGGTCATGCGTGACAAGTACGGGCGGCCGAGCCTCAAGCTGCGGGGCCACGCGCTTAGGGCTTCGAAGGTTCTCAAGGTCAAGGCGGTCCTGCTTTCGCTCTCTCACACCGACGATCACGCCGGGGCAGTCGTCGTTCTCACGAAGTAGCGGTCGGCCGTTGCCTATATGTGAAGACCATTCTAGGTTACGGCTCCAAAACGTTTTGAGAACGATTCTCAACTAACCGGGCCTTTTGAGAACCCTTCCTCTTATTACGCTGGTCTGGGCGGTTGGCCTTTCCACGCCCCACCCCCTCAAGGCACAGCAAGACGACATCGCTGCCGCTCGGCGGATTGCGGCCATGTCCGCCGTGGCGCTCGAGGAGTACGCGCTCGGGGTCCAGGGCGGCCGGGTCGTCAGTGCGGCCGAGCTGGATGAGGCCGGGGCGATCCTCAACGAGGCGCGCCGCCGCGCGGGCGAGCTTTCCGCCAAGACGCGAGACATGACCGTTGCCGGGCTCGACAGCATGATGGCTGATGCGGGCAAGCGCCGGCCGGTGGAAGCACTGCGCGCCCGGCTCGACGTCCTGCGGCGGGATCTCGAGAAGACGCTCGGCGCCACGCTGGACCTCCTGCCGGCATCGGCGCCCTCACTGGTTCGCGGCGCCAAGGTCTACCAGCTCCACTGCCAGGAATGTCACGGGACCACCGGTGCTGGTGACGGCCCTAAGGCCGCCAAGCTCGACCCCAAACCCGCCAACTTCGCGCTACGCGCCGACCTTCACGCGGCCAGCCCGCTCGCCTTCGTCCGGAAGATCAACGTGGGCGTTTCCGGAACCGAGATGAAGGACTGGGAGAGCATCCTCCCGCTCGAAGACCGCTGGGCCGCGGCGCTGTACGTCACGTCACTCCGGCACACGGATGCCGAGCGCGCCCGCGGTGGTGCGATCCTCAAGGAACGCTGCCCCGACTGCGCGATCACGATCGGCGACCTGGGCGAAACCGCGGGCGTATCGGACGATTCGCTGACTGCTCTTCTCGCGGCCCGGCTCGGGTCGTTGCCGGCCGATTCAGATCGCGTGGCCGCGCTGGCATACGCGCGAACCGCCGCGGCCGCCGAGGTGTGGGGCGGCGACCCGGCGGTTGAGCTGACGCGAACACTGAGCAAGGCAACCGCCGGCGTCGCCGAGGCCGTGACGCTGGCCGGGTCCGGCGACCGTGCGCGTGCGCAGAGCGTGGCGCTGGATGCGTATCTCGTTTTCGAACGGCTGGAAACGCCGCTCCGCGCGCGGAATGCCCAGGCGGCCGCGACCGTCGAACAGGCATTCCGCGATCTCCGCTCGACGCTCGCCGTGGGGACGCCGGCGGACATCGATGGCGCCCGCGCGGCCGTTCTCAAATCGCTCGAAACGGGCCGGGCCGTCCTCTCCGCGCAGACGAGCAGCGGCATGCTCTTCAGCCAGTCGTTCATCATCATGTTGCGCGAGGGGCTCGAGGCGATCCTGATCGTCGGCGCGCTGATGGCGGTCGCCGTGAAGGCGGGCGCCCCCGAGCGTAAACGCGACATGGTCTGGGGCGTGCTGGTCGCGCTGGTCGCGAGCCTGGCGACCGCCGCCGTGCTGGCGGGCCTGGTTCGCGAATCCACCGCGCATCGTGAGGCGCTCGAAGGCGCCGTGATGGTGATCGCGGCCGCGGTCCTCTTCTCCGTTTCCTACTGGCTGATTTCCAAGATCGAAGTCAAGAAGTGGCAGGCGTTCGTCGGCGGAAAGGTGAAGGCGGCGATCACGTCGGGTGGCGGGTTCGCGCTCGCGGGCGTCGCGTTCCTCGCGGTGTATCGCGAGGGGTTTGAGACCGTGCTGTTCTACGCGGCGCTCTTCGCGTCCGGCAAGGGCCCCGGAAGCTCCGCCGCGATCACCGGTGGAATCGTCGCCGGGTTCGGCGTCCTTTCCGTCGTGTTCTACGCCATCCAGCGCTGGGGCGTGCGCCTGCCGCTCAAGCCGTTCTTCGCCGTCACCAGCATCTTCCTGTACCTGATGGCATTCAGTTTCGCCGGACAGGGTGTGGCCGACTTGCAGGAGGCCGGCGTCGTGCCGGCGACGCAACTCCGGTGGGTGCCAAGCGTCCCGGCGCTGGGGATCTTCCCGACGACCGAGACGGTCGCGATCCAGTCGCTGCTCGCGGTGGCGGTGGTTGGGGCGCTGGTGTGGGTCTTTTGGCTGGAGCCTCGTACGGCAAAACGCGCCTAGTTCTTCCGGTCCCACCTCGTATCGCCGTCCCGCCGCTTGACCGTCATCGCGCTGACCTTCGCGTTTTCATCAAACACGAAGCTGTAGATGGCATCACCCTCGGCCGTAAAGAAATCACTCACGGATTCGGGGAGCAGTTCCGTCGCGTCCTTGCCCGTGCCCAGGAAGAGCTTTGGGCCGCGCCGCGCGACAACCGCGGTTTCGTTGCCCGATCTATAGGTGCCGGCGTACCGGTCGAACACGCGCGGGTCGATCTTCGCCACCACCTTGTCTGCCGGGACGTAGTCGGGCCACCCATACGTTCTGCCGATTGCATTCAGGATCTCGACGACGAGCCGGCTGCCGCCCGCGCCGCCGCCCGTCACCATCACCACGGCGCCCTGTCCCCGGCGGGCGAACGCGACCATCTCGGTCTCGGCGCCGTCCGCCAGCCCGCGATGGTCAAAACGCAAATTTGAATCCCGTCCGGCCGGAACCAGGCCGAACCCGGCCGGGCTGTAGGCCGCCGGCGTGATCATGCCGAGTGCCGCGGGCCCCTTGAGCACCCTGGCCGGGCGGCCGGAGATCGCGAACTGGATCTCCAGCGCGAAACGGGCAAGATCCCCGGGGGTGGTCCACAATCCCTGGACGGCGAGCGGTGGCCGGAACGACGTACGTGACATGCCGAGCGGCCCCATAACGGTTTCCTGCGCGACATCGGCGAATGGTTTCTTCGCGACGTCGGCCAGGAGCTGTTCGACGATGGCATAGTCGGCTCCCCACCAGCGGTACTCCAGCGTGGGGATCTGTTCCACGGTGACGCCGGCCAGGACCTGGTCCAGCGTCGCGCCGTCCGGCAGTCGCGACACGCCGCTCATGTGCGACAGCAGGGCGCCGAGCGACACGGCCTTTGTCTTCGTGAAATCGCTCCTGGGGATCTTCCATTTCCTGAGCGACCGGTTCACGTCCTTGTCCAGTTCGACCTTTTTGCTCTGCACCATCGCCATGGCCACCGCGGCCATCACCGGTTCGGCGACGCGGCCGGCGGGGAGGGGCGTGGTGGTGTCCGCGGTCCCGTAGGCCTTGATCCACTCGATCGCGTAGTCGTTGATCACCGCGACGCTGATGCCGGTGACGGCGTACTTCTTCATGCGGGCGGTCATCGTCATGTCGCGAAGCGGACGGCCCTTGATTCGAATGGAGGGCAGAAGATTGTTCTCGACTGCCTGAATACGCTGGTCGAGAGGAGACAGGACCTTGGCGGGGGCGGCCGCGGGCTTTCTCGCCGCGGGTCGGGGCTGGGCCGGACGCGGCGCCTGCTGGGCGGCGGCGCCAGACGCAACGAGGGCGAGGGCAAGGACCGGGACTATTCGCACGGGCCAGAATCTAACCGGGTTTGGCGTTCCGGTCCGGAACGCCGCGGCCGGGAGAATGGAGTAGTTTCGGAGTCGTGGATATCCCCTATGCGTCGCTCGTGGCCGGTTGCCTCGTTGCTCTTGGCTGCCGCGCCGATTCACGGTCTGGGGCCATTCGGGACTCGGGCGGTGCCGTGACTCACTCTTTCCGCATCGAGCCGGAGGAAGGCGGCAACGCCATCCTTGCCGCGGGCGATTCTCTGGCGTTCACCGTGGATTCGAGCGAGTGCCATGGCGACGTCTGCGATTCCAATCGCTTCAACCCCGCGGCATTCGCCTGGTCAGTCGAACCCGCAGAAGCGGCAACGATAGATGCACGGGGCATGCTTCGAGCGCGGCGCGCCGCGCTCCTCCTCCTCACGGCTCGCGGACGCGGCCGCACGTTGGAAGACTCGGCGCGGGTCTACCCGCCTATCGCCTTCCTCGGTTGGGTTGGAAAGCCCGGGACCGCGAATACGGGTGACACGCTCCGCGTGAGCGTGGTTGCGCGGGACAGCGCCGGGGTCGAGATCGCGCGGCTCCCGGCAAACACGATCATGGGCGGCACGGGAATGAGCGGAGAGCTGCTGGATTGGGGCGGGCCCGGACCGACCGTGGTCTGGCTCGACAAGCCCGGGAACCTGATGCTGGTGGCGAGACTCGCTCACCGGTGGGACACGTTGCGCCTGGTGGTGAAGTAGCGCCCTTCAGGCGTTGACGAGCATGCCTTCGCGCGCCCGCCACAGCTTCGCCATGACCATGACCCCCGCGCTCACGACCACGACACTCATGGCCTGGGCAATGGTGAACGGCCCGAGGAACCGGTCGTCCTTGGCCCGGAAGAACTCGACCAGGAACCGCTCGGCTCCCGCCCACACGAGGTACACGCCGAACAGCCAGCCCTGCGCATGCTTGTGCGTCCGCAGGCGCCAGAGCGCCCAGAATGCCACGAGCATGATGGCCGTTTCGTACAGTTGCGTGGGATGCACTGGCAGGACTTCCCAGGGCGGCGTACTCTCCGGTACGGCGACGCCGAACTTCCGGAGCTCGCCGGCCGTGGTGGGCGGAAGTCCTTGCGGGAACCTCATGCCCCAGGGCAGTGATGTCGGGCGCCCGTAGTCATCCTGCACCAGGAAACACCCGACTCGCCCCAGCGCGTACCCCACCGCGCAGGCCGGGGCGGTGAGTTCCATGGTGAGACTGGGCGGCATCCGCTTTCGCCATCCGTTGATCAGTACGGCGATCACGCCGCCCACGAACCCGCCGTACCAGACAAGTCCGCCGCGCGACAGCAGGGCGCTTGGGTCCTGGGTCAGCGCGACGTACCAGAGCTTGGCGCCCACGATACCGCCGATGACCGCGGCCACGACGATGTCGGCCGCGTACTCCTCGTTCAAGCGCCGCCGCACGAGCTCCCGCTGCATGCCCCAGCCGCCCACGAGAAACGCGACCATCATCATGAGGCCATACCCGGTGACGGCGAACGGGCCGAGGTGGATGACGAGCGGGTAGATAGTCATCAGGTTGCCCTGGGGGCGGGGCTCCGGGTGGCCGGCTCGAGGCCGGGCAGGGGCATGTTCGGGTGGGCGTCAAGATAATGATCGCTGGTCTCCCCGCGCTCCACATGGAACCAGCCGGCCCGCGCGATCATCGCGGCATTGTCGGCGTTGAGCCGCGGGCTCGCCACCGCGACGCGCGCGTGCGGCTTCAAGCGCTCGCTCATGAGGCGGGCGAGGGTGCGGCTGCACGCGACGCCGCCGCCCAGCACGACCGTGTTGTAGCCGGTGTGATCGAGCGCCGCCACGGCCTTCGCCATGAGCACGTCGAACGCGGCCGCCTGGAAGGAGTGCGCCAGGTCCGCCTTGTCGGCCTCGAGGTCTTTCGAATCCCGCACGGCGTAGAGCACGGCTGTCTTGAGGCCGGAGAACGAGAAATCGAGTCCTTCGTTGATCATGGGGCGGGGAAACTTGAACCGGTCCCGGCCCTGTGCCGCCAGGCGCTCGATGGCGGGGCCGCCGGGGAATCCTAGGCCCAGCATGGATCCCACCTTGTCGAACGCCTCACCGGCCGCGTCGTCCAGCGTTTCTCCCAGCAGGCGATAGCGTCCCCACTCCGGCACGTCGAGCAGGAGCGTGTGGCCGCCGGACACGATGAGGCCGACGAACGGCGGTGCCAGGTCGGAATCTTCCAGCGCCGCGGCGAACAGGTGTCCCTCAATGTGGTGCACGCCGATCAGGTTCTTGCCGCCCGCCGCGGCGAGGGCCTTGCCGTAGCAGACACCGACCAGCAGGGCGCCCAGGAGGCCCGGTCCCGCCGTCACGGCAATGGCGTCCACCGCCTCGAGCGGGAGGCCCGCTTCGGCCAGGGCGCGGTCTACTACCGGTCCGATGGCGCGGAGGTGCGCGCGGCTCGCGAGTTCCGGCACGACGCCGCCGAAGACCTGGTGCACGTCCTGCGACAGGATCACGAGGCCCGCCAGCTCCGGCCGGTTTCGTGAACGGTCCCGGACGAGGACCGCGGCGGACGTTTCGTCGCACGACGTTTCGATTCCCAGCACGACGTCAGCCACGAATCCTCCGCTGGACCACCGCGGTATCGGGCGTGGCGACGGCGTCGATGCCGGCGGGGGTTGCGACCTGGAGCTGGACGGTCTCGGGGCGGCCGGGCCCTACGGGCAGGGCGCCGACGTCGATGCTGTCCCGCGTGAGCCGGAGGAGCCGGGTCGTGGGCCCGCGCACCGTGACGATGACCGCCGGCGGATCACTGGACCACAGGACGCCCCGCTCGCCGCGGACGACGACCGGCACGCCCATCAGCACGCGCTCGGACACCGCGCCGACGTCGGCCGAGATCTCCACGTCCCGCCGGAGTACCCGCACCGGCCCGAAACCGGCCGTGTCGATATCCACGGTGCGGCGCACCGGCCCGATGACTTCGGTCAGTTCGAGGGGAACGGTGGACAGGTTCTGCATGCGCGCGAGCCGTGGCCCAGGGCCGACCACCAGCACGCTTCCCGGCGCGACCGCGATGCCGCCGAAGACGGCAAACCCGGAGTCGGGCCGCACGGTCACGCGCGGCACCACCGGCAGTGTCCGGCGGGAAATGTTCTCCAGCCGCACGACGACGACGCGCGGATCCACTGCCTGGGTCCGCGCATCCACGTGCTTGGGGATCTGGACGTCATTGGTCGAGAGCTGGAGCGTGTAGGTCGAGTCCACCACGGTGTCCGGTACGGTCTTCTGGATGACCGCGGGCGTCGCGTAGAGCTTGAGCAGTTCACGCGCGGAGCCCGCGAACACCACGTCGATCGGTCCGGGGCGCTGGCTGAGCGTGCGGCCCTCGGGGAGCTGGAGGGCCAGCGAGACCGACATGATCTGGGTGGACGGCTCGTCGGCCGCCACCACCGCCCACAGCACCGTGGCCAGCACCAGCGAGGTCACCTTGATGTGCCAGTTGGCGGTGACCGACTCGCGGACCCGCTCGAGGAATGGCATTCAGCTTCGCGCGGGCGCGCGCGTGGTGTCGGCGAGCAGCCTTCGGAACAGCGCCTTCTGCGCTGGCGCATCCCATTCGAGGACGAACCCCGTCACGCGCTTCACCACGCGTCCCTGGCGGTCGATCACGAAACTTTCCGGGACGCCGATGGTGCGGTAGATGTTCTCGATTTCGCGGCTCGCGTCGTGCAGAATGTCGAACGTGAGGTGGTGCGACCTGGCCCAGGTCATCACCGAGTCGGAGCTGGCTTCCTCGTCTACGCTGACGGCCAGTACCCGCAGGCCTTCGGGTCCCAATTCCTCATGGAGCTTCTGGATGGCCGGCATCTCGGCCTCGCACGGCGGGCACCACGTCGCCCAGATGTTGAGCAGGATGACCTGGTCCCGGTACGTGGAGAGGGACACGGTGTCGTGTTTCTCCACCCGGTATGCCGTGAACTCCGGGGCCGGCTGGCCGAGCGTGGAGTCGCTCGCGGGCTGGGCCAATCCGAATGCCACGACCAGCGCCAGTGTAACGCCGAACCCAGCGACCAAAAGCCATTGGGTCCGGATCCCCACCGCTCACACCTTGTCGGAACAGCGACGGCGGAGCTCTTTCACCTCGCCGGAAATATCCTTCGCGCCGAACACCGCCGACCCGATGGCGAACGCCTCGGCGCCGGCCTGCCAGGCGGTGGTGATGGTCTTTCCGGAAATGCCGCCGTCCACCTCCAGCACCGCGGCGGATTTCCTCGCAGTCAGGAGGGCGCGCGCGCGCTTGAGCTTCTCGGTGGCGGACGCGATGTAATCCTGGCCGCCGAAGCCCGGATTCACGCTCATGATGAGCAGGAGGTCGATGTCGTCCAGCAGCTCTTCCGCGAGCGTGAGCGGGGAACCGGGATTCAGGGCGAAGCCGGCCTTCATCCCCCTGGCGCGAATGGAGGCGAGCAGTCGCTGGGAGTGCACCGTGGCTTCGGGGTGGAACGTGAAGACGCTGGCGCCTGCGTCGGCGTAGGCCGCGACGAACCGTTCGGGATCCTTGACCATGAGGTGCACGTCGAGTGGGAGCGTGGAGATCTTCCGCAGGGCGGCCACCATGTTCGCGCCGAACGTGATCGGCGGTACGAACTGGCCGTCCATGATGTCCACGTGCAGCCAATCGGCGCCACCGGTTTCGGCGGCTTTCACCTGTTCGGCAAGTTTGCCGAGGTCGGCCGACAGCACGCTGGGGGCGAGCACGGGGTTCTTCATGGCGTGGGCGCCGCGCGGCGTGCGAGCACGACGTCCACGATCGTCCCGGGAGCGGCCAGCGTGGAGCTCCTCGGGGTTTGCTCGATGACCGTCCCGGGTTCGCCGGTCGGGCTGGTGCGTGCGAAGGAGGTCCCCATGATCAGTCCCGCCTGTTCCAGTCTGGTTCGTGCGTCCACCAATGTAAGACCCTCGAGCGCGGGCACGGAAATCGTGGGCGCCCCGCGGCTCACGACCAGCGTGATGCGCCCGCCCGGGCTGGCCGCGCTGCCGGCAGGCGGACGGGTATTCACCGTCACACCCCGGGGCGCCGCCGTCTGGGTGGACTCAACCGAGGCGGTCAGGCCCGCGGCCTCGATCAGCAGGCGCGCGAGGTTTCCATCGTATCCGGAAACGTCAGGCACCGGGACTCGCTGGGGCCCGTCCGATTGCGCGAGTTCGACAACGGTGCCGGTCGTCACCACCACACCGGGCGGCGGGTCCTGCCAGATCACCTGGCCCGCCGGTGCCCTGGGGTGCGGCATGCGTTCCACGTCTCTTGACTTGAGCGAGGCCTGTGTCAGGGCATCGCGGGCCGAATCCGATGACAGGCCAATCACCCGCGGCACGGTGGCGTTCGCGACGAAGATCGGCGCAGGGAACAGGAAGACCGCCGCGGCGAGGTACCCGATGACCGCCGCCCCCGCGAACAGCCCCGCGTGCACGCGATAGCGACCCCAACCCCTGACCTTGCCAAGCCACTGCTTCCAGCTGGTTCGCTTGGTTGCCTGTCCCGACGTGGGGACATGCCGGCGGAATTTCATGGGCGGGCCGTTGCGGGGTTCAGCCGAGGAGCCCGGTCGTGGGGGATGACGGCGCGGCGACCTCACGGCGGGGCATACGGCCCGCGAGGAACGCAAGGCGCCCGGCTTCCACGGCGTGCCGCATCGCGGCCGCCATGGCCGCCGGGTCGGTGGCCTCGGCAATGGCGGTGTTCATCAGGATGCCGTCAACGCCTTGTTCCATGGTCACGCACGCGTCGGATGCGGTGCCGACACCGGCGTCCACGATCACCGGCACCGACAGCCGCCGCTTGATCGTGCGAATGCCATAGGGGTTTACGAGTCCGAGCCCGCTGCCGATGGGCGAGGCTAGCGGCATGACCGCGACGCAACCCATGTCCTCGAGGCGCAGGGCGGTGACCAGGTCGTCGTTCGTATAGGCCATGACCTGGAATCCGTCCTTGATCAGGACGGCCGCGGCTTCCAGCAGCCCGGCCACGTCGGGCAACAGTGTTTCCCGGTCGCCGATCACTTCCAGCTTGAGGAAGTCGTTGAACCCGGCTTCGCGGGCGAGCCGGGCGTAGCGTACCGCTTCCGCGGCGGAGTAGCACCCGGCGGTGTTGGCAAGGAGGAAATGGTGCGTAGGGTCCAGGTGGTACAGCACACCGTCAGTCTTCTTGCGGTCCAGGTCTACGCGGCGCACGGCGACCGTGACGATTTCTGCGCCTGATGCCTCGATGGCGCGTACCATGCTCTCGTTGTCGCGGTACTTCCCGGTGCCCACCATGAGGCGCGACCGGAACTGCCGGCCCCCAACCACGAGTGGCAAGTCGACCGACGCAACAGCCGCGGTGGTCATTGCAGTCCCCCTCTCCCGTCAGAGAGAGGGGACAGGGGTGAGGGTCTCATCCGCCACCCACGAAGTGGACCAACTCGATCTTGTCTCCGTCGCTCACGGCGGTGTTCCCCAACTCCGGACGCCGGACGATTTCGCGATTGTGTTCGACCACCACCATCCTCGGATCGAGGTCCAAAAAGCGCAACAAGTCGAGGAGCGACGCGGGCGCGTTGAATTCCCGGGATTCTCCGTTGACGTGAACTCGCAGCATCTATCCGCCTATCCGTCTGTCCGTCTAACCGCCTAAACATATCAGCATCTCCGCGGCAGCCGCAGAGGGATCGCGCGCGAGCCACAGGGCCGATACGGCGGCGACACCCCATGCCCCGGCGTCAACACATTCGCGGACACGCTGTGGCGTGACGCCACCGATGGCGATTACCGGGTGGCCCAGGCCTCGCAGCACCCGCGGGCCCAGGCCGGTACGCCCGGCGTGAGACGCGGTTTCCCAGATCGGGCCGAGGAACACGTAGTCGGCCCCCAGGTCGAAAGCGCGGCGGGCGTCGTCGGGCGAGTGCGTGGAGCAGCCGATGAGCCAGCCGGGGGGGGCGAGTTTGCGGGCGGCGTCCGGCGGCAGGCCCTGCCCGGGCAGGTGAACGCCGTCGGCCCCTGCGGCCCGGGCGACATCCACGCGGTCGTTCACGATTGCGAGAGCGCCGCGATCGTGCGCGGCGGCAATCAGGCTGGAAGCGAGCGCGAAATGCCGGCTTCCATCGGCCCCGGGGGCGCGGGCGTGGAGCGCGACTCCAGGCCGGGCGATCAGGCGGGCTATGTCGGCGAGATTGGGAAGGACTGCCACAGCGTTGTCGGTGACGGCGTGGAGGCGGGGCAGGACCGGCGTCATTCGAACCGCTGGCCGACCTCAACCCCTCGCCCGCGCGCCCACTGCTCGGTTGGCATGCGGTCCTTGCCCGACGGTTGAACCTCTTCGATCTGCACAACGCCGTCACCGGCGCCGACCGTGAGCGGAGACGTGGTGATTACGACTCCCGGCTCACCGCTCCCCGTTCCCACACGCGCTCCGAAGAGTTTCACGTCCCCTCCCTCCAGCGTGGTCCAAGCGCCAGGCTTGGGGTCGAGCGCGCGCACCATGCGCGCGGTCCGCTCGGCCGGCGCGGGCCAATGAATCCGCGCCAACTCCCGTGTCAGCTTCGGCGCATAGGTCGCGAGGGCATTGTCCTGCGGCTTGGGCGTCAGCGAACCGGAGGTAAGGAGCTGCATGGCCTCGACGAGCGCTTCGGCGCCCAGTTCGGCCAATCGAGCCGTCAATTCGCCGCCCGTTTCCTCGGGTGGAATCGGCACGGCGAGTTGATGCAGCACCGGGCCGGTGTCCATGCCCACGTCCAGTTGCATGATCGAGATGCCGGTTTCGGCGGCGCCATCTATGAGCGCGTGCTGGATCGGTGCCGCTCCGCGGTACTTCGGAAGCAGGGAGGCGTGGACGTTGATCACCCCGAACGAGGGGATCGCCAGCAGGTCGGGCTTGAGGATATGTCCGTACGCCACGACGACGCCCATGTTGGGCGCCAGGGCGCGGAAGGCGCGCATGAACTCGGGATCGGATGGCTTGTCGGGCTGAAAGACGGTGAGGCCTGCCTCGAGGGCGGCGGTCTTCACCGGCGGTGCGATGAGATTCGAGCGGGAGCGGCCCTGGGGCTTGTCTGGCCGGGTCACGACGGCGGCGACGTCGAAGCCTTCGCCCAGCAGGGCCAGCAGGGAGGGGACCGCGAAGTCCGGCGTGCCGAAGAAGACGAGGCCTGGGCTCACGCTTCGTCTGCGGTTTCGGGCACCTCCCGGATCACGCTGGTCTCACCTTTCCGCGACTTCCTCCACTTGCGGAGCATCAATTGGCGCTTGAGCAGGCTCAGGCGGTCCAGGAACAGGATGCCGTCCAGGTGGTCGATCTCGTGCTGGATGGCTCGTGACTTGAGGTCGAGCGCCTCCACGCGCACCCGCTGGCCGTCGAACGCCGTGGTCTCGACGACGACCCGTGCGGCACGCCGCACGTCGCCGTACAGGTCGGGGATGGACAGGCAGCCTTCCTCGTCGTCAATCTGACCGGTGCTCTCGACGATCTTCGGGTCGATGAGCGCCAGGAGGTCTCCAGGTTCGGTTTCGACCACCGCTACCCGCCGGGTGAGGCCCACCTGGTTCGCCGCCAACCCCACACCCCGGTACGCATGCATCGTCTCACGGAGATCGTCCACCAGATGGCGGACGGCCGCATCCACCGCCCCCACCTCTTTCGCCCGCTCGCGGAGGACGGCAGACCCCAGCAGGTGGACCGGCAGGATGCTCACGACGCGGCGGCGCCTTCGGTGGTGGCGGGAGCGCGAATGTCCGAGATCCGGTCGCGCTGAATCACCAGGCGGGACTCGCCGCTCTTGATGGTGATCCGGTCGTCCTTGAGGTGGATCACCTCGCCGATGACGCCGCCGGTCGTGACGACCTCGTCACCCTTCTTGAGGAGCCCCAGCTTCTCGCGGTGTTTTTTCTCCTGCTTCATGCGGGGCCGGATCATCATGAAGTAGACGATGGCGAAGATCAGCCCCATCTGCACCATGAATGAGATGATCATGCGGCTGTCGCCGCCCGAACCGGGCGGCGGAGCGAACAGGAGCAGGGACGCGAGCGTCATTCTTTCCCCCGGTTGGCGTAGCGTGCCGTCCATTCGCGCTGCCAGCCGGCGAAATCGCCGGCCTGGATGTGCGCGCGGGCATCCCGCGCGAGGCGGGTCAGGAACGCCACGTTGTGCAGTGACAACAGTCTCAGGCCCAAGAGTTCCTCGGTGATAAACAGGTGCCGTACGTACCCGCGGCTGTAGGTCCGGCAGGTCTCGCAGTCGCAGGTGTCATCGATCGGGCGCGGGTCCCTGCGGAGGGCCGCGTTCCGGACGTTGAGCGTCCCCTGCGGCGTGAAGGCGGTGCCGTTCCGGCCGTTCCGGGTTGGGGCCACGCAATCGAAAAGGTCCACGCCGCGCGCCACCGCTTCCAGTATGTCTTCCGGAAATCCTACGCCCATAAGATAACGGGGGACCGCTCGGGGCAGCGACGGCTCCAGCGCCTCGATGGTGGCGTACATCGTCTCCCGCGGCTCGCCCACGGCGAGTCCGCCCAGGGCGACGCCGGTCCAGTCGCCGGCGGCGAGGACGTGGCCCAGCGAGCGATGCCGGAGTTCCGCGTCCGTGCCGCCCTGGACGATGGGCCACAGCGTCTGGCGATCGGGGTCCTCGCGCGACAACTGTGCGTGCCGGTTCCGGCAGCGCGTGAGCCAGCGCGCCGTCCGCTCGACCGCCTCCTCCATGACCGCCCGGTCGGCCGTGGAGGGCACCAGTTGATCGAAGGCCATCGCGATGTCGGAGCCCAGCGTCCACTGTATTTCGGTCGCGCGCTCCGGCGTGAGCTGGCGGCGGGTGCCGTCTACGTGCGACTGAAACTCCACGCCGTCTTCGTCCACCTTGCGGAACCCTTCGAGCGAAAAGACCTGGAACCCGCCCGAATCGGTAAGCAGCGGCCGCTTCCAGCCCATGAACGTGTGCAGGCCGCCCAGGGCCTCCACGACGTCTTCTCCTGGACGCACGTGCAGGTGATACGTGTTTCCCAGGATGATCTCAGCGCCGACGGCTTCCAGGTCGAACGGCGAGAGCGTCCGGACCGTTCCCTGGGTCCCGACCGGCATGAAGGCCGGCGTGTTCACGACCCCGTGCGGGAGCGTGAGCCGGCCGGCCCGGGCAGGCCCGCTCGTGGCGTCTATGGAGAATTCGAACACGGAGAGAAGCTAGTTGGCGGGCAGGACGGGCGGGACGGGCTGGGCGGGCAGTTGATCACGGCGTGCAGCCCGCCTGGCCCGCCTTGCCCGCCCTGTCCATCTCACAACACCAGCATCGCATCGCCATAGCTGTAAAACCGATACCGGGCCCTGACCGCTTCGGCGTAGGCCGCCATCACGGGGTCGCGGCCGGCAAACGCCGCGACGAGCATCAGGAGGGTTGACCGGGGGAGGTGAAAGTTCGTCAGCAGCGCGTCTACCCTCTTGAACTTGTAGGGCGGGTGGATGAACAGGTCGGTCCACCCAGTGCCCAATCCGCTTTCCAGCGCCCGCGCAGTGGTCGTTCCCACTGCGATGACCCGCCCCCCTTTGGATTGTGTCTCGAGTACCTGGGCCCCGGTCTCGGGCGGGAAGGAGTACCACTCGGCGTGCATGGGGTGGTTGGTTGGATCGGAAACCGCGACGGGCTTGAACGTTCCCGGGCCGACGTGGAGCACTACGTTGGCGATGCCGACGCCCTTCGCCCGGACGCCCGCCAGCGTCGCCTCATCGAAATGCAGGCCCGCCGTTGGTGCGGCTACGCTCCCGTCTTCTCGCGCATACACGGTCTGGTACCGTTCGACATCTCCCGGCTCGGCGGGACGATCGATGTAGGGCGGGAGCGGCGTCACTCCGTGCCGGCGCATGAGTTCGTCGGGACGGACCCCCGTGAAGCGCACCCGGCGGAGTCCCCCGCCGAGTGTTTCTCCGATCTCGACGCTGCCGCTATCGCCGAACGTGATCGTTTTGCCGGCCTTGAGTTTTCCCCCGGGGCGCACCATCGCCACCCAGCTCCCGTCAGCGTCCGGATGCACCAGCAGGATCTCGGCAGGCTTGCCGTTGTCTCTCGTGCCGGAGAGCCGCGCGGGAATCACCCGGCTGGTGTTGCGGATCAGGAGATCGCCGGACCGGAGCAACCCCGGGAAGTCGCGAAAGGTGCGGTGCTCGATCGCGCCGCTGTCGCGATGCAGGACGAGCAGCCGGCTCGCCGCCCGGTCGTCGAGCGGCCGCTGGGCGATGAGCGCCGGATCGAGCAGGTAGTCGAAGTCGGTGGTTGACAGGGAAGAGCCGGGCATTGTGAGGGGAAATATGTAGATTCGGCGGCATGCAGCGTCGTGAAGGCCTCGCCAAGCTCACCGGCCAGGAGCGGTACGTTGACGATCTGCCGCTGGAGGACTTCCTCTGGGGCATGACCGTGCGGAGTCCGGCACCGCGCGGGCGCGTCACGGCGGTCCGGTTCGGGAAAGGCGTGGACTGGTCACAGGTCGTGGTGGTGGACGCGAAGGACCTTCCCGGGCCCAACGTCGTCAAGCTGATCGAGGAAGACCAGCCTGTGCTCGCGGCCGGGTACGTGCGGCATATGCACGAACCCATCCTGCTAGTGGCGCACCGGTCACGCGACGAAGCGCGCCGGGCGGCGATGGCCGTTGAGATCGTCGTCGAACCGGAAACGCCGGTGTTCGACTTCCGTGTCACCCCCGTCACCAATCAGATCCAGTACGGCGCGGACAACGTCCTCAAGCGTCTCAAGATCGAAAAGGGCGACGTAGCCACAGCGCTCAAGGACGCGCCGGTCGTGGTAGAGGGCACGTACGAGACCGGGGCGCAGGAGCACGTGTACCTCGAGAACCAGAGCATGATCGCCTGGCTCGACGGAGACGTGCTGACGGTCACCGGGTCGCTCCAGTGTCCGTACTACGTCCTGGCCGCTCTGAAGCATACGCTGGCGCGGGACGAGAGCCGGCTCCGCGTGATCCACGCGCCGACCGGCGGCGGGTTCGGCGGCAAGGAGGAGTACCCGTCGCACCTGGCCCTCCATGCGTCGCTGCTCGCGCTCAAGGCCGGGAAGCCGGTCAAGATGATCTACGATCGCAGCGAGGACATGGCCGCGACGACCAAGCGGCACCCGTCCCTGGTGCACCATCGCACGGGCATCACGAAAGACGGCCGCTTGCTCGCGCAGGAGATCGACGTGGTCATGGACGGCGGCGCGTATGTGACGCTTTCCCCGGGTGTGCTCTCGCGCGGGATCATTCACGCGGCCGGCCCGTATGCGTGCGACAACGTGCGGATTGATGGCCGCGTCATGTTTACCAACGCGGTTCCGTTCGGCGCATTCCGCGGGTTCGGTGCGCCGCAGACGCATTTCGCCAACGAGCGCCACATGGACGTCGTCGCCCGGGCGATCGGGATGGACCCCGTGGAGCTCCGCCAGCGGAACATCATTCGCGACGGGCAGAGCACGGCTACCGGGCAGGTGATTCGCGACGGCACCGACCGCGGCGCGGTGATCGATCGCGCGCTCGAGATGTCCAGGTACCGGGTGAAGGAGCGCGAACACACTGCATTCAATGCCTCGAATGACCACACCCGCAGGGGAATGGGCATCGCGGTGTTCCACCATGGCGCGGGGTTCACCGGGAGTGGCGAGGTGTATCTCAAATCCTGCGTGCGGGTAGCGGGGCTCCCCGACGGGCGGGTCGAAATCCAGACGGCCAATACCGAGATGGGGCAGGGAGCGTTCACGATCTTCATCCAGATCGCCGCCGAGTGCCTGGGTCTCGACCCCGCAGATGTCGTGGTCGCGCCGGCGGACACGTCGAAGGTGCCCAACAGCGGCCCGACCGTGGCGTCCCGGACCTCGATGGTCGTCGGCCGGCTGATCGAGCGGGCGTGTGGAGCATTGCAGAAGCGTCTTGGAACCACCGAACGGACCGGCCGCGGATCCGCGCTTAAGGACGCCATTGTCGAGTGGCACCGGACGCATGCCGGACAGGCGCTGGGCGCGGAAGCCGAGTATGAACCGCCGCCCGGGGTGGCGTGGGATGACAAGACGTACCGTGGCGATGCGTACGCGGCGTTTGCCTGGGGGGCGTATGTCGCCGAAGTGGAAGTTGACCTTCGGACATTCACGCCGCGGGTTCTCGACTTCGTGGCGGTGCAGGAAATCGGCAAGGTGCTGAATGACACGCTCGCGCGCGGGCAGGTGCAGGGCGGCGTGGCACAGGGGATCGGCTGGGCGCTCATGGAAGAGTGCCGCTGGAAGGACGGCGGCATGATCAACAACCAGCTGACCAACTACGTGATCCCGACCAGCGACGACCTGCCGCCGATCCGGGTTGAGTTCCTGGAGAATCCGTTCTCCGGCGGACCACAGGGCGCCAAGGGGCTCGGCGAGCTTCCGCTCGACGGCCCGGCCCCGGCGGTAGTCAACGCCATTGCCGCCGCGATGAACAACGATCCGCGGGTCATCCCGCTCACGCCGGAGCGCCTGATGGCGCTCGCCTGATGGACTCCGTCTCGGTCTCGTTCACGCTAAACGGCGAGCCGCAGGGGCTGACGGTGCCGCCGGCCGAGCGCCTGCTGGGTACCCCGCGGTATCGCGTGGGGCTCACCGGTACGAAGGAAGGGTGCGGTGAAGGGGAGTGCGGCGCGTGCACAGTGCACCTGGACGGGCTTCCGGTGAATTCCTGCCTGGTCCTTACCGCCCAGGTGCGCGGGCAGTCCGTCGAGACAGTCGAGTCGAGAAAGCCCGACACGCTCGAACCGTTTCTGGCCGGCGGCGCGACACAGTGCGGGGCTTGTACACCCGGCGTGGTCATGGCGGCGTCGTGGATTCTGGAGCACCCCGAGTTGCTCCGGACACACAACACGCGCGAACTGATGGCGGGCAATCTGTGCCGGTGCACCGGCTATGACGGCATCGTGGATAGCGTCACCGCGGCGCTTACCCGGAATCGCCGCGCATGAGCGTTCTGTCCCCCGGCACCCTCGGCGAAGCGCTCGGCATCCTCGCCAAGGATCACGCCGCGACGCCCCTGTCCGGCGGGACGGACCTCCTGGTGCATTGGCCGGTGCGGCTGGAAGCGCACGAGCGCACCTATCTCGATCTGTCTGGGGTCAATGAACTCAAGGCCCACACGTGGACCAAGCGCGACCTGGTACTCGGCGGCCGGACTACCTACTGGGACATCGTCGGCGATTCCCAGGCGGCACGAGAGTTCCCCCTGCTGGTCGCCGCCGCGCGAGTCGTGGGCGCTATCCAGATCCAGACCCGGGGGACGTGGGCGGGGAACATCGTGAACGCTTCGCCCGCCGCCGATGGAGTCCCCGCACTCATGGCCTACGGTGCGGTCGTGGTGCTTGAGTCCACGGCGGGCCGGGAAGAAGTGCCCCTGGACCGGTTTTACCAGGGATACAAGAAAATGAGCCGCCGCCCCGACCAGTTGATCGTGGCGATTCGCATTCCGCGGCGTTCCTATGACGTGCAGGTGTTTCAGAAGGTGGGCTCGCGGCGCGCGCAGGCGATCACCAAGGTCGGGCTGGCGATTACACGGTCGGACCTAGGCTGGCGGGTCGTCGCCAACAGCGTGGCGCCCACCGTTTGCCGGTGCCACGCGGTCGAGCACATGCTGGAGTCCAAGGTGCCGGTCAGTTCACCGGATGGTTTCTTCCAGGGCCTCGAGCGGGACATTTCGCCTATCGACGACATTCGCTCAACGGCGGAGTACCGGAAGATCGTACTGTCTCGCCTGATCTACTTCGAGTTGCGCGGCGCCTGCGACTGGATCACATGAACCCGATTCATACCTACTACCTGCCCGCGGATCAGTTTCGCGCGGAGAGTGCCCGCCGCCTGGGCGAAGAGGCGCTTGGGTCGCTCGACTCCCATGCGCCGGACGCAGCGTCATTTGCCGCGGTGGTCGGCTGGTCCGGTCCGGACTCCGCCGCCCTGTACCAGCGGGTGCGAACTCGAATCACCCGGATGCCGGTGGAAGACCTTCGGCTGGACTTCGAGGACGGGTACGGGGTCCGCCCGGACGGCGAGGAAGACCAGGCGGCGCGGTCGGCCGCCAATGAAGTGGCGATGAGCATGGCGGCCGGGATCCTGCCCCAGGGAATCGGGCTGCGGATCAAGCAATTCACGCCGCTCCACCGGCGCCGCTCCCGGCGAACCCTGAGTCTCTTCCTCTCGACGCTCCTCGAGCGCACCGGCGGCGTCCTGCCACCCAATTTCGTCGTGACGTTGCCCAAGGTCGTCACGCCGAAACAGGCGGGTGGGCTCGCGACCGTGCTCGCGCAGGCCGAGCGACGGTACAAGCTTGCGCGGAACGCCCTGAAGGTCGAGCTGATGGTCGAGGCGCCCCAGTCGCTCATGGGGCCGGATGGGCGCTCGCCGTTGCCGTCGATCGTGCGGGCGGCGAAAGGCCGGTGCGTGGGAGTGCCGCTCGGCGTTTACGACTTCACAGCGTCGCTCGGCATTGTGCCCGCGGAGCAGCGGATGCGGCACCCGGCATGTGATGCCGCGCGGCAGATGATGCAGATCGGGCTCGCCACGACCGGTGTCGCCCTGTCCGACGGCGGAACGAATGTCCTTCCGGTAGGCGATCGCGACGCGGTGCACCGGGGCTGGCGCCTGCACTACGATGACGTGCGCCACTCATTGGTGAACGCGTATTACCAGGGCTGGGATCTTCACCCGGCCCAGCTGGTCACACGCTACGCCGCCGTGTTTTCGTTTTTCAGGGAATCGCTGGAATCCGCCTCGCGGCGCCTTGCCGCGATGGTCAAGAACCGGAACCAGGCCTTGGCCTTAGGCGGCGTGGCCGATGACGCCGCCACCGGCATCGCGCTCCACAACTTCTTTCTGCGGGGAATTAATTCCGGGGCATTCGGCGAGGAGGACCTCGCCGGGACCGGCCTCACCCTAACGGAGCTGCGCGCCGGCACGAATCCAGCGTCCAAGTAGGGCCCGCTCTTCGTCCGTCATCTCCGTCACATTGCCGAGCGGCATGGTTTGCGCCGACACGGCCACCGCATCGAAGCGCGAAGCCTGGGCCTGGATCTCCTCGGGGGTGTCCAGCACGAGGCCCTGGGGCGCGGTGGGAACCCCCGGGTTGGTGGGCTTCGATGAATGACACGGCGCGCACCGCTGGGCGATGACCACGCGCACCGCCGCGAAACTCGCGTCATCAGCCGCCGACGGGGCAGGGAGTGCCTTCGGGCGGCTCACCAGCGCGAGCGCCACCATCCCGATAGCCGCGGCCGGCAGGATCCAGACGTTGTTCCGCCCCTGGTTTCGCCGGTTGAAGTAGTGCCGTGTTCCCGCCCCGATTACAGCGAGCCCGAACAGGATGAACCAGTTGAGCGAGTGGCCGTACGTCGCGGGGTAGTGGCCGCCGATCATCGTGAAGACGACGGGCAGAGTGAAGTAGTTGTTGTGGAGCGAACGGAGCGCGGCCTGCTTGCCGAGCGCCGGGTCGGGCTCGCGACCTTCCCGCATGGCCCGGACCATCCTGCGCTGTGACGGAATGATCACCCGCGACACGTTCACCGCCATGATCCCGCCGAGCGCCGCGCCGACGTGGATGTATGCCGCCCGGGGGCTCAGGACCTGCGTGAGTCCCCACGCCAGCGCCGCCACCAGCGACAGCCCGACCAGTGCGAACGCCCCTGGATTCTTCGCCAGGGGTGAGCGGCACAGGGCGTCATAGATCACGTTGGCGCCCACGAGCGTAGAAATGCTGATCGCGATCGCGGCCGCGGGAGAGAGGCCGGCGGGCCCGACGAGGAATGTCTTTGCCTGGAGGTAGTAGACCAGGATCAGCAGTGTGACGCCGCTGAGCCAGGTGGTGTACGCCTCCCAGATGAACCAGTGGAGCGTCGTGGGAAGGCGCGCGGGCGCCACGCCGTACTTCACCGTGCGGTAGAACCCGCCGCCGTGCACCGACCAGACCTCGCCCGCGATACCGGGCTCGGCCCGTTCCGGTGGCGCGATCGCGCTGTTCAGCCAGTTGAAATAGAAGGACGCGCCGATCCACGCGATGCCGGCGATGACGTGCAGCCAGCGCACGCCGAGGTTGAGCCATTGCAGAAGGTGGGCGTCCATCCGGAATCAGCCGCCGCGGTACGTCGAGTAGCCGAAGGGACTCAGCAACAGCGGCACATGGTAGTGCTCGCCCTGGTTCACGGTGAACGTCACTTCCACCACCGGATAGAACGCGGGGATCTTACGGGCCGCGAAATAGTCGCTGACGGCGAACCGGAGGCGGTACGTCCCGCCGGGGTTCTCTTTCCCATCGGTCAGGTTCTCGACCCGGCCATCCGGGTCCGTGGTGCCCGTGGCGACTTCCTTCCACGCGGTACCGGCTTGCATCTCGAGTTTCACCGAGACGCCCACGGCCGGATGCCCGGCCGACGTATCGAGGACATGCGTCGTGATCCGCGTCATGGGGCTCCCAGTTTCTCCAGTCTGAGGCGGGTGATCTTGGCCTGCTCGAGCGCCGCGGTCTCGATCTCCCGTTCGGGATCGTTCGCCAGGCGCCGCTTAAGCTCGGACAACATGGCGTTGACGGTGAGGCCCGTAGCGGAGATCAGGAACACGTGGCCGAAGCGTTCCTCGTACTTCTGGTTCCCCTCGGCAAGCTCGCGCTGGATGACGTCCGATGCGTCGGCCGCCCCGGACTGCTCCTGCCGGGCCCAGGCGTCTTCGCCTCGTTCGCCGATGCGCGGGTGCCTCCGGAACGCCTCCAACCAGTCGCGCGGGGCGAGACTGCGCCAGATCTGGTCGGCCGTTTCGTAGGTTGCCACATCGCTGTCAAACGGGCGCGCCGCGACCATCCCCTCCACCCAGGCGCTCGCTCCACAGCACCGCTCCAACTCGGCCCCGGCGGCCTTGACCGACAGACTGTTGAGATAGTCCGCGACTGAACGGCTCACGCGGGCCGGCCGAATAGCCGAAGGCGGGCGATTCCACCGTCCGGAAACATGTTCAGCCGCACGTACCGGACCGGGGTCCCGCCGCTGGGGGCCTTGAACTTGTGGGCCTTGTTCGGGAAGAGCTTTGTTCGCGGCAGGATTTCCCGCCACTCCCCGGCTTCCGGCAGCACCGCGCTCCCGTCGATACTCGCGCTCTCGGGGTAGTTGCCCTTGAAGTGCGTCGTGTCCAGCTCGACGCGCTCGATCACGCCGGCATGCCCCAGCTTGAGAATCGTCCAGTCGTGGCCCGGTCCCCGCCGCCGCCTGGTCTCCCAGCCGTCGTCCATGTTCGCCGGCCGGTCCGGCATGATGAGGTTGATCGGGCGGCCGTAGAACTCGTCACTGCTGTCGAGCGGCGCCCCGCCGTTGACCGCGGCGACCAGGTCCAAGGGCTTCTTCGACGCCACGAGCCGACTCCAGTCCGGCCGGGCCTCGCCCCAGATGCGCAGGCGGGCGACCCCGCCGTCGGGGAATATGTTGAGCCGAACGTGCGTGAACCGGGTGTCCCCCCGCGAGACCGTGAACTCGTTCGCCGTGTGCCCCTGGAGCGGCGATCGGGGAAGAACCTCCTTCCAGTCGCCGGCCGCGGCCACGCGGGCGGGTGTCGGTTTCCCGCGGATGACCGCCCCGTCGACCGAGCAGCTCTCCGGGTAGTTCCCGGTGAAGTGGCTGGTGTCCACGGTCAGCGCGCGGATCACGCCGGGGATTCCCAGCCGGACGATGCACCAGTCGTGACCGGGTCCACGCTTCCGCCGGCTCTCCCACCCGTCCATCCAGTTTCCGCGGTCGGTGAATTTCCCCTTGATAGACACCGCGGGTCCGGCCTTGAGCAGGTTGCTTTTCGGCGCGAAGAACTCGTCGTTCGCGACCAGCGCCTTGCCGCCCACCCGGGCAGCCGCGAGGTCCACCAATCCTCTCAGCGCGCTCACGCCGCGTCCGCGGCCTGTTCTGCCGTGAGGAACTCCCACGGCGGCGGAGGCGAGGCCTTGGCGGTCTTTCTCGCGTGGACCAGCGCGGCGCGGACATCTTCGGTGCTGGCGGAAAGAAACAGCGCGCCGAGCGTGGTCCCGGACAGGGCAAGGAAGTCACGGCGATTGCTCATCGTTCACCCTCGAACATGGATTTTTGGGGACCACCCGTCGTCGAGTAACCGAAATGCTTGTAGGCCGCCATCGTGGCGGACCGGCCCCGGGGTGTCCGTTGCAGGAAGCCCTGCTGTATAAGGAAAGGTTCGTACACCTCTTCCAGTGTGCCCGCGTCCTCGCCGACCGCCACGGCGATCGTGTTGAGCCCTACCGGCCCGCCCTCGAACTTCTCGATGATGGTCTTGAGGATCCGGGCGTCCATGTCGTCCAGCCCGTACTGGTCCACGTTCAGCCGTTTGAGCGCTTCGTCGGCCACCTGGCGGGTGATGACGCCGTCGGCCCGTACCTGCGCGAAGTCCCGCACCCGTTTCAGCAGCCGGTTCACCACCCGCGGCGTGCCGCGGCTCCGCTTGGCGATCTCCGCCGCGCCCTCAGGGTCCATCGAGATCCCGAGGATTCCGGCCGAGCGGGTCACGATTTTCTGGAGATCGTCCGTCGGGTAGTACCCCAGCCGCTCGACCAGCCCGAACCGCGCCCGCATGGGCGGCGTGAGCATGCCGTAGCGCGTGGAGGCGCCGACCAGCGTGAACGGCTGGAGGTTGACCGGGATCGTCTGGGCGTTGGGGCCTTCGGCGATTCGTACGTCCACCCGGTAGTCCTCCATCGCCGGGTAGAGGAACTCTTCCAGCACCGGCCGCAGGCGGTGGATCTCGTCAATGAACAGCACGTCCCGCGTCTGGAGCGTGGTGAGCATGCCGACCAGGTCGCCCGGCTTTTCCAGCACCGGCCCGCTCGTGGTGCGGATCCCGACACCCAACTCGCGGGCGACGAGCAGCGCGAGCGTGGTCTTCCCGAGCCCCGGCGGGCCGAAGAACAGCGCGTGGTCCAGCGGGTCACCGCGCTGTTTCGCGGCGTCAATCGCGATCTGGAGACTTTCCTTGACCTGCTCCTGGCCGATGAACTCGTCCAGCCGCGACGGCCGGAGCGACGCCTCGGTCGAGGCTTCCTCCGGAATGGCATCCGGCGTGGTGATCTCCGGGCGGTTCATCGGGCTTTCGTCAGAATCTGCAATGCCGTTCGAATCAACTCGGCCACGTTACCCGTGCCGTTGCCCGCGACGGCGGCGCGGACCGCGCGGTCAGCATCTGCGGAAGCGAATCCGAGATTGGTGAGCGCCTGGACCGCTTGTTCCGCAACTGGACCGGGGCCCGGCTGGGCGGTACCCGGGATCCCCAGCGCCCCAACCTTGTCCTTGAGTTCGACCACCATGCGTTCCGCCGTCTTCTTGCCGACCCCGGGCACGGTGCAGAGCGTGCCAAGATCGCCTTCCTTGAGCGATCGAACGACCCGGGCTCCGCCGAGCGTTGACACGAGCGCGAGCGCGAGCTTGGGACCGACACCGGTGGCGCTGAGCAGGCGCTGAAACACGGCCTTGTCGTACTCGGTGTCGAAACCGTACAGAGACCAGGCGTCCTCCCGCACCACGAGCACCGTGCGGAGCTCGACCGTCGCGCCGTCTGCCGGCATCCGCTCGAGCACCGCTATGGGCACCGCGATCTCGTAGCTGACGCCGCCGCTCGTGGTGACCGTCACGCGCTCGCCGTGCTTGCCGGTGAGTATTCCGCGAACGGCCGCGATCATCGGGGGAGCCGCCGGCGCATGAGGTACGTGAGCGCCACGGCCACGCCATCGGCCGCGTCGTTCGGCGAGGGTGGGGCGGTGAGCCTGAGCAGCTGCTGGACCATGTATCCCACCTGGGATTTCTCCGCTCCGCCTCGACCAACAATCGATTGCTTCACCGTGGCGGGTGAGAACTCTGCGATGCCGATCCCGGCCCGCGTGGCCGCGAGCAGGATCACGCCGCGCGCCTGGCCCAGCGTCACCGTCGTCCGGACATTCTTGCCGTAGAAACTGGTTTCCACAGCGAGCGTCTGCGGCCCGTGCCGTTCAATGAGCTCCACCACGCCCTCGAAGAGGGTGTTCAGGCGCTCCCAGAGTTTCTGCTTTGGATTGGTGCGAATGACCCCGCATTCAATCAGCCGGCCGGGGCGGCCGTTGGCCGGCTCGACGACGCCGTAGCCGGTGACTGCCGTGCCGGGATCGATTCCCAGCACCCGTTCGCTCACCCGCCGACCGCCGCGAGCGTCTCGGCGTCGATATCGAAATTGCTGAACACCTTGGACACGTCGTCGTGCTCATCCAGCGCTTCCATGAGCGCGAGCAGTTTTTTCGCGTCCACGGTCTCGACCTTCACCGTGTTCCTGGGAACCATGGAGATCTCGGCGCTGGCCGTGGCGAATCCCTTTTTCTTGAGCGCGTCCTGGACGGCGTGGAGCGTGGCGGGGGTCGTCGTGATGATGTAGATGTCGCCGTCCCGGCTCATGTCGTCGGCGCCGGCATCGAGGGCCGCCTCCAGGGCGGCGTCTTCGTCCACCTTCGTGGCGTCCAGCGTGAGCAGGCCCTTCTTGTCGAACATCCACGCGACCGAGTTTTGCGCGCCCAGATTGCCCGCGTGGCGCGAAAAGATGTAGCGAACGTCGGAGACGGTGCGGGTGGGATTGTCGGTGGTGGCCTGCACCAGGATCGCGGCGCCGCCCGGCCCGTACCCCTCGTACATGATGTCCTCGTAGGTCACGCCCTCGAGCTGGCCCGTGCCCTTCTTGATGGCCCGTTCGATATTCTCGCCCGGCATGTTTTCGGCCTTGGCGGCATCGATGGCGGTGCGGAGGCGCGGGTTCCCAGCCGGATCACCACCGCCGAACCGCGCGGCGACGGTGATTTCCTTGATGATCTTGGTAAAGATGGCGCCCCGCTTGGAATCGGTCGCCGCCTTCTTGTGCTTGATCTGTTTCCATTTGCTGTGGCCAGCCATGGGGACCTCCGAGCCACAATATATCCGCCGCCGCTTGAGGCCAGCAACGCGCTGGCGTAGCCTTCCCCCCAATGCCTGATCCCGTTTTCCCGCCATCCTGGCCCTGGCCGCCGCCGTGCTCGTTTCGGCCTGCGGAAGCGAGCCGCCGCCGAAGAGCGCCCCGGCTTCCCTGGTCAGCGATGCGCCCGTTCCGCCCGGTGCCGCGCGCATCTCATCCAGCGAAGGCACCGAGGCCGTCGAGGCCGTCTACCGCGCCCAGTATCCGTCCGACAGCGTCGCCGCCTGGTACCGGCGCTGGTTCCTGGAGCACCAGTGGCGGATCACCGGGGACAACCGCCTGCCGGATGGAATGGTGGTCCTCCACGCGGAAGGCCCGGCCAAGCCGCTCTGGCTCATGATCCGGCCCGAGGGTGGTGGAACCAGCTTCTCGGTGATGACCGCGGAGCCCGCCCCGAAGTGACCCGGACCAACATTTCATCCGGGGCGCCGTGGGAGCCGATTGTCGGGTACTCCCGCGCCGTCCGCGTCGGCAATGTGATCCACGTGGCCGGCACGACCGCCACTGGTCCCGACGGCAAGGTGGTCGGTGTAGGCGACGCCTATGCCCAGGCTGTGCAGACGTTCCAGAACATCGAGACCGCCCTCAAGAAGGCTGGCGCCTCGTTCAAGGACGTCGTCCGCACGCGGGTCTTCGTCACGAACTTCGAGGACTGGAAGCAGATCGGCCGCGCGCATGGCGAAATCTTCAAGGACATTCGCCCGGCCAGCACGATGGTGGAGGTGAGCCGCCTGATTGACCCGGAGATGCTGGTTGAGATAGAAGTCGAAGCAATTCTGGAGTAACGATCCGCTCATCCGCTCATCCGCTCATCCGTCAGTCCGGATCCAGCATGTCCTCGAATCGCAAATACCGCTGGTAGAAGTACAGATCCACGAATCCGGTCGGCCCGTTCCGGTTCTTCGATACCAGCAGTTCCGTGGCGCCCTCGATCCCGCCGCCCGGCCGGTACATCTCCTCCCGGTAGAGACTGAGCACGACATCCGCGTGGTGTTTCACCGCGCCCAGCGCGCCGAAGTCATCCAGCCGCGGCCGGGCATCATCGCGTTCCGCCGGCGCCCCCGAGAGCTGCGCGACCGCCAGGTACGCGACCTTGCGCTCGAGCGCCACGGCCTTGAGCGCCCGGACAGTGCTCGCCACCTGTTCCGCCTGGTCGGCCCGGGACTCTTCGGCCGGCAGGAGCTGGATGGAATCCACCACCAGCAGGGTCATGCCGCCACGCGGCGGCGAGCGCCTCGTCCAGGTTCTGGCCGGTCAGCGCATACGCCGAGAGCGGCAGATCGCGAATGCGGAGCGCCGCCGCGCCGACACCCGCTCGGCCCTGGTCGGTGAGGGCGGCGTTCCGCATGTCGTCCACCGGGGCACGGCCCTCGATCGCCAGCGCGCGTTCCATGAGCCGGTCGGCATCCATCTCGCCCGAAAAGAAGACCACGTTGAATCCGGCGCGGGCCGTCCGGAGCGCGATGCTCAGTGCCAGCGCGGACTTCCCCGAACCCACATCGCCGCCCAGCGCGATCAGGTCCCGACGGCGGAACCCGCCGCCCAGCATCTTGTCCACCGAGGGAAAACCGGTCGGCACCGAGTCGGGCGAGGCCTTGCCCTTGGGCTGGGCATCCACCTGCCGGATGAGATTCGTCAGCGATTCCCGCACGACCTTCTTCCGCTCGGCCACTAGCGTCTCTCTTCCCGCACGGCGTCGCGCGCGGCCCGCGCCGCGAGCGCCACCGCGTCACCCGGGCCCGCGCCGAGTATTTCCCGCGCCGGCGCCACCAGCTGCTGCAGCGCCATGGCGGCATCGCGCGGCTCCGCCGTCTTGATTTCCCGCAAGGCGCCCGCGAGCGCTCGCCTGAGCGTGCGGGGGAGCGGCAGTCGCGCGATCCGGCGCGTGAGACTTGCCACCCGCCGCCCGTGTCCCGACAGGCTCACCCGGTCGGGCGGGAAGACCCCGGAGCACACCCGCACGACGAGCCACAGGGCATACGTGCCGTTCCGCACCGCCGCTCGCGTCGCCGCGGCCAGCGACTCCAGCAGCTGGTCCTCCGCAGCGACCAATTGATCACTCATGGGTCAGAAGGTACCGCGCGATCCATCCATCCGTCCATCCGCTCATCCGCTCATCCGCCTATCCCGCATATCAGCCGCTAACTAGTTTCCCGTCATGACCCGCCCCAAGACCATTCTCTGGGTGGACGACGAGATCGAATCCCTGTCGGCGCACACGCTCTTCCTCGAAGAGCAGGGGTTCACCGTCGAACGCACGGCCAATGGTGATGATGCCCTCGCCCTCCTCCGCAGACAGCCCTACGGAGTCGTCCTGCTGGACGAGCAGATGCCCGGCCGCCGGGGACTCGAGCTCGTCGGCGAGATCCGCGCCATTGATCCCGCTGTCCCGCTGGTCATGGTGACCAAGAGCGAAGAATCCGGCATCATGCGCGAGGCCATCGGCATCCAGATGGACGACTACCTCGTGAAGCCGGTGAACCCGCGGCAGATCCTGTCCGTGGTCACCCGCCTGCTCGAGGGAGACCGGATTCGCGAACAGCGGCTGGCACGCGATTTCGTGCTCCGGTTCCGCGAGCTGGAAACCCGCCGCGGCGGCCGCCTGGGCTGGCGCGAATGGGTCGAGCTCGTGGCCGAGCTGGCACAGTGGGAAGTGAAACTCTCCCACGGCGACCAGACGGGCCTCCGCGAGGCGCTCAGCACGTATCAGTCCAGCCTCCACGCAGATTTCGCCGAGTTCATCCAGCGGAGCTACCCGCGATGGCTCAAGGAGCCGTCGGGCGACCGCCCCCCGCTGTCGGTGGACGTCGTGGGCGAGTTCCTCACGCCGGTGCTCAGGTCGCACGGCAAGGTGCTGTTCATCGTGGTGGACTGCCTCCGGCTGGACCAGTGGGAAACCCTGAAGCCCGACATCGCCGAACTGTTCGACATCGAGGTCTCGCACTACTACAGCATCCTGCCGAGCGCCACGCCGTACTCGCGCAACGCGATTTTCAGCGGCCTGTTCCCGCTGGAAATCGCCCAGCGGCACCCGGAATGGTGGGGTGAGCACGACGACGAGAGCCTGAACGCGCACGAGGCCGAGCTGCTCAACGAGCAGCTGGGCGAACTGCTGGACCAGACCATGGACGTACCCTACGAGAAGATCTCCAGCCCGAGCGACGGCGAAGAGGCGTTGCGCCGCCTGCCGGGATACCTCGCCAAGGGCGGCGTCTCGGTGCTGGTGTTCAACTTCATTGACCAGCTGACACATGGGCGGGGGGAACACGCCATTCTCCACGAGGTCGCCCGCGACGCGAGCGCCCTGCGCGGGCTGACGCGCACGTGGTTCCAGTATTCCGCCCTGATGCGGGCGCTCAAGGAGGCCGAGCGGCGCGATGTGCCCGTCCTGCTCACGACGGATCACGGCTCGATCCACTGCCACACGCCCGCCACCGTGTTCGCGAAGCGGGACGCGACGGCCAACCTCCGGTACAAGTTCGGCGAGGACCTGCGCGCGGAACGCAAGCAGGCCGGCATCCTGGTCGAGGACCTTCGCGCCTGGGGCCTGCCGCCCATGAAGCTCGGCGTACGTCTCCTGCTCGCCGCCGGCGACCATTTCTTCGTGTATCCCACCAAGCTGCGTGAGTACCAGGCGCGCTACCGGGGCTCATTCCTCCACGGCGGCGTCACGCCGGAAGAGGTCATTTGCCCCGTGGCGCTCCTGACCCCGCGAGGCGGCTGACGTCGTGAGCCCGACGCGCCGCCTGCTGGGATACGTCCGCCCGTACTGGGCGCTGCTCGGCACATGTCTCGGGGCGGCGGTGATCGCCTCGACGCTCGACGGGCTGAGCTTCGCGATGCTGATCCCGTTCTTCCGCGCCTTGTTCCAGGCCGGCACGCCGGGGAGCCCGGTCGGCGTGGAACGGATGCTCGACCGCCTGCTGCACGCGATACTCGGCCCCGGCACCGGGGCGGGCGTCCTGCGCGGGGTGGCGCTGATCCTGCTGGTCACGATCCTGGTGAAGAACTTCGCCGCGTTCACGGCGAACCACCTTGGCGGGCGGCTCCAGGAGTACCTCGCCCGCGATCTCCGCCGTGCTCTCTACGGGCACCTCCAGCGTCTTGGCCTGGGCTTCTACCACAAGGCTCGCGGCGGTGAATTGCTCAACCGCATGTTGTCCGATCCCGAGCAGGCGAAGCTGATCGTCAGCAACGCGCTCGTCACCGCGCTCCAGAACGCCGTCGTGGTGCTCGTCTACCTCGCGATCATGTTTTCCATTTCGTGGCGGCTTGCCCTCGTGGCCCTGCTGGTCGCCCCGGCGATCGCCGGAATCATGCTGCCGCTCTTGCGGCGACTCCGTTCCCGGATTCGCGCCACGCTGGAGCAACGCGGCGAGCTGGCCGCGATCGTCGCCGAAACGGTGGAAGGCGCCCGGCTGGTGAAGGCGCACGCGGCCGAGCCGTACGAACGCCGGCGGTTCGACGAACGCATGGGGAACTACGTGCGGGAGGTCACCGTGGCGACACGGCTGTCCGTGATGGCGCATCCCCTGAGCGAGTCGCTGGGTGGGGCGGTCATCGTGCTCTTGCTCGCGGTCGGCACCGGCACCGCGGTGGGCCCGGCGTTGCGGCCCGAACTGTTTCTCGCGTTTCTGGCCGTCACGCTGCGCCTCCTCCCGCCCATCAAGGCACTGGCACAGTTCCCCGTGTACGCGGCCCAGGCCACCGCGTCGGCGGAGCGTTTGTTCGAGATCCTGGACCTTCCGCCGGACGACGTGGATCAGCCGTCGGCCCGTCCATTCGCCGGCCTGAAGCGCGAGATCGTCTTCGATGATGTGTGGTTCGGCTACCGGCCGGGGGAATGGGTGCTGGCCGGCGTGCAGCTTCGCGTGGGGCGTGGAGAAGTGGTTGCGATCGTGGGTCCGTCCGGGGCGGGGAAGTCCACGCTGGTGGATCTCCTGCCGCGGTTCATTGACCCGACCCGCGGCGCCGTCACGCTCGATGGCGTGCCGACGACGGCGTACGGCCGGCAGTCACTCCGGCGCCAGCTGGGGATCGTGAGCCAGCAGACCGTGATCTTCAATGACACGGTTCGCGCCAACATTGCCTATGGTGATCAGGCGAGCGCCGGGCTCCCAGCGATCGAGGCGGCGGCCCGCGCGGCGAACGCCCACGCGTTCATCGAGCGCCTTCCGCTGGGCTACGACACGCCGCTGGGAGAACGCGGCGCCCGCCTGTCAGGCGGTGAGCGCCAGCGCATTGCCATCGCGCGGGCGATCCTGCGTGACCCACCGGTCCTGATTCTCGATGAAGCGACCTCGGCGCTCGATTCAGAGTCCGAACGCCTGGTGCAGGAGGCCATCGAGCACCTTATGCACGGACGCACAGTGCTGGTCATCGCCCACCGGCTTTCCACCATCTCCCGCGCCGACCGCATTGCCGTGCTCGATCGCGGGGTGATCATGGAGCAGGGAAGCCACGACCAGCTCGTGACGTCGGGCGGCGTCTACCAGCGGCTGCACTCTTTCGAACTTGTCGGCCGCTAGCGTCCGTCCTGCCCGTCCCCTTGAGTAGTATTCACTCGCCCTGAAGCCGGAACTGTTTCGCCGTGGTGAAGTCCGTCGTTGTTCAACCCGCCTCTCCTGACCTCGACCAGGCGTTCCGTACGCTGCGATCGGTCGAGTTTCCGTGGACCGGCGAGACCACCTACTTCAACAACGCCAGCACGGGCCCCATCCCCGAGCGCACGCGGCGGTTCATCGAGCAGTTCGCCGCTCGGCGGACGGCCCCGCACCTCCTCCCGGATCGCGAACTGTTTGCAGGCCTTGCTGACCTTCGAGTACTGATCGCCAATCTCCTGAACGCCGAGTCCGACGAAATCGCCCTCGCCAACAACACCACGTTCGGCCTGTCGCTGGCCGCGCATGGACTGCCGCTCAAGCGCGGTGATACGGTGCTCATTCCCGAACGCGAGTTCCCCGCGAACGTCTACCCGTGGCTCATGCAGCGCTCGCGCGGCGTGAACGTCGAGTTTGTGCCGGCCACGAGCGATGGCTGGCCCGACGAAGACCGCATCATCGCCCGTCTGGCCGAC
>SHZT01000005.1 GCA_009692185.1 Gemmatimonadota bacterium | reverse complement strand
GTGCTCATTCCCGAACGCGAGTTCCCCGCGAACGTCTACCCGTGGCTCATGCAGCGCTCGCGCGGCGTGAACGTCGAGTTTGTGCCGGCCACGAGCGATGGCTGGCCCGACGAAGACCGCATCATCGCCCGTCTGGCCGACCCGAAGGTCAAGGCGCTGTCGATTTCCTGGGTGCAATTCTCCAACGGCTATCGCGCGGACCTCGACCGCCTGTCCGCCGCGTGTCGCGAGAACGACGCCTTCTTCGTCGTGGATGCCATTCAGGGCGTGGGCCAGATCCCGATCGACGTTCGGAAGACGCAGATAGACGTCCTTGCCTGCGGCGGGCAGAAATGGCTCCTGTCTCCGTGGGGTTCAGGGTTCGTCTATGTAAGGAAGGAAATCCAGCCGTTGCTCGAGCCGGTCGTCGTGGGCTGGATGTCGTTCGAGGGTACCGACGACTTCACGAAGCTCACGGAGTACAATGCCGCGCTGCGAGACAACGCCCGGCGCTAAGAGGCCGGGACGCCGGGGTTCCAGGACCTGCTCGCGTTGCGCGAAAGCCGGTCGAGGCCTCCAGCAGGATGCGGGCGCGGGGCCGGCCCCCCAGCACGGTGGTGAACCGCTCCCGGCTCGTGACGATCCGCCGCTCGATGACCTCCCCGTCCTCGGTCAGGATGCAGAGCTGGCTCTCGCGCTTATGCATATCCAGTCCGATATTGTCCATGGCGGCTGGCCTCCCGGTGTGCGCCCCGTCGCGAGACGGTGAGCGCGTCCATTGTTGTGGGGCTCGTCGCTGGCCACCACGTTACCGTGGAGGTCCAGCCGCCGCTTCATCCCAACCAAGCGCGATCCGTTAGGCGGATTCCCGTAGAGGAGCGCGGTCGTGCGGTTACAAACGAATCTCCTAGCAACTTGCAGCGCCTTGGTTTTGTCGGCGTGCAACCGATACGAATGGAAGCCCGATTACACGGTACCCGAGGTGTGTCCGCCCACGCCTCGGTTGACCGAGAAGCCGGCGCGACTCGACCGCGAGATCTCGGATATCGGCGGGACCATCCACGGGCGCGTGGTACGAGCGGACAGTGCAGCGCCTGTCTACTCCGCGAGCGTCGAGTTGAGTCGAGCTCCGGTCGTTCGGGTTCTAACCGATGCACAAGGCCACTTCGGGTTCGACAGTGTGCCGCCAGGTCGCTACGTCCTGCGGATTCGAGGGATCGGTTACCACGAATGGCTCGATACTGTGAACGTCGTATCGGTCGCGAGGCCGCTGTTCAAAGTGGCCCTCACGCCTGCCGCGACCGACGGCCCATGCAGCGGCTTTGCACGCGTCCGAGTCAGGAAGCCGTGGTGGAAGATTTGGTGAGGAACCGCCTAACCGCGAGTTGCGGCAGACGCGGTTCGGGCACTCATCAATGATTGCGCTCTCGGCCAACCTGCTACAGCATCAATGGGCGCGGTCAACGGGGCCGCGCAGCAGAACTCGATCTCGTTAGCAACTGTATTGAATTCGGGCCGCCGGACTCATCCACCGTCGGTTGGTCCGGACCATGGCGTTGAGGATCGTCAGCAGCTTCCGGGCGCACGCGATGAGGGCCACCTTTTTCGGCTTCCCGGCTGCGATCAGCCGATCGTAAAAGACCTTCAGCGCCGGATTCCACCGCCGGCCACACATCGCCGACATGAACAGCGCCGTCCGGACACTCGCCCGGCCGCCCCACACCATGCGCTTCCCCCGCAGCGTGCCGCTATCCCGCGCCAGCGGCGCCACCCCGGCCAACGCCGCGATCTGTTTGTGCGAGAGCGTCCCCAGCTCGGGGAGCTCGCCCAGGAGCGTGTAGCTCACGATCGGGCCGACGCCCGGTACGCTCTGGAGCAGATCGTCCTTCGCGCGCCAGACCGGACTCGCTTCGATCAACGCCGCCAGCTCGGTCGTCACATCATCGAGTTGCCGCTCGAGCCAGCGAATATGCGCCTGAATCCCCCGATGCAGCGCCTTCGGGGCGAACCCCAGGCGGTTCTTCTCGGCGGTGAGCATCTCGAGTAACTGCCGCCGACGCGTGAGCACCGCGTCCAGCAGCTGCGCCGCTTTATCCCCCGGGGGTATCGGATGCCAATCCGGGAATTCGGGGAGGGACTCCTTCTGACCGCGGGCGTAAGCCCGGGGAACAGAGGTGGTTGGATCGAGATAGTTGGATCGAGGTGGTTGGACCGAGGTGGTTGGACCGAGGTGGTTGGACCGAGGTGGTTGAACCGGGGTGGTTGGGTTGACTAGATCCCGACGATCCTCAGCGGCTGGTAGGTCTTCTTGCCCTTCTGCAGCAACACGAACTTCCCTTCGCTGGTATTCACGATCACCGACACCGGCACGTCCGCCCCTGCCTCGGGTACCTCGCGGTTCAGGTAAAGCCCTTTCCCCGACAGTAACCGCCGCGCGTCACCCTTCGACGAGGCAAGGCCGCCGGCCACAAACAGGTCTTCCGACTTGGGCGGCTTGGCCGGATCCCACCAGAACTCCTTGGCCGGCACCGTCGTCATCACCTGGGCGATCAACGTCGGGAGATCCGCCGACTCGCGCGTCGCAAAGGCGCCCCGCACACCCTCGGCGGTCTGCTTCGCGACATCCGCGCCGTGCACCCGCTCGGTCATTTCGACGGCCAACGCGTGGTGCGCCGCGCGGGCACCCGGGTTCGCCGCGTGGTCTTTCATCAGCGCAGCGATTTCGTCTTTGGCCATGAACGTGAACATCCGGAGGTACTTCTCGACGTCACGGTCGTCGGTGTTCACCCAGAAGTTGTAGAAGGCGCCCGGCGCGGTCATGCCGCCGTCCAACCACAGCGCCTTCCCTTCGCTCTTGCCGAACTTGGCGCCCGCCGCCGTCGTGATGAGCGGCGCGGTGAGGCAATGCGCTTCCTTGGCCTCGCGCTTCCGGATCAGCTCTACGCCCGCGGTGATGTTCCCCCATTGGTCGCTTCCGCCCATCTGCATTTCGCACTGGCGTTCGCGGAACAGGTGCCAGAAGTCGTACGCCTGCGTCAGCATGTAGGAGAACTCGGTGAACGAGATCCCCTGTTCGAGCCTGGACTTGACCGAGTCCTTTTGGAGCATGACGGAGATCGTGAAGTGCTTTCCAACGTCCCGCAGGAACTCCATCATGCCGAGCGGGCGGAGCCAGGTGGCGTTGTCCACGATCTCGACGCCGGGAAGCAGGTGCCGGAACTGGCCTTCCTGGCGCCGGACGTTGGCATCCAGCTGGTCGGTCGAGAGGAGGGGTCGTTCTTCCGATTTTCCGGACGGGTCTCCAACCATCCCCGTGCCGCCCCCCATCACCACGATCGCCTTGCCGCCCGCCCGCTGGAGATGTGACAGCAGCATGACCGGCACGAGGTTCCCGACCTGGAGACTGGGTGCGGTGGGATCGAACCCGACGTAAGCCGTGATCGGCTTCCCGGTGGCCAGGCGCTCGGCCAGCCCCGGCGTCGCGTCCTGCACCAGGCCGCGCCACGTCAGTTCCGCGAGAAATGCCTTCATGGGCGCGAAGGTTAGGGTTGGCGTTCGTGGCTGGCAAGCACGGCCGTGCGCCACTACAATTGAAAAGATATGTCGCTGTGGCGGTCGTTCCGCGCCTGGCTCGCAAAGCCGGGCGTTCGCAAGAAACTCGCCTTCATCCTGGTCATCGGGGCGGGCCTGGGGCTGGGCCTCGCCTACGGGGCCTGGACCCGCGCCTGCGTCGCCGGCGCCTGCCCGTCCATCGGGGTCCTCGAGTCCTACCGCCCCGCCCAGGCCACCAAGGTCTTTGCCGCCGACGGCCGCCTCATCACGGACCTCGGCCTCGAGCGCCGTACGGTCCTGGCGCTCAACGACATCGCCCCCGAAGCCCGCGCCGCATTCCTCGCCGTGGAAGACAAGCGCTTCTACAACCACGGCGGCATCGACTTCTGGCGAATACTCGGCGCGGTGAAGGCCGACGTCATGGCCATGCGGTTCGAGCAGGGGTTCTCGACCATCACCATGCAGCTCGCCCGCAACGTCTTCCCTGAACGCCTGCCCAAGCGGAAAGACGTTCGCCGCAAGATCCGCGAAATTCAGGTGGCGCTCGAACTCGAACGGACGTACTCCAAAGACCGGATCTACGAGCTGTACCTGAACCAGGTGTTCCTCGGCAACCGCGCCTTCGGCGTGGAGACCGCCGCCCAGCGCTACCTCGGAAAATCTGCCCGGTCCCTGAACGTGGCCGAGGCAGCCCTTCTCGCCGGTATCAACCAGGCCCCGACCCGGTACGATCCGCTCAAGCACCCCGATCGCGCGGTCGCCCGGCGCAACGTGGTCATCAACCTGATGCGGGACCAGGGGTACCTGAGCGACAACGAGGCTGAGCGGTGGAAGGCTTATCCACTCGCGCTTTCCACCCGGCAGGACTTCGGCGATGTAGCGCCCTATTTCGTCGAGTGGGTGCGGCAGCAGCTTGCAGTGCGCTTTGGTCAGGATCTCTACAACAAGGGTTACCGCGTCTACACCACGCTCGACTTGGACATGCAGCTCTCGGCCGAGCGCGCCGTGCAGGACCAGCTAACCGCGATCGAGTCGGGCCTGGTGTTCGGCCCGTACAGGCACACCACCTACCAGGAGTACCTGGACCAGTCTGCGGGCGTCGAGGCCGGCCAGCTCACCCCGTACCTCCAGGGCGCTCTGATCAGCATGGAAGCCAAGACCGGCGCGGTCCGCGCGATGGTGGGCGGCCGGGATTACGAAGACTCCAAGTTCAATCGCGCCGTGCAGGCCCAGCGCCAGCCCGGCTCGACATTCAAACCGTTCGTCTACGCGGCCGCCATTCGCGCCGGCAAACCCGCGAGCTACATCATCGACGACCAGCCCAAGAGCTACGAACAGGCTGGCGATACCATGCCATGGGAGCCCCAGAACTACGAAGGCGACTTCATGGGCCCGATGACCATCCGCCGCGGACTCTACAAATCGCGGAACATGGTCGCCGTTCAGCTGGGCATGGAACTCGGCATCGAGCCGGTGATCGGCGAAGCGGTGCGGTTCGGGATCGCCAGCAAGCTGCCCAAGTATCCGTCGCTGTTCCTCGGCTCCGCATCGGTGAACCTGCTCGAGATGGTATCGGCGTACACCGCGTTCGCCACGCTGGGTGAGCGGGCTGCCGCGTTCCCCATCGTCCGCGTGGAAGACGAGCGCGGCAACATCATCTGGCAGCCGCAGGAACGGCACGACCGGGTCATGGACACCGATCACATGTGGATCGTGACGAACATGCTCCAGGACGTAGTCCTCCGGGGCACGGCGTACAACGCCGTCTGGAATGGCGGGTTCCAGCTTCCCGCCGCGGGGAAGACCGGCACCACTGACGATGGCACGGACGTCTGGTTCATCGGCTTCACGTCGGAGATCGTCACCGGCGTGTGGATGGGCCTGGACACGCCGCAGAAGATCAAGGCCAGCGCCGCCGGCGGCGCACTTGCCGCGCCGGCGTGGACCGCGTTCATGCGCGAGGTCTACCAGCGCCGCGCCCGCCCGGCGGGGTGGCCGCGCCCCGACGCGCTGGTTACCCGCGAGGTGGACAACTCCACCGGCTACCTCGCCACGTCCTTCTGCCCGCGCACCGCGCGCTACTGGGAATGGTTCGTGCCCGGCACCGAGCCTAGGGACTACTGCCAGATCCATTCGCCGTTCGCCCGTGCCGCTCCCTAGCGGGAGGGCAGGCTGAACGGATTCCGCATTTCGGCCGGCCTCGTCTGGCCGGTCTCCTCCGATCCGATCCCGAACGGCGCCGTCCTCGTCGGTGAAGACGGACGGATACTCGATGTTGGCCCAGACGCAGTGGTCTCGAGTCCGCAGGGAGTTCCGGTGCGCCGTGCGCCCTCCGCCGTTCTGTTGCCCGGCTTCATCAACTCCCACACCCACCTCGAACTGACGCACCTTCGGGGCGCCGTCCCCGAACCCGACTTCTTCGACTGGATCCAGCATATCCGTCGAAGCAAGGCGGCAACCGACCGCGGACAGTTCATCGCGGCTGCACGGGACGGCCTCCGCGAGGCGTGGGCGGCCGGAATCACCACGGTCGCTGATACCGGGGACACGGGCGCGGCCGCACAAGCGTTGTCCGAGCTCGGTGGGCGGGGAATTGTCTACCAGGAAGTGTTTGGCCCTCATCCGGGCCAGGCGGATGAGGCGATGTCCGGCCTTCGGGAGACGGTCGCGCGCCTGCGTGGGCTCGCGGCGCCGGGTCTTTCGATTGGTGTTTCCCCCCACGCGCCGTACACCGTGTCGGCAGCGCTCTTTCGTCGGGTCGCCGAGTGGGCCCGTGCGGAAGGGTTGCCCCTCGCGATGCACCTGGGCGAATCGCCGGTGGAAACGGCGTTTGTCACCGGGTCCCAGGGTCCGTTCGCCGACCTGTGGCGGAAGCGGGCTATCCCCTTTCCTGAATTGGCCCGGTCTCCGTTTGGGTACCTCGACCGGCTGGGTTTGCTGAGTCCGGACATGCTCGTCATTCACGGCACGCAGGCCGGGGCGGAGGACATCGAGCTCCTTCGCTCGCGGGGCGCGCGGGTGGCGCTCTGTCCGCGTTCCAATACGCGGCACGGTCACGGCGACCCACCGGTGCGCGCCTATCTCGAGGCCGGCGTGACCTGCGGGTTGGGAAGCGACTCCGTCGCGAGCGTGGACCAGGTGGACCTGTTCGCTGAAGCGCGGGCGGTGGCCCGGCTGGCGTCGCTCGACGGCCCGGCGCTCATCCGCCTGATGACCTTGGGCGGCGCCGCGACCCTGCGGATGGACGACGAGGTCGGGTCAATCGAGGCAGGGAAATGGGCAGACCTTGCCCTGTGCGGCGTGGACCCCGGCGGTTCCGCGGGTGATGTGGCGGACCGAATCCTGGAGGCCGGCGTGGCTGGGGTACGCGCCACGTGGGTGGCGGGCAAGCTGGTCCATGGCACGTGGCCGGCCGAGTCGAGCCGGGCCGGATAGTGCGCGGCCCGTCCGGCGATTACTTTCCCGCCTGTTGCACCTCCCTGGGAGCGAGCCAGTCCCCATGAAAAGCCAACGCCGCGTCGCCATCATGAACATCCTCAAGCGGACGCGCGTCCACAGCCAGGAACAGCTCCGCGAACTCCTGCAGGCCGAGGGGATCGATGTCACCCAGGCCACGCTCTCGCGCGACATGCGGGAGCTCCAGCTGGCGAAGCTCGCGGACCCCGAGGGCGGGTCCTACTACGCCCCCGCGCCGAACGGCAATTCGATCGCCCCGCCCCTCGATCAGATGCTGCCGGCGCTCATGCTGTCGCTCGAAGGCGTCGGTCCCCTGCTCATCGTCAAGACGCCGGCGGGGAGCGCCATGATGCTGGGGAGCGCGTTCGATCGCCAGCAGTGGCCCGACGTCGTCGGCTGCGTCGCCGGCGACGATACCCTGCTGATTATCGCCCGCTCAGAACGCGCCCGCCGTGGCTTGGCCGCGAAGCTCAAGGAGCTGGCAGGCGTGGCACCTTGACCCCCGGGCACGACACCGTATTTTTATGCGCTCTGACGCATATTGATACGGAGGGGAATGACCGTGTCGTCCAAGGCCCGCGTTCGCAAGCCCAAGCCGGCTCGCCGGCCCGCGCCCGACACGCCCGTCACCCGGGTGGTGCTGCACAAGGTGGCGTCCTCCACGTGCGGCCGGGTCGTGGATCGCGAGCTGGAAATCTGCCAGGGCGGTCCCGTGGTCCCGGGTGACATCGTGGTCGTCGAGGCGCTCGAAGAGAAGAGAGTCTACGACCAGCTGGAGCTCATCACCGGCCGGCTCGCGCACATCTCCAAGGACGATATCATCGCCGGCACCATCGGCTCCCGGCGGGCGCTCAAGGGATTCGTGGGCGACAGCCCGACGCAGGTCCGCTCGGGCGACACGCTCAATGTCCTGAACATGGGCGGCGTGATCGGCGTGGCGACGTCGGCCAACCAGGACTATGGCCACCCGCTCCGGGTGAAGGTCCTTGGGCTCGCTGTGCGGGACGGTCATGTGCTCAACATCGGCGAGGGCGCCATTCCGCCCGCCGACCGGCTCAAGGTGAGCGTGCCGATCATCGTCGTCGCCGGCACCTGTATGGCCTCCGGCAAGACCCGCGCCGCCTGCGAGATCATCGCGTGGCTCAACCAGCGGGGGTTCCGACTCGGCGCGCTCAAGCTCTCGGGCGTGGCGGCCCTGCGGGATACGCTGAACATGGAAGACCACGGCGCCATCGATGCCCTGTCGTTCCTCGACGCCGGCCACCCGTCCACCGCCGGGTTCGCCGATCTCGCGCCCATGGCCAAGGGCCTGCTCAATGTCATGGCCGCTAACCCGCTCGACGCCATCGTGGTGGAAATGGGCGATGGCATCATCGGCGGCTACGGGGTGCAGTCGTTCTACAAGGACGCGGATTTGCGGCGCGCCGTCACCGTGCACGTGATGTGCGCCAACGACCTCGTCGCCGCCTGGGGCGCCCGGGAAATCTGCCGCAAGCTGGGCCGCAAGATCGACGTCATGAGCGGCCCCGCCACTGACAACCAGGTCGGTGAGCAGTACGTGGAGCAGGAACTGGGTATTCCCGCCGCGAACGCCCGCACCGCGGGCGAGCGGCTGGCTGATCTTGTTGCCGTGCGCTGCTTCAAGAAGAACGTGAAAGGGGGCAAGAGTTGATCAAGGCCGCGGTGTACGGCGCCTCCGGCTATGGCGGTGTCGAACTATTGCGTCTGTTGCTTCAGCATCCCGACGTCGAGGTCCGGCAGGCCACGTCGCGGGACGCAGGCCGTCGGCTGGACGCGGTGCATCCGGGCCTCCGCGGCCTTACCGAGCTGGTCCTCGTGGACAGCAAGCCCGAGGCGCTCGAGCCCGGGCTCGACGCGGTTTTTTTCGCACTCCCGCACGGCGCGTCCTCGGAGGTCGTGGCCGCCGTCGCCGCGCGGTGCAAGAATGCCCGCCTGTACGACCTCGCGCAGGACTTCCGGGTCGGCGCCGAAGCACAGGGCTGGGTCTACGGACTTCCCGAGCTGTTCCGGGACCGGCTGGCCGACGCGCGGAAAGTGGCGTGCCCAGGGTGTTTCGCGACGGCCATTTTGCTGGGGACGGCGCCGGCGCTCTGCATGCCGCCGCGTCCCAAGCGGATCATCGTTGATGCCAAGACCGGCTCGTCGGGGAGCGGCGCGACGCCCAAGGAGGGCACGCACCACCCGACCCGCGTCTCAACGCTCAAGGCATACAAGGTGTTTTCCCATCAGCACGAGGCCGAGATCAAGGATGCGTGGCGGCGCCTGGCGCCCGCGGGCGAAGTGCCGCCGCTCTCGTTCGTGCCGCAATCCACGCCGGCCGTGCGCGGGATTTATGCCTGTTCGTACCTGGTCTACGACGACGTGGCCCACGGCAACACGGCGGACGCGTATCGCCGGTTCTACCAGGGCTCGCCGTTCATGCGGGTGCTGGACGAGCCGCCGAACGTGGCCGACGTGCGGGGGACGAACAACGTGGACATCTTCGTGCAAGACGGGGACGGAGTGACGGTCGTGATCTCTTCCCTCGATAATCTCGTGCGGGGCGCCGCCGGCCAGGCGGTGCAATGCATGAACATCGGTTTTCACCTCCCAGAGGACCGGGGGCTTCGGCTCCCCGCGCTCGTTCCATGAAAACAGCGCCCGTCTCGCCCGCCTCGCCCGCCCTGTCCGACCCCATGGACGTCGCGCGGCGCACCGACCAAACCGAACTCAAGATCTACACCCGCATGCCGTTCGTCCCGATCCGGGGCGAGGACTGTTACCTGTGGGACGCGCGCGGCGAACGCTACCTGGACCTTTACGGCGGCCACGCCGTGGCGCTCACCGGGCACTGCCATCCCGATGTCTCTCGGGCGATCGCCGAGCAGGCGCGGACACTGCTGTTCTACTCGAGCGCGGTGCTCTCCGCGGTGCGGGTGGACGCCAACGAGCTCCTGCTGAAACACGCGCCCATTCCGGGTACGCGCGTCTATCACTGCGTGTCGGGGACCGAGGCCAACGAAACGGCGATGAAAATCGCCCGGAAAACGACGAACCGTCGCAAGATCGTGTCGTTCGTGGGGTCCTTCCACGGCCGGACGCTCGCTTCCTTGAGCGCCGGCGGCATGGACAAGTACCGCGCCACCGCAGGTCCGGTCATCGTGCCGCACCACGTGCACGTGCCCTTCGGTGACGAAAAGGCGCTGGCCGATGCGGTGGACGGTGACACCGCGGCGGTCATGTGCGAAGCCATCCAGTCGCTCGCCGGCGTCATGGTGGCGCCGCCCGAATTCCACCGGGCCATGGCCGACATCGCGAAGCGCGCGGGCGCGCTCCTCATCTACGACGAAATCCAGACCGGCATCGGCCGGGTGGGCAGCTGGTTCCACGCCGACGCGGTCGGCGTGAAGCCGGACCTGATCACGCTCGCCAAGGGCATCGCCAGCGGCATTCCCGCCGCCGCGGTGCTCGTGGCCCCGGTGGTCGCGGAGAAGATCGCGCTGAACGACCAGGGAAACACGTTCGGCGGCGGCCCCGTGGCGATGGCCGCCATGCGGGCAACACTCGAGGTCATCGAGCGCGAGGGCCTGGTGGAAAACGCTGCCCGGGTCGGCCAGGCGCTGATGCGGAAACTCGCCGGCATGAAAGGCGTCAAGGCGGTCCGCGGCGCCGGCTTCCTCGTGGGCATCGAGCTCGAGATCCCCGCCGCGAAGGTGCAGGCGGCGCTGCTCCAGCGGCACATGGTCACCGGCACGTCGTCGGCGCCCAACGTCCTGCGGCTCCTCCCGCCGCTCACATTCTCCGAAACTCACGTAGGCGAGTTTCTCCCCGTGCTGGAAGAGGTGCTGGCCGGTGCGTAGCACTCATCCGCTCATCCGCTCCTCCGCTCTTCCGCTGACCCTCGTCGGGGAGCCGTAGGTGTTCGACGTATCCATTCTTCTCCAGGCGCTGCCGTATATCCGCCAGTTTCGGGACAAGCTCTTCGTCGTGAAATTCGGCGGGGAACTGCTCCAGGACCCGGAACACCTCGACGCCATCGCTGGTGACCTGACACTCGTGTCCATGGTCGGCATCCGGCTGGTGGTGGTGCACGGTGGCGGCCCCCAGGCCAACGAACTCTCTGAGCGCATGGGGTTCCAGCCCGAGCTGGTGCACGGACGCCGCGTCACCAACGAGGCGGCACTCGAAGTCGCCAAAATGGTATTCAACGGCAAGATCAACACCGAGGTCGTCTCGGCTCTCTACAAGCACGGCGGCAGGGGTGTCGGGCTCTCGGGGATCGACGGCGGACTGGTGCGTGCCCACAAACGCCCCATTACCACGGTGGTCGAAAACGGCGCGAAGCGCGAGGTGGACTTCGGCTACGTCGGCGATGTGGACGGCGTAGACCCGACGCTCGTCACCCACCTCGTGCAAAAAGGGTTCATTCCCGTCGTCAGCTCGCTGGCGGCGGACGAGGGCGGCACCATCCTCAACATCAACGCCGACACCATCGCGTCGGAGCTGGCCGCCGCCGTGGGCGCCGAGAAGCTGATCGTGATGACCAACGTGCCCGGCGTCTATCGGGACATCAAGGACAAGGCAACCCTCCTTTCGACCCTGACGCCGCCCCAGATCCGGCGGATGATCGAAACCGGCGCGGCCGGAGACGGCATGGGTCCCAAGCTCGAGGCCTGCATGCGGGCGGTGGAAGCCGGTGTCCACGAAGCGCACATCATCAACGGCGTCACCCGGCACTCCCTGCTCCTCGAGATCTTCACCAAGGAAGGCGTCGGCACCATGGTGACCGCCGACGGCCATGAGGCGGCGAAATGACCGACGGTCAGCTGATTTGCCTGGCGTACTCCGGGGGCCTCGACACGTCCGCCATCGTGCCGTGGCTTCGCGAGACGTACAACGCGCGGGTGCTCTGCTATTGCTCGAACATCGGGCAGGGAGACCAGGAGCTGGTCGGGCTCGAAGAGAAGGCGGTGAAGTCGGGCGCCATCGGGTGCATCGTCGAAGACGTCCGGGAACGGTTCGTCACCGAGATCGTCTTCCCCACACTCAAGGCCGGCGCCATCTACGCCCGCACCTATCTGCTCGGCACATCCATGGCCCGGCCGATCCAGGCCTCGGGCCAGGTACGCGCCGCGCTGGAAGCCGGCGCGACCGCCGTGGCACACGGGTGTACGGGCAAGGGCAACGACCAGGTGCGCTTCGAGCTCGCCTACATGGCCGAAGCGCCCCAGCTCAAGATCATCGCCCCCTGGCGGGAGTGGAAATTCCGCGGCCGGGAAGACCTCATCGCGTACGTGAAGGAGAAGAAGATCCCGGTGCAGGTGTCGCCGGCCAAGCCGTGGAGCCGCGACCGTAATCTCTGGCACCTCTCCCACGAAGGGGGAATCCTGGAAGACCCGGCCTTCGCGCCGCCGAAAGAGCTGTTCATGCTCACCCGGGATCCCGCCGACGCACCGGACAAGGCCGACGAAGTGACCATCGAGTTCGAGCAAGGCACGCCGGTCGGCGTGGACGCAGTGCCCCTTGGGCCCGTGAAGCTCATCGAACGGCTCAACGAGGTCGCGGGGCTCCACGGCGTCGGCCGGGCGGACGTGGTGGAAGACCGCACCGTGGGCATGAAGTCCCGCGGCGTCTACGAGACGCCCGGCGGGACGGTGCTCCGCACCGCGCATCGCGAGCTGGAGCAGATCGTGCTCGATCGCCGGACGCTCGCGCTGAAAGACAGTCTCGCTCCGCGTTACGCCGACCTGGTGTACGAAGGCCGGTGGCTCACGCCTGAGCGCTATGCGCTCGACGCGCTGGTCAACGTCACGCAGAAGTACGTGACCGGCACGGTCCGGGTCCGGTTGTTCAAGGGGAACGTGACCGTGCTCTCACGGACGAGCCCGTTCTCGCTCTACTCCGAGGCGCTGGCCACGTTCAGCAAGGACGAGGTCTACAACCAGGCCGACGCCGGCGGGTTCATCCGGCTATTCGGGTTGCCGGTCCGGATGACGGCCCAGCAGGCCAAGAAGGCCGCCGAGGCCGGGGTGGAGGCCGACTGAAAAAGAAACCGAAGGCAAAGCCGGCCACTCCGAAACCGAAACGCGCGCCCGGCGACAAGCCGGGCGCGGCGCATCAGATGTGGGGCGGCCGGTTCGGGACGGGCCCCGAGGCCGCGTTCCAGCAGTTGAACCGCAGCCTGCCGGTGGATTGGCGGCTGTGGCCGCAGGATGTCCGGGGCAGCAAGGCGTGGGTCCAGGCGATCCTCCGGGCCGGGGTCCTGACGTCGAAAGAAGCCACGACGCTCACGGCTGGGCTGGACCAGGTGGCCGCCCGCCTCGCGAACGGTGCCGCCACCGGGGCGGCCGACGAGGACGTGCACACGCTGGTGGAGCGGCTGCTGTACGAGGAAGTGGGCGCCGTCGCCGGCAAGCTGCACACTGGCAGGTCCCGGAATGACCAGGTCGCCACCGATCTTCGCCTCTGGTGCCTGGACGCGGTGGACGCGGTGGACCGCGAGGTCACCGAGCTCGCGAAGACACTGGTATCGCAGGCGCGCGGCGGCCTCGACCTGATTCTGCCCGGCTACACCCACGGCCAGCGCGCCCAGCCCGTCCGGTGGGGGTTCCTCCTCCTGGCCCACGCGTGGCCACTGATCCGTGACCGCCAGCGCCTCCGGGAAACGCGGAGCCGGGTCGCGCAACTGCCGCTGGGGTCCGGCGCGCTGGCCGGTTCAGGAATCCCGGTGGACCGGGAGCAGATCCGGCAGATCTTGGGCTTCAGCGGCATCTGCGGCAATGCGCTGGACGCCACCGGCGACCGCGATTTCGTGGCCGACGTGCTCTTTGCGCTCACCATGGTGTCCACCCATGCGTCGCGGCTGGGCGCCGAGATCGTCACGTTCAGCGGCAGTGAGTACGGATTCGTCCGGCTGGCCGACGGGTTTGCCTCGGGGTCGTCCCTGATGCCGCAGAAGCGGAATCCGGACGTCTTCGAGCTCGCCCGCGCCAAGAGCGCGCGCACGCTCGGCGACCTGGTGGCCCTGCTGACGACGCTCAAGGGACTGCCGGCGGGCTACAACAAGGACTTGCAGGAAGACAAGGTCGTGCTGTTCGACGCGGTAGACACCGTCCTGCTCATGTTGCCCGCCGTCCGGGGCGCGGTCGCGACCCTGACGCCGGTGCCGGCGCGGATGCGCGCCGCGCTCGACGTCGCCATGCTGGCCACTGACCTGGCCGATGGACTCGTGAAGAAGGGCGTACCGTTCCGCGAGGCGCACCACCACGTTGGCCGGCTGGTGCGGGTAGCAGAGGAGAAGGGAATTGCGATCGACAAGGTTTCGGCCAACGCGAGCCGGAACATTCACCCCGCGCTGCCGGGCCTCGTCGCCACACTGGGTTCCTGGGAAGACTCGGTCGAGCGGCGCTCGACGGCCGGGGGCTCATCCCGGAAATCGGTGCTCGAGCAGATCCAGACTCTGGAGCGTGAGCTCGGGCGCTAAGCCCGGGCTAGGATTCTCTCAGGAGTTCCAGTAACTCCCCGAAATCCGGTTCTTCCCACCGGAACCGGTGCGGATCCACCGCATCTCGAATCACCGCAAGCACTTCCTGGATATCGTCCGCTCCGTCGGCCTCGAACGCTTCCGAGCGAAACGCCTCTTCCGCCCACGCCGCGAGGTCCTCGAGCGTAAGGGTGCCATCGAGATGACGCTGGATCTGCTGTCGGACCTGTTCGCGGGTCAGCATTCCCCTGTCCAGCAACGTGTGCGCTTGCAACGGTTTACCTGCGCCGCTAAACTTAGCGTCGCTTACGCAGACCCGCGTTCTTTGCCAAGCGCGGGTCTTTCGTTCGCAAGGAGCTGCATTTGCCGGCACTGCGCTGTCTTGCACTGAACGCTTCCTTCGAGCCGCTGACCATGGTGCCCGTGCGTCGCGCGCTTCGCCTGGTCATTGATGGCAAGGCGGAGCTCGTCGAGGCCGACGGTCACGGGTTCGTGCGCTCGGAGAAGCTGACCGTTCCCCGGCCCGCCGTGATCCGGCTGGTGAAATTCATTCACGTTCCCCGCCGGTTCCGCCGCCAGGTTACCAACACGTTCCTGTTCGCCCGCGACGACTATCAGTGCCAGTTCTGCGGCCGGAATCCCTCGCAGTTCCGGCACCGTGAGTGCCTGACACGGGATCACCTGGTGCCGCTGTCCCGCGGTGGCTCCAATGAGTGGACCAACGTCATTACCGCCTGCTCCACCTGCAACACCCGGAAGGGGAACTCGCTGCCGGAGGAGTGCGGCATGACGCCGCTCCACCAGCCGCACGAACCCCACTTCGTCCACCTGTCCTGGGCAGTGCGGAAGCTGACGCCGATCCAGACGCGATACATCCGCATCTTCTACGGGGCCGAGACGCTGAACCAGCTGCGCGCCATGGCGCCAGAATCCGGCGCGGCGCATGGCCGCTAAGCGCCCCGCCCCTTCCAAGGGCGGCCGGTCGCAGGTTCTTCCGTGGGCCATCGCCGGCGTGGCCGGCGTCTCGCTCATCGCCGTGCTGGTAACCGGCCGCACCAGCGCCCCTCGGCATCCCGACCCCCGCCCCAACGCGCAGGAGGCCGCGGCCGCCGTCATGCCCCCGTCGTTCTTCGCATCCGATCCCCGGGTCATGCGGGCCTACCAGGTTGCCCGCGAGATCCCGGACATGCTCGACGGGCTCTACTGCTACTGCGAATGCAAGGAACACCTCGGGCACCGTTCGCTCCTGACCTGCTACAACAGCCAGCACGGCGCCGGGTGCGACGTATGCATCGGCGAAGCCGAAATGGCGTACGACATGGTGAAACAGGGGCGCGCCCTCGCCGATATCCGGACCGCAATCGATCTCGCCAACGCACGCTGACCCGCCCGTAGGTTCGTAGTGCCGCACCGGTTTGTCCCCACGCTCTTCACCACGCTGCGTGGCTACACGCGCGGCCAGCTGCTTGCCGATCTCACCGCCGGGGTGATTGTAGGTGAGTGACTACTTGTCAGGGCCACCGTAAGTCTTGTAGTTTCAATGGTTCCCCGGTGTGGGGAACGTGCTGGGGGGGCGTCAGGGTTGTTGCCGCGGCGTCCCGGATCCCGGGGTTGAAACCCGGGACCGCGTCGCGGTCTACCTGCCGAACGCCGATTTCCCCCTTGCAAAAGACGCCCCGATTATCCGGCCAACGGTCCCTTGGGGGCCGTCCCGAGAGTCAGGGGCAAACCCGAACATGCCGCACCCTGCATCGGCGCAGGCGGGCGGTGTGGAGTCAAGTACAAACGTGAAAGAGCACACCCGCTTGCGGGGCGGCACCGGTCTCGAGCCGCCGCCCTACGCGCCCTACGCCGCCATGATGATCGACTTCGACAACGTGACGCTGGGCATCCGATCCGACCTCCAGACCCAGCTCAAGCGCCTCCTGGCCTCCGAAGTCTTCAAGGGAAAAATCTCGGTTCAGCGCGCGTATGCCGACTGGCGGCGCTACCCGCAATACATCGTCCCACTGTCCGAAGCGTCCATCGATCTCATCTTCGCCCCGGCCTTCGGGTCGAACAAGAAGAACGCCACCGACATCCGGCTCGCCATTGACGCGCTCGAGCTGGTGTTCACCCGTCCCGAGATCGGCACGTTCATCCTGCTGTCCGGCGATTCCGACTTCTCCAGCCTGGTGCTCAAGCTCAAGGAGTACGGGAAGTTCGTGATCGGCGTCGGGATCCGGGAATCGTCCAGCGACCTGCTGATCCAGAACTGCGACGAGTACTACAGCTACAACGAACTCACCGGCCTCGCCAAGGAAAGCGATATCGAGCACCCGCGGCACGATCCCTGGGAGCTCGTCGTTGAAGCCGTCACGCGCATGAAGCAGAACCGCGACGTCATGCGTTCCGATCGCCTGAAGCAGGTCATGCAGGAAATCGACCCGAATTTCGACGAGGGCGAGGTCGGCTTCAGCCGGTTCAGCAAGTTCGTGCTCGAGGCGAGTTCACGCGGGTTGATCCGCTTGACCAAGCTGGATAACGGGCAATACGAGATCGACCTGGGCACGAATGCCAACATCTCGGCGGACGTCGAGTCTGCCCTGGCGGTGGTCGCCGCCACCCCCGCGCCGCCCGGAGGTTCGCGTGGCCGTGGTCGCCGCGGCGGCGGAGGCAGGGACCGGGTCGAACGGGCGGCTCCCACGCGGGGCGTGACGCTCGCCCAGGCCTTCGATGCCCTGCGCGACATCCTGATCGACTTGAGCACCGTTGGAGGGGAAGCCACCGACGCCGAACAGGTGCGGGAACGCATGGTCACCCGGTTTGGCGCGGATGACCCCATCGTCGAAGAGACGCGCTACCGCCGGCTGTTGAAGCAGGCGCACGATGCCACCGTCATCGAGCTGGTCAAGACGGAAGGCGATGACGACGCGTTCCTGATTCGCCTGGGAGCGCGTGGCGCCGCGACGGACGCGGTGCCGGACGTTGCCGCTCCCAGCGCCCCCGAGGGTGGGGAGCCCGGTGCGCCCGCTGATTCGACCGAACGGCCGCGCGAGCGGCATCGTGGCGGCCGCGGTCGCGGCCGTGGACGCGGCAGGGCTGGAGAGCGTGGCGCCGAGCGTGAGGAGCAGCCGCGCTCGAGTCCTGCCCCATCGGCCTCGCCAGTCGAGCGGGAGCCGGCCCATGACAGCGCCCCACCTCCACCTCCACCCCCGCGGCCAGCGCCCCCCGCGGTGCCTGCAGCGCCGGGTCAGGCTGATGTCCGTCGGAGCGTGCGGTTCCGGTCCGGGTCCAAGAGGGCGGTCCCTCCCGCTACGCCGGCCGTCGCACCTGCCGTGAGCGAACGCCCGGCCGCGGCCCCAACGCCGGCGCCTCCCGCTCCTCCACGGGCCCAGCGGCCACCCGCCCCTCCCGCGCCTTCGGTGGCTCCGTCTGCGCCCAGGGTTGCGGGGAGCAGTCCGCCTGAGGAGCCGAAGAGCTTGTTCAAGCGTATGAGCGCGGCCTTGCAAAAGGCCCTGGGGACAGAGGACAACAAGGAGTAACGCCCCTTGTTGCCGGCTGGTTTTTTCGCGCGCGACACCGAAAGGGTCGCGCGCGATTTGTTAGGGTGTATCCTCGAGTCCCGCGTTCGAAACGCTGTCACGTCGGGGCGTATCGTCGAGGTCGAGGCGTACGTCGGCCCGCACGATCCCGCGGGGCACGGGTACCAGGGGCGCCGGACCCGGCGCAACGACCGTTTGTTTGGTCCGCCCGGTATCGCCTACGTGTACTTCACCTACGGAATGCATTGGTGCGTGAACGCGGTGACCGAGCGGGAGGGTTACCCGGCGGCCGTGCTGATCCGGGCACTCGAGCCGCTGACCGGGCTGGATTCGATGCGCTGCCGGCGGGGCAGGACGAATGCCCGGGACCTCTGCTCCGGCCCCGCCAAACTGTGCCAGGCACTGGGGATCACCGGCGCGCTCAATGGCATGCCGCTCAGGGGTGGCCGATTGCGGATACGGGCGGGCGCCCGCGTCGAGAAGGCCCACATCGTCCACGGGCCACGAATAGGGATCACCCGGGCCGTGGACTGGCCGCTGAGGTTCTACCTGCGGGATTCGGAGTGGGTTTCCAGATAGAAGAAGGGGAACGGTAGACGCTACCGTTCCCCTTCTTGCCGCAATCAGTCGGCGTTTACCTCTCCGTCGTGACTTCCTCATGCGCCGTGGTCAGCGCGAAGCGCAGTCCGGCTGCCAGCGCGTGCTGCTCGCTCGTGAGCAGGAAGTTCTTGGCGGAGGGCATGAACTGGTAGTTCGCGAACAGGGCCCAGCGCCCTTTCCGGAACTGGAACCCCGCCGATACCACCGCGAACGCCCGGGTGTCATTGTTTGCCACGATGACGTCCGTGTTGGTCTTTTCCGCCAGCGTGAGGAATGGACCCCGCCCGGCGGCATCGGAGATCTGCTGGATGGCGAACCCGCCGCCGAGCATGATCTGGAGCTTGGAATCCGACGGAATGGCGTACAGCATGGCCTAGATTCGGCGACCGCTCGTGAAGTCCACCGTCCGGAGGCCGGTCAGTGTGACGGGGTCCGGGATCTGGGACGTCGTGGAATCTGGGAACATGATCTGGTCGAACCCGATGAGCAGCGCAGATCGCTTGCCGGTGATGAGCCAATGGCCCCCGGCCGTGATCGCCCTCGTCCGCCCGGTCGTGGTCGGAGTGGAGTACATGAAGACGCCGCCCTGTGCGCCCCAATACCACTTCCGCTGCCACGCGTCCGCTTGAGCCGCCGCCGGCTGTGCCGAAATCGCCGCCAGGCCCAAACCCGCCAGGAGTACCACACGCTTGTCCATCGGTGTCCCTCTTCTAATGTGACCGCCCGTTCGTCGGTCGGGCCCCAAAAATAGGGAAGTCGCCCGAAAAACGCGAGGGGTAACGCCTAGGTGGGACATATCACAGACCATTGCTATGCTATGGTTTAGGGGCGTTGGCTGTGAAACTACTTGAGGTGTGATTCCCGCGGTTCCCGGTCATGTCGGGCGGTCTGGTGACCGGCTAGAATTCATTGTGTTATTATGGTGTTATTATAGTGGCTGCATATGTGACAGTTATACTAACTTCAACTGGCGACCTACTTTATCGAATGCTCTGAGGGCCTGATCAAGATCTTCCCTTGAATGGGCTGCCGATATCTGGCACCGGACCCGAGCCTCACCTTTTGGCACCACCGGGTACCCAAACCCGGTCACGAAGACCCCCTCATCTAGCAGCATGTCGCTCATTTGGATAGCCTTGGCCGTTTCCCCCAAAATGACGGGGATGATGGGGGTGTCGCCGTCCAGAGGCTTGAAACCACGGGCCTTGAGCTGATCCCGGAAGTACCGGGTATTGCCCCGGAGCTTCTCCACCAGGTCCGGGTGGGCGCCCAGGTATTTCACCGCGGCGAGCGAGCTCAGGGCGACAGTGGGGGGGAGGGCGTTGGAAAAGAGCTGGGGGCGAGAACGCTGGACCAGGTAATCGGCAAGCGAGTTGGAGCTGGCGACAAACCCACCCGCGGCCCCGCCCAGCGCCTTGCCCAGGGTCGAGGTAATGATGTCCACCGAGCCTAGGACCCCGGCATACTCGGGGGTGCCCCTGCCGGTCTTGCCCAGCACACCGGTGGCATGGGAATCGTCCACCGCAACGATGGCATCGTATTTCCGGGCGAGCTCGACGATATCGGCCAGTTTCGCGATGTCGCCTTCCATCGAGAAAATGCCGTCCGTGAAGATCAGCCGGGTGCGCGCACTCTTGGCCGCCTGGAGCTTCTCCTCGAGATCGCCCATGTCGGAATGCTTGTAAACAGCACTCTGGCATTTCACGATTTGTCGGGCCAGGCGAATGGAGTCGATGATCGACGCATGGTTGAGCTGGTCGGAAATCACCACGTCGTCGGGGCCCAGCAGGGTGGGGCAGACCGCCTCGTTCGCCGCCCAGCACGACACAAACGTGAGCGACGCCTCGGCTCCCACGAACCGGGCCAGTTCCGCCTCTAGCTCGCGATGGAACGTGAACGTGCCGCAGATGAACCGGACGCTGGCCGTGCCCGCGCCAAACCGGTCCAGGCCCTCGTGGCCGGCGCGAACCACTTCCGGGACGGTGCATAGGCCGAGGTAGTTGTTGCTCGACAGGATGATCACCTCGCCCCGTCCCTCCATCTGCACCCGCGGCGCCTGGGGGGAATCGAGGAAGTTCATGCGCTTGTAGACGCCATCGCGCTTGAACTGGTCGAGTTCCGCCGTGAGCCGCTGCTCCACCGAGGCGCGCATGCCCTAGCTCCCGATCTCCAGGATGACCTTGCCCGCTTCGCCGGAGCGAATGGCGTCCAGCGCGCGGTGGATATCGGCGAGAGGGAACTGGTGGGTGACCACCGGCGTGGGGTCCATCTGGCCCGACGCCAGGAAGCTCCGCATCTGGTGCCAGGTCTCGAAGATCTTCCGGCCTACCACGCCGTAGACCGTGAGTCCCTTGAAAATCACGTCGTTCGAAAGGTCGACCGATACGGCATCCTTGGGGATGCCCAGCAGGTGTACCCGTCCGCCCAGCCGGGCTGCCTGGAAGGCCTGCCGCACTGCATCCGGGTGCCCGGACATTTCGCAGACCAGGTCCGCCCCTTCGCCCGCCGTCAGTTCCATGACCCGCGCGACGACGTCTTCCCTGGCCGGGTTCAGGGTTTCGTGGGCGCCCATGCGGCACGCCAGCGCCAGCCGCGTGGCGTTCACGTCCGACGCGAAGACCTTCGCCGCCCCCGCCGCGCGGGCGATGCCGACGGCGAAACAGCCGATCGGCCCGCACCCCAGGACGAGAACCGTGCTCCCGGAGACTTCGGCGGAGAGCACGGTGTGAAAGGCGTTGCCCAGGGGATCCATGATGGCGCCGGTGGTTGTCGGGATGCCGTCCAGCGTCATGACGTTGATGGCGGGCATCGCGATGAACTCGGCAAAGGCGCCATCGCGATCCACCCCAATGATCTGCGTTCGCTGGCAGATATGCCCGTTGCCGGTGCGGCACTGCCGGCAGTGCCCGCACACGATGTGTCCCTCCGCGGTCACCAGCTGGCCGGCCTGGAAGTCGTTCTTGACGTCCCGCCCGACTTCGACGATCTCGCCGGCGAATTCGTGACCCAGCACGAACGGCGGCTTGCAGCGGCCGCTGGCCCACACGTCCCAATCTGCGATATGGAGATCGGTCCCGCATACGCCGGCGTGCCGTACCCCGATGAGTACATCGGATGGACCGCAGTCCGGCTTGGGCACGGTCGCGACTTCCAGGCCGGGCCCCGCCGTGCGCTTGATGATGGCTCTCAGAGGATGCTCCGAATGAGTCCGCCGTCTACCTGCAACGCGGCGCCGGTAATGTAGCTCGCGCCCTCGGAAGCGAGGAACGCGACCGCGGCGGCGAGTTCCCTGGGTTCGCCAATGCGCCCGGCAGGCACGTCCTTGATGAACGACGCCAGCACCTCGTCCTTCGTGGTCCGGGTCTGGGCCGATCGCTGGCTCGCGAGATCCTCGACCCGCTCGGTGCGCACGAACCCCGGGCACACCGAGTTGACGGTGATACCCAGCGCGGCGACCTCGTCAGAGAGGGCCTTGGCAAAGCCCAGCACACCGGCCCGGGCAGTGGTGGAGAGAATGAGTCCCGTCACCGGTTGCTTGGCGGCGATGCTGGTCAGGCAAATGACCCGCCCCCACCGCCGCCCCCGCATCGCCGGTACCGCCGCCCGGCAGAGGTGCACCGTGCTCAGCAGGTTCAGCTCCAGGGCCTTCTGCCACGCGTCCGCCGGCGTGTCCTCGAACGACGCGGCCTTCGGCCCGCCCGCGTTGCACACCAGAATGTCGAGCGCGCCGAAATGGTCCTGCACCCGGCGCACCAGCGCTTCGGCGTCAGCCGGAACGCTGACATCTGCCGGAAAGCCCTTCGCGTCGCCCCGGCCCGACCGGCGGACCAGCTCACCGGCGCGCTCGAGCCGCCCGGCGTCGCGGCCGTTCAGCGCGACGCGGCAGCCCTCTTCGGCCAGGGCCTGGGCGATTGCGCGGCCCAAACCGCTCGAGGAGCCGCACACGAGCGCGACCCGGCCTTCGATCTTGAGATCCATGGTTTCAGGGCTTGGTGGCGAAAAACCAGCGGGCCCGCGATCCCGACCGGCGGGCCCGCTCGACGATCCAGTCGGCATAGAACGCATGCAGGGCTTCCGGCGCGAGCGGGATGACGTCCCGCCCGTGCTCGGCCGGCAGGATGCAGTGAATGCCGCCAGCCGGCGTGCACTCCTTCAGCATGTCCACGATCCTCACGCGAACGGGCTCGGTAAGCTCGGCCATCGTGGTGGCGTCCATGACCACCAGGGCCGGCGTTGCCTCGGGGAACCAGCCGCCCAGGCTCACCACGAGGGCCTGGAACCGGGCCGCGACGGCCTCCGTCCCGGCCCGCGCCTCGGCCGCCTCAATGGTCGCGAGGTCGTCGTCGAGGAGCAGGACGTTCGCGTCCTGCGCCGCAAGGAATAGCGCGGCGGCCACCGCGCCCGCGCCAAGCACCAGCGCCTGGTCATTCTCGTCGAGCCGGCCGGCCAGGCTGGCCAGGGGCGTGTCGGACGCCAGGCCCCAGTGCGTCGGGTCCAGCTGGGCTTGCCGGAGCTTCACGTGCCGGTCCCGCCAGCGCTTGTATACCGGCAGGCGCAGGCGCCGCATGATCAGCCGGTCCACATGCTCCAGCACCAGCACCTCGGTGAGAATCAGCTGCTCGGCCGCGTCGGTCTCGAGCTCCTGCACCGCCTCGTCGGCCAGAGCCAGCAGCCGGTCCCGGGACATCTCGTTCTTGAAGTCCTCGATGCGCTGGAGAATGAACTCTTCGTACTCCTGGCGCAGGGAGTGTGGCTGCCGTGAGCGCGCGGGACGGGGGCGAGGCTTGGTCAGCATGGCTCGATGTGGATCAGGACTTCGTGCAATTCGAGCTCGACCCGCAGGCGCGCCTCGACCGCGTCGGCGATCTGGTGTGCGGCGTCGACGGTCGCCGTCCGGTCCACGGAGATCGTGACTTCCGCGAAGCGCTGGTGGCGCGCGCCGCGGGAACGGATCTGGTAGGCGCTGTGGACGCCGGCGACGGCCTCCGCCGCCTGGCGAATGACGCCGGCCGGCACCGCGTGCTCGTCCACCAGCACGGGCACGGACCGCCGGACGATGCCGTAGGCAATCCAGACGATCACCCCCGCGATGCCGAGTGCCACCAGGGGATCGGCGAACCCGAATCCCGCGCGGGACAGCATGACACCGGAGAGTACGCCGAGGGTGATGAACACGTCAGCCCGCGTGTGCGCGGCGTCCGCGAGGAGGATTTCCGACCCGAGTTCGTGTCCGCGGCGGTTCTCGTAGACGGCGACGCCACTGTTGATGAACAGCGTGCCCACCAGGACGGCTACCTGGGTGTTGGTGATGGCGAGGGGTTCGGCGCCGTGAATGAGGCGCGCGACCGCGCCCTTGATCACCTCGAAACCCGAGATCGAGAGAAACCCCACGATGCCGAGCGCCCCCAGCGTTTCGAACTTGTTGTGGCCATACGGGTGGTCTTCATCCGGCCCGCGAGCGGCCACCCAGATCACCGCAAGCCCCAGCACGTTGTTGATCGAATCGATCGACGAGTGGACGCCGTCCGAGAGGACGGCCAGCGACCCGCTCGCCGCCCCAATCACGAACTTGGCCGCGACGACAGCGAGGTTCGCCGCGAGAAGGCCGAGGAGTACCCGCTTGATTTGGGTGGGACGATCGTGCGCGTCCGCGCGCGCGGGCGACATGCGTGGAACGTTCGCGGAGTCCGAAGGGGATGTCAACCGGAAGGATGCCGCTCACGCCGCCATGCCGCTGCATATTTGAGAATGCATCGTTGGAGCATTGCAATCCTCCTGACCGGCACGGTCGCCGCGCCGGCCTTCGCCCAGGTCCGCACGGGCGGGTTCGTGGCGCACCAGGACGGCAAGGAAATCGCTCGAGAGCGATACCGGTTTGACGGCTCGACGCTCGAGGCCGACGTCGAGGTCACTGGCCGGGGCATCCGGCTGACGACGCGGACCGAGTACAACCCGGCGCTCTCACCTACGCGCTTTCGCGCAGCGGTGTTCGGTGGCGGAGGCCGGTCGGCGATCCAGGAAATGGACGCGGCGTTCAGTGACTCGGTGCGTTGGACGGCCCGCACGGCAGGCGCGGCATCCGCCGACTCGGCATTCGTCATGCGCCCCTACGCCACGATGCAGAACCGGCTCTTCTCCCACCTCGCCGCGATCCTGCTCCGGTACAGCCGTCCCGCGGGCGGCGTGCAGGTCCTCGACGTCTGGTTTCCCGACGGCGGGCGGGTCGGACAGCTCCGGATGTCGTTCAAGGGCGACACCGGCACCGTGGACGTGGGCGGCGTGTCGATGCGCGTGACGACGGACCGGGATGGGTGGTTGCGCTCCGTGTCGGTGCCCGCCCAGCGCCTCTCGGTGGAGTGGCGCGCCGACGTGGCATTTGCGGCGTCGGAGACCCTGGCCGCAGACACCGCCCCGCCGGTGAAGGCGCGCGAGTCGCCGTTGGCCATCCTGAGCGCTGGCGCCCGCCTGGCAGGGACACTCACGGTGCCCCCGTCGGCAACCGGGCGGATCCCGCTTGCCGTCATCGGTGCGGGCTCAGGGGGCGTGGACCGGAACGGCAACGCGGCGCCGGTGCTCCGCACCAACACGTATGCCCAGCTCGCCTGGAAGCTCGCGGAGCGGGGTATCGCGTCGATCCGGTACGACAAGCGCTGGGTGGGGGAAAGCCGGGGCGGGGCGCGGCCGGACTCGCTCACGTTCGACGATTTTGCGGGAGATGTCGTTGCGGCGGTGAGCGCGGCGCTCGGTGACACCCGCTTCGGCCCGGTGGTGGTGATCGGGCACAGCGAGGGCGGACTCCTCGCGCTCCGGGCCGCGGCGCGAGGCGTGTTTCCCGTGGCCGGCATTGCGCTCCTCGCGACTCCGGGGCGCCGGTTTGCCGACGTGGTGACGGATCAATTGCGGCGCCAGGTGGATTCCGTTGCCGCGAGGCGATTCGCCGAACTCTTCCCGCGCTACGTTGCCGGCGAGGACCTGGTCAACGTCCCCGAGTACCTGCGGCCGCTCCTGCTTCCCGTGAACCGGCGCTTCGCGGCCTCGGTGGCGGCGTTTGACCCGCTGGCCGCCGCCCGCGCGGCCCGGGGCGCCCTGCTCATCGTGCAAGGGGGAGCGGACATCCAGGTCTCCCTCGCGGACGCCCAGTTGTTCCGGGGCGTCCGGCCTGACGCCCAGCTCGCGATCATCCCGCAGGCGAACCACGTGTACAAGGCGGCGGCAGGAACGGGCCGCATGGCGCAGCTCGCGTTGTATCAGGATCCTACCGTGCCCATCGTCCCCGAACTCGTGGCAACGCTGGGAACGTGGATCGACGGGCTGGTGCGACCCTGATTACGGGTCTACCGCCCGCAGCACCGCCCCCTTGAGGTAACCCGTCTCCGGAACCGCCAGGAGCTCCGGGTGATCGGCACTCGGCCCTACCATCCGCTCCAGCGCCATCCGTCGCCCGCTGTCCGCCGCCGCATCCGCCAGCATGTCGAAGAACACCGCGCGCCCAACGTGGAAAGAACAGGACGCCGTGAACAACACGCCGCCCGGGGCCAGCACGCGCATGGCCCGCAGGTTGATTTCCTTGTAACCGGCGACCGCGCGCTCGACGGCGTCCTTCCGCTTCGCGAACGCCGGCGGGTCGAGCACCACGGTGTCGAACCGCTGGCCGGAGCGCTCCAGTTCCCGCAGCAGGTCGAACACGTTCGCCTCGCGCCACTCGATGTTCGTCACGCGGTTGAGGTCGGCATTGCGCCGCGCGATGTCCAGGGCGGGCGCGCTCGAGTCCACCGCGACGACGGCATCTGCGGTCCGCGCGAGATGCAGCGCGAAGAGACCGTTGTAGGTGAACAGGTCCAGCGCGCGTCCGTGTGACAGGGCGCCCATCATTTCCCGGTTGTCCCGCTGGTCCAGGAATGCCCCGGTCTTCTGGCCGGTGCGCGGCGCCGCCAGGTAGCGGACGGGGCCCTCGATTACCTCGACGCTTTCGGGGACCGACCCCAGGGCGTCCACCACCTCGATCGCAAGCCCCTCGTGACGCCGGACGGATGCGTCGTTCCGAAGCAGGATTCCCTTCGGGTCGAGCGTGGCGCGAATGGCGTGAACGATGTGGTCGCGTTGTGCTTCAAGACCCGCCGACAGGAGTTGGGCGACGGCGTAGTCCCCGTACCGGTCTACGATGAGCGACGGCAGGCCGTCCGCCTCCCCGTGCACGACGCGATAGGCGGCGCCGGCTCCCGTGCGCGCGCTGCGTCGCTGGTTCGCCGCCATGAGCATCGCGGTCCACCAAGTGGCGTCCACGGGGGGCTCGGCGGTGGTGAGGAGGCGCAACCGGATTTCAGACGTTGGACTCCACAGGGCCTGGCCGAGAAAGCGGCCGCGTGCGTCGGTGACCCGAACGATGCCGGGCGGCATGCGGCCGGCGTCCACGTCGGAGCGGTAGATCCACGGATGTCCCTGCTTCCAGCGCGCGGCCCCCTTGGCGCTGACGGTGACGCTCGGGGGCGGGGTCACCGGTCGGGGCGCAGCGACTTCGCCTCGTGGAGGTACACGTGTTGTATGACGCTGGCAGGGCGGTCGGTGTTGACGTGCAGGAGCACGCGTATGCAGCGTTTCAGCCCGGCCGGTACGTCCATCTCGGTGGCGCCGAGGAGCGCCACGTTGATCCAGCCCATCTGCCGCGCGGCATGCGCGGGGAAGTCACTGCGGAGATCGGGAGTGACCGTGAAAATCACGGAGGCGATGTCGTCGGGCACGATCCCGTTCGCGGCGACCAGCGCCTCGAGGAGTTCGCGCGTCGCCGCCAGCACGGCTTCCGATGTATCCGTCTTGACCGCGGTCGCCCCGCGGATCCCTCGAACCGCCATGCGTTGTCCTCGTGTCGCTTGACCTGAGAGTTGTCGCCGTCGTGGATCCCTCGGTCCTGGCCGGCCGCGACCTCGTCGCGGCCGCGCTCGCCGCCGAATCCGGCGGCGCGACGGCCATTCAGCTTCGCATCAAGGGCGCCGCGGCCGGCCACGTGTTCCAGGCCGCGCGGGCCCTGCTCGCCCGGCTTTCCGTGCCGCTCTACATCAACGACCGGGCCGATGTTGCGTGGGCGGCCGGCGCGGCGGGCGTGCACGTGGGGCAGGATGATATACCCCCTGGGCCGCTTCGCGCGCTCCTCCCACCGCCGTTTCGGATCGGCCTCTCGGTTGGGTCCCCGGAAGAGGCCAGGGTCGCCGGCGCCGATGGCGTGGCTTACTGGAGCGTGGGCCCGGTGTATCGTACTGCCTCGAAGCCCGACGCGGGAGATCCGCTCGAGCCACCGGGATTTGCCCGCCTGGCACGCCTGGCGCCGCGCGGCATGCCGGTGATCGCGATTGGCGGCATCACCGCCGCCAACGCGGAACCGGTGATCGCGGCGGGCGCCCGGGGTGTCGCGGTCATCGGAGCGATTTTCCACGCACCGGACATCGAGAAGGCCGCCCGGGGCATCCGTGACGCGGTGGACCGGGCGGTCAGCGCGCGGTGACCCTCGCGGTACGGATGGCCTGCAAGTGCTCGGGGTACGTGCGCGAAAACACGTGCTTGCCGTCTCCCTGCGCCACGAAGTACAGGAACGAGGTCTCCGCCGGGTAGAGCGCAGCCTCGATGCTCGCGGCCGATGGCTGGCCGATGGGACCGGGTGGAAGACCGTCGACCAGGTACGTGTTGTAGCGGGACCGGAACAGGTAGTCCTTCTCGAACAGGCGGCGTCGCTTGCCCAGGGCGTAGATCACCGTCGGGTCCGCCTGCAGGCGCATCCCCTTCCGCAAGCGGTTGAGGTACACCGACGCGACATACTTCCGGTCCGGCTCGTACCGCACCTCGCCCTCGACGATCGAGGCAAGCGTCACGACCTGGTGCCGCGTGAGCTTGATGGCGTCGAGCCGCGCGTTCCACCCGGGCTGCCAGTTGGCCAGGAACTCGTCCACCATCTGCGCCAGGATTTCCCGGGGCGGGGCCCCGTAGCGCACCAGGTAGGTGCTGGGATAGAGGTATCCCTCGAGCGTGGGGCCTGGCGATCCGGCGCGGGCGAGTAATGCCGAGTCGGTCGCGGCGTTCTCGATGTCGGCCTGGGGTACACTCAGCTGCCGTGAGACGGTGTTCGCCACCTCCCCGAGCATCAAGCCTTCCGGGACCACGATCCGCCTGAGGGCGGCGCGCCCCCCCGCCAGCGCGGCGAGCGCGCGGCCCGCCGACATTCCCGTCCGGAGCCGGTACACGCCCGCCGGGATATCCCCGGACCCCTGAAGCAGCGTGGCGTACCAGCGAAACCAGCCGGCGGAACCGATGACCCCTCTCGCCGTCAGCGACTCCGCGGCGGCCCGGAGGGTCGCGCCTTCGGGGATTACGACCTGGACTGGCGGCCCGCTGCCCCCTCCGCACGCCAGGCTTGCTGCCACGGCGACGACGAGGACGCGTTTCACCGTCGCCGAGCGTCGAGGAACGCCTGCAGCAAGACCGTCGCCGCGAGCTGGTCCACCTCTCCCTCACGGCCGCGCGTCTTCCCGCCCATGTCGTCCACCGCCCGCCGTGCGCGGGCCGTAGTCATGCGCTCGTCCTGGAACACCACCGGCAAGCCGGTGCTTCGCCCGATGAGGTCGCCGAGTTCCTGGGCGGCTTTCGCGGCGGGGCCGAGCGTGCCTTCGCCCTCGATGGGAAGGCCCACCACGAAACCAACGGGCAGGTGTGTTTCGACGTGTTCCCGGAATGCTTTCATGGGAAACCGCCGCCCGCTCCGCCGGCTGAGTGTGGCCAGGGGCTGGGCGAGGGTCTGGGTAGGGTCCGACAGGGCGAGGCCGATGCGTTTCTCTCCCCAATCCACGGCGAGGAGACGGCCGACCGGGGGAACGTGAGCGGATAAGTGGTTGAGCGGATGAGCGGATGAGTGATCCGCAGGTTCTTTCCGCTCATCCGCCCATCCGCCCATCCGCCTAGCCCTGCTGCATCGTCGCGAAGAACTCCTTGTTGTTCTTCGTGCGTTTCATGCGCTCCAGCAGGAACTCGATCGCCTCGACCGGCGGCATGTCCGCCAGGAAATTGCGGAGCAGGTAGATCTTGTTGAGCTCTTCCTTGTCGAGCAGGAGCTCTTCTTTCCGGGTGGAACTCCGCTGCACCTCGACCGCGGGGTAGATGCGGCGATCGGCGATCCGGCGGTCCAGGATCACTTCCATGTTGCCGGTGCCCTTGAATTCCTCGAAGATCACTTCGTCCATGCGGCTGCCCGTCTCGATGAGCGCCGTCGCGATGATCGTCAGCGAGCCGCCGCCCTCGATGTTGCGGGCGGCGCCGAAGAACCGCTTGGGCTTCTGCAGCGCGTTGGCGTCCACGCCGCCGGAGAGAATCTTGCCCGAGTGCGGCACCACCACGTTGTGGGCCCGCGCCAGGCGCGTGATCGAGTCCAGCAGGATGATCACGTCCTTCCGGTGTTCCACCAGCCGCTTGGCCTTCTCGATGACCATGTCCGCCACCTGCACGTGGCGGTCGGCGGGCTCGTCGAACGTGGAGGAAATGACCTCCGCCTTCACGTTCTCCTCCATGTCCGTCACTTCCTCTGGCCGCTCGTCGATGAGCAGCACGATGAGTGTGACGTCCGGGTGATTCTCGGTGATGGAGTTGGCGAGCTTCTGGAGGAGGATGGTCTTGCCGGCCTTGGGCGGCGAGACGATCAGGCCGCGCTGACCGAACCCGATGGGCGCGAGAATGTCGAGCACCCGCATCGAGATTTCGCTGTCCTTGCGTTCCAGCTTGATGCGCCGGTCCGGGTAGCGCGGACGCAGGTTGTCGAACGCGATGCGGTGCTTGGCCTTGTCCGGCTCGTCGAAGTTGACCGTCTCGACCTTGAGCAGGGCGAGGTAACGCTCGCCCTCCTTGGGCGGCCGCACCTGGCCGAGCACCGTGTCGCCGGTGCGCAGGTCGAATCGCTTGATCTGGCTCGGGCTGACATAGATGTCGTCGGGCCCGTAGAGGTAGTTCCAATCCTGGCTGCGGAGGAACCCGTAACCTTCCGGCAGGATCTCCAGCACACCCTCACTGCGGAGAACCGTGTCGGAATCGAGCAGCGATTGCTCGATCCGGAAGATCAAATCCTGCTTGCGTAGCCCCGAGTAGTTGGTGATGTTCAATTCCTCGGCCATCGCGTGCAGCTCCGCGACGGACTTCTTCTTCAGATCAGCAATGTCTACTTGGGTTTCCATACCTGATGCCGTAAGTCGGTGGGGTAGCCGTAAGAAGGAATGCACCCGGTTGGGGTGCCGCGCAGTTCTTGATGAGTACGCTTGGGGTCGCAGAGAAGAACGCAGAAGTCGCCGCCAAGATAGGAGTAGCCCGGTACGCCGTCAAGCCCGATGACCATCCCCCCGTTCTCCGATGTCCTCTCGTTCTGGCGCACCACCGTGGTGCGTGACCGGGAAATCATCGACGCGCTCGTGGACCCGGCCCATCGTGGTCCGTCTCCCGAGCTGAGGCGCCTGCTCGACGGGTGGCCCGGGTACCACTACTGGGTCCCGCGAGATGGCCCCGGCCGCATCGTCCTGGTGCGTGCCCTCGGGCGCCCGCAGCGCGAGCGCTGGTGGCTCCACGCCGTGCTCTTCATCGTGACGTTCGTGACGGTGACCGCCGGCGGGGCCCTCCTCGGGATCGATGCCGTCGCGGCGGACACCGCCGGGGCGTCGGGCGGGTGGCTCACCGCGGTGTGGAGCTGGCTCCTGGCCCTGCGTCCGGGGCTCGCCTTCGCGACTGCCCTGATGGCCATCCTGCTCACCCACGAATTCGGCCACTACTTCATGGCCCGCAGGTACGCGATCAACGCATCGCCGCCGTATTTCCTGCCGGCGCCCTGGTTCTGGAACTTCGTCGGCACCTTTGGCGCCTTCATCCGCCTGCGGAGTCCGATCGCCGACCGCCGCCAGCTCATGGACGTCGGTGCCGCCGGGCCGTGGGCCGGTTTCGTCGTGGCCGTACTGTTTCTTGGAATCGGCCTCACCCGGTCCCACGTGTTTCCCGCTCCGCCCGACCCATGGCCGTTCGTGGTGTTCTTCCAGGGTACGGCGATTCCCCTGGGAGACTCCGTCGTCACGTACCTCGCTCGGCACTGGCTGGTGGGGGAGGGAACGGTCCAGCTCCATCCGCTCGCCATGGCAGGCTGGGTCGGAGTGTTCGTGACCACGCTCAACCTGCTCCCGCTTGGTCAGCTGGACGGCGGGCACGTGTTGTATGCCTTGGTCGGGGACCGCCAGAGAGTCGTCGGGCGCATCATGTGGCTGGCGCTCATTCCGCTCGGTACCTGGTTTGTCGGCTGGTGGTTTTGGGCGGCGTTGATCCTGCTCTTTTCGCGGGGGCGCGTTTCCCACCCCGCGGTGCTCGATCGTCTGCGAACCATCCCTGCCAGCCGCTGGTGGCTCGGGTGGGCCACCGTCATCTTGTTCGCGATCACTTTCATGCCGACGCCGTTCCACGCTCCGTTCCATATATAGATGTAGGCGGATAGAAGCCCTCCGTCATTGCATAAGTCATAGTCGGGCTTATATTTCCACAAACCACTGCGAGCTGAACCGTGTCAGCAAATCCAGCCCGCTTCGGATCGCCCAAGACCAACGAACCCGTCGTCCACGACCTTCCGCCGCTTCGCGTGGCGGGAGTCGATGTGCCTATTCGGCTTGCGGCATGGCGCTCGGAGGACGGGCTGTGGCGGGGGCGCTTGGTGTTCGGAATCGCTGACCAGCCCGACCCCCGGGCCACGGCCGACATCTTCTGCGCGGCGACCGAGAGCGACCTCTGGCAATCCGTGCGCGACCTTCGCGAGCACCATCTGCGGGACCTCTACCGCTCCCTGGGCGAATGAACGAATCCATGGAGGACCTGCTCCGCCGGTTCCGGCACGACCTGGCGAATCCGTTGTCCGCTATCTTGGCCGAAACTCAGCTCCTGCTCCTCCGGGCAGAAACGCTGGACCCGGAGACCGTGGCCTCCCTGAGGGAAATCGAGGGCTTGTCCCGGCGCATGCGGGACATCATGGCGCAAGTCTGAAGGCCGCCTCAGCAGCGGGGTGACGTGGCGCACATTCGGGCGCCCCCACCCGAAATCGTGCTCGACCGGGTGTGACCCACCGCACCGCGATTTGTGCCCTTTCCCTCGATACTCATCTCGATAAAAAACCATCGGAGTCGTACTTGACGAGGGTAGGGGCCGTGGCGAAGTTGACCTTTCCCGCGAGATTCCCGGCAGTAGGGAGCCCCCTCGGAAGCATCCGGAGCGACAACATGCCCGAGCCACATTCACGTTTCAACGCCGCGCGCATCCTGCGCGGCCTGCCCCTGCTCGCCGCGCTGACGGCATGTGCGGGACGCGGGCCGGCCGCGGTTTCGCCCCAGGAAGTCCCTGACCTGGCGGCGCGCCTCCAGAAGGAGCCCGATAACGCCAACCTGCTCGTCCGGTACGCGGCCGCGCTGTTTGCCGGCGGATCGTGCGATTCGGCCCAGCCGGTGGCCCGGCGCGCGATGGGCGCCCGTCCGTCCGACGCGGTGCCGGTCATGGTCCTCGGGCAGTGCCAGGAACGCGCCGGTGAGTACGACCGCGCCGTCGCGACCTACGAGACGTACCTCGGTGCCAACAGCAAGGGAAACGGCGCGCCGGCGGTGCGGGCGCGGCAGTTGCTCGCCCGGCGCGACCAGGCCACGTCCATGGCCCGCCGCGCGCTCATCCAGGAGCAGCAGCTGGCGCAGCAGCCCGGCGATGCGCGCACTATCGGGATTCTCCCGCTCCAGATCATCGGTGACTCGTCTTACCAGCCTCTCTCGCGGGGCCTGGCCCAAATGATGATCTCCGACATCGGTATGCTGAATCAGTTCAAGCTCGTGGAGCGGGTGCAGATCGGCGCCCTGCTGGATGAAATGAAATTCAGCCAGGGCACGCGGGTCGATCCAGCCACGGCCGCGCGGGTCGGTCGGCTGGTCCAGGCCGGCCGCATCGTACAAGGCCTCGCGACCATCCCGTCCAGCGGGCCGGTTCGCCTCGAGGCCAGCGTGGTCGAGCGTACCGGCGAAGTGGGGAACGCGGGGCAGGTCAACGGGCAAATGCGGGACCTCCTGCGACTCGAGAAGGACCTCGTCGTCTCCGTGGTGACCCGGCTCGGCTACACGCTTTCGGTGGCCGAACGTCAGGCCATCCTGGAAAACGGCACGCAGAACGTCCAGGCGTTCCTGGCGTATTCGCGCGGTCTCCTGGCGGAAGACGCCGGCGACTACTCCCGGGCCGCCCTGTACTTCTCCGAACTGGTGCGGACTGCGTGGCTGGTCGAGTCGATTCGACAGCCCATCTCGCCGCGGCTCCCGGCGGCCTGCCCACTCTCGCGCCCCCAGCGACGGCGGCGCCATCGGCCATCTCTACGACAGCGGCGGTCGCGATCGGTTCCCCGGCGGCTCGGCCAACCCGGGCGCCCAAGCAGGCGCGGCCTGCGGCGGTGGTTGGGACACGTCCGGCCGCTACGCCGGACCGCTCCGCGCGCGTCGAGCACGCGCGCGAACGCCGGGAAGCCGCCCAAGCGAGACGGATCGAGCACGAAAGCCAGCGGGAGGCGAGGCGGACGGAGCGACGTTCCGAACGAGGGCAGTCGTAGGCCGCCGCACTGAGACGTCGGCAGGCATGCACCCCGGGCCAGGATGTCCGGGGTTCTTTTTGGCCAGCGGGATCGGCGATGTCGGGATGTGCTGGGGGCTGGCGAGTGCGCCGGGCGGGATTCGAACCCACGACCTTTGGCTCCGGAGGCCAACGCTCTATCCAGCTGAGCTACCGGCGCAAATCGAGTCGGGGCGAGAGGATTTGAACCTCCGACCTCCTGGTCCCGAACCAGGCGCGCTAACCGGACTGCGCTACGCCCCGTGAAACATGCGCCCAGAGGGACTCGAACCCCCAGCCTTTTGGTCCGTAGCCAAACGCTCTATCCAGTTGAGCTATGGGCGCTGGAAAACCGGATGGGCGGTACTAGGCTCGAACTAGTGACCTCCACGATGTCAACGTGGCGCTCTAACCAACTGAGCTAACCGCCCGAACTGAGACGGATAGGCGGATGGCCGGATGGGCGGAATGGTACCCTCGTGATCCGCCGTCCCAACCATCCGCCTAAGCGCCTATCCGCCCATCCGATCTGTAGTAGCGGGGGTGGGATTTGAACCCACGACCTCCGGGTTATGAGCCCGGCGAGCTACCAGACTGCTCCACCCCGCGCCGTTGTTTGGCGGCTTGAGCCGCCTCAGACCAACGAGCCAGCGCTTCAGCTCTGCCTCCGAGACTGCTCCACCCCGCGCCGTTGTTTGGCGGCTTGAGCCGCCTCAGACCAGCGAGCCATAGCTTCAGCTCTGCCTCCGAGACTGCTCCACCCCGCGCCGTTGTTTGGCGGCTTGAGCCGCCTCAGACCAGCGAGCCAGAGCTTCAGCTCTGCCTCCGAGACTGCTCCACCCCGCGACGCTTGTCTTGTACTGACTACCAACGACTCCTCGAGAGCGGGAAACGGGACTCGAACCCGCGACCCCAACCTTGGCAAGGTTGTGCTCTACCAACTGAGCTATTCCCGCGAGAAACGGATGGTTGAACGGTTGGTCGGTTAGGCGATTTGGCGTTCGATCTGTCGGGTCTACGCGTATCTTTGCCACTAACCATCGAACCGTCTAGCCGCCCAGCCGGCCAGTGGAGGCGAGGGGGATCGAACCCCTGACCTCGTGAATGCCATTCACGCGCTCTCCCAACTGAGCTACGCCCCCGTTATATTTGGCCGCTCCCAGGCGCCGCCCCGCTGGGAACACGGCAACCTAGCCGGGGGTTTTGTAGGTGTCAAGCAAGGTTTTGGGCCTCATGAACATCCCCGCGTGGTCGGGGTATGAGCCCGGGCCACGAGAATTTTCGAGCCACGTTCCACCCCGAAGCAGGGCTCGTAACGCCATACGCGAGAAGGTCATGGCCCAGGCACGAGAACCGAAAAAGCGGCGTCGGCGTCCGGCCCCCCTGTTGTCGGCTAATGAAGACGACCGGGACCTCCTCGACCAGTACCTGTACGAGGTCAGCAAGACTCCCCTGCTGACCGCTCAGCAGGAAATCGAGCTGGCGAAGAAGGTGCGGGCGGGGGACCAAGCCGCCATGCAGGAGCTGGCCAAGCGCAACCTGCGCTTCGTGATCTCCGTCGCCAAGAAGTACCAGAACCGGGGCCTCCCGCTCACCGACCTGATCGGCGAGGGGAACGTCGGGCTGCTTACGGCGGCCCGGAAGTTCGACCCCGACCAGGGGGTCAAGTTCATCTCGTACGCCGTCTGGTGGATTCGGCAGGCCATCCTGGCTTCGCTGGCCCGCCACGGCCGAACAGTCCGGGTGCCGCTCAACCGCACGGCCGACCTGTCCAAGATCGTCCGGACGGCTGAGGCCCTTAGGCAGGAGCTGCGGCGCGAGCCAACGCCCGAGGAAATCGGCCAGGCCACGGGGCTTTCGCTCGAGGTAGTGCAGTCCCTCGCCGCCCTGAATACTGGCGAGGTACGCCTCGATGCTCCGCTTGATCCCGACGGCGACCGAGCCCTCATCGAGCGGTTTATCGCCGAAGATCAGCCGGACACCGAAGAAAAAACGATGGAGCGTTTCCTGTCCGACGAAGTCGAGCAGGCGCTCCGCACCCTCCCGCCCCGCGACGCCAAGGTGCTTCGGCTGTACTTCGGGCTGGATGGCGGCCGTGAACACACGCTGGAGGAAATCGGCGGCATGCTGGGCGTAACCCGGGAACGGGTGCGCCAGTTGCGAGACCGCGCCTTGAAACGGCTCCGCGAGGGCGATGTCGGCAAGGCCCTGGCCAGCTTCGCGGCCTGACAGACGGGGCGGGCGAGACGGGCGGGACGGACAAGTGGGGCCTCAGGTGAGGCCCCATTTTTCTGCACCTGAACGCTCTTGCCCGCCTTGCCCGTCCTGCCCGTCCTGCCCATCCTGCCCGCCTTTCACTACATTCGCCCCACATGTACCAGGTGATTACACAGCGCGTCGCCGATTGGCTCTCAGGCCTCGGGCGGGTCGGTCACTTCGTGTCCGATACCGTTTCCAGCGCGCGCGACACGCGCATCTGGCCGGGCCTCACCGTGGTCCAGATGCGGCGAATTGGCGTCAATTCGCTCCCCATTGGTCTGTTCATTTCCGCGTTCACCGGCGTGGTGCTCGCTCTCCAGTCGTCCTATACGTTCACCGGCGCCGTGCCGCTCTACTTCGTTGGCACGCTCGTAGGGAAGACGGTCATGCTCGAACTGGCGCCGGTCCTCACGGGGCTCGCCCTGTCGGGGCGCGTGGGGGCAAATATTGCCGCGGAACTGGGCACCATGCGGGTCACGGAACAGGTGGATGCACTGGAGACGCTGGCCTACAACCCGTTCTCCTACCTCGTCCTGCCCCGCGTCCTGGCCGCTACGGTGATGTTTCCCGTTGTCGTGGCCGCCGCCATGGCGGTTGGCGTCGCTTCGGGGTGGATTACGGCTATCAACCTGCTGGATCTTTCCACCGTCGAGTTCGTGAAGGGCCTCCAGATCTTCTACAATTTCAAGGACATCTGGTTCGGGCTGGTGAAGGCGGTCTCGTTTGGCTTCGCGGTCGCGTTGATCGGCTGCGTCAAGGGTTTGAGTGTCCGGGGCGGGGCAGAGGGCGTGGGCCGCGCGGCAACCGAGGCGGTGGTGCTGTCGGCGGAGGTGATTCTCGTGCTGGACGCGTTCTGGGCGGTGGTGCTGCTCTGATGATCATCTTCCGCGACGTCCACAAGCGTTTCGGCCCGAAGGCCGTGCTCCAGGGGTTCTCCCTTGAAATCCGCGAGGGCGAGACCCTGGCGATCATCGGTTACTCCGGCTCGGGGAAGAGCGTGGCGCTCAAGCACATCGTGGGCTTGCTGGAGCCCGATGCCGGAGAGGTTGAGGTGGACGGCCGAATCGTGCACCTTCTCTCACGGCCCGAGCTGGCCGATCTGAGGGCGTCGATCGGATTCGTCTTCCAGTTTGCCGCCCTGCTTGATTCCCTGACAGTTCGCGAGAACCTGATGCTGGGCCTCAAGCGGCGGGACTTGCCGGAGATGGAGATGGAGGAGCGCGTGGCGGAATCGCTGGAGCTGGTGGGGCTGACGGGGGCGGATGACCGCTACCCGGCGGAGCTGTCCGGCGGCATGCGGAAGCGTGTCGGGATCGCGCGCGCCATCGCCCTCCGGCCCCGCTACATCCTGTACGACGAGCCGACCACCGGGCTGGACCCGGTCACGTCCGCGGTCATCGACCGTCTCATGGTCCGCGCCCGCGAGAAGTTCGGCGTGACCGGCGTGGTCGTCACCCACGACATGCGGAGCGCCTTCACGGTCGGCGATCGCATCGCTATGCTCTACCGTGGAGCCGTGCGGCGCGTGGGGACGGTGGAAGAAATCCGCCAGTCCAATGATCCCGTCGTGCGCCAGTTCATCGAGGGCCGTCCCGAGGGCGCCGCCGATGCCGAAGACGCCGCGTCCGGAGCCGTCGCGTGAAGCGCCGGGACGAGATCGTCGTCGGCGCGACTATCTTCGGCGTGCTCGTGATCGTGGTGGCGGGCGCGCTGTGGCTTTCCCATGCCCAGTTCGGGGGAGCGTCCCAAACCAGCTCCGCCCGGTTCCGTACCGTGGGCGGGCTCGGCGTGGGCGACCCGGTCGTCCTGCGGGGCGTCCGGGTAGGCCGGGTCAAGGAAATCCGTCTGGGTCAGAAGAACTGGGTCGAGGCCGAGCTCCAGATCTACCAGGACGCCACCCTGCCGGTCCGGCCGGCCATCATCGCCGCGTCGGGATCGCTCTTCGGCGAGTGGCAGGCGAGCATCGTGGCCTTCGACCAGCCGTTTGACGACCCGGCCCTGCGCCGCGAGCTGGACGAGGCCGCCGCCGTCGGGGGCCAGATGTGGCCCGGCGCCACCCTGCCGGACATCGGCCAGCTGACCGCGCAGGCCGGGCGTATCGCCGGCGACATCGCCAGCGTGTCGTCCCGCATCCAGACGGCCTTCGACTCCTCCGCCGTGGCGGAGGTGCAGAAGTCCGTCAAAGACTTCGGGCGCGTTGCCGACCAGCTGGCGCGATTCACCCAGCAGCAGTCGAGCATTCTCGGCAACGTCGGCACGAACCTCCAGCAGGGTTCCGACGTACTGGCCGAAGCCGCACGGAGCCTGTCGAACTCCCTTGCCCGCATCGATTCCGCTACCAACGAGGGTGAACTGGTCACGATTCTCTCCAACGCCCAGGCGGCGGCGGTGAACGCGCGGGAGGCGACCCAGAGCCTCAGGGACGTGATGGCCGTCGCGCACCGCAACCAGGAGTCCATCCAGCGGATCATCCAGGGCGCCGACACCATGATGACCCGGATCATGGACCGCCGCAGCACTGCCGGGCTCCTGCTCGGTGACACCACCCTCTATGTCGAGGCTACCAAGGCCGTGATGCAGTTCGAGCGGCTGCTGGCGGACATCCAGGCCAACCCCAGGAAATACTTCTCCTTCAAGGTGTTCTAGTGGCGCGGGGGCGAGCCCGGCGTGAAACCAGCGCCGGAGGCGTGGTGTTTCGCCGCTCCCCCGCCGGCCCACGCTACTTGCTCATTCTCGACGGGAACCGGAATTGGGGCTTCCCCAAGGGTCACCTCCGCGACGGCGAATCTCCGCTCGATGCGGCCCGCCGGGAGGTGGCAGAGGAAACCGGCTTGGCTGACCTGGTGCTGCACGGTGAACTGGGCGTCATCGACTGGTACTTCCGGGCCCGCGGCGAGCTGATCCACAAGGACTGTCATCTTTTCCTGTTCGAGTCGCCGTACGGTGACGTCGTTCCGCAGAGCGAAGAGGGCATCACCGCCTGCTCGTGGCACTCCCTGGAGGAGGCGCTCAGGTCCACCATCTGGGAGAATTCGCGTACGGTGCTCCAGGCCGCCGCCCGCATGGTCGGTGCGCCGGACGGCGAACGGAAAACCGCCCTGGGGTCCTGAAGTGGCGGTGATCGCGGTGGTACATCGGAGTGCCGCGGTTCGCGGCGCCGTTCGCCGCGGAGTGAGGAGGGGCGCCCGGGTCCTCGGGTGCGGCGGGCTGGACGGGGTGGAATCCCTGCTGGCCCGCGAAGTGGTGGACGCCGTGGTGGTGGACGTCCGCGCCCGGCTCGCGGATACGACGTTCCGGTTCGTCGGTCGCTTCCCCCGCATTCCGCTGTTCGCCGTGTCCTCGTTCCGCCCGGACGACGGGCAGCTCTTGGTGGCCTGCCGGCGCGCGGGGGTGCGGGTGCTGGAAACGGGCGTGGACGAGGCGGTGACGGGCGAGGTGATCGCGGCACGGACCGCGAGCCGCCGCCGTCAGGTGGAGTTGCGGGATGCACCGGCTCTCCTCCGCTTGACCGAACCTATTCAGATCAGGATCTGGGAAGCCGTGCTCCTTTCGGTCGGCTCCCGGGCCCGGACCGCCGACATTGCCCGGGGCCTCGGCCTCACTCGCGAACACCTGTCGCGCGAGTTCGCGGCAGGCGGAGCTCCCAACCTCAAGCGGGTGATCGACCTCGCGCGGATCTGCTGCGCGGCCGACCTCCTTACGAATCCGGGCTACGACGTGATGACCGTGGGTCGCGTGCTCCGGTTTGCTTCACCCAGTCACCTCGCGGCGAGTTCCCGGCGCATCGCGGGGGCGACCCCGCTCGAGCTTCCGCGCCTCGGCGTCCGGCAGGTCCTGTCGAGATTCCTGAAAGGCCGTACGAGAAGTAGACTGTAGGCGCTGCAGGTCTGGTTGCGGTATCGGGACTTTGTGATATTTTTCACAAGCCTTTTCCACCACCCTTTCCCACTCATCGATACATGGCAACCGAATCGATTCTCAGGCCCGGCGAGCTGAAGGACGTCCTCCTCAAGGAAATCGATGCGGCGGACCTCCGTTCGCTCGATATCCAGGAAGTCGGGACCATCCTCGAAGTGAAGGACGGCACCAGCCGGGTGTACGGTCTTACGTCCGCGATGTCCGGCGAAATGCTGGAGTTCACGTCGTCGAAGACGGGTGCGACGATCACCGGCCTCGCGCTCAACCTGGAAGAAGACAACCTGGGCGCGGTCGTCCTGGGCGACTACCTGCAGCTGCGTGAGGGAGACGAAGTGCGGCGCACCGGCCGCGTGCTGGAGGTCCCCGTGGGCCCCGGCATGATCGGCCGGGTGGTGGACCCGCTGGGACGACCGGTGGACGGACTCGGCCCCATCGCGACCACCAAGACGCGAAAGGTGGAGTCCCCGGCGCCGGGCATCATCGCGCGCCAGCCGGTGAAGGAACCCCTCCAGACCGGCGTCAAGGCGATCGATTCGATGATCCCGATTGGCCGCGGGCAGCGGGAGCTTATCATCGGCGACCGCGGCACCGGCAAGACCGCCATCGCGGTGGACACGATCATCAACCAGAGGGGGCAGGGCGTCGTCTGTGTCTACGTCGCCATCGGCCAGAAAAAGTCCACGGTCGCGGCAGTCGTCGAGAAGCTGAAGCAGACGGGTGCGCTGGAGTACACCATCATCGTCGTGGCGAGCGCGTCGGATCCGGCGCCGCTCCAGTACATCGCGCCCTACTCCGGTTGTGCCATGGCCGAGTACTTCATGTACGACGAGAAAAAGGCGACGCTCTGCATCTACGACGACCTGTCGAAGCAGGCCGCGGCGTACCGCCAGTTGTCGCTCGTGCTGCGCCGCCCGCCGGGCCGCGAGGCGTACCCCGGTGACGTGTTCTACCTGCACTCGCGCCTGTTGGAGCGCGCGGCCAAGCTGTCCGACGCCAACGGCGGCGGTTCGCTCACCGCGTTGCCGATCATCGAAACGCAGGCGGGCGACGTGTCCGCGTACATCCCGACCAACGTCATTTCGATCACCGACGGCCAGATCTTCCTTGAGACCGACCTCTTCTATTCGAACGTCCGTCCCGCGATCAACCCCGGCATCTCGGTGTCACGCGTCGGGGGCAACGCCCAGATCAAGGCCATGAAGCAGGTGGCTGGGCGCTTGCGCCTGGAGTACGCCCAGTTCCGCGAACTCGCGGCCTTTGCCCAGTTCGCGTCGGACCTGGACCAGGCCACCCAGCGCCAGCTGGCGCGCGGCGAGCGGATCGTGGAGATACTCAAGCAGCCGCAGTACCAGCCGGTCGCCGTGGAGAAGCAGATCGCGATCATCTACGCGGTGACCAACGGTCACCTGGATGAGGTGCCGGTGGCGAAGGTCCGGGTGTGGGAGTCGGACTTTTACAAGTATCTCGAGTCCAGCCAGGCCGCATTGCTGAACGGCATCCGGACCAAGAAGGCGCTGGACGACGAGCTCACCGCGCAGATGAAGAAGGCGATCGAGTCCTTCAAGGCGATGCGCAAGTAGATGGCCCGTCCGCGCGAGCTCCGCCGGCGCATCAAGTCGGTCGAGAGCACCCGGAAAATTACCAAGACGATGGAGATGGTGGCCACGTCGAAGCTGAAACGCGCCCAGGATCGGGTGGTCGCGGCTCGGCCCTACGCCCAGGCGCTGGCGAACGTGATTGCCGACCTGTATACGCCCGAGCTGGCCGAGCGGTTTCCGTTGCTGCGCCAGCCGAAGGGGGTACCGAAGAAGGCGGCGGTCCTGTTCATCACCAGCAATCGTGGTCTCTGTGGCGCGTTCAACTCCAACTTGATCAAGGAAGCCCGGCGGACGACGGCGGACCTGGAAGCCAGGGGTTGCCAGGTGGATCTCCACGGCATCGGCCGGAAGGGGATCGGGTTCTTCCGGTACACCAAGCGGGCGCTCGCGGTGGCCCGCCAGGACGTCGGTGACCGGCCGTCGCAGAAGCACGCGGAGGAACTGGTCGAGCCGCTGATGCGGCAGTTCGAGACCGGCCTGCTGGACGCGGTCTTCGTGGTCTTTGCCAAGTTCAACAGCCCGGTCTCGACCCCGCCGACCACGTTGCAGATTCTCCCGGTGGTGCCGCCCTCAGCTGGCAAGGCGGGCGGGAAGTCGTCGAACTACATCCTCAGCCCGTCCGCCGACGAGATCGTGGGTGCGATCCTGCCGCTGTACGTGCGGAACGCGATGTACCGGGCGCTGGTGGAAACCGCCGCGGGTGAACAAGGCGCGCGGCGGACGGCCATGAAGAATGCCACGGATAGTGCGAGCGACATGATCGACTCCCTGCGGCAGACCTACAACCGGGTGCGGCAGGCGCAAATCACGCAGGAGATCGCGGAAATCGTCGGCGGATCAGAGGCGCTAAAAGGATAGAGGAAACAGTCATGGCAACGAGTTCAGGAAAAATCGTCCAGGTCATCGGCCCGGTCATCGACGTCGAGTTCGAGCCGGGGGAACTGCCGGATCTCTACACCGCGCTCGTCATTGACGAGCAGGTGAAGGGCGGCCCCCACGTGAAGCTCACGGCCGAGGTGCAGCAGCACATCGGGCGGAACCAGGTGCGTGCGGTGGCGATGAGCACGTCCGACGGGCTGGTGCGGGGCATGCCGGTGGTCAACACGGGCTCCCCCATTACGGTGCCCGTCGGGAATCACGCGCTCGGCCGCATTCTCAACGTGCTGGGCGAGCCGGTGGACGAGGGCGAGCCGATTCCGGCCGACGCGGAACGCTGGCCCATTCACCGGAAGCCGCCGGAGTTCCAGGACCTCGAGCCCAAGACCGAGGTGTTCGAAACCGGCATCAAGGTCGTGGACCTGCTCGCGCCCTTCGTGAAGGGCGGCAAGATCGGGCTCTTCGGGGGCGCGGGCGTCGGCAAGACGGTCGTGATCCAGGAGCTGATCAACAACGTGCAGAAGGGCCACGGCGGCCGCTCGGTGTTCTGCGGCGTTGGCGAGCGGACCCGCGAAGGGAACGACCTCTACCTCGAGTTCAAGGAGGCCGGGATTCTCGACTCGGTCGCGCTGGTGTACGGGCAGATGAACGAGCCGCCGGGCGCGCGGCTCCGGGTGGGCCTCACGGGCCTCACCGTGGCCGAGTATTTCCGCGATCGCGAAGGCCAGGACGTGCTGGTGTTCATCGACAACATCTTCCGGTTTACCCAGGCCGGGTCCGAGGTGTCTGCCTTGCTGGGCCGCATGCCCAGCGCGGTGGGGTACCAGCCGACGCTCGCGACCGAAATGGGCGACCTGCAGGAGCGGATCACGTCCACCAAGAAGGGCTCCATTACGTCGGTGCAGGCCATTTACGTTCCGGCGGACGACCTGACCGACCCGGCGCCGGCGACGGCGTTCAGCCATCTCGACGCGACCGTGGTCTTGAGCCGTGCGCTCACGGAGATCGGTATCTACCCGGCCGTGGACCCGCTCGACTCATCGAGCCGCATTCTCGACCCCCAGTACCTCGGGGACCCGCATTACCAGGCGGCGATCGAAACCCAGCGGATTCTCCAGAAGTACAAGGACCTGCAGGACATCATCGCCATTCTCGGGATGGACGAGCTGTCGGAAGACGACAAGCGCATCGTCACGCGGGCGCGGCGAGTGCAGCGGTTCCTGTCCCAGCCGTTCCACGTAGCCGAGGCGTTCACTGGTACGCCGGGCTGCTACGTGAAGCTCGAAGACACGGTGCAGAGTTTCCAGCGGGTCGTGGCCGGGGAGTTCGACCACCTGCCGGAGCAGGCCTTCTACATGGTTGGCGGAATCGACGAAGTCGTCGAGAAAGCCAAGAAGCTCGAGTCCGCGTGATGCGCGTCACCGTTATCTCTCCGGACCGGTCGGTATTTGAAGGCGAAGCCCAGGCCGTGGTGGCCCCGGCGTTCGACGGGCAAGTCGGCATTCTTCCCCGGCACGCGCCGTTCATGACGTTGCTCGGCAGGGGCGAGTTGCGGATCAAGCAAGACGGGGCGGCCCACCGTTTCACGGTGGACGGCGGTTTCCTCCAGGTGGTGGGCGACGCCGTGCGAGTCGTCGCGGAGCATGCCAAGGAGGCCTGAGAATGCAGCGCAACGCGTTTCTTTTCGTCGTATTGCTGGGCGGAGTTTCCGGACACCTGGCGGCACAGGCAACGGGAACACCTTCGTTCAATGCACCCTACCGTGCGTTTAGCCGGCACGAATTCGGCGGCACCATCAGCTTCCCCCGCGGCGGCAATGTCGGGGTGGAAGGCCAGTACCGGTTCGGCTACCAGCGGTTCGACGTCGGCGTCCGCGGCGGGTTCGTGGACGCGGGAGCGACGACGTTGTTTGTGCTGGGCGTTGAGGGACGAGCCCGGGTAATCACGCACACGGACAAGTTTCCGGCCGATGGCGCGCTGATCGTGGGCGTGGGCGGGCGGTTCGCCAACAATTCCTCCCAAACGCTCCTGATGGGCGGCCTCTCGCTGGGCCGCCGCATCGACCCCAAGGACTCCCCGGTCAGTATCGTTCCCTATGTGGAACCGGTGCTGTACCTCGCCTCGGGCGGCGGCACTGATGTACTCTTAGCACTGGGTTTGGGCGCGGATTTCCGCCTGAGCAGTGTCCTCGACGCACGCGTGAGCATCGGCTTCGGGGACGTTCAGGGCATCGCGTTCAGCGCCGTGTGGGTGCACTAAGAGAGCGAGAGTCTCCCAAATGATGATAGAAGTATGAAACGGTTGTTTATCATGGTCCTGTTCGGATTCGGGTCCATCCTCGGCGCCCGGCCTGCGGCGGGGCAGCTCCAGGGCCTGCCGGTGCATTTCAATCCGAAGGGCGGGACCGGTATCACCATCGCGGGCGATTTCGGGCGTACCGTGAGCAATACGGTCGGCGGCATCACGTCCGCGCAGAAGCCCTCGACCATCGGCGGGCGCGTGAGTCTCGGCCTCCCGTTCATCACGGTCGGGCTTGGCGCCGGGGTTTACGACCCCAAGGTCACCGCGCAGACGAATGAACTGCAGTATATGGGGACCATGGCACTCAAGGTGTTCGGAGCGCCGCTCATTCCCGTGGCCGTCAGCCTGCAGGCCGGGGCCGGCTTCCTCAAGGTCGGCACGGGGACATTCGCCACGAAGGCCGTCAACGTCCCGGTCGGTCTTGGTATTGCGCTCAACGTTCCGACGCCGGGCGCGTCTATCGAGCCCTGGGTCGCGGGCCGGGTGCAGGTGAACTCGGTCAGCACCGGAACGGCCGGCGGCGCCACGACGTCGGGCACTCAGCTCGGCTACGGCGCGTCCGGGGGCATCAACCTGGGCCTGCCGATCGGGGTGGGGGTACACGTGGCGCTGGACTGGGTGTCGTACGCCGCGAAGCTGACGAGCCCGATCGCGTCCCAACGGAACAAAATCGAGCGGATGACCCTGGGCATTGGACTCCACTACAGCCTCAAGCTCCCCGGCCTTCCGGGTGTGCCGATCGTGCCCGGAATCTGAGTCCGGTACCGTTCGCGGTCCCGTCCTGCTACTTTTTGAGGCGCTCCCGGGTATCAGGGAGCGCCTCTTTTTTGACCCGTCACCAACGGAGCGGATGACGCCCAACTTGAATGCCGCCGCGCGCCGCGCGGCCGCCATGGCGCTGTTACTGATCGGAACGATGGGCGTCAGCGGGTGCGCCATGACGTTCGATGCCCGCACGCTGGGTGCGAACACCATGTTGTCAGCCGGCCCTGGCGCCCAGCCGCAAGGTGAGGAGTTCCACATCACCAGGACCGGCGTCTACCTGTTGTGGGGGCTGGCGGCAGCCTCGCAGCCGTCACTCGAGCGAGTATTGGCGGGCCAGATCACCGGCGGCCAGCAGGTGGCCAACCTGCGGATCCGCGTCCGCAGCCGCCTCGGAGACTTGGTGGCGACTGTGCTGACTGCCGGGTTCATCGTGCCGCGGTCGTTCACCTTCGAAGGCATAATTGTACCGCCACAGGTCCCGCCCGCCCAATAGTACCTAGTCCTATGTGATTGTGCCGTATTGAGTTACTTGAGGTCGCGCAGTGTTTTGTGCGACCCTTCTCTTGACGCGTCCGACCGCAGAGCGTATATGAGGGAGACTGTACCGTTCTGCAACGGACGGTTCACGTTGGCAACTTTTTTCGCCAGGTTGTAACGGTGTGAGGCGTTCATGCCCGTTCTGCCGCCCGCCAGGCTCATCATGTCCCGAGTTCATGCACGGTTCGTAAGGACCGCGCCAGGTTTCCCATGCCCCGGAGAGTTCATATGCTCCTCAACCGTCTGAAGGCGTACACGCGCCTGACTACCGGCCTTTTAGCAGCGCTGGTCTTGCTGCCGGCTTCATTGGCCGGCCAGGCGCCCGCGACGCTTACCGGCAAGGTGACCACCCAGTCGGGTGATCCGGTGAGCCAGGCGATGGTCGCGATTCCCTCGATGAGCCTCCTCACGTATACGGCCCCGAACGGGACGTACCGGCTTGCCGTGCCGGGCGCCCGCGTTTCGACCGCACAAGTGGAGGTGACGGTCCGGCTGATCGGCTTCCGCATGCGCTCGGCGATGGTGACGCTTGCGTCCGGCGGTTCGCTTTCCCAGGACTTCTCGCTCGACGCGGATCCGTTCCGCCTCGAGGAGATCGTCATCACGGGCGCCGGTACGGAGGCGCGGGGTGAGCGACTCGGGACGATGGTCGCGAACGTTTCGGCCACCGACGTGCTGCGCTCCAACGAGCGGAATATCGTGCAGGCCCTGGCGGGCAAGGTGCCGAACGTGCTGACCAATCAGCAAAGCGGTGACGCCGGCGCCTCGACGTCCATCCAGATTCGCGGGGCGAAGTCGTTTGGCACCAGCCAGCCGCTGATCGTGGTGGACGGTGTCCCCATCAACAATTCGAGCCGCAACACGGCCGGATCCCTGCAGGGCGCCGTGTCGCCGAACCGCGCCTCGGACATCAACCCCGACGACATCGAATCGGTCGAGATCCTGAAAGGCGCGGCGGCCAGCTCCATCTATGGGGCCAGCGCGGGCTCGGCGGGCGCGATCCTGATTACCACGAAACGGGGCCTGGCCGGGCGCACGACCTACTCGATTCGCTCGACCTACCAGTCGAACAAGCCGGTGCAGTTCATCCCGTTGCAGACCACTTATGGCGTCGGCGCCGCCGGCGTGTCGAGCAACTGCGCGGTGATCAATTGCTCGATCTCCGCCAGCTTCTTCTCTTATGGTCCTGCGCTGCCGGCAGGCACGCCGATCTACGATCACGCGAGGGAGATGTACGAGACCGGCGTGACGCTGGACAACACGATTTCCATGTCCGGCGGGACCGACCGCACGACGTTCTACCTGTCGGGCGGAGCGCTGGTTGACAACGGCTTCATGACGGGTGACAGCGACTACTGGAAGCGCTATACCGCGCGTTTCAACGGTTCGCATGCGATCGTGGACAACCTGAACGTCCGCGTGACGGGTTCCTACGTGCAGACCAAGGGCCGCGGCAACCAGCGGGGCAACTCCCTTGGTGGGCTGCTGGGCGCCCTCCGCACGCCGCCCGATTTCAACAACCAGCAGTACCTGGATCCCACCACCAAGCTGCACCGCTCCTGGCGCTTCCCCATGCCGGGCCCGACAGCCGTGACCAACAATCGCGGGTTCGACAACCCGTTCTACTTCATCCATGAGGCCGTGAGCAGCGCCGAGACGGGCCGGTTCTTCGGCAACATCCAGGCTAGCTACCAGCCCTTGACGTGGCTGACGTTCAACGAGACCGTGGGGGCCGACTACAACAACGACGACCGGGTCGAGGCGTTCCCGATCTCCAGCTCCGGCGGTGCGGTGGGTGGGCAGGACACGCGGTGGCAGTTCTATGACCGCATCCTCGACCACACGCTGACCGCGACGGCGAATCACGAGCCCTCGAAGAATTTCCACATCAGCGGGACCGTCGGCCAGAACCTCAACGAGACCTACTACCGCAATATCAGCGTGGTGGGCCGCACGTGGATCGCGCCCCAGCCCTTCAAGCTGTCGAACACGGTTTCCCGCGAGACGCCGGATGACGCCGAGACCCGGACGCGGATCGAGGGCTACTTCTTCCAGGCGAACGTGGACCTCCTGGACCAGATCTTCCTCCAGGGGCGGGTCCGGAACGACGGCAACTCGCGTTTCGGCGTGAATTCCCAGCGAGCGTGGTACCCGGGCGGCAGCGCGGCCTGGAGCTTCACCAAGGCCCTCAAGCTTCCCGAAGTGCTGGTGAACTACGGCAAGTTGCGCGTGGCCTATGGTGAGACGGGCCAGCAGCCGCCCATCTACCAGACGCAGGACATCTTCAGTGCAGGCACCTTCTCCGACTTCAACCCTGGCTCCATCCTGAGCCCCACGCAGAACGGCATTGGCGGGTTGTACACGTCGGCATCCAAGGGCAATCCCACCATCAAGCCGGAGCGGGTGCGGGAACTCGAGGCCGGGTTTGACCTGAGCATGGTTCGCGGCCGGGCAGACATCACGCTGACCCGTTACATGTCGAAGTCGTCCGACGTGGTGTTCGCGGTCGGCACTCCGCCGTCGACCGGCTACACCAGCCAAGTGCTCAATGCAGCCAGCCTCGAGAACAAGGGCTGGGAAGCCACGCTGAACATCCGGCCGATCCAGACGCGCGGGTTCACGCTCGAAATCGGCGCCAACTGGGCGAAGAACCGCAACCTGGTCACCGGACTGGGCGCGATTGACGCCCAGCTCTCCGGCGCGGTGCTGATGCCGACGGCGGAGAACTGCGGCCCCACCGCGCTGTTGCCGCGGTGCGTCATCGGGTTCTCCAGCTCGTTTGCCGGCCAGGCCACGAACGCGCAAGTCGGCTATCCGCTGGGCGTGTGGCGCGGCGTCGACTTCGCGCGCTGCGGCCGGAACCTCACCACGATCGGCGCGGACAACGTTGGCGCGGCCTGCACCGGCCAGGCGGACGGCACGCTGTACATCGCCGCCAGCGGGTATCCCATTACGGATCCCAACACCCGGGTTGTCGGCGATCCGCAGCCCGACTGGACCGGCGGTCTCTCGGCCGAGATGAACATCAAGGGCGTCAAGGTCTCCGCCTTCGTTGACACCCGGCAGGGTGGTGACGTGCTCAACATGACGCGTGCCTCGACGTACGGGTACGGCACTCACAAGGACACGGAGTTGCGTGGCACGCTGCACACGTTCGGCAGTGATTGGCTCTGTTCGAACAAGACCTGCGACGTGTTCAATGGGCCGGTTGTCGGCCCGGGCGCCGGGTTGGCGGTCCCGATCAGCGAGGCGTGGTTCACCGGCTTGGGCAGCGTCGGCGGCCCGGTGACCAACCGCATCGAAGACGGTACCAACACACGCCTCCGGGAAGTCTCCATCAGCTACGCGGTGACGGGTAGCTGGCTCCGGACACTGGCGGGCATGCGTGAGCTCGACGTGAAGCTGTCCGCTCGCAATCTCAAGCTGTGGACCAACTACTCCGGGTTCGATCCGGAAACCAACCTTGGCGGCGCCGAGGCGGCTAACCGGGGTATTGACTGGTTCAACAACCCGCTGGCGCGGTCGTTCATCGTGACCGTGACCCTCACTCACTAACGCCAACGCGAGGAACCCGACCATGAAACGGATTACCAAGGCCGGAATCGCGTTGTCGCTCGCTGTACTTACGGCGGGTTGCGGCGATTTCCTGCAAGGGCCTGGATTGACGGAGAACCCCAACAGTGCCACCGAGGCGTCCACGACGGCGCAGTTCGTCGCCATCCAGGCGAACATGATGACGCTGATGGAAGGGCAACTGGCCCGATTTGCCGGGATGTATACCCAGCAGATCATCGGCAGCAACAACCAGCAGCAGTTGCAGGGAACACAGTACGGCGTGGTGGAGGGCGACGTGAGCGGATTCATGTCCGCCTTCTACACGGGCGCTGGTCTGGTGGGCCTGCGGAAGGTGCAGGCGGCGGCGAAGGCCGCCGGTGACGCCCAATACGAAGGCATTGCGAAGATCTGGGAAGCATTCGCCATGGGTACGGCCGCCTCCATCTGGGGTGACCTGCCATACAGGGAGGCCAACGATCCGGTCATCCTGACGCCCAAGCTCGACACGCAGCAGGCCATCTACACCGCGGTGATCGCCCTGCTGGACAACGGCATCACGCTGCTCGGGGGCGTAGGCCCGGGCCCGGGTGCGACCGACCTGATTTACGGAGGCAACCCGGGGCGCTGGATTCGGGCGGCGTACACGCTCAAGGCGCGGTTCCTCCTTCACCTGGTGGAGCGGGACGGTGTGGCACGGTACACGCAGGCCATCACGGCTGCGAACCTGGGTATCAACGAAGCGGCGACCACACCGGCAGCGGCGATGAACGGCCAGGCGGCCGGTGACTTCCGCGCCCTGCACGGCAGCACGCTCAACGTGGACGCCAACATCTGGGCCCAGTTCCTGGGTTCCAGGCAGGATATCGTGGCCGGTGACCCCCTGGTGTCCATTCTCAAGGCCCGCACGGACCCGCGCCTGTCGGCGTACTTCGACGTCAGCTGTGTGGGGACACCGCCGACAACGGTTTGCGGGATGGATCGAAACGGCATCTCTGTTGGCGGTACGCCCTCCGTGGTCAACACGGTGACCCGGCGGTCCAACACGTTCCGCCAGCCGTTCATCACGTGGGCCGAGACCCAGCTCATTTTGGCGGAGGCCAGGTTCCAGACCGGCGATGCGCCCGGGGCCCTCATCAACATGAACAACGTGCGCACAATTGTCGGCTTGCCTGCGCTTGGTGCCGCGACACTCCAGGGCATCATGCTGGAGAAGTACATCGCCATGTTCCAGAACGTTGATGTCTGGAGTGACTACAAGCGCACGTGTATTCCGGCGATTACGCCTTACTCCACGCGCGTCGAGGTGCTGGGCCGCCTGCCGTACGGCTCCGCGGAACGCACCAACAACCCGAATATCCCGTTGCCGGCATCGTTCCCCACTGGCACGTCGGGTGCGGCATCGGTGCGTAATTGGAACGATCCCAACCGCTGCCCATGACGGCGGGCTGTTGAGCAGCGCAATCGGCCTGTCCCGCGAGGGGCAGGCCGATTGTTTTCGCTGCCCCGCTAGATTCCTTTCGTAATGTCCTCAACTGCCGTGCCCTTCGCCCGTCATCCAGCCTGGCTCGCCATGCTGGCCGCGTTGTGCGGGTGCTATTCCCAGCGGCTGCTGACCGAGCCGGTTCCCCAGGCGGGAATGCGCATCGTGGCGGAAGTCACGGATTCCGGCGCCGTCGCGATGGGCAACGCCATTGGTTCGGGCGCACTCGAAGTAGAAGGGATCGTCGTGTCGGTTGAACCCGGTACGTGGCGGCTCCAGATGCTTCGAGTGGACCAGCGGGACGGGCGATCCACGCCCTGGAACCACGAGGTCGTGCCGTTCCCACGCTTCGCGCTGAGCCAGGTGCAGGAGCGCCGGCTTGACCGGGCTCGCAGCTGGCTCGCGGCCGGACTCTTCACGGCATCCGTGGTCGGAGTCGCGATGTCATTCCGCCTGATCGGGTCCGAAGAACTGGGTGGGTCGGTGGTCCAGCCACCCCAGTAGCACGGCTACTGGATTCGAAAGATGAGAATCAAGCCGTTGGGGTTACGCTGGACGCCGGGTTGGGAGGCGTTCCCGCTCGAGTAGATCTCCACGTGGTCCACCTCGGCGGCCTGGATCTGACTGAGGCCGCACGTGTCTCCCATGAGCGTCCCGTCCACATAGACGCTCGGGCTCCCCTGGCTCCCCATTGATCGCTGGCCCCGGAACACGATGCGCGGGCACCCACCCGTGGTATTCGACACGACCATTGCCGGAACACGCATCCGGAGGGCATCCAGCAGGTTGCCGTTCAGGTCAGAGCCCCGCACCACGATCGCCGATCCATTCGGCGTCGGAGCCTAGTCCTCCGAGCTGGCCTGTGCCGCGCCACAACTCACGATTGCTACCCATGAGGTGAGCAAGAGCCATGGGGTCACCGGGGACCCGGGTCGGGCCAGGACTCTCCGTGTGTCAGCGTGCAATTAGTGTGCGCGCCGATCGGAGGGCCGCCCGCTGACCGTCCAGATGACGATCACGCCGCACCGGGCGTTCAGCGCGGTGGACAGGAACTGGACCGGAATCTGCGACGTACCGGCGTACACCTCGACCGCCGCGATTTCCGCCGGAGAAACATAGGTGTTGATGGGGATGTCCCCCGTGACGGGAAAAGGCGTTCCGTCCACGTAGAACAGGACCGGACACGGTCGGGATCCCGAGACGCCGGTGGCACGCGACGAGCGCGCGGAGAGGTTATTCCCGTATGCTCCCGGTTCCGACCAGATCTGCATACCCGGTACGCGACGCAGGACGTCCGTGACCAGCCGGGGTTGCATGCGCTTGATCTGTTCCCGGGTGAAGAAGGTCCCGAGCCCGCGGGCCCGGCGTTCCTCAAAGCCCCGCAGCTCGAACGGCGTGCCGTCTCCCGTCACCGTCATCGGATCGATGGGAACGGCCATGGCCGTGAGTGCCACGTCCACTCGTTGCGCCTTCCCCAACTCCACGTTGATGGGGAGCGATGCCGGCCGGTACCCGAGCATCCTGACCTCGAGGGTGTGGATTCCCGGGGGAACGGCATCCAGGCGAAATGAGCCATCGTCCGTCGTCAGTGCCCACACCCCGGTGCCGACCATGTTGACCCACGCGTGAACGAGTGGGCCCTGGTTTCCGCTGGTCACCGTTCCCGTGACCGAATCGTAGTTTTGCGCGCGGAGCGTGAGGGGGAGGAACAGCGGGGCGAGTGCGAGGGCGGTGCGGAATGCGCGCGCGCCCCGCCGCCGTGGGTCTGGCCGGCTACCGAGTGGTTCCCAACGTTTGGTGTCCACGGCGCGCCCCTCTCGAGACGGGGGCCTGACCCCGGCCTCGGCAATCAATCATACGCTTTGGGCAGCGCGACAGCCAGCCATTCACCGAAGGAGCGCCTTCAGGTGCCCACAGGTCATGTGGGACGCGCCCGTTTGAATCTCGCTTCGCGCCGAGAGGCCCGCGACTCGCGCCGCCGGCGTGTTGTTCAGCCACGCGAGACACTGGTCCGCCAGCGCTGTGCTATCCGCCCCCGGTCGCAACACGGGAACCGCGTAGACTGCCGGCTCGATCGTCGAGTGCTGGCCGCGGGCCCCCAGGCTTCCACCCACATACGCCACGGTCGCCAACGCGTAGAGATCGGCAAGCAGGCCGAGCGCTCGTACGACGACCACGCTCGCCGGTGGATCCGGCATTGACTCGCCTGGCGCCCATGACACGCCGCCGACCGTCGCGGACGGATCGTGGGGAACGAGGAGGAGGCGTGCATCAGGCCGCGCGCGCGCCACGACCCCGAATGCCTCCATGAGGGGACACAGGTCCTCCGGTTCTACGCTCCCCGCCACGAGGAGTGGGCCGCCGTCGCTCGCCCAGTCGGCAAGCGGTCTCAGCGCGGTCGTACTCGGAAGCCGCTCGAGCACGTGGTCGTGTCGCGGATCGCCGGTCACGTAGATGCACGAGCGCGGGACACCCATCGTGTGCCACCTGGCGGCGTCCAACTCGCTGGTAGCGCCGACAAACGTCACCGACTTGTACAAGGGTGCCAGCAAGGCAGGAGCGGGCCACCGCAGGCGCCGGCTCGTCGCCCGGACGGTTCCACCGGCGACCGCCACCGGCACGCCCCGCTGGTTTGCCGCGATCAGCATTTCGGGCCAGAGGTCAGAGCGGGAGAAAACCAGCAGGGCCGGGTCCAGGGCCTCGAAGACATGCGCCATGTCTTGCGGAGTGTCGGACGGAGCGAAATCCGCCCGGGCGACCGGGAGCGGGTTGGGCCACCGCGCCAGTGATGGTGAGGTGAACGTGAGGACGGCGGTGAGATCGGGTCTGAGAGCAGTCATGCGGCGAATGACCGGTTCAATTGCAAGCGCCTCTCCCACGGAGGCCGCATGGTACCAGATCGTTCGGAAGAGCCGGGGGTGGCCCGCGGCCCACGCGATCCAGCGACCGGTCGCCGAACGGCGCCCTTCGAGTGGTGCCGCGGGAAGGGCGGCGCCCAGGCGGGCGAGGACACGATAGCCTGCTAGTATTAGTCCCATGTCCTTCGGCTCCTACTGGCGCGCCGCGCGCGCGCCCCGGTACTCGATCACCTTCGCGCTACCGCTTTTCCTGCTCTACGAGGCCCTGGCAGCCCTCGTGTCCCACTCCGCGCTCGCCGGCGTCCGGAACGGTGCGGACGTGCTGCTCAAGACCATGTTCATCGGGCTGGGTGGCCGCAACGGGCTGCTGGCGTTTGGCGTCCTGTCGCTCGGCGCGGCCATAGCCCTGGTTGTCCGGGACCTGCGCCGGCACCCTGGCCGGCTCTCTGGCAGGATCCTCGGCGGCATGATGCTGGAGAGCATCGCGTACGCGGCGGTGTTCGGCGGCGTGGCTGCCACGCTGACGATGCTCCTGCTGCGCCCGACGCTGGCCGTGGTACAAGGAGGTGCGTCGCCGCTGGAGCGCCTGCCGCTTGCGACCCAACTGGTCGTGTCGTTGGGTGCCGGGGTCTACGAGGAGCTTCTATTCCGCGTGCTGCTCGTCTCCGGGCTCACTGCCGCGGCCTTTGCGGTGTTCCGCCGCCGCGCCCTGGCCAACGCGATCGCGATCGTGGTCTCGGCACTCATCTTCAGCGCCTTTCACTACGTGGGCCCGTACGGCGATACGCTCACCTTGCCCTCGTTCACCTTCCGGGCAATTGCCGGGCTCATGTTCTCTGGCCTCTACGTGGCGCGCGGTTTTGGGATCACCGCCTGGACCCACGCCCTCTACGATGTCGGGCTGTCCCTGCTGGCCTAGAACGGCCGCTTCGCCTTGTACACCGAGTCCAGGATCGGTCTCCAGTCCTCGATCGGAAACGCTCCCGGCATCAGCATTCCTTCCAGCACGAACGACGGCGTCTGGGAAATGCCCGCCTTGCGCGCCGCGTCCGTCTCGCCCGACACGACCCACGCCAGGACATGGTTGTCCGCGCACCCCCCGATGACTTGCGGCCGGAGTCCCACCGAATCCACCAGCCCGCGGAAGTAGGCCGAGGGGTTTGGCAACCGTGCCCAGTCATCCTGGTGCCGGTAGAGCAGGTCGTGAAATGGCCAGAACCGGTTCTCGCGAGCGACGCACATGGCGAACTCGTGCGCCCGGACGGCGTTTGGATGAATTCGCGTCAGGGGAAGGTTCACGAAGATAAGCCGGACCTTCTTCGTCGCGATGTACTCCCGTTCGAGCGCCGGCAGGACATTCCGCGCGAAGTCCCGGCAGAACGGGCACTGAAAGTCGGAGAACTCCCAGATCGTGATCGGGGCCATCGAGTCGCCCCGGGTGCGTTCCACGAGAAGCAGGGACGTGGTATCGGCGGGACGCGGGGGAGTGGCGGCCGTCACCGACGGTCCCGAAGTCCCGGACCCCTTGGAGCCGATGAATACCGCCGCGACCGCCAGCATGGTGACGCCCACGCCGGCCGCGAGCCTCGTCCGGGAACTCAATGCCGCCATCGTGTCTCCGCGTTGGCGAGGGAAACGGGGATGCCGAACGGCAGGCCCGCCGTACTCACCAGGATGCTCCAGCTGTACTCCACGAACGGGTTATCCGGGTCGGCGAGGCGGGCGACGAGCCACCAATCACCGGCTGGAAGGCCAAGCGTTGCCCGGCCGGCGGAATCCGTCGTGACGCGTTGCGGGGCGCGGCCAAGCGCGGTGGCGTGGCCCTCGGCAACGCGCGGGAAATCGCGGTAGGCCACGCGCTCCCACGCCCGGAGCGAGTCCGCGGCTCGCGCCGCCTGTTCGGCCAGCGAGCGATCCCCAGCGTGCAGCCGCCGGAGGGCGTTCTCCCGGGCTGCCGCGCGCGCCGAATACCGGGCGTAGAGGTCCCGGAACCGGTTGTAGGACTCGCGGTAGCCGGGGGCCGTTCGGTCCATGCGGCGGAGGGCCGCGGAGAGCCGGAGCACGCTGTCCCGGGTCGCGGCCGATGCCACCGCCGACTCCATCGTTCCCTGGTCCGCCCTGTCCGGGTCCGTACCGGACGGAGAAGGCTGGTACTTGAGGACGCGCTGTTCCAGTTCCGGAAACTCGGGTCGAGGCGTGGGCGCGGCGAGCGCGAGGGAATCGAACAGGAACCGGGGATCAAACGGGACGGCCGTGATCTCAAGCCCTCGCATGGGGGCCTCTTTGGCCAGTTCTGCCCGGATGTGCACCGAAGTTGGGTTGGCGCACCCCAGCGCGGCGATGACGAAGATGGCCCTGCGAGAAGCGTGCCGCAGCGTCAGTCGACGATGGTCTCGGGCAGGATGTACGTCCGGGGGTCTACGTGCTTGCCGCCGACGATCACTTCGTAGTGGAGGTGCGGGCCGGTGGAGATGCCGGTTTTGCCGACCAGTGCGATGACCTCGCCACGCTTCACCCGCTGTCCCACCCGAACGTTGATCCGGGAGCAGTGCGCGTAGCGAGTGACGATGTTGTACCCGTGGTCGATGGTCACGATCTTGCCGTACCCGGGCTCGTTATTGCCGATGTCGATGACCAACCCGCCGGCCGGTGCGCTGATGGGAGCGCCCATGGGAGCGGACACGTCAACGCCTTCATGCGGCCGGGCATACTGGTGGATGGGGTGAATGCGGGACGCCATGAACGCGCTGCTCAGGAAGCCCACCGTGGGCCATATGGACGGCATGCGCTGGAGCATTTCCCGGTGGGCGGACAGGCTGTCGATGGCCTCGTCGTAGGACTGGGCCAGCAGGCTCGCGCGGCGGAGGAGCGTCGAGATGTCGGCGCGGGCCACGAGGGCGCTCTGGCCCATCGGCTCCTCGGCCAGCTCACCCGTTTCGGACCGCGGACGCGGACCGCCGATACCGGCCAGCTGGACTTCAGGGTCCGTGGGTTCGAGCCCTGCCAGCAGGCGGACCTGTTGGTTGCGCTTCACGATGATCGTCATCGTGTCGTTCAGCTCGGCTACCATTTGCCGGGTGTGCTGGAGCTGTTCGGCCAGGAACCGGTTCTGGCGATCCAGCCGCTCAAGCCGGGCGAAGTCAACGGACTTGGAAACGGTGGTAAAGGCTAAAACGATGGCGGTCAGGGGGATAGCGAGGACAGAGCCCAGCACAATCCGAAGTGCCGGACGCGAAACAACCACGGACCGGGATTGCCCCGAGCCATGAGGAACGACCAACACGGTCCAAAGCGGTTCTGACATTAATCCAAGGGGTGGAGAGGCCCCAATATTAGACCTTCGGTCACAACGATGTCAATACCGAAGTTCGAAGTATAAGCCATTGCATTGTAACGACTTAAATGTCAGGAAACCGGCTTTGGGAACAACGGGGTGAGTTTCCTGACTTTCCCGCCCCCCGTGGGCGGATTCTCGAGTGCCCCCCACTTGGCATCGGCGGCGGTTCCCGGGAGTCCAAGCCCCCCCCAAACCTCACCAGCCTTGCCGGGAATGAAGGGGTGGATCATCAACGTGATGCGGGTCAGGGCTCGGGCGAGGGCTCCAAGTGCCCGGTCGAGGCCGGCGGTGTCCTTGGCCTTCGCCAGGTTCCAGGGCGCCGTTTCTTCGACGAACTGATTGGCTCGGGAGACCAGGCCCCACATCTCCTGGGCGCCCTCATGGATCAGGTTCCCGTCCATGGCATTGCCGTAGGCCGCGACCCGGGCGTTACCCTCCTGGTCCAGCGGAGTATCCGCGACGCCTGTGGGGACTATCCCACCCACGTAGCGCTCGATCATGGCCAACACCCGGCTGGCGAGGTTCCCATACCCGTTCGCGAGCTCGTCGGTGTAGCGCACATCGAGCCGTTCCCAGGTGAAGTTGCCGTCATTCTCGAAGCCGATCTCCCGGAGCAGGAAGTACCGCAGGGCGTCCGGGCCGTGCCGCGCGATGGCGGACTCCAGGCTCACGGCGGTACCGGCCGTCTTGCTCATCTTGGAGCCTTCCCACTGGACGTAGCCGTGGGCCCATACGGCACGCGGCAAGTCCAGGCCTGCAGCGAGCAGCATGGCGGGCCATATGATGCAATGGAACCGGGTGATGCCCTTGCCGACCACGTGGAGATCCGCCGGCCACCTTTTCTCGTAGCCTGCCTCCGGGAATCCCGTGGCCGCGAGGTAGTTGATGAGCGCGTCGAACCAGACGTAGACCGTCTGCCCGGGGTCGTCGGGGAAGGGAATGCCCCACGGCAGTCGAACGCGGGAAATGGAAATGTCCTGGAGGCCGCTTCGGAGCAGGCTCAGGACCTCGTTGCGCCGAATCGCGGGTTCGACCAGGAACTCACCGTTTTCGATCTTTTGGAGCACTGGGTCACGCCAGGCGGTCAGCCGGAAATAGTGATTGGGCTCCTTGGTCGGAACCAGTTCCAGCGTGGGGTGCTCGATGCAGTGGCCGTCCTTGATCTGGGCGTCCGCCTTGAACTCCTCGCAGCCGGTGCAGTAGAGACCGGAGTATTCCGCGAGGAACACGTGGTCCGGGTGCCGCTCCTTGATGCGCTCCAGGAGCGCGGTGACGGCGCGCGCGTGGCGTGGCTCGGTGGTCCGGATCCAGTCATCGTTGGAGCAGCCGAGGCGCTTCCAGAAGTCGGTGAACACCGTGGACAAGCGATCCACCCACGCCTGCGGTGTGACCCCGGCATTGGCGGACGCCTGGAGCACGGACTGGCTATGCTCGTCCATCCCCATGAGAAAGTGCACGTCGTTGCCCCGGAGCCGTCGGTAGCGGGCGATGCAATCGGCACCGACTTTTTCCAGCGCGTGGCCTAGGTGAGGATCGCCATTCGAGTAGTCGATGGCGGTAGTGAGGAAGAACCGGTCAGGCACTTGGTTCCTCGGGCGGGGCATCGGTTGGCGCTGGCGACTGTCCACCACCACCCTGGCGTCTCCGGCCGTGCCGGCGACGGCGCCGCTTGGGGCGTTGACTCGCGTCCGCGGCACTGCCTTCCGCGACCGGCGGCGGAGCGGGAGCGGCAGGGGCGGCAGGTCCGGGCGCAGGCCTTGGTGGGGGGGAAGGCGCCCGCGACTCGACCCGTGCCTCAACTCCAGGTTCTGCAACCGCAGTGGCCGGCGAGTCGCTGGTCTCCGCTGTCAGGTCGGCGAGCGCGACCGTTCGGGTCGTGCCGTCCTCGGCGCGGAGCATGACGCGATCGCGGAAGATGTCCACGGCGAGGACCTTCTCAGCGCCCACCGTGGTGCGGAGTTCCTTGCCTTCCTTGGGAAACCGCTTGCGGCTGGAGACGTAGAAGTCGTGCTCGTAGCGGAGGCAGCACAGGAGACGCCCGCAGCCGCCCGAAATCTGCTGGGGGTTGATGGACAGGCGCTGGTCCTTGGCGAGCGAAAGACTCACCGGCCGCAGTTCCGGCAGCCAGGACGAGCAGCAGTACTGGCGTCCGCAGCGGCCCACGCCGTCCACGCGCTTGGCCTCGTCCCGCGCGCCGATCTGGCGAAGCTCGATCCGCGCGCGGAAATGCGACGCCAGGTCGCGCACGAGCTTCCGGAAATCCACGCGGGTTTCGGCGGTGAAGAAGACCGTAAGTTTCTTGCGATCCCACTGCCATTCGGCGTCGGAGACCTTCATGTCCAACTGATGGGCGCGGGCGCGCTCCGTCACCTTGTGGCGGACGTCTTCCTCGGACTTGCGGAGATCTGCGCCGGCGGTCGCGTCCTCGGCGGACGCCACGCGGAGGGCTTTCCCGGCGAGTTCCTGCGGCACGGTGGGTGCCACGGCACAGCCCCCGCAGCCGACCCCGCATTTCTTCTTCGCGGAGTCGCCGACGGCGGAGACGTGTCCGAGATCCGTGCCCCGTTCGACCGCGACGACCACCGGGTCGCCCAGGTTGGGGAGCGTCGGATTGTCCCACGTGAAAAACGCTTTTCGGTTGCCCTTGAACCGGACTTCGAGCAACTCGGCCAATGTCAGTCCTCGGTGAACTGTCCCATTTTCAGGTACTTCTCCGCCCGCAGCGGCACCAGCCGGTCGACCGGAACGCGGTCGAGGTCGGCGAGGTGCCGGGCGAGCACTTCGGACAGCGCTTCGGCGGCCCCTTCGGGGTCCGCATGAGCGCCGCCCGGCGGCTCGGGGACGATGTCGTCAATCACGCCGAGCTGCTGCAAATCGCGCGCGGTGATCTTGAGGGCCTCCGCGGCGCGTTCCTTCTGCGATGCATCCTGCCAGAGAATCGCGGCGCACCCTTCGGGCGAGATCACCGAATAGACCGAGTTCTCGAACATCATGACCCGATCGGCCAGGGCCAGGGCCAGGGCGCCGCCGGAGCCGCCTTCGCCGATGATGACGGCGATGGTCGCGGTCTTGAGCGAGGCCATGTCTTCCAGGTTCCTCGCGATGGCTTCGGCCTGCCCCCGCTCTTCGGCGCCCAGGCCGGGGTACGCGCCGGGCGTGTCGATGAGCGTAATGACCGGCGCGTGGAACCGCTCGGCCATCCGCATCAAGCGGAGCGCCTTCCGGTAACCCTCGGGGTGCGGCATGCCGAAGTTGCGCTTGAGGTTCTCCTTGGTGTCCCGCCCCTTCTGGTGCCCGATGACCATCACGGTGCGGCCACGGAACCGGGCCCACCCCCCGACGATCGCGGGGTCGTCGCGAAAGAGCCGGTCCCCGCGCAGCTCAATGAAGTCGGTAAACGTGAGATCCAGGTAGTCCAGCGTATACGGCCGGCTGGGGTGTCGCGCCACGAGGACCCGCTGGAGGGGAGTGAGGCCGTCGTAGATCTCGCGCCGGAGGCTCGTGAGTTTCGACTCGAGCGGCGCGATTTCACGACCGACATCAATCTGCTGGTCGCGCGCCATCCGCTTGAGATGCGCGATCTGCTTTTCCAGCTCCAGGAGCGGTTTTTCGAACTCGAGGTTGTACGCCGTCGCCACGATTCTCCTAGCGCGCCCGAACCAGCCGTACGCGTTCAGCCCCCAGGACGTCCCGAAGGCCATTCAGCAATTCCTCCTCAAGTTCCACCCGGAGACGGCGGGACCGCAACCGGGCCTGGTGTCCGTTGCCGTCGCTCCACTCCACGAACACCGGCGCCGGCCCGGGGTGGGCGGCGCACAGCGCAAGCGCGGTGCGGGTTACGTCCGCTTCCGGACCGACGCCGGCCGTCCACGTAAGGGCCAGGCCGACCGCGCCGCTCACGCGCAGGTCCGCGAGCGGCTGGGCGGATTCCACGATGAACGGTGCGCGGTCCTCCCCCTGGTCACGCTTGCTGTAGCCCCCGTTCAGGAGCAGAACCGCGTCCGGTGTGATTACTCTGGCGAGCCGCGCCCAGGCCTCGGGGAATACGATCGCCTCGGCCGTGCCGTGAAAATCCTCCAGCGTCAGGCGCGCGTACTCCGCACCGCTCTTCCGGCTGATCTGCCGCTTGACCGCCGTGACCACCGCGGCGGCGGTCACCTGGTGTTCGCTCCAGGCGCCGAGCGTGGCGGTGGTGCGGGAGCCGAACAGGCCGACTTCCTCCCGGAACCGCTCGAGCGGGTGACCGGAAATAAAGAACCCGATGACTTCCTTCTCCCGGGTGAGCCGCTCCGCCTCGGACCACGGCGCGACGTCGGGCACGGGTTCGGACGCCTTGGGTTGGTCATTCCCGTCGCCGAACATCGAGACCTGGCCGGCGTCGCGCTCCTGCTGCTGGAGCTGGGCCTCGCCCAGTGTGCGGTCGAGCATGGCGATGAGCTGGGCGCGGTGGCCGCCGAACTGGTCCAGCGCACCGGCGGCGATGAGCGACTCGACGACGCGCTTGTTGCAGGCCCTCAAGTCCACGCGCTGGCAGAAGTCGGCGAGCGAGGCGTAGGGTCCGTCTTTCCGCGCGCCGATGATGGACTCGATGGCGCCGCGTCCCACGTTCCGCACCGCGCCCAGGCCGAACCGGATCTCGGTGTCGTTGGTGACGGTGAACTTCCAGCCGGACTCGGTAACGGAGGGAGGGAGAACGTTGAGGCCCAGCTCCCGGGCCTCGTTGATGTACTCGACGACCCGGTCCGAGTCGCCGATTTCCGCCGAGAGCATGGCCGCGAGGAACTCGGCCGGGTAGTGCCGCTTGAGCCACGCGGTCTGGAACGAGAGAATCGAATACGCGACCGAGTGCGCCTTGGGGAACCCGTAGCGGCCGAAGGTCTCGATTTGTGCCGAGATCTCCTCGATGACCCGTCGGTCGTGTCCCTGCGCGACCGCGCGCTCGACGAAACCCTTGAGCTCCTTCTGGAGGAGCTCGGCGTCCTTCTTCCCCACGGCTTTGCGCATTACGTCGGCTTCGCCGAGGCTGTACCCGGCGAGCACGTTGGCGATGCGCATCACCTGTTCCTGGTACACGATCACGCCGTAGGTGGGCGCGAGCACGTCCTTCAGGAGCGGGTGAGGGAAGCGGACCGGTTCCAGGCCTTTCTTCCGCCGGATGTAGACGAGGTGCATGCCCGAGTCCAGCGGCCCCGGGCGCATGAGCGCGTTGACCGCCACGAGGTCGTTGAAACTGTCGGCGCGCAGCTGGCGCAACGTGTCCGTGGCAAGCGGAGACTCGAACTGGAATACGCCGGCCGTGCGTCCCGCGCGGAGCATTTCGTAGACGGGCGGATCGTCGAGGTCCAGCGCGTCGGTATCCACGACGACGCCGTGCCGCGTCTTGATGGCCTCGATGGCGTCGTGGATGACCGTGAGGGTCGTCAGGCCGAGGAAGTCCATCTTCAGCATGCCGACCTGCTCGAGGCCGTTCATGTCGTACTGCGTGATGATGGCTTCGTCCGGCGCCTCGGTGGTGCCGTTGCCGCCGCCTTTCTGCGGCTGGGTGCAGACCGGCACGTAGTCGGCGAGCGGGCCCGGGGCGATCACGATACCCGCCGCATGCACCGACGCGTGGCGCGAAATGCCCTCGATGCGCTGGGCGAGATTCGCCAGCCGCTCGATGACGCGGTCCTTCCGGACGAGCTCGGCCAGTTCGGGAACCTTCTTTACCGCCTCCGCCACGGACAGCGCATACGCCGGGCCGGAGGGAATGAGCTTGGTAATGCGGTCGGCGTCCGCGGGGGACACGCGAAGCAGCCGTGCCACATCCTTGACGGCGGCCCGGGCCTTGAGCGTCCCGAACGTGATGATCTGGCCGACGCTGGTGCGTCCGTAGCGCTGGCGCACGTACTCGATGACTTCGCCCCGGCGCTCAAAGCAGAAGTCCACGTCGATATCGGGCATCGAAATGCGTTCGGGATTCAGGAACCGCTCGAACAGCAGGTCGAACTTGAGCGGGTCCACGTTGGTGATCCAGAGCGAATACGCGACGAGCGAGCCGGCGGAGGAGCCGCGGCCGGGCCCCACCGGTATGCCACGTTCCCGCGCCGCACGGATGAAATCCTGGACGATCAGGAAGTAGCCCGCGTAGCCGGTGCTGGTGATGACGCCCAGTTCGTACTTGAGGCGCTCTTCGACGGGTGCGGGAAGCGTCGCGCCGTAGCGCCGGTGCGCGCCGGCGGTCGCGAGCTCCACCAGCAGGTCGTTGTCGGACTTGTATCCGGGCGGAAGCGGGAATACCGGGAGGAAGTACCGCTTCTCGAAATCGAACTCGCAGAGGTCGGCCACGCGCTGGGTGTTGGCGAGCGCCTCGGCCTGGCCGGGGAACAGCGCGGCCATTTCGGATTCCGACTTGACGTAGCTCTCTTCGCCGGTGAACCGGAACCGCGTCGGGTCGTCCAGTTCCTTCCCCGTGCCGATGGCGAGCAGGACGTCGTGGGCCTGGGCGTCTTCCCGCCGGAGGTAGTGCGCGTCGTTGGTGGCGACCACGGGAATGCCCAGCTCGGTCGCGAGGCGGAACATTCCCTCGGCCACGATCCGCTCATCGGGGATGCCATGGTTCTGCACTTCCAGCCAGAAGCCCTGCTTCCCGAACGTCGTCGCGAACCACTCGGCGGATCGCTTGGCCTCTTCGAAGTTCCCCTGGCGGAGCCAGAGTGCGACTTCGCCCGACAGACACGCGGCCAGGCACACGATCCCCTCGCTGTGCTCGGCGAGCGCCTCCTTGTCGATGCGGGGGCGGCGGTGGAATCCCTCGAGATAGCCGATGGATGCGAGCTTGATCAGGTTCTGGTAGCCGGCCCGATTCCGCGCGAGGAGGACGAGGTGCGAGTAGTTGGCGGGTGCGCCGGCCGGGCGCTCGCGCGACTGCCGCGGGCCGAACGCCATGTAGGCTTCGAACCCGAGGATCGGCCGGATCTTCCGGGCGCGCGCTTCCTTATAGAAGGCGCAGGCGGCGTGGAGGTTGCCGTGGTCGGTGACGGCAAGGCTGTCCATCCCGAGGTCGGCAATGCGACCCACCAGATCAGGGATCCGGTTGGCGCCGTCAAGGAGGGAGTATTCGGAATGTGTATGGAGATGAACGAAGCTCACGGACTCAAGGTATGCCGCTTCATGGGCGTTGTCAAAAGGCCGTCGAGCGCCGTATGTTGGTCTAACGTACAGAGTTAGGCGCCGCTTGCGGAACCTCCCGGGGAAACTTGCAAGGGCGTTCCGGGTACTTTGCAAACCCCCTCTTGGAGGCCGCTGTTGACGTCTCGTCGCATCGCTGCATGGCTGGCGTTCGCCAGTGGCTTTTCCGTCCTGGGCTGCAAGAACGACCCCTCCGATGTCGCCCCTGACCAGATCGTCAAGGTTGTGGCGAGTGACGCGCAAACCGCGCCGGCAGGCGCGCGGCTGCCGGCGCCGCTTGCCGTGATGGTGTTGACCAAGGACGGCGTGCCGGTGCCGCGCATCCGGGTTCGGTGGAAGCCGGTGTCAAGCGGAGGCGCACTCTCCGATTCGATTACCGTGTCGGACGGAACCGGCCGGGCGCAGGTGGACTACACGCTGCCGCCCACCCCCGGGCTTTACAACGTGGACGCGGAGCTCGTGATCACGGTGAGCCGTACGACAACGCTGGTGGCGTCCGCCACCGCGCCGCCGGTCATTTCCACCATTTCGCCCACGCAGGTGACGGGCGGCACGGTCGTAACCATTCAGGGTTCCGGTTTCACGACGTCCCCGCTGGTGGATGTGTCCGGCGCTCCCGCGCGGGTGACCGCCGCGACCGCGACGACCATTACGGCCGTGACACCCCTCTGTCTCGCGCCCGGCGCGGTGAATTTCCAGGTGCGGGTGGCCGGAGCGGGGTCGAACCTCAAAGCTGCCACGTACGTCGCCTCGAGCGGAGCGGTGACGCTGGCCGTGGGCGAGTACGCCATGATCGATCCGGCTCAGCTCGCTTCGGGGTGCGCGACGTTCCCCACGGCGGGCGCTGGTGGAGCCGAATACCTCCTGGCGCCCCAGAGCGCGGCCGGGACCGTTGGCCTGAACGCCGCCTACCGCATGACCGGCGACTCGACGGTCACCCTGGTGGTTTCCCCCGGCAGGGACGCGAGGGACGAGAGCGGAGCCGACGCCTTTCACCGATTCCTGCGGGAAACCGAACGGAAGATTTCGCTTGCGCCCAACCGGCCGGAGGTCCTGTTGACGCAGCCGGTCTCCGGGTCGGCCGCAGTTGCCGCGATCAAGGTGGGTGACAAGAAGAGCTTCAAGGTCTGCAACAAGTTCGGCTGCAGCCCCCCGGCCGACTTCAGCAAGATCGAGGCGCAGGCGAAGTACGTGGGCGATCACATCGTGGTGTTCCAGGATGTCGCCGCCCCGGCCGGCGGGTTCACGGACGACGAGTTCACGACCTTGGGCGACGGGTTTGATCAGGTGATCTACGATCTCGATACGCGCACCTTCGGCGTCGAGTCCGACATCGATGGAAACGGCAAGGTGTTCATCCTGTTCACGCCGGTGGTCAACGGCATTACGCCGCGGGATCAGTGCGCGACGTCGGTGGTCACGGGGTTCTTCTTCGGCATCGATCTTGACCCACTGTTCAACGCCGACCAGCGGGCAAACCAGGCCGAGATGTTTTACGCGCTGACGCCGGACGCGGGAGGATCGGCATCGTGCGCGGTCACCAAGGCGCAGGTCCAGCGGGTCGTGCCCTCGACGTTCATCCACGAATTCCAGCACATGATCAACTACAACCAGCATGTGCTCATTCGGCGGGCGCCGGCAGAGGAGGTCTGGCTCAACGAGGGCATGTCCCACCTCGCCGAGGAGATCGGCGGGCTCAGGTATCAACAGCTCGGCCAGCAGCAAGCCTACAGCGATTTCGTGATCGGCAACCTCTTCAACGCGTACCAGTACCTCAAGGCCCCGGGCTCGTACTTCGTCCTGTTCGATGCCGGCTCCGGCCTCCTGGCGGAGCGGGGTGGCGAGTGGCTGTTTCTCCGCTGGATCGTGGACCGCTTCGGCATCAGCACGATGCGCCGGCTGGAGGAGTCGCGCCTCATCGGCGCCGAGAATATCGCGGCCGCCGTCGGCGAGCCGGTGTCGCGCCTCCTGGGAGAATGGTTTCTCGCCAATTACACGTCCGACCTTCCGGGCTTCACCGCGCCAGCGCGCCTCCGGTACGAGAGCTGGGCGTTTCGCACGACCTATGCGTCGCTGAACGCGCAGCAACCCTCCAGGTACGACCGTCCCTTCCCGCTCGTGCCGCAGATCTTCAGCGGCGGCTCGTTCACGGCAACGGGAACGGTGCGCGCCGGCTCGGGGGACTACTTCCGTGTGACGCAGGCCGCGGGCCAGCGCGGGTTTGGGGTGCGGCTCACCGATCCAGCCGGGCTGGCGTTACCGCCAACCGTTGTCGCCCGGCTCAACGTCGTACGGATCAAGTGACCGGCGCATGAACCTCCCGGCGCGGCAGGTCATGCTGGCCGTGTTGATCGCCGCGGGCGCGGGTCCGCTCTGCGCGCAAACAATTGCCCCGCTTGTTCTCCGGCTTCCCGGGTCAACCCGGTCCGCGGGCCTCAATGGCGCGGCCGCTTCCCTCATGGGGGACGCCGCGGCGGTGTTCAGCAATCCCACCGGGCTCGCGATCATCCGGCACATCTCCGCGGAAGGCGCCTACCGGCGCACCACAACGGGCGAGTACGTGGCGACGGCGGCCGGCGCCTGGCGGCTCCGGCAGTTCGACGTGGGCGGCGGCGTGCAGTACCTCGGGCCGGCCAGCACCGGTCCGCGCTACACTGAAATGCTCGCCGTTGGTTCGGTCGTGTACCGGTTCGGCCTGATTTCCCTCGGCGTGTCCGGCAAGAACCTGACCGTGAATACGGCGGGCGTTCGGGAACGTGCACTCGGCGCGGACCTTGGGCTGGCGGTCGCGGTGTTTGATATCCTGGCTCTCGCGTTCTCGGTGCAGAACGTCGGCGGCAACCTGCGGAGTGCGTCGGGCATCGCGCTCCCGCGGCTCAGCCGGTTCGGGTTTACCATGAACTACGTGGATCCCCAGGAAAGCTTCCGGCTGCGCTCGATCCTCGAGGTCCAATGGCCGGAGACGCGGGGGTCCCGCGTTGTAATCGGCGGCGAGGCCGGGACGGTGATCAAGGGCATCGGCGTGGTGGGCCGCTTGGCCTACGGCTCCCGCTGGGCCGACTACCAGCCGGCCGCAGTCACCTATGGCGGGAGCGTCGTCATGGCGCGGGTGATCTTCGACTACGCGTTCGAGCCCCAGCCCGCCCTGCCGGATTCGCGTCACCGGATCGGTATCAGGCTGGCATTTTGATGGCGCGCCGGCGCCTGCTCCGCTGGGCGCTGGGTGCGATGCTCGCGCTGGTTGTAGGTGTTGGAATCGCTGCACTCGCGTCCGCCGAAATCCGGTTCCTGTTCCGCGCGGGGTACGAAGAGGGGCGGCTCCTCTCCCGCCGCCGCTCCCTCGAACGTCTGGTTGCTGATCCGGCCACCCGGCTGGCGCTCCGCGACCGGTTTGCGCTGGTTCTCGCCGCGCGGGCGTTCGCTGCCGACTCGCTTGGGCTCGAGGCCGGGGACACGTACACGACGTACGCGGACATTGGCCGCGACACGCTGGTGCTGGTGCTGTCGGCGAGCCCGCGCCTCAAGCTTGCCGTGTACTCGTGGTGGTTCCCGATCGTCGGATCGGTCCCGTATCACGGCTACTTCAGTCTCGACGCCGCGCTCGCTGCGGCGGGACGGCTCGAGGCCTTAGGCCTGGACACCTACGTACGCCCCGCGGGCGCCTTCTCCACGCTTGGCTGGTTCAGCGACCCGCTGGTGTCGAGCGCCCTGGCGCGGGACTCAGTCGCTCTCGTGTCCACGGTCATTCACGAGATCTCCCACAACACGCTCTACGTACCGAGTGCCACCGAGTTCGACGAGAGCTTCGCCAACTTCGTGGGACTCAAGGGAGCGGAGGCGTTCTTTCGCTCGTGCGGCGAAACCGCGCTGGCGAACCAGGCCGCGGCGGAGTGGCGGGACGAGATGCGGCTGGGTGAGTTCTACACCGGGCTTTCACGCGTACTCGATTCGGTCTATGCGTTGCCCGTCGCCGACTCCGTCAAGCTTGGGTCCCGTACCGAAGCGTTTCAGCGCGCGCAGGAACGGATGGCCAAGACGGTCGGCCCGACATTCGAATCGTATCGCGCGGAATGGTTTGCCGGCCGCGAACTCAACAACGCGACCGTCATAGCGGCGAGGATCTACCGCGCGCGGCTCCACGTGTTCGACCGGATGCTGGTGGAGCAGGGAGGGGACGTTCGCCGGACGGTGCGGGTGATCGCCGAACTGGTGAAATCGGGAAGGGGCGACCCGTTTGGGCGCGTTACTTCAGTTGTGCGTGACGGAAACAACTGACCACGTGGTCGTTCACCATGCCTGCCCCCTGCATGTACGCGTAGCAGATCGTCGAGCCGGCGAACTTGAACCCGCGCTCGATGAGCGCCTTGCTCATCGCGTCTGATTCACGGGTGCGGGGCGGGACTTCCTTGAGTGAGCGCCGACGGTTCTGGATGGTCTCGCCCCTGGTGAACTGCCAGATGAACTGGTCGAACGTGCCGAACTCCTCCTGAATCCGGAGGAAGGCCCGGGCGTTCGTCACCGCGCAGGCGACCTTGAGCTTGTTGCGGATGATCCACGGGTCCTTGAGGATTTTCTGGACCCGCGCAGGCGTAAACCGGGCGACCCGCTCGGGGTCGAAGTCCGCGAACGCCGCGCGGAATCCCTCCCGTTTTTTCAGAATGATCGCCCACGAGAGCCCGGCCTGGAACGCATCGAGAATGAGGAACTCGTGGTGCCTGCGGTCGTCGTGGACCGGCAGGCCCCACTCCTCGTCGTGGTAGCGCATCATGAGCGGGTCCTTGATCCACCCGCACCGCGTAACCTCGGTCACGACCCCCCGGGAAGCGGCGCGACGTGGCCGGCTGTTTTCTCGAGCGGTACGCGCGTGGTGGAGATGCAGGCGACAAGCATGATGCTCGCGGCGATGAAGTAGGCCGCTCGCGGGCTCCAGACGTCGTACACCGTTCCGATGGACACCGGGCCCAGCAGGCGGGCGAGGGCGGACAATGCCTGGGCGGCGCCGAGCATGGTGCCCTGCTCGGTGGGGCCGGCGAAGCGAGACACGAGGCCGCTCGCCGCCGGGGCCGCGATGCTGTTCGCGAATGCCAGTACGAATGTGAAGCCGTAAAGCGCGATGGCAGTGGGCGCGAACGGTACAACCAGGATTCCGAGTACCATGCCGGCCGTGCCGAGGATGAGCAGGGGGCGGTCACCGAACCTTCGGGTGAGCCGGCCGAAGAAATAGCCTTGCACGGCCGCGGCGGTGATCCCGACGATGGTGAAGAACCAGCCCAGTTCCTTTTCGTGCCAGCCGAACCGCGCCGAGGTGTAGAGCGGGGTCGCGACCATGTAGCCCGAGAATGCGAGCGGCGCGAAGACCCACCACCCGATCACGGGTGCCAGGCGCGGGTTGGAGATCGCGCGGCGGAGCGGCCCGATGTCGAAGAACGGCCCTGTCGAGCGGTGATCGCTGTGCAAGGACTCGGGCAACACGAACCAGGCGGACACCAGGTTCACCGCACACAGCGCAGCAGCCGTCCACGCGGGGGCCGTCGGACCCAGGTAGTGTCCCGCGAGCCCGCCCAAGGCAGGCCCCACCACGAATCCCAACCCGAACGCCGCGCCGATCATGCCCATTCCACGCGAACGCTCGGCGGGGCTCGTCACATCGGCGATGTATGCTTGCGCGACGGAGATGTTGCCGCCCGAGAACCCCGAGATGAGGCGCGCGAAGAACAGCATGCCGAATGAGCCGGCCAGCGCGAACAGGACGTATCCCGCGCCTGAGAAGAGGATGGTGATGAGCAGCAGCGGCCGGCGCCCGTGCTGGTCGGACAGGCGGCCGAGGATCTGGGTCGCCACGAACTGCATGAGCGAGTAGATGCTCAGGAGCGCCCCGAACCCGAACCCCGCCACGCCGAATTTCTGCGCGTAGAATGGGAGAATGGGCATGATGAGCCCGAACCCTACCAGGTCGATGAAGACGGTCAGGAAAATGACGCTGAGACGGGCGCGGGAAGTGGGCATGAGGTGGGTAATGTACCCATGGGTGGCACGCGAACAAAACCCGAAATACACAACCTCTGGAAATCAGTAATTTAGTGACGAATTGACGAATTCTGTACTTGGACTACACTAACTCAAGCGCGAACGGACGTTAAATCGCTCACAACAAGCGCAACGGCACGGGCGCAGGCCCCGGGAGTACCGTCCCTATGAAACTGATTACCACGGTCGTCCGGCCGGAGCGGTTGCCCGAGGTCAAGGCAGCGCTGTTCCGGGCTGGGGTCACGGGCATCACGCTGTCCCGGGTCGCCGGGCACGGCGGCGAACGAGAGGTCTTCTCTCAGTACCGCGGCAATACGGTGGTCATGGAATTCCGGGACAAGGTGCGGATCGAGATGGCGGTGTCAGAGCCGTTCGTCGAGCCCACCGTCCAGGCCATCCTCTCGTCGGCGCGCACCGGCGAAGTCGGTGACGGGAAGATCTTCGTCCAGGCGATCGAGCAGGTGATCCGGATCCGGACCGGCGAGCGCGACAACGCTGCGCTCACGGCGGTCAACGCAAGTGAAGTGCAAGCCGCGGCCCTCAAGGGCGCAGAGGAGGCAGCGTGACGAACGCCATCTCGGCCGGGGATACCGCCTGGGTGCTCATGTCCACCGCGCTGGTGCTTCTGATGACGGTGGGCCTCGCCTTCTTCTACGGCGGCCTGGTGCGGCCCAAGAATTCGCTGAATACGATGATGATGAGTGTGGTGGCCCTGGGGCTCGTGGGCGTGCAGTGGGTGCTGGTGGGGTATTCGATTTCGTTCGGGCCGGGCGGCCCGTGGCTGGGGCGGTTGGACTGGGTCGGGTTCCAGAGTGTGGGGTTGGAGCCCCACCCGTTCTACGGGAACACGATTCCGCAGCAGGCGCACGCGATGTTCCAGGGCATGTTTGCGATCATCACCCCTGCGCTCATCTCGGGCGCGATTGTGGAACGGATGCGGTTCCGGTCGTACGTGGCGTTCATCCTTCTGTGGTCCACGTTCATTTACGATCCGCTGGCCCGCTGGGTGTGGGGGCAGGGCGGCTGGCTGGCGGCGAAGGGCGCGCTCGACTTTGCCGGTGGCACGGTAGTCCACATTTCGGCCGGCGTGTCGGCGCTGGTCGCGGCGCTCTACCTCGGAGCCCGAAGGGACTTCCGGCGCATCCCGATCGCGCCGCACAACGTGCCCCTGGTGCTCCTCGGCGCCGGCCTTCTCTGGTTCGGCTGGTTCGGGTTCAACGCGGGCTCGGCGCTTGCGGCGAACGGCATCGCGGCGCTGGCGTTCACAAACACGAATACGGCCGCGGCGGCTGCGCTGGTCACGTGGGTCATCCTCGAAATGCGGAAGAGCGGCAAGGCGACCGCCGTGGGCGCAGCGACGGGCGCGGTAGTTGGCCTGGTCGGCATTACGCCCGCGGCCGGGTTTGTCGCCGTGCCCGCCTCACTCGCCATCGGCGTCATTTGCGCGCTGATCTCCTACGGCGCGATGCAACTCCGGGCGCATACCCGGGTGGATGATTCGCTGGACGTGTTCTCCTGCCATGGCATGGCGGGCATGAGCGGCGCGCTTCTCACGGGCGTGTTTGCCTCGAAGCTCGCCAACCCGGCCGGCGCCGACGGCCTCCTCGCCGGCAATCCTGGCCAGCTGGCCGTCCAGGCCCTCGCCGTTTTCGCGGCGATCGCGTTTTCCGCACTCGGGACTATCGGGATCCTGTGGCTGGTGAAGGTGACCATCGGGCTCCGGTCCGACGTGCATGACGAAATCTCGGGCCTCGACATGTCCGAGCACGGCGAAGAGGCGTACTTCGGCGGGGAGCTCGGGAGCTTTGCCGGGCCTGGTGTGTCGCTGGGGGGCAGCGTGGTGGTGTCGCACATGGGCATGGAGCCGCTGACACTGCCGCAGGCGGCCGGCGACTAGGCCTTACCCCCTGGCCCCTCTCCCTGACGGGAGAGGGGAACGGCGTCCCGGAGGCAGGTCTTGGGACGCCGTCTATATTTCTATCCCCTTCATCATTGAACACCGGCCATGACTGAACTCGACCGCTGGGTCCTGTCGCAGAGCGAGCGCTTCCTGGAAGAGCTCAAGACGCTGCTGCGCATTCCGTCCGTATCCACCGATCCCAAGCACGCCGGCGACTGCCGCAAGGCGGCCGACTGGGTGGCGGACCACCTGCGGAAACTCGGGTGCCGGGACGTGCAGCTGCTGGCCAGCGACACGCATCCCATTGTGTGGGGTGTCGGCCCGGACGTACCCGGGGCGCCTACTGTGCTGATCTACGGTCACTATGACGTCCAGCCGCCCGACCCAGTCAACGAATGGACGTCGCCGCCGTTCGAACCCGTCGTCCGGAACGGAGATCTCTTCGCGCGTGGCTCGACCGACGACAAGGGCCAGGTGTTCGCCGCGATCAAGGCGTTCGAAGCGATATGCCAGGGAGGGAAACCGCCGGTCAACGTGCGGTTCATGATCGAAGGCCAGGAAGAATCGGGCTCGCGCCTGCTGTTCGACCTGCTGAACAAGGAGCCAGAGCGGGTTGCGGCGGATGCGGTGCTGGTGTCGGACACGTCGTACTTCGCGCCCGGGTGGCCCGCCGTCGAGACCGGCCTCCGCGGACTTTGCTACACCGAGATCGAGGTCCGCACGTCCAAGACCGACCTGCATTCGGGTCTCTACGGCGGTGCCGTGCCCAACGCGCACGATGCGCTGGTTCAGATCCTCGGCAAGCTCAAGACGCCGGACGGCAAGATCCGCGTGCCCGGGCTCTACGAGGCCGTCAAGCGCCCCTCAGCCGAAGAGCGGAAGGCCTGGAAGAAACTCCCGTTCAGCGAGGCCAGGTTCCTCAGGGACGAAGTGAAGGCGAAGGCGCTGACGGGGCTCAAGCCGTACTCGGTGCTCGAGCGTACCTGGGCCCTGCCGACGCTCGAGATCCACGGGATCATGGGTGGCTTTACCGGCGAGGGCGCGAAGACCGTCATTCCCGCCGTGGCCACGGCGAAGGTGAGCCTCCGCCTGGTGCCCAACCAGAAGGAGAAGACCGTCCAGAAGCAGTTCCTCAAGGCGGTAAAGGCCGCCGCGCCCAAGTACGCCGATGTGAAGGTGCGTTTCCTCCACGGCGCCGACCCGGTGCTGGTGGACATTTCGTCCAGGCCATTCCAGCACATTGATCGTGCGTTCAGGGAGGTCGAGGGCCGCGGGGTCGTGCCGACGCGTTCCGGTGGGTCGATTCCGGTCGTGCCGGCGCTGGGGAAAAAGGGCGCGCCGGTGATTCTCGCGGGCATTGGACTTCCCGACGACCGGCTGCATGCGCCCGACGAGAAGATCAACGTGGAGCAGTTCTACAAGGGGATCAGGGCATTCGCGCGATTCCTGACATACATGGGCGACGGCTAGATCCGCCCGCCTAGTCCTCCCCGCAGCGAAACGGTCCGCCGTACGCGATGAGCGTGCGGTCGTTGCCCCAGCCGTTCGCCGGATCTTCGCGAAGGATGTTTGCGTGCGGCCATATGTCCGCCACGCCGGGCCGCTGGCACACGAACTTGAAATCCCCTCGCCAGGTGTCGCCGGGCCCCAGCTGGACGAGGTATTTCGGCGTGTCGTTGATCCGCCGGGGGACGAGCGCGGAGCCCTGGGTCAGGATCTCCCCCTGGAGACCCCAATTGCGGTACGTGGTGTCCGGGCGGCGCTCACTTGCGAACGCGAAGTTATTCTCGACCTCCACGTGGACGTAGACAGTGTCACCGAGTTTGACGGGGTCTCCTGCCGGGGCCCGCCACATCCGGATCACGAACCCGCCGTAGCCCATTTCCCCAAACGTCCGGCTCCACCGCGTGTGATTCGGGTCGGTCAACGGCACCGGGGGCGGAGCGTTCGGAGCCAGGTCGCCGCAGTCTACCTGGGCGGTTGCCTTGAGCGAGTCCACCCGACTTCCAGCGCCGTCCACTTGGAGCGGGTGACGCAGTTCGACCCGGTAATTCAGTTGGGCGGGGCCGCCCGACGTGCAGCGGAACAGGTTGGTTGACGTCCAACGGCCGCCACGGTGTAGCGGAGCGCTGGCGGGAAGGTCAATCAGCGCTGTTGGTGTGAGCGGCCCCAAGGCCGTCACCAGTTCGCCGGCGAAGAGCGCCCCGCTCCAAACGGCGGGTGTCGTGCCGACGGCCATGTGAAACACGGTGACCGTTATGCTGGCATCTGTGCCAATGGGGATCTGGCCGGGCGGAGTCTGACGAATCACGACGTCGTACCGCCCATCCGTGAGTGTCTCGCCGCCCGTCCCAATCGTCTCGGGCTCGGGCGCGCAGGCCGCCGCTAACGCCGCCGCCGCAAGCATGGCGCCGACCCTCATCGTGGCCCGCGTCGCATCCGAACCGGATCTGGTTTCCATATCGGCTCCTCGGTCCACCTCGCGGGTCACTCGTTGTTCCCCTTTCCCGTCAGGGAGAAGGGACAGGGGTGAGGGTCACCAGGTCGTCCAAGGCCAGCGCGTGTGGTTCCTGGTCGAATGCTTCCGCGAAGCCCAGGATGACCGAATCGAGAGACCGGTTCCACACGTCCCGTGGCGTCCGCTCGTCGAGCTCCTTCTGAACACTGGTCATTTCGACGCCGGTGATTCCGCACGGAACGATCAAATCGAAGTAGGAGAGGTCGGTGGTGACGTTGAGGGCGAAGCCGTGCCAGGTGACCCACTGTTTCACGTGGATGCCGAGGCTCGCGATTTTCCGGCCGCCGGTCCAGACGCCGGTGAGTCCCTCGTTCCGTTCGCCCGGGACACCGAGTTCACCCAGCGCCGTGATGAGCGCCGCTTCCAGCCGCCGCATGAACCAGTGCAGGTCTTTCTTGTGCTCGGCGAGATCGAATATGGGGTACCCAACCAGCTGGCCGGGGCCGTGGAACGTGACATCACCGCCGCGCTCCACTTCGAACACTTCGACTCCGCGCGCCGCGAGGGCTTCGGCAGGGAACGGCATGCTCGAGTCCTTCGATCCACGTCCCAGCGTTACCACCGGGTTGTGCTCGACCAGCAGCAGAAGGTCCTGGTCGAGGGCGTGATCCACCCGCTGCTGCGCGAGCCGGCGCTGAAGACCAAGGGCCTCGGCGTAGGACGTGCGGCCGAGGCCCACGATGCCGAGGTCGCGACTCACGCCGTTGGGGCGGCCCGGTGCTTGCGCGCGATGCGGTAGGAAACGAACGCCATGACCAGCGCGGCGACGAAGTAGGCCGGTACCAGTCCCTGGCTCACGATCGGGTTCATGAACATCATGGACTGCATGCTGATCCAGAACCCGAGGCCGCCCGCGCCCCACGCCCCGAAGGCGGAGGTCACCGCGAGGGCTGCCCGGCGCCAGGTTTCCTCGACTCCGCGGCTGAAGGTCCACGTGAGAACGAAGGCGGAGACGGCGCCGACGCCCCAGCCGACGAACACCAGGCGGTCGCCGAACGACTGAAACGACTCTCGCCACGCCAGCCAGGTGCACAGAGACTCGATGGCTCCGCCGACGCCGACGCCCAGGAACAGGCCGGAGAGTGCGATCGCAACACGATTGGGTTGGCTCATCAGTCCTCCATCAGGAGTTGTGAGGTGGCATCAAGCATGAATCATCCGGCCGAGGGAGTCCAGAGCGGCTTCGGCGACGGCCTCGGAGAGCGTCGGGTGGGCGTGAATAGCCAGGTCCACTTCTTCAACGGTGTATTCGTTCTCGCGGGCGACCGCCAGCTCATGGATCATTTCACTGGCGTGTGACGCCACGATGTGGGCGCCCAGGATTTCGCCGTATTTCTTGTCCTTGATGATCTTGACGAAGCCCTCGGTTTCGTTGGTGGCGCGGGCGCGTCCGTTCGCGGTCAGCGCGAACTTGCCGACCACGTAGTCCAGCTTCTTCTCCTTGCACTGGTCTTCGGTCAGGCCAATGCTCGCGACCTCGGGGTGGCAGTAGGTGACGCTGGGCACGTTGTCGTAACGAATGGCGTGGGGCTTCTTGCCGGCGATTGTTTCCGCGACGACGAGGCCCTCGCGGCTCCCCTTGTGCGCCAGCATGGGCGGGCCGGCCACGTCGCCAATGCAGTAGACGCCGTCCGCGGTGGTTCGGAGGTCCGGGCCCACTTTCACGAAGCCGCGCTGGTCGAGCTGCACGCCGGCGGCCTCGAGCCCCAGGTTCTGGGTGTTGAGCGCGCGGCCCGCGGCCATCAGGACCTTCTCCACTTCGATAATCTGGGTCTTGCCGCCCGACTCGACCTCCAGCGTGACGCCGGCGTTGCCGACCGTGGCGCTCTTCACCTTGGCGCCCACCAGCACATCGATACCGCGCTTCTTGAAGCTGCGGGCGATGGCCGCCGAGGAGTCTGCGTCTTCCACGGGAAGCATGCGGGGCAGGGCCTCAATGAGGGTGACCTTCGCGCCGAACGCGTTGAAGATGTCAGCGAACTCGGTCCCGACGGCCCCGGCGCCGACGATCGCCAGCGTCTTGGGGGCCTGCTCCAGGAACAGGGCCTCGTCCGACGAAATCACGGTCGTCTTGTTGATCTCGAGCCCGATCTGCGGAATTCCCTTGACCCGGGTGCCGGTGGCGATCACGACGGCCTTGGTGGCCGAGTGGGTCTCGGTGCCCACCTTCACCTTGCGGCCGGGCACGAGCGTGCCTTCGCCCTTGATCACCGTGATCTTGTTCTTCTTCATGAGGAACTCGACACCTTTCGAGTTCTGGTCGGCCACCTGGCGGGAATGCTTCATGGCGGTGCCGAAGTTGAGCGTCACCCCGCCCACCTCCACCCCGAAATCCTTTGCGTCGTGGTTCACCAGGTTGGCGACGTAGGCGCTATGGAGCAGCGCCTTGCTGGGAATGCAGCCGACGTTGACGCAGACGCCGCCCAACTTATCGCGCTCCACCACGGCCGCCGTGAGGCCGAGCTGCGCGGCGCGGATCGCGCACACGTAGCCGCCGGGCCCGCCGCCGATGACGATCACGTCAAATGTTGCCATTTGTTCACCACACCATGGTCAGCGGGTTTTCGAGCATTTGCCGGAGGGTCTGGAGGAACCGGGCCCCGGTGGCGCCGTCTATTACGCGGTGGTCGCAGCTCATCGTCACGCGCATCCGCCGCCGGGCGACGATCTGGCCTTCGTGCACCACCGGCTGCTGCACGATGCTGCCGACGGCCAGTATGCCCGCTTCCGGCGGGTTGATGATGGCGGTGAACTGGTCAATGTCGAGCATGCCGAGGTTGGAAATGGAGAACGTGCTCCCCGTGTATTCCTCGGGCTTGAGCTTCCGGGACCGGGCGCGCTCGGCGAAGTCCTTCGACTCCGCGGCGATCTCGCGCAGGCCCTTGGTATGCGCGTTCCGGATGACGGGCGTGATGAGCCCGTCTTCCACCGCGACCGCCATGCCGATGTGGACGTCGCTGAAGTAGCGGATCCGGTCGTCCATCCACCACGCATTGCACTCGGGGTGCTTGAGGAGGGCGAGCGCCGTGAACTTGACGATGAGATCGTTGAACGACACGCGGTGCCCGGTGTCGAGCTTGTTGAGCGCTTCCCGGGCGTCCCAGGCGCGCTCCATGTCGATCTCCGCGGTCAGGAAGAAGTGCGGGACCGGCCCGAGCGACTGCGACAGGCGCTTCGCGATGGTTTTCCGGATTTGCGTAAGTGGAACGTCGCGGGAGCCCCCAGGGGACGAGGGACGAGAGACGAGAGATGGGGGGATTGCCGCCGCCGCCCCTTCGAGGTCCCGCTTCACGATGCGTCCGCCTGGTCCCGAGCCGGCAACACCGCCGAGATCCAGACCCTGTTCGGTCGCGAGGCGTCGCGCGAGTGGAGACGCTCGAACGCGACCGGCCGGTGCCGGAGCCGGCGCGGGGGTCGATAACGCCTGATGGGCACGGGAGGCAGCGGAGGCAGCGGAGGCAGCGGAGGCAGCGGAGGCAGCGGAGGCAGCGGGGGCAGCGGCAGGCAGCGCCGCGGTCTTTGGGGCTCCGCCCGTCACCATGGAGATGTCTTCGTTCGCCGCGGCGATCACGCCGACGAGCTTGCCGACCTCGACCGTCGTGCCCTCGGCGACCAGCACTGCCCGAAGCACGCCGTCGCCGCGGGCGACGAGTTCCATGACCGCCTTGTCGGTTTCGACCTCGGCCAGCGTCTCGCCGGACTTGACTGTGTCCCCTTCGTGCTTGAGCCACTTGATGACGCGCCCTTCCTCCATGGTGGGAGAGAGCGCTTCCATCAGCACCTTGGTGGCCACGGCGTCAGTCCATGTACGAGACGGTCTTCACCGCCTCGATGATGCTGTCCACGTTGGGCTTGGTCGCCCGCTCAAGCGCCTTGTTGTAGGGCATCGGCACGTCAGCCCCGGTCACGCGAATCACGGGCGCATCGAGGTCGTCGAATGCCACGCGCTGGATCTCGTCCACCACCTGCGCGCCAACGCCGCAGAAGGGCCAGCCCTCTTCGACGATGACGCACCGGTTGGTCTTCCGCACGCTGGCCAGGATAGTCTCGGTGTCCAGCGGGCGAATAGACCGGAGATCAATCACCTCGGCTGAAACGCCGTGCTGTTCCGCCAGGGCAGTCGCCGCCTTTTCGCAGGGAATGACGGTCTTGGAGTGACAGATGATGGTGACGTCGGATCCCTCGCGCTTCACGTCGGCCAGGCCCAGCGGCACCAGGTGCTCTCCCTCGGGGACTTCGCCCTTCATGTTGTAGAGCATTTCCCCTTCGAGGAAAATGACCGGGTTGTTGTCGCGAATGGCCGACTTGAGCAGGCCCTTGGCGTCGGCGGGCGTGGCGGGAGTCACCACCTTGAGGCCCGGGATGTGTGCATACCACGACTCGAACGCCTGGGAATGCTGGGCGCCCAGCTGGCGGGCCGCGCCGCCGGGGCCGCGGAATACGATGGGGATCGGTACCTGGCCGCCCGACATGTAGAGCATCTTCGCGGCCGAGTTGATTATCTGGTCGAGGGCCAGCAGGGCGAAGTTCCAGGTCATGAACTCGATGACCGGCCGGAGCCCCACCATGGCCGCGCCGACCCCAACGCCGGCGAACCCCAGCTCGGTGATCGGCGTGTCCACGACGCGTTTCTCGCCAAACGATTCCAGCAGGCCGCGGCTCACCTTGTAGGCGCCCTGGTAGACCCCGACTTCCTCGCCCATCAGGAAGACGTTCGGATCTCGCTCCATTTCTTCGCGGAGCGCCTGATTCAGGGCATCTCGGTAGGTGAGAATCGGCATCAGGCGCTGTACACGTCGGCGTACAACTGGTCGGCGTCCGGCTCGGGACTTTCGTCAGCGAACTTGACGGCGGCGTCCACCTCGGCCAGGACGTGCGCGTCGAGCGCGTCGTAGTCTGCCTGGGTCATGAGTCCAGCGGCCTCGAGCCGGTGGAACAGCGCCGGGATAGGGTCCTTCTTCTTCTGCTCGTCCACTTCCTCGCGGGTCCGGTAGTGTCCGTGGATCGGGTCCGACATGGAGTGGCCCATGAACCGGTACGTCCGGACCTCGAGCAGAGTGGGCAGGTGGCCTTCGCGCGCGCGTTTCACCGCGCGCGCGGTCGCTTCGTACACCGCCAGCACATCCATCCCATCAACAGTCTCGGCGATCATGTCGTACGAGCAGGCACGCTGGGCGATGTCGTAAATGGCCGAGGCCCGCTCCAGCGCGGTACCCATGCCGTAGCGGTTGTTCTCGCAGAGGTAGATGGCCGGGAGCTTCCAGAGCGCGGCCATGTTCAGGGCTTCGTGGAAGGCGCCGTTGTTGACGGCCGCTTCGCCGTAGTAGGCCACGGCGACCTGGTCTCCGGCCCGGTACTTGATAGCGAACGCCGCGCCGGTCACGAGTGGAATGTGTCCGCCGACGATCGCGTGGCCGCCCAGGAAACCTTTCGATGCGTCGAAGATGTGCATCGAGCCGCCCTTGCCCCTGGAGCAGCCGGTGGCCTTCCCGAACAGTTCGGCCATGACGGTGCGGGACGACATGCCGCGAGCCAGTGCGTGGCCGTGCTCGCGGTAACTGCACATGAGGTAGTCGTCGTGGCGGAGCGCGGCGATGGACCCGACGGCCACCGCTTCCTGGCCGATGTAGAGGTGGCAGAACCCGCCGATCTTCCCCAGCGCGTAGGCCTCCGCCGCCTTCTCTTCGAAGCGACGGATGACCAGCATCTGCCGGAGCAGGCCGCGATAGAAATCCAGCCGGGAACGATCCAGCGCCGGCACCGAGGTCGGGGGAGTGGGCATCGGGGGTGGTGGCCGGGTCAGATGGCCGCGACGGCCTTCTGGACCTGGTCCCAGGCGTGGTACGAAGAGCGGACGAGCGGGCCGGACTCGACGTGCTTGAACCCGAGGGAACGAGCAAAGGCCCCGAGTTCGGCGAACTCGTCCGGCGTATAGAAACGGGCGACTGGAAGGTGATTCGCGGACGGCCGCAGGTACTGCCCCAGCGTCAGGATCTCGACTTGGTTGTCGCGCAGATCGCGGATAGCCTGCTTCAACTCGTCCCACTCCTCGCCCAGCCCGCAGATGATGCCCGACTTGGTGAGAACGTCGGCAGGGGCGATTTCCCGTGCGCGGCGCAGCAGGTTGAGTGCCCGCGGATACCGGCCGCCGGGCCGCGCAATGCGGTACAGCCGCTCGATGGTTTCGAGGTTGTGGTTGAGGATGTCCGGCCGGGCGTCCACGACGATCTGGAGCGCGGTGTCGGATCCCTTGAAGTCGGGGATCAGCAATTCGATCGAGGTGTCCGGGAGCCGGCGCCGGATCTCCGTGACGCAGCCGGCGAAGATCTCGGCCCCGCCGTTCGGCAGGTCGTCCCGATCCACGCTGGTAATGACGACGTGCTGGAGGTCCATGCGCGCGACCGCTTCGGCCAGGCGAGCGGGCTCCTCGGCGTCATACGCCGAGGGGGTGCCGTGGGCCACGGCGCAGTAGGTGCAGTTCCGGGTGCAGGTGTCGCCGAGGACCATGAACGTGGCGGCCTTGTGCTCCCAGCATTCGCCGACGTTGGGACAGCGTGCCTCTTCGCACACGGTGTGCAGGTCGAGCTCGCGCATGATCTGCTTGATCTGGACGTAATTCGGCCCGCCGGGAGCCTTCACCTTGAGCCACGGTGGTTTCCGGGCGGGTGAGCTTTCAGCGATTGGGCGCGGGCGCGTCAGCTGGACGAGATCCATAAGTGAGTCCAAACATAGTTCGGCCGAACGGATGCGACTAGGAGAAAGGACTGCTTATCAACCAATTGGTTGATACGTCAGGTCCAGAACCGTCCTGGGGAAGTGGAGGCGAGGTCGTGCTCGACGGAGTGCCCGGCGTAGAGATCGGCGATGATGTCGCCGGTGACGGCGGCGAGGCCGATGCCGTTTCTGCCGTGGCCGACTGCGTACCACAGGCCGGTGACGACGGGGTCCTGGCCGAGGAAGGGACGTCCGTCAGGCGTGCCGGGGCGAAGGCCTGCCCAGGAGCGGCGGACCGGCTTTCCGGCGAGGGCCGGGAAGATGCGGGCAGCTGCCTGGGCAATGTGCTGGATGGCCGTGTCCGTAACCGTTGGCTCGAAGCCCACGTGTTCCATGGTGGACCCTGCCAGGGCCTCGTTTCCCCGTCGGAGCGCATAGATGCCGTGGCCGAACGCGATGCAATGTGGGAGGCCGGCCGGCCAGTCGAAGGCCACCATCTGGCCGCGGATTGGCTCCACGGAAAGGGGGCGGGGGAGGCCGCGGAGCCGGCCGGACCAGCTGCCGCCAGCGATGAGGACGGCGCCGGCGGAGATGGACTCAGTGGCAGTGCGAACGCCGACGACCCGATTGTCTTCGATCCTCACGCGTTCGACCTTCTGCCCGCGCACGAACGAGGCGCCGTGCTTTTCCGCGCTTGCCCGGAATGCGTCATGCAGGGCCTTCGGGTCCAGGGAGCCGTCCTCGCCGGCGAGGAGCGCGCCCCAGGCGTCGGGCGAGACTCCAGGGGCTGCCTGCCGGAGTTCCTCCACCGCGAGCCAATCGGACGTGTAGCCGGATTGGCGTTGCCACGCGACGTCGTCTTTGAGGCGCTCGACATCCGTCTGGGTGAAGGCGAGGTGGAAGATGCCCCCGGTCCAGAGCTGAATGTCGATTCCGGTTTCGGCCTTGAGTTCCGGGGCAAGGTCGCGGTAGCGATCCCGCCCGCGAATGCCCAGTGCCAGCATGGGATCATCGTGGTGGGCGTCGGCGAAGGGCGTGAGCATCCCGGCGGAGGCGGCAGTGGCGGCGCCGGGTTCGCGGCCGTCGTCCACCACCTGCACGGAAACACCCTGGAGAGCCAGGGCACGGGCGCAGGCGGAGCCGATGATGCCGCCACCGACAATCAGAACGTCAGGCTGAGCCATTCTTCACGCCTTCTTGCTTCCATCGAAACTCCCCGGAACATAGTATCGTAGGGAAGTTCGAATGGCCTTTCCCAGGAGGAGTCCTGTGTTACGCACATTGGTGGGGTACGCGGCCTTGGCCGTCATCGGCTTCTTTCTGCTCAACGTCGCTTTCGGCCTGCTTGGCCTGGTCCTGTCGATCGCGATCAAGCTGGCCATTTGGGCGGCGATCGGGTTCGGCATCTACCTGCTGCTCAAAGTTATCAGCCCGGACACGGCTCGCCGAGTGCAGGAAATGGTCTCCGGCAAACCGGCCCCGCCCCCGGCGGCATAACCCGCAGCACATAACTTGTCATTGTTTCGGGGCCTCCGAGAGGGGGCCCCGTGTCATTACGGAGTCAGCGCGGCAGGTCCCCCGGAACCGGGAGGCTCACCGGGCGGAGTTCCTTGCGGCGGGGATGGTGTCGATCTTGAACAGGCGCAGCGTCAGGTACCCGATGTATGGAAACTTTGACTTGAGCTGGACGAGGATCCGGCGATCGTCGTCCGAAAGCCACATGCGCGCCTCGGACGCTTCAGCCAGGATGCCCCTGCCCTTGATGATGGGGGTGAGCTTGATGGACGGAAAGCGGCCCAGCTTGAGATCCAGGGTGTCCTTGACCAGGGAATCCAGTATGACCGGGTTCCGGTCCGGGCGGAAATACCGGTCGAATTCGTAGCGCTTGCCGGCTTCCAGGGGCGTGGTGCGTACGAAGTAGAAGAATGCCGCGTCGTCCAGCGGCCGGGGCGACGTGGGCTTGAGACTGTCGATTCCCTCCTGCCGGTAATACCCTGAGTCTGGAAGGATCTCGTAGTAGGCGTGGCGGACTTTGCCGTTTTCGTTGTTGTCCTGCCGGAACCGCAAGGACGATGTATCGGCCAGGGAAATCCACGAGTCCATGGAGTTATCCATGCGATACAGATAGTGGTTGCCCTGGATTCTGAATCGCACATGGACCGCGGGCTTGCCCCGGATCGTGTCGATTCCCTCAACGGTCATTTGCGCCGTGCCGAGGCGCACGAACCCCCAGATGACCTCGTATTGGAGGCGTTCACCCATGGGGAATGGGGAGCGGGCAGAAGGCCCCGGGACCCTGGCTGCCGTTCCCCCCTGGCCGGATGCGGGCGCGGCCAGGCCCAGCAAGAGCAGGGCGAAGGCAGCGGACCGCGTCATGAGACCTCTTCCACCTCGTGCTCGTGAGTCTCCTCGACGGGTTTCTCCGCCGGCTTCTCGGCACTGCGGTCGGCGGGCCTCCGCACTTCGGCCGTTGGCGCGGGAACGCGCAGGCGTCGGCCGGCGCGAAACAGCTCGAGCGCGAGGCTGAACGCCGTGCCTTCGGGAACCGCGGGGATGGGGCCGTTCGACGGGGGCGAGGAAATCACCGAGATCTGCCGCGCCACCGCTGCGGTGCGGGCAACCAGTTCCGCGCGTGCGGCCCGGCCTTCGGTCTGCAGGAACGCGGCCTTGGATTCGCCGAGGCAGTACCGGAGTGTCGAGAGGCGCACCGCGCAGACGCCGGACAGGAGGTCCTGGACGCCGGGCACCCGGAGTCCCGGGCGCAGGAGCCACGAGGCGTTTCGCCGCACGAACCGGCGCGCAAACGAGCTATCGACAGTTTCGTCTTCGGCCACAACCAGGTCGGCGCCGGACTCCATGGCGCGGACGAGGAGCGGGAGCGCTTCCGGCGAAACCTCGAAGTTGGGGTGCGTAGTGATTGCGAAGTCACGCTTGGGCCGGTCGCTCCGGGCGAGGGCGTCGCGGAGCAGGGTTTCGATCGTCGCCGCGTAGCCGCGCGCAGGCTTCTGCTGGATCACCGTGAGCGGGAGCACTCGCTGGTAGGACTCGAGGACTTCAGCGGTCGAATCGGTGGATCCGTCGTCGGCGATCAGGAAGTGGTACTCCCGGGGGAACGCCGAAAACACCTGGCGGATCTTCCAGAGGACGAGGCCGACGGTGGTGGCGTCGTTATGGGCGGAGGCGCAGACGTAGATCATCGTACCGTAACTATACCCCTCACCCTCACCCCTGTCCCCTCTCCTTCGCCGCTCGTTGTTCCTCACCCCCTGTCCCCCTCTCCCATGCGGGAGAGGGGGAACGCCGGGGCTAGCCTTGGGTAGCGGCGCCGAGGGCGGACCTGAGTTGGGCAAGGGAAAAAGGTTTTTGCAGGAACGGGCGGCCGAGGGATTCGAGGAACTGAAGCGTGTCTCCCCGGACGGTGTCGCCAGTGGAGAAGATCACATGGGCCGCGAGTTCGGGGCGTTCGCGGTTCAGGGACTCGTAGAACTCGCGGCCACCGAAGCGCGGCATCCGAACGTCGGTGATGATCACGTCGAACGATTCCCCTCGCGCGCGAACCAGCGCGGTCTCGCCGTCGGCGGCTACCGCGACCCGGTGGCCCCAGGCCTCGAGTGTTGCCCGCAGGTAGTGGAGGATATGCGGCTCGTCGTCCACCACCAGGATGCCGAGCGTGCCGGTCGCGGGCTCCTGTGACTCGACTCTTGGCGGGGTCGAGGCGCCCGGCAACTCGACGCGGAGGGCCGCACCGCCGCCGGCCCGTTTCGACAGGGTAATCCGGCCACCGTGTTCCCGGACAATGCCCTGGCAGATGGACAGGCCGAGCCCGGTGCCCTGGCCCTCGGGTTTCGTCGTGAAGAACGGCTCGAAGACCTTGTCCGCGATCTGGTCCGCGATGCCCGGGCCGTCGTCTTCGAACGTGACGGCGATCCCATCGAGCCAGCGAGTCACGCGGATCCAAATGTTTCCCGCTCGCGCCGTTCCCTGGACGGCCTGGGCGGCGTTGTTGATCAGGTTGACGAACACCTGCTGGACCTGGTTCGCATCCATCCGTACGTCGGGAAGCTCCGGGTCTATGTGCAGGTGACTGTCCACCCGGCAGGCCATCAGCTGGTTCCTGAGCAGGAAAAGTGTCGCCTCGATCACCGGCCCGATACGCTGCTCTCGGCGGCGCCGGTCCTGCTTCCGGGCGAACGACAGGAGATTATGGACGATGCCCGCGGCCCGCACCGCTTCCTGCTGAATGGCGCGCAGGGGTTCGAGCAGGTGCGGCCCCGCGTCCTTTTCGGTTTCGAGCAGGTAGTCAGCAAAGCCGACCACCGATGCGAGCGGGTTGTTGAGGTCGTGCGCCACCCCGGCGATGAGCTGGCCGATGGCGGACATTTTCTCTGACTGGATGAGCTGTTCCTGGAGCCGCTTCTTGTCGGTCTGATCGGCGAACACGAGCACGCACGTGCCGTCTTCGGCAACCGTCAGGGCGGTGACTGTGAAGAGGCGCCCGCCCGCCAGCAGTTCCACGCCGCCCCGTTCGGGCGCGGCGAGCGCCTGGGCGATGGGGCCAGCCCAATCCTCGGGAAGCAGGGACATCCAGGGCCGGCCGGCGAGGGCCGTGAGCGGGTGTTGCGCCAGCTGGCCAAACGCGCGATTGGCCCGCAGGACCCGGCCGTCGCCGCCGAGGACGCAGAACGCCTCGCTCACCGCGTCCACCGTCTGTTCCCACTCGCGCTTGCCATCGGAGAGCAATTCCACGAGGCGGGAGTTCTCGAGGGCGATGGCGGCCTGGGTCAGGGCCGCGGTGGTCATTTCCAGGTGGCGCTCGTCGAACCCGCTCCCACCACCGGCGACCGCGTACACGGCCCCGATGGTGCGGCCGGCCGCGCCGCGGATCGGCGACCCCAGCCATGAGCCGTCGACGCTCGCGCCCTTCAAGGCGCGTTCGATCAGCGGGTCATCGGCCCTGGGATCCCGAATGTTGAGGGCGTGGGCGACGCGGCGGGTCCCCGAGTCGGCATCGGTGAGCACGAGGAGCAGGGAGTCCGGGGCGAGCAGGGCCCGGAGCGCCGTCGCGAGGAGGGCAGCGATAGTGTCGCGATGCGATGCGCCGGCGAGCCCCTGACCGAGGGAGATCAGCACGGGGAGCGGTCCCGGAGGGGAGTGGCCTGGCGGCGGGTCGGCCACTGGGCGCTAGGGCCTGGGCGCCGAGTCCGGGTTCAACTTGGCGAACATCGGGCACCGGGGGTCGCTGACGCCGCTCCAGTTGACGCGGAGACCATAGATCGGAATGGTGGATGTGCTGCCGGAGATGGTGCCCAGCTTGGGGATGCCGTCCTGCTCCTCCTTGTCGAAGATCAGCAGGCCCTTGGTGACCTCGGAGGAGTCGTCCACCAGGAGGATGCCGAAGCCGGGGCGGGTGGGGAAGCCCTGTCCCTCGTAGCCGAGGACGAGGCCATCGGTTCCGTGGGCGACGAGGGCCCGGGCAGTGCCGAAGCCGACGACGCGTGCGGCGACGACGGACTTGAGGTCCGACGGCGGCACGTTCAGCCAGGCATGCCGGTTCCGGAGCTGCTGGGCGGTCATGGAAGCGCCGGCAATGCTGGCAAAGCCGCAGGATGCGCTGTTTTCCGGGTTGGAGCCGCACCCGGTGGCAAGCAGGACCGTGACGGTGAACAGGGCAATGCGCATGGGCGAATCATAGTGTCTGGTGGCGCCCGCTTGCTACTGTTTCGGGTGGCCGGTAACCTTTCGTCGTCAACCGCCCTTCGGTCAGGGAGAATCCATGCCAACGTACGAATACCGTTGTGAGAAGTGCGGTCACGCATTCTCCCGGGTCGAGAGCATTGCGGCGCACGGGCGCTCGAAGGCGGCCTGCCCCAAGTGCAAGGCGGTGACCGTGACGCGGGTATTCACGCCTTTCTACGCCAAGACCGTCCGCAAGAGCTGAGTGTTCGAACGCCTGCGCGCCGCGATCAACGCAGCGCTCGATGCGGCGACCCCGCCGCCCGACCTTAGCGAGCTGTCCGGGCAGATGCGCCAGGCCGTGGTCGAGCTGCGCTCCGCCGTGATCAAGATGCGGCAGGACTATCTCGTCACCCAGCAGCACATCACTGCCGAGACGCAGGCACTGGAAGACGCCGACCGGCGGGGAAAGCTGGCGGCCGGGATCAACGACCATGACACGGCGACCATCGCGGAGCAGTTCGTGGCGAAGCACGCGGAACGCGTTGCCGTGCTGGAGCAGAAACTCGCGGCACAGACGGCCGAGCTGGGGTTGTCCGAGCGGGAACTGGCCGGCATGACGGAACAGCTCAAGCGTCTGGAAAAGGAACGGCCCCAGGCGTCGTCGTCCGCGTGGCGGAATATCGAGGCCGCAGGTGGCACGAGGCCGGAGACCGACTTGGCCGACGAACTGGTGAAGGGACAGATAGACCGGGTGGCGAAGGAAGCGACGGCGGAAGAGCAACTGAAGGCCCTCAAGAAGAGAATGGGGAAACCATGACCACGGATCGCGACGGCTGGGCAGGGCACCCGAAGGGGCTCTCCACGCTTTTCTTCACGGAGATGTGGGAGCGCTTCTCCTACTATGGAATGCGCGCCCTGCTCATTCTCTATATGACCGCGCCGATCGCCGCTGGAGGCCTCGCGATGGAGACGAGCCAGGCGGCCTCCATTTACGGCTGGTATACGTCCGGCGTGTATGCCGCGGCGATTCCGGGCGGGTTCATCGCCGACCGTTTAATCGGCCAGTATCGAAGCGTGCTGATCGGCGGCATCATCATTGCGCTGGGGCATTTCTGCCTCGCGGTGTCGTCAATGCCGTTCTTCTACCTGGGTCTCTCGCTGATTGTAATCGGGACCGGCCTGCTCAAGCCGAACATCAGCACGATGGTCGGGTCGCTCTACGACGAAAAGGACACGCGGCGGGACGCGGGATTCTCAATTTTCTACATGGGCATCAACCTCGGCGCGGGTATCGCGCCCCTCATCACCGGGGCGCTGGCGCAGGGGCTCGACGGCAAGGGTGGCAACTGGCACTGGGGGTTCGCGGCGGCGGGCGTTGGCATGACGCTGGGCGTGATCCAGTACGTGCTGGGCAAGCCGCGGCTCGCGCCGGCGATGGACCGGCTCGCGGCAGCCCCCACCGCGCGGAAGTCCGGCGTGCCGGCACAGCCGTTCACTGCCGTAGAGTGGAAGCGGATCGCGGCGGTCGGGGTGTTCTTCATGGCCGCCGTGCTGTTCTGGAGCGCGTTCGAGCAGGCGGGCTCTTCGCTCAATCTGTTCGCGGACCGGATGACGAAGCTGGAAGCACTCGGCCGGCCATTCCCGTCCTCGTGGTTCCAGGCGATCAACTCGGCGTTCCTGATCGCCTTGGCACCGGTGTTCGCCTGGGTGTGGGTCTCGCTCAAGAAGCGTGAGCCGTCGTCGCCGGCCAAGTTCACGATCGGCCTGCTGTTCGTGGGCCTGGGATTCCTGCTCCTGGTGCCCGCGGCAACCATGGCCCAGGGGAGCGGCGTGCTGGTCAGCCCGTGGTGGCTGGTCGGGGTCTACTTCCTCCACACGATCGGCGAGCTGTGTCTCTCTCCGGTCGGGCTGTCGGTGGTGACCAAGCTCGCGCCGGTCCGCATCGCGGGCCTCATGATGGGCGTGTGGTTCCTCGCGACGTCGATCGGCAACAAGGTGGGCGGCTACGTGGCGGGGTTCTTCGACAGTTTCCCGTTGCCGTCGCTGTTCGGCGCGGTGGCCGGCACGACGATTGGGGCCGCGGTAATACTCGCGCTGTTGATCAAGCCGATACGGAGGCTGATGGGAGGGATTCACTAACCCTCACCCTCACCCCTGACCCCTCTCCCTGACGGGAGAGGGGGACTGCTGGCTGACGCAGAGCGATCGCGGGTAAACACTCGCATTTCTCGCATGACTCGTGTACTCTTCATTCAGCCGTAAGAACCGAGAGCTGGCATCCTACCCGTAGGACAGTCCCGCTCAGGAGCGGGCCCGGTGCTGTAGACACGCCCCGTCTGATCCCCAGGTTCAATAACGGAAGCTGAAGCAACGCTCTCGACCGCAGTGTGCGGCCTGATGGCGTGCGTGTTCGTAGTGCAGGAGTTTGCAAGTAGAATGCCGTTTACCGCATTGGGCCTGAAGCCCGAGCTCGTCCGCGCAGTCGCCGACGAGGGTTACACCATCCCCACCCCCATTCAAGAACAAACGATTCCCCTCGCCCTGGCCGGCCGTGATGTCGTGGGCTCGGCGCAAACTGGGACCGGCAAGACCGCCGCGTTTCTGTTACCGATTCTCCAAAAACTCTCCGAATCGACCGGCCGCGGAACGCGAGCGCTGATCCTCGTGCCGACCCGGGAGCTGTGCGAGCAGGTGCTGGAGCGGGCGGTGGCCTACGGCCGTCACCTCAACCTCAAGGCGTGCGCGGTCTACGGCGGCGTGGGCATGGAGCCGCAGACCAAGGCGTTGCGAGGCGGCGTGGACATCATAGTGGCCACGCCGGGCCGAATGCTGGACCACATGGGCCGCGGTCACGTGGACCTGTCGAAGGTCTGTTTCCTGGTGCTCGACGAAGCGGACCGAATGCTCGACATGGGATTCGCGCCGGACGTGAACCGGATCCTGAGCGAGATACCCACCGAACGTCAGACGTTCCTCTACAGCGCCACGATATCCCACGACGTTGACCGGCTGGCCCATCGCGCGCTCCGCAACCACGCCGAGGTCGAGACGGCCCGCCGGGCGGCTACGGCCGATGGCATCGAGCACGGGATCATCGGGGTGGACAAGATCAAGAAGAAGGACGCGCTGGTGTCGGTGCTCAAGCTCGACATGGTGCACCAGGCGCTCATCTTCACCCGCACCAAGTTTGGGGCGGACAAGCTGACGCGCCATCTGAAGAAAGAAGGCATTCCCGCCGAAGCGTTGCACGGCGACAAGGCGCAGTCGGTGCGCCAGCGGACGCTGGACGAGTTCCGGTCAGGAAGTCTCCGGACGCTCGTCGCCACGGACTTGGCGGCGCGCGGGATCGACGTTGAAGGAATCGGATTGGTGGTGAACTTCGACGTCCCAACGGACCCGGAAGTCTATGTGCACCGCGTGGGCCGCACGGCGCGCGCGGGCGCGGAGGGCCTCGCGCTGACGCTCATGTCACCGGACGAATGGATCCTGGTGAACGACATCGAGCGGCTGGTGGGACACGGGTTTCCCCGCGAGGTCATTCCCGGCCTGGAGCCGTCGGTGGCACCGCCGCCACCGTATAGCGCCAAGCCGCCGCCGCCCACCGGCCCGTCGATCCGGGCGCGAAGAGGAATGCGGCGACGGTAACTACGGGGTCGTGACGACCCGGTTCCGCCCGGTATCCTTGGCGCGATAGAGCGCCTGGTCCGCCGCTTCCACCACCAGAGCCGGGGTCGCCTGTCGCGATCCCGGCTCCGCTGCACCGATACTCACCGTGACCGACAGGTCCCGGCGCCTCGCCGGGCGATTCCGCTTGGGGCCCTTGGGATCTTCCCGGGGCCGGTCGGTTCCCCGGAACGTGAACGTCGAGGCCTCGATCGCGATCCGCAGCGCGTCCAGGTCCTCGCGGGATTCCTCGAGCGTACTGTCGGGGAAGATCACCGCGAATTCCTCGCCGCCGTACCGGTATCCTCGCCCGCCGTCTCCAACGTGGATCAGTCGGCCGGCCACGAGGCGGAGCACTTGGTCTCCGACGTCGTGTCCGTGCTGGTCGTTGAATTGCTTGGAGTGGTCCACGTCCACCAGCGCGATGACGTACTCACCGCCCAGGCCTGACAGGGCCTGGTTGAACGCGCGCCGGCCGGGAAGCCCGGTGAGTTCATCGAGGAAGGCGAGCGAATATGACGCCTCGATCATGCTCACGAGCAGCACGAGTCCCGCAACCGCGAGGTAGAGCGTTCGCGTGCCGGGTGACGGCGCGTTGACTGCGATCAACGCGACGACCGTGCTCCAGAAGAAACCGCGGGTCGTCGGGTCAGGTGCATGCCACGCGCGGTAGCCGTGCAGGATTCCCGTGGCCACGAACGCGACCACGCCGAACTGGGACATGGAGAGCCACGCGGGCTCCACGGGGAAAATGGGCAGGGAAAGGACGGATCCGACTGCGTCTGGCGCGGTGCGGCTGAAAAGCGCCGCGAGGGCCACCTGGCCGGCGAACGCCGCGCCCCACCAGCGGCCGATCCTGCTGAAGGCCGGCGTCTCGGGCAGGAATGCCAGGGCCGCGAGGTTTGCCGGCAGGAGCAGCGAGACGAGCAAGGCGCCCGCTCTCGCGATGGCGGCCCCGGGAGGCGCCGGTGGCGCGAGCCAGGTGAGGAACTGGTCCGCCACCGCAATTGTCACCAGGGCGAACAGGAGCCGGCCACGGCCAAACCGCCACCCGATGACGGCGCCGGCACCGAGCGCGAGGTAGGGCAACACGCGGAGGAGGGGACGAGCCGCCGCGTTAAGCGTCGGCCAGGCGACGAAGGCAACGCCGACCAGGGCGGCGGCCCCTTCGGGCCACGTGAACTGGATCGCCCGGTTGCGTGTCACGCGGCCCGCCGGATGGTACGGTATGCGATTGCCAGGTAGAGGAATCCGGAAGCGAGAACCAAACTGCCGGCGGTCGCAAGCCCCCAGCGTGGGCCCGCCATTCCGATGGCGTTAATCCCGCCAAACGTGCCCATCAACACCGCGAGAGTCAGTCCGACCGTCGGCGCCACGCCGAAGGCCCGCGGGGCGAGCGGCGCCGGGGAGAGCCCGGGCAGCATGTGCCGCAGGCGGTCGTAGTCCCAGCAGAGCAGGTAGATGCTCCCGAGCATCATGAGTCCCGTGATGAATGGTGTTCCCGTGAAATGAACGGCGACCGTGATGATGAAGATGTTCAGGATGATCGGGAAGTACATCACCGCGCCGAGTGTCGCGGTGGCCGGAAACAGCAGGAGAATGGCCGCGAGTACCTGGGACGCGCCGAGGAACCGGTAGTAGTAGCCGGTCTGGTACATCGCGTCGAAGAAGTAGCCCACGGAGGTGTCGGTGCCGAGCGAGGTGAACCGTTCACCCATCACCTTGGTCAGGCCCGAGGGAACGAACGCCATGGCGAGGAGCCCGCGTGTCGTGGCGGTGAACACCTGGAGCAGGGGGTTCCGGACCACGCGCGCGTGCAGGCGCTCGAGGGAAGCGGACAGGCTCACGGCCACTCGTCGGCGAAGTGGCACGCCACGCGGTGGGCGCCGTCGAGCACGCGCAGCTCGGGCCGCTCGGTTGCGCACCGCGAGTTCTTCTTCGGGTGGAAGCACCGCTGGTGGAACGGGCATCCTGGTGGTGGCTTGAGTGGCGACGGCGGGTCCCCGGCGAGGACGATGCGCGCCCGGCCCGGCTTCGGGTCTGCTACGGGGACGGCCGAGAGCAGCGCGCGGGTGTACGGGTGTCGCGGATCGCCGTAGAGTGTAGCGGCCGGCGCCGTTTCCACGATACGGCCGAGGTACATGACCGCGACGTGGTCCGCGATGTGGCGGACGACCGCGAGGTCGTGGGCGATGAACAGGTACGTAAGACCGCGCTTCCGCTTGAGGTCTCCGAGGAGATTGAGCACCTGGGCCTGCACCGACACATCGAGGGCCGATACGGGCTCGTCGAGCACGATGAACTCGGGCTCGACCGAAAGCGCGCGGGCGATCACCACGCGCTGCCGCTGGCCGCCGGACAGTTCGTGCGGGTAGCGGTCCCGGTAGGACGGATCGAGGCCGACTTCCTGGAACAGGGTGGCCACGCGCGCATCGGCGTCCGCTCCACGCGCGAGCCGGTGTACCTCGATGGGTTCCTTCACGGCCTGGCCGACGCGCATGCGCGGGTTGAGCGCGCCGGTCGCATCCTGGAATACGATCTGCATTCGGCGCCGGAACTGGCGCAGCGTGGCGGACTCCAGCGCGCGCACGTCGGTGCCGTCCATGTGAATCGTTCCCTCGGTAGGCTCGATGAGCCGGATGATGCAGCGGCCCAGCGTCGTCTTCCCGCTCCCGCTCTCGCCGACCAGGCCCAGGGTTTCTCCTCGACCGATCGTCAGGCTGACGTCGTTCACCGCGCGGAATGTGACGCGCCGTTCCAGCCACGCGCGTTCGGCGGCGTATTCGCGGGTAAGGCCGGACACCTCGATGAAGGGGCGGATGGGCGGATGAGCGGATGAGCGGATGGATGGTCCGGTCATGACGACTTCCGGCGTCCGGGCTCTTCGATCAGCCAGCAACGCGCGGTGCGGTTTGCGCCGGCCGCAACCAGCCCCGGCTCGCCGGTGGAGCAGCGGTCCCACGCGTGTGCGCAGCGCGGGTGGAACCGGCACCCGGCGGGCCACTCGGTTGCCGGCGGCACGTTGCCGGGGATCGCTGCGAGCCTGAGTTCCGGCCGGTCGATGCGTGGCACGGCGCCGAGGAGCCCTTCGGTGTAGGGGTGCACTGGTTTCGCGAACACGTCGGCCGTCGCGGCTTCCTCGACGATGTGCCCCCCGTACATGACGGCGATCCGGTCGGCCACGCCGGACACCAGTGCGAGGTCGTGGGATATGAGGAGGACGGAGAGGCCGAGGCGGCGCTTGAGATCCACGAGCAGTTCGAGGATTTGCGCCTGGATCGTGACGTCGAGGGCGGTCGTGGGTTCGTCCGCGATCAGCACCTTGGGCTCGCAGGCGAGCGCCATGGCGATCATCACGCGCTGACAGAGGCCGCCGGACAACTGGTGCGGGTAGGCGCGGTAGCGGTCTTCCGCGTCGGCGATGCCGACCAGCTTCATGACCTCGATGGCCCGGGCGTCGGCGGTGGCGCGGCCAACGCTCTTGTGCGCCAGGACGGTCTCCGCGATCTGCCAGCCGACGGACAGGACCGGGTTCAGGCTGGTCATCGGTTCCTGGAACACCATGGCGATTCCCGCGCCCCGCACTTGCCGGAGCGGCTCGGCCTCGAGCTTGAGAATGTCGGCGCCGGCGTAGGTGATAGAGGCTCCGGGCGCCACGCGGGCGGCGTCGGGCAGGAGCCGGAGAATCGACAGGGCGGTGACGGTCTTGCCGCAGCCCGATTCGCCGACGAGGGCCAGCGTTTCGCCGGCATGCAGGTCGAACGAAACGCCGTCGACCGCGCGCGCAGGTCCCCGCGGCGTGTCGAACGTGACGCCCAAGTCGCGAACCGAAAGCACGGCCGTCACGCGGGCCGCCCTCCGGAGCGCGGGTCGAGCGCCTCGCGAAGACTCTCGCCCAGCGCGCTGAACACCAGGACCGTCAGGACGATCACGACGCCGGGCGCGACAACCACCCAGGGCGCCTGGTATACGAACGACTGTCCTTCCTGGATCATCGCGCCGAGGGAGGCCGTGGGGGGCGCGAGGCCGAGCCCGAGGAACGACAGGCCGGCTTCGACAAGAATGATTTGCCCGACGCCGAGTGAGGCCGCGACCAGGATCGGGCCGGCGATGTTCGGAAGGACGTGTTGCGTGGCGATCCGGACGCGGGAGAGGCCGAGCGAACGCGCGGCAGCGACGTACTCTCGCGCGCGGGCGCTCAAGACCTCGGCGCGCACGACGCGGCTGGTGCCGAACCAGCTCGTGAGCCCGAGGATGGCCACCAGCGCCGCGAGGTTGATGTGGTTCCACAGCGCGGCAATGACGAGCAGGAGCAGTATGCGCGGTATGGCGAGCGCCCCGTCCACCAGGCGCATCAGCACGGTGTCCACTGCTCCGCCGGCCAGCCAGGCTGCCATGCCCACGGCGGTCCCGAGCGTCACAGACACCAGCACGGACAGGGCGGCTACGGTCAGCGACACGCGCGTGCCGTACAGGACGCGAGACAGCACGTCGCGACTGAAGAGGTCGGTTCCCAGCGGGTGATGCCAGGATGGCCCGGCGATTCGCAGCTCGACGGCATCGAGATGTTCATTTGGATCATACGGGCTGAGCCACGGCGCGGAGAAAGCGAGCGTCGCGACGATGCCCGCCGCGCCCAGGGCTCGCCGCACCGATCGGGAACCCACGAGGTCGGCGATCATGCCGGGCTCCGGGTGCGCGGGTCCGCCACCCGGTAGAGAAGGTCGGCGAGCGCGCTGCCCACGACCACGGCGGTTGCGGTGATGGTCGCGGCGGCGGTCACGACTAGGTAGTCGCGGCGCATGACCGACTGTACGGCGAGTGTCCCCATGCCTGGCCACCCGAACACGGATTCCACCAGCACAGCCCCGGAGAACAGGACGGGAAGCGAGAGGCCGAACAGCGTGATCGTCGGCAGGAGCGCGTTCCGCAGGGCGTGGCGCAACAGGACCACGCGCGCGGTGAGACCCTTGGCGTGAGCCGTCCGAATGAAGTCCTGCCGGAGCGCGTCGAACAGGGCGGTGCGCTGGTACCGGGCCGTACTCGCGGCGCCGACCAAGCCGAGCGTGGCGGCGGGGAGCACCAGGTGCCGAAGAATGTCCACGACCTTCTGTGGCGTGGTCCCGGCCGCCGCGATGATTGGGTCACGTATGTCGCCGATGGGCAGCCAGCCCAGGGCCTGACTGAACAGCATGGAGAGGAGGATACCCAGCCAGAAGACCGGCACCGCGTAGACCGCGAGCGTGACGTTCGAGAGCCAGCGGTCCAGGCGTCCGCCTGGCCGTATCGCCTGGGGGGCGGCAACAGCCATGCCGACCGTGAAGTCCACCAGCAGAGCTGCGGCGCCGAGCAGGAGCGTGTTGGGGATTGCCGGCCGCAGCAGGTGCCAGACCGGGATGTGCGTCGCGAACGACTCGCCCAGGTCGCCGCGGAACAGGTTCCCAAGGTATACGAGGTATTGCACGTACAAGGGCCGATCGAGCCCCATGTGGCGCTGGGCCCGGGTGATGAACTCCGGAGAGGCGTAAGCGGATTCACGAAGGCCGGTGAGCGGGTCGCCGGGCGCGGCGTGAATGAGTACAAAGGTCAGCGTGGTGACGGCGAGGACGACCGCGAATGCATGGATGGCGCGGCTTGCCGCGTAACGAATCACGTCACCGCGACCCGGATGGGGCCGGCACGAGGTCCCTGGGGATTGTCCGTCCCGGCGCGACGCGCCACTGCCAGAGCGTCGCGGTCCATTCCTGGGGTTGCAGCGAAACGTTTTCGAGCCGGCGGTGCACCGCGGCGACGTTCATCGGCGTCGCGAGCCAGACGGCCGGCGCGTCCTCGATGATGACGGTATAAGCGGCGCGCCAGCGTTCGCGGGCGCGCGCGGGGTCGAACTCCCCGATGGCCGCGTCCACCAGCCGGTCGAATTCCGCGTTGCTGTATCCCCCGTAGTTCGATCCGCCGATTCCGGCGGTGGTCCAGTTTTGCCGGATTCCGCTCGGCGTCGGGTCGTCGTTCCAGCCCATGAGCGCGGCATCGAACTTCCTGGACTGGGTGCGGTCGCCCATCTGGTTGGGATCGAGCGGCGTCGGGCGGGCCTCGACGCCGATCTTGAGAAGTTGTCCCCGCAACGCTTCAGCCGCGCGTGTCCGTGGAAAGCTGCTGGTCGGGTACAGGACATCGAACGCGAGCTTCCGGCCTTCGCGGTCGAGGATTCCGTCTCCGTCCGAGTCTTTCCAGCCGAGCCCAGCGAGTGCCCGTGCGGCCGCGGCCTAGTCGTAAGCGATAGTGGGGAGCGTGGTGTCGCGGCCCGCCGGCAACAAGCCGCTGATCGGGCCGACGGCGACCCTGGCGTAGCGGTCGTATGCGGTGAGGACAAGCCTAGGCCGGTCAACGGCCTGTGACAGGGCCCGGCGCAGGTCGCGGTCTCCGAAGAGCGGATGCGGACGGGAGACGTCGGCCGGGTCCCGGAGATTGAAATCCAGGTACATGTAGCTCGTGCCGAGATACTCGACGACCTGCATGTCCTTGCCGGCACGTACCCGTTCGATGTTTTCCGGCGCGCCGAGGTGTTCCATGAGGTCGCCGTCGCCGGCGATGAGTTTTGCGTTGGGAGACGAGTAGTCCCGGTCCAGGCGCCAGATGATCCATGCCACGCCGGGCCGGCCAAGGAAGAATGTGCTGTCGGCAGCGAGTTCGAGTGATTCACCGCGTCTCCAGGACAGGAACCGGTACGCGCCGTTCCCGATGGGGGCCGAGGAAAGCGGATGAGACAGGAGCCGTCCCCGTGGGATGCTGTCCATCAGGTGCCGGGGAAGGATTCGCATGTGCTGTGTGGCGTCAAAGAGCTGTTCCGGGTAGGCGCTCCGGAACTGGAACGTCACCGTGTTCGGGCCGGTGGCCGTGACGCTCACGATGCTGGCGAGCTGGGCGCGAGCCGACGCGTTGACCACCGTGTCGCGGTAGACGTCGAAGGTGAACGCGACATCCCGCGCGTCTACCGGCACCCCGTCCTGCCAGCGCGCGCGGGGGTCGGTCTGGAACGTGATCGCGAGGGGGCTTGTCCGCCGCCACGACGCCGCGATGCGGGGGACGAACTCGGTGTCACCGACCGTGTTGATGGAGGCTCCGAGGTCCGCCAGGCGCAGGTACATCAGGTCGATGGTGGCGGCGTCCCAGGAGTACTCGATTGCCGGCGGAAACAGCGAGCCCGGCTCGGCGCGCGTCAGGATTATCACCGTGCCGCACGGATTGCCGGGACAGGCCGCGGGCGCCTCGAGGCGCGGGGCAGCGGCGAGGCAGAGCCCCGCCAGGATCAGCGGTGTCTTCAGGGTGCGCATTGTCGGGATGTATGTATAAGGAATAGGGCTCGGCGAACAGGGGCGGACTAGTGGATCATCGCCGCCAGGTCCAACCAGGGTCGGAGAATCGGGCCACGAGGTCGGGGTCCGGGTCCACAGCCGCGCCTGTCCGTTCCGAACCCCACGCGTCGCGCGCTTCCCGCACGATGGCCGTCACCACTTCGGGGAACTCGACCGGCCGTCCCAGCAACGCGGACAACGAGGTGGCCGCGGGGGTCGCGGCGGGCCCGCGGGTCACCGTGGTCACCAGGTCCTGGCCGTCGGCCAGGAGGATGGATCCGTGCTGCAGGAACGCCCCACCTTCCCGGGTCTGCGCGCTGCCCACGAGTTTCCGGCCGTTCGCGATCACTTCACCGCCTGCCGGGCTTGCGAAGCACGCGCCCGCGGAAGGGGCGGGGTGTCGGGAGCGGGGAGCGGGGGCGAGGCCGCAGCGGACGTCCATGCGTTTGAGTGCGCGGGCGATCATGGCGTGGATGATCGCGTAGGAGTCAGGGAGGGAGCCAAAGGCGTTCGCCGGAGCGGCGAGCGCGTAGGTGACTTCCTCGTTATGCCAGACGGCCCGGCCGCCGGTGGGGCGGCGAACCGTGTCGAGGCCCATTTCTTCTATGCGATCGCGGTCGTAGCGAGTGAGCGCCGGCTCGTGGCGGCCGAACGACAGGCACGCCGGGCTCCATTGGTAGAGGCGGAGAAACGTGTGGCCTGCGGCGGCGGCCCGAAGGAGCGTCGCGTCGAGGGCCATGTTTTCGAAGCCGGAGCGGGGACGGTCATCAACCAGCAGGCCCCACGAGAGGGCGACTGCCGACTCAGGCATAGTCCTCGATGGGCGGGCAGGTGCACACCAGGTTCCGGTCCCCGTAGGCGCCATCAATGCGTCCAACGTACGGCCACACCTTGTGCTCGCGCGTGGCCTGGGTGGGAAATGCGGCGAGCTCGCGGGCGTAGGGTCGGTCCCACGCGTTGGCGGTGACGTCGGCCAGCGTGTGCGGGGAGTTCGTGAGGACGTTGTTCTCCCGCGGCTGGGCACCCGATTCAATTTCCCGGATTTCCTCGCGAATGGAGATCATCGCGTCGCAGAAACGGTCCAGCTCTTCCTTTCCTTCGCTCTCCGTCGGTTCGACCATGAGCGTGCCGGCCACCGGGAACGAGACGGTGGGCGCGTGGAACCCATAGTCCATGAGCCGCTTGGCGATGTCTTCGACCTCGACGCCGGCCGACTGCTTGAACGGCCGCGTATCGAGGATGCACTCGTGGCCGATCAGGCCGTGAGCGCCGGCGTAGAGCAGGCCGTAGTGCCCGTCGAGCCGCTTCGCGATGTAGTTGGCGTTCAGGATCGCGACCTTGGTCGCCTCGGTGAGGCCATCGGGCCCCATAAGTGCGATGTAGGCCCACGAAATCGGCAGGATGGATGGGCTTCCCCACGGAGCGGCCGACACGGTGCCGAACGATTTCTTCACGCCGAGCGGTACGACCGGATGATCCGGCAGGAACGGCACCAGGTGCTTCGCCACGCCGATGGGGCCCATGCCGGGGCCGCCGCCGCCGTGCGGAATGCAGAATGTCTTGTGGAGATTGAGGTGGCACACGTCGGCGCCGATGTCGGCGGGCCGGCAGAGCCCGACCTGCGCGTTCAGGTTGGCGCCGTCCATGTAGACCTGTCCGCCCGCCTTGTGCACGATGTCGCAGATCGTGCGCACGCCCGCTTCGAACACACCGTGCGTAGACGGATACGTGATCATCAGCGCGCCGAGCGTCGCCTTGTGCTGATCGGCCTTGGCGCGAAGATCGTCCAGGTCCACGTTGCCCTGCGGGTCGGTTTTCACCACGACGACCGAGAACCCCGCCATCACCGCGCTCGCCGGGTTGGTTCCGTGCGCCGATTGGGGAATGAGGCAGGTGGTGCGGTGGGTGTCTTTCCGCGAGCGGTGGTAGGCGCGAATCGCGAGCAGGCCGGCGTACTCACCCTGGGAGCCGGCGTTCGGCTGGAGCGATATGCCGGGGAACCCGGTGATCTCGGCGAGCCAGTCTTCCAGCTGGCGGTGGAGCTCCCCGTAGCCGGCAGCCTGGTCGCGCGGGGCGAACGGATGGATCCGCCCGAACTCGGGCCAGGTCACGGCGGCCATTTCGGTGGTCGCGTTGAGCTTCATCGTGCACGAACCCAGGGGAATCATCCCTGACGTCAGCGAGAAGTCCCGGTCCTCGAGCCGCTTGAGATACCGGAGCATTTCGGTTTCGGAGCGGTGCCGCTTGAACACCGGGTGCGTGAGGTAGGGCGTCGTGCGGCGGAGTGCCGGCGGAACGGCGGACTCGACGCCCTGGGCCACGCGGCCGGTGTCGAACGAAATCGCCCGGCCCAGCGCGAACGCACTCACGACGTCAGCGACGTCGGCGGCGCTGGTCGTCTCGTCCAGCGCCACGCCGATTCTCGTCGGGGAGATGGCGCGGAGATTGATGCCGCGCGTCCGGGCAGCTGCGATGACCTTGGTGGTGGTCGCGGCCGGGGCCTCGACCGACAGCGTGTCGAAGAACGCGTCGTGCGTGAGCTTGAAGCCGAACTTCCGGACTCCTGCCGCCAGCGCGCCGGCCAGGCGATGCAGCCGCTCGGCAATTTTGCGGATGCCGTCGGGCCCATGGTACACCGCGTACATCGAGGCCGTTACCGCGAGCAGGACCTGCGCGGTGCAGACGTTGCTGGTGGCCTTTTCGCGGCGGATGTGCTGCTCCCGGGTCTGGAGTGCCATGCGCAACGCCGGACGGCCCGAGCGGTCCTTCGACACGCCGATGATCCGGCCCGGCAGGTAGCGCTTGTGTTCCTCGCGCGTCGCGAAAAAGGCGGCGTGCGGGCCGCCGTATCCCAGCGGCACGCCGAAACGCTGGGAGTTGCCCACGGCGATATCCGCGCCCCACTCGCCGGGCGGCGTGATCAGCGCGAGCGCGAGGAGATCGGTGGCGACGGTGACGAGGGCGCCGTGGTCGTGCGCCCGCGCGACCAGCGCCGAGTGGTCCTGAATGCCGCCATCGGTGCCCGGGTACTGGACCAGGGCGCCGATCACGGCGCCGCCGAACTGGAACGTCGCCGGGTCGCCCACCTTCACCTCGACGCCTCGTGCCTCGGCGCGGGTCTCGACCACCGCGATGGTCTGCGGGTGACACCCGCGGTCCACCAGGTAGACCATGGGCCCGCCCTTGCCGGCGACGGATTCCGTGAGATGCATGGCCTCGGCCGCGGCGGTTGCCTCGTCGAGCAGGGACGCGTTGGCGACGGGCAGGCCCGTGAGGTCGGACACCACGGTCTGGAAATTCAGCAGGGCCTCGAGGCGCCCTTGGGCGATCTCGGCCTGGTAGGGCGTGTATGCCGTGTACCAACCCGGGTTTTCCAAAATGTTTCGCAGGATCACAGGTGGCGTGAAGCAGTCCGAGTAGCCCATGCCGAGATACGAGCGGGCCACGCGATTGCGCGAGCCCATGTCCCGAAGTGCCGCCAGGACCTGCGGCTCGCTCCGGGCGGCCGGCAAGTCCATCGTGCGGCGCAGGCGGATATCCGCCGGGACGACCGCATCCACGAACTGGTCCAGCGACCGGTAGCCCAGCAGGTCCAGCATGGCGCGGACGTCGTCCGGCCGCGGGCCGATGTGGCGCGCGGCGAAACGGTCCGGATGCGGCAGTGTGGCTGCCTGATCTGGGGCTGGAATCGGGGTCTTCTTCTTGCTGCGGGACTTAGGCAGGGCGGGCCCTACTCTCCGATATGGGCGGCGTAGTCCGATGCGCTGAGCAGTTCCTTCAGGTCGTCCACCCGCTTCACGCGAAGCTTGATCATCCAGCCGTTGCCGTACGGATCGCGGTTGACCAGCGAGGGGTCTTTGTCCAGCGCCCCGTTGATATCCACCACTTCACCGGCCACGGGGCAGAACAACTCGGACACGGCCTTCACGGCCTCAATGGTGCCGAAGACGTGCATGCGGTCGAACTTGTCGCCGATGGTGGGCAGTTCGACGAACACGACGTCGCCGAGTTCACCCTGGGCGTAGTCGGTAATGCCGATCTGGACGATATCGGCCTCGTCGAGGGCGACGTATTCATGTTCTTCGGTGTACTGCAGGGCCGGCGGTATCTTCGACATTTATTCGCGATTTGGCTGGCGGTTTAGCTGGGTTGCGAGCGACGGCGGTTAGGTTACCCGCCGCTTCCGGGGGTGTCAAGCGTTCGGCCCGCCCGCTCGGTGATACTCCGCCAGGCATCCTGCGCCCGGGCTTCCAGCTCGGTGAGCGATCCCTCATTGTCGATCACGATCTGGCTGCGTTCGCGCTTGAACTCCGACGGCATCTGTGACCCGATGAGCCGGTCGGCGTCTTCCGGCTCGAGGTGGCGGTGCTCGACCAGCCGCCCATGCCGGGTGGCGACCGGGGCGTCTACCAGCACGACCAGGTCGAAGTCCTCCGGGTTCATCACCTCGAAGAGCAGTGGAATCTCGTTCACCAGCACCTTGACCCCGGCCTTGCGCGCGTCGGCGACCAGTTCGGCGCGGAGGCGGCGGACGGCAGGGTGCACGATGGCATTGAGCGAGGCCAGGGCGTCTTCATCACCCATGACGCGACCGCGCAACTCGTCACGATCCAGCGAACCATCGGGCTTGATGACGTGGGGGCCGAACCGGCGGGCGATGGCATTCAGGATCGGGGAGCTGGGCGATTCGACTTCCCGCACCAGATGGTCCGCGTCAATGACCGTGGCGCCCCATTCGCGGAACCATTTCACCACGGTGGATTTTCCGGCGGCGGCGTTGCCGGTGACGGCGACATTCAGCATGGGAGAAGAATAGGCTAGAGCAACCTCACCTGCGCTTCGTCGGCCTTCGGGACGGAATGACAGTGCCGGCACCGCGCCTCGTAGGCCTCCGACCCGCCGACCATGATCGTGGGGGATTCGTAGGCAGCGGGACGGCCGTTGATGAGCCGCTGGTTACGGCAGGCCGGGTCTCCGCACACGACGCAGATGGCGTGGAGCTTGTCCACGATTTCGGCGATGGCGAGGAGCTGGGGCATGGCGCCGAACGGCTCGCCGCGGAAATCGGTGTCGGTACCGGCGAGGATGACCCGCACACCGCGAGTCGCCAGTGTCGTCACGACGTCAACGACTCCTTCGTCGAGGAACTGGGCCTCGTCGATCGCGATGACTTCGGACTGGGGTCGCACCAGCCGCATGATCTCGATGGATGAATCCACCGGGCGGGCTTCGACGGCCGCACCATTGTGGGAGCTGACCTGGTAGACGCCGCCGTAGCGATCGTCCAGGTGCGACTTGAACACCTGGACCTTCTTTTTGGCGATGACTGAACGGCGCACGCGGCGGATCAGCTCTTCGCTTTTTCCGCTGAACATGACACCCGCGATGACTTCGATCCAGCCGGGCCGAGTTGTGTGGTGCATGTCGTCGCGTCAGGTGGAGGGAACCAAGGGCGGGTGAGGTTAGCGCCCGTTGGCCCCGGATGCAAGACGGCTAGAGGACCCTTCCCGTAAGTGGGCGGCCACGCACAGTGAGTTTCGGCAATTCGCTCACGACCCGGTTGGCGGCATCCGGATTCACGTCCACGACCGAGAAGTTGTCCTGGATTTCCACGCGGCCGACGTGGTCCTTGGCCAGTCCCACGCCGTTGAGCAGGGCGCCGACGATATCTGCCGGCCGCACGCGATCCCGTTTGCCAATGCTGATCTGTATGCGCACCCACGAATTGGCCGCCGCGGCGACTTCGGCGGGCGGGCCTTCGGCGCCCCGCACGAGGGCGGCTGCCACCAGCGCGGGATCGTATTCATCAAATAACGGCGCCAGCGCGAGGAGTTCGGCGCTCACATCGCCCTGCTCGACGCGCTCGCGCACGGCCTGCCGGAGTGCGTGGGCGCGTTCGCGTGCCCGGTCCGCCGCGCCGGTCAGGCGAAGCGCCCGGAGCGGCTTGGCGACCCGGCCGAGGTAGGTGAGCTGGGCGCCACGGGCGAGGACGACGACCTGGTTCGCCTGGTTGGATAGCCTGATGAGGATTTCCGGCGTGGGGAAATCCGCGGCAATGGCGAGGTCGAACCGCTTGTCGGTAGGAACGGTGCCGCTCACCACGACGGTGGGGTCCTCGACCAGTTCGTGCCACCGTTCATAGCGGTCGGCGGCTGGTTCCCACAGGAGCGTCTTTTCGGGGTTCAGCGAGTCGAGGGTGCCACGGACTGCTCCGCCGCGGCGGTCATCTTCCACCACGATGTAACGGATGCCGCCCATGGGCGACGAAGGAACGCGGCCCAGCGGGACGAGTGGCGCCCGGCGCGCGTGGCGCTCGAGGAAATCCTTGAGGGGTGCGTCGTCCGTGGTGGCAAACACCGTCCGGGGGACTTTGATCTCCTGGAGCACGGAATCGAGCGTGGCCGATTCGCCCAGGGCCAGGGTGACTTCCGGCCATAGGACCACGACGGTGTGGAGTTGTTTCGAGGGAAGCGCCGAGCGCTCGAGGAGCTTGAGCGCGTCACGCGGGGTCGAGAGTAGTGTGCGGACAGCGCCAGCGGACAGGAGCCGCGCGGCGCGGGAATTGCCCGTAACAGCATGGACCGGTTCAATGCCCGGGAGGCGCCGGATCATGCGCGCCGCCTCCAGCAGGTCGCCGGGTTCGGGGGCCAGGACCAGCACATGCAGGCCGGGCGTTTCGTCGCGCGGGAGCGCGCCAAAGATGGGCGTAAGCGTCCACGCCGCGGGGGGGCCCACGGTAATCAGCGGTTTCGCGCTGTCGAGCGCGGCTCGCGCGCCCGCGTCCAGCGAACTGGTTTCTTCCGTCACAACTACCTCGGTTGTCAAACAGTGACAGGATGCTAGCTTGGGCTCGTCCGTCGGGCAACTTTCGTCTGGTGGATAGGCGAACCGTTTAACCGTCCGTGGAACATCCATTGCGCACTGCAACTGTTCTCACCCTGATCCTGTTCGTCGCACCGCCGCTCTCGGCCCAGGCCAAGAAGACCGCGCGGGAAATCGGTGTCATCGTCGGCATCCTTCCGCCCGGCCCGCTCAACGCGATCACCGATGTGAAAGGCGTGCGGGTGGGGCAGGTGACGCTCGCCCGCGGCGACTCGATCAACACGGGCATCACGGCGATCCTGCCGCACGATGGCAACATCTTCCGGGAAAAAGTCCCCGCCGCAATCGTGATCGGAAACGCGTTCGGCAAGCTGACCGGCTCGACGCAGGTGCAGGAACTGGGTGAGCTGGAGTCGCCGATCGTGCTCACGTGCACGCTCTGCGTGCCGCGTGCGGCCGATGCGGTCCTCACCTACCTGCTGGGACTCCCGGGAAACGAAAACGTGGGGTCGGCCAATCCGGTCGTGGGAGAGACCAACGACGGCGGCCTGAACAACATTCGCCGCCGGCCGATCACCGAAGCTGACGTGCTCCGCGCGATCAAATTGGCGAAGGAAGGACCGGTTGAGCAGGGCAGTGTCGGTGCGGGGCGCGGAACGCAGGCGTTCGGGTGGAAGGGCGGGATCGGCACTTCGAGCCGCAAGCTTCCGGACGCGCTCGGCGGCTGGACCGTCGGCGCGCTGGTGCAGAGCAATTTCGGCGGCGTCCTGCAAATCGCGGGCGCGCCGGTGGGGGTCGAGCTGGGGAAGTACTATCTCCGAAACATCCTGAATCCGGCTGATTCGGCGGGAGCACGGGTCGGTGCCGCGACCGTCGATCCTTCTCCGGACGGATCCTGCATGATCGTGATCGCCACCGACGCACCGCTCGATCACCTGGCGCTCGAGCGGCTGGGGCGGCGGGCACTGGCGGGGCTCGCGCGGACCGGCAGTTCGATGTCCCACGGGTCGGGCGACTTCGTCATTGCCTTCAGCACGGTCACCGGGGCGCGGCGGGTGACCCAGCCCCAGATTCCCGGCGACGCGCTCTCCCCGCTGTTCGAGGCCGCGATCGAGGCCACCGAAGAGGCGATCTACAACTCCCTGTTCATGGCGACCACCGTGCGCGGGTACCGTGGAACCGCCCAGGAACTACCCGTAGACTCCACGGTCGTGATTCTCAAGCGGCACGGGGTAATCCGGCCCTAAAAGTTGTTGCGGCCTCCCATGCGAGGCCGTAGTCTTCTGACTGCGCCTTAGCCTTGAGGAACATCGTGGAAGCCAGCCCCATATCACGAATTTCGGCTCCCGCCCAACGGGCGCCGCAGTTGTCCCTGTCAGAGAACCTCGCCCAGCTCAAGCCGTCCGAAACGGTCGCGATCAACCAGGAAACCCAGCGCCGCAAGGCCGCCGGGGAGGACGTCATCGACCTTTCGGCGGGAGAGCCGGACTTCGACACACCCCGCGCGGCGGCCGAAGCCGGCATCAAGGCCATCCAGTCAGGAAAGACCAGGTACCCGCCGAACGTGGGCCTTCTGGACCTGCGGGCCGCGGCGGCGAAGCACCTGTCGCTCCTGTCGAACGGCCGGCCGGTGAACGCGGATTGCCTGGTGATTTCCACCGGCGCAAAACAGTCGCTCTTCAACGCGATCTTTTCGCTGTTCGGTCCGGGTGATCGGGTGCTGATTCCGGCGCCGGCCTGGGTGTCGTACCCGCAAATGGTGCATCTGGCGCGCGCGGAGCCGGTGATGGTGCCCGGGGATATCGAGTGGAGCCTCAAGGTGAGCGTGGACGACCTCGAGGCACACACCGACGCGCACACCACGGGCCTGCTCCTGTGTTCTCCGGTCAACCCGACCGGCGCGGTCTATTCGCGCTCGGAGCTCAAGGCGATTGCCGAATGGGCGCACGAGCGGGGCATCTGGCTGATCTCGGACGAGATCTACCGCCGCATTCACTTTGGTTCGGGTTCCGCGCCCTCGGTGCTGGATCTTTCGGACGAGCTGCTCGACCGGACGGTCGTGATCTACGGCGCGAGCAAGGCGTACGCGATGACCGGCTGGAGAATCGGCATGGCGCTCGCGCCGTTGCCGGTGGCCAAGGCCATGGCGGGATTCCAGTCGCACACGACGTCGGGCGCGTCGCACCCGTCGCAGTGGGCCGCGGCGACCGCCATGAGCGACCCGAAGGTGGAGCAGGACGTGCTCCGCATGGTGGACGAGTTCCGCAAGCGGCGGGACATGCTGTTGGCGCACTTCCGGAAGCACCTCCCGAATGTCGAGTTCGTCGAGCCGATGGGCGCCTTCTACCTGTTCTTCCGCGTCGACAACTACTTCGGCCCCGGTATCTCCACCGGCGCGGAGTTCTGCTCCAAGCTCATGGCGAGCGAGGGCGTGGCGCTGGTGCCGGGTGATGCCTTCGGGGACCCGCGGTTCGTGCGGCTGTCGTTTGCCGCGTCGGAAAAGGACCTGGTCAAGGCGCTCGAGCGAATCACCCGGTTCGCCCGCTCCCTCAAGCCTCGCTGATCATGGCCTACACCGTGACGGTCGAGAAGCTCGAGGGCAAGCTGCCGGAGGTCGCGTGGCGGTGGGATGCCGAGACGGAGATCCTCTCTGGGCAGTTCAAGGTTCCCAAGAAGGCCGGCGGGCTTACCGGCTCGGTCGAACTGACCGGCGCCGAGGGGTCGTACGTAATGCTCGACGTCTCGGGTGGCGCGGTGTGCGGGCTCGAAGTGGTGGTGTGGCCCGAGCGCCAGGTTGTCGAGGGCCTCAAGGCCCCCGAGCCGGGATCGCAGGGCCGCCTCATGATGCCCGCCCGCCCGTCTCAACCGGGGATCGCGGCGGTCGAGGTGGATACGCACCTCTCCGCGCTCAAGCGGGCGGACGAGTCGGTCATTCACCTGCGCGTGGGACCCCGGCGCAAGGTGGACGCTGTGCAAATCGCGAATGGTCTCATTGCCGAAGTGGACGGCAGCGGCAATATCGCGGGGTTGTGGCTCCTCAACGTCCCACCCTTCCCAGCGCCCGACGCCTGATGCCGGGCGGCACCGCGGCGCGGCGGGACTGAACCGCATGGCGCACGCGGGAATTCGCAAAGTCATCGTTCGCGCGGGCGGCGTGGCCGGCGGGGGCCGCATGGCCACCCACGCCGGCGCGCCCCTCGAGACGCCGTTCGGCACGGCGGAGATCGTCGAAGGCGACCGGATTCGGGCGATTCCGGTGATTCCGCGCGAGGCACCACCTGGCGTCGCGTTCCTGGGCGGCATTCAGCGCTACTCCGTAGACGGCTGGTTCGGCGCCACACCCGTCGTGCGGGCGCACGTAGCGGCCGCGGCCTTGTGCCGGAACGGCGGCGAGCTGGTCACGGTCGCGACACGCCACGAAGACTTCCTGGTCGCGCCCCTCGCGGTGCTGTCGGATTCAGAACGCGAAGCGCTTGCGGCTCGCGAAGAGAGACTCTACCCGTCCGAACCCGGATCTCGCCGGCACCCCCTGCTGGAGATCCAGCTGGCGGTGCAGGTCGTGGACCGGCGGCGGGCCGAAGTCGAGGCGACCGTCGCGAAAGAGTATCGCGAGGCGAAGCCCGGCGGGCTGCTGGTCGTCGATGGCTCAGTCACCGCGCATTCCGCGTTCGCGAAGGACTCGCGGCTGCTCGGCATCGTGAAGAGTCACGAGACCCAGTTCCTGAATGGTGCCGACGTTGTGACGGCCATGACGCTGGAGCCGGGGCACCGCTCGTCCGTGTTCGCGCCGAAGTACGAGCGTGGCGCGCCGGTGCACAGCTGGTACGTCCGGTTGTGGCCGTGGGAAGGGCAGGACATCACGCACGGCCTGGTCAGGGTCGAGCGATATGCTACCGACGCCAGCGTGAGCGAGGCGGATGAGATTTCGGGGTGGTTGATGCGGGAGAGAGCTCCGCTGTCGACGCCCGATGCGCGGTGGGACCGGTTGCTGTATCCCATTCACCGGGTGGAGGACTTGCTGCGGGCGAAGGCAGGGAGCTGGTCGTGATCGATCGAGGGTCCAAGCCGATCGGCCGAGTGGTCGCGACCGAGGTTCTGCCGGCCTCGCCGCACCAGTTCCATTTCTGGACGGCGGTCGAGGCGCCGCTGGGCATCGGCGCGATCGTGCGGGTGGAAAACGGGGGCGATGGGCGGGTGGTGTACGCCGTCGTCACCGACGGCAAGGCCTACTCGGACCTGGCGACGCCGCTCCACGACGTGCTTGCCGCCGAGGGGAACCCGACGGGCGAGGCGCCAACCAGCCGGGCGGAAATACGGCTATGGACCGCGGCCGTGCTTCGGCAGGTTCCGGAAGAGCCGGTCCAGCCGGTGCCGCTCGCGGAAGTCCGGCTCGCGTCACGCGTGGATGTCGAGACCGCGCTCCGCATGGACGCGTACCTGCGCGGCGAGCGGCCGACCGGGATTCCGGTCGGGCTCTACACGGCGGGAGGGCTCTCGTCTCCCGTGTACGTGGATGCCGATTTCCTCCTGGGCCCCGAGTCGGCGCACCTCAACATCACCGGCATTTCCGGGCTCGCGACCAAGACGAGCGCGGTCGAGTTCCTGATCGGCTCGATCTTCGAGCATTTCCCGACGCACAAGGGCCGCGTGGCCGCGGTCTGCTTCAATGTCAAAGGCCCGGATCTCTGCTTCCTGGACCAGCCCGGGCCGCTGACGGACGCGGAGAAGCAGATGTACGTAGACCTGGGGATCGAGCCCAAGCCGTTCGAGAACGTGTCGTACTACGCGCCCTTCCGGCCGGATGGCGTGAACCTCAACACGCTCCGCTCCAACCCCGAGCTGGTCGGCACGGTCGAGCCCCTCGTGTGGGGGCTTCGCGAGGTGCTCGACTATCACGAAGTCCTGCTCAACCGCGACGACGTGGATGCCAAGGCCGACGCATTCATCGACTTCCTCGCCGACCGGGTGGTAGAAAAGGAATTCGCCGACGAGTGGGGGAACCTCCACCGGGTGAAGAATTTCATTGATCTGGAGCGGTTGTTCCGCGCGATATTCGACGGGCTGGAGTCGGCTGGGCGGAGCGACATGTGGCGGACGCATCACATCGCGACGATTCGCAAGGTGCGGAACCGGCTGCTCAACATTTCGGTCCGCTGCAAGGGTCTTGTCACCGACGACGGCTCGGTGAGCGACCTGCCGTTCGGCACGTTCGAGGATCGGCGCGTCTACGTGATTGACGTGGCCGGCATGGACAATCTGGGGCAGGACCTGGTGTTCACCCGGATCGTGTCCCAGTTGCGGGAGCACCTGGAGCGGCGGAACCTGGGGGTCGAGCACGTCGTGGTCTTCGTGGACGAACTGAACAAGTACGCGCCGCAGGACGGGCCCGACACGTACGTCCGGAAGATGCTGCTGGATATTTCCGAGCGGGGCCGCTACCTGGGCCTGGTGCTGTTCGGCGCCCAGCAGTTCCGCTCGCAGGTTCACAAGCGCGTGGTGGGGAACGCGGGCACGGTGCTCTTTGGCCGCATGGACCTGGATGAGCTGGCGACGCCCGGCTACCAGGTGCTCTCGCCCGCGACCAAGATCAAGATGGCCACGATGCCGAAGGGCGAGCTGATGATTCGCCATCCGCATTTCACCCACCCGGTGTTCGTCAAGTTCCCGCGGCCCGCCGTGCTCACGGGGCGGGGGGGGGTCGAGCGGTTCCCGCCGGCCGTGGACGTGTCGTTCGAAGACGCCGTCGCGCGCCAGCTGGCGCAGCTGGACCGCGGGGTCGCGGCCGCGCGGGTGAAAGACCTGATCGCCGGGCGGCCGGAAGACGACGTCCGGCGCGCACTCCTCGCGACGCGACGCGCGCGGCCCAAGGACGTACTGACATTTTTCCAGTCCCGCCTTCCGACCGCCGTTCAGCGCACGGAGATGAAGCCCAAGAGTGGCGTGAGCGTAGTCCGGCCGGTCGAGGATCCTTATGGGCCGTAGGTGGTCGTTCGCGTTCCTGTTCGTCATCCCCGTCAGCGCGGCGGCCCAGGGCGTCTCACTCCAGTATCACCCGGCCGGCGGCACGCGGGTCCAGACCATCAGTGAATTCCGGATGACCGCGGTGTGGTTCGGCCTGCCGAGCTTGCCTGACAGCACAGTGACCGAGAGTGACTGGCGGACGGTTCGGACCGCGAGAATCATCGAAATGATCGGCGACAAGCGAAAGGTGCGGATCACGCTGGACTCCTCGCGCTCGCGCGCCCGTACCGGCGCCAGCCCGCGCGCCGACGTGCCGCTCCCGGGCGCGCAGGGGCTCGCGCTCGATGCCTTGGTCGGCTGGAAGCTGGATATCCAGTCAGCGACCCCCACCCAACGCGGCGCCGACCCGTCGCTGGTCGCCGCGCTCCGGGCGGGACTCGGCGGCCTCGAGTTTCAGCTCGCGGACGGTGCCGTCGCCCCGGGCTTCAATTGGGGCAGTCCCCTGCAATTTCCCCTCGGCGCGCACCTGAGCGCGGGTGGCAAGCTGTCGGCCGCGGAATCCGTGCGGGGCACCGCCACGGTCATCCTCGACAGCGTCACGGCGCGCGGTTCCGACACGCTGGCGTTTCTCACGCTCTCCGGCGTCCTGGATCCCAAGACGATCGTCGTGGCGGGCGAGGGCGGCATTGGAACCGGCATGGTCACGGGGCGCATCGCCGCCGTGCTCGTGTGGTCGTCCGGATGGAACGCGATGGTGTCGGCCGCGACGAATGCGCGATTCGGAATAAAGCTCCACCTGGGACGCGCGGAGGGCCCGCCGGTAGACGGCTCGGTGTCGCTGTCTATTTCCGGACGGCACCAGGTGAGATTGTGACCAAGCGGCAGGCACGGCAGCGGGCGCCGGACCCTGCTCCCGCGCCCGCCGCCACTGCCGACGGTCCCACCATTGCCCACCTCGCGGACCTTCACCTGGGGTTCCGCCAGCATCACCGCCTTACCGCGCAGGGCATCAACCAGCGGGAAGCCGATGTCGCGATCGCGTTCCGCCGGGTGATCGACGACGTGATCAGCACCCGGCCCGACATGGTACTCGTGGCCGGCGACCTGTTCCACTCGGTGCGGCCTGCCAACCCCGCCATTCTCGACGCGTTCAACCAGCTCCGCCGCCTCCGCGACACGCTGCCGGACACGCCCGTCGTCATCATCGCGGGTGACCACGACACCCCGCGTTCCGTCGAAACGGGCACGATCCTCCGCCTGTTCGAGGCGATCCCCGGTATCGCGGTCGTGGTGCACGAGGCCAAGCGGCTCCATTTCGAATCACTTGGGGTTTCCCTTCTGGCCGTACCGTGGGCGGCTGTTGGTGCTGAACAACGGCCGTCGCTTCTGCCGGAGGCCGACGCGCGGCACAATATCCTCCTGCTCCACGGCGAACTCGCCGGCCTGCCTCGCGACTACGACCCGGCGGAATACGGCACACCCACGCTGGAATTGTCCGAGCTGCATGCGGACCAGTGGAACTACGTCGCGCTCGGCCACTACCACGTGGCACGGCAGATGGCGCCAACGGCGTGGTACGCGGGGTCAATCGAATACGTGGGCCGGAACCCGTGGGGCGAGCTCCAGCAGGAAGGGGAGCTGGGGCGCCCGGGGCAGAAGGGCTGGCTCCTGGTGCGGCTCGGCGGGCCAAAACCCCACGTGGAGTTCCGGGCGATTCCGTTGGCCAGGCGCCACGTTGATCTCGCGCCGATCGCCGCGGTGGGCATGGATGCCGAGGCACTGAGCAAGGAGATCGCCGGGCAGGTGGCGAAGGTGAAGGGCGGCATCGACGGCCAGGTGGTGCGCCAGCTGGCCTACGATGTGCCGCGACTTGTTGCGCGCGAACTGGATCACGAAGCGATCCGCGAGTACAAGGCGCGCGCCCTCCATTTTCATCTTGATCTTCGACGGCCGGAGTCGCGGCGCGAGGTCGGGGTGGGGGGAACCGGTGGGGGTCGCATCCGGACGCTCGGCGACATCGTCACCGACTACCTCGAACAGCGCCAGCTCACCCCGGGCGTCGAGCGCGCGAAGCTGGTGGGGCTCGGCCGCCGCTACATGGAGCAGGTCGAGCGCGATCCCGGACCGGTGGGGAGCACCTGATGCAGCTCCGCCGGATTCACCTGGTCAATTTCCGCCAGCACGCCGACACCGAGTTCGAACTGGGCCCGGGGCTCACCGCCATCATCGGGCCCAACGGGGCGGGGAAGACCACACTTCTCGAAGCGATTGCGTGGGCCATCTACGGCAACGCGGCGGCGCGCGGGACCAGGGACTCGATTCGCTGGAGCCGCGCACCCGCCCGCTCGCCGGTCAAAGTCGAGATCGAGTTCAGCCTCGGCGCGCACGACTATCTCGTGGTCCGCACCCAGCGGGAGGCCCAGCTGTTCCAGGATCACGGCGCGAGCCCGGTCTCGGCGGGCACCGAAGAGGTCACGCGCGTCCTGACGCGTACGCTGGGCATGACGCGGGACGAGTTCTTCAACACGTACTTCACCGGCCAGAAGGAACTGGCCGTGATGGCCGCGCTCGGGCCAGCGGAGCGCGCACGGTTTCTCTCACGGGTCCTGGGCTACGAGAAGCTCCGTCTGGCGCAGGAGGCCGCCCGCGCCGAACGGGCGAGTGTCCGGAGGGTCTTGGCCGAGCTGGGCGGGCTCGAACTGGGCCTGGGTGATGCGGCCGAGCTGGAACGGGAGCGGGCGCACGCTGCCAAGCGCCAGGCGGACACCACCGCGCTCGTGAAACGCGCCACCGCGGCGCGCGACGCCGCGGCCAAGGCCCTGTCGGTCGAGGGCCCCGAGTGGACTCGCATGGCGGACCTGCGCCAGTCGTCCCTGGCGATCGATGGCGACCGGCGCGCGGCGGAACAGCAGGTGATTGATGCGCGGCGGGACCACGAGCGGCTGGACAAGGAGCTGGCCGTGGCGCTCGCGGCGAAGGCCGCCTACGAGAAGATGAAGCCTGGGCTTGCCGAGGTGGCGCCGCTCCGCGCCGAGCTCGAACGCCTGGATGCCGACGCGCGGGGCGCCGACCAGCACCGCGGCCTCACGGGTCAGCTCAAGGAGGTCGAGGCCGCCCTCGGCAAGATGGCGGCGCGGGTGACGGAGACCCCCGACCCGGCCGCTGACGCAGCGGCGCGGGAAAAAGAGCTCGGGGCCGCGCGCAAGGCGTTCGTCGAGGATCAGGCCGCGGCCGAGCTGGCCCGGGCCGCGTGGGTGCGCGAGAAAGAGCACGCGAACACCAAGCGCCAGGAACTGCTCCAGCAGTACGAGGATATCGAGAAACAACGGGACAAGATCAAGGAACTCGGCCCCCTGAGCCCCTGCCCGACGTGCGGACGGCCGCTGGGGAAGGAGTTCGAGCAGATGCTGAACACGCTGAACGATCAATTGGCGGAGGTCAAGACAAACGGGCAGTTCTACCGAGACCGGATTACCCAGCTCGAGGTGGAGCCGGCGGATGTCGCGGCCCAGGGAAAGGTCCGCCTTGCCGCGAACGCCCAGGTAGACAGGCTCACCCAGGCGCTGGCCGAAGCGCGGTCCGCGGTGAAGGAGCGCTCGGAACTGGAGCGCGAGCGTGTGTCCCTCGAAGGGCGGGTCAGGGACATCAAGACCAAGATCGCCGCCTTGCCGGAGAAGTACGACGTGGAGCGGCACGACGTGGTGCGGGACCGGCTCAAGGAACTGGAGCCCTCGATCCGCGCGCAGGAGCGGCTGGCGGTGCAGTCCGAACGGGCCGCGACCCTGGTGTCGGAAATGGAAGCGGCGGAGAAGCGGCTGTCGGAACGGGAGGCGTTGGTGAAGCAGCTCACCGAGGCGCTCGCCGCCCTGGGGTTCAGCGACGAGCGGTATCAGGCGGCGCGCGGCCGGTACGAGCTAGCGAACAAGTCCGCGCAGGAAGCGGAGCTGGACCTCGTGGCCCAGCGCGGGGACCTGAAGGCCGCCGAGGCCCACCTTGCCGGAATTGCCAAGCGCATCGAGGAGCGGGCGGCGCGTGCAAACCGGCTCGTGGAATTGAAGACCAACTTCCAGTTGCACGAAGAGCTGGATGCGGCGTTTGGCGAGTTGCGCTCTGACCTGAATGCCGAGATGCGGCCCGAGCTGTCTGACCGCGCGTCGTCGTTGCTTTCGGACCTGACCGATGGCCGGTACACGGAAATGGAGCTGGACGAGAACTACAATATCCTGATACTGGAAGACGGAATCGTGAAGCCAGTCATCTCGGGGGGCGAAGAAGACGTGGCGAACCTGGCGCTGCGGCTCGCCATCAGCCAGCTGGTGGCCGAGCGGGCCGGTCAGCCCATTTCGCTCTTGGTGCTCGACGAGATCTTCGGCAGTCTCGACGAGCCCCGTCGCCAGCGCGTCGTGGCGTCGCTCGACGGGCTAAGGGATCGATTCTCGCAGGTGGTGCTGATCACGCACATCGAGTTGAGCGGCCGGGTGGATCGCGTCCTGCGCGTGGCGCTGGACCAGGCGAAGGGCGCGGCGGTCGTGAGCGAGGAGGCGGTTGGGGAACTTGCGGGGTAGGCCGGACACGGGGCAGCCTACCGAACATCCTTCACATACAACGTGTCTCCTGCGACGTACGCGATTCGTTTGTTGTCGGGAGAAAACCAAGGATGGCTCGGTAAGCTACTGAAGTTGCCTTGCCCCACCGACGTCCTCGTTCCCGAACCGGCGTCAATCAGCTGAAGTGTGTACGGATATAACGCACATGTTTGGTAGATCCCGCCCGCCGGAACCGACCTGAGACAACGGCCCACTGTCCAAACGGCCACCCACGTGCCGTCGGGTGACCACCCTTCCGGAGACCCCCAACCAAATTCACTTCCCAGTACCCCGAGTGCGCGTGCGGTATTGGTCGCGAGATTCCGAACGAAGAGGGAGGTCCTGGAATCCTGCCAATACAGGATCTCGATCCCCCCCCTTGTTCCAGTGCAAGGCAGCCGGGTACGTGCCGGAACTAACAACTCCCCTCGAACCGTCCAGCAAGGACGTGACGTATATGGCCAGAGTAGGAGGGACCTCGGGAACGTCTGTGCGAGTTGCCATGACTGGTACCTCTGGCAGGGTCGGCAGGCAATTTCGGGGCGTGGAGGCAAGCTACGGGGGCGTAGCCCCTGGGCGATATCGGCCGGACGGGTGATTCGGGAGCTAGTTCGGAAGGATGTTGCTGGCGGGATTCACGCCATCCGTCGTGTCACCCCGCTTCGAAGAACTCAACGAGGCCCGTTTCTAGCGAATACTCCGCGCCCACCACCAGCAGCCCCTCATCCCGGATCAACTGCTCGACGACCGCCGAGCCGTGACGCAGGTGATCCACCGAGGCCCGGATGTTGGCTCGGACGGCCTCTTTGACCAGAGCCGTTGGGTCGTGACGGAGGTCGGTGGCCAGCAATCCCTCGACCGATGGGCGCATGCGGTCCACGATCGAGCTCAAGTTGCGCGACTGGTTCTCGGTCGGGCGCCGAATCTGCTCAAGCGTGGCGAGAATCGCCCCGCATTGGGAATGGCCGAGCACGACGACCAGGCGGGTGCCGTACAGCGCAGCGGCGAATTCTACGCTGCCCACCTGCGACGGGGCGACGATGTTCCCGGCCACCCGTATCACGAACAGGTCGCCGAGGCCCTGATCGAACACGATCTCGGCTGGCACGCGCGAGTCCGAACAGCCGAGAATGATGGCGAACGGTTCCTGGCCGGTCGTCAGCGACGCGCGGCGGGCCGGTGTCACCAGTGCCTCGGAGTCACGCGCGTGCGAGGCGAACCGGCGGTTGCCCTCGCGGAGGCGTTCGAGTGCGTCGCGTACGGGAATCATGGAATCGCCCGGGTAGTCATGCTGGGCGGAAGCTACAATGCCGCGCCATCAGGCGCGGGCTCCATCGCGGCTCGAACTGGCTTGCTGCGGAGGAAGTACAGGGCCACCAGCATCGGAGCCGCCATGACGAGCGTCGTCACGAGGCCAACCATGACGAACAAGCCGGGCGGGACGGGGAGGGAAGGATCGGCGGGCAGCTTGGCCGTCATGAAAATGGCATTGACTACCCAGAGGCCCCCGAAGCCAAGTGCGGAGACGACGCAGAACCAGGTGAGTCCTTCGAGTGTTGTCCGCCCCCAGGGTCTCAGTTTGAGGAACGCAGCGCCGGCGATCACGCCGATAGCCGCGATGACAATCTGTACCGCCGAGAGAGCCCAGAAGTGCTTAAAGAGCCAGGACGGGAACGCGACGTTCGGGTCCAGCGCCATCTCAGCCATGGGAGGCATGTCACCCGCCGCCAGCAGCCCCATAACCCCGGAGACGACTGTCAGGAGCCCGAAGGCCACAGCGAGCCAGCCGATGATTGTGACCGCGACGGGGCGGGCGGGCAAGTCGGGCAAGGTCTGGATGTTCACCATGGGGCAAGGTGCCGCGGACGGGCCGCGGGGCGCAAGGCGCCACCATGGCCGCTATTGTTGGTCGGGGCGGGGAGATGCGGGGCCGGAGGGCGTCGGGCAGGCCTCCACCGGCCCGAGTCCGGACACGGCCTCCCGGGCCCGCTCGCGTGCCAGGTTCCAGCCGCGCCAGTCGCCCTTCGGCGCGAGGTAGCGGGTTCTCAGGTCATTGGTGAGCCGGCAGCGCAACCCGGATGGGACCAGGTCCATTCCGGCCACCAGTATTGGCACCGCGTCTCCGCCCAGGCCAGCCAGATGCTCGAAATCGATCTCCCGGCCGTTCTGATTGGCGAGGTTGTAGCGGGCGATGGTCGCCTTGGGGTTCATCAAGTTGAGTGTCGCGAGGACCGCGACCGCGGCCACCAGCGACCCGAATGCCGCGTGGCGCGGCCGGCCGCGCGCGACGGTGAACGCGAACACGCCGAGCGTCGCGGCGATCCAGCCCATGACGGCGGTGCCGTTGATGCGGTCCTCGGTCAGGCCGTACACCCCGACGTACAACCTCATGCGCCAGAGCGCGGATGCCAGCACCAGGGCGGTGAGCCCGATTTGCGCCGCGGTGACCGCGCGCAGTTGTCGCGTGCCCCGCTCGTCCAGCGGGCCGGCGATGGCAGGGGCGAAGTACAGGAGCGGCAGGACCAGCATTGAGGCGAACACCAGCTGGAAGAACCCGCCGCGCGCATACTCGGCGAACGTGAGGCCCGTCGTCGTTTCGACAAACTCGGCGCCGCCAAAGAGGCTTGAGGCCTGGACCCCGATGAACAACGTGAACAACACGAGTATCGCGACCAGCGGGGTCAGGACCTGGAGACCTCCGATCGATGGAATCTCGAAGGGCGCTGATGCGGCCCGGGGCGGCTTCGCCAGTACCCAGAGGTAGCCGGCGGTGGCCCACGCCAGGGCGCCGGCAGGAATGCTGTGCGAAATGAGCGGGCCGACGCTGCTGGTGAAAACGGACGAGATCGCCACCTCGAATACCGGGTCGGCGGCGGCGAAGAGTGCGCCGAACAGGAGGACGAGCGGGGTCGCTACCAGGACTCCCGCGCCGATGGCCCGGGCCCGCCCGGTGCCCTCCCGGGCCGGGAACGCCCGGCTCCGGACGACGTGGGCGAAGTCGAGTGTGCCGAACGAAATGATCCACGCAGTCCGGAGCGGCGCGGTGAGCAGGTTGAACAGGTCAACCGCGCGGAGCTGGATGCTCCGCTCACTGAGGAGCGGCAGGCTGGCGAGGGACAGGGCGGCAAGCAGGTCGACCGGGAGCAGGGCCGGATCATCTCTCACCGCCCACATCGCCGCGAAGAACACGGCCGCGAGCCAGGCCCATGGGGGCCGGCCTTGGGTGCTGGGCATGGCCATTCCCGCGGCGGCGAGCAGGCCGGCGGCGAGTGCCACGTTGACGCCCCACTCGGGGGCACGGAACAGGTGGTCCGCGATCACACCTATCGCAACGGCCGAAGCGAGAATGACCGAGGTCGTTCGGGTCGAAGGCATGGGGACAAAGTACTTTACGCAACAAAGTATCGCAAGGCCCCCCGTCAGGGCCGACGATTGTGATTCGTGGGAAGTTCATGGCTGCCGCCCCCAGAGTCGTCCCTAACCTGCGAGAGGGATGGTGCGGGGCGCAAGGAAGGAGACGGTGTCGCGCGCCCGGAGGGACGTCCTCGTCCTACCTGACCTTGAGCAGATACACGGTGCCGCTGATGTAGTACGCAACGGTTGTCCCGTCGGGCGAAAAGGCCACCCGCGCGTTGCCTTGGGTGTCGGTGTGCACGGCAACACGGTTGGCCTTTCCGGTGGAGAGGTCCAACACAAACAAGTCGCTCTGGCAAAGGCCTTGCGGCGGGCAATAGCCGGTGGCCCAGTATGCCATCGCCTTGCCGTCGCCGGACCAGGCCCACGAATGGGGTGCAATCACCTCGTGGCCGGACGATGCGGGGGCCAGGAAATGAGTGGACCCGTTTGCCAATCCGTAGAGCCAGTACTCGCCGTTGCGGTAGTAGACCACACGCAACCCGGTCTCGTCCCAGCGGAACAGGTTTGAGGAACCCGCGACATCGGAGGGGAGAGCCAGAGAGTCCGAGCCGCTCCGGTCGAGCCGGAGGATCCGGAACGTTGACGGCGCAAACTGGGCCCGGCACAGAACCTGTGATTGATCGGGTGAAAAGGCGATGAGGCCGCGACAGCCAGCTCCCACGAATGTCGGCTCACTCCCTCGGCGCATCAGAAACAGGCTGTCCGGCTTCACGAGGAACGTCACCAGCGGCTCCCCGGGCGCCAATAGCACGCCGCGCCCATCAGCCGGGCTAAGCCGCAGTCCGTAGCCCCTCTTCGTCAGGATCGTCGAGCCGGTAGCGGTGTGGCGGCGGATGACGGGCTGGAGATCCGTGGACGACCTGGGGTCGTATGAAGTTGTGAACCACTCCGCGCCGTCGGCCGGCAACAAGGCGTCTTGAATCTGGTCGGTGAGGGAAGTCGATACCCACAGCTGGCGCGTGGCGCCTGTTTGCACGGTGTGCGCAAGCAGGCTCCGGTAATCCGCGGAGACAAACGCGACGTCACGACCGGATGGTGCCCAAGTGAGGGCCATGGGCCCGGCGCTGGCAATCAGGTTGCCGTGGACTTCCGGCAGGGGGGAGGGCCCGGCAGGGTCAGCGCAGCCCTGCATTGCCAGCAATGCGCCGACGGAGAGGCTGAGCCTGAGCGACCGTGTGCCGAAGAGCGAGGGCGGCGCGTAGTGGGTTAGCATGGGGCCAGTATGGGTCGGGGCCGTCAAGCGGACGTCAAGCGCGGCTGGGGCGTCCTGCCGATCAATCGACCGAATGCCCGGTTTGCCCGCCCCACCCGCCTCGCGTAACGTTCCCCCATGAAGCTTTGGCGACCCGACCAGGCCGTCCAAGGGCCGCGCCGGGCCACCGACGCAGACCTCCCGGCACTCAACAAGATCTTCTCCGACGCGTTCACCGACAGGTATCGGCGCGACGGGCTGGTCGGCGTGCGGGTACCGCCCTTGAACCCGCTCATCTGGCGCTACGCACTGGAAGACGCTGGCGACGGCGCGATGGTCTGGACCGACGAGGACGGGAAGCTCATCGCGTTCAACATTGCGCACGCGTCAGGCCTCGAAGGCTGGATGGGCCCGCTCGCGGTACGCCCTGACCGCCAAGGTCTCGGCCTGGGGAAGGCTGTGGTGCAGTCCGCCATAGAGTGGCTCAAGGAAAAAGGCGTGACCACGCTCGGCCTGGAAACCATGCCAAGAACGGTCGAGAATATCGGCTTCTATAGTAGACTAGGGTTTGAGCCCGGTTTCCTGACCGTGACGCTGACCTGTGACCTCACGCCGAACACCCGAATCCTGCGGCCCAAGTTCGTTCGCCTCTCCGAACTGCCAACGGGGGAACGCAAGGCGGCACTCACTCGCTGCCGCGACCGCCTGCAACAGTCGGCCCCCGGGCGCGATTTCACCCGCGAGCACGAGCTGACCGCCGAGCTGAACATCGGGGACACGGTGATCATCGAAGACGAGGGCATCCGCGCTTTCGCACTCTGGCACTCCGCGCCCCTGGCCGAGTCCCGGCCCATGGAAGAACTGCGAGTACTCAAGCTCTTCGCGGATGGGCCCGAGAGCTTCAGCAACCTGATGGGCGTGCTGGAGACCTGCGCTCAGTCGCTCCGCGTGCGGCGGGTCGCCGTACGGTGCCAAACCGCCTACACTCCCGCGTACCGGGAATTGCTGGAGCGCGGCTACCGGGTGCGGTGGACCGATCTCCGGATGACGATCGCGGGATTCCCGGAGTCCGCGTTGCCCGAAGGCGAGACCGTCTTCTCCAATTGGGAAATCTGATGACTTCGCGCATGTCGCTCGTCGCCGCCGCGGTGTGTCTCGCGCTCTGGGTCGTCCTGGCCTTCGTGGCCGCGATTCACAGCGGCTGGGCACACGCGCCGCTTGCCGTCGCTACTGTTCTCATTGCCAAGGCCATCATTGATTCTTGACGCTGGGGAACCCGGCGTCCATATTCGCGAGAGACAATCAGGTGTGGGGGCGAAGAACCAAACTATTGAGCCAACATGTCCGGTTACGGGCCCGGCTGCTCCAACCGATGCCACGCCCCGAGAGGGGAAGACAGACGCTGTAGCGAGGGCACGGTAAGTTCTTAACTGGGCTTCAATATTCCTCTTCGTCCCCGCTTCACTCCACAACCGCCGGCTCCTTCGGGAAACGGCGGTTGTTTGTTCGTGTTCCTGGGCCTAGCGTTCCCCCAGCAACCGTGATGAGGATCCCGTGACGACACCCCGCCCAATCCGTTCAGAACCGGCTCCCACGCCTGGCGACACCAACGTCCGCGTCGGCCCCCTGGAAGGCGCCGCATGCGCCGAGCTGGCCTCGTTGGTCCATCGAATGCTGGAACTGGTCGGCGAAAATCCCCAACGCGAAGGCCTGCAACGCACGCCCCAGCGCGTCACCGAGTCCATGCGATGGCTCACCAAGGGCTATGACCTCTCGGTGGACGACGTGGTGCACGGCGCCGTGTTCGAGGAGGCCCACGAGAACATGGTGCTGGTGCGGGACATCGAGGTCTACTCGATGTGCGAACACCACATGCTGCCGTTCTTCGGCAAGGTGCACGTCGCGTACCTGCCCAAGGGCCGCATCATCGGGCTGTCCAAGATCCCGCGATTGGTAGACATGTTCGCCCGGCGGCTCCAGGTGCAGGAACGCCTCACCGACCAGGTGGCCGACGCGCTGATGCAGGTCCTGCAACCGCACGGCGTCGGCGTCGTGGTCGAGGCCTACCACCTCTGCATGATGATGCGGGGCGTCGAGAAACAGAACTCCAAGACCATCACCTCGGCACTCCGCGGCGCGTTCCGCGACGATGCGAAGAGCCGCGACGAATTCCTGCGCCTGGCGCACGGCGGCAACTGGCTGGAATAGGGCGCCTCACCGGCCAGACCGCCCTCGTCACCGGCGCCAGCCGCGGCATCGGGCTGGCCATCGCCGACGCGCTGGAAGCCGACGGCGCCCGGATCGTGCGCCTCGCGCGCTCCCTCAAGCCAAAGCGCACCGACCGCCGCACCGATATCCGCTGTGACGTGACCCGCGAGAAAGACGTGGACAAGGCCGCCGCCACGCTCGCCGAGTCTGGCGTCGTGCCGGACATTGTGGTAAACAACGCCGGATCGTTCCTTCTGAAACCGCTGGTGGATACGACTCCGGAGGAATTCCGCGACCAGGTCGCGGTGAACCTCACCGGCGCGTTTCTCATCCTCCGCGCCTTCCTGCCCGCGATGAAGAAACGCGGCACCGGCCACATCGTGACGATCGGCAGCGTGGCCGACCACGTGGCCCTGCCGGGCAACGCGGCCTATGCGGCGAGCAAGTACGGCGTCCGGGGTTTGCACGAGGTGCTGACGGCCGAGCTGGAAGGAACCGGCATTCGCACAACGCTCTTTTCCCCAGGGGCGACCGATACCGCGATCTGGGATACGATTGATCGCGTCGCGAACCCCGGATTGCCGGAGCGTTCTTCCATGCGATCGCCGCGCGATGTCGCCAGCGACGTTGTGATGCAGATCGTCGGAGTTCGTGCCCCTCTCCCCGCAGGGGAGAGGGGGCCAGAGGAGAGGGTGAATGTTCATTGAACTGACCGACCTCCTCCGCTGCGCCGGCGACCACGCCGATGGCCACCTCGTCGTGGCCACCGGCGAGATGCGCAACCGCCGGATCACGCGCGGCATGATCGGTTGTCCGGTGTGCAACGCCGAGTATTGGGTAGAGAAGGGCGTCGCGCGTTTTGGGGCCACAGATCGCACAGAAATGACAGATGACGCAGATAGAACCGCCGCCGCTCCGGATGCCGCCGCAATTCATGCATTTCTTGGACTTGGCGGACCCGGGGGCTACGTGGCGCTCGTGGGCACCGCCACGCGGGCCGCGCACGCCCTGGGCCAACTCCTCGGCGACGTGCACCTCGTGGGCATCAATGCGCCGGACGGCGTCTTCCCCGACACCATGTTCTCGCTCCTGGAATCTCCCGGCTTCATTCCCCTTCGCACGGCTTCGGTGCGGGGCGTGGTCGTGGGCGGCGAGCGGGCGAACGAGAAATGGCTCAGCGAGGCGGCGCGGGTTGTCCTGCCGGGTCAACGGATCGTCGTATTATCCGACAAGGGAGAAGCGCCAGGGATCGAGCGGATGGCGAGCGGGCCGGGGGTGTGGGTCGGAGTGAAGCGGGAGACGGGAAAAGGGAAAGGGGAAAAGTAAGGCCGCGCGTAAAGGATGGTTGCGAAGGTCCTACGTTTCCCTTTTCCCTTTTCCCTTTTCCCCTTCGCCTTCCGAATCCTCGTACGCCCCGTCAATGAGGTCTTTGTACCGTTCCTCCACCACCTTCCGCTTCACTTTCAACGTCGGCGTCAGCTCTCCACCCTCGATGGTGAAGTCGTTCTCGACCAGCAGGACCTTCTTCGGCATTTCGTAGTGCGCGAGGTCCCGCAGGCGGCCCATGACCTCGCGCTCGATCTTGGCGACGACGTCCGGCTGGCCCAATGCCGACGAGAGGTTCGAGACCGTCAATCGCCGCTCGTCGGCCCACGACCGGATCGCATCCCAGTTCGGCACCACGAGAATGATCGGAAACTTCCGCTTGTCGCCCAGCACCACCGCGTTGAGCACAAACTTGCTGCCCTTGACCAGGTTCTCGATGGGCTGGGGCGCGACGAACTTGCCGCCGGAGGTTTTGATCAGGTCTTTCTTCCGGTCCGTGATCCGGAGATAGCCCTTCTCGTCGAACTCGCCCACGTCGCCGGTGTGAAACCATCCCTCGCCGTCAATCGCCTCGCGGGTGGCTTCGGGTTGGTTGAAATACCCGGCCATCACGTTGGGGCCGCGCACCAGGATCTCTCCGTCTTCCGCCAACCGGACCTCGACGCCCGGGATCGGCGGGCCAACCGTGCCGATGCGAGGTGCCTGGAGGGAGTTCAACGTGACGACCGGCGACGTCTCCGTGAGGCCGTAGCCCTCGAGCACCGGGAGGCCGGCGGCGTAGAAGAACCGCGCGATCTCGGCTGACAGCGGCGCCGACCCGGACACGAAGAACCGGATGCGCCCGCCGGTGGCGGCCTTCATCTTGTTGAAGACCAGGGACTGCGCGATGCGCTTGGATATTCCCAGGAGCGCGGGCACCGGTTTCCCGGCAAGGACCGTGTCGGCCCAGCGCTCGCCGCTCTTCCAGGACCAGAAAAAGATCCGGCGCTTGAGCCCCCCGCCCGACACGGCGCGGTCGAGCACCCGCGCATAGAACTTTTCGTAGAGCCGCGGCACGCCGAGCACGATCGTCGGCCGGGTTTCTTTCATGTCCCGCGCGACGGTGTCCATCGTTTCGGCGTAATTGATGGTGCAGCCGCCGTGGAACATCGTGTAGTGGCCGCCCATGCGCTCGAAGCTGTGGCAGAGCGGCAGGAGCGACAAACAGGTGTCATCCGGCCCAATGGGCAGGACCTCGAGCGCCGCGACCACGTTGGTGCAGAAGTTCTTGTGCGTGAGCATGACCCCCTTCGGGTCGCCCGTGGTGCCAGACGTATAAATGAGCGTCACCACGTCGTCCGGCTGGGCCGCGAGCCCGTCCGCCACGAGCGTGGGGTACTTGGGCTCCGCCGCCGCGCCGATCTGGATAAACCGCAGGAAGGGAAGCACGTCGCCGTCGTCGGTGGCGCCGGAAAAGCCGATGACGTGCTGGAGGTCCGGCAGTTCGTGACGGATCTCCCGGATCTTCTGGAACTGCTCGGGATCGGAGACGAACGCGATCTTCGCTCCCGAGTCGCGGAGCATGTGGCGCACGTGGCGGGGCGGCAGCGTGGGGTAAATGGGCACGTCCACGGCCCGCGCCAGGATGCACGCGTAGTCCACGATGGCCCACTCCGGGCGGTTGCCCGAGAGGATCGCCACGCGATCTCCCGGCTTGATGCCCAGTTCGATCAACCCGAAGGCCGACTGCCGGACTCGCCGCGCCAGCTCCTGGTGGGTCACGTCCCGCCAGGCGCCGTTTACCCGATACCGGAGCGCCGCGCGCTTGGTGCTGTAGTGCTCGACAGCGTCGAAGAACAGCTGGACGATCGTGCGAGGGACGTTCACGGGGCCGGCGCAGCGATAACAGTCACGGTGATGGCATCGGTGCGCAGCGTATCGGAGGGCGGGGTTGTGGCCTCAGCCCGCACGCGCCACGCGCCCACTTTGATTCCCGTCAGGAGTCCCGTACTCGGCCCGAGCGTGAATCCCACCCCAGTGTCGACGGGTGCCCAAGTGATGGTCGCCGCGGAGACGACGTCGCCCGCCCCGTTCAGCGCGCTGGCCGACAGGCGAAGTGTGTCGCCGACGGCGACCTTGGGCGCGGTCGTGGAGACCTCGATGGCAATAACGCGGTCAGTGGGAATGGAGAGGTCCCGGCAGGACGCGGTCAGTACGGCGCCGAGCAACAGGACCGCCGGCATCAGCCGTGCGGCTGGCCGTCGGCCGTGATGTCGGTCAGTGCCTGCTTCGCGTGCTCGGTCCATTTGGCGGCGTCCGGTCCGCGCGGGGGTTGGGCCAGGAACGCGCGCAGGTGCGTCGCGGCGGCATCGCGCTCGCCGCGCTTGATCAGGAGAAACGCGAGTCCATAGTGGGCCCCGGCCTGTGATTGGTCAATCTCCAGCGCCTTCCGGTAGAACCGGATGGCCTCGTCGTGGCGGTTGGTCTTGGTGAACGCGATGGCCATGTTCTGGATGACGCGGAGGTCTGCGGAATTGTCGCGCAGGGCCAGGCGATACGACGTCAGCGCCGCCTCGTAGTCGCCCTGGCGCTCGAGAGCCAGCGCCTCGTTGAGATAGTCCAGCCGCTGAGGCTTGAGTTCATCCCCGCGCCCGCGCCGGAAGAGGCGTCTCCAGAACCCCATTGAGAGGTCAAGATACCGTCCTAACGAGGGGTTTGCCACACGCACGGTTGGCGGGTTGTGGCGGGGCGCTCTGGGGGGTAGTGTCCCGCATGCGACCCCGCAAACCGCTGTCGATGCCACAACGCGACGTCCTGGAAGTCGATTGGACGTTTTTCGGCGAGCTGTGCCGCGGGCTCGCCCTGCGGATCGCGGGCGCCTACGACCCCGAAATCGTCATCGGGATCGCCAAGGCAGGCGTCATTCCCGGGGCGGTCATCGCGTCCATCCTCCAGCGCGACTTCGCCTCCATGGGCGTCACCCGGAGGAACGACGAGGCCCGTCCGACGCTGGTCACCGCGCCGCCGCCCTCCGTGAAGGGCCGCCGGGTGCTCGTGGTGGACGAGACCTGCGATTCCGGGGCCACGATGAAGCTCGCCATGTCGGCGATCAAGGAGCACAGCCCGGCCTCGGTCAAGTCCGCGGCGTCGTTCACGACCGGCGCCTACACGCTGGATTTCTTCGCGCTCAAGACCGCGAGCATCATCATTCTGCCGTGGGACCGGGAGATCGTGGAAGACGGGGAACTGGTCATGCGGCCGGACTATGCGCAACTACTCAAGGGAATGGGTCAGTGAAAGAGGGAAAAGGGAAAGGTCGAAGGTCGCAGTCGTACTTTTCCCTTTTCCCGTTTCCCTTTTCCCGTTCCTACTCGAGCAGTGCTGCCCGGTAGTCCTTCCCTGAACTGATCGCGTCATAGACTACCTGCAGCGTCTCCGGCGCTCCCACCAGGAACCGGCACCGCGCGTCATTACGGCTTCGGCACTCGACTTCCAGCACCGCCACGTGGTTTCCCGCCAACTTGCCCATGAAACTGGCCAGCATGCCGGCCGAGATGTAACAGCAGGGCTGCTCCGCGCCCGACCCGGGCTCGGATTCGGCCCAGTCATTCGAGTCCAGCGTGATTCCCGCAGTCCCGAGCTGCCCCAGCGCAAGACTTCCCCAGCCCAGCGCCTTGAAGAATTCCGACAGGACCTCGCCCAGGGCCGCCGCGTCGAGGTCGGCCGGGTCCCGGACACCGGTGAAGCCGGGAAGCCAGCGGCGGAAACAGGCGAACATGTCGTCGCCCGCCGTGTAACCAGGCTTCCTGGAGACTGATGGCTGATTCGTGAAGTTGGGTCTGGGTGATGACGTGCCGGAGGGCGTGGAGACCTTTCTTGCCGAATCCGAGAACGTCACCGTCGAGGAGGATCTGCGAAAGCGCCATGTGGGCGCAACTTATTGAGCCCGACCGACACGGCGCAAGAGTTCCTTTTCATCAATTATGTCGACACCCAGCGTTCTGGCCTTGTCGAGCTTGGTGCCTGGTTCCACTCCCGCCACCACCGCCGTGGTCTTCTTCGAGACGCCGGACGCCACGCGACCCCCCGCGGACTCGATCAGCTTCTGCGCGTCGGTGCGGGAGAGCGTCGGGAATGTGCCGGTGAGCACGTAGCGCTGTCCGGACAACGGCCCGCCCCCGGCCTCGGGCTCCCGCGGGTCCAGTCCGAAGCCCTTGATCCGGGCGATCAGCTCCTGGTTGCGCTGCTCGGCGAAAAAATGCACGACCGCTTCGGCAATGATCGGGCCGATGCCCTGGACCTCACTGACGCGCTCCAGCGGCGCGCCCGTCAGCTTGTCCAATGAGCCGAACTCGCGGCCGAGGAGCTTGGCGACCGTGCCGCCCACGTGCCGGATGCCCAGCGCGAAGAGGAAGGTGGATAGCGGCTGTTGTTTGGACACGGTGATGGCGTCCACCAGCTGCTGGGCTGACTTGTCGGCGAAGCCGTCGAGCGTCTTGAGGGCCTCGGCCGTGAGGCGGTAGATGTCGGCGATGGTCTTGATCAGGCCGGCCTCGAGCAGTTTCCGGACCCGCTCGTACCCCAGGCCCCGGATATCCATGACCCCGGCGAAATGCACGATTGTTTCGAGCACCCGGCCCGGGCATGACAGGTTGGGGCAGTACCACGCGACTTCGTCCGCCGGACGCTCGACCGGCGAGCCACAGCGCGGACAGACCTCGGGCATCTTCCATGGGCGTGCGTCGGGCGGGCGTTTCTCCCGCACCGGCCCCAGCACCTGCGGAATCACCTCGCCCGCGCGCGTGACCTCCACGTAGTCGCCGACCATGATGCCCTTGGCCTCGACCATGTCGGCGTTGTGGAGTGTCGCGAGGGACACGGTGACGCCCGTGACCTCAACGGGCTCGAGCACGGCGAATGGCGTGAGGACACCCGTCCGGCCGACGTTGACCATGATGTCCAGCAGCCTGGTCACCGCCACCTCGGGCGCGAACTTCCGCGCGATGGCCCAGCGCGGCTCCCGCTCGCCAATGACGCCCAGCTCCGCGTGGAGGGCGAGCCGGTCCACCTTGACCACCACGCCGTCGGCCTGGAAGCCGAGGGAAGGCAGTTCCTGCTCGATTTCCGCGATGGCCTTCTGCGCCTCGGCGAGCGTCGCGACCAGTTTCCGGTGCGGCTCGACCGGAAACCCCCAGCTCGCGAGTGCGTCGAGCACCTCGCGCTGGGTCTTGAGCGGCACCGCCTCCTGCGGCTCCACGTGGAACGCGAAGAACCGCAGGCCCCGCTCGCGGGTGATCTTCGGATCCAACTGGCGGAGACTCCCGGCCGCCGAGTTGCGCGGATTCGCGTACGTGGGCTCGTTCGCTGCTTCGCGCTTCCGATTGAGTTCATCAAACGCGGCAATCGGGAAGTAGACCTCGCCCCGGACTTCGATCCACTTGGGGATCTTCTCGCCGGTGAGCCTTAGCGGAATATCGGGAATGGTGCGGAGGTTGGCGGTGATGTCTTCGCCGATGACGCCGTTCCCGCGCGTCGCGCCTACGGTGAACACGGCCTCTTCGTACGTCAGGCTCACCGCTGCGCCGTCGATCTTGACCTCCAGCGTGTAGCCCGCCTCCCGCACGTCCGCGGCGATCCGGGCCATGCGATTCTCCCAGTCCGCCACCTCTTCCTCGTTGAAGGCATTGGCGAGGGAGAGCATCGGCACGCGGTGCTTGTGCTTCTGGAGCTGGGATTGTGGCTCGGCGCCGATGCGGTAGGTCGGCGAGTCGGGCGTGCGGAGTTCGGGGTGCTCGGCTTCGAGGGCCTGCAGCTCGCGGAAAAGGCGGTCGTACTCGGCGTCGGACATGTCCGGCGCATCGAGTACGTAGTAGGCGTGGTTGGCGCGGTTGAGGAGTCGGCGCAGCTCCGAGGCGCGGGTGCTCAGCGGCCCTTGGCCTCCTCCGCCAGCACCGTCATGGAAATATCCACCAGCCGGTCGAGTTCTTCCGCCGCCGCCTTGGACAGCAATCCCTCGGCCCACGCGCCTTCCTTGCCGCTGAACCGACTGAGCAGTCGGCTCATGTAGCCCACCAGGGCAATCCGCTCCAGCTCGGAGCGGCGGTTCTCCTCGTTCTGTTCGGGCTGGCGGTCCCTGAGCTGCTCGTAGCGGTGCGCGTTGCGGAGCGCCTTGGCCGTGAGACTCGCTACCACCTGGCAGAACCGGATATCCACATTGGAAAACGCCGGGCCGTCGCGGAACGTGCGCAGGTAGATCGCGCCGATCGGCGCGTCGCGCCACGTGATGGGCACGACCGTAATGGACTTGACCCGCCGCATGGCGAGCGTGCCCTTCACATGCTTGAGGAGGGGGTCGTCCTGCGCCTCGGGAATGAAGACCGTCTCGCCGGTCTCGAGCGCGCGCTTCAGCTCGGGGTAGCGTTCGAGGTCCACCAGGTAGTTCCGGATGCTCGGGTCCTCATACGAGGCGACCAGGCGCGCGGTCGCGCGGCCCTTTTCCGCCAGGAATATCGAGCAGCGGTCCAGCCCGAAAGTCTCTCCCAGCTTCCGGGTAATACCCTGGAGTATGTCCACGAAGTGGAGCGTCCCCGAGATCTCTTCCAGGATCTCGATGACCGCGAGCAGGTGCTTGCGCTCGTGCTCCAGCTCGCGAATGCGCTCCGATAACGCCTCGGTGGCGCCCTGATCCTGCCAGATCGGGTTGCTCATGAAGCGTAGTTTGGTGGCCTCGACTGAGTCACGTCAAGACAGTAAGGTTCACCACGGTCGGCATCGAGGTTGAAGTGCGGCCGGAAACGGGCTGAGAGGTAACGATGGTGCACGAGGACGATGAAGAAATGGACGAGATCCCGGAGGAGACCGACGAGGATCTCGACGAGGTCGACGACGACGACGATGACGAGCCCCGCGAACGGAGTGGCGGCTCGATGCGGTTCATCACCGGGCTCCTCCTCGGCGCGCTCGTCGGGGCCGGGATCGCCCTGCTGGTGGCGCCGGAACGCGTGGCCGTCATGCGGAAGCGGCTCAAGAAGCTGGCGAAACGCATGCGGAGCGACGCAAAGGACAAGATCGAAGATATTTCCGACGACGTGAGGACCGAAGTAGCCCGCCGCCGGAAGAAGCTCAAGGAGCAGCTGCGCGAACGGTTGTAAGCAGGGTGGCGGCGCGCTTCTTGTACCCTGGGTCCAGCACGTCGCTGGTTGGCGGCAACGGCGCGATTGCCGCCAGTTGCTGCCTGGCCTCGTCGTAACGCTTGAGGTCGATCAGCACTTCGGCGAGTTCGAGGTGATGGTAGATGTACGCCGGGTTTTCGGCGACGGCCAGCTCGAGGTGCACGACCGACGAATCCCAGTTGGCGCGCGACAGGAACGCGCCGCCGAAGAACGCCTTGGCAAAGAACCGCGTGATGCCGGACAACCGTTCGACTTCCGCGTGCCACGCTCCCAGGATGTGATGAGCGCCGTCGTGGTCGGGCTTGATCGCGATCGCCTTTGCGGCCTCGTCGTAAATGATCTGCCCGTAGCGCACCCGGTCGCGACCGCCCTTGGTGCGGGCGAGCCGGCCCAGGGCCAGGGCCAGAACGAAATGCCCGTCGGGAGCGGCGGAGTGTGCCCGGATCGCCCGCTCGGCGTACCGTCGGGCCACATCATAGAGACTGTCGCCTTTTTCCATTTGCTTCGCGATGTCCGCGGCGGCGCGGCCGGCCTTCCAGAGGACTTCGTAGGAGCTGGAGTCGGCGGCCAGGGATTTCTGGTACCACGCGAGCGCCTCGGCGGGCTTGAGCGCCTTGGTGAGGCTGTCCCCCACGGCCAGCGGCGTCTGGGCCTGGGCCGCGAGCGGCAGAATGGCAGCGAGTATTAACGTCGTGAAAAGGCGCATATACCCATCATGCTGATCGTCCCCCTCATTGAACGCAAGCGCGACGGTGGCAAGCTCACGCCGGACGAGTGGCGCGGGCTGATCACTGAATACACCGCGGGGCGCGTTCCGGACTACCAGATGTCCGCCATGCTCATGGCGGTCCTGCTCAAGGGTATCGAGCGCGACGAGCTGGCCGCGTTGCTCGAAGCCATGTTCAAGTCGGGGGCCTGCCTCGACTTTGGCGCCGGCCGGCACATTGTGGACAAACACTCGACCGGCGGCGTGGGGGACAAGGTGTCCCTCGTGCTGGCTCCCCTGGTCGCGGCGTGCGGCGTCGCGGTACCGATGATGTCCGGCCGGGGACTGGGGCATACCGGTGGCACGCTCGACAAACTCGAGGCGATCCCGGGTTTCCGCACCGGCCTGTCGCTGGACGAGGTCCGGAAGCAGGTCGACAAGATTGGCTGCGCGATGTTCGGCCAGACGCCGGAAGTTGCCCCGGCCGACCGCAAACTCTACGCGCTACGCGACGTGACGGGCACGGTCGAGGCCATTCCGCTCATCGCCGCGAGCATCATGTCCAAGAAGCTCGCGGAAGGGCTGACGGGCCTCGTGCTCGACGTGAAACGCGGCTCGGGCGCATTCATGACCAAGGATGCCGACGCCATCCTTCTTGCGAAGACGATGATCGAGCTCGGCGAGGACAACGGGTGCACGACCGTGGTCCTGCTCACCGCCATGGACCGGCCACTCGGCGTGGCGTGCGGGAACGCCCTGGAAACGAAAGAGGCCATCCTGTCGCTCAAGGGCCAGGGCCCGGAAGACCTGATGGACGTGACGTACGCGGAAGGCGTCGAAATGCTGCTCCTCGCCGAGGTGACGGCGGATCCGGCCGTGGCGCGACAGGCGCTCGAGGCCGCGATCGGGTCAGGCCGGGCCGCGGAGAAGTTCGCCGAGATCATAAAGGCACAGGGTGGGAACCCGAAGGTGGTTGACGATCCTGGCCTCCTCCCCGGGGCACCCATGCGCGAGACGTACACGTCGCCCCGCAATGGCTATGTCACGCGCATCGAGCCACGCGCGATCGGCCGGGCGATCGTGGCCATGGGTGGCGGACGCCAGAAGGTGGAAGACAAGGTGGACTTCGGGGTCGGCTTCCGGATCGGGGTTTCGCCAGGCGACAAGGTGCGGAAGGGCGACCCGCTGGCGACGATCCACGCAAACACTGCGGAGCAGGTGCAGATCGCGCGGACCGCGCTCGACGCCGCCTTCAGCATCGCGGACGAGGCGGGTGAGCCCCCATTGCCGCTGATCTCCCACCGGTTGAGCAAGAAAGGCGTGGAGGTCCTGTGATGGCGGAGCGTCGGAGCGAGCCGGCGACTTCAGTCGCGAGTCCGGACGACGCTGGTACTCGCCGTTGCCGTGCTTGCCGGCTGCAAGGGTGAGGCAGCAGCGCAGGGCAGGGACATCACCAGCATCAAGCACATCATCGTGGTCTTCATGGAAAACCGGAGCTTCGACAACCTGTATGGCGAGTTCCCCGGGGCGGATGGTATTGCCGCGGCGGCGTCGGCGGCGAAGCAGACCGACGGCTCCAATACGATCTACCCGACTCTCCCGCAGGTGGCGGGATCGATGATTCCGGCCGGCCTGCCCAACGCCCCGTTTGCCATCGAACAGTACCTGCCGGCCAGCGTGGCGACCCGGGACCTGGTGCACCGGTTCTACCAGGAGCAGCAGCAGATCAACGGCGGCAAGATGGACCGGTTCGTGTACGTGAGCGACGCCAAGGGCCTCGCGATGGGCTACTACCACTCCATGCAGCTACCCATCGCGGCGCTGGCCCAGCAGTACACGGTCCTCGACCGGTTCTTCCACGCGGCGTTCGGTGGGTCATTCCTGAATCATATCTGGCTGATCGCGGCGGCGACGCCCCCGTTCCCCAACGCGCCCGCGAGCATGGTGGCCGCGCTGGACGGTTCGGGGAACCTGGTGACGGACGGCGCGGTGACGCCGGACGGCTACGGTGTCAATACACTGTTCAGCGTGAACACGCCGATGCCTGCGTCCACGCCCGTCGCCAACCGGCTCCCCTCGCTCACGATCCCCAACATCGGCGACCGGCTCACCGCGAAGAACGTGGATTGGGCCTGGTACGCGGGCGGCTGGAACAACGCGGTGGCGGGGAGTCCCGATCCGCTGTTCCAGTTCCATCATCACCCGTTCGTCTATTGGGCGAACTACGCGGCCGGAACGGCGGGCCGCGCGGCCCACCTCAAGGACGAGGCCGAGTTCCTCGCCGCGGCCGCGGCAGGCACGCTGCCGGCCGTGTCCTGGGTCAAGCCGCTGGGCACGGAGAACGAGCACCCCGGTTACACCGATATCATCTCCGGCGAGAACCACGTTGTGGCGCTGGTGAACGCGGTGAAAAACGGGCCCAACTGGAAGGACGCCGTCATCATCCTGACGTACGATGAACACGGCGGGTTCTACGATCACGTGTCGCCCCCGGTGGTAGATCGGTGGGGGCCGGGTGCACGCGTACCTGCGGTGATTATCTCGCCATTCGCGAAGACCGCCTATGTGGACCACAAGGTCTACGACACGACGTCTATCCTGGCGTTGATCGAGAAGCGGTTCGGGATTGCGGCCTTGACTGCGCGGGATGCGGCGGCGGATCCGTTCAGCGGGGCATTCGACTTTTCGAAGTAGGGTTCAGGGCTCGTTCTCGGGGTGGTCCGCTCTCACCAGTATCAGGATCGCCGCCTGTGGAACGACGAGATACTTCTTGCCCTCGAACGTAATCTCGACCGAGGCCTTCCGGAAAAACAATGCGAAGTCGCCCACGCGGGCCTGCATCGGCACGTACCGTGTCTCACCCCCACCCATCCCGATCTTCCACGGTTCGTCGTCCAGCGACGCGGGCTCGGCGGTCGGCGTGCCGGGGCCCGTGGCAGTGATCCGCCCGCTCTGGACCTGCTGGCTCTGGATGGCCGTCGCCGGGAGATAGAGGCCGACGCCCGTCCGCTCCTCGCCCTCTTCGGGCGTGATAAGCACGCGGTCACCGACGACTACCAGCTTCTTGGGAGCTTCGTCTGCCATGCCGTAACTATCGCTGATCCGTCAAGATTCAGCCATTGACTCGCAAGCCTTCCAGCGTCAGTATGGTTCTACGAGGTCGGTACGGCCTGCAACGGGCCGTCGTATTACCGGTAGCCCCCGAGGGGAACTTCAGGGGCTGTTTGTTTCCCGGCATTGACGGGGCGGGCGCTGCGGAAGAACTTGAGGCAGGCCGAACCTGCGCCGGTCGGCATAACCTCTAGGCTGGACTCGATTTATGGCTCTTTTCGGCAAAAAACCGGAACCGCAACTCGACCTCGCCAAGCTCCCCGAAGAGCTGAAGGCGTTGATCGCCAAGGCGCAGGACGAGCGCACCAAGTTTGGCGCCTAGGTCGGCAAGGCCAAGCAATTCACCGACAGGCTGGCCGAGCTCGAGGAGCTGCTTCACCAGCTCCAGGCCCAGACAGAGACCGCGAGCCAGCGGCTGGCGAAGGTCGAAGACCGCACCGGCATGCTGGAAGCCCTTTCGCAACAGCTCGACCGTTTCACGCAGAAGTTCGCGGCGGCCGAGGAGCAGCAGCAATCCACGCAATCCGCCTACGCCAGGATCAGCGGTGATATCGCCGATCTCCACGCCATCGCCTGTGGGCTCAAGGCGTCGGTCGACGCGGCCCTCAAGGTGCGCGGGGAACTGGAAGCCGCGACCTCGCCCAGCGGCCCGGTCAGCGACATCAAGGCGCGGATCGAGAAGCTGCGCGAAGACTTCCTGTCCTACAGCCACGACGTGCAGGTTGCGAGGGAACAGCAGGACGCCATCAAGCGCGTGCAGGACGAAGCCATGCAACGCGCCGCCCAGGCGCGCGACGTGGCCCAGCGGGTCACGACCCAGCTGGAGGATGCCGGCGGCAAGGTGGCCAGGCTCGAAGTGGCCGTCGCCGACCTGGCCAAGCTTCAGCAGATCGCCCCGCGGGCGGCGGAAGACGTGCAGGCCCTGAACGCCCTCGCCGACCACGTGGCGGCCAAGACGCGCATTCTCGAGAAACAGCGCGAGCGGGCCATTCAGCAGGCGGGCGAGACGCTCGAACGGGCCGCCCAGCTCCGCCAGGGCGCGATGGAAGCCGCGTCGGCGCTGGAAGAGCAGGGGCGGAAACTTTCCGGCTCGATCGCCGGGGCGGAAGCGCAGGCCGACAAGGTGAGCCAGCTGACCGACCAGCTGGAAGCGCGGGCGAGCGGCCTGCGCCTCGCGGAGAAGCGGCTCACCGTGTTCGAAGAGAAGCTGGCGTCACTGGAACGGTCTGAGCAGGCACTGGAGCGTTCCATGGAAGGGCTCGAGTCCCGCACCAAGAGCGTGGACGCGGTGCGCAGCGATCTGACCCGGATCTTCGAGTTGGTCGAGCACACCATGGAAGACGTCCGCGCGATTTCGGCGGCGCGGCAGGACGTGCACTCCGCGCGCACCGCGCTGGACGAAGTGCTGCAACGGGCGGCCGCGGTGGATGAACGGGCCGCGGGCATTGACCGCCGCTCGCGCGAGATCGACCTGGCCGAACAGCGCATTGCCCGCCTCGACGCCCTGCTGGTGGATGTGCGGGCGAGCCTCGAGGCGCTCCAGTCGCAGAAGGTCGGCGTGGATCACGTGCTGGAGAAGGCGAGCCAGCTCACGTTCGTGGTCAAGGAGGCCGAGGCCCTCATCACCACGCTCCGCGAGGAGCGGGACATGACGTCCAAGGTGCACGATGGCCTGATGCAGTTGCGGGCGGAGGAACGGGAAGCAAAAGCGGGCTGACCGGCGGTAGATGCAGTCTCCCGAGGAGTCCGCCGATGTTCTTACCGCGATCCTGCTGTTCGCGCTGGATGGCTTTCGGCTCCTTCTCCTCCTCTTCGCAGCGTGGTTTATCGTGCCACGCCATCGCAACTGTCCGCAGTGCGCCGAGCCCACTGAGCACCTCGAGACCGCGCGCGCCCTTCGCTGGATACTCCTGGAAAAACGCTGGTGCTTGAAGTGCGGCTGGACGGGCGTGGCCCGGAAGCCGCCGGGCGGCACCGTGGTGGAACGGCCTCCCTAGGCCGCCCTAGTGCGCCAGCATGTAGATCAGGGCGTTGATTCCCAGCGCGTAGCCGTCGTGTGCGAACTTGAAGAAGAACTCGTATTCGTCCCCCTCCCGCTCCCACGCATCCCCCACGTCCGTGTTGTGCGTCATCAGCACCATGACCCGCCCCGCGTGGTCGCGGATGGCGCGGAGGTGAGGGAACTCGCTGTCCGCGCCCCGCTCCGAGGTCTGTCCCGTCCGCAGCCAGTTCTGGAGGCTCGTGATCTGCGGCATCTTCGGCAGGACATAGGGTGTCTGGAAGATCGGGTCGCTCAGCGGGATGTCCACGATGGGAAACTCCCTCGGCGGGAGCACCCGCCCGATCTCCTCGGAAAACTGCATCCACGCGGCCGTGCCCCAGAAATCGTCCACCCAGAAGAACCCGCCCTTGAGCAGGTATTTGCGGAGCCCGTCCACCTCGGCATCCGAGAGATGCATCGTGCCTGTGTCCGAGGCCATGATGAAGGGGCAGCGGAAGAGCGCCTCGTCGGTGGCGCGGACGACGAAATGGGTGGGCCGCTCGGGTTCCTCGAAGCTCACGACCGCCGTCGTCAGTTCGGCCACGCGCGACATGAAGTTCAGCTCGGCGTAGGGATAGTCGGTTTCCCAGCCGATCCCTCCCCGCTCGTAGCGGTCTCGGTCGTACATCAGCCGGCAGAATACGAACCCGCGGTCGAACAGCGTGTCCGGCGCGAAAATGGGCGCGTAACCGCCCTCCCGGTGCCCGCGCCACTGGGCGTGGGCCGACGGCGCCGTGGCGGCGAGGGCGAATAGCAGCAGGGCAAGTCGAGAGGCGTGGGTGCGAGTCACTGAATCAATCTGTGGCCTTCGGCCCCCGGGCGGCAGGGGAGTTCACACCAGGCGGGAGAACCGGCGCTCGCTTCGGGGAAAGTCCACCCCGTACGCGAGGTAGGCGAAGAGGCCGACGGCGAGAACGCCCGGGAGGATTCGTGGGTCGAACCCGGCGATAGGCGGCGCCGGGTCGGCGCCCAGCGTCGTCACGACGGCCCCCGCCACGACGAACGCGATGGCCAACCATTGATAGAGGCGAAGGCCCGCGAGCACCGCGGTCTGCGGCTCGCCGCGAAAATGCTCTTCGACGAACCGGGACAGGCCAACCAGGATGAAATAGGCGCCGACGATCATGTGCAGTGGCGCGCCGAGGGTCCAGAGTCGGAGCATTACCGCCCCGACGAAGAGCGTGGACGCGATGGAATAGACCTGCGTGGGGTGGAGCGGGACCACGCCGAGCGGGCTCAGTCGCACTACCCGTGAGCGCGGGTGCGTGTAGCGGATGCCGAGGGCCTCGGGTGCCTCACGGCCGTGGCAGCAACCCTGTACCAGGCAACGCAGTCGGCCAATGGCTTGTGTGAGCGTGGCGCCGGTGCCGAATGCGGCGAGCACGAGCCACCCGTCACCTCCAATGGCGCCAATTCCGACGCCCAGCAAGACCACGCCGAACACCGATCCGAAGTAGCCGTAGGGACGAAGCAACTGGGGCGAGCCCTCGATGACCTGCGCCCACGCACTGGCCCCGGCAATGGACACGAGGGACATGGTCACGAGCCACTGGAGCTGGCCGGGGCCCGCGAGGTTCAGCGCGAGCGCGAGGCCCATGGCGCCGCCCGCTGCGGCGTACAAGCCGTGATTCAGGAATCGCACCGGGCCGACCGCGATCTCGCGCCACGAGTTCGCCACTTCCTCGGCCGACTTCCGCATGGCGCGCCAGATAGCCGGGCCGGCTTCCACGAGTCCATACGCCGCGAACCCCGCGACCACGTCTGCCAGCGAATGCATGCCTGTGGTCACGCAGCTCACCCCCACTGCCAGGGCGAGCCCCCACCACGCGAACCGCGCGCTGGGCCAGGTCGAGCCGTATAGCCGCGCCGTGATGCAGGCCCACACGACGTGAAACGCGGGAAAGGCGGTGACCGCCTCGTCACCCACGCGTTCCAGCCGCAGGAGGTTCTCCCAGAATCCGTTTCCGATGACGGGCTTGGCCTCGGCCACGAATGGCAACAAGAGATAAAGCGGGATAATCAACGCCGTGGCCACGAGACCGCTCCGCGCGAACCGGCGTAAGTCGCGCTGGCTACGCGCAGCGAGCGGCGCCAGCACGACGGCCGCGTACGTCGTGATGTAGATCACCTCGGTCCACGGGATCACCGGCAGGTTCCCGTCCCATGGTAGGTACGTCGAGCGCGCATCAGGCGGCACGCCGAGGAATTCGACGGCCAGGTCAAGCACCAGCCAGGGCAAGAGGACCAGCACGTACACGGAGAGGCGCTGGGTTGCCGTCGGTGGGCCGTTGCCCGCTCCAGGGAGAGCGAATGCGGGCGGTGGTAATGTGCCGAACCGGCGCCGCGTCTGCTCCCGTTCGAACCCGGCGACGAACGCGATTGCCGACAGCGCGAGCGTGGGTGTCACGATCCAGAGACCGGCGCCCGAATGCGTCGCTAACGACGCTCCCGCAGCCACCAGCACCGCACCGAGGTAAATCGGGTGGTCTATGACGCGATAGACGCCGGTCGTGACCAAGCGGGCCGGCGGGAACGGGCTCATCGGGAGCCCGCGCGCCCGGACCCACAGCTCGCGGGTGGCGAGCGCCATGAGCCCGAGCCCGGCGATCGCCAACCCGAGGCCCATTGCTGGAGTTCCGTAGGCCGGGAGACGCACCAGCGTGTCCAGCCGCGCGGCCCAGAGTGTCAGCAGCAGGGGAAGCAGGACCACGAACACCAGGGCGTAGGCGATACGCGCGATCATCCGAGGCGAACCATTTCGTAGACGGCCGGCGCGGTGACCGGAGCGCTTCCCGGACGGCTCAGTGTGCCGGTCCCCCGCCACTTTGTTTCACTGACCTTGAGGAGCGACGCCGGGAGCACGGCGCGGAGGGCGGGGATGGGATCCAACAGGTCCGAAAGCCCGCGATGTACGAGCGTCTGGTGTCGTTCGAGCGTGAGCGTGGTGTCTCCCACCGAGACGGTCGTGTCGCTCACGTGTATCTCGTCCTGTTCGTGTCCGTCGAGAAAAGCCCACGCGCGGTTGGTCTTTCCCCGCCAATCAATCCAGACCAGCGATCGCGACGTGTCGGCATCCCCCCACCGGCCCCACCGCAGCTCGGTTATCGGCAGGTGCCATGGGGCCACGGTCATCTCGAGGTGCTCGGCGTATCCGCTGCCGCAGACGGGCGCATGACCGGCCACCGCGATGGACGCGAGGCCGATGGGCGCGTCGCAGTGCCAGTGCACATGGCCGGTGTCATCCTGAAAAAGAACGGCCGACAGGGGAGGGTTCCTGGGCTCGACGGTGGCCATGCAACGGAGAACAGGGGAGGACCAGGTGATCCTTCCGTCTGCGAGAGTGGGTGGTGGGACGGACGTGAGGCTTGCGCGGTGGGGTGGTGAGCCGGGTTCGTAGAGGTCCACGCTGTGCCAGGTGAGCGCGAAGCCGCGCCACGCGACGGATACCCAGTAACAGATCGCGGAGCGGCCGTCCGGATCCGTGCAATCGAGGTACCACTTCACCACGCTGAACGGCTCGGCGGGCGACGCAGTCACGGCACCTACTGCCGAAACTGCACTGACCGCAGGTAGTCCTTCACACCCGCAAAACATGCCGGCGCGTCGCCGTCCACCCACGCCAGGATGGCCACGCGACCGGTCACGAACAATGCGCGGGTCGGGCTCTCGCCGATCACGCCGGTGGCCCGAAGCCCGGCTGCGTGTCGGGTGTGACCTGCGGTTTGTTCAATTCCTCCGCCATCTCCTCGGCGGTTGGCGGGACCACCAGGGATGCCATGAAGCCCAGCACGAACCGGTCTGTCACCAGGGATGGATTACCGGTGGTGCCAGGGAATTCGGACGGCATGAGCGGGTCCGCGTTTTGCGCCTTGGCTGTCGTGGCTACCACGAGGAGCAGGGCCGCGACTCGCTTCACTTGCTGGCCTTGGTCTTGGATTTGGGCTTGGTCTTCGCCGGTTTCCGTTTCGTGTGAATCTTCCGGCTCTCTTCGTACATGGCGATCCATTTCTCCGATGGAATTGCGGCGATCAATTCGCCGATCGTGTCGAGTGGCAGGTCCGCGGCTGATTTGAAGTGCAAGCAGGACTTGCCCATGTCCATTTTCTTGCCCGACTTCTTGAACCCGGCCTCGAGCTTGGCCCGCTGGCCGGGGTCGCCGTACGCGCCCATGAGGTAGAGCGTGTTGTAGCTCTTGTGCACGCCGAGAGCGGCATAGTAGAGCGGCTGACCATTGTAGGTGTTGGGATAGCGTTCGAGCGGAATCACGTAGGCGATGAACTGGCTGCTCACCACCTCCTTGTAGCCTGTGGGCAGGTTTCGCAGGACGACCGTGCGGACCTGCTCGATCTCGGGGCGGCGTTCGATGGCAAGCGCCGCGAGGTACTCGGGGACGGTGGCGGCGGCAGAGCGGACCATCATCTCGCTTCTCTCACTGTACGAAGTTGGCGGGAAGGCCTTGGCGGAGCAAATGCGCGACCCTAGCTCGTCGCCTGCAAGGCCAGGTCGATCGCCCAGCGCTGGCTGCCGTCTCTCAGGCGCCTCTGTGCTTCTGCGACGGGCATCCAGGCAACCTCGTGGTCCGGTGCCTTGGCGGCGTCCTGCTCAATAACGTGGGCGATGAAGAACGTGCAGCGTTTCCGGCAGTGGCGGGATTCCTCGATCACGTAGACCAGCTCGTCAGCGACACCAAGCATGGGGCCGAGTCGCACGCGGTATCCGCATTCCTCCCAGGCCTCGCGGACGGCCGCCTGTTCGGGGCCTTCGCCCGCGTCCTGCCCGCCGCCGGGGAGAAACACGCCCTCATGCGTGATGCCGAGCAGAACGTCACCCGCAGTGTTCCGCACGACGGCGTATCCGCCGGGCCGAAGGTGGTACGTGACCGACGGATCGCGCTGGCCGAACTCCCGGACTGCCTCGCTCACTCGGACAGCTGGTACGCTCGCGAGAGCCAGCCCACGACTTCCGCGTCCACCTCGGCGGGCTTCTCGAGCCGGACCTCCAGGTGCCACCGGTTGGTGGAGGCCTGCTCGTGCTTCGAGATTCGCGGGCTCTTGATGTCCGCGTCGGACTTGAACGTCAGGATGAGCGCGGTCTTCCGGGTGGCGATGCCCGCGAAGGCGGAGTTCCGCACGAGGTGAATGGATGTCTTCTTGGGCTCCTCACGTACGTCGCCCAGGCGCCGGGCCGCGCGGAGGATTGCCGTGTACGTCGACTTGACGTCGGACGTACACCCGGAGAAATGGTGCACCACGTTGAAAGAGGAGGCTGCGCTGGGCATGGGGAAAAACTGCGGACCTCCCGGCGGTTGGCGCAAGGACGTCCACACGCCGCATGTTATGGGTATGACTAGCAAGCCTCTCGCCGCCCTGCTGCTGGCCCTCGTCGCGCAGCCGCTCGCTGCGCAACATTTGCATCGTCTGCCTGCGACGCCGGCCACCGTGGCCTATGGCTACTACTGGGCCGGCAAGGCGCCGGCGATCCGCATTGCCTCGGGCGACACGATTGACGTCGAGACCCTGCTGACCAACGTCCCGAGCCGCCTGGAAGCCGCGGGAATACCACCGGGCGAAATCGAACAGTCCCTGCGTGACGTCGTTGCACAGGTGACCGACCGCGGTCCGGGCGGGCACATTCTGACCGGGCCGGTTTACGTGGAAGGCGCCGACTCGGGTGATGTGCTCGAAGTGCGGATTCTGAGCATCGACATCGCGATTCCATATGGCTACAACGGCTGCAGCGGGTTCCTGCGCGCCAACTGCGAACAGCCGTCGACCAAGATCATCCGGCTCGATCGCGCCCGCATGGTGGGCGCATTCGGGAACGGCATCGAGATCCCGTTGCGGCCCTTCTTCGGCAGCATGGGCGTCTCACCGCCGCGCGACTCGGGGCGGGTGAGCAGCAACCCGCCCAGCATTCACGCGGGGAACCTGGACAACAAGGAGTTGGTGGCCGGGACCACGCTGTTCATCCCGGTCCACGTGCCCGGCGCCCTGTTCCTGGTGGGCGACGGCCATGCGGCCCAGGGCGACGGCGAGGTGAACCAGACGGCAATCGAGACATCACTCCGCGGGCGGCTTCAGCTCATCGTGCGGAAGGACATGAAGCTCGCGTGGCCGCGGGGAGAGACGGCCACGCATTTCATCGCGATGGGAATGGACAAGGATCTCACGAAAGCCACACAGATCGCGATCCAGGAGGCGGTCAACTTCATCGCCGAGTACAAGGCGTGGCCGAAAATGGAGGCCTATCGGCTGGTGAGCATCGCGTGCGACGTCCGGATCACCCAATTGGTAGACGGCAACGTCGGAGTGCATGTCGTGATCCCCAAGGCGATCATCGGGAAGCGGTAAAGCCCCTTTTTCAGGGTCAGTTCATCAGGGCTTCACGGTTGGCAGCCCAACATGATCACGGCTCCCGCTCGGCGGGTGTCCGTGACATATGCGGGAATGGTTGTCTTCGGCGTGTTGTGTGTCGTTGCCCTGTTGGACGGCGTGTGGGGCGGTAACGGTCGCGAGGCAGCCCTATTACGGCACCCGGGTCATCTGGTATGAGATCGTCTGCACACCTTTGTCGCCCGTCCATTCGATGTGGGCGGTCCATTCGGTGTGCGAGACGCGACGGAACGTGAAGGCGTTGCCGGGCCTCTCCGAGTGGTCGAACCGCACGGAAGACGAGTCGATCGAGGTAGCGACCCACGAGGACGCGCTCTTCGAAACAACCCGACCGCCGCGGAGCGTAATCCGGATGCTGTCGCCCGGCGTCCCGAACGCAGAGTCCGGAGAGCCGTGCATCTCGATAGTTGAGTCATCCACGAACTGATAACGCTCGAAAAACGGCTTTACCCCGCTCCCTGTCCCTCGCCATGAGCCGGAGATCCACCGGAGCCCGGTGAACTGCGCCGGCGTCACCGTGACGGGACGCCGAACATCTCCCCCGGTGCAGGAGAGGAGTGCCAGGACGAGCGGGGCCGTTGCGGACCTGATGGCGAGCCTCCCTTGTGAATAGTTGTTGACGATGGCCCCTACACTACTGGGAGACGGTCCCGGGCGTACCACGAAACCCGGCTCCGTTGATATACGGCGCGATCGCGGTCACGTGATAGTGGTAGGTGCCCGCGGGGTAGTCCGCTGTGGCGTGGGTGTGGCCGTGCTGGGCATCGAGGCCCGCCTCGGCCACCGCAATGCCGTTCTCGAGCGGGCCGTAGAGCGGAAAGCCGTCGAGCAGGAACCCAAGCAGTCCCTCCCGGCCGAGCCGCGCGGTCAGCGAGAGCGGCTCGACGTGATAGTGATACATGCTGCTCATTTGCGGGTGTCCATTGTACTGGTCAAACGAGTTGATCTCCCCCGTGAGCGGCTGGTTGGGGCCGGCGTACTGGTTGAAGAACGGCACGCCGTTGAGCGCCACACCGATCGGCCCGAGCGGGGTCGCGGTCACCGTCGCCGCCGCGGTCGGCGCCACCGGAATCCGGAACGTCAGGGACTGCGTGCCGATGCGGTTCGGGTTGATGGCGAACGCGCCGTTCGTTCCGGTGTAGGCCTCGTACCGGGCATCACCCGCACCGAAATACGGGCTCTTGTGGTCGGGAATCGCGGTGCTCCGCACCACGACCGTCGTACCCTCGAGCGTCGCAACGACGCCCGAGTTCGCTGTGAACTTCTTCCATGGGGCCGGAAGGTTGGCGTCGATGGACGTGGCGGACGGTGTGGTCGCCGCCTGTGAACACGCGAGAACGAGCGCAGCCAGGCCGGCCAGGGGCATTCGCGGATTCACGCGCTACGGCGCTGGGTTGCGCACGATGACGTAGTAGTTGGCGTCCGCCTTGAAGTCGGCCGGGTTGGCCAGCGTGATCCGTGCCGTCTGCCACGCTTCGGTCGGCCGAATGACGGTGTACCCTGTGCTCGACAACGTGACCGGGAGCGGCATGTTGAATCCCGGCACCACGTCCGCCCAGCGGTAGGAGAGCATCGTACCGTCGATCTTGTATTCCAGGGCCGGGATCTTCGTGGTCCGCAGGTATTGCTCGAACACCTTCGACAGGTCCTTCTCCGATTTCCGGGTGATGTAGTCCTCGATCTGTGATCCCATCACGACCTGGTGCCAGAATGTCTGGTTCAGGCCGCGCAGGATCCCGCGCCACTTCTCATCATCGCCCACGACCTGCCGGATGGTGTGCAGCATGTTCCCGCCCTTGGGATACATGTCACCCGAGCCCTGGTCGTTCACGCCGTACGCCCCGACAATCGGCCGGTCGTTACGGATGCCGCGCCGGGTCCCGATCGCGTAGTCCGCTCCCGCCTGTTTCCCGAAGAGGCACTCGGTGTAGAGGTTCTCCGCGTAGTTCGCGAAACTCTCGTGCACCCACATGTCGGCCAGGTCCTTCGTCGTGATGTTGTTGCCGAACCACTCGTGAGCGCTCTCGTGCACGATGATGAAATCCCAGTTCATGCCGTACCCGGTGCCTGAGGCATCGCGCCCGCGGTACCCATTGGCGTACCGGTTGCCGTACGCGATCGCGCTCTGGTGCTCCATCCCGTTGTTGGACACCTCGATCAGCTTGTAGCCGTCCTCGTACCACGGGTACGGCCCGAACCAGTGCTCAAAGCACTGCAGCATCGGAATGGCCTGCGGGAACGTGCTCCGCGCCACCGGCAGGTGGTAATCCAACGGCCAGAAGTCCAGCGCCAGGTCGCCCTTCTCGCCGTGGTAGACCGAGCTGTAGTGCGCGTAGTTCCCCGCGGCCACGGCGATCGCGTAGTTGTTGATCGGGTTGGCCGCGAACCACTCGAACGTGGTCGTGCCATCACCGTTATGCGTGGTGCTGCGCAGCCGCCCGTTCGAGATGTTGACCATGGGGTAGGGAACAGTGATCGCGACGCGCTGGCTGTCGGGTTCGTCCGCCTGGGTGTCCTTGTTCGGCCACCAGGCGCTGGCGCCCATCCCCTGGTCCGTGGTCACGACCCAGGGCCGGCCGATACTGTCCTGCCCCCACGTGAACCCGCCCTCCCAGGGCGGCCGCCTGGCCACCTGCGGCCTGCCGCGGTAGTAGACCGTGATCGTCTTGCGCTCGCCGGCGCGCTGTGGCGCGGTGAGCGTGGCGAAGAACGCGTTGCCTTCCCGGCGGAACGCGACCGCCTTTCTGTCCTGCACCATGCTGTCCACGTCCAGCGGCACCATGAGGTCGATCTGCAGTTCCTGCGCGGGCTTGAGAACCCGGTAGGAAATGGCGTTGTACCCGCGGATACTGCTGTCCCCGGGGCTCAGGGTCACGTGAAGATCGTAGAAGGCGGCATCCCACCATGCCCGGGCGGGTGTCGTCCATGCGCCGCGGAGCGTGTCGGCGCGCGTGAACACCCTGGGCGCCGCGGGCGGCTGAGGCGCCGGTGGCGTGGTCACCTGGGTTTCAGCGCTGGTGGCTACGCCGGTCAGCAAGCCCAAAACGATCATACAACGTCGCACGGAAGTACTCCTTTCATGTCGTAGCGAAAGGTATGTGCCCGACATAGCTTCCGCATTCCGACGGTAAATCCTTCCTCTTTCAAAGAATCCATTGCCCTTCGGCTCACTCAAGCTCCATCCGACGCTTCTCACAGGGATCAAGGAACTCGGTTTCGCCCGGCCCACGCCCATCCAGGCCGACGCCATTCCACCCGCCATGGGCGGTCGCGACGTGCTGGCCTGCGCCATGACCGGTAGCGGCAAGACGGCCGCGTTCCTGCTCCCGATTCTCCATCACCTGCTGGCGCGCCCGCGCGGCACCACCCGCGCGCTCATCATAACGCCCACGCGGGAACTGGCGGCGCAGATCCTCGAGGAGCTGAACGCCCTGGCCACCCACACGCCCATCACCGCGGCCGCCATTTTCGGCGGCGTCGGCATGGGTCCGCAGGAGCATGCGTTCCGGACGGGCGTGGACGTCATCGTCGCGACCCCGGGCCGCCTGCTCGATCACCTGCGGCGCCCGTACGCCAAGCTCAACCACATCGAGCACCTGGTGCTGGACGAGGCGGACCGCATGCTCGACATGGGGTTCCTGCCGGACATCCGCCGGTTGCTCAAGCTGCTGCCGACCAAGCGGCAGACGCTGTTTTTCAGCGCTACCATGCCGCCGCCGATCCAGGGACTGACCCGGGAATTGCTCAAGGACCCGGCGATGATCAATCTTGCCCGGAAAGCCGCGCCTGCCGTCGGTATCAGCCAGGCCGTCTACCCGGTGCGCCAGGATCTCAAGGCGCTTCTCCTGGTGACGCTCCTCGAGCGGGACCTCATTCGCGACGCGCTGGTCTTTACCCGGACCAAGCACCGCACGAACCGCCTGTGGGAGTTTCTTACCAAGCGCGGTGTCAACGCCGCGCGGATCCACGGGAATCGCTCCCAGGGCCAGCGGACCGAGGCGCTTGCCGGGTTCAAGGCCGGCAAGATCCGCGTGCTGGTCGCCACGGACATCGCCGCACGCGGCATTGACGTCGAGGCGCTGGGGCATGTCGTCAACTTCGACGTGCCGCTCGTGGCCGAGGACTACATCCACCGGGTGGGCCGTACGGGTCGCGCGGAGCTCACCGGCGAGGCCTTCACGTTCGTGTCGCCGGAAGAAGAACGGGAAATCCGCACGATCGAGCGAGCGGTCGGCAAGGCGCTGCCCCGCGTGACCCTGCCCGACTTCGACTACGCGGCGCGTCCGGCCGCGAAGTTCGAGGTCCCGATTGCCGAACGCATGGCGAAAATGCGGGCCCAGAAAGCAGACGATCGTGCGCGCTCGAAAGCGAAGGAACAGCGGCGAGCGGCGCACAACACGGCGCAGACCGGGCGGCCGGCGCAGGGGCCGCTGCCAGACCGGCCGGCGGCGACGGGAAGCAGTCCGGCCCAGTTCGGCGGCGGTGGCGGCAAGGGGTGGTCGGGGAAGAACCGTTGGCGTGGGGGCAACCGTCCCGGGCGCTGACTAGACCGATTCTCCTGCTTCGATCGGGCGGCGCTGGTACTCGATGTACCGCGCCGTTTCGTTTGCCACCTCGGCCCCGCAGAGCCGCTCCACCATCAGCAGCGCCATATCAATGCCCGCCGAGACCCCGGCCGAGGTCACGATCCCGTCCTCAACGACGCGGCGGATTCGTTCTACCTGGATGGTCGGGTCCAAGCTCGCCAGCAGGTCCAACGACCCCCAGTGGGTCGTCGCCCGCCGGCCCGCGAGCAATCCGGCTTTTGCCAGGAGGAGGGCGCCGGTGCACACCGACGTGACCTGTCGCGCGCCAGCCGCACTGCCGCGAATCCAGTCGAGCGCGGCGAAGTCCTCAAGCAGTCGCCGCGTTCCGAACCCGCCAGGGACGACGAGCAGGTCTATGGGAGACGTGGTGGCAAAGCCATAGTCGGGGACGACCCGAAGCCCGCCTGTAGCAGTAATGGTTTCGGCCTTCGCGGCGACGGTGAACACGCGAAACGGCGCCGTCTCGTCGGACCGGCGGGACTCAAGCCCGGGTGTGAGGCGGGCGCGGGAGAAGACTTCGTAGGGGCCGGCGAAGTCGAGGACCTCGACGTCGTCGAAGATGAAGATGCCGACCCGCAGCTTGTTCATTTCCTGGTCAGGCGCCTGGGCGCGCGTTTCTGCCATGCAAACGTCAGCGCTTCACAAACGATTCCCTTTGTCGCCGTGCGCAACTGAACATTCGTCGCGCCTTTTTCACCCCAGCCGCCCTTGACGGGCAAAAACGCGGCGGGTTGGGCACGGACGAAATGCTCCTGCTCGTCTCGCGTAAGCATGATCGTGCCCCACCCGCGCTTGGGGTATGCCAGCGTGGCGAAGATCTTCCCGGCCACCCGAAAGTCGGGATGCCCCATGTGCGCCCCTTCGGATGCCGCAGGCAGGCTCAGGGCGAGTTTCCGAAACTCCTCGCTCGTCATCCTAGTCCACGATGAACAACATGGCCCCCGGGGTTGTCCGGGACCGGTGCGGCGCCGCGTCGTTGGCCACCTGGTAGCTCATGCCGGGCGTCAGCCGGTGCACGCTGCCGTCCTCCAGCTCAGTTTCCAGCTCACCCTCGAGACAGAACACCACGTGGCCGCGCTTGCACCAATGATCCGCGTGGTAGCCGGGCGAGTATCGCACGATCCGGACGCGGATGTTCCCGATCTCTATGGTGCGCCAGTACGCGGTACCGGTCTCGCCGGAATGGGACACCTCGGGGACCGATGACCAATCCGTGGTCATGAATGGAACGGACGTGATGTGCATGAGCGGAGTCCCCTTCAGTTGCCCTATTCCTGCGCCCGGCCGATATCCCGCAGACGCCCCCGCGCTTCGTTGTTGGTCGAGTCTCGCCGGATCGCTTCGCGGTACGCAGTCGCGGCACTCGTCGTGTCGCCCCGCAGGAGGACGATGTTCCCCCGAAAGACGTACATGCCCGATGAGTTGGGAAACTGTTCCTCATTGAGCTTGAGCAGGGCGAGCGCGTCATCCACCTTGTTCGCCCGCGCCACGCGGAACGCCGCGGCGTTGAGCGACCCCTCGCCAAAATCGTACGCATCGCGGCCGTAAAACCGTTCGCGGAGCGCCTTGTACGCGCGGATCGCAGAATCGGCGCCTGCTGCGACCGTCGCCTCGGCGACGACCTGGAACAGCGGTGTCGGCTTGTTGACCCCTCGATGGCACGTGGAGCAGGATACCTGGAGGCCCTGCGCCGCCCGGCCGGGGATCGTGTCCAGCCGCTTGTTGATCTCCTCCACCATCCGCATCATCTGCCGGGCGACCAGCTTGGTCTTCTTTTCGTCCTTCGCGAAATCGAACTGGCCGAGTGGCATGCCCTCTTCGCCCACGTGACAGAACTGGCACCGCACACCCAGTCCGCCGGTGAAGTTCCGCATCATGCCGACGACCTGGACGACCGGCGTGCCCTTCGGGATCACCTTGACGTTGATCAGCGAATCGGGCGGGAACTTGCCGGGCGCCTGGGCGGGGAGAGGCGCCGCGAAGAGCGCGAGCGAAAAGCAAACCAGAGAGAGTCGCATGCTGAAACCTCCGGAAAGGGAAAGATCTCGCCTAACGTGGAAGGGCGAGGCCCGGAGGCGCAAGGCGGGTGTCCGGAGCGCTAGAACTCCCGCTTCTTCATTTCCGAGAAGAAGTCCCGGCGTTCCAGGTCATCGTCCGTGTTGGGGTCCGGGCGGAGTGTGGTATCGAACTGTTTGCGCAGGGTGTCGGCTTTCGGCTTGGCGGCCGCCTTGGCCATGTTCTTCTTGATCAGGGCGGCCAGCTTCTGCTCTTCGCTCTTGGACATGCGTCCCCTCAGTTGAAGGTGGTGGCGGGAATCTAATCCGGGTCGGGGCCTCCGATAAAGAGATTGCTCAACCAGACTGGCGCTCGGCCCCGGTAGCCCCCGACTATCAGGCTGACCCCGACGAAGGCGGCGACGATCGCGCCGAGGACCGCTCGGGCGGGCTGGCCGGTGGCGGGGTCAAGCCGAGTGAGGGAGAAGAGGCTGAACGCCGCACTGGCCACGACAAAGAGGCCGAGACAGACGATTGCCACGCGATACCGGGTCGGTATCTAGCGTGGTCACCACCGCCGCACAGTGCGGCGGTAGTCCTCGTATTCCTGGTCGAACAGGCTCCGCAGCGGGGGTTCCTCATACAACACGATGAGGAGGTTGAAGGATGTGAGGGCGCCGATCAGGATGAACATGTCACTCCGGCCGATCCAGCAGCGCCTGAATCTTCTCGATCGTCTTCCAGTCCCTCGTCGTGGCGCTCACCCCGAAATGCTTCTCGAAAACACCGTTGGGATAATAGACGGCACCGGCCTCCGCTCTGCGCCAGAGGGACAGGGCGAACTGGCCGGTGACCGCGAGAAACTTGACCTGCCATGCACCCCCTGGGACGGCCAGCGGCATGGCCGGAGACTTGGGCGGGCGCCCGGCGAGCACGCTCACGAACGGCCGCAGGTCTCCCTTCTCACGGTGCTCGGGGAATTCGAGCGCCGTAACGTCGGGGCCGGGCGCGATCATCATCTCGACATCGAACGGCATCCACTTGGTGATGGCCGCGCGAATGGCAGCTTCGCTGGGTGCCGCCCTGATGACGAACGTGCCAGCCGCGCCGATGTTCACCACGTCGAAACGGGCGAGATCCCGGGTCAGCTCGGCGGGCTTGAACCGCTTGTTCTTGCCCACGTTCACGCCCCGCATGAACACCACGAGCGGTTTCGAGGCCATGCTACTCGCTCATCTCCCGCAACACGGCGAGCGGTGTCTTCCGGAGAACCTCGCCCGAGTTCAGGAATCCCAGGGTGGTGGTCAGGGCGCACACGCCCAGCCACACCCCGGCGAGCTGGGCCGTGGGCAGGGCGAAGGGAACCTCGAAGAGAAACCGGGTCAGCGCCCACCCGGCGACGCCCGCCAGCAGGACGCCGGTCAGGGCGGCGAGGGAGCCCCAGGCGAAATACTCGGTCAGGAGGATCTGCCGGATCTGCCGGGCGCCCGCGCCGAGTGTCTTGAGCAGAACCGCCTCGCGGACCCGCTGGAACCGGCTCGTGGCCAGCGCGCCGACCAGGATGATCAGTCCGCTCGCGATGCTGAAGAGGGCCATGAACCGGATCGCGAGCGTCACCTTGGAGATAATCCCGTCGAGCGCCTGCTGGACCAGCGTGAGGTCGAGCGCCGAGATGTTGGGGTACGCCATGACGAGATCGCGCTGGAGCTCGGCCCGCCTGGTGGCATCCGGGACCCGCGTGAGGGTCACCAGTGTCTGCGGCGCCTTCTCGAGCACGCCGGGCTCGAATACGACGAAGAAGTTGGGCTGGAATTGCGCCCAGATCACTTTGCGGATGCTGGTAATCCGGGTCTCGATCATCACGCCCTGCACGTCCCACGTCATCTGGTCTCCCAGGCCAACGCCGAGTTCCGTTGCCAGATCCTGCTCCATTGAGATTGCCGGAAGGGGCGGGGCGGGCGGGGCGGGCGGGGCGGGCGGGGCGGGCTGGACGGGCGGGGCGGGCTGGACGGGCGATGTATCCCGCAGCCCGCCTTGCCCGTCCCGCCCGCCCGTTCCGCCCCACCATTTACCCGCCACCAGTTCCTCTCCACCCACCAAGGCATCCCGGTAGCTGTTCCGGTACTCGCGCCGCGTTGCCCACCTCGCGGGGAGCCTCCCGGTCGAGTCCCGTTTCAGGGAGTCGATCCGGACCCCGTTGATCCGCGAAATGCGGCCGGGCACGATCGGCACCAGGTTGGCGCCGGCGATACCGCGGGCGGCGAGCATGCGGAAGACGCTGTCCTTCTGGTCGGTCTGGATATCGAACAAGGCGAGGTTGGGCCGGTCGCTCCGGGTGTCGAACGAGAACTGCGAGACGAGGTTCTTCTGGACGACGTAGATGGTGGCGATGAGGAACACGCCGAAGCCGATGGCCAGGACGACCGCGACGGTCTGGTTCTGCGGCCGGAACAGGTTGGCGATGCCCTGGCGAACGACGTAGCTCGCCCGCGCCGGGAAAAACCGGCGGGTGCCGCGCATGAGGCCGATGGCGGTGAGCCACAGGATGAACGTCGTCCCCGCGACGGCGGCGGCAAACCAGTACCCGATGAAGCGCTGAGGGGCCTGCCACACCGAGAGGAGCACCACGGCGCCGCCGAGCACTGCCCAGGCGCCGGCCCGCCAGGGGTCGAACCGGCGGCGCTGGGTCTCGAACTCGTGGCGGATCGCGCGGAGCGGCGTGACATCGCGGAGTGCGAGGAGCGGCAGCAGCGCGAAGATCGCCGCCGTTCCCGCGCCAATGGCCAGCCCGGCAAACACCGAGGTCCAGTCGATCGAGATCGCGACGTCCAGCGGGAGGAAGTCCCGTACGACGCGGGGAAGCGTGGCCTGCACGATAACGCCAAGCACCACGCCGGCCACCGCGCCGAGCAGTCCCAGCGCCATGGCCTGGATCAGGTAAATCGAAATGACTGTTCGCTGTTTGGCGCCGAGGCAGCGCAGGAGTGCGGCGGTGTCGAGCTTCTCCTTTACGAACACGTGCACCGCGCTGGCCACGCCGATCCCGCCCAGGAGGAGCGCGATCAGGCCCACGAGCCCGAGGTAGCGCGCGAGCTGGTCCAGTATTCTGGAGACCTGTTCCTCCTGGTCGTCCGCCGTGCCGTAACTCGCGTTGTTCGCGCGGAACAGGCGGTTGTGCCGGTTCAGGAACCGCTGGGTGCTCTTGTCATCCGGCATCCGGAGATACGCGCGGTACTGCGCGCGGCTCCCGAAACGGAGCAGGTTGGTTTCGTCCAGGTACTGGCCCGGCATGAACACCCGCGGCCCCACGGCTGTCCGGATCCCGATGTCGCCCGGCGCGCTGGTGATGACGCCCGACACCGGGAAGCGCGCGTCTCCGATGGTCAGCGTGTCGCCGACCAGCGCGTTGAGCTGGATCAGGACTGCGGGGTCCACCAGGATTCCCCGCCGCGCCTGGAGGCCGCCCCACAAAAGGGGTGGGTCGGTGTCGATGCTGCCATAGAACGGGAACCCGCCGGTCACCGCCCGCACCTCGACGAGCCGGGTGAGCCCGGTGCGGGGGGACAGGACCATCGACGCGAAGCTGGTCACGCGCGAAATCGGGACGCCGGAGCCCGAAAGGGAATCGAGCAGGGCGGCCATCGGCTTGGTCCATTTGCCGCGGCTCCTGATCTCGACGTCTGCGCCGAGCAGGCCCTTGGCCTGGCCCTTCACCGACGCGGCCACGTTGGCGCTGAATGAGTTGATGGCGACCAGCGCCGCCACGCCCAGGCTCACGGCGCTCATGTAGAGCGCCAGTCGCCGCCGGCTGCGCCAGCTTTCGCGCCAGGCCATGACCAGCGAAAAAGGCGCCACTAGGTCGTCGAGTCGGACACGATCTTCCCGCCCTCGAGCCGGATGACTCGGCGGGCGCGGGAAGCGAGGGCCCCGTCGTGCGTCACCAGGACGAGGGTGGTCTGCGCGTCGCGATTCAGCTGCTCGAGCAACGCGATCACCGTTTTCCCCGTCTCCGTGTCGAGACTTCCGGTGGGCTCGTCCGCGAGGAGAATCTTGGGCTCGCTGGTAAACGCCCGCGCCAGCCCCACCCGCTGCTGTTCGCCGCCCGACAGCTGGGCCGGGTAGTGATGCACCCGGTCGCCCAGGCCGACCCGCTCGAGCATCTCGGTGGCCTTCCCGTGCGCCGTGCGCCCTGCGCCATTGCCACGGAGCTCGATGGGAACGAGGACGTTCTCGAGCGCCGTGAGCGTCGGGATCAGCTGGAATGTCTGGAAGACGAACCCGACCTTCTCGGCGCGGAGCCGCGCCCGCTGGTCCTCGGTGAGGTCGCCCAGGCTCAGCCCATCAATCCGCACGGATCCGCGGGACGGCACGTCGAGCCCCGCGAGGAGGCCGAGCAGCGTGGTCTTGCCGCTCCCCGACGGACCGACAATGGCGACGAACTCCTGCGGCGCGATGGAGAGATTGACGTCTCGAAGAACAGTGAGCGGCTTGCCCGCGCTCAGGTAGGTCTGTTCGAGATTCTCCGCGACAATCAGCATCCGCTAGTGCCAGTCCGGGTCCGTGGCCAGGCGATCGGTGATGATGAGCCGGAGGTTGGTGCCGTCGAGGTTCACTGTCCAGATCCCGTCCGCGGAACCGAACACGAGATGAGCGCCGTCCGGAGACCAGCGGGGATGCGCGAACGTCTGCCCGGCAGCGTGCTGGGCCACCATGCGCGGATTCGCGCCACTGGCATCCATCACGAAGATCTTGAGCCCGCTGGTCCCGCCGTCCGCGTCGTACGCGATCTTGGTGCCGTCGGGCGACCAGGAGGGGTCTGTTTCCGTGGCGACCGAATTGGTCAGGTTGACCAGCCCGGTGCCGTCCGCATTGATCACGTAGATGTCCGCGCTGGGAGTCGTGGCAGCTGTGACCACGCCCCAGAACGCGATCTTCTGGCCGTTCGGCGACCACGCCGGGTCGTCCGCCGAGATGTTGGCCGGCGTGAGCTGACGGAGGCCGGAGCCGTCGATATTGATGATCCGGATCGGGCCCCCGTCCACCACGCCATACGCCAACTGCGTGCCACTCGGCGCCCAGGCCGGCGAATCGTAGAGGGCGACGTTCGGGGACGTCAGTTTGGGCGTGATTTGCACCGGGGTGGAGCCGTCCGCGTTCATGGTATAGATGAGAATCTGGGACTCCGTCTCCCAGGAGAACGCGATCTTGGCCCCGTCCGGTGACCAGGCGGGCTGGGCCTTTTCGCCGGGCGTGTCGGTAATCTTCTTGGGATGGTGGCCCAGGTCGTCGGAAACATGGATCTGGACGTCTTCCCTGGTGTTGTGCAGGGCGGTGTAGACGATGGGACGCGGCGTGTCACTGCCGCCGTCGAACAACCCGCAGGCCGATGTTGCCGCCACGACCCCGAGCGCGAGGAATGAGCGATAGCTTGTCAGCATGACGACAAAGATACTGACGGCGCTTCTCTTGTGTGTTCTCACGGCTTGTGGCAGACGCGAGGTGAGTCAGGTGCGTGCGGACTCGACCGTCTCGATCGTCCCGTCCGCCCCGGAACATGCGAGGATCCTGTTCTTTGGTACGTCACTTACGGCGGGGCTCGGAGTTGATCCCGACGAGGCCTACCCGGCCCTCCTCCACAACCGCTTTGACTCCCTCGGCCTCGCCGTCGAAGTGGTGAACGCCGGCGTGTCCGGCGAGACGTCCGCGGCCGGGCTCCGTCGCATCGAATGGCTGCTGGGCCAGCCGGTGGCCGTCCTGGTGCTTGAGTTGGGGGCCAACGATGCCCTGCGCGGGCTCGAACTCAAGGCGGCGAAAGAAAACCTCCAGGAAATCATCAGTCGCACGCGGGCAAAGTATCCGCAGGTGCAGATCGTCGTGGCCGGCATGCAGGCGCCGCCCAACCTGGGCCGCCCCTACACAGAGGAATTCCGGCGGATGTTCGTGGACCTCGCTCGCGACAACAAGGCGGCGCTGATCCCGTTCCTGCTGGAGGGGGTTGGGGGGCATCCCGAGCTCAACCAGGTCGATGGCATTCATCCGACGCCGGCAGGCCACCGGATCCTCGCCGACAATGTGTGGAAGGTGCTCGTGTCGGTGATGCCCGAAATCCACGAACGGGAAAAGGAGGGAAAGAAGTGAATCGTCCCGGAAAGATCGTTTGTGTCGGCCGGAACTACGCTGCCCACGCCAAGGAACTCGGCAACGACGTGCCGGACAAGCCGCTGTTGTTTCTCAAGCCACCATCCGCCGTGATCGCGGATGGCGATACCATCATCCTGCCGCCGGACTCGAACCAGGTCGAACACGAGGCCGAGATCGGCATCGTGATCGGCAAGCGGCTGCGGAATGTCAGCGAGAGCGAGGCCATCGCGGGGATCGCCGGCATCACCTGCGTCAACGATGTCACGGCTCGCGATCTCCAGAAGGCGGACGGCCAGTGGACCCGCGCGAAAGGTTTTGACACGTTCTGCCCCATGGGCCCGCGCGTCGTGCCGTTGCCGGCGAAGTACGGCGATATCGAGGTCATGGCGCGGGTGAACGGGAAGGAACGCCAGCATGCGAAGGCCTCGGAGATGGTCTTTGGCCTCGTGTACCTGGTGTCCTACATCTCCAGGATCATGACGCTGGAACCGGGGGACCTGATCGCGACGGGCACGCCGGACGGCGTCGGGCCGCTGGCGCCCGGCGACACGGTGGAGATCGAAGTGAGTGGGGTAGGGGTTCTGAAGAACCCAGTCAGGTAGAACCAGGCAGGTCTGAGCGCCGAGGGGGCAGGGCGAAGGACGCGAAAAGACCCGAGGCGCACGGCCGCTTCCTTTCTCGGTCGAGCGCCTCGGGTCAGAAGCGTCCGGCGTCCTGCCTCTCGGCGCTCAGACCAGAGTTGCCACCGCATCAGCCGCTCTGTCGAGTTCCTGGAGAGACACGTAGATGTGCGGGGCAAACCGGAGGCCGCGGAATTCGCCGCCCGTGGTCGCGCACGTGATCTGGTGCTTCTCATACAGCGCGGTCGCCGCGGGGCCGGGATCCAGGTTGGGCTGGGTGAATATCACGATGCCGCCGGAAAGCGTTGCGTCCACCGGCGTGTGAAACTGGACGCCCGGCACCTTTTCCTTGAGCCGCGTCTTGAGGTGGGCCGCCAGGGCCCGCACCCGCGCGTCAATCCGGTCCCGCCCGATGGCGTTGTGAAACTCCACCGTCCGCCCCACCGCCGAGACCGCGCCGTCGTCGCGCTGGCCGAGCGACTCGAACTTCCGCGCCCCGCGGTCCTTGGCCCCGTCCCACCCCACGCCGACCACGCTGGCCCAGAGAGAGGCCGCGCGTTCCTTCCGGACGTAGAGCACGCCGGTCTCGCGCGGGCCCATGAACCACTTGTGCGCGCTCCCCGTGTAGAAGTCACAGCCCATGTCGTGCAGGTTCACGGACTGGGAGCCGAAGGTCTGCGCGCCGTCCACGAGGGTCAGGACGCCGCGCTGCCGTGCGGCGGCGCAGAGTTCCTTGACCGGCAGGCCCACGCCGGACGAGCTGGAGACGTGGGTGACGGCGAGGACCCGGGTTCGCGGCGTGACGGCCGCGAGGAACGGTGCGGCGAGGGCGGCCGCCGTGGTCGGCGGCGGCGGCGTCTTCACCTTGATCACGGTGAACCCATAGCGCTCCGCGCGCACGTCCCAGGCGACGTTGTTCGTCGGGTGGTTCTGGTCCCAGATGACCACCTCGTCGCCCCGGCCGAGCGTGAGCCCGTTGAGGACCGTGTTGTTGCTCTCGCTGGTGTTGCGGGTGATCGCTATCTCGTCCGCCTCGGCGCCCAGGAACTCGGCCAGACCGGTCCGGGCCGCCTCCCTCAGGGCGGGGAACCTGCTCCGGTTCTGCTGCGACATCTCCCGGTCGATCTCCCGGGTGAGGTCCGCGACGGTGTCGCTGACCGCGTAGGGGGACGGAGCCAGGTTGGCGGCGTTCAGGAAGGTGTAACCGGGCCGGATCGGGAACTGGTCCCGGACCATCTTCCAGTAGGCCTCGTCGTCGGGAGCGGTGAGCGACGGCAACGGCTCGCGCCAGCGTTCTGACGCGCGGGCTATGGCAGACGGAGCAACCGTGGCGGCGGCCACGCCTCCGAGGACTCGGCCAACGAAATCACGGCGTGCCAGGCTGTTCATGTGCCCTCCGCTGCATAACGGCATGACGGCGTGGGGATGCCGTTATGCCGTTATGCCGTTATGCGTTCACTATCTCCGACTAATCCTTTGCGCCTTCTTCAATCCATCCGGTCCGTTGTCCCAATCCTGGACCGACGAAATGTTGGGCATGCCCCACTGGTGCCCGTTCCAGCCGCTGAAGCCTTCCATCTTGAACGCCCAGAACCCGGTGATGAAGTCCGTCGCGACGATCAGGCCGTCGGCGTTCCGGATCTGCGGGCTCCACACGCCGAACGCCTGTTCCTGGGTGGACTTGGCATCGGGCCCGTCGTGGGTGTCATAGAAGCCGACGGTGTAGGGGTTGGTCGGGTCCATCATGTTGAAGACGTGCATGCCGTCGTCGTACGCACCGACGAACACGTAGGGCCAGCGGACTTCCATGTTGTGCGAGTAGTTCTTCCAGTTGGCCGTCCACGCGCCCACCGGACGCGTGATGGTCTTCGCCGTGCCGTCGAGCCCCGGCTTGAGGTCCCACATCAGCAGGGGCGAATAGCGGTACTCGGTCTCGGTGACGGCGTAGCGGCCGGTCGGGTCCACCACGAACGTGTGCCCGCCGCGGACGCTCTGGTGCTGCATGGATGTGAGCAGCTTGGGCTGATTGAGGTCGGTCACGTCGTAGACGTAGTAGCCGCCCGCACCGGCGCCGTAGAACCGGTCCGTCTGGGTGGCGGGGTCGAATGCCACGTACATGTCGTGATAGCCGCGCCCCGGGACGCCCGCGTTCGGGTCAACCGGAACGGGGACCTTCCCGACCAGGCCTTCCTTGCCCCCGGTCGCGACGACCTTGTCCATGTCGTACACGTGGGCAAACGCGCCGCCCGACACCGTGGTGAACATGAGGGCGGAGCCGTTGGAATGCTTGTAGGTGAAGTTCTCGTGGAAACCGCCGGGGAAATTGGGCTCACGAATCCGGGCGACTTCCTTGATCTTGGATACGTCGGGCAGGCCGGTGACGTCGAACACGATCGCGCCCAGGTCGCGGTCAGGACCGCCGTCGCCGAACTGGAAGCTCTGGATGAAGTAGTACCGGCCCTTGCTCTTCACGTACATCGGGCCCAGCGCGCCCGAGCCGCGGTGCAGCTCCGGGTTGTCGATGTTCCAGTCGTAGATGATTTGCGGCTTGGACGGGTCCTTGATGCTGATGATCCAGAACCCGGTTGGCGCGAACCGGTGGCACACGTACACGTAGGGGCGGGAGAGTTCCTGCTCCATCGTGACGTCGGCCGTCTTGCTGCCCAGGTTACGCACCGCCTCGTTGATCGGCGTGGTGCCCGCGCGGGCGGCGGCTGCCGCCGCCGCGGCCGGGTTCGTGTTGGTCGCGGCCGGCCACTGCGGCTCCGCACCGCCCAGGGGCAGGTGCGACACGACCGTCATGTTGGTGCTCCCCTGTTTCCCCGGCGCCCATTGCGCTGTCGCGACGGACGTCGTGAGGAGCAGCGCCGCAGCGACTACCATCTGGTTCCGAATCATGTCTGGTCTCCTTGGTTTCGTTTGTGTCGTCTGACCGACCGCCCATCCGCCCATCCGCTCATCCGCCTAACTCACCTTGCTCACTTTCGGGGCCCCATCGGGGCCGTTGTCCCAGTCCTGCACCGACGAAATGTTCGGCACGCCCCACTGGCGGCCGTTCCAGCCGCTGAACCCGTCCATCCGGAATCCCCAGGTGCCGGTCCGCATATCGCTGGTCACGATGAGTCCATCGGCGTTCCGGATATCTACGCCGAAGGAGCCGACGTACACCATGTTGGCGCCCGGATACGCCGTGTTGCCCACCACGCTGTCGAGTGTCGGCTTGTCGTAGGTGTCCCAGAACCCAACGGTGTAAGGGTTGGTCGGGTCCATCATGTTGAACACGTGGAGCCCGTCCGCGTAGCTCGCCGCGAACACGTAGGGCCAGCGGATCTCCACCTGGTGGACCAGGTTCTTCCAGTTGGGGCTCCACGCGCCGATGGGCCGCGAGATGTTCTTCACGGTGCCGTCCAGCGCCGGCTTGAGATCGAATATCCGGATCGGCTGGTACTGGGTTTCCGTCTCAGTCACCGCATACCGGCCCGTGGGGTCCACCATGAACGTGTGTGCCAGGTCCACGCCCGAGACCCCGGTGATGGTCGCGATGAGTCTGGGCTCTTCCGGCTTGGTGATATTGTACGCGAAGTAGCCCGCCCAGCCGGCGCCGTAGAACTTGTCCTGTTTCGCGGCGGGATCGTACGCCGCGTACATGTCGTGGTATCCCTCGAACGTGTTGTACGTCATCCGGGTGTCCTCCGGGACCGGGACCGGGCCGATGAGCCCCTGCTTCGAATCACCCGCGATCAGCTTGTCGAGGTCGTACATGTTCGCGAAACGGCCGTACTTGGGCGGAGTGCCGACCGTCGTCATGAAGATCGCGCGCCCGTCGGAGTGCTTGTAGGTGAATGACTCGTGGGACCCGCCCCGATACTCGGCGTTCTGGATCCGGGCCACTTCGCGGACCTTTGTCGTGTCGGGGAGCCCGGTCACGTCGAAGACGATCGCCACCAGGTCGTTGTCTGGGCCCGTGCCGCGGAACTGCACCGACTGGATATAATAGTTCCGGCCCTTGGTCTTGAAGATCATCCCGCCGCCGGCGCCGCCCGTGTGCAGCTCGGGGTTGTCAATCTCCCACGAATACATGATGAACGCGCGTGACGGATCCTTGATGTTCAGGATGTGAAAGCCGGCCGGGCGGCCGTGTGACTGGTAGACATAGGGCCGCGAAAGATCCTGCTCGATCCGGAGATCCGACGATCCCACCAGCGGCTGGTGGAATACCAGCTTCACGTTCCGGCTCGACTGCTCGCCGGGCGGGTAGATGATGTCCGGGCGCTGGGCCAGCGCCGCGGACGGGATCAGGCCAAGGGCCAGCAGGCCCGCGATTCGACGAATCACTTGATCTCCAGGCGCAAAAGGCTCATCGGGTTTACCGAGATCCTTCCGTACTTCGCGATCCAATGAAGATGTGGCCCGGTCACGCGTCCCGTAGCCCCCACCCGGCCGATCAGCTGTCCTTGCTTCACCGTGTCCCCCGCCGCCACCAGCACCTCGCTCATGTGCAGGTAGGCCGTCGAGAACCCGGCGCCGTGGTCCACGAACACGCAGCGCCCGGAGTAGTAGAAGTCGCCCACCAGCACCACGATGCCGTCGCTGGACGCGGTGATCGAATCGCCCACGCTTCCATCGAAGTCGAGGCCGAGGTGCCGGTTCTGGACGATACCATTGAACTCCCGCCCGGTGCCGAACGGACTGGTAATGCGGCCCGTGCGTGGCCTGGCAAACCGGCCCTGCCAGAGCCGGGGCGTCTGGTGCGCGCGACTCCAGGCCACGGCGATTTGCCTGGACTCGTGGTCGATCCTGGCCTGCAGGGCGGAGTCCGGCTTTTCGGTGAATTCCGGCGCGACCGAGAGGCGTTCACTGCCGAACACCGCCCGGTACACTGGCATCTCGAAACGGATGGTGTCCACATGGGTCGCGTACTGGACCACGAGCGGAAACTTGAGGTTGGCCTGCCAGTCGGCCGGCACGCCGCCATATGCCACCAGGCGCCGGGTTCCCGCTCGCTCGAAATGCAGTGGCTCGCCGGCCAGGTCACCCCGAATCGCGAGAATCGAATCGGTCGCGCCCGAATCCGCGACCGCCACGAGACGCACCAGCGAGCCCTGGATCGGGCGCGCCGGCGTCCACAGGAGAGTGATCCCCCGTTGCGCGCTCGCGGGCCCCGGGAGCGCCGCGAGCGCCAGGACTGCCACCATCCATCTTACCACCCTGCCTCCAGCTCCCGTTTCACCGCCGGCCACTCCGACTCGATGATGCTGTAATAGACCGTATCGCGCACTCGGCCGCTCTCCGTGATCATGTGGCTCCGGAGAGTCCCTTCTTCTTTCCCGCCAATCCGCTCGATCGCGGCGCGGGACTGCGCATTCAGCACGTCGGTCTTGAGCTCCACGCGAATGCAGTTCATGATCTCGAACGCGTGCCGCAGCATGAGGTACTTGGCCTCCGAGTTCACCGCCGACCGTTGCCACGGCCGCCCGATCCACGTCCAGCCGATCTCCGCCCGCCGGTTCGCGGCGTCCATGTTCCCGAACCGCGTGCTGCCGATCACCCGGTTCTCCGACCGAAGCACGGTCGCGAAGGGCAGGGCGGTGCCGTCCTTCTGCCACTGGAGCGCCGTCTCCACGTACCGGCGCATGTCGTCGGCCGTGCGCACGAGCGCGTTGGTCCACCGCCACAGGTCCGGGTCGAGCCCGACCGCGGCGAGCGCCTCGACATGGCCCAGGGTGAGCGGCTCGAGCCGCACCACGCGGCCTTCCAGTGTCACGCTATCCACCCCAACCACTCCTCCTCGGCGAGGCCGACGGTCAGCTTGTGCTGGCAACGCACCAGCGGCTGCCGGAGCGCCATCGGCTCGTCGCACAGCTTCTCGATCCACCGGTCATCCGAGAGCATTGCATGCGCCAGCCCAAGCTCCACGAACCGCTTCGATTCGCGGTCCACCAGGTTCCGGACGCCGAACTTCTGCCCGAAGCGTTTGAGTTCGCCGGGGGACGGACTCCGCTCCGCGAAATCCATGAAATGCGTCTTGATCCGCCGCTCCGCGAAGAAGCGCAGGGCCTTACGCACGTCGGCGCTCTTCTTCGACCCGAACACCTGAACTTCCACGACCGTCCTTTCCGCTCATTCGCTCATCCGCCCATCCGCCTACTGCCCCCCAACCTCCGCCTGCAGCGCGACCCTCCAGGTTCCATCTGCGCGTTTCCGCCACACCGTGACGTACTTGGCCGCGTTGACCTCCGGCTGTCCGGACGGGCCGCGGTGGCCACTTTGCGACAGCCCCACCGTATACCCCAGCTCGCCCGAGGCCGACACGTCGGCGTACAGCGGCTCCCAGGTGAGCGTGTAGGTCGAGTCCGCGAAAAGAGGCGCCAGCCGGTCTTGCACCCCGGCCGGCCCCCGTGTCGCGGCCCCGTTCAAGCGCAGAACGACGCCGCTGTCTCCCACCGCGTCGAGCCAGGCGTCCAGCCGGTGGATCTGCGACTGCCGCGCGAATACGCGGTCGGCCTCGAGCAATGAGTTGCGTGCGGCATCCCCTCCCGGCCGGCACGCGGCAAGCGCGAGGACCATGAAGACCCGCGATCGGCTACCCATGGCGACACTCCGGATGGGGACGTGACGCGAGTACATTACAGCAGAAAGCTTTTCCGGGAGACTACGGTGCGAAAACTATGGTTTGTGTATGTCGCCGTCATCGGCCTGCTGGCCACGGCGTGCAGTGGGCCCATGGATCCCAATGACTCGATGGACCCTATGGACCCCATGATGTTCGAGCAGGTCCATAAGGCCCCCGCGCTCAAGAATTGAAACCGGCCGCCAAGGAAAATGGGGAGGGTCGCCTGGACCGCTGGCTCTGGGCTGCCCGGTTCTACAAGACCCGTTCACTCGCCGCGCAGGCGGTGGACGGCGGCAAGGTCCAGGTCAACGGTGACCGCGCGAAACGGTCCAAGACGCTGCACGTGGGGGACGAGGTTCGCCTGCGACGCGGGCCGTTCGAGTTCGTGGTTGCGGTCATGACCGTGTCGGAGCACCGGGGGCCGGCAAAAGAGGCCGCCCTCTTGTACCAGGAAAGTGAATCCAGCCGCCTGGCGCGCGAGACACTCGCCACCCAGCTCAGGTACAGTCCCGCGCCAGTATATGAAGGAAAGGGCAGGCCCACGAAAAAGGACCGGCGCATGATCGAACGGCTGGAGACCTAGCAAGGTCCTGAAAAAGGGTCTTTCATCACAGCACGGCGGTCACGGCCCCACTCTGCATCCCCGACCCGGCCCGGTTCATCGCAAGCACCTGGAACTCCAGTTCGACCCCGGGGCGTACTACCTCACCTGCCCCAGCCCCTGGACACGTCCGAGGGGGCGTGTCCA
>SHZT01000001.1 GCA_009692185.1 Gemmatimonadota bacterium | reverse complement strand
GCGGAAGATCATCATGTCCGATCCCAAGTTCGCTCCGCTCAACGGGTCGACTTTAAAGGACGGGCAGCTTATCTTTATCAACTTCGCGGGCGAGAACCCGGGACGGTACGAAGCGTTGCTCCATGAAGCGCAGGCAAAGATGCCGGCGCGGTATAATACCGTACAGGAACCACATCCTTTTGTCGGGGAGTATATCGATGGGCACCTCGCGCACCGTACCGCCCTCGGAGGAAACCCGCAGGAAACTGAGCGGATTGTGGGGATCGGTCGGCAACTTGCCCCACATGCAGAAGCCTGGGGCGTCAAGTACGCCCGAGAAAAACCCGGACACGTCACCAGACGATTCGGTGGATACCTCGACGCCCTAGCGGAACCCGCCCCCCGTCCCCTCGGGGAGTCTACTGGTTTCCAAGGGACGCTCGAGCCCCCTCCCGCGAAGTTCGTGCCGAAGGCCCGGAAGGTCGCCAAGTTCCCCACGGTGGAACAGGCGGCCAAGCGCCACCCGGCCCTCGAGTTCGAGGTCGAGAAGTACAGCGGCATGAGGACCGACGACCCCTACCGCATGGCCCAGCTTTTCAAGGAAGGCCGTGAGGGGGCGGAAGGAAACCCTAGTAAGACGTAAGACGTGAGAAGTAGAAAGGGCGACCATCACCGGCCGCCCTTCTTACTTCTTACCTCTCACTTCTTACCGCACTAGGCCTGCGCTGCTACCGGCGCCCCCATCTGGACGAACGACGTGCTCGCCTGCGACTTGAGGTAGGCGTTCTCGTCGTGCATGATCGCGCCTTCAGGCAGCCAGTTCCACATGGGCCCCAAGTCCTTCTTCATGCGCTGGATGTAGAAGTCGGGCAGCTCGCGGGTCTCGCCCTCGAAGAAGCGCCGCACCGGAATGTCGCTCTCCAGCATTTCGCGGACCTTGCCGTAGTACTTGATCCGGCCGAACCCTTCCGATGACACCGCGCGGAGCACGTTCATCCACTTGGGGATCGGCTGCTTCATGGAGGTGAAGCGGTTGGCGATCGCGCGCCACGAGAAGGTGTACTTCACGAGGTCCAGCACGCGGTCGTACATTTCGGGCCACGTGTAGTTCGCCGGCTTCACGTTCATTGCGTGGTGGTTATTCAAGAAGTGGTGCGGGAAGGGCAGTACCCGGCCCACCTTCTGGTATTCGAGATTGAGCGGCGCCGCCTGTCCGAACGCGCTGAGCAGCGAATACCCGGGGAACGCGCCCGGGGAGAGGTCCACGAACTTCTTGGTCAGCTGCCACGGCTCGTCGCCTTCGTCGGAGTCCAGGCCCAGCACGAAATTGGTCTGGATGTAGGGGATGTACCGGAGAATCATGTTCACCTGCTCCGATACCTGCTTCACCTTGTCTTCGCCCCTGTTCTTCCCCGACTTGGACTTGTTGCCCATGTCGTACCAGGACTCGACCCCCGGCAGGATGGCCCGGAACCCGTTCGCCTGGAGCCGCTTCAAATGCGGCTCGCCCAGGAGCGACAGGCTGGTCTCGGCGATGTGGTCAATGCGGTTGTTGGCGCCGACCGCCTCGATCGCGTCCATGTACTCGTCGAACTTGATGCCGAAATTGGGGTCGTGCCAGCCGATACGCGGCCGCTCGTACTGGGTCAGCAGGAACTTGAGGTCTTCGGTGATCTGCTCGAAGCCCAGCGGCTGGTAGTCCACCGTCGAGTCGATGCAGAAACTGCACGTGTAGGGGCACCCGAGGGAGCCGATCATGGGCACGATCTTGATCGTCGGCGCCTTCTGGAGGGTGATCTGCTGGTACTTCCAGCGCTCGCGCACGCCGGGCAGGGACTCCGGGTGCTTCGGGGAGTCCATCCGGACGCCCATCGGGCGGTGCTGGGAAGGGTCCTGGAGCAGGTCCTTGATCATCTGCTGGGTGGTAAACCCGAGGACATAGTCAAAGTACTTCTGGGAGTCCTGGGGATAGCACCGGGCGTGAGGGCCGCCGAGGACGGTAATGGCCCCCTTCTTCCGGAACATGGCGCTGATGGCGTAGGAAAGCTGGGCCGCTTGGGAGAAGGCGCTGACGAAGAGCAGGTCTACGTCAAAATCCAGCTCCTTTTCGATGTCTTCGAACCCCGTGTAGCAGACGAACCGGACGTCGTGGCCTTCTTCCTCGCACCAGACCGAAATGATCTGGGGCATGATGCTGGCTAGGTTTGCGTTCATGAACCGTGCCCACAGGGATTTGTTGGATCCCTTGGACACCAGGTCAAGCACGCCGATTCGCAGTTTCCGCACGCAAAGCCTCGCGGGGGTTGGAGATACGATATCTCGCAAAGCTCCACCTCGGAGAGGGGTTTGGCAAGGGGAACGGGCGGATGAGCGGATGGGCGGATGAGCGGATGGAATCAAGACAACCGCTTATCCGCTCATCCGCTAGTTTCTCCCCATGCGCCGCTATCTCATCTTCGCCATCGCCATTCCAATGGCGTTTCTGTTTGTCCGCCTGGGCTTCTGGCAACTGGACCGCCTTGGCCAGCGCCGGGCCCTGAACGCCGCCCTGGAGGAAAATCGGGCCCTTCCCGTCCTGGACCTGACCAGCAATCCCCCTGAGGCACTCCCCCGGTTCCGCCGGGTCACGGCCCGGGGCGTGTTCGATTTCCCCCGCCAGGTGATCGTGGACGCCCGGGAGTTTGGCGGGACCCCGGCGGTGGTGGTCGTCACGCCCCTTCGGCTTCCAGGCGGGCACGCCGTGCTCGTGGAGCGGGGCTGGGCACTGTCGTTCGATGCCTACAAGGTGGATCTGGAAAAGGTCGCCGAGGAGGATTCCGCCGCCGTTTCCGGGCTGGTGGTGCTCGAACCGGGCCCCCCGGACCAGCCGCCCATGACGGTTGGCGAGTGGCCCAGGCACGTGCAGTGGCTCAACCCCACGCTCTTGCGATCGCTCTACCCGGACTACGACCTGCCGGGCTACGCGCTGCGGCGTGACCCCCCGGGCGACGCGTCTCCCGGGCTCCCACCCGGCCTTTATCCCGTGCCGGTCCCGGAACTGAACTCGGGCCCGCACCTGGTCTATGCCATTCAGTGGTTCGCGTTCGCCTTGATCGCGCTCGGCGGCGCGGTTGCCATTTTTCGAAGCAAGCCGCGAACATTGACATAGTCCCGGTTTGGGGGCAGTCTGGTCACATCAACTTCCGGAGTTTCCATGGCCAGCCGCCGTGATTTCGTCGGGTCCCTCCTTGGCGCCTCGTTCGGCGCCACACTTCCTTCACTTCGCAACGACGGCCTCGACCGCATCTTCTCAGCGACGCGCTCGCTGGGCAGTCGCACGCCGGAGGAAATTGCGGGGGACGAGGAGTTCTGGTTTGCCGTCCAGCAGGCCTTCACCGTGGACCGGTCCATCATCAACCTGAACAACGGTGGGGTGAGTCCGAGTCCCAAGGTGGTGCAGGAAGCTCTGAAGCGCATGATCGATTTCCAGAACATGGCTCCTGCCTACACCATGTGGGGCGTGCTGGAGCCGGAAGTGGAGAGTGTCCGCACGAAGCTGGCCGCCGCGTTCGGCTGTGACCGGGAAGAGATGGCGATCACCCGGGGCGCCAGCGAGGCGCTGGAGATCGCCCAGCTGGGCATTGACTTGAAGCCGGGTGACGAAGTCCTGACGACCGACCAGGACTACGGCCGGATGATCAACACCTGGAATCAGCGCGTGCGCCGCGAGGGGATCGTGCTCAAGCAGGTGTCATTCCCCGACCCGCCGCCCTCCATGGGTTTCCTGGTGGACATGTTCGCCAAGGCCATCACGCCGAAGACGCGGGTCATTCACTTCTGTCACATCACGAACCTGTCGGGCCAGATCTTCCCGGTGAAGGAGATCTGCCAGATGGCCCGCGCGCGGGGCATCGAGACGGTCGTGGACGGGGCGCACGCCTTTGCGCATTTCCCCTTCAAGCGGGATGACCTGGACTGCGACTACTACGGCACCTCGCTTCACAAGTGGCTGCTGGCGCCGATCGGCACGGGTTTCCTCTACGTGCGGCGGGAGAAGATCAAGAAGCTCTGGCCGATGATGCCGGCCCATGAGACGCAGGACACGGACATCAAGAAGTTCGAGGAAATCGGCACCCACCCGGCGGCCAACCACAACGCCATTGCCGAGGCGCTGACATTCCACGACGGAATTGGCGGCGAGCGGAAGATCGCCCGGCTCCGGTTCCTGAGGGATCGCTGGATGAAGCGGCTCGAGGGGAAGCCGGGGGTCAGGCTCTACACCAGCTATGACCCGGCCATGTCGGGTGCGCTGTCGAATATCGGGCTGGAAGGGAAGGAGCCGGGGGCGATCACGAATTATCTCTGGACGAACTACCGGATCATGGCCACGCCCATCGGGCACAAGGCCTGCACGGGCATTCGCGTCACGCCGAATGTCTACACGACGCTGGATGAGATTGACGTGTTCTCGGCGGCGATGGAGAAGATTATTTCGAAGGGGTTGGTTTAGCCCTCTCCCTGTCCCCTCTCCCGGTACGGGAGAGGGGACGGGGAAGAGGTCACTTCTCCGAAATAATCACCTGCACCGCCGGCAGACTGAACGACACGGACGGCTGGGTCAGCGTGGCCCCACCCGTGCCGGAGAAGCGCTGGGCCGTGTAGGTAAACGTGCCGGCCACGGTGCCGACGGAAACTACGCAGGAAACCGGGGTCGGCACGTCGATGGGCCGAGCGCAGGCCTTGGGCGTCCCGAACGTGGACGACGTGACTGAGTAGGTGCCCGCCGAGCCCACGTAGATCGCCTCGGTGGCTTTCACGTATGCCGTCGCCTCCCCGATGATGTTGCCGGTGAGTACCGGGATCTGCACGGTCAGCCGGTCCTGGACGACGTTCCCCGACGCCGCCGCCCCCGCCGTCACCATGTGATCCACGGTTTCGTTCGCCACGTTGAGCCTGTTCCACCCGACGATGCCGTTGTACCACCCTATCTCGAACTGCGCCACCGTGGTGTGCAGGTCCCAGATGACCAACACTGCCGCCGCGTTGAACTCGGCCGTGGCGCCCGTGGCGTCACTCACCAGCGTGAGCTTGGAATTCTTGGAAATCTGGGAGAGGGCGAACGAGGAGAACCCGCCCATACGGCCGGAAAGGACCCCGGCCTTCGCGAGGGCGGCGCCCAGCGCGGCATGTTCCACGCTAAGGGTGGTCGGGCCGCCGGAGCAGGCCGCGGCGAGCAGCAGGGCGGCGAGCAGGCGGATTCGGGTGAGGCGCGGGCGAGGGATCATGGATGGACGATAACGGGAGCGGCCGGATGCGGTAGGTGGCGGCCTATTCGGGCAGGAGATCGAACCCCGCGGCGGCAAAGTGGCGGTCGAGAGCGAAGGCCGTGCGAATCCCCTCGCGCCGCATGATCTCGAAGCTTACGGCGTCGGCGAGACTGAAGCCCTGGTTCCGGAAGGGGCGGATCCAGCGGTCAACGGCGGCCGATTCCATCTCACGATCAACGAATCTGATGTCGTGCATTCGCTCGGCGTACACCGTGTCCAGGAACGCCAACGCCGCGGTGCGTCCCCGGCGCCGTATCAGCATGGCGTGAAGGCCGTGAGGTTGGTGCCGGCGAAGACGGTGCCGCCCCCTGCCGTCACCACGAAGTTCACAATCTGGTTGGGGACCGGGTTGCCTAATGAATCCGCGACTCGCACCCGAATCGCATTGACCAGTGCCCGGCCCACTACTCCGTTCTGATCTGCGCCGCTCACTACTTGCACGCTCTTGACCGGTCCAGCATTGGCGTTTGCAGCGAAAGTGGCCTGCGCGCTGGCCAGCCTGGGCGTCGTCGCGCGGACGTTCTGCGTCCCGGAACCCGGGCCGAGCGTCCAGGTGACCGAAGCGCGTCCATTCGCATCGGTGAGGGCGGAATCGGCGGAGAGCGTGCCGCCGCCTGCGGTCACCTGAAACTTGACCCAGACGCCCACGACGCCGACGCTGTCGCTTGCCTTGACCTGTGCCACGAGGGGTTGGGGTAGGAGGGAAGCAACCGTGGCGGTCTGGCCCGCGCCGCCAACCACCCCGACCGCCGCGGGCAAGAGGTTCACCGTGACGGAGGCCGTGTCCTTCTTCCCGTTGGGCAGCTCGGCCACGACGCGCGCGGCACCCCGTTGCGCGCCGCCCCGCACGGCCGTCGCGCCCGTGCTCGCGGGCGTCAACACGGTGACCCGCAGCGGGTCCAGCGTGCTGAAGCCCATGGGAGCGCCGGGAACGGGCGCGTTGCTCTTATAGACGACGGCCATAAGGAAGGCGGTGTCGCTGGTGAAGACGGATGCCGGGACCACCGTGAACGCGACGCTGTCGGCGGTCGCGCCGGTGCCGATGAAGACCATGGGCACCGGAATCGGCGGGGGCGGCGCGCCGCTGCCCTGCGAGGGCACCGCGACCACAGTCAGGGGCCCCGCGTGGAACTGCACGGTGCTGGCCGGAGGCGGCGACAGCATGTCCACGGTGACGCTGAAGGTGTCGCTCGACGTGAACACCGCGACCGTAAGGCCCAGGTCCACCAGCGTGTCGCCCGGCGGGATCGCGATGGTGGTGTCCAGCACCGGCGCGGCCTGGCCCGGACGCCTCAGCACGATGTGAATGCGATCCACCGGCACGATGCCAGATGCCGACTGATTCTGGAACTGGGGGACCAGCTGGAACCGACCCGGACGCGCCACGCCCGGGCCCGAGGTGTCGCCGATGCACGAGAGGGCGAATGCGGCAACGACCAGCGACGCGGGATGACGAAGTATGGCAGGCAGAAGTGCAAGCCGGCGGGTCATAGGGCGCGATGACATCCGGTGAGTGTGAACAACGCGTTCTTTTCTGGTGACAAAGAGAAAGCCCGGCGCTCAGCCGGGCAAGGACATACGACCGAATCCTGTGTGACCTACATCACACAGGGATTTCGAGCCACTTGACTTCGTCTTTCATCACCATTTGCGCCGTTTTGTAGATCGCCATGTCGTCGTTGTCGAACAGCCGTGCAAACCGGTCGTTGACCCGCCGGCGGGACATGCGGCAAAAGGCATCGGCGAGGCGGTGGGCGCTGTCGGACGTTGCCGAGTCCTGGGCTTTCGCGTGCGCGCAGGTCGCGGCCATCGCGAACAACTCTGCCGATATCTCCACCAGCCGTCCCAGGACCGTCTGCCGCTTCTCGAGGCCGGGGCCGAACCGCACGATCGCGTGGAAGAGCGACCGGGCGAGCTGCCGCGAGGCGCGATTCACGAAGCGCACGTGCGGCGCCAGCGACCAGAAGCTCCCGTACCGTGGCCACCAGCCCCAGCCGAACCACTTGGACGGATACCACAGCGCGTAGAACAGCGCCGTACGGACGAGGGCGGGAATCTTGGCGCCGACACTCGACTTGGGGTCGACCAGGGCGCCGGCCACCTTGAGGTGGGTATCCACCGCCTCGCGGGCGATGAACAGCCGCATGATTTCGGAGGAGCCTTCGAAAATCAGGTTGATGCGGAAATCCCGCATGAGCCGCTCGACCGGCTCGGGCTTCTCGCCCCGCCGCTTGAGACTCGCCGAGGTCTCGTACCCGCGCCCGCCCCGAATCTGGAGCGTGTCGTCAATGATTTCCCAGCCGCGCTCGGTGGTCCACATCTTGGCGAGGGCCGCTTCGAGCCGGATATCGAACTTCCCCTGGTCGGACATGAGGGCGGACAGCTCGGACACCGCTTCCATGGCGTAGGTCGTCGCCGCCATCTTGCCGAGCATTTGCGCCACCGCGTCGTGCTTGCCGATCGGCTGGCCCCACTGCACCCGCTCCTGGCTGAACCGCCGCGCAATGTCGAGACACATTTTGGCCGCGGCCGTCGAGGTCGCGGGCACCGTGAGCCGGCCGGTGTTGAGCGTCACCAGCGCCAGCTTCAAGCCCTTGCCCTCGCCCCAGAGCAGGTTCTCCCTCGGTACCCGGACGTTGGTGAGCCGGATGACGCCGTTCTCGATGCCTTTCAAGCCCATGAACGAACAGCGGTGCACAACCTCCACCCCGGGCCAGTTGCACTCGACGATGAACGCCGAAATCTTCCGGTCGCCCGTCTTGGCCATGACCACCATGAGCTCGGCGATGGTGCCGTTGGTGCACCACAGCTTTTCGCCGTTGATGATGTAGGCCGAACCATCGGGGGTCGGCGTCGCCGTGGTGGTCATGCGGGCGGGGTCGCTCCCGACGCCGGCCTCGGTCAGCGCAAAGGCGCTGATCGCGCCCTTCGCGAGACGCGGCAGGTATTTCTTTTTCTGTTCGGGCGTCCCGAACAGCTTGAGCGGCTGGGGCACACCGATGGACTGGTGCGCCGAGAGCAGGACGCCGATCGAACTTTCGGCCGTCGCGCACATCGAGACCGCGCGGTTATAAATCACCTGCGAGAATCCCAGGCCGCCGTATTCCTTGGGGATCTTGATGCCGAAACAGCCCAGCGCCGCCAGGCCCTTGATGACGTTCTCGGGAACCTTCTCGTTCTTCTCGATTTCTTCGGCATCCACATGTTCGGCCAGGAACGTGCGCAGCTTGTCCAGGAACGGGTTGGCCCGGGCGAGGTCTTCCGCCGGAACGGTGGGGAAGGGGTCGATCAGGCCGAGGGAGACCCGGCCTTCGAACAACTCGCGCACGAATGAGGGTGCGGTCCACTCCTGTTCCCGGGCCGCTTCGGCTACTGCGCGGGCCTCATGTTCGGAGACGTGACCGGGTGCGCTTTCCTTAGTAGTGGTCGCCATGATTGGAAGGTAGGCGCGGTTTCCGGCCCCCGCCACCGTTCTCCGGTAGATTCCCCTGACACTCAATTGGAACCGTATACCATGAAGAAACCTTTGTTGTTCGCTGCCCTCCTGCTGGCTGGCCTGGCAGTCCCCACCTTTGCCCAGTCGCCTCACCCGATGAGCGCCGAGGAGTTTCTCAGCCTCGATCGTGTGGCGGAACCGGCGATCTCTCCAGACGGCAAGTTCGTGGTCTACACGGTGACCAGGACGGAACTGGGGGCGAACCGCCGCCGGCAGGATCTCTACCTGGACTGGAATCCGATGGGCCCGCCGTCGGCCACGGCCGCGATGCAGATCTCGACGGACTCGCTCGGCGGGCGAAGCACGAAATGGTCGCCCGACAGCAAGTCCATCGCCTACGTCAGTTCCCGGGGCGGCACGCCGCAGGTCTGGATCTACCGGGTGGCGGAAAACGTCCGTCGCCAAGTCACGGCGCTCTCGACCGGTGCGGACGGCGTCATCTGGTCTCCGGCGGGCACGCACCTGGCGTTCGTTTCCGAGGTGTACCCTGCTTGTGCCGATGACGCCTGCAACTCGCGGCGCTCCGGCGAAGACGCCGCCAAGCCGAGCAAGGCGCGCACGTACGACGGGCTCCTGTTCCGGCATTGGACGGCCTGGGAAGACGGGCTCCGCAGTCACCTCTTCGTGGTCCCGGTCGCCGGCGGCACGCCGAAAGACGTGACCCAGGGCAGGGACTACGACACCCCGGTCCCGCCCTTCGGCGGCTCGGCCGACTACGCGTTTTCCCCCGATGGCAGGGAAATCGCGTTCACGGCCAAGCTGGGCACGGATGACTCCTGGACCACGAACAATGACGTCTTCACCGTTGCGATCACCGGCGGAGAACCGGTCAACGTGACGGTGGCCATGAAGGGCGGGGAGCAGACGCCCGCCTACTCGCCGGACGGAAAGCTCCTCGCGTTTCTCTCGCAGGCGCGGGCGTCATTCGAGTCCGACCGGTTTCGGCTGATGATTCGCGACCGGCAGACCGGCGTCACGCGCGAGTTGCCCAAGGGCTACGACCAGTCCATCGGCGAATACGCGTGGCTCCCCGGCGGCGACGTGCTGGCGGTGGTCGAGGAGCGCCAGCGGCACGAGATCCTCCACATCACGCCCGAAGGCGACGTGCATCACGTGTTCCGGGAGGACAGCCTCAATCCCGGTCAGATGTCCGTCTGGTCAGACGGCCAGGCGCCGGTGATCGTGTTCGTGGCCGACGATATTTCGAACCCGGGCAACGTGTACGTCTGGCGGGTGGATCACCTGCGCCCCACGCCGCCGGTTGCAGTCACGCGGCTCAACGCGCGCACGCTTCCGAGTCTCGCGATGCGCCCGGCGGAAGAGGTGAAATGGAAGGGCGCCGACGGGGACACGGTCTACGGCCTGATCGTGAAGCCACCGCAGTTCCAGGAGGGGCGGAAGTACCCGCTCCTCCTGCTGGTGCACGGCGGGCCGCAGGGCGCGTGGCTGGACAACTTCAGCAGCCGGTGGAATGCCGCGGAGTTTGCCGCACCGGGGTACGTGGTCTTCATGCCGAACCCCAGGGGCTCGACCGGGTTCGGGCAGAAGTTCGTGGACCAGATCTCCCGTGACTGGGGTGGGCGCGTGGTCACGGACATCATGAACGGTGTGGACATGGTGGCGAAGCTGCCCTAGGTGGACTCGACCCGCATGGCGGCGGCGGGCGGCTCGTACGGCGGATACATGATGAACTGGTTCGAGGGGCATACGACTCGGTTCAAGACGCTTGTCAATCATGCCGGCGTGTTCAACCTCGAGGCCATGTACGGCAGCACCGAGGAGTTGTGGTTCGTCGAGTGGGACCTGGGCGGCGCGTACTGGGCCAACCGCACGGACTACGAGAAGTGGTCACCGCACCGGTTTGCCAGCCAGTTCAAGACGCCCATGCTGGTGATTCACGGCGAGCAGGATTTCCGGGTGCCGTACACGGAAGGCCTGCAGGCCTACACCGCCTTGCGGCGGCAGGGCGTCGCCAGCCGCCTGCTGGTGTTCCCGGACGAAGGGCACTGGATCAGCCGGCCGCAGAACCAGCTCAAGTGGTGGACGGAAGTGCAGGGGTGGCTCGGGAAGTACCTGAACCCGCCGACGCCTTAACAGCGATGGGCAGGGCGGGCAAGGCGGGCGAGGAGCAACAGCCCGTCCTGCCCGTCCCGCCCGCCCCACCGTATATTCGCACCCATCCATGACCGCCCCCACGACCATCCCGGAAGCCCTCTACCCCACTCGCCTGGGTGCCGGATCCATGCTTGGCCGGACGCTGAGCACGCGGTTTCAGCCGCCGCTGGTCCTCCTTGGCATCACGCCCACCGGGGTGGAAATCGCGGCCGCGGCCTCGAAGGCGCTGAGCTGCGGGTTCGACGTGATCGTGGGTTCGCATATCCGCATGAAGGACCTGGGGATCATTGGCGCGGTGGCGGAAGATGGTGACGCCGTCCTCGACCCCGACTTCGCTCCCCGGTTCGGCATGATGGATGCCTTGAACGAGGCGATCGAGCACGCCCGCCGGGCCATCAAGACCGAGCGGCTCCTGTTCCGGGGTCCGCGCGAACTGCGGTCCGTCGAGGGGACGATCGCGGTGATCGTGGACGGCCAGATTGTCTCCCCGTGGAAGGTGCTGGCCGCCGCGGAATACTGCCGCGCCAAGGGCGCCGTTCGGGTCGCGGTCGCCGCGCCGGTGAGCACCCAGCAGGTGCAGGAACGCATTCGCGGCCGGAAGTTCGACTTCGTGTGCCCGTCCGTCCTGATGGATCCTGGCGGTCACAAGCATCCCTTCGGCGACCCGATGGATGCCAGCGCGGAACGGCTCCGGAGCATTGTTGTTGCGAGACAGGCTGCGTAGAGGGGCCGGGCGGGCGGGACGGGCAAGGCGGGCAGGTTGGCTGGTTCGCCTGCTTCTGCCCGTCTTGCCCGTCTTGCCCGTCTTGCCCGCCTCCTTAGCCTACGCACAACTCTCGCCTCCCAGCAACGGCGGCGTCGTCGCCCTCGATCGCCTCCTCCAGAATCTCGCCGAGCAGCGCCGTGTTCTGTTCATCGCCGCGCATCCGGATGACGAGAACACCCAGCTCCTCACATATCTCTCGCAAGGCCTTGGGGCCAAGACGGCCTACCTCTCGCTGAATCGGGGCGAGGGCGGCCAGAACCTGATCGGCCAGGAGCTGGGGGCCGGGCTGGGCATCATCCGCTCGCAGGAATTGATGGCGGCGCGGGAGATTGACGGAGCCACCCAGTTCTTTACCCGCACATTCGACTACGGGTTTTCGCGGACGCTGGAAGAAGCGCAGAAGTTCTGGCCGAACGACTCCGTGCTGAAGGATGTCGTGCGGATCATCCGGCGATTCAAGCCGCACGTCGTTGTGGCCGGCTTCTCGGGCACACCGAGCGACGGACACGGCCAGCACCAGGACGCGGGATGGGTGGCGCCCCTAGCATTCGCGGCGGCCGGAGATGCGTCGAAGTTCCCGGAACTGAAGCGCGAGGAGGGTCTCGAGCCCTGGACCCCGCTCAAGCTCTATCGGTCGGGGAGATTTGGCGGAGGGCAAACCCGTACGCTCGCGATTCCCACGGGCGCTCTCGATCCCCGCACCGGGCGCTCCTACAGCCAGATCGCCAGCGCCAGCCGCAGCCGTCACCGCTCGCAGGACATGGGCCAGATCCAGCGGATGGGCCCGGCCGAAACGGGCTTGCGACTGGTGGAATCGAAGGCGAACCCCGGCGTCGCAGCCGGGCAGGCCGAGGCCAGCATCTTCGACGGGATTCCCAACGGAGATACCGAACTCGCCCGGTTGGCCGACAGCCTTCGTGGGGTGTTGAGTCCAACACGCCTCACAGAGATCGCGAAGCCCCTGGCAGGAATGCGTTCACTCGTTCCGACGCTCCAGCAGGCGCTCGCCGTGTCTGCCGGTCTGGTCATGGATGCCGTCTCCGCGGCCGACGAGGTCGTGCCGGGCCAGAGGTTCGACGTGGACGTCAGCCTCTACAACGCCGGCCCGTTTGCGGTCACGCTCGATTCGGTGACCCTTGCCGCCCCGGGCGGCTGGAGGGTCGAGGATCAGGGAGTGGGCGGGGCGGTGGCGAGCGGCCAGATGGTCTCCCGCAAGTTCACGCTCACCGTGCCCGACTCCGCCCGGTCGACCCAGCCCTACTTCCTCGAAAAGCCTATGCAGGGCGCGATGTACGACTGGAGCGGCTCGGCGCCTTCGGTGCGCGGCCTGCCGTTCCAGGCGCCGGTGATATCCGCGTCGGTGCGCGCGACCGTCCTCGGCGCGCGGGCCTCGCTGGATCGTGAAGTCACCTACCGCACGAACGACCAGGGCTCAGGCGAGATCCGCCGGGCGGTTCGCGTCGTTCCGCTCGTGGACGTACGGCTCGACCCCGACCACATGGTGTGGCCGGTGAGCGGCGACTCTGCCCGCACGTTCACGGTCGGGCTCACGTACAACGGGCAGGGGAAGTACCAGGGCCGGGTGCGCCTCGAGCTGTCGCAGTGGCGCTCGCCGGAGGTCCAGCGGTTTGCGTTCGACACGACGGGCCAGGACTGGATTCTCACGTTCCGCGTGACGCGGCCGGCGAGCGTGAAGGAGGGTACGGTCCAGGTTCGCGCGGTGGCCGAGGGCGACAACGGCCACGTGGATGATCGCGGCGTCGTGGTGATTGACTATCCGCACATCCGGCCGACGCCCTACGTGCGGGTCGCCTCGGGCGAGATCCGCGTCGCCGCGGTCAAGCTCGCCCAGGCGCGGAGCATCGGGTACATCCGGGGCGCGTCGGACCGGGTGCCGGAGGCCCTTGCCCACGCGGGCCTGCCCGTCACCGTCCTCGGCGCCGCCGACCTGGCCACGGGGGATCTCTCGACGTTCGACGTCGTGGTGGTGGGAAGCCGCGCGTACGAGACCGACTCATCCCTCATGCGGCACAACGACCGGTTGCTTGCCTACGCGAAGAGTGGCGGGCTCGTCATCGTGCAGTATCAGCAGTACGCGTTCACCCGGGGGAATTACTTCGCCCTGCCGATGAGCATTGCGAATCCCCACGACCGCGTCACCGACGAAACCGTGCCGGTCCGGGTGCTGGACCCGTCCGATCGGGCGCTGGTGCGACCGAACACCATCACCGCGTCAGACTGGGACGGCTGGCCGCAGGAGCGGGGACTCTACTTCGCGCAGGATTGGGACCCGGCCTACAAGCCGCTGCTGGAAATGAATGACCCGAACATGCCCGCGCTCCAGGGCTCGCTTCTCGTCGCGAAGTACGGGCAGGGGACCTACGTCTACACCGGCCTGTCGTTCTTCCGCTCGCTGCCGGCGGGGGTGCCGGGGGCGTTCAAGCTCTTTCTGAATCTCCTCAGCCTGAATGCCAAAGACGCTCTCTAGAGTTCTTCTCGGCGCCACGCTGTTTGCCCTCGCCTGCGGCGGCTCGAAAGGGCCGACGCCCCTGGTCGTGTACTCTCCCCACGGCCGCGATCAGCTCACACTGATGGAGAAGACCTTCGAGGCCGCGAATCCGGACATCGACGTCCGCTGGCTCGACATGGGCTCGCAGGACGCGCTGGACCGCGTGCGGAGCGAACGCGCGAATCCCCAGGGGGACGTCTGGTTCGGCGGGCCTTCGACGCTGTTCATTCGCGCGGCAGCCGATTCATTGCTCGTGTCTTTCGTACCAACGTTTGCGGCGGCGACGCCGGAGCGGGCGCGCGGCGCCGGCGGTTTCTTCCACGCCGTGTACGAGACGCCCACCGTCATCATGTACAACAGCGACGCGGTGAAGGCCGCGGATGCCCCGAAAGACTGGGATGAGGTCCTGGCGCCCCGGTGGAAGCGGAAGGTCTTGATTCGCGAGCCGTTCGGGTCGGGTACGATGCGCACGATCTTTGGCCTCCTGATCCAGCGCGGCATGAAGAGCCCAACTGACACGGGCCCGGGGTTCCAGTGGCTCCGCCGGCTCGACGCGCAAACGAAGGAATACGTCCTGAATCCCGCCCTGCTGGACCAGAAGATGGTCCGCCAGGAGGGGGTGATCTCCCTGTGGGACCTGCCGGACATTCTCCAGGAACAGAAGAAGGGCAGTCCGCTGGGCTACGTCTTCCCCTCGTCCGGCACGGCGGTCATCGAGGACTGTATTGCGATCATCCGGGGCGCGAAGCACCTCGCGGCGGCGAAACGCTGGGTCGAATGGGTGGGTTCGCAGCAGGGTCAGCTGCTGACGGCGCGCGACATGATGCGGCTTCCGTCCCGCACCGACATTCCCGACGATTCGTTGCCCGACTGGGTGAAGATGGTCCGCGCGGAAATGAAGGTGGCGCCGATGGACTGGAGCCTGCTGGCCGACCGGGGCGCGGACTGGATGACCTACTGGGACCGGAACGTCCGCGGCAAAGGCCGGTGACGTTCCTCCAAGTCGTCAATCTCACAAAACGGTTCGACGAACAGTTCGCGGTCCGTGACGTCACCCTCGGCGTCACCCGTGGCACCGTCCTCGCGCTCCTGGGCCCTTCCGGAAGCGGCAAGACCACCACGCTCCGCCTGCTGGCGGGCTTCGAGCGTCCCGATACCGGCCAGGTGCTGGTGGACGGCGTTGATGTCACGGCGGAGACCCCGGTTTCGCGCCGGTTCGGCATGGTGTTCCAGCACTACGCGTTGTTCCCCCACTTGAACGTCGGCGAGAACGTGGGCTTCGGGTTAAGCGGCCGCTCACCCGAGGCCCGGCGAGCCCGCGTGGCCGAGGTCCTGGCGCTGGTGGACCTGGCGGGATTCGAGGCGCGGGCGGTGAGCGAGTTGTCCGGCGGCCAACAGCAGCGGGTGGCCGTCGCGCGCGCGCTCGCGCCGGAGCCTCGCGTGTTGTTGCTCGATGAGCCCCTCTCGAACCTGGACCCATCCCTTCGCGAGCGCACGCGCCGCGAACTGCGCGCGGCGCTCGACAAAGCCGGCGTCACGACCGTGTTCGTCACCCACGAGCAGGACGAGGCGTTCGCGCTCGCGGATCGTGTGGCGGTCCTCCGGGACGGCCGGCTGGAGCAGGAAGGCACGGCCCGCGAACTCTACGACATGCCGGCGACGCTCTTCGTGGCCACGTTCGTGGGCCGGGCGAGCATTCTGCGGGGCACGCTGATCGCGGCCGACCGGGCCCGGCTGGCGGAAGGTGTGGAATGGCCGGTCCGCCCGTCCTCCAATGTCCGGCAGGGCGGGCCGGTAAACGTGGTGGTCCGGCCCGAGGCGGTCCGCTTTGCGCCCGCCGGGCTTCCCGGCGTGGTGACGGAGTGCCGCTACACCGGCGCGCGGGCCTTTTTCCAGGTCGAGGTTGCCGGAGGCACCGTCGAGCTGGAAGCGCCGATTGACGGAGCTCGCGTGGGAGACCCGGTATTCCTCACGGTATCCAGCGCCCACGCGTTTCCCGTGGAGCCGTGATGCGCGGTCGGCCTCGCGGCATTCTCCTCACGCTGTTTCTCCTCTGGCTTGTGGTCTACCCGCTGCTCATGGTCGTGCTCGACAGCGTGCGCGGGCCCTCCGGCTGGTCGCTGGCCCAAGTCGCCGAGTTCGGCCGCACGCCCGAGGAATGGCAGGCGCTGTGGGGGAGTCTCTGGATCTCCATGGTGTCGGTGGTGTTCGCCGGCGCGATCGGTATCCCGCTCGCGTTCGTGTTCGAGCGGATGGAGTTCCCGGGCCGCCGCATCCTCGGGGCGCTGGTGGCCTTGCCGGCCGTGCTGCCCCCACTCGTTGGCGTGATGGCATTTCTCTTCCTCTATGGTGAGAGCGGGTTCCTGTCCCGCATCGTGAAGGGGGCGTTCTCCCTCGAAGACGCGCCGTGGCGGCTCGCCGGGGCGCCGGCCATCCTGCTCGTCCACGCCTATTCGATGTACGTCTACTTCTACCTGTTCACCCGGGCGGGTCTGGCCAAAGTGGACAGCTCGATGATCGAGGCCGCGCAGTCCCTCGGCGCGAGCCGGTCCAGCACGCTGTTTCGCGTCACCCTCCCGCTCCTCGGGCCGCAGATCATCGCGGCCGCGCTGCTCACGTTCATGACCAGTCTTGGCTCTTTCAGTGCGCCGTACATCTTCGGCGGCGGGTTCCGGGTCATGACGACACAGATCGTCTCAACCAAGCTGAACGGCAACGACGCCATGGCCATGGTCGAGACCGTGGCATTGGCGGTCGTGGCACTCGTGGGGTTGGCGCTCTTCCGGTGGACGTCGAGCGAGCGGTCGGTGGCGGCGGTAGGGAAGGGCGCCCCGCCCGCGCGGAAACTGGAGCAGCCAGTCGCGCGGTGGCTCGCCGCCGTGGTCGGCTGGGCGGTTGCGGTGGTCGTGCTCTTGCCCCATGCCACGCTGATCCTGATCTCGTTCGTTCCCATGCGCACGTGGACGACCCAGCTCATGCCGCCGGTGTACACGCTGGGCAATTACGGCGCACTGATTCGTGAGCCCGAACGCCTGCGGCCGCTGATCAATTCGCTCTGGATGGCCGTGGTCGCCACCGTGGCCGCCCTGGCCGTCGCGCTCTGGGCCGGGCGGGCAATCGTGCGCCGGCGCGTGAGGCTCGCTCGGGTCATTGATATCCTGACCAACGTGCCGTGGGCCGTGCCGGGCACGGTGCTCGCTATCGCGCTCGCTACGACGTTCAGCGTGAATGCCCCATGGGCCGGCCGCTGGGTGCTGGTCGGCACGTTCTTCATCCTGCCGCTGGCGTATCTCATCCGGAACATTCCGCTCACCGCAGGTCCCGTCATTGCCGGGTTCCGGCAACTGGATCCGGGCCTGGATGAGGCCGCGGCGTCCCTGGGTGCCAGCCGCTGGGCCACACTCCGCCGCGTGACGATGCCCTTGCTCCGGCCGGCGCTTTTGGCGTGTGGCGCCCTCGCGTTTGCCACGGCGGTGGGTGACTTCGTCACGTCCATCGTGCTCTACACGTTCGAGACCCGGCCGATCTCCGTGGAGATTCTATCGGCGCTCCGGCAGAACGACATCGGTATTGCCGCGGCGTTCGGGGTGGTGCTCATGCTCGTCTCGGCCGGGGCGATGGCCGTCGGCACCAGCCGATGAAACGCATCTCGGTCCTCATGGCGACCGCCTTTGTGGACATGCTGGGCGTGGCCATGGTATTTCCGCTCGTGCCGTTCTACGCGCTCCGGCTCAAGGCGGAGCCGTGGATGATCGGATGGATCATCGCGTCCTTCTCCATTGCCCAGCTCGTGTCGGCGCCATTGTGGGGCCGGGTGTCGGACCGGTATGGGCGGAAGCCAGCACTGATGGTGGGGCTGGGCGCGTCGAGCATCGCCTTTGTGGTATTCGCGTTCGCGGGGCATTGGTGGGTGCTCATGCTGTCGCGCATCGTGCAAGGCGCGGGCGGCGGCACGACGGGGGTGGTGCAGGCCTACGTGGGCGACGCCGTCGAGCCCAAGGATCGCGCCAAGGCGCTCGGGTGGATCTCGGCGGCGACGAATGCGGGTGTCATGGTCGGTCCGGCGCTCGGCTCGCTCGCCACCAACATCTCGCACAAGGCGCCCGGGTTGATCGCGGCGGTTATCTGCATGGTCAATGTGATATTTGCGTTTTACTGGCTGCCGGAGTCGAAGGCGGGGAAGGGCGGCAATGCCCCGCGCCCGTCCATTGATGCTGCCCAGATCCGGCCAGTGCGGGAGGTCGTGTGGGATGTCGTCGCCCGGCCCAAGGGCGACGTGCCGCGGCTCATCTGGATCTATGCGGTGGGCATGCTGGGGTTCAACTCGATGAACTCCGTGCTGGCGCTCTACCTGGGCTACCGGTTCGGCGTTACCGAAAAGACCATCGGTCTCTTCTTCCTTTATATAGGCGCGCTTTCGCTGGTCATGCGGGCGGTCGTGCTGGGCAAGGTCGTGGAACGGCTCGGTGAGACAGGGGTGATGCGCCTGGGCTCGCTGGCGCTCGTGGTCGGCCTGGCCATCATCCCCCTCCCGCACCTGGTGCCGCTCTTCGCGCTGGTCATCGCGATCATCCCGATCGGCACGGCTCTGCTGTTCCCGGCGACCTCAGCCCTGGTCACCCACCGCGCGCCAAAGGCCGAGTTGGGCCAGGTGCTTGGTGTGCAGCAGGCGTTCGGAGGCGTCGCGCGAGTCGTGGCGCCGATCTGGGCCACGGCCATGTTCCAGCTTGCCGGGCCGAGTGTGCCGTTCATCGTGGCGAGTGGGATTGTGGCCGTGGTGAGCGTGCTCGCGTTTGGGGTAAGGCCGAATGTACCGGACGTGGCCAAGGCCACTTAGGAGTACGGCAACGCTCCTCGCGGGCCCGTCTCAGGCCAAAGCCTTGGAGGTAGCCGCGTCGTGGTGGCAGTGGCGTAGTGGCTAGCACATCGGTCTGATACGCCGAAGACGCCGGTTCGATTCCGGTCTGACACCCACCCCACAGCCTTGCGATCGACTGTGGGTTTGATAGGTTCACTACGTGTGCTAGGCCGAGGGGCCGGAAACCGAAAGGCTCCGGCCCTTTTCTTTGTCAGGTCTTCGGCACACCCCGCTGGTACACCGCCTTCCCCCCGATCACCGTCATCTCGACCTTGGTCTCGAGTATTCGCTCCGGCGCGATGGACATGATGTCCTGATCGAACACCGTGAAGTCCGCGAACTTGCCCGGCGTAATAGAGCCGGTCTCGTTCTCCATGAACGACGCGTACGCGGGCCAGAGTGTCATGGACATGAGCGCCCCCTCCCGGCTGGTTCGCTGTTCGGGGTGCCAGCCGCCCGCCGGGAAGTTGTTCTCGTCCTCGCGCGTGAAGAACGCGTGGAAGGAAATCAGCGGATCCGCGGACTCCACCGGGAAGTCCGACCCGTTGGGAATCACGGCCCCGGTATTCAATAGGGACCGCCACGCGTACGAGCCCAGGACCCGGGTTGGCCCGATGCGGTTCGTCGCCCAGTACATGTCGCTCGTCTGATGACTGCCCTGCATGGAAGGAATCACCCCGAGCTTCGCGAACCGCGGAATGTCGTCGTAATGGAGAATCTGGGCGTGCTCGACCCGGAACCGGTGGTCCGGCGTGGGCACCTCGTTGAGTGCCGCCTCGAATGCGTCGAGCACCATGCGGTTCGCCCGGTCGCCAATAGCGTGCACGTTCAACTGGAATCCGTTCTTCAGCGCCTTGACCGCGACGCTCTTCAAATGCTCGGGATTGTCGCGCAGAAGTCCGACATTGCCCGGCTCATCCGAATACGGCTCAAGCATGGCCGCGCCACGGCTGCCGAGGGCGCCGTCCGAGCTGATCTTGATGGAGCGTATCCACAGCCGGCCGTCATACAGGCCGTTCTGCGGACCCTTCGCCATGTAGCGGTCGAGCACTGAGTCCGCGGCCCGGATCATCACATGGTTCCGGAGGTTGTATTGCCCGGCCTTGGCCAGCTCCTCGTAGACCTCGATGCCGGTTGCGTTGACGCCCGCGTCGTGCATTCCCGTGAGCCCCAGCCGGTTCAGCTCGGCGATCGCCGCCAGGGTTTGCTCCCGCAGCTCGGCGCGCGAGGTGGCGGGAATCTTCTGGCTGACGATCCCCATGGCGTTGTCTACCAGCACGCCCGTTGGCGTCCCCTTGGCGTCGCGAATGAGACGCCCGCCGTCCGGGTCCCTGGTCGCCGTGCTCACGCCCGCGATCTCGAGCGCTTTGGCATTCACGAACGCGGCGTGCCCATCCACCCGGGTCAGGTAGACCGGCGTGTGCGGCAGGGCCTTGGACAGCGCATCATGCGTGGGGAACCGGGTATCCGCCCAGTCGTTCTGGTCCCAACCGCGTCCCCGAATCCACTCGCCCGGCGGGACCTTGGCCGCCCAGGCCACCACCCGCTGGATGATCTCGTCGTACGACCTGGTGCCGACCAGGTCGACGGTACGAAGTGCCTGGCCCAGGCCGAGCAGGTGACCGTGCGCGTCCACCACGCCGGGCACGATCGTCTTGCCGGCCAGGTCCCATTTCTCGGTGTTCGGCCCGATGAGCGCCTGCGCGCCCCGGAGATTCCCGACGAACACCACTCTTCCACCGCGCACCGCGATGGCCTCGGCGGTCGGGCGGCTGGGATCCACCGTGTAGACCCGCGCACCCGTGATGACGAGATCAGCGGGTTGGCGAGCCACCTGGGCGCGAAGAGAAAAAGGAAAAGGGAACAGGACGGCCAGCAACAAGCCGAGGCGAACGTGCGTACTTGTCATGAGTACCCGAGAGGGTTGGGGGCCGGCACAAAAGTGGCGCCTTCGCACATTGGGTGGAAGGTGACGGGGGCGGCGAGAAACCTCAAACATGTGTAAGATCTATTCTATCCATGAAGCCGACGGGTCTGCCCGAGGAGGACCTCACGCAGACCTGCGAGGAAACCGGGGGTGTCTGCCCCGACGTCCCCTAGGCTACTGCCTGGGACCGAGTGCCTCGGCCAAAAAGGCCCGCACCCGGTCCCGGTAGGCCAAGCCGCCCACATCGTAGGTGTCGTTGTGTCCCGCGGCCGCCAGCACGACCAGGTCCCCCCGTCCCGCCGTCGCCATTTTCACGCCCATGCTGAGCGGCGCCAGCCGGTCATCTGCTCCATGAAAAATCAGCAGTGGAACCCGCAGTGACTTGGCCCGGGTCAGGTTGTCGAGCGACAGGTTCACCAGGAACCGCGGCAGCCACGGGTAGTGCTCCTTCGCCATGTCCAATGCCCGCGTGAACGGCGAATCCAGCACCACCGCGCGCACCGGTCTACGCTCCGCGAGGTAGAGGGCCGGCACGCTCCCGACAGACCGGCCGTAGACGGCGAGGCGCGTGCTGTCGATCTCCGGGCGGGCCGAGAGATACGCCCACGCCGCCTCCGCGTCCCGGTACACCCCCACCTCGGTTTCCGACCCGTCGCTTTCCCCGTAACCGCGATAGTCCAGTACCACGACGCCGGTGCCGGGGGGCCGGAAGTCCCGAATGACCGCTCCCATGGCCCGGATGGTTTCCATGTTGCCGTAGAACCAGATGAGTCCTGGCGCTCGCTTGCCCTTCGCCGGCGCCGGGCTCGGCGGCAGGTACCAGCCCCGGAGCCTGACGCCATCGCCCGTCGTCACCGTGATCATCTCCCCATCGCGAATCCCGAAGTCCGCCGGGGACGGGAGCCGGTTGCGAGGCCCGGGAAAGGCCAGCCGCTCCTGGTACTTCCACGCGAGCAGGCTCACGACCACGTACAGGACCCCCAGCGCGCCGAAGACCCGGAAGACCGAGGCGACACTCACGTTCAGCCTCGAACGCATGCGCGCGCCGCCGCCTGTTGCCATACCCGCACCTCGGCCTGGCTCGGGCGCAGGTCGTTCTCCCGCGTAATCGGCTGGAGCTGGAGCCACACGTATTCGGGGTCGCTGTGCGCGAGCTCGCAGACGCTCGGCACACCGACCACGCCGAGCCAGTAGGCGTGACGCGCGCCAATGCCCTTGAGACCGGCAAGGCGGGCGTTTCGCACCAGCGAGTCCACGCGCGCACCCGGCCACGACAATCGCGCGGCCAGGGCAGCACGATCCGTGCGGGGAACCTGGAACACGGAATGAATGCCCGCCGCCTCGAGGGCGGTCACGTCGGCGGCAGAGACGCCGGGCAGGTCGCCGAGCACCGGGTTGACCGAACTGATCGTGTAGTGGTCAATGCCGACCATGACCTGGTGAACGACCAGCAAGGTGATCAGTGCCGCAACCGCCGTACGGCCGCGCGAGCGCACTGTCCGCTCGCCTAGCGGGATAGCGATGCCCGCCCCGCACAGCGCGTGGTACATGGCCCATGCCTCGAGCGCGAAGAAGGGGAACCCGACAAAGCCGAGGACCGGCATTTCCCAGATCTTGAGGCCTTCGAGCCCCGGCACCGTATAGATCCACTTGGCGCGGGATCCGAAGTTGAATGTTTCCCACAGCACGCCGATTCCCGCCCCGCCAATCAGCAACCGGCCGATCCGCCCCCAGTAGCCCTTTTCCACGTCGGCGAAGAGCGAGAGGTCCGGCCGCTTCCGATAGACGTAGGGTTCGCAGATGAGGAGCATCCCGCCCCAGATGAGCGGGAAAAACGCGGTGGGCCAAGCGAAGGCGAGTGCGACTTGCGTGATTCCCAGCGCGATAGCCGAGAGCAGGCCGCCCCGAGTGACCTGGACCGGCCCCGCGTTCCAGGTGGCTCCGACGCCTCTCGCCTCGAGCAGGCGCTCCGCCAGGAGGACGGCGGGGAGCACGGTGGCGAACGAGAGCAGGATGCCCGTCCAGCGAAAGACCACGCCCGGCGGGACGAAGACGTAGTACCAGTTCTGCAGGCGGAAATTCGCGAATTCGAAGAAGAGCCAGATGGGCGCCGACCAGAGCCACGCCGACAGCATGGCCTTGCGGTTCACGATTGCCAGTGGCCGCCCGTCCGCGCGCTGCGCCAGCGCGTCGAGCAGAAGCAGCGTCGGGTACCAGGCGAACACGTAGAACCACACCGGGACGGGATCAACGCCCAGTGCGAGCAGTAGAAGCGCGGCGGCGAGGGCGATGAGCGAGATCCCGATCAACATGCACGAAAGCAATCCACGAAGTCGCGGGCGGGGAAGGCGGCGCGCGCGCGGACTTGACGGAATCGGGCAAATCACTAGGTTCCTCGGACGATGCGGCGCGAAACCGTCCTGCTGATTACGAACACCCTGGGCCTGGTAATTCTGGGCCTAGGCATGTCGTCGTTGGGAGGTAGGGCCGGCTGACGCAGTAAGCAAAGACGTGAACCTGCGGCCCCTCCCACGACACCGTGAGAGGGGCCGTTTCGATTTCTCGGGGACTGATGGCGAGGGAGGCAGCTATGGAGTGTCTGCGATGAGCAAACAAACCGACCGTCGAGACCATGGGCGGGTCCCGGACGAACGGACGCGCGAGGCGTCGGGGGCGGGGGCCGTCCCGCCGCCGGCGCGCGTAGAAGCCGCGGATCCGTTTCCGCACTCCGACACCGCGGTGTCACAGGCTGATGGCGCGGCCTGATGACTCTGCCCGGACCGCGCGTGGCTGAAACGCTGAGCGGCGCCCAGATCCTGTGCCGCGTCCTGCAGGAGGAGGGCGTGGACGTGGTGTGGGGCTATCCAGGGGGCGCGATCATGCCGTTCTACCATGCCCTCCCGGAGCAACCGGGCCTCCGGCATGTCCTGGTGCGTCACGAGCAGGCGGCCGCGCACGCAGCCGATGGGTACGCCCGTGCCAGCGGGCGGGTGGGTGTGTGCGTCGCGACGTCAGGTCCGGGGGCAACGAACCTCGTTACCGGCCTCGCGACGGCGCACATGGACAGTTCGCCAGTGGTGGCCATCACCGGGCAGGTACCCCTGCCCATGATCGGGCGCGACGCGTTTCAGGAGACCGACATCATCGGCGTGGCCATGCCGGTCACCAAGTTCTGCGTCCAGGTGCGCAACGTCGAGGAACTCGCGCCAGTGGTGCGGGAGGCTTTTCACCTGGCAAGAGAAGGCCGGCCCGGGCCCGTGCTGGTCGATATCCCGAAGGACGTGCAGAACCAGAAGGCGTCCTACGTGGCCGCCGTGCCGCGTTCCATGCCCGTGGCGTCCTCCGTTTCGCCCGAGGCGCTTCGTGAGGCGGCGCGCCTCATCGCCGGGGCCGAGCGGCCGGTGATCATGGCCGGGCATGGCGTACTGCTCGCGAATGCCGGGCAGGAACTCCAGGCGTTCGCGGAACGCACGGGGATCCCCGTGATCACCACGCTCCTGGGGATCAGCTGCCTTCCCGAATGTCATCCGCTGCACCTGGGCATGCCGGGCATGCATGGCGAGGTGCATGTGAACCGGGCCATTCAACACGCCGACCTGATTGTTGGCGTCGGCCTGCGCTTCGATGATCGGGTGACTGGCAACGTCGCGGGATTCGCGCCGAAGGCGCGGATTGTGCACATCGAGATCGACCCGTCGGAGATCGGGAAGAATGTGCCAGCTGCCCTGGGCCTGTGCGGGGACGCCCGGGCCATTCTCCGGGACCTGCTGGCCATCGTGGCGCCCCGGACCTGCACGGCGTGGTGTCGGCAGATCGCCGGCCACGCGAAGCGGCGGGAAGAGAGCTACCGGAACGGGCTGTCACCCGAGTGCATCATCCGGGCGCTGCACGCGGGAACGGGTGCGCACGCCTCGATCGTTTCCGATGTTGGCCAGCACCAGATGTGGGTGGCCAAGCTGTACCCCTACGACCGGTTCAACAGCCACTTTTCCTCTGGAGGCCTCGGCTGCATGGGCTTTGCCGTTCCGGCGGCGATGGGAGTGAAGATGGCGCGGCCGGACGACACCGTGTGGTCCATCTCGGGCGACGGTGGCTTCCAGATGAACCTCCAGGAAATCGCCACCATGGTGCAGGAACAGATCCCGGTGAAGCTCGCGGTGTTCAACAACGGCTACCTCGGCATGGTCCGGCAGTGGCAGCAGTTCTTTCATGAACGGCGCTATTCGGCGACGCCGATCTGGAGCCCCGACTACGTGCGGCTGGCCGAGGCCTACGGGATCGCCGGCTGGCGGGTCGAGACCGCTGACGACATGGAGTCAGCGATCGCGGCGGCGGTGGCGGAGCCGGGCCCGTCGCTGGTGGAATTCGTCATCGAGCAGGAAGCCAATGTCTTTCCGATGATCCCGCCGGGCGCCTCCCTTTCGGAAGCGATCGAGGGCGCGCCCGTGGGCGCCTCTTCAGCGTGACCGCCCCGCACCTGTTGTGGCTCGTGCTGTCCGACGACCTGACCACGCTCAACCGGGCCGTCGGACTGCTGCGCCGTCACAACGTGGCCCTCGCGGGTCTCAACACGGTGCCCGGCCCCGAGCCGCACATGGTCACGCTTACTGCCGTGGTCCGATGCCATCAGCCCGCGCTGACGCGGGCGGTCAACCAGCTGAGGAAGGTGGTCGGCGTGCGGGACGGAGCGACGGTCGCGCTGTCCCCACCCGCCGCGCCAGCTGGAGCCGAGTCCGAGCAACCACCGACGTCAGAGGGGGTTCAATGAGCAACCTGGGAGTACGGGTCTACTACGAGGCCGATGTGGAGCGCGGCCGGCTCGACGGGAAGACGATCGCCGTCATCGGGTACGGGAGCCAGGGGCACGCCCACGCGCTGAACCTGCGGGAGAGCGGCGCCGCTGTTGTCGTGGGCCTGCGAGAAGGCGGCCGCTCATGGGCCAGGGCGCAGGCCGCGGGGCTGGATGTCCGGTCGGCGGCGGCCGCCGCGCGCACGGCGGACATCATCATGATCCTGGTGCCGGACCAGGACGCCCGGCAGGTATACGAGGCGGACGTCGCGCCGGCACTGACGCGGGGCAAGGCGCTGATGTTCGCCCACGGGTTCAACATTCACTTCGGCGAAATCCACCCTCCCGCGTTCGTGGACGTGTCGATGGTGGCTCCCAAGTCACCGGGTCACCTGGTGCGAAGCGAGTACCAGGCGGGTCGCGGGACCCCCGCACTGGTGGCCGTGCACCAGGACGCCAGCGGGCATGCGCTGGCCGACGCACTCGCGTATGCCGCCGGGATCGGCTGTGCCCGCGCCGGCGTGATCGAAACGTCGTTCAAGGACGAAACCGAGACCGATCTCTTCGGGGAACAGGCGGTGCTCTGTGGCGGCGTCACCGCGCTGGTGAAGGCCGGGTTCGAGACGCTGACCGCCGCGGGGTACCCGCCGGAGATGGCCTACTTCGAGTGCCTCCACGAACTCAAGCTGATCGTGGACCTCATGTACCGCGGGGGCCTGGGGTTCATGCGGTACTCTGTGAGCGACACGGCGGAGTACGGCGATTACACGCGGGGGCCGAAGGTGGTCACCGAGGACGTGCGGGCGGCAATGCGGAAGATCCTGTCCGACGTACAGGATGGGACCTTCGCCCGGGAATGGATCGCGGAATGCCGGGCGGGCCGGAAGAACTTCGATCGCATGCGGCAGGCCGACCGGGAACACGAGATCGAGAGGGTGGGGGCGACCCTGCGGGGCATGATGCCCTGGCTGGAGGGGCCCCGTGACTGAAGCTCGTCGCAGCGCGGCGATCACCCAGGGAATCGCGCGAACGCCCAACCGCGCCATGCTGCGGGCCGTGGGTTTCACCGACCAGGACTTCTCCCGGCCCATCGTGGCCGTGGCCAGCGCGCACAGCACCCTCACGCCGTGCAATGCCGGGCTGGACCGGCTCGCGAACCGGGCGGCCGAGGCCGTCCGGGCCGCCGGTGCCGTTCCCCAGCTCTTCGGGACGATCACGGTCAGCGATGGCATTTCGATGGGAACGGAGGGAATGAAATACTCGCTGGTCTCCCGCGAGGTGATCGCCGACTCCATCGAAACAGTGTGCCAGGCGCAGCAGGTGGACGGCCTGCTCGCGGTTGGAGGGTGTGACAAGAACATGCCCGGCGCCCTGATCGCGATGGCGCGAATGAACATCCCCGCCGTGTTCGTCTATGGAGGAACAATCAAGCCGGGGAGGCTCAACGGCCGGGACCTCACCGTGGTGAGCGCGTTCGAGGCGGTCGGCGAATATAGCGCTGGACGTATCGGGCAGGCGGAGTTGCTCGACGTCGAGCGGCACGCGTGCCCGGGCGCCGGGGCCTGCGGCGGCATGTTCACCGCGAACACCATGTCGGCGGTAATCGAGGCGATGGGCCTGGGGCTGCCGGGTTCGGCGACGGTGGCCGCCGAGGACCCGGAGGCCGCGGAGGGTGCGGCCCGCGCCGCCGCGGTCCTGGTCAGCGCGATCGAGCAGGGGCGGCGCCCCCGCGACCTCCTGACCCGGCACGCGTTCGAGAACGCCATTGCCGTCGTCATGGCGCTGGGCGGGTCCACCAACGCCGTGCTCCACCTCCTCGCGGTCGCTCACGCGGCGCGCGTCCCGCTGGCCCTGGACGACTTCAACGCCGTGCGAGCCCGCGTCCCCGTGCTCTGCGACCTCAAGCCCTCCGGTCGCTACGTCACCACGGACCTGCACCGGGCGGGGGGGGTGCCCCAGGTAATGAAGGTGCTGCTGGCCCACGGCGTGCTTCACGGGAGCGCCATGACGATCACCGGGCAGACGGTCGCGGAGACGTTGCGGGACGTCCCGACTGAGCCGCTGCGCGGCCAGGACGTCATCCGCCGGTGGACGTCACCGGTGCACGCGTCGGGACACTTGGCCGTGCTGCGAGGGAACCTTGCGCCCGAGGGAGCGGTGGCGAAGATCACCGGCGTCAAGGCAACGCGGTTCAGCGGACCCGCGCGGGTCTTCGACTCGGAGGAGGAGTGTCTCGCCGCCATCATCGGGGGGAGGGTGCGCCCGGGCGACGTGGTCGTCATCCGCTACGAAGGCCCGCGGGGCGGGCCCGGCATGCGTGAAATGCTCTCGCCCACCTCTGCCATAGTCGGAGCGGGTCTCGGCGACTCCGTGGCGTTGATCACCGATGGACGTTTTTCCGGGGGCACGCATGGCCTGGTGGTGGGACATGTCGCGCCGGAAGCCGCGGTCGGCGGGGTCATCGGGCTCGTGGTCGAAGGGGATACGATCAGCATCGACAGCGACCGGCACGAGCTCGACCTGAAGGTCAGCGACGCCGAGCTGGCCCACCGCCGGCGGGCGTGGGTCGCACCGGAACCTCGCTACACGTCGGGAGTGCTGCACAAGTACCGGAAGCTCGTGGCGAGTGCGAGCCTGGGGGCCGTGACCGACCTGTAGGGCGGAATCGGCGGTCCCGGTCACCGTGTCTATATGTCTCCCCCCGCGGTCAGCTGTCACGGCCTCATCAAGCGCTACGACAAGGTCGTTGCGGTGGACGGCCTCGACCTCGAGGTGGCAGCGGGCGAGTGCTTCGGCATGCTGGGCCCCAACGGCGCGGGCAAGACCACCACGGTCGAAATGATCCAGGGCCTCATCCCGCCAGACGGCGGCACCGTCCAGCTGTTCGGGCTACCCTGGGAGGGGAACGAGGCGGACCTTCGCCAGCGGCTGGGAACGGCGCTCCAGGAAACCAAGCTGCCGGAAAAACTGTCCGTCATTGAGACCCTGAGGTTGTTCCGCAGCTTTTACCGGAAGAGTGTTTCAGAAGAGACGGTACTCGAACTGGTCCAGCTCCAGGAAAAACGGGACTCGTGGGTCAACAAGCTGTCCGGTGGCCAGCGGCAGCGGCTGGCGGTGGCGTGCGCCCTGGTTTGCGACCCCGATATCCTGTTTCTCGACGAGCCGACGACCGGGCTCGATCCGCAGTCCCGCCGCCAGTTGTGGGACGTCATCAACCAGTTCCGCTCCCGCGGCGGCACGGTCGTCCTCACCACCCACTACATGGAAGAGGCCGAGCAGCTCTGCGACCGGGTGGGCGTGGTGGACCACGGCAAGATGATCGCGCTGGGGTCGCCGAAGCAGCTCATTGCCGGCCTTGGCGCCGAGCACGTGGTGGATTTCGCCGTGGCAGGCGAGGCCGTGCTTGGCGACGCCGAACTGTCGGCGCTTCCTGGCGTTACGCGGGTGCATCACGAAGACGGACATACGCGCCTCACGGTGCAGCGGGTCCACCAGACGCTCCCCGCGCTGATGGCGCTGGTGGGCGGCCGCAACATCCAGCTGGCGGAGCTGACGACGCATCACGCGACGCTCGAAGACGTGTTCATGTCGCTGACCGGGAGGCACCTGCGTGACGGGTGACCGGCTGAGCCCGCTCTGGCAGCTCACCCTCTGGCGGACGCGTGAGTTCCTGCGCGAGCCCGAGGCGGTGTTCTGGGTGTTCGCGTTCCCGATCATCCTGTCGCTCGCGCTGGGCATCGCGTTCAAGAACCGCGCGCCCGACAACGTGAAAGTGGCGATTCCGGCTGGTGCCGGCGCGGCGGAATTGAAGGCGGCCCTCGACGCGAACGGCGGCAAGAAGCTCGAGACGCTGGTGCTGGACAGCGCGGAGGCCTACAACCGGCTCCGGACCGGCGGGGTCTCGCTCCTGGTGATTCCGGGCGAGCCCGTCACGCTTCGCTACGACTCGACCCGCCAGGAGAGCGACATCGCCCGCCTCGTGGTGGCGAGCGCGTTGCAGGAAGCGGGCGGGCGGCGCGACGTCCGGACGATCGGCGAGGTCCGGGTGACCGAGCCGGGGTCCCGCTACATCGACTTCCTGATCCCTGGGCTCCTCGGCATGAACATCATGGGCACCGGCCTCTGGGGGATCGGGTTCGGGCTGGTGAGCGCGCGCCAGCGGAAACTGCTCAAGCGTTTCCTGGCCACGCCCATGCGCAAGTCCAACTTCATGCTCGCGTTCATGCTGTCGCGGCTCGTGTTCCTCACGCTCGAGGTCGTGTCCGTCGTCGTATTCGCCTGGGCGGTGTTCAGCATCCCGGTGCGCGGCTCTGTCCTGGCCATCGCCGGCGTGGTACTCCTGGGCGCCACGTCGTTCGCGGGCGTGGGACTCCTGGTCGCCAGCCGGGCGAGGACCATCGAGGGCGTATCCGGGCTCATGAACCTGGTGATGATGCCGATGTGGATCTGCTCGGGGGTATTCTTCTCGTGGTCGCGGTTTCCCGAGGCGGTCCAGCCCTTCATCCGGCTGCTCCCGCTGACCGCGCTGAACGACGCACTGCGCGCGGTCATGATCGACGGCGAGTCCCTCGTGGGCGTCGCGGGCCTGCTGGGTGTCGTGGCAACGTGGGGACTGGTGACGTTCGGGGTGGCGTTCAAGATTTTCCGGTGGAACTGAGGCAAGGGGGCACACGTGGCAGGCAAGCTGAGTATCGCGGCATTGCAGGAAATGGTTTTTTTGAGGAGGCGAAACGCAAGGTGGGCCGTCTCCACGCGCTGATCGAGCAGATGGCGGCGGCGAAAGTCGGCCAGGCCGAACTCAACGGCCCGATCTCCCGGACGGCGACCGACGTTCAGCGGTTGTTCATGAACGCGGGGTACGGCGTCATGGCCGACAGCGCCAACCAGATCGTCATGAACGCCAAGCGCGGCGGCGGCGTCCCCATGAAGATCCGTACCTATCGCGAGCTGGTGAACTCGATCAAGGCCGCCATGGAAACGCGCATCAAGGTCATGCTCGCGGAAGACAAGCGGAAAGACGAGAAGCCGGTAGCCTAGCGCGCCCTGGCACGCAGGTCCGACACCGCGCGCTGCACCTCGCCGCCATGGGTCACCGGCAACCCGTGGCCGGCCCCTTCGATCAGCCGGAACACGCCGTTGGGCAGGCGGTCGGCGAGTTCCCGCCCCAGGTCAGGAGGCAGGATCGGGTCTCGGTCTCCGTGCAGGACGATGACCGGCACCTTGATCTTCCCCAGTTGCTTCCGCACGTCGAACCCATCGAGCGCCAAACGATAGGACCGCATCGCGCGCCAGTCGGTGTTGCGCCAGCCGCCCAGGTGAATTGCGGTATCGGTCGGGCGGGGCAGGGCGCGGAAGTTCACCGTCTCGACGCGGCCGAGCCCCCCGCTGGTCACCCGCTTCGCGATGCGGGTGACGACCGGGAGGTTCCAGAACCGCATGGTGGGCGCGAGTGGAAGCCGGAGTCTCCAGCCGAATCGTACCACCTGGAATAACGGGCCTGCGGTCGTCGAGCAGAGCACCATGCCGTCCACCCGCGCGAGTCCCTCTCCGCCATGCGCCAGCCACCACGACATCGCCAGCATCCCCCCGAAGCTGTGTGCGACGATGATGCGGCGTTCCGAGCGCCACTCCGTATTCCGTTCGAGCGCCCGGTCCAGCAGATCGGCGTAGACACCCATCCGCCGCGCGAGCAAATCGGGCGACGACCCGTCCGGGCCGAGGACGAGACGCGAAAAATCAATGGTGGTGGTTGGAGAGCCGAACGGAGGGAAGATGGTCGCGTTGAGCGACATGCCCGGGAGGAGCAGGACCGCGGTGGACACCGACGGCTATGGGACGAGGGGAAAAGGGGAAAGGCAAAAGTGGTAAAGCAAGAGGCGCTCCCCGAATTGCGAAGGAGCGCCGTTTCTCGACGGCTCTACTTTTCCCTTTTCCCTTTTCCCGCTTCTCAGTCTGCGGCCACCGGGTAGAGCCAGCCGCGCTCGTCCTTCGTCTTTCCCTTGACCAGTGACAAGTAGGCGTCCTGGATCCTGCGGGTGACCGGACCCGGCTTGCCGGTGCCGATCTCCTGGCGATCGACGGACTTGATGGGCGTCACTTCGACCGCGGTGCCGCAGAAGAACAGTTCGTCGGCAATGTAGACCGCTTCGCGGAGGATGGGCGTCTCGGTGACCGGGATGCCGAGGTCCCGCGCGAGGGTCATGACCGTGTCACGGGTGATGCCCGGCAGGATCGACGAGGCGAGCGGCGTGGTCCACAGCCGGCCGTCGCGAACCAGGAACAGGTTCTCGCCCGACCCTTCACTGATCCGGCCATCGGTATCCAGAGCGATCGCCTCGACGTAGCCGTTGGCGCGCGCTTCCATTTTCATGAGCTGGGAGTTCAGGTAGTTCCCGCCCGCCTTGGCCATCGTCGGATGCGTGTTGGGAGCGGGCCGCGCCCAGCTGGATGTCCCGACATCCACGCCATCGGTCAGCGCGGTTGGGCCGAGGTATGGCCCCCACGGGTAGGCAAAAATGAACACGTCGATCGGGGCACCCGTTGGATCAACCCCGACCGTGCCGTAGCCGCGCATGACGGCCGGCCGCACGTAGCAGGTGGAGAGCCCGGCCCGCGCGACCGCCGCGGCGCACGCGCGCTCGATGTCCTGCATCGTGAAGGGAATGACCATCCGGTAGATCTTCGCCGAGTCGAACAGGCGGCGGATGTGCTCAGGGAGGCGGAAGATGGCCGGGCCGCGCGGCGTTTCGTAACAGCGGATGCCCTCGAACACGGACGATCCGTAGTTCACGACGTGGGAGAGCGCGTGGACCTTGGCGTCAGCCCACTTGATGAACTCTCCGTTATGCCAAGCGAATTCGGTTTCGGCGACGGCCATAGGGGGCGGGGTTGGTTGGAGTTAGGTGAATATACAAGGTGGGCAGGGCGGGCAGGGCGGGCAGGGCGGGCAAGTCGGGCGGGGCGGGCAGGGCGGGCAAGTCGGGCGGGGCGGGCGGAACGGGCCCACGAGTACCCGAAACGAAACAGGGCGGACCGGAAAACCGGACCGCCCTGCCAGTCCAGCCCGCCCCGCCCGTCTTACTTCAACGAAACCTTCGGCACCTTCCGCACGCCGTCCGGTCCCTTGTCCCAGTCCTGGGCGGACGAATTGTTCGGCACGCCCCACTGGTTTCCGTTCCAGCCGCTGAAGCCCTCCATGTAGAAGGCCCAGAAGCCGGTGGTCAGGTCGCTTGAGACGATGAGCCCGTCGGCGTTACGAACGTCCACGCCGAACGAACCGTTGCCCACGCCGCCGCCCATGGCGCCGATCGCGATGGGACCGTCGTAGTGATCGTAGTAGGCGACCGTGTAGGGATTGGTCGGGTCCATCATGTTGAAGACCTGGATGCCTTCTTCGTAGTGCGACACGAAGACGTAGGGCCAGCGCACTTCATGGTTGTGCGGCAGACCCTGCCAGCGAGCGGTGTAGGCGCCGATGGGGCGCGAGCTCGCCATGGAGGCACGCTGGGGATCGGTTCCGGCCGGCACCGGCGGGTTGAGATCGAGAATCCGGAGCGGAGCATACTGATACTCCGACTCGGCCACGGCGTAGCGCCCGTCAGGAGTGGGCGTGAACGTGTGACCGCCCGTCATGCCGGCGACCCCCACGATGGACTTCACCAGCTTGGGCGCCTTGACGTCGGTCACGTCATAGATGTGGAACCCGCCGCCGCCCGCTCCGTAGAAGCGGTCTTGCTGGCTGGCCGGGTCGAAGCCCACGTACGAGTCGTGGTAGCCACGGCCCGTCAGCGTGTCCGTCGCGGTGGGGTTCGGGACGAAGCCGACCAGGCCGAAGTCCGGCGCGCCGGAGAGAAGCTTCTCGAGGTCATAGATGTTCTGCCGTGGCATGCCCGACACGTCGGTGAAAATGAGGGGCGCCCCGGTCGAGTGCTTGTACGCGAAGATTTCATGGAACCCGCCCTTGCTGCGCGGGAACCGCACCCGGGCGACTTCCTTGATCTTCGACGTATCCGGCAGGCCGGTCACGTCGAAAATGATCATGCCCAGGTCGCCGTCCGGCCCGTCGGCGTTGAACTGGAACGACTCGGCGAAGTAGTACCGGCCCTTGTGCTTCAGGTACGCCGGTCCCAGCGCGGAGCCCCGGTGCAGCTCGGGGCTCTCGATGGTCCAGCGGTAGATGATCTTGGGCTTGCTCAGGTCCTTGATGTCGATGATGTAGAACCCGGCGTCCTTCACCCGGATCGGGACGTACACGTACGGGCGCGACAGCTCCTGCTCGATTTCGATGTCCGCCACTTCCAGCGCGCCTTCGAGCGGAATGTGCGCGGCCACCCGCATGTTGCGGCTGCCCGCCTCGCCCGGCCGCGGCTGCTCGCCGCCCTTCTGCGCGAACGCGGGTATCGCGAGCAGCGACAGTCCCGCCACGAGCGCCAACGTTTTCTTCATTCTCAAGCCTCCCGAGCCTTGTGTGAAAACCACGTTCAGGGTCCGGCCCGTTCGAGCCGGAGCCCTCGGTGCGCCAGAGATATGGCTGACATGTGAAGGAAGAGGAACCGCGCCTTGCCACCGGCAAGTATACGGTTTTGGAAGGGGGTTCGCCAGAGCGGGAAAAGCGGAATGCGAGTCGGAATGCGGAATGAGACCCGGCAATTCCGCATTTCGTGTCAGCTCACTTTCTGCGGCGGAGCCCCTCCGGCCCGTTATCCCAGTCCTGGGCGCTCGTGGTGTTCGGCACGCCCCACTGCCGGCCGGTCCAGCCGTCGAACCCGTCCATGCGGAATGCCCAGAAACCGGTGGTCCCGTCGCTCAGCACGATAAGGCCGTCGGCATTGCGGATGTCTATGCCCCACGCCCCGTTGTGAGACGTTCCGGGGCCGCGCGATTCGTGCGGTCCGTCGTAGCTGTCGAAGAACCCCACGGTGTACGGGTTCGCGGGATCCATGAAGTTGAAGATCTGCAGGCCGTCCTCATACGAAGAAAGGAACGCGTACGGCCAGCGGACCTCGATGTTGTGCAGGGTGTTGTGCCAGTCCGGCGTCCAGGCGCCGATGGACCGCGAGATGTTCACCTGCTTACCATCCCAGGCGGGCTGCATGTCGAAGATGCGGATCGGCTGGTGGTCGCCGTTGGTCCGGACGACCGCATAGCGGCTGTCGGGCGACGGGATGAAGGTGTGGGTGCCCGTCTGTCCGGCGAACCCGACCACCGAGGCGACGAGCTTCGGGTTGGCGGGCTCGGTGACGTCGTAGACGTAGTTTCCTCCCGCCATGGTCACTTCGGGCCCGTTGCCCCAGAACAGGTCCCGCTGCCGCTCCTGGTCGAACCCGACGTAGATGTCGTGATAGCCGCCGGACGTCCCGCGCGGCTCGGGGAGCGGTACCCGCCCGACGCGGCCGTTCTCAGGCACCCCGGCGAGAAACTTCTCCATGTCGTAGATGTCGGCGTACGGTTTGTTGGCCACGCAAGCGAAGAAGAGCACGCTGCCGTTGGAGTGCTTGTATATGAACGAATTGTGGAAGCCACCTGGGGCGTCGGGTACCCGGAGCCGCCCTACCTCGCGGATTGTCGCCGTGTCGGGCAGCCCCGTCACGTCGAAGATCACGGCCCCAAGGTCGGCATCGGTCCCGCGCTGGCTGTACGCGACGCCGGCCGCGACGTAGTACCGGCCCTTCAGCTTGAAGTACTTGACGTCGTCCGGCCCCCAGCCCTCGTGGAGCTCGGAGTTCTCGATGCGCCACGAATAAATGGTCCGGGCGCGGGCGGGGTCCTCTACGCTGATGATGTCGAAGCCCGAAGGCTTCCAGCGAACGCCCACGTAGATGTACGGCCGGGACATCTCCTGCTCGATATCCAGGTTGGTGAGCCGGATGTACCCGCCCCCCGGGATGTGCGAGAGCACCCTGATGTTGGGAGAGCCCTGCTGGCCCGGTGGCCGGTTGCGCGTCCGCCCCGAGAGGTACTCGGGGAAGGGCCCCGGCTTGCTGGGGTCCTGACCCAGGAGCGGCGTCGCCAGCGAGGCCGCGGCCACCAGGGCGATGAACGGGCCAATTACGGGTCGGCTCAGCTGATGTTCTTCTTCCTCAGTCCGTCCGGACCGTTGTCCCAGTCCTGGGCACTGGAGTTGTTAGGCATGCCCCACTGGTGGCCGTTCCAGCCGTCGAAGCCGTCCATCTTGAACGCCCAGAAGCCGGTGGTCATGTCGCTGACCACGATGAGGCCGTCCGCGTTCCGCACGTCGATCCCGAAGGCCCCGTTGTTGGTGCCGCCCACCCCGGAGGGGTGATTGATATAGGCTGTCCGGGCCTGGTGCGGTCCGTCGTAGATGTCGTAGTAGCCCACTGTGTACGGGTTCGTGGGGTCCATCATGTTGAAGACGGACAGCCCGTCCTCGTAGTCGGAGACGAAGACGAAGGGCCAGCGGACTTCGTGGTTGTGCGGCAGGTTCTTCCAGTTGGTCATCCAGGCGCCGATTGGCCGGCTCACCGTCTTCGCCAGCGAGTCGCCCTGGGGCTTCAGGTCGAAAATGCGCAGCGGTGAGTACTGGTACTCCAGCTCGGCGACCGCGTAGCGCCCGTCGGGGGTCGGCGTGAACGTGTGCCCGCTGGTCAGTCCGGCGAAGCCGGTCACGGATGTCAGCAGCTTTGGCGCATCGAGTTGGGTAACGTCGTACACGTGGTATCCGCCCGCGCCCGCGCCGTAGAACCGGTCCTGCTGCGAGGCCGGGTCGAAGCCCACGTAGAAGTCATGGTAGCCGCCGCGCCCACCCTCCGCTGGATTCGGCACCCGGCCCACCATGCCATAGGCCGAATCACCGGCGACAAACCGGCCGATGTCGTAGATGCGCGCTCCTGGATTGCCCCCGGTGGTGAAGACCAGCGAGCGGCCGGTGGAGTGCCGGTAGGCGAAGATCTCGTGGAACCCGCCCTTCGTGTCGGGCGTCCGGATGCGGCCCACCTCGCGGACCTGGGACGTGTCCGGGAGGCCAGTGACGTCGAACACGCTGGCGCCCAGGTCGCCATCCGGGCCGTTCGAGGAGTACTGGTAGGAGTTTACGAAGTAGTAGCGGTTCCCAACCTTCACATACGCCGGCGCCAGTGCCCCCGTCCCCTGGTGGAGTTCGGGCTGCTCCATGCGCCAGGAGTACATGACGTAGGCCCGGGACGGATCCCTGAGGTTGATGATGTCGAAACCACTGTGCTGGTACCGGCGCGTGACGTAGGCGTAAGGCCGGGACAGCTCCTGCTCCACCTCGATGTCCGTGGTGCTGAAGTCTCCGCCCAGCGGGATGTGCGCGAGCACCCGGACGTTGCGGCTGCCCTGCATCCCCGGCGGGTGTTGCGCCGGGAGACAGGTGGGGAATGCGACCATCAGGATGACTGCCGGGATTGACAGGTGAGACGGCATCTTTCCTCCGTGCCTGATTGACACTCGTTGTACAAAGGCCAAATATACAATATGTTACCGGGGCGGCTCCTTTCAAGGAGGAACACCTATGCATAGCAGACTCAGTGGACTTCTGTTACTCGCGCTCGGCGCGATCAGCGTGCGCGCCGAGGCGCAGACGCGGATCGTGACCGGCCGCGTCGTGGACTCGCTCACCAACGAGGCCGTGCCGTCCGGCCAGGTGACCGTGACCGGGTCCAACATTACGGCGACCATCAGGGACGACGGCACGTTCACCGTCGCAGTTCCCGAGCGCGACGTCACACTGAGCGTCCGGAGCATCGGGTTCAAGCGGCGGGACGTTACGGTGACGGCCCAGGACGCCCGCACCCAGGTGGCGCTGGCCCGCGACTACTTCCAGCTGGAAGCGATCGTGGTGACCGGCCAGGCGACGGGCGTGGAGAAGCGGAACCTGGCGAACGCCGTGGCGACCGTCGGCAGCCAGGATCTGGTCAGGGTGCCGGCCCAGTCCGTCGAGCACGCCCTGACGGGCAAGGTGGCAGGCGCGGACATCCAGCAGAACACCAGCGCCCCTGGGGGCGGCGTCCGCGTGAAGCTCCGCGGGCAGACCACGCTCACAGGTGCCTACACTCCGCTCTACGTCATTGACGGTGTGATCGTGAGCGACGCGTCGATCGCCCCCGGGGCGAACATCGTGACCAAGGCCTCCACCACGGGCGGCGTGATCGCCGTGGGAGCGGAGAACAACACCAACCGCATCGCCGACCTCAATCCCAACGACATCGAGAGCGTCGAGGTGCTGAAAGGTGCCGCGGCCTCGGCGATCTACGGGTCCAAGGCGTCGAACGGAGTGATCCTTATTACCACGAAGCGCGGTCGGGTCGGCGCGCCGCAGTACACCGTGAATCAGCGCTTCGGGGTGTCGCAGATCTCGCGGAAAATGGGGCTGCGGCGGTTCACCAGCGTCGCGGACGCGGTGGATGCCAAGGGCCCGCTCGCGACCAGCGTCTACCAGGACGCGTTCTTCGACCACGAGGAAGAGCTGTACGGGCGCGAGCCGCTGTCCTATGAGACCACCGCCAGCGTCAGCGGCGGCAGCGACAACACCAGGTACTTCGCGTCGGGACTGGTCAAGCACGACGGCGGCATCGTCAACCACACCTTCTACGACAAGCAGTCCATGCGGCTCAACCTGGACCAGAACATCGGCCCGCGGGTGACGCTGGGCGCGGGTGCGCAGGTCGTCCATTCGACCGCGGCGCGCGGCCTGTTCCATAACGACAACTCAGGGACCAGCTACGGCATGGTCCTGCCTCACACGCCGAGCTACATCGACCTGCGGGCCGTATGCCCGGATGGAACCAGGAAAGTCGAATGCCCCGGCGGCGTGTACCCCACCAACCCCTTCGTCGCCAGCAATCCGCTGCAAACGGCCGCCCTGCTGGACAACGCCGAGGACGTGTGGCGCAGCATTCTGTCGGGGAACCTCGCGATCGAACTCGTGCGGAGCTCTCAGCACACGCTTCGGGTCATGAGCAACGGCGGCGTCGACTTCTTCCAGCAGAACGACCGGCTCTATTCGCCGCCCGAGCTGCACTACGAGGATGACGATGGCCTGCCAGGGACCGTGAGCCTGGGGAATGCCCAGAATACCAACATGAACCTGAACGGCAACCTGGTGCACGTGTTCAAGAGCGGCGGCCTCGCCGCCACGACGTCGGCCGGCATGCAGCTCGAATGGCGGGACTTGGACGTGGTGCGGAACGTCGCGCAGAACCTGCTGGGCGGGCTGGCCAACATCAACAGCGGGTCGGTGTCACTCAGCCAGGAGAATCGCACCTACACCAAAGACCAGGGCGTGTTCGTGCAGGAGGAGGTCCTGACCCTGCGCGAGCACCTGCTGCTTACCGCCGGCCTCAGGGCCGACCGCAGCAGCAACAACGGCGATCCCACGAAGTACTTCTACTATCCCAAGGCCGCCGCGTCCTACCGGTTCACCACGGGCGGCGGGCTGCTGAGCGAGCTCAAGCTGCGCGCGGCATTCGGCCAGTCCGGGAACCAGCCGCTGTACAGCCAGAAGGAAACTGAGCTTTCCGGCGGTAACATTTCGTCGATCAATGCGGTCACGATCGGCGGCCGCCGCGGTGCGTCGGACTTGCACCCCGAACGCCAGCGCGAGATCGAGAGCGGCTTCGATGCCACCGTGTTCGGTGGCCGCGCTACTGTCGAGGTGACCGGCTACGAAAAGCGGATTACGGACCTGCTGCTGAACCGCAGCCTTCCCCCATACACCGGTTTCAGTTCGGAGATCTTCAACGGTGGCGTGATGCGTACCCGTGGGTTCGAAGCTGCGTTGAACCTGGTGCCGATTCAGACGGCGTCGGTCCAGTGGAGCACCCGGGCGAACTTCGCGAAAACCAAGAGCAAGATCACCAGCCTGCCCGTGCCCGAGTACCGCACCGGCAGCTCGCTGGTCGGGTTCCACGTCATCAAGGAAGGGTATTCGCCGACCGAGGTGTGGGGCTTCGACTCCACCTATGTGCCGGGTCCCGGCCAACTCGACGTGGTGCTGTTGGGCGACAAGGAGCCCACGTTCACGCTGGGTATTTCCAACGACCTGACGATCAAGCCGATGCGGCTCTACTTCCTGGTGGACTGGAAGAAGGGCGGGATCGCCGGCGACGGCGCCTACCGGCATTTCAACCTCTCGCTCAACGCGGCGAAGTCCTGTGAAATCCGCGTCCAGCCCAGCAACAAATGCTACGGCAAGGAGCTGATCGACGCGGGATACGCCCGCAAGTCGACCACGGCACTGGTGTATGACAACAGCTGGGTGAAGCTGCGGGAGATCACGCTGTCCATGGACCTGCCGAAGTCCTTAGGCCAGAAACTGTGGAGCGGCGTCCGGTTCATCCGGTTGAGCGTCAGCGGGCGGAACCTGCTCATGTTCACGCCCTGGCGCGGATACGACCCCGAAGGCGTGGAGAGCGGCTTCAATGCATCTCCCACGCGCGAGCTCGGTCCCTATCCGCCGTCGCGCAGCCTGTGGGCCTCCATCGACTTCGGGTTCTGACCATGACGACTACGACGCCGAAGTACTCGATGGGCTTCACCGCCCGGGCCGCGGCCGCCTTCACGGCAGTCCTGCTGGCTGGCTGCATGGACCTGACCAACGTGCCCAACTACGACAACGAAAGCCTCGCGGCGCTGGTGAACGATCCGACGCCGGCGCGGATTTCCACCGCGTCGCAGGGCATGCTGCGCGCCATTCGTTCGGGAATGGTGGGCGGATTCAGCGTCCTGACGCGCGTGAACTTCATGGGTCGCGAGGGCTACAATCTCGACCCCGCCACACCGGGCCTCGTCCCGGAGAACATGGTAGGCCCGCTGGGCCCCGAGTCCGCCAACAGCTGGCCCGATCATTACCGGGCCATCAAGCTGGGTGACGTGATCCTCGCCGGACTCAATAACGTGTCCGGCATGACGGACCCCCAGAAGGAAGCGACCCGGGGATTCGTGAAGACCATGCAGGCGTACCAGTACCACATGCTCATCCTGGTGCACGACCAAGCTGGGGCGGTGTTGCAGGTGGACGTCGACCCCATCGGGGGAGCCGCGGCCCCGATAGCCACGCGCGCCGAGGTCTACACGAAGATCACGCAGCTGCTCGACCAGGCGCGGACCAACCTCCTGGCAGGTGGCACTGCCTTCCCGTTCACGCTGACGCCGGGATTCGCCAGCCTCAACACTCCGGCGACCTTCCTGCAGTTCAACCGCGCGCTCCGTGCGCGGGTGGACGTGCACCGGTCAACGCTGCTGGGCGAGGCGCGCTGGAACGAGGCGCTGCTGGCCCTGGGCCAGTCGTTTCTGACCACGACGGGGTTACCGGGCTCACTCACCACGGGCGTGTATCACTCTTACTCCACAGCCTCCGGTGACCTCAGCAACAGCTCGTACGATCCGACGGGCCGCGCGCTGCTGGGGCATCCCTCCATCGAGGGCCGCTGGAATTCGACCCGCACCGCGCTGGTGGCCACCAATTACCAGCTCAAGCCGGATGCCACGCCGGACGCCCGGTTCACCAGCAAGGTCGGATTCCGGCTGGTAAGCGGTGTTCGAACCCCGGTGTCGCAGTCCGGAATTTCGTCCGACCTCATCGTTCGGGTGTTCACCAGCAACTCCTCGCCGCTGGCCATCATCCGGAACGAGGATCTTATCCTGCTCCGTGCGGAAGCCCGGCTGGCCACGGGTGACCGCACCGGCGCCCTGGCCGACCTGAACCTGATCCGGGTCAATTCCGGAGGGCTCGCGGCCATGGCCGACCCCGGGAGCGATCCGCCGGTGTTCGACGACATCGTCTACAACCGCCGCTATTCGCTGTTCTATGAAGGGTGGCGCTGGGTGGACATGCGGCGCTGGGGCCGTTTAGCCCAGCTGGAGCAGGACCTGACGTCGCACCGGATCTTCCGGTACAACCCGCTGCCGCTGGCGGAATGCACGGTGCGGAGTCCGGCACCAGCCGGCTGCGCGGCTGAGGCAGGGGTGACGGGGATACGGCAGTAGTAGTCACAGTTGTTGCGGGCCGAAAACGAAAGGGCGAGGGAGCAGTGACGCTCCCTCGCCCTCTTGTTTGCTGACCGTTTTTACCTGGAGCTGACGCGCTGGGGCTTGGGTGCTCCCTGTGGACCATTATCCCAGTCCTGCGCGCTCGAGATGTTGGGCATGCCCCACTGGTTCCCGTTCCAGCCATCAAAGCCTTCCATCTTGAAGGCCCAGAACCCGGTGTGGAAGTCACCGATCAGGATCAGCCCATCGGCGTTGCGCACGTCGATGCCGAAGGCGCCGCTGGTGACGCCCCGGCCCGTCTCGGGACTCTCGAACCCGCCCCACCCACGCTGGTTGGGCCCGTCGTACGTGTCGTAGTAGCCGACCGTGTACGGGTTCGTCGGGTCCATCATGTTGAAGACCTGGAGACCGTCTTCATAGCCGGAGACGAACACGTACGGCCAGCGCACCTCGTGATTGTGTGCCAGGCCCTGCCACCGCGCGGTCCACGCGCCCACCGGCCGCCCGATCGTCTTCTGGAGCGTGTCACCGGTCGGCTTGAGGTCGTACACCCGGAGCGGCGCGTACTGGTACTCGGTCTCGGCGATCACGTACCGCCCGGTCGGGTCGGGCGTGAACGTGTGGCCGTTGGTGACGCCCGAGCCGCCGGCGATGGATGACAGCAGCTTGGGCTCCTTCAGGTTGGTGATGTCGTAGAGGTGGTAGCCGCCGGAGCCGGCTCCGTAGAACACGTCGCGCTTGTTGGCCACGTCGTATCCCACGTAGAAGTCGTGGTAGCCCCGGCCGGGCGCCTGCGGATTCTCGGGAACCGGGACCTGGCCCACCAGCGCACCGGCGAGATCACCGGCCGCGACCTTCTCGATGTCGTAGAGGTTCGCGAACGTGCCGGACACCTGCGTCACCAGCAGGGCCATGCCATTCGAGTGCTTGTAACCGTACATCTCGTGGAACCCGCCCGGGTTCTGCGGCGTGCGAAGCCGCGCGACCTCGCGGATCTTCGTCGTGTCCGGCAGGCCGGTCACATCGAACACCACCGCGCCAAGGTCAAAATCCGGCGATCCCGCGGACCACTGGAATGACTGCGCGAAGTAGTACCGGCCCTTGGCCTTGAGGTAGACCGGCGCCATGCCGCCCAGGCCCTTGTGCAGTTCGGGGTTGTCGATGCGCCAGTAATAGAGGACTGACGCCTTCTCGAGGTTCTTGAGGTTGATGATGTTGAACCCGGCTTCGTTGGTGATGCCGTGCATCCGCGAGACGTATGCGTAGGGCCGCGACAACTCCTGCTCCACCTCGACGTCGGTCACGGTGAAGATCCGGCCCAGCGGGATGTGGGAAAGCAGTTTCATGTTGCGGCTGCCCTGTTCGCCCGGCTTGAAGTTGGCGTCGGGCGGGAACGCTTGAGCCTGCGCCTGTCCAACACCGAACACGACCATGGCGATCGCTGCGCCTGCGATTCTCCGAATCATCGAGCCTCCCGTACGATGGTGACAAAAGCGACGGTGAACAAAGGCGATGGTGATAGGGGCGATGGTGAAAGTAGGGCGATCGTGGGCGATGCGCCAGAGTCCTTACCCTCGCTCCATCCACCATCGCCTCATCCTCAACTCACCCTCCTCGGCGGTACCGCGCCTTCCGGTCCGTTATCCCAATCTTGCACACTGGAGATGTTCGGCAAGCCCCACCCGTTTCCGTTCCAGCCCTGGAACCCGTCCATCTTGAGCGTCCAGAACCCGGTGGTCATGTCGCTCACGACGATCAGCCCGTCCGCGTTCCGCACATCCACGCCGAAGGCGCCGTTGTCCGCGCCGCCCTTCACGCCCCGGTCCCAGAAGTGCTTCTCGGGGTCGGCCGCGCCACCCCAGCCCGCCTGGAGAGGGCCGTCGTAGGTGTACGACAGGCCGACGGTGTACGGATTCGACGGATCCATGAGGTTGATGATCTGGAGCCCGTCCTGGTACGACGCCACGAACGCGTAGGGCCAGCGTACTTCGGCGCGGTGGGAGAGTCCCTTCCAGTCGGCGGTCCACGCGCCGGTCGGGCGGGTGATCACCTTGTTCGAATCGAGTCCCGGCTTGAGATCGAACAGGCGGAGCGGCGAGTACTGGTACTCGGTCTGGGTGATCGCGTAGCGGCCGGTCGGGTCCGGAGAAATGCTCCCGCCGCGCGTGACTCCGGCGCCACCGGTGATCGACGTCATCAGGCGGGCGGACTCGGGCTGGGCCACGTCGTACACGTAGTAGCCGCCGGCGCCGGCGCCGTAGAACACGTCGCGCTTGTTGCCCGGATCGTACGCGACGTACATGTCGTCGTAGGTCCGCGGCTGGACCGCCGTCTCGGGGATCGGCACCCGCCCGACCAGCGCGAGGTCCCGGTCCCCCGCCACGAACCGCGCCATGTCGTAGACGTTGACCCATGGGCCGGTCGTGGTGGCGAACATCAGGACCCGCTTGTCGGCGTGCTTGTAGAGGAAGACACTCTGAAAGCCGCCCGGGGTGTCCGCCGCGCGAACGTAGCCCAGGTCCACGACCTTCGAGGTGTCCGGCAGTCCGGTTACGTCGAGCACATGCGCGCCGGCGTCGGCGTCCGGGGTGCCTGGGTCGAACTGGAGCGACTGCACGTCGTAGTAGCGGCCGCCCACCTTGAAGTACTTGTTGCTCACGCCGCCCTTGCCATGGTGCTGGGCGGCATCGGGAATGCGCCACTCGTAGAGCTTCACGGCGCGGCCCGGGTCCTTCACTGAAATGATCGTCGTCCCGGCGTCTTTCGTCGTGCCGTGCAAGCGGGACACATACGCGTACGGGCGGGACAGCTCCTGTTCGATCTCTACGTCAGCCACGGTGAACACCCGGCCCAGGGGCATGTGGGAGAGCACCTGCATGTTGAGGCTCGACTGCTCGCCGGGCTCGAATTTCTGGGCGAGCGCGGGTGCGGCGACCAGGGTGAACCCGGCCGCCATCAACAGCCCCGTCATCGTGCTCCTCATTTCAGCCATCCTCCGTAGAGCTCCGGCCTTCGGTCTTTCCAGAACAACCGCCGCGCTGGTGAACGGTCGCATGCGGTGAGGTCGAGATCCACGATAACGAGATCTTCCTCGCCGGCCTTCCCGCGAGCCAGCACTCGGCCCTCGGGATCCGTCACGAAGGATTCTCCCGAGAACACCAGCTTCTCTTCTGTGCCGACGCGGTTGCACAGCGCCGTAAAATACCCGTTTTGCATTGCCGCGGTCCGTACCTCCGCCTCGTACATGCCGTCTGGCCACTCGCCGACTGTGCCGGCCTGGGGAATCACCACCAGCTGGGCACCGGCGACGCCCAGTGCGCGCATGTACTCCGGGTAGTGCCGGTCATAGCAGATCGTGACGCCGACCCGGCCAAACGCCGTGTGATAGACCGGCGCGCCGCGATCCCCCGGGTGGTAGTACTCCCGCTCGTGAAAGCCGTCGTAGTCGGTGATGTGAACCATTCGGGTAATGCCGAGCAGCGTGCCGTCGGCGTCGAAGACGGGGGAGCTGTCGAAGAATCGCCCGGCCCCGCCGGATTCGTACATGTTGAACACCGTGACCAGCGAGAGTTCCTTCGCCCGTGCGGCCACGCGGTCCGCCATGGGGCCGGGAATGGTTTCCGCGAGGGAATTCGCCTTGTCGTTCTTCGCCCGTTGAGGGAAGAAACGCTCGACAGCCAGTTCGGGAAACACGATGAGTTGGGCGCCGGCCCGGGCCGCGCGGCCCATGGCATCGAGGGCGCGGGTCAGGTTTGCGGCGCGGTCGGCATCAGCCCGCTGCTGGGCGAGGGCAATCTTCATGAGGGGGGTAATAAAACGACCGCGCGCGGGAGTCCACAGTGGACCGCCCCGCGCGCGGGTCGTGAAACAGGAACGACCGGTCTAGAACGCGAAGCTGACGCCGGCCCGGAGAGCCAGGTCCGTCTGGACCCGGTCGTAGAACGTGAACTTGGTCTGGTCGAAATCGTAGACGATCAGGCCGAGCTCGCCGAAAAACCCGAGGGCACCCTTGGCCGGCGTGTAGTTGAGACCGGCACCGACCCGCGCGTGCGGGCGGCTGGCTTTACGTACCGAACCGGACTCCGACATCTTGGCGACGCCGGCGCCGAAGTAGGCGTACGGGGCCAGTCCCATTTCGGTCGGGCGACGGAGCATGATGTCTCCGCCGAAGAAGAGCTTGGTCCAGGCCGTCGTGCATTCCGGCAGGCAACCCACGCGGGGCTCGGTGACCTTGTAGCCCGCGAAGCTCCCATCGGCCCGAAGGCCGAGGTTGTCATCGAGCCAGAAGGTGGCGTTCGCGCCGAAACTCACGCCGCCCGAAAATCTGCGAACCGCCGTGCCGCCCGTGATGGGGTAGGCCACCTGCCCCAGTTCCGAGAGGGGCGCCATGGCGCCCGCGTAACCGGCGATCTGAACGCGGTGGTCCTGCGCGGCCAGCGGGGCAGCGAGGACCACGGACGTCAGGACAAGCGCTGTCGACAACTTCGGAAAAACCATGAGCAACTCCCCGGCCACGTGGTGGAGTGACGAAAACTGATGTCAGGGCAAGGTAGATAATTGAGCCGTTGAGCCGAGTTCGCAAGCGGCAGTTCTTAAAGAAGTGGTGCGACGGCTTCCAGAAACCGCTTGGCGGCGGGCTCGAGTCCGAAGCGCCGGACGGCCTCCTGTCTACTGGAATCGCCCATCCGGAGCCGAAGCGCGGGATCCCGCAGCAGGGTCGCCAGCGCGTCGGCCAGGGCCAGGTCGTCGCCGGCAGGCACCAGGTAGCCGTTGTGTTCGTGCACCACGACCTCGGGAGTCGCGCCTGCCCGGCAGGCGACGATCGGCTTCCCGGCGGTCATCGCTTCGGCGAACACCATTCCAAACCCCTCCTGCAGGCTCGGCAGGCAGAAGATGTGACTCCGAGCATACTCCTCGGCCAGCGCCGTGAAGGGCAGGTGGCCCAGGAATGTGACCGTGCCGCCCAACTTCAGGCGGGCCGACTGGGCGACCAGGTGCGCTCGTTCCGGACCGTCTCCCACGATGCGCACGGCCAGGTCCGGAAACGCCGGCTTGAGGACCGCGGCGGCGCGGAGGAGCGCTGCGTGATTCTTGCGCGGATACATGTGGCCGACGGACAGGACGCAGAGTCGGTCGACAGGGGCGACGGAGGCGACAGAGGCGAGCGCCTTCTGCCAGCGGGTTACGTCGAAGCCGGGGTGTACCACCCGGATCCTCGACGCGGGCACGCGATACAGGGCGGCGACCCGGCCGGCCGAGTATTCGCTCAGCGCGAGGACCATCGCCGCGCGACGCGCAGCCGCTCTTTCGGCCATGCCTTGTACGCCGAGGGACAGGCGCGGCAGCCCCCGCTCGAAGCGGGCTTCGTCGGCGATGACGCCGTGGAGCCAGGCGACGTAGGGGGCGGCCACCCGACCGGCGAGGAGCCAGCCATCCAGGTCCAGGCCCACCAGGAGATCGCACCGGCCCACGTCGGCTCGGGAGAACAAGATATTGGATAGAATTCGCGAGAAGGGGTCGGTCCGCGCGGCGAGCAGGCCGCGGGGAGCGAGCACCTGCACCTCGTGGCCCAGGGCCTCGAGGCCGGCCTGGAGGTTGCACGCGGCGACGTGTGTCCCGCTGCCTTGGGCGACGCTATTCGGTGTGGCGGTAACGAGGACAAGGCGCACCCGTCGAAAGTAGCCGGTGTGCCTTATTGACACTGGTTTGGAACACCCTGATATTGGCTAGGAGATCTCCTTACATAGAAGAAGAAGAAGTCGAAAAGGGGGCTTCAGAGCGAAGCCGCCGTGTTTCTTACAAGTCCGAGTGTCTTTCGAACCCAGCCGGAGGAACCACCAATGAGATTCAAGATTGGTCTGTTCGCGGCTTTGACCCTGGCGCTTGCATCGCAGGCCGGGGCCCAGACCCGCATCATCACGGGACGCGTGATCGACTCCCTGACCAAGGACGTCATCGTCTCGGGTCAGGTGGCCGTCGCGGGTACCACGATCGGCACGACGATCAAGGACGACGGCACGTTCACCCTTGCCGCCCCGAACCGGGATGTCATTCTCACGGTCCGGAGTATCGGGTTCAAGCGCAAGGAGATTCCGGTTGCTGCCGGGCAGAACTCTGTCGCGGTAGGGCTCGACCGGGACTTCTTCCAGCTCGAGGCCATCGTGGTGACGGGCCAGGCGACGGGTATCGAGCGTCGCAACTTGGCGAACGCCGTCTCGACGGTCACGGCCGAGCAGGCCACCAAGGTCTCAACCGCCAGCATCGACCAGGCGCTCCAGGGCAAGATCGCCGGCGCCCAGATCCTGGCGAATAACGGCGCTCCCGGCGGCGGCATGCGGGTTCGCTTGCGTGGTGTCACGTCCATCATCGGCGAGAACCAGCCGATGTACGTGGTGGACGGTGTCATCATGAGTGATGCCGCGATCCCGCCCGGAACGACGGCGGTAACCCGCGCGTCCGGCTCGATCAGCGCCGGCGCGCAGGAGACGCCGGTCAACCGTATCGCGGACTTGAACCCCAACGACATCGAGAACGTCGAAGTGCTCAAGGGCGCGTCGGCGTCGGCCATTTACGGTTCCAAGGCCTCGAACGGTGTCATTATCATCACGACGAAGCGGGGCCGGGTTGGTACGCCGCAGTTCAACGTCACCCAGCGCTTCGGGACACCGTCCTTGTCCAACCGGATCGGTTACCGGCAGTTCCAGGATTCGCTCAGCCTGGTCACGGCGTATGTCGCCGGCGCCTCGTTCTGGAAGGGCGCAGGCTACCAGGGCTTCGATCACGAGTCCGCGCTGTATAACAATCATCCGCTGTCGTACGAGACGTCGGTTGGCGTCAACGGCGGAACCGAGACGACCCGTTATTTCGCCTCGGTGCTCGCGAAGCATGAGGGCGGCATCATCACCAACACCTTCAGCGACAAGCAGTCGCTGCGCATCAACATTGACCAGACGGTCGGTTCGCGCATGACGTTCTCCGCGAGCTCGCAGGTCGTTCACAACGCCAATGACCGCGGCTTCACCGGAAACGACAACACCGGCGGGACCAGCTACGGCATGGAGGTCAACAAGACGCCCAACGTCATTGACCTGCACCAGAGGGCCGACGACAGCTGGCCGGTGAATCCCTTCCCGGGCGTCAGTAACTTTCTGCACACGGCGTCGCTCGCGAAGAACAACGAGCAGGTGTGGCGGGCCCTGGTGGCCGGCCGCGCCCAGCTCAACGTGATCAACACCTCCGCCCACCAGGTCAAGCTCATCGGCAGCGGCGGGCTCGACAACTTCACGCAGAAGAACGTGGTGCAGTCTCCGCCGGTCTTGCAGTTCGAGGCGGTGGATGGACGCCTGGGCACCTACGCCATTGCGTTCAGCCAGAACCTGAACTTGAACCTGGGCGCGAACCTGGTGCACACGTTCAAGCCCTCGTCGGCCGTGTTCACGGCCAATACGTCGTTCGGGGCGCAGTACGAGACCCGCGACCTGAGCACCTCCCGCTCGATCGGCGAGAACCTCCTGGCCGGCGTCATGGCGGTCCAGGCCGGTACGACCCGTACGGCGAGCGAAGACCACACGGGCGTCAGGGACTTCGGCTTCTTCGGGCAGGAAGAGTTCCTGACCTGGCATGAGAAGCTGATGCTCACGGTGGGCATGCGGGCAGACCAGAGCAGCACGAACGCCGACCCGACCAAGCTGTTCTGGTATCCCAAGGCGTCGGCGTCGTTCCGCTTCGTGAGCGTTCCCGGGCCGGTGGACGAACTCAAGCTCCGCGCCGCCTTCGGGCAGTCGGGGAACGAGCCCAAGTACGGACAGAAGTTCATCAACCTGGGCTCAAGCCAGATGGACGGCTTGGGGACATTCGCGCAGGGCACTACCCTGGCGAACCCGAACCTGCACCCCGAGCGGCAGCGCGAGTTCGAGGCCGGGATTGACGCGACACTGTTCAGCAGCCGCGCCAACCTCGAGTTCACCGTGTACGAGAAGACGATCAACGACCTGCTCTTGAACCGCGCCCTGGCCCCCACCACGGGGTTCTCGGTCGAACGGTTCAACGGCGGCAGTCTTCGTACCCGCGGCGCCGAAGTAACGCTGAATCTGATTCCGCTCCAGACCGCGACCAGCGGATGGAACACGCGGGTGACGTTTGCGAAGTCCAAGAGCCTGGTTACCAAGCTTTCGACGACCGCGTTCCAGAGCGGCGGCTACCAGACCGGGTCCTTCTGGATTCGCGAGGGTGAGTCGCCCACCGCGCTCTGGGCCAACGACACCATGCCCGGCTCGATGGCGAATTTCCTCGCGGCGCTCCCGATTACGCTCAACCCGCACGTGATCGGCGAGATGACGCCCAAGTTCACGATCGGGGTAGCCAACGACCTGTCCTACCACGCGGTCAAGCTCTACACGCTGTGGGATTGGCAGAACGGCGGGATGCTGGGTGCCGGAACGTGGCGCCACAACGACCTGTCGCAGAACGCGCCGGACCACGATGTGATTGAGCCGATCACCGGCACGAAGATCGGCAAGCAGCGGGTGGACTGGTACCGCCAGGTGACCTCCGTGTTCTTCAAGGACGCGTCGTACCTCAAGCTCCGCGAAGTCCAGGTCACGTACGAAGTCCCGAGCGCCGTGTACAAGAAGCTCTGGGCTGGTGCTCGGTTCGTGCGGATCGGCGTGTCTGGCCGGAACCTCCTCCAGTTCACGCCCTATCGCGGCGGCGACCCGGAGGCGAACACATTCGGATTTAACAACATTCTGCCCGGAGCCCTCGAGCTTGGCGCATACCCGCCGAGCCGCAGCTTCTGGTTCAACGTCGACGTGGGCTTCTGACCATGGCTCTTACGACACGTGCCCGCTGGGCGGGCAAGATCGGTTCCATCGCCGCGATGGGTGCCGTCCTGGTGACGCTGGGGTGCCAAAACCTCGACGTCCCGAACTACACCTCCGCCGACGCGAACCTGCTGGATCTCAATCCTGATGCGAGCGTCGTGAACCTCATGGCCACTGGGCTGCTCCGGGGCATCCGGGCGAACCACGAAGGCCTGGAGACATACGGTCGCAATGCGTACAACCTGGATCCGACCGAAGTACGCAGCGTGACCGTCCCGCTCATCGGGCCGATCGCCAGCGGCGGGTACTGGCCTTACTCTGACATTCGCAACAGCTATTCCATTCTCAGTGCGCTGGACAAGGTGCCGGACCTCGCGGTGAGCCCCACGGGTATGTCGGCCGTCCAGAAGGAAGCCGTCCGCGGGTACGTCAAGACGATCATGGCGTACCACTACCACGCGATGCTCCGAGTGCGTTATTCGCTCGGCGGGTTTATTGACGTCAACCGGGACAAGTTCGGCCCGCTGGCTCCCTGGGTGAATGGCAAGGCGGTCCTGGATCACATCGTCGCCCTGCTGGATACCGCCCAGACCCACCTGCTGGCGGGCGGAACGGCATTTACGTTCCCCATGACACGCGGGTTCCAGACGGCGCAGGCCGGTGCCGCATTCAACACGCCGGCGACGTTCCGTCAGTTCAACCGGGCGCTCAAGGCGCGCGTGGAAGTCTACGCCGCGACTTGGGACGTCCCCAACGCCGCGACGCACTGGAACAACGCGCTGACGGCGCTGGCGCTGACATGGGTCAGCCCGGCAACCACGCCTCCGGCGGGCCCACCGCCCGTGGTCGCGCTGGCCACCCTCGACATCGGCCCAAAGCACACGTATGGACCGGCATCGGCTGACGGAACCAACGGCCTGCTCGACGCCACGGGCCGCCAACGGTTCGCCCATCCGTCGCTCGAAACGGATGCCCAGATCCAGAGCGGCGGTGTCCTTCGGGATGCCCGCCTCCTCCGGAAGACGATCGACATGATTGTTTTCAAGGGCATCCTCGGCCTCTCCTCGCACCTTCGGTGGAATATCTCCGGCACCGGCAGCGGGCAGGCGGTCTCCGACGCAAATACGCCGATCCCGATCATCCGGAACGAGGAGCTGATTCTCCTCCGGGCCGAGGCCAACATCGGCCGGGGCAACAATTCGGTCGCGATTCGTGACATCAACCTGATCCGCGTCAACTCGGGCGTGCTCAATCCGATCGGGGATCCCTACGTCCCGACGGTTGCCGCGCCGACGCTCCTCGATGAACTGTTGTACGAGAAGCGCTACTCGCTGGTGTACGAGTTTGGTCATCGCTGGGTAGACCTGGCGCGGTACGGCAAGCTGCTCACGCTTCCACGTGACCAGCCCACCCACCGCATCTGGCCGTCACTGCCCTTCGACATTGGCGAATGCGATTTCCGGCGGGACCAGAACCTTGCAGGCTGTCCGCTGGGCGGCGAGGGTGGCATCTAGCCCGCTCCGCATGATTGATACGACGCCCCCGCGCCCCTGGCGTGGGGGCGTCGTGTTTGTGGTCCTGGGGTTTCTTCTGGGCGTTCCTGCCGCGGCCCAGGTCGTCGCTCCGCCGGACCGGGTCGTCTCCGGGCAGGTGGTGGACTCCCTCTCCCGCCGCCCCGTCCAGCGGGCAATCCTCTATTTCGAGGGGGCGGGCAACGAGGAGTTCCGTACCGGGAATGACGGGCGATTCCGCATCGAGCGCGTTCGCCCGACTGACACCGTCATGGTCGTGCGGCAAATCGGGTTCGTGCCGGTGCGCGTGCCGGTGCCGTTCTCGATGTCGGCCATCGAGGTGGATGTCGGGACCGTGCGGTTGCGGGCCGTGGCCACCAAGCTTGACGCCATCGCGGTCGAGGCCGAGCAGGTTCGCCGCTATCCCCAGCTGGACGATTTCTACCGGCGAAAACAGCTTGGCCTGGCCGGGTTCTTCATGACGCCGGACGAGATTGCCCGGGCCAGCGCCCGGAAGACGAGCAACCTGGTGGAACGCAGCGCCAAGGTGAAGACACAGTGCAATGACACCGGGCGGTGGCAGAAGGGCGCGGCGTTTGATTGCACAGCGCAGAACAGTCGCCCGGTGTGGTCGGGGGCGTTCACGGGTGACACGTGCGACCAAATGGAGCTCTTCGTGGATGGCGCGCGCAGCACGCTCTCAGTCGATGACATTCCCGTCCGGACGATCGTCGCGCTCGAGGTGTACAGCGGACCGGCGACAACCCCGACGGCGTTTGGCGCGGGGAACTGCGGCGTGGTCGCGATCTGGACCAACGGCACGACGGGAATCCGGTGATGCAGGTCGGTGCGGCGTGTTGACAGGCCAGCCCGGGACGTGGTTATTCCAAGTGCAGGCCCGCAAGAGGTGCCGCCCATGATTCGACACGCAGCGATCGTCCTTTCTCTCCTCGGCGGGGTCGCCCCGCTGGCGGCGCAAACGCGCCTGGTCATCGGGCGGGTGGACGATTCCCTCACCACGAATGCGCTCCCGGCGGGCAGGGTCCGGGTACTCGGCGCCAAGATCGAGACACCCATCAACTACGACGGCACGTTCGTGCTGTACGTCCCCGTGCGGGAAGTCACGCTCCAGATACAGAGCATCGGTTACCAGCCGCGCGAGGTGCGGGTCCCCGTCACCATGCAGGCCATCGACGTGGCGCTGCTCCGCGACTATTTCCGGATGGACCAGGTCGTGGTGTCGGGGCAGGGGACCGGCGTGGACAGGAGGAACCTCGCCAGCGCCGTCGGCGAGGTCCACGGCGAGGACTTCAATCGGGTGCCCATGTCGTCCGTGGACGAGATTCTCCGCGGACGCGTGACCGGCGTGCAGACGACGAGCGGCAGCGCCGCGCCCGGCGGGGGAATGAAGATTCAGCTCCGGGGCGTCACGTCCCTCCTGGGGTCCGCCGACCCGCTGTTCATCGTGGATGGCATCATCGTGAGCAACGTCGCGATCCCGGGGGGAACGAACGCGGTGACCCGCGGACAGGCCGGCGTGATCGCGTCCATGCAGGAGAACCCGCTCAACCGAATCGCGGACCTGAATCTCAACGACATCGAGCGGATCGAGGTGCTGAAGGGCGCGTCCGCCGCGGCGATGTACGGCTCGCGGGCCTCGAACGGGGTGATACTGATTACGACCAAGCGGGGAGAATTTCAGAACCAGCAATAAAACCGTCCGTCCTACTTTCCCTTCCAGAACTCCTTCACCCACCGCATCGGATTCACCTGCCACCACTGGATCGCCCGCCGTAGCGTCGCCGCGTATTCGTCGGCCGTCTGGAACCGGTCCGCCGGCCGATGCGACGCGCCCTTCTCCAGGATTTCCCCGAGCCAGTCCGGGACGTCCTTCCGTTCCTCCGACAGGTCGGGCAGGAGTTCCGCCGCTTGGCGCGCCGCAATGGACTCGATGGTGCCGCCCGGGTAGGGCGGGTTGCCGGTCAGGGCGAAATACCCGACCGCGGAAAGCGAATACAAGTCTGCCCGGGCATCCACGTTCTCGCCCATCAGCTGTTCCGGGGCGGCGAACTCGGGCGTCCCGGCGCGGGATGACGACGCGCCTCCGAACCGCTCCCCGCCGAACGCCAGCGCCAACCCGAAGTCCGCGATCCGGACCCCGCCGTCGGCACCGTCGAGCATGATGTTCTCCGGCTTGATGTCCCGATGCACCAGCCCGCCCGCGTGGGCGTGCTGGAGCGCCGAGAGGGACTCGAGCATGACGCGCGTCACGCGGTCGAGCGGGAATGGCCCTTCGTGATCTACCAGGTACGCCAGGCTCTTTCCATTGACGTATTCCATGGTGTACCAGAGCAGCCCGCCACGGCCGCCGATGTCGAAAATCTGCACGATGTTTGGGTGGTCCAGGCGCGCTGCGAGCTGGGCTTCCTTGCGGAACCGCTCCACCACGGCCGGGTTCGCCGTGAGGAACGGGTGCAGGATCTTGAGCGCCACGTCCCGCTCGAGACGAAGATCCCGCACCCGGTACACGCGGCCGAACCCGCCGGCGCCCAGCTCATCCAGCAGCTCGTATTCGTCGCCGAACGCCCGGCGGAGCCGCTTTTCCTGCATGCGGGAGTCGTCCGCCCCGGTGCCGAGGGGCACCAGCCGGTTGGGCACCTCGTAATCCCCCAGGTCCGACGCCAGGTCCTCCGCCATTTCCGCGGCGGACAGGTAGCGTGCCCCCGGGTCCCCCCGCAGGGCGCGCATGATGACCCGCTCGATGACCCGGGGGCAATTGGGCCTGAGTTCCCGGGCGGGGCGAATGGCGTTGGGGTCCAGGGCCGGCGCCACTCCCGTCATGGCGTAGTAGAGCAGGGCGCCCGCGGCATAGATGTCCGCCGCGGGCTCCCCCGGCTTCCCGCCCCGCGCCTCGGGTGCAATGAACGGCTCGCTCGAAGGCGCGTCGGGGAGTGCCACGAAGCCGAGGCACCCGTTGGCGAACCGGAGATCCGTGATGACCGGGCGGTCGGCACGGTCCACCATCAGGGTGTCGGGAATGATCCGGCGGATGACCAGGTGCTCGGTGTGGGCGTACTCCAGGGCGGCCGTCAGGTCCCGGGCAATGGTCACGACGGTTGGGATCGATCGGGGGCCGCGGGCCACGGCCTCGGCCAGGCTCTCGCCCTCGATCCACTTGCTGATCCGCCAGGCAATGGCGCCCTCGTACCCGCCGGCGAACGTGGTGCGGATCGCCGGATGGTCCAGGCTGGCCAGGAGCTCGGTCTCCTTCTCGAACCAGCGGCGGCCCGGCGTCCCCGGCATGAGGTGCAGACGGAGCGCCACCCGGCGCTTGAGCACCGTGTCGTGGCAGGAGAGAAGCGCCCGCTCGTCGGTCGCCCCGACGACCCGCTCGATATTGAGCCGTCCCTTGAACGCCGTGGCGGCCAGGTCGAACAGGTCGGCGAACGAGGGCGCCGCCGCGGGCGGAGAACCGCCGGACGGCGCCGTGATCGGGATGAAGCGGGGCGTCTCTTCGGACATGAGCCTGAAAGATAACGGGCCCGGGGCCGGGCTACCCTCAGGGAGAGCAGGGCGGCATATTCTCCGCCCGAGCCCAGTCTACCCCGTGGAGCTTCGCAGTGACGTACCTCTCAATACGCGATCAGGCCACCGGAACGGTGCGGGAGTTCGAGCTGTCGGAAATACGGCTCGGGCGAGATCCGGAGTGCGAGCTGCATATCACCGGGCAGGGCGCCGACGTCGTCTCCGGTCACCACGCGCGCCTGGTACACCGGGACGGGCGCTGGCTGGTCGAGGACTCGGGAAGCCGGAACGGAACGACGCTCAACGAAAAGCTGTTGTCGCAGGGGAAGCCGGAGCAGGTGACTCCCGGTGCGGTGATTGGCCTGGGTGACCGCGGCCCCCGGTATCGGGTCGAAGCAGTCGAAAAGCGGCGCATCGCCAACACGGTCATCGAGGGCGTCCGGGCGGCGCGGCCGTCGGCGCCCACCATGCCCACGAAATCCCTGGACGACGCCACGCTTCCCATGCATGGTCTTGGTGCCCAAGGCGCGCCCCCGTCCCCGCCGCGCGGAGCGGCCCCGCCCCTTCGCCCGGCACCTCCACCCCCAGCCCCACCACCACCGCCGCCGGCTCCCCCCGCCATGGAAATTTCCATGCGCGAGGCCCGGACCGGAAACAAGTACGAGGCTCGCGGTGGGCGCCTCCGGCTGGGCCGCGGCGAGGAGTGCGAACTCCGCCCGCTGCGGGAGGGCGACACGTCGGTATCCAGGGTACATGCGGAGATCGTTCTCCTGGACGGACGGGCGGTGCTCCGGGATCTCAAGAGCCGGAACGGGACCTACGTGAACGACGTGCTCCTGGTAGGCGACCACACCATCAAGATCGAGGACAAGGTCATGCTCGGGTCCGGCGGGCCGGATCTCGTGGTCGAGGCGCTCAAGCTGCCGGGCGGGGAGCGACAGGAGGTCGGGAAGAAACCGGCGGCGGCCCCTTCGTCCGAGGCCCAGGCGGCCAAGAAGCCCGGCATGCCCCGGCGCAGTTTTGCGGGCAAGGGCAAGACGGTCTTTTTCCGCGAGATGATGGAGGAGACCACCAAGAAGAGCGCCTCAAAACTGCGGATCGTGGTGTGGTCGTTCGTGGTGGTGCTGATCGGCGCCGTGGGCGGGTTCTACTGGTACAACGAGCAGCAGCAGGTCACGACGTCGGCGTTACAGGAACAGAGTCGCGCGCTGGCCGCCGCCTCCGAGAAGACGTCGGCGATGGAGACCTCGCTTCGGCAGGCCGAGTCGGCGCTGGCCCAGCAGCTGGCCGCGGGCGACTCCCTGCGGCTGGCCGGCCAGCAGGACCTGACCCGGCTCAAGAATGAGCTGACCGAGGCCGCGGCGCGGGCCACCGCCTCCAATTCCGGTGATCGCCAGTCCCAGGCGATGCTCGACAGCCTGCGCGCCGCGATCCGCGGCCAGGAACGGGCGCTCAAGGCCCAGGAAACGAAGAACGCGGAAATCGCCGCTGAGATGCGCTCGCGGGGCGATTCGAAGGACCTCCTGCCCACGATCGCGCAGGAAAGTGGCCCCGCGGTTGGCCTGATCTCGGTGACGTACTGTCCCCACCCGTCGGGGCAGTGCACCTACTCCGGCGCCGACTCCACCAGGTGGTACCTGGGGGAGGACGGCACCGGGTTCGTCGTCACCGCGAGCGGCTACGTGATTACCAACCGGCACGTGGGGCTTCCCGATGGCATCGTGCCTTCGGATATCCGCGTCACGATGAACAAAACGAAGTTCCCGGAGCAGTCTCTCAAGGCCGATGTTGTCAAAGTCTCACCGCCGGACGGCCCCGATATCGCCATCCTCAAGATTCGGGACTACAAGGGGCCAGTGATCCCGAAGCTGGACTGGGCCGGCACGCACGTGGCCCAGGGAGAACCCGCGGCGGCGATCGGGTTCCCCGGCGGCATGTCCTCGGCGGGTGACGACAACTCGCACATTATCCAGGTCACCATGAGCCGGGGGATCTTCGCGCGGGTCTCGCCCGAAAGAATCCGGTTCGACGGCTTCACCATTCCCGGCTCCAGCGGGAGCCCCGTCTTCAACGGGGTCGGGGAAGTCGTGGCCATCCACTTCGCCGGGCAGACCGGCGAGGATCGCCGGGGACTGGGCTCCGCCGTGCCCGTCCGCTTCGCGATTCCCCTCCTGCCGCTCGAGGCCAGGAACGAACTGGGGCTGAGATAGCGCTCGTCATCGTCGTTCCGCACACGCACTGGGACCGTGAGTGGTACGAGCCCGCCGCCCGGTTCCGCCAGCGCCTGGTGTCCGCCCTGGACCGGCTGGTGGACACGCTCGAACAGAACCCCGACTATCGCTGCTTTCTGCTCGACGGCCAGGCCGTTCTCGCTGACGACTACCTCGAGGTCCGCCCCGAACAGGCCGTCCGGCTCGCCGCGCTGGTAAAGGCCGGCCGCCTCCTCCTCGGCCCGTGGTTTGTCCTGGCGGACGAACTGCTTTCGTCCGGGGAATCACTCGTCCGGAATCTCCTCCTCGGCCGCCGCCGGGGCCGCTCGCTGGGCGGCTGGCTCCCGCTCGGCTACAGCCCGGACGCGTTCGGCCACCCGGCAACCCTTCCCACGCTGCTCAGCGGGTTCGGCATTCGGCACGCGATTCTCTGGCGCGGTTACGGCGGCGAGCCTGGCCAGGACCTGGACCTGTTCCGGTGGATCGCGCCCGACGGTGCCGAAGTGCTGGTCCATCACCTGCCACCACCGGGTTACGAGATCGGCGTGTCGCTCCCCGGCGAAACCAAGGCGCTCAAGGCCCGCTGGAACGAGATCGAGACGATGCTCGTGTCTCGCGCTGCGGCAGACTCATTACTGCTGCCCGCCGGCGCGGACCACCACGCGCCGGACCCGGACCTGCCCGCGCGGGTCGCGGCGCTCCGGAAGCTGGCCCGCCACCATGAGTTCCGGATCGGGTCGCCGCTCGAGTACTTCGCAACCGTTCCGCGGCAACTCCGCGTGCCCCGGGTTGCCGGCGAGCTGCGCTTTTCCTCCCGCTATGCCTGGACACTGCAAGGCACGCACTCTACCCGGGCCGGTCTCAAGCGCGCCGTTCGCGAAGCGGACCTGCTCCTGACCCGGTGGGCCGAGCCCCAGGTGGTCATGGCCGAGCTGTCCGCCGCGGGGGAAGGCCGTCGCGCCGTCCTGCGAGCGGCGTGGCGTGAGCATTTGCTGAACCATTTCCACGATTCGATCTGCGGCTCGGTGAGCGACACCGTGGCCACCGAGGTCATACAACGGGCGGAGTCCGTCTCGGCCCAGGCACGAGGGCTCCTCGTGGACGCGCTGCATGACCGGCTGGGCCAGGACCGATCGCGGGCGCGGGGCGATCGGGCCGCGTGGAAGCCCGCGCTGGTCCTGGTGAACCCCTCGCCCCGGCCGGTGCGCCGCGTCGTCGAGGCGACGGTCACGGTTTTCGAGCGGGACGTGCTCGTCGGCCGGCCAGACACCCGGAAGCCAACGCGCCCGCCGGTGCACCTGCCGTACCTGGTCGCAGCGGATGGATCGACGGCGCCGGTGCAGGTGCTCGAGGAATTCGACGCCTACGAGCGGCTCGACAGTCCCGATCATTATCCCGACCAGGACCGGGTCCGCGCGTTTCGCGTCGCGGTGGACGGGGGCGAACTGCCGGCCTTCGGCGCAAAGGCGCTGCGAGTCGACGCCAAGGGCGGACCCCGCGCGCCTTCTTTTCCTCCGGTGCGCGCGACCGATGCCCGGCTCGCCCTGCTCCCGCTGGACATCGAAAGCGATCGTGACGAAGGCGACACGTACACGTTCGAGCCGGTGGCCGGCGACCGGGCGGTGCGGGCGCGCTGGTCTCCTCCTCAAGTAGTGTGGCGGGGGCCCCTCGTCGCCGCCGTGGCGCGCGAGTTCAAGGTGGGGGAGCGAACGCGCGGCAGGGTGAGCACCCGCCTCGATGCGGGTTCTTCGCTGCTGCGGTTCGCCATCGAGGGCGTCAATCTCCAGCGGAATCACCGCCTGCGGGTGAGGTTTCGGCCCTCAGTCCCGGTCACCAAGGGTGCTGCCCTGGAATCTGTGGCCGACATGCCGCTGGGCCCCGCGGCGCGCCCCTACGAATGGCATGACCCCAAGGCGTTTCCGCGCGAATGGCCAGTGGCGACGGCGCCGGTGCATCGGTACGTGAGCGTGGCGGCCGCGGGACATACGGTGTTCGTCCGCGGGTCCTGCGAGTACGAACTCGGCGCCGACGGGGCGCTGGCGATCACGGTGTTTCGCGCGGTGGGGGACCTCTCCCGCGGTGACCTGCGCGCGCGGCCCGGGCACGCGGCGTGGCCGCTGGCGACGCCGCTTGCCCAGGAGCTGGGGCATTTCCGGCTCGAGTTGGCGATGTCGGCGGCAACGGTGAATGGGCACAGCGGTGCGGCGGAGTGGGACGCGATCGAGGCCCTGGCCGAGGAGTTTCACGCGGCGCCCGCGGGGCTCATGCTCCGCTACGCGATCGGGCTTCCCGAAGAAATCGCAGGCCCGGAACTGTCCGGTGCCGGCTTGTCGTTCCTGGCGCTCAAGCCCCGGGAAGAGGGACCCGGTACGGTGGCGCGGTGCCTGAATCTCACCGGTGACCGGGTTGGTGGAACCTGGACATGGCCTAGGCCGATTACGCGGGCACATCTCGCCCGGCTGGATGAGACCGTGATTACGGAGCTGGTCGTGTCACGGGACAGGCGTCAGGTGCGGTTTACCGCCGAGCCGCGGGCGCCGGTGACGGTGATCATCGAGTCGTAGCGGCTCGAGGGGTCCAGCGCGTCGCGGAGTCCGTCTGCGACCAGGTTGCACGCGACAACGGCTAGGACCAGCGCGAATCCGGGGAACATCGCGATCCACGGCGCATTGACCAGCGCGTCCCGCCCGGAGGCGATCAGGTTTCCCCATGATGGCGCGGGCGCCGGAACACCGAGCCCGAGAAACGAAAGCCCGGCCTCGAGCGTGATGGCGTTTCCCACGCCCAGCGACGACGCGACGATGAGCGGGGTCAGGGCGTTGGGCACCACGTGCCGGAGGATCACGGCGAACCGCGTTTGTCCCAGGGCCCGCGCCGCATCCACGTATGGCCGCGCGAGGATGGCGGCGGCCTCGGCTCGCGCCAGTCGCGCAATGCCCATCCACCCGGTGAACCCCAGTACCAGCACCACGAGCCCGAGGCTCGGTCGCGACAGCGCGACGAGAACGAGCAGGAGGACGAGGCGGGGGAACATGAGAGCCGCGTCGGTGATGGTCATGAGGGTCCGGTCTACCGCGCCGCCAGCGGCGGCGGCGGTGAACCCGATGGCACCGCCCACCGCGAGGGACACGGTCATCGCGAGGCCGCCAACCAGGAGCGAGATCCGCGCGCCGTAGAGCAGGCGGGACAGGAGGTCCCGGCCCAGCCGGTCCGTGCCGAGCCAGCGGGTCACGTTGTCCGGCCCGGAGGAGAACGGCGCCAGGAACCGCGTGCGCAGGATATCGTTCTGGGCCAGCGGATCCGCGGGAGCGATGAGTGGCGCGAAAATGGCTGCGAGCGCGAGGACGGTAAGTACGCCCAGGCCGATTGCGGCCCGGCGGTCGCGGACGAGCGCGCGCCAGGTGCTCATGAAGGGTCTTCCCTGAGCCGGGGGTCGGCCACCGCGTAGAGCAGGTCGGCGGCCAGGTTCCCCAGCACGACCAGCGCGCCATAGATCGCCGTGGTCGCGAGGGCCACGGGGTAGTCGCGGGCGCCGACCGCGCTGACCATCTCGCGTCCCATGCCGGGCCAGGCGAAAATCACCTCGACGAAGACCGTGCCGGAGAAGAGCATCGGCAGGGACAGGCCGAGCAGCGTGATGACCGGAATCAGGGCATTCCGGAGAACGTGCCGGCGCGCGACGACGAAGCCGCCGAGTCCCTTGGCCCGCGCCGTCCGGATGTAGGGCAGGTGGCCGACTTCGAGCGCGGCCGCGCGGACGAAACGGGCGGTTCCCGCGATGCCCAGCAGGCCCAGCGTGGCGAGTGGAAGGACCAGGTGCCGGGCCCGGTCCATCACGCGGCCCACGGGGGACAGGAACTCGGCGTCCAGCGAGGCGACGCCGAGCGCCGGCAGCTGGAGCCATCCGGGCCAGCCGCCCCGCGCGGCGCCGTACGCGAAGACGAGGACGAGCATGGTGGCGAGCCAGTAGCTTGGCATGCCGAGGACAAACAGGGATCCGACGGTGATGCCGGTGTCGAGCGCCGAGCGGTTGCGGGCCGCCTGGATCAGGCCCAGTGTGATGCCGCCCAGGTACGTCGCCAGGAGCGAGAGACCGGTGAGCATGAGGGTGTGGGGCAGGGCATCGGCAATGAGGCCGGCGACCGGGCGCTGGCGGGCGAGGCTCATGCCCCAGTCACCGCGCACGAAGTTCCAGAGCCAGCTCACGTACCGGGTGGGCAGGGGCTGGTCGAGCCCCAGCGCGTGCCGTGCGGCGGCGAGTTCCGCCTCGCCCGCGGCCGGGCCGGCCCAGAGCCGCGCGGGGTCGCCGGGAGCCAGGTTGATGAGGAGGAACGTGATCGTCACGACGACCAGGATGAGCCCCGCCCCGACCATCAAGCGGCGCGTGATGTGACGCAGCATGGCCTACAGTAGCGTCTACCGCGCGTGCCTCGCCACCCTCGCCCTCGCCGGGTGTGGGGCCCCCGCCCGTCCGGGGGGCTCCACCGTGTTCTTCGCGTCCGGCGCCGACCTTCAATCCGTCAATCCGCTGTTCACGGTGCATCCCCTCGCCAAGCAGGTGCAGAAACACGTCCTGCTGATGACGCTCGTCGCGTACGACAGCGCCATGGTGCCCCGGCCGCGCCTTGCGTCATTCGAGTGGACCGACCGGCGGCGCGCGCTCGTTTTCCACCTGCGGCGGGATATCACCTGGAGCGACGGCCGGCCCACGTGGGCGGGTGACGTGAAGTGGACCCTCGACATGGCCCGCGAGCCCGCGATCGCGTATCCCCGTGCGCGAGACCTGTCGGCGGTGACCGCGGTCGAGGCGCCCGACTCGTTCACCGTGCGGGTGCGCTTCGCGCAGGCCCAGCCTACGTTTCCCGACGTGCTGACCGATTTGTCCATTCTTCCCGCGCACGCCTTCGCCGGCGTCAAACCGTCGGAGGTACGGGCCGCGCCTTTCAGCCGGAGTCCGATCGGCAACGGGCCTTTCGAATTCGACGAGTACCGGCCGAACCAGCGGTGGGTGTTCCGCCGGCGCGAGGGGTTTCCCGCCGACCTCGGCGTTCCGAACGTTGACCGGCTGGTCGTCGTCGTGGTGGACGAGCCGACGACCAAGCTGGCCGCGCTCACGTCGGGAGAGCTGGACTTTGCCGGGATCAACCCGGCGCACGCGTCCTTCGTCCGGGCGGACCCGCGCCTCACCGTGCGCGAGTACCCGGTCCAGCTGGTGAACGCCGTGATCTGGAACCTGCGGCGGCCGCCGTTTGATGATCCTGCCGTACGCACCGCGCTCGATCTCGCGATCGATCGCCAGCTGGTCGTGGATGCCTACATCTTCGGTTTCGGCGCCATCGCGGGTGGGCCGGTCCCGGCGGAACACCCGTGGTATGAGCCGGTGCCGCCGCCGGCGTTCGACACCACCAGGTCCCGCACGGTGTTGGATTCGGCGGGGTGGGTGGTGGGTCCCGACGGGATTCGCGCCCGGGGGGGAAGGCGTCTCCAGTTCACGCTCCTCACGGTCGGGACGGGCGACAACGCCCTCGAACAGATGCTCCAGGCGCAGTTCCGCTCAGTCGGCGCCGACATGACCATTCGGCAGCTCGAGCTGGCCACGTTCCTCGCCGTCGTGCAGGGTTCGGCGCGGGATTTCGATGCCCTGCTGACGTCGATCCCCGGCGATCTCTCGCTCGGCTACGTGGCCGCGACGCTGGGAGGGCGGGGGGCGGGGCCGCTGGCGTACCCGGGCTACCGGAGTGCGGCATTCGACGCGGCCCTCGACCGGGCGGCGGACGCGACGACCGAAGAAGCGTTGCGCGCCGCGTGGCACGAGGCCCAGCGGGTCGTCGCGCGCGACCGGCCGGTGGCTTGGCTTTATCACGCGCGCGGGCTCCAGGGCATCAACCGCCGCATGCAGGGCGTGGCGATCGACCTGCGCGGCGAGCTTGCGAACGTATCCCGATGGTCCGTCAGCACGTCCGCGATTCGCTAGGCTGGCACGCCCGCGCGCCCGCCCGGATTGATTTCGCGGGCGGGTGGACGGACGTGCCGGCCTACGTCGAGCGCCACGGCGGCGTGGTGGTGAACGCCGCAATCAACCGGTATGTCCAGGTGGACGTGCTCCATGGCGGGACTGGTATCGCGCTCCACGCCGAAGACCTTCAACAGAGAGTCCGCTGCGATTCATCGGCGGACATTCGCTACGACGGGACGCTTGACCTGCACAAGGCGGCGCTCAACATGTTCCCGGTCACCGGGGGCATCGAGGTGCTGTCGAAGAGTGATCTGCCGCTGGGCTCGGGACTTGGCGGCTCGGGCGCGCTCGACGTGGCCCTCTGCGCCGCGCTCTCCCGCGCGCGGGAGGAGTTATACGACAAGGCCGATCTCGCGGAAATGGGCTTCGACCTCGAGGCGCGGGAGCTCAAGCTCCTCGGTGGCCGGCAGGACCAGTACGCCGCGGCACTCGGCGGGTTCCATGAACTGACATTCCGGCCGGACGCGGTCATCACCCGCGAGCTGGCGGTGACGCCCGCCATGGCGGCCGACCTGTGTGCCCACTCGGTGCTCGTGTACACCGGGCAGAGCCACTTCTCCTCGAAGACCCATGAACGGGTGTGGCGCGCGTTCGAGGCGGGCGAGGCCGGAACGCTGGATGCGCTCGAGGGAATTCACGAGGCGGGAACCGAAATCGGCGCCCGGGTCGATGCTGGCGACTGGCAGGGCGTGGCCCAGGTCATGGATGACAACTGGCGGCTCCAGCAGGCGCTCGACGTCACCATCGCCACGGACATGACGAAACGCATCGAGGCGGCCGCGCGCGGGGCGGGGGCGTGGGGGCTCAAGGCGACCGGGGCCGGCGCGGGTGGGTGTTTGTACGTCTTGTGCGGCCCGGCGCACAAAGGGCCGGTGGCCGAAGCCGTGACGACCGCGGGCGGCAAGGTGATCGAGTTCGCGTTCGATTTCGGCGGCGTAACGGTGTGGCAGGACGAAGATGCTGACAACGAAGACTGAGCTCGCCGCCCGCCGCCAAACCATCGCCGGGTCGGCCACCCTCACCAGCCTCTCGCGGCGCCTGCGAACGCTGGTCCAGTCGCTAATCGACCGTCCGCTTGCCGTTCCTGACCGCAAGGCGATGCTGTCGCAGGACGGCGGGGTCTGCCCCAATGATGGATCGCGGCTGGAGTTCGATCCATTCTCTCCCGACGCGCACCGGTGTCCGCGTTGTCACAAGACCGTGGCTGGCGAGCGGCATCACCTCGCCTGGCTCATGCGGTACCACCTGTGGCTGTCGGAGCGTGCGGTGCACCTGGCACTCCTTGGCGTTCTGGACGACGACCCCAGGCTCACCGCGCGCGCGAACGAGATTCTGACGGGGTATGCCTGGCGCTATTCCGGGTTCCCCAATCGCGACAACGTCCTGGGCCCCACCCGCCTCTTCTTTTCGACGTACCTCGAGTCCATCTGGCTGATCCAGGTGTCCATCGCGGCGTCGATCACCGGGGTCGACGTGATGGGGATGGTGGCCGAGTCGGCAGGCATCATCCGGTCCTACGACGAAGCGTGGTCCAACCGGCAGGTATGGAACAACGCCGCCATGATTGCGGCCGGCCGGTTGCTGGGTGATTCGGCCCTCGTGTCACATGGACTGGACAGGGCCCACGGTCTTCGCGCCCAGCTGGCGACGGCTGTGTCCACCGATGGATTCTGGTTCGAGGGGCAGAACTACCACTTCTTCGCGCTCCGGGGCCTTCAGCTCGGGGCCGAGTTGTTGCGAGGGGCAGGGGTGGATCTCTACGCGGACCCGGATGTGGGCCCGCGCCTTTCGGCCATGTACACCGCGCCGCTCCAGTCCCTCCTGCCTGATCTCACTATTCCCGCCCGATCGGACTCGCCGTACGGCGTCTCGGTACGACAGCCTCGGTTTGCGGAGTTGTGGGAAGTCGCACGCACCCGCACGGGCGACGAACGGATCTCGGCGCTCCTGGTTGAGTTGTACCGGGAAGGCGGAGCCGAAACCGAGGATGCCGGACTGGCCGAAGTAGCCGAGGTCGAGCAGAACCGTCCGGCGTCGCGGCTGTTGCGTGAACGGCTGGGTTGGAAGGCGTTGCTGTGGATGGCTCCAGAGGCTCCGGTGGCCACCGCTGGTTGGGAGCCCGCTTCGTCCCTGTCGCCCGATTACGGCCTGGCAGTTCTGCGAAGCCGCGGCCGTTACGCCTCCCTCGAATGCGGCGGTCGGCCGGGCGGACACGGGCACCCAGACCTCCTGCACCTGACGCTCTACTGGGACCAGCCGTGGCTCATGGATTTCGGGACGGGTTCGTACGTGTCACCCTCCTTGTTCTGGTACCGGTCCACGCTGGCCCACAACGCTCCCGGCGTGGCGGGGACGGGGCAACTGGCGCGACACGCGTGGTGCGCAGCGTTCGATCAGCAGGCAGGCTGGTCGTGGTGCAAGGCGGTGGCCCGGGACGTATTCGGCCCCAAGTCCACCGCGACCCGGTTCGTCCTGATGGGTCCGGACTATGTGCTCGACGTCCTCGACATCCAGGCGTCCTCGACCACCGATGTTGACTTGCCGGTGCATCCGCTGGGAGCGGTGATGCTTCCACCTGGCGCGGATCGCGAGCCAGCCCAACTGGACGCCGCGCACTCGGTTGGTCACGAAACCGGCTACGACCATGTGGACGGCGCAGCGCGCCTCGTGGGAAAGGCGACGCAGTTCGAGGTTCGGGGGAACCTGTCGAGTCTCTTCGTGACGTTGGCGCCTCGCCCCGGCGAAACGCTCTTCATCGCCGCTGCCCCGGGGCCCCCGGATCTTTCGCTCGCCGAGTCGGGCTCTCTCGAATTCGTCATGCGGCGGGGGAATGGTGCCGGCCGGTGGATTCAGGTCTGGTCAGCCTCGCCCGCGGCCGTGCGCGCCATCCAGTCTGTGGGCGATGAGATCGTCGTCACGAGCGGCGCCGGTGGCCGGGACGTCATCATGCTGGGGAAGCACGCCAACGTTCGGACGCCGTCAGGTTCAGTGAAGCTGGGCGGCTCGCTGCGGGAGCCGTCCCCGCCTGATCCGGGCAGGATCGGACCGATGGGTGTCACGCCGCTCCCGGCCACGATCGAAATGGGAGCCGGTGAGTATCGTCGCTCCGAGGAGCCGTACGACCCGAGCCGTTTCCGTGCCACGGTCACGGCATCCGCCCTGGGGCGTGCGTTCGACCTGACCGTTCGAGTGGCGAAGCCGGAGCTCGTGTTTCGCCGGGCGACCGACGCGGACCCGCGGCTCGACAACGAGCCTCCCGACATCCATTCCGACGGGGTACAGTGTTACTTCGGGCTGAATGACTGGCAGGGGTTCCTCCTGATTCCTGACCCGGACTCGCCACTCGTGCGGGTGCGTCCCGTTGCCGGCACGGGCGCCGAACCGCGGCGCATTTCTGCTACGTGGAAGGAAACGCCGGACGGTTACGTCATGAGCATTCTGTGCGACCTCGGGCGCGAAGCCCGAAAGGGCGACTTGATCCTGTTCAACGTGATTGTGAACCAGATGATCCCCGGCCGGCAGCGCCGTGCGGGACAACTCGCGCTTTCGGGCGGAGGCGGATGGGTCTACCTCCGGGGCGACCGCGAGCCACGGGAATCCGTCGTGGCGGCCGAGGTCCAATGAGCATTGTCGTCGTCCTGCATCGTACCCAGGACCTGGTCAACGTGGCCGGGGCGGTGCGCGCCATGAAGAACTTCGAGCTCACCTACCTGCGGCTGGTCACGCCCAGGGAATACGACCCGTACCGCATCGAAGGGATCGCGCACAACACGGCGGACATCCTCAAGCACGTGAAGCTGTTTCCCACCCTGGACGAGGCCCTTGCCGACTGCGTTCACGTCGTGGGCCTCTCGGCCCGCCAGCGCACCGCCAAGCGAAACGCCCAGCGCCCGGAGGAGGCAGCGCCGGAGATTCTCGCCGCGGCCGCGACCGGCACCGTGGCAATCCTCCTCGGTCCTGAGGACGCCGGCCTTAACAACGAGGAACTGGACCGCTGTCACCGGATCGTCACGATTCCGTCCAACCCGGCCTACTCGTCGCTCAACCTCGTGCAGGCGTTTACCGTCATGGCGTATGAGTTGCTCGTGGCCCGCGGCGTGGCCCCGCTCAAGGCGCCCCGGCGGGAGTCGGAGCCGGCAACGCAGGACGAACTGGAGCGGATGTTCGACGATGCGGGAAAGGCCCTGGATGCCATCAACTTCTTCAAGACCCGCCAGCGGGAAACGGTGATGCGCAGCGTGCGCGAAGTCGTGCACCGGGTGCCGCTGGACCAGCGCGAGGCCAAGTTGATCCGGGCCATGTGCATCGAGGTCGTGCGGTTCCTGGAACGGACCGGAACGCTATCGTGATTCCCGGCTTTTCCTCCACCGGGAGCAAGCGGCCCGAAGCCCTGTTTGGCGGCCTGCCGGGCGTGCCGCTCCGCATGTCGCGCTCCCGCGGCTGCCGGCTGTGGGACGACGAGGACCGTGAGTATCTCGATACCATCATGGCGCTGGGTGCCGTGGCGCTGGGGTACGCGCACCCGGCCGTCGTGGAAGCGGCGGAGGGAGCCATGCGGGACGGGGCCGTGGGCTCCCTCGCGCCGGTGGAAGAAGCGAAGCTCGCCGAGCGGTTGGCGGCGGTCCTCCCGGGGGTCGAGTCATCGCGTTTTCTGAAGACGGGGGCGGAGGCCGTGGCGGCGGCCGTGCGCATCGCACGGGTCCACACGGGCCGGGAGCACGTGCTGACCTGCGGGTACCACGGCTGGCTGGATTGGTGCCAGGGCGGGGAAGGGGTGCCCCGGGCGCTGCTCGAGCTGCGACGGGAGATCCCGTTCAACGACATCGCCGCGCTGGAGCGCGCGGTGCGCGAGTCCCCGCCCCTTGCCGCGATCGTGGTCGAACCGGTGGTAGACGCGGCGCCCGACCTCAAGTGGCTCGAGAGCCTCAAGCGGTCGGCGCAGGGTGCTGGGGCCGTGCTCATTTTCGACGCGATCAAGACGGCCTTCCGCCTGCGACCGTTCGCCGTCACGCCTGACCTCGTCGTGACGGGCAAGGCCCTCGGCAACGGGTTCCCGATCGCCGCGGTGTCTGGCCCGCGATCCCTCCTGGAAGCCGCGAGCCGCACCTGGATTTCCTCGACGCTCGCCACCGAGTTCGTGAGTCTCCGGGCCGCGCTCGCCGTCATGGATATCTTCCAGGAGGAAAAGGCGCAGGAGCAGATCGCCAATGCCGGCGCCCGTTTCCATTCGGGACTCGGCGCGCTCGCGGCTGCGCACCCCCGGCTGGTGAGCGGCGTCCGGGGAGTGCCGGAGATGTGCTACCTCGCCTTTCCGGATGACGCGGTCTCCGTCGCCGTCGCCGCCCGCGCCGCGCAACACGGGCTCCTGTTCAAGCGGTCCGCGTACAACTTTGTATCGCTGGCCCACGATGATCGTGACATCGATACCGCGCTGGAGCGGCTCGCCCACGCGCTGGATGATGTGGAGAAGGCATGCTGATCGACGTCCACGCGCATTTCTATCATGAACGGTCGGGCCGGGCCGACTGGCGCGAGGTGAACGCGCGCCGCATCGCCGCCGGTGAGCGCATGGGTGTCACCGTCCACGTGGCGTCCGTCTTGGGCACCTGGGGGTTCCGCTCCCCCATCTATTTCCCGTCGCCCGACGACGTGACGTACGGCAACGAGCAAATGCTGCGGCTCCAGAACGAGCACCCGGGCAAAGTGTTTGGCTACTGCACGGTGAATCCCAACTACACCGACCACGCCCTCAGGGAAATCGACACGCGGCTCACGCAGGGCATGATCGGCATAAAGCTCGCGGCGAGCCGGCGCGCAAATGACATCCTGGTGGATCCCATTGCTGCGCGGGCGGCGGAGAAGGGCGTCCCCATTCTGCACCATATCTGGCAGCACCGCCGGCGCGACTGGCCCGGCCAGGAAGCGTCTGACGGTGTCGAGCTGGCCCAGCTGGCGGAGCGGCATCCGAATACGCGGTTCCTGCTCGCGCACATCGGCGGGGGCGGAGACTGGGCTCATACGCTCCGGGCGGTCGCCGAGACCACGAACATCTGGATTGACCTGTCCGGGAGTGGCGTGGATATCGGCATGCTCGAGGCCACGCTGGCCGCCGTCGGCGCGAGGCGCATGGTGTGGGGCGCCGACATCACGCTCTGCACCGGTTGGGGGAAGCTCCGGTATCTCGAGTCGCTGGGTCTGCCCAAGGCCGACATCGAGCGCATCAAGAGCGGGAATGCGCGGGAGCTGTTCCCCGCGGGGGTGTTCGGGAAATGACCACCGATGTTGCCGCGTACGTCGGGGCGTATCCCTACCGCCACCTGCCCGACGTCACGCCCGGCGGACTGCTCCGGCACATGGACCGGCTCGGCATTGACCAGGCGTGGGTCGGACACCTGCCGTCCGCGTTCAGCGAATCGGCGTCTGGCACCCCGGACTTGCTCCGAACGCTCAAGCCACACAGCGACCGCCTGCTGCCGGTGCCCACGGTCCACCCGGGGCCGCAGTTTGCCCAGGACCTGAACGAGGCCGGGGCCGCGGGGGCGCCGGCCGTGCGCGTGTATCCCATGCAGCGGGGACTGGACCCGGCCGGCGCCGAAATGCGGGTGCTGGCGAGCGGAGCGGCTGCGGCCGGCCTGCCCATTGTGCTGGCGGTGCGGTTCGAGGATCCGCGCCAGCGACAGCCGCAGGACACCGCGCCCGACCTCCCTGCGGCGGCCGTCCGGGCGCTGGTGCGGGCGGATCCCGAGGTGCGCCTGCTGGTGAGCCACGCCGAGCGGAGCTTCATCGAGGAGGTCCACTTCGGATCGACGCCAGGCGAGGCCCGGCGTATTTTATGGGACATTGCGTGGGTGTGGGGGCCGCCGGAGGATCACCTGGCCCTGCTGGTTGAAACCATGGGTATCGAGCGGTTCGTCCTGGGTACCGGCATGCCGCTCCGGATTCCCGACACCGCATTCGCGCGACTCGACCTGCTGGACCTGACCCCGGAACGGCGCCGGCTGGTCCTTGCGGGGAACCTCGATCGCTGGCGAGTGTCCTGATATCCTGTTCCCATCGCGGCCTGTGCCGCGCAACGGCGTGAACTCCTTTCCGATGAGATGCGAATGCGGATGATCAAGCGTGGCGTGCTGTGCGTCCTGTTCGGTGCCTTCATGTTGCTGGGGAATGGGTGCGGCAGCCCCGGTGCTGCGAACGCAGTTATCCAGGTGCTCGACAATTCGTTCTCGCCCATGACGTTCAACGCGAGGGTGGGTGAGCCCGTGTCGTGGGTGTGGAATGGCAGCAACCCGCACGACGTGAAGTTCAGCGACGGCGGGTCCAGTTCCGACGTCCAGACCAACGGGCAGTTCGACCGGCAGTTCACGGTCGCGGGAACGTACCTCTACTTGTGCACCATCCATGCCGGGATGCAGGGCCAAGTCGTCGTGAGTTAAACGCGAGTGCCGTGACGCCACTCGTTGACCATCTCCGTGGCCAGCTGATTCCTGCGGTGCCCGTGCCGTTCGACGGGCACCGTCGTATTGACGAGGGTGCCCACCGCGCCTACGCCCGGTGGATGGCGTCCCAGCCGGTGGGCGGCGTGGCCCTGTGGGTGCACACGGGGCGCGGTCTCTGGCTCACCGACGAGGAGCGGCGGGCGGTTCTCCAGACGTGGCGCGACGAGGCGCGGGACCTCCCGGTCATCTGCGGGGTGGGCGTCCCGCGGGGCGAAACGCTTCCCACGGACCCCCGGGAGCGGACCGACCGGGCTATCGACCTCACGGTGCGCATGGCTGAGGCGGCGCACGATGGCGGCGCCGCGGGGCTCATGGTGCATCCACCCGAAGCGCTTGCAGCGTTGCCGGACGCGGACGATCGCGTGGCCGACCTGCACGAGGCCGTGGCGGCTGTCGGGCTCCCCGTGATCGCGTTTCACCTGTACAAGCAGGCCTCGGGCCTGCCGTACACGCCCGCCTTGGTGGAACGCCTGCTCCAGCTGGACGGTGTCATCGGGATCAAACTGGCCACGCTGGATAGCGTGGTGGACTACCAGGAGCTGTCCGGCGTGGTCCTCGGCTCCGGCTCCCTCTTGATCACGGGCGAAGACCGGTTCCTCGGCTATTCACTCATGATGGGCGCCGAGGCGGCCTTGATTGGGCTGGGGGCGGCGTGCACCGACCTGACCGCCAAGCTTATGCGGGCCTGGTTCACGCGGAGCCTTCCCCAGTTCATCGCGTTGTCCGCCCTAGTGGACGAATTCGCGCGGGTGACGTTCACGCAACCCATGGAGGGCTACGTCCAGCGCATGCTCTGGGCCCTGGAGGCCGACGGCGTGATCCCCGAGGGGGCCCGGGATCCGTTTGGTCCGGAGCTGCCCGATCGGGAGCGCGAGTGGGTGCGCGACGCCGTCGGGGCGATACGAGAAACATCATGATCCTGCCCGGGGTGCCCGTCGTGGGGGCCGAGCGTCGCTCGCAGGTTGCCGAACTGAGCCGCCGGACGGCCCGGCAACCGGAAGACCTTGTCCGGGTGATCCGCGAGGAACTCCAGGTAGACCTGACGGCCCGATACGCCGGGCTGACGATTCCCCATCCGTTCGGGATCGGCGCGGGGCAGCTGTCCTGCACGCTCAAGCAGGTTCAGGATGGCGTCGCCGCGGGGCTGGCATTCATGGTCCTCAAGACCGTCATCGCCGAGAATCCGTCGGGCGGGCGCAGCATGGACGCGTGGGCCCAGGGGGAGACCCGGATGAAGGTCGAGCACCGTACCTCGGCGGCGGGACGCGAAGGCTGGACGGTCACGTGGAAGGGGAGGGGATGGCCGGGGACTCTGGCCGAATACCTCGAATTCCTCGAGCAGTCACTCGGGGCGGCTCGCGAAAAGGACATGCCGGTCATTCCGTCAGTGAAGTACCATTTGCCCAAGGTCGGCGAACCGTTTGACACGGCGGAATACCGCCACACCACGGACGCCATGCTGGGCGTATGGGGCCGCGCGGGGTGTGGCGGGGACATGATCCTGGAGAAGGACTTCAGTCCCACGTTGGCGGGGGACGACCGCGCCGGCCAGCGCGAGGCGATCCTTCAATGGATTGCGGAGGTACCGTGCCTGGTCGGCGGCGGGGTCCAGCTGGGATTGAAGCTCATGAACGCCTTGTTCGATGATCAGTTCCAGGTGGACATGACGCGTGCTGCCGGGAAGGCGGCGTTCCTGGTCGTGTTCAACCGGCTCTTCGATCTGGACCGGCGTGTTGCATTCGGCGGCTATGATCTGTCGGATCGCAACCTCCGGGTGCTTGACCGGCTCGGGTCGGAGGCGCTGCCACCCCTGGTCGGGACCGGGAATATCTGTTCCGGGCGGATGATGCTGGAGTACGCCCTGCGGGGGTGTGAAAGTGGCCAGGTCCATACTTTCTTTCAGTTGCCGGTCTCGGAATACACGGGAACGGGGGGCGGGCGGATCGCCCGTGCCCTGCACACCCTGTTGCTGCACCCGACCGACGGGCTGGTGGTCTGGCTCTTGCACCTCCAGGAGGCGGGACGGCTCGAACCGAGGGACGGCGTGATTCACTTTCTCGACGCGGTACGCAAGCATGACTGAACCCCGGATCCTGCGCACGCGGGTCTACGAGGTTGCCCTGCCGCTCCGGGAGCCGTTCGTCATCAGCGGCGGCTCCCTGACGGTGCGCCGGTCGCTGATCGTCGAGCTCAAGGATGCCCACGGCAAGGTCGGCCTCGGCGAGTCCGCGCCGTTCGAGAAGCCGTTCTACTCCAGCGAGACCGTCGCATCGGCCCGGGCCTGTCTGCGGGACATTCTCCTGGTGCGCGTGCTCGACCAACCCGTGACCGTTCCCTCGCGGTGCGCCGAACTGCTGTCGGCCGGGGTGCAGGGAAACCGGATGGCCCGCGCCGGCGTGGAGACGGCATGGTGGGACCTGATCGCCGCCCGCCGCGGCGTGACACTTGCCACCCTGGTGTCCGAGCGGCTGGCCGAGCTGGGTGTTCCGGCGGAGTGGCGCGCGACACGGAGTCACATCGACTGCGGGGTGGCGCTGGGCATACCGCCCGAAATGAACGTTAGCGTGCTGCGGACCTGGGTGGCGCAGGCGCTGGGCCGGGGGTACAAGCGGATCAAGCTCAAGGTGCGGCCGGGTTGGGACGTGGAACCGATCCGGATCGCGCGCGAGGAAATGCAGCGCGCCCGGCGCGAGGTGCCGATGTGGGTGGACGCGAACGGCTCCTATGATGCCACGCGCGACCAGGACGCCCTGCGGAAACTCGATTCCATGCAACTCCTGTTCCTCGAGCAACCTCTTCCCGCGGACGGGCTCTGGGACTCCCGCGAGCTGGGACGGGAGCTCAAGACCCCCATTTGCCTGGACGAATCCCTCGTATCCGATAGCGTCGCGCGACAGGTGATCGCGATGGAAGGCCCACGGGTCTGGAACCTCAAGATCCAGCGGGTCGGGGGGCTGGAGGAGGCCTGCCGGATCTACGCCCGGGCGGTCCAGGCTGGCATCGCGCTGTGGGCGGGCACCATGCCCGAAACCGGGCTCGGTGCCCAGGCCATGCTGGCCCTCGCCGGGCATGCCGGGTTCGTGTATCCGTCGGATATCGAGCCCAGCGAGCGCTGGTACGTCCCGGGCGTCGATCTGGTCGAGCTGACAATGGACGCGCAGGGGCGCATGCCCGTTCCGGATGCGCGCCTGGACCCCCGGATGCCCCTTGATGCGGAGCTCGTTGCCGCCTTGCCGCATGTCCGGGAATCGATATCTTCTTTCCCGGCCGTCACGTGAATCTTCTCACCCAGCTGGTCCGACGGCCGGCTCAAACGAACGAAGCACTGTTTGCAGGGGGTCATGCCGAACCTTCGAGGTCCGCTGGCTCTGGCGATTACCACGCTCGGCACCGGCTCCCTGCTTGTGCTGAGCGCATGCCTCAATTCGAACGCCCAGGAAGCCGTACCGACCCGCACCGCAGATAACTTCGTCGCACCCGCGACAGTCGATACGGCAGGTCTCCCCGGTCCCGTCCAGCCCGTCTTCTACCGCCACGATGTCCATGCCGGCCAGTACAAAATGGACTGCCGGTACTGTCATTTCGCGGCCGAGACCAGCATGCACGCCGGGATCCCGTCCATCCGCCCCACGTGCATGGGGTGTCATACGGTCATCGGGACGGACAATCCCGAGGTCGAAAGACTCAGGGAGGCAGCCAGCAACGATCAGCCGGTGGAATGGGTCAAGGTTCACCGGCTGCCTCCGTTCGTGCACTTCCCTCACATGCGGCACGTGAAAGGGGCGGGCATCACCTGCCAGACGTGTCACGGGCCGGTGCAGGAAATGGCACGGGTCTACCAGTACTCGTCGCTGAAAATGGGCTGGTGCCTGGATTGTCATAAGAAGAACAAGCAGACGACGGACTGTACGGCATGCCACTACTAGACGGGCAGGACGGGCAGGACGGGCAGGACGGGCGAGGCGGGCAGGACGGGCAAGGGCCCACGCCCGTCTTGCCCGTCCCGCCCGCCCGGTCAGAAGGCATTGACCGTCGGCGCTTTCTGACGGTACTGGGCGCCACGAGCGCCGCTGTGGCTACGACATCCGGTTGCACGGAGCCCGCCGAAAAGCTCATCCCGTTCCTGGTCCCGATCGAGGACCAGACGCCGGGTATCGCCACGTACTACGCCACCACCTGCCGTGAGTGTTCCGCGGGGTGCGGCCTGCACGTGCGGGTGCGGGAAGGCCGCGCGGTCAAGATCGAAGGGAACCCGGAGAACCCCATCAACCGCGGCAAGCTCTGCGCGCGGGGCCAGGCGGGACTCCAGGGTCTCTACAACCCCGACCGCGTCCGGACGCCCATGGCCAAGCAGGCCAATGGCACGTTCGCCCCGATCCCGTGGGATGCCGCGATTGCCGCAGTGGCGGCGAAGCTGACCGGCGTGGCGGGGAACCGTGTCTGGTTCGTCACCGGGCACGAGACGGGATCGTTCGACCGCCTGGTGACGCAGTTCCTCGGAGGCGTCGGCTCCACGAACCGGGTGTCGTTCGAGCCGTTCGGTCACGAGGCGCTGAGGCGCGCGACGCGCGAGGTATTCGGCATCGAGGCCGTGCCGGTCTACGATTTTGCCGCGGCGAAATACGTCCTCTCGTTCGGCGCCGATTTCCTCGAGACGTTTGGGTCGCCGGTCGAGCAGACACGCGGCTTCGCCGACGGGCGGGCGGCCCGCACCGGTACGCGTGCCCGGTACGTGCATATCGAGCCTCGCATGGGCATGACGGGCATGAGCGCGGACGAATGGGTCGCGCCCAACTCTGGTACCGAGGGCCAGGTGGCCCTCGCCATTGCACACCTGATCGTGGAAGACGGGCTCGTGAAAAACGGCCCGCCCGCGTCCGCCCTGCGTGGCCTGCTCGGCCGGTACGAGCCGGAGGACGTCGCCGAGCGTTCGGGAGTATCCGAGGAAATCATCGAACGCCTGGCGAAGGAATTCGTGGCGGGGCCGAGCTTGGCGATCGCCGGGGGCATGGGCGCCCAGCACGCGAACGCGGCATTCACCGCGGCGGCGGTGCATATCCTTAACTACGTCGCCGGGAACGTGAACCGCACGGTCAAGTTCGATGCCGAGGCCACGTTTCCGGGCCTGGGCTACGCCGCCCTGTCGGGTCTCACCAAGGCGATCACCGATGGCACGGTGGACGTGCTGTTCGTCCACGGCGCCAACCCGGTGCATGGCACGCCGGGCACCGCGTTCGGCGATGCACTCGGCTCGGCGAAGTTCAGGGTGAGCTTCGCGCGGTTCTGGGATGAAACGGCAATGAGCGCCGACCTCATCCTGCCGGACTCCGATCCCCTGGAGCAGTGGAACGATTCCGAGCCGCGGGCGGGCATGCATCTCCTGCAGCAGCCGGTCATGTCCAACGTGTTCGACACGAAGCAGACCGGCGACGTGCTCCTCGGCGTGGCGCAGAAGCTGGGCGGCACCGCCGCCCGGCGTCTTCCCGCCGCGTCGTGGGAGACCTACCTCAAGGACGCGTGGCACGGTGTCCAGCGCACGGTGGGCGTGGCGGGCGCGTTCGAGGACTTCTGGAACGAGTCATTGCGGGCCGGGGGCGTGTACCGGCGGGCGCGGACGCGCCCGGTTGGTCTCGCGGCCTCCGCCACGCGCATCACCGAGACCCCGATCGCCTCAGCGGAGGACGGGCTGACCGCCATCGTGTATCCGTCGCCCGTCTTTCATGACGGCCGGGGCGCCAACCGCCCGTGGCTCCAGGAACTGCCGGACCCGGTCAGCAAGATCACCTGGAGCACCTGGGTGGAGATCCATCCGGACACGGCGGGGCGGCTCGGCATATCGCAGGGCGATCACGTCGAAGTGAAATCCGCGTCGGGCTCGATCACGGTGCCGGCGTACGTGTATCACGGCGTCCGTCGCGACGTGGTGGCTGTGCCGCTGGGGCAGGGGCACACCGCCTTCGGCCGGTTCGCCGAGAATGTGGGCGCCAACGCGTATCGCCTGCTGGGGGCGACGCCCACGGCCTTTGGCGGAGTGGATCACTACGTGCCGGTGTCGCTGGCTGCGACGGGCGTGCACGAGCGGCTGGCGTCCACCGAGGGGAGCGCGCGGCAGATGGGCCGCGGCATCGCCCAGGCGGTGACCGTCGGGCAGTTGGCGGCGGGGGAGACCGGCGAGCCCGAGTCGCATGAGGCCTCGCCCCTCCCGGAGAACATCGAGAAACTCCTCGAAGAAGTTCAGCAGGAGCACTACGACGACTACAACGCCCATGCGCCTTACGCGGGAGACCACCCCCGCTGGGGCCTGGCGATCGATCTCTCCCGCTGCACCGGGTGCAGTGCCTGCGTTACCGCCTGTTACTCGGAGAACAACATTCCGCAGGTAGGCGTGGACCAGGTTCGGCGGGGCCGCGAAATGTCCTGGATCCGGATCGAGCGCTACTTCGAAGGCGGAGACGACGACCGGCCGCTCGAGGCGCGGTTTCTGCCCATGATGTGCCAGCAGTGCGGCAACGCGCCGTGCGAGCCCGTGTGCCCCGTCTTCGCGTCGTATCACACGCCAGATGGCCTGAACGGCCAGGTGTACAACCGCTGTGTGGGCACGCGCTATTGCGCCAACAACTGTCCCTACAAGGTCCGCTACTTCAACTGGTTCGACTCGTCGAACCCGGCCGACACGACGTATGCCTGGCCGGAGCCCCTGCACCTCCTGCTCAACCCGGACGTGACCGTGCGCTCCAAGGGCGTCATGGAGAAATGCACCTTCTGCGTCCAGCGGATCCGCGGAAAACAGCACGACGCTCGCATGCGGGGGACGCCGCTCAAGGACGGGGAGATCCAGACGGCCTGCCAGCAGACCTGCCCGGCCGACGCCATCGTGTTCGGCGACCTGAACGACCGGAACTCGCGCGTTTCCCGGCTGGCGGCGCTCGAGACCGGTTACCACGTGCTCGATGGACTGAACACCAGGCCCGGCGTCACCTACCTGCGGAAAGTCCGCAACGTGGTCGAGGCGTAGTCTGGTGACGACGGCGACCCAGCCGACCTATTCGGAAGTCACCCGCGACGTCGTCGCCTCCATGGGCCGGCCGGGGCGGGGCTATTACATCCTGCTGGGCTTCGTCCTGTTCGTGCTCGCGGCCGGCGGCGTGGCATTCCTCTACCAGATTCGCTACGGGCTGGGCATGGCCGGTTACCAGCCCCCGGTCATGTGGGCGGTGTACATCACCGACTTTGTGTTCTGGGTCGGTATCGCCCACTGCGGGACACTCATCTCGGCCATTCTCTACCTGTTCCGTTCCGCGTGGCGAACGGCGGTGTACCGCACGGCCGAGGCCATGACCGTGTTCGCCGTCATGACGGCGGGCCTCTTCCCGGTGATCCACCTGGGGCGGCTGTGGTACGCCTACTGGTTGTTCCCCTATCCCAACCAGCGCCAGCTCTGGCCCAACTTCAAGTCGCCGCTCCTGTGGGACGTGTTCGCCATCAGCACGTACTTCACGGTGAGCACTGTGTTCCTGATCGTGGGCCTCGTGCCGGACGTTGCCGCCGTGCGCGACAAGGTGACGGGCTTCCGGGGGAAGATCTACAAGTTGTTCGCGCTCAATTGGCGAGGTACCGACTCGCAGTGGCGGCACTACACCAAGGCCTACTTGTTCCTGGCCGCCCTGGCGACGCCGCTGGTGCTCTCGGTGCACAGCGTCGTGTCGTGGGATTTCGCCGTGTCCATCGTGCCCGGGTGGCACACGACCATCTTCGCACCCTACTTCGTGGCCGGCGCGATCTACTCGGGGCTCGCGATGGTGGTCACCCTCCTGGTGCCGCTGCGCACGACGCTCGGGCTCGAGCGCTATGTGCACGAGGAACATTTCGACAACCTGGGCAAGCTGCTGCTGCTCACCGGGTCGATCGTGGGGTATGCGTACCTGGTCGAGTACTTCATCGCCTGGTACAGCGGGAGCCCATACGAGCGGGAGTCGTTCTACTTCCGCGCGTTCGGGGATTACTGGTGGGCCACCTGGACTATGATCATCTGCAATGCGTTCCTGTCGCAGCTGCTCTGGTTCCCCAAGATCCGCCGCAGCATCCCCATGATGTTCGTGCTCTCGCTGTTCATCAACCTGGGCATGTGGTTCGAGCGCTACGTGATCATCGTGATCTCGCTCTCGCACGAGTACGAGCCGTTCGCGATGGACCACTACACGCCGACCTGGGTGGACTGGACGATCACGGCGGGGAGCTTTGCCTGGTTCTTCACCTGGTTCCTGCTGTTCGCGCGCAACTTCCCCACCGTGTCGCTGACCGAGGTGAAGGAGATCATCCCGATGCAGCGGAAGACGACGGCGCACAAATGAGCGTCACGCCGAGCGGGATCCTCGCCGTGTACAAGCACGTGGACTCGGCCAGCCACGCTATTCGCCAGCTCAAGGAAGCGGGCTACAAGGGATTCACGGTCTACACGCCCGTGCCGAACCACGAGATCGCCGCGGCCATCGGGCACCCGACGAGCCCGGTGCGGCTCTGGACCTTGCTCGGCGGCTTGTTCGGCTGCTTCAGCGGCTTCGCGATCACCTTCTGGATGTCATACGACTACCCGGTGGTCGTGGGCGGCAAGCCCCTGGGCTCCGTTCCGCCCTACATCGTCATCGCGTTCGAGATGACGATCCTCTTCGGCGGATTGGCGACGATCATGGGCCTGCTCTTTCACACGTGGCGCGAGGCGAAACAGACGCCGTACGACCCGCGGTGCAGTGACGATCACATCGGGATCTTCGTGCCGTGCCCGGTCGAGAGGCGTCCGTCGGTCGAGCAGGCGCTCAAGACGGCCGGGGCGGTAGAGGTGCGAGTTGAGTAGCCAGGGAATGGGGAAAAGGGAAAAGGGAAAAGTGGGGCTCACTCCCCACGGCCTTGCTTTTCCCTTTTCCCTTTTCCCTTTTCCCCTCGTTCTCATGGCGCTCTCCCTTGCCACGATTTCCTGTTCGCGCGAAGCCTGGCACCGCTTCCCCTCGCCGGACGACGCCGTGAAGCTGATTCCGTGGTTCGCCACTATGCATCGCGGGCCGGCGCTCCAGCCCTACGACCATTCGCGGCCGCCGGTACCGGGCACGGTGCCGATCACCGGGGTCGAGCGTGAATTTCACGTGGACAACGATGCCGACCTGCCGGCCATCAACCGGACGCGGAACCCCGTTCCGCGGACGTCGGAGTCGTTGGACCGGGGCAAGGAAGTCTTCGGCATCTACTGCTATCCCTGCCACGGCCCGACGGGGCAAGGCGACGGGCCGGTGACGGAGAAGTTCATCCAGCCGCCCTCGCTCACCGCGGCTCAGGCCAAGGGGTACACCGACGGCTACTTCTACGCGCTGATCCGCTATGGCCGAGGCATCATGCCGATGTACGGAGACAAGGTGCGCGGGGCTGATCGCTGGCACCTGGTGAACTACATCCGCTCCCTCCAGGCGGCGCAGTGAGCGGAGGAGCCCACGTGGACCTCCGCGAGCGGGGGCTCCACGCACCCCTGCGCGGTCACGTCGTCGCGGGCTCGGTGCTGGCGGGCGTTGGGCTGGTCACGTTCATCGTCGGGTTCTCAGGCTCCGAACCCGCCCGCGCGTGGCACGCGTACCTCATCAACTTCCTGTTCTTCCTCGGGCTCACGCAAGGCGGGATCGTCTTCGCCGCCATCCAGAAGGTCACCAAGGCAAAGTGGGGCGGCGCGATCATCCGGTTCTCCGAGGCAGGCGTCGCGTTCATGCCCGTGTTGCTCGTCCTTTTTGTGATTCTCTTTTTCGGTCGCGAGCACCTCTTCCCGTGGATAGCCCATCCCACGCCGGTGCGGGGCAACTGGCTCACGACGCGGTGGGTGTTCGCGCGGGACCTGTTCACCCTGCTGGTGCTTTCCGGCGTGTCGATCGCGTTCGTGTGGTACGACCTGAAACCGGACCTGGCCGGCGCCCGGTCGCTGGTGAAAGACTGGCGCGGCAAGCTCTACGACCGCATCACGAATGGGTTCACCGGCACGCCGGAACAGGTGGCCGAGAACGACCGCCGGATCGGCTGGCTTTCGCCCCTGCTCATCGTGCTCTACGCGTACGGGATGACGATGATCGCGTTCGATCTCATCATGTCGCTCGCGCCGTACTGGGTCAGCACCCTGCTCGGCGCCTTCTTCTTCATGGGCGCCCACTTGTCGGGGCTCACCACGCTCGCCCTGAACATGGTCTACTGGCGCCGCCAGCTGGGGCTCGAGTCGATCATCGGCCGCCAGCAATTCCATGACCTGGGCAAGCTGGTGTTCGGCTTCTCGGTGTTCTGGGCGTACACGATGTTCAGCCAGGTGCTGGTCATCTGGTACGGCAACCTGCCGGAGGAAACGGCGTTCGTGTTCTACCGGTTGTGGGGAGCGTGGCGGCCGGTGTCCATCCTGGTGGCGATCCTCGTGTTCCTGGTGCCGTTCTGGGGATTGATCTGGGTGAAGTCGAAGACGACGCCGTTCACGTTCACGCTGTTCAGCCTGGTCTCGCTCGCCGGCATGTGGCTCGAGCGCTACCTGCTGGTCCAGCCGTCGATCACGGAGAACGGGCCCGAGTTCGGGCTGACTGAAATCGGCGTGATGCTCGGCTTCCTGGGGCTATACCTGCTGGCCTATGGCGCGTTCGCACGGGCGTTCCCGATGGTGAGTCCCAGGCTGGCGGCCCGCGCGGCGGAGTTGCAGCACTAACGTTCTTTTTTCAGCAACCGGGACACCTCGGACACGCGGGCCTCGATCTCGATCGGCGGGTTGGCCAACGGCGGCCGGGGTTGGGCGTCCACGTGATACCACGTGACGATGCCGGGGTCTTTGAGCAGGTGCCCGGTGAGCACGGCCGCCACCTGTTCGTCCGCCCAGATGACGCCTTCTCGCACGAGTCGCCGCACGCCGGCCACACTGGCGGCGCTGGCCGGCTCGCAGCCCACGCCCGCGGCGTCTATCACCGCTTTCGCTTCCATGATCTCCGCGTCGCTCACCGTCGTCACCACGCCGTTCGTCTCGCGAATGGCGCGGACCCCGCGATCGAACGAGGCGGGGTCGCCGATCCGGATGGCGCTCGCCACGGTTTCAGCGGTCACCGGGTGCCTCGTCCTGAAGCCGTCCCGGAAACTCTGCGCGAAGGGCGCCGCTCCCTCGGCCTGCACCGCGGCGAGTCGGGGCACGCGTGAGACAAGCCCGAACGCCCGGGCCTCGCGCAATGCCTTCCCGAACGCGGCCGTGTTGCCGAGGTTGCCGGCCGGCACGACGATCCACGCGGGTGGGTCCCACCGAAGCTGCTGGAGCAGTTCCAGCACGATGGTCTTCTGCCCCTCGACCCGGAACGGGTTGATCGAGTTGAGGAGGTAGACGCCCAGCTCCTCCGCTACCTCGCGCGCCAGCCGCAGGCACGCGTCGAAATCTCCCCGAACGACCAGCGTCCGCGCGCCGTAGGCCATGACCTGCGCCAGTTTTCCGGCTGCCACGCCCCCGCGCGGCACGAGCACGAGCCCTGCGATGCCGGCGATGGCCGCGTAGGCGGCGAGTGAGGCCCCGGTGTTTCCCGTGGTCGCGCAGGCTACCGCGCTGGCGCCAAGGCGCCGGGCCTGGGTCACCGCCACGGTCATTCCCCGATCCTTGAACGAGCCGGTGGGGTTCTGGCCTTCGTGTTTCAGGAGGAGCCCGGGGCAGGCGGCCCAGCGCGACACCACCTCGCGGGACAGGAGGGGAGTATTGCCTTCGGGCCAGGTCACGACGTCGTTGCCGGCGGCCGGGTGGACGATCTCCCGGAATCGCCACACACCCGAGGCCAGTGCGCCCGTCGGCTCGCCGAGCCGGCTGTCGAACAAGGCCCGCAACTCGCCGCCGGTCAAAGACGGCGCCGGGTGCTCGATGTCCAGCAGGCCGCCACACGGGCACTCGGCCCGGGGGTCTGACTCGGCGTATTCCGCCCCACACGCGGCGCAGCGCTGGATCACGCGCCGCCCAGCCTGAGGATGTCGTTCAGGACGCCGCCCGCGGTGACGGCCGGGCCGGCGCCCGGGCCGGTGATCACCAGCGGATTGTCGCGATAGCGGAGCGTGGTGAACACGAACTGGTTGTCCGTGCCGTTGAGTGACGCCGTGGGACTCGACGGATCCACCAGCCTCAACCCCACCTGGACCCGCCGCGAGGTGGCAACTGCCCGGTAGCGAAGCACCCGCCCGCGGGCGGCCGCGGCGGCAATGCGGCGCGCCCACAGGGCGTCATCACGCTCGAGGTGTCGCAGGAACTCGGCCGTCGTGAGGCGCCGGGTCGCGGGAGTGACCAGCGATTCCACGGCCACGCCCTTGAGTTCCCCGCGGAAGCCAAGCAGGCGGCCGAGGATCAGCGCCTTCCGCGCGACGTCGAGCCCCGACAGGTCGTCCCGTGGGTCGGGCTCGGTGTAGCCCTTGTCCATCGCGTCCCGCAGCGCAGCCGAGAAAGGACGGCCGCGGCCCAATTCGCCAAACAGGAAGCCGAGCGTCCCCGAGGGGCACGCCTCGATCCGCAAGACGCGGTCGCCCGCCTCGACGAGTTTCCGGAACGTGTCGATGATGGGCAGGCCAGCGCCCACGGTCGCTTCGTGTAGCAGGCGCCGGCCGTGTTCGACGGCGGTGGCGCGGAGCCGGTCGAAGGCGCGCTGAGACCCGGCGAGCGGGCGCTTGTTGGCGAGCACCAGGTCGAACCCGGCCCGCAGGGCGGCCTCGAGCACCGTTCCGGTTTCGCCCGCGGTGACGTCCACGAGAACCGGCTCGCGAAGCGCGTGCGTCGAGAGGAACTGGATCGCGTCGGTGGCACTGCCGGCGTGCCCGCCCGCGACCCGCACCAGCGACGCGCCTCCTCCCTTGGCCCCGGCCAGCGTCCGCAGTCGTGCGAGGGAGAACCCCGCCGGGTCGAACACGAAGCCACTCCGGTCAATCACGCCCACGACGCGGGCGCTCACGGGCGTCCGCGATTGCGCGGCGATGAGGGGCGCCAGCGCCCGGCCTACCTGGCCGAATCCCAGGAGCACAACGTCGAGGCCCCGGCGGCGGGAGAGGGCCCCGCCACCGAGCTTGTCCAGCTGGAATGCCGCGTGCACCAGCCGCTGGGCCCTGGGCGCATCTGCGGCGTCGAGCACGACCGACAGGTTGAGATCCGATGAGCCGTGCGCCGTGGCGAGGACATTGATGCCGGCCTCGGCCAGCGCCGCGAACACGCGGGCGGTGATCCCCGGCTTGCCGGCGATGCCCATCCCCACGACCGCGAGGATCCCGACGTCGCCCCGGATCTCGACGCCGTCAATCTCCCGGCGGGCGATTTCCCGCCGGAACTCGCGCGCGAGGCTGGCGCGTGCGGCATGGGCGCTCGCCTCGGGGATCGCGAACGAAATGGAGTGCTCGGACGACGCCTGCGTGATGAACGTGACCGAGATCCCCTCGCGGTGTACCGCCTCGAACGTTCGCGCGGCGATGCCGGGCACACCCAGCATGCCGTTCCCGGCCACGGTGACCAGCGCCTGCCCGGAGATCGCGGACAGTGCCTTGACAGGAAAGCCCGCCAGGCCTTGCCGCCGGGAGACCTCGGTGCCCAGCGCGGCGGGCTGGGCAAACGGGCGAACACGGATCGCCGTCCGTTTCCCGGTGAGCGGAATCAGGGCGCGCGGGTGCAGCACCCGGGCCCCGTAGTACGCGAGCTCCGCCGCCTCGCGAAGGTGCAATTGCGGGATGACGCGCGCGCCGGGAACGGTGCGCGGGTCAGCCGTGAGGATTCCGGCCACGTCCTTCCACAGCGTGACTTCGGGCGACCCGAGGGAGCGGGCCAGGAGCGTGGCCGTGAGGTCCGCGCCGCCCCGGCCGAGCGTCGTGAGTTCGCCATCAGGACCCGCGCCGAGGAATCCGGGAACCACGGGGATAATGCCGCGCCGGAGGAGCGGGAGGAGCGCCTTGCGGGCGCTCCGGTCCGTCGCCTTGAGGTTGGGCGTGGCGTTGCCGAACGGTCCGTTCGTCCGGATCACGTCGAGCGCGTCTATATAGCGCGCCTGGCGCCCGGCCTGCCGCAGGCCCGCGGCGAACAGCGTGGCCGCCAGCCGTTCGCCGCGGGCGAGGACGTAGTCCTGCGTGCGGGCGTTCGCTTCCTTGAGCGAGCCGATGGAGACGAGCAGGCGATCGAGTTCATCGAAAGACTCGCGTACGGATTCGAGCACCTCACGCCGCTCCTTCCGCAGCAACGCGGTCGCCGCCCGGCGGTATCGTGCGCGAAGCGTGTTGGCCAATGTCCGCGTGGAGGGCCCGTCACCGAGTGTCGCCGCGGAGATGGCGCCGAGGAGCCCGTCGGTGACGCCCGCGAGGGCGGATACCACGATGACCGGCGTGCCGCGCATTTCGCGCACCAGCCGGAGCGCTCCGCCAATGGCGGCGGCATCGGCGAGCGAAGCGCCGCCGAACTTGTGTATGTCAGGTGTTGGTTGAGACCGGCCGCTCATGCTTTCCGCAACTCCAGTTCAGGCGCGGCCTAAACCTACATCGCACACTCTCCTTCACCCCGCTCCACCTTGTAGAGCGCGGTCCGCTCCCAGTCCTGGTAGAACGCGGGCGCCTTTGCGTCGAAGGTCGGGATATCGCCGAATTTCGAGACGATAGCCTCGAAGGGCGCCGTCCCCACGCGGTCCACGAATGCGCTGAACTGCTCCTCGGCATGCCGCTGGTCCCGGTACCACGTCAGCATCTCCGCTATGGCGTCCGGCAGGCTCTTCGCCGGGATCTTGCCCTTGGGCCGGATGCCATAGCGCACCAGGCTCCCCTGGTACATCCCGCCGATGAACGCCTCGTAGGCGGGCACGTACATCTTCTGGTCGCCCTTCGCCGCCGCGCCGTGAAACCCGATGTCGCCGATATGGTGCTGCCCGCAACCGTTGGGGCACCCGCTGATCCGGATGTGCATCCGGTCAATCAGCGGATCGCGGGTCAGGTCCGGCCGGCTTGCCAGCATGGACCGCACGGCCCGGTTGAGTCCCATGGATGACGTGATGCCGAGCTTGCAGGAGTCGGTCCCGGGACAGGACACCACGTCCGTCACCCGCTGGGCTCCGGGCGCGCCAAGCCCGATGGCGGCCAGGTCTGACCAGACCCCGTGCAGTCGGCCTCCCGGCACCCAGCGAATCACCACGTTCTGGTCGTAGGTTACGCGAATCTCCCCGGTCCCGTGGGCGCGCGCGATGGCTGCGAGCCCTCGGCACTGGGCGGGGGTCACGTCTCCCGTCGGAATGGTGACGAATGCCCCGTGGTAGCCCGCCTGTTTCTGCGGGACTGCGTTGGTCCGGAGCCACTCGGCGAATGCCGCATTCGTCTCAGGCGGCCGTTCGAACGGTGCCGCCGCGGGGATCTTCCCCTCGCGCGGGAGTCCCGCGCTCAAGGCCGGCACGTCAATCGGCAGTTTCGCCCATGGTTCCGTGAGTTCCTTCTCCACGAGTTCTCGGAAGGCGTCAATGCCGATCCGCTTGATGAGGATCTTGATCCGCGCCTTCATGCGGTTCTTCCGGAGTTCGTCGGACCGGTTGAACACGCGGAGCACGGCCTCGGACACCCTGAGGTATGCGCCGTCGTCCGCCGTGACGAACTCGTAGAGCTCAGGCGCCAGGACGGGCTCGATGGACGTGCCGCCGCCGACCACGATCCGGAACCCCCGCACGGGCTGGCCGCTGATTTGCCGGACGCTTCCCACAAACCCGATGTCGTGAATGCGTATCACCGCATGGTCTTCCCGGCAGGCGACGAAGGCCGTTTTGACCTTGCGCGGCATTTTCATGGCGAAATCCCGCCGGACGAGGTAGCGGGCATACGCCGCCGCGTAGGGCGAGGCGTCGAACTGCTCGTCGGGACAGACTCCGGCGAGGGCGCAGCCGGTCACGTTGCGGACCGTGTTGCCACAGGCTTCGCGGGTGGTGATCCCGACCTTGCCCAGCATCCGCATCAGGGTCGGGGTCCCGTCGAGCGGAACGTGGTGCAGCTGCATGTTCTCGCGCGTCGTGAAATGGCCGTGCCCCAGGGGCGCAAACTGCTCGATCACATCCGCGAGCACTTCCATCTGGCGGGCGTCGAGGCGCCCCAACGGAATCTTGATACGGACCATCTGCCGGTCGGGCTGGCGCTGGCCGTATACGCCGCGGAGCAGGCGATGCCCGGTGAACTCCTTGTCGTCGAGGTCTTTGACCCGAACCCGCGCAATGAGCGTGTCGAACTCGTCCACCTCCTCGGGGAAGTACGGGATAATCCCGGGAACGTCGGGTGTAAGCTCGGTCGTCATGCAGCTACCCCTGCCTCCACCGGCGTGAGACTGCCGGACAATTGTTCGGGTACCCGGACGACGTCGCCAATGACCAGCGTGGCGGGGGATTCGAGTCCTTCTGCCTTCACGCGCTCCGCGATCGTCGCCAGCGTCCCAACCACGACACGCTGTGTGGGGAGTGTCCCCTCCGCGATGACCGCGGCCGGCGTCGTGGCGTCCTTGCCCGCGGCCCGCAGGTTGGACACCACGTCGCCCAGCGTGCGAAGGCCCATGAGAACCACGAGCGTGGGCATCTGGGCCAGCGCGGACCAGTCCAGGTCGGAGCCGCCGTCGCACTCGTGGCCCGCGACCACGGCGAACCCTGAACTCCAGCGGCGGTGGGTGAGCGGAATGAGCGCGGCGCCCGGCACGGCAACGGCCGACGTGATGCCCGGTACGACCTCGAACGCCACGCCTGCGGCCGCCAGCGCCTCGCACTCCTCCGCGCCACGGCCGAAGACGAACGGATCGCCGCCCTTGAGCCGCACAACGCGCCGGCCCTCAAGGCCCAGGGACACGAGCAAGTCGTTGATCTGCTCCTGGCTGGTGGATTCGCCTTGCGGGCCTTTGCCGACAAACAGGCGCTCCGCCTTTGGCGGGATGAGTTCGAGCAGGGCGGGGTGCACCAGGCGGTCATATACGACCACGTCTGCCTGGCCGAGCACGTCGCGGCCACGCACGGTGATGAGCCCGGGGTCGCCCGGTCCCGCGCCCACGAGGTAGACCTTGCCCGCCGGTATGCTACCGGAAATGACCTGCCGGGCCAGCGTTTCGGCGGCCTCGCGGTCGCCGCGGCGGACCAGCGCGAGAATGTCCGAGTCCACGATCCGGTACCACAAGCGGGCGCGGGTCTTGAAGTCCGGCTCCCGCGCGGCGATCTCGGCCCTCAGCGTTCCGAGCAGGGCCACCAGCGCGTCGTACTCCGGCCCGATCCATGAGGCGATGCGATCCCGGAGCCGCGCGGCGAGCGCGGGCGCGTGGCCCGACGTCGAGACCGTGATGGTCAGGTCGCCCTGACGATGAACCGCCGGGGCGATGAACGTACAGTTCGGCAGGTCGTCCACCGCGTTCACGGGAATGTGGAGACGCTCCGCCTCGGCCCTTACGTCGTGATTCACCGAGCGGTCATCCGTGGCGGCGATGGCGAGGAACGCCCCTTCGAGGTCCCCGGTTCGGTAGGGACGCCACAGGATCTCGACGCTTCCCTCGTCGGCCAGGTCTTCCAGCCCCGGAGCCGAGGCCGGGGTCACGACGGTGACCGCGGCGCCGGCTTTCAGCAGCTCGCGGATCTTGTGCTGGGCGACGGTTCCGCCGCCGACGACCACCACTCGGCGGCCGCGAAGGTCCAGGTATACGGGGTAGTACGCACTCATGGCACTCTCCTGCCGTAAGACAAAGGGCCCGTAAAACGAAAAGGGCCGCTCGGGTTGAGCGGCCGGACGGAATCAGACGGGTTGAAGTGCTGCTAGAGCGCTATGACAGACAACCCCCCGTGTTCCCCGGACGCTCGCGAGAGCTGGGACACGTGGTACAACACATGGCGGAGTTCGGGCGGTTGATCATCGTTCGAGCAACGTAATGGGCCCATCTTGACCTGACAAGGTGTCGCCCCTTAGGTTCGCATCATGTCGATCACACGGTGTTGCCGCTGTCCGAAGCCTCTCTGTTGTCGCAGAGGGGAATTCGCGGCCACTGCCGGCGGCATGACTTAGGTCTAGCTCGTTCCGAAGCAGTCACACGGTCGCGAATCCTTTCAGGTTCGCGGCCTTTTTGTTTGTCGGCCCTATACGAAGGGGCTTCAGCAGGGACATGGCAGTCGGCGTATCGGCAATTTCGACGGAGGCGACCCACGAACCCGCGGTCTGGGGGCTCGTGGGGAACACGCCGCTCGTGCCCCTGGTGTCGGGGAGCGTGCCGGGGGAGGGGCGTCTCCTGCTCAAGGCCGAATGGGCGAACCCGAGCGGCTCGGTGAAGGACCGCGCGGCGCGGGAGATCCTGCGCGCGGGCCTCCGCTCGGGGGCCCTTCGCGGCCGCCGCCTGCTGGACGCGTCGAGCGGCAACACCGCCGTCGGGTACGCATTGCTCGGTGCCGCGGCGGGCATCGGCGTCACGGTCTGCGTACCGTCCAACGCGTCGCCCGAACGGCGCGGGTTGCTGGCCGCGTACGGCGCCGAGCTGGTCGAGACCGACCCGCTGGAGGGGAGTGACGGCGCGATCCGCCGGGCGCGGGAACTCGCCGAACGCTGGCCGGAGCGGTACTGGTACGCGGATCAGTATTCCCATGCGGCGAATCCGCGCGCGCACTACCTGACGACCGGTCCCGAGATCTGGCAGGCCACGAGCGGGGCGGTTACGCACCTCGTGGCCGGCGTCGGGACGAGCGGTACGCTGATCGGCACCGGGCGCTACCTCAAGGAGCGGCGCCGGGACATCTACACGATCGCGGTGGAGCCGGATGGCCCGTTCCACGGACTGGAAGGCCTCAAGCACATGGAGACAGCGATTGTTCCGCCGGTCTACGACGCCGCGCTCATTGACGCGACGGTGCATGTCTCGACCGAGGACGCCGAGGTGCGGGTGCGGGAGCTGGCGCGGGAAGAAGGGCTCTATGCCGGGTGGTCTACCGGCGCGGCCGTGTCGGCGGCGCGCCGGTTGCTGGCGAGCGGCGCACGCGGTCCCCGGGGCGAGGAGCCGGTCGTGGTCGTCATCGGGCCGGATGGCGGCCAGCGGTATCTCTCTGAAGTCGGGCGGTTGCTGCGTGACCCTGCGCATTGAACCCTCGGTGCTCGAGGCCATACGTGGCGCGCTCGAGGCGGCGTATCCGGCCGAGGGGTGCGGGTTCCTGGTCGGCGAGGCGGGCGAGAACGGGGAGGCGGTAGTGCGGCGGCATGAGCCGGTGCACAACCAGCGCGTGGAGGCCGGATCGGCGAGGAATCGCTACGAGATCGCCCCCGGGGATTTCCTCACGACCGAGAAGAAACTCCGGCGGGAGGGCCTCGACATTCTCGGCACGTACCATTCGCACCCGGACCACCCGGCGAAGCCATCGGAGTACGACCGCGAACACGCGTGGCCCTGGTACCGGTACCTGATCATTTCGGTGGAGCTGGGTGTGGCCCGCGATGTCCGCGTCTGGCAGCTGGCCGATGATCGCATGGGGTTTGAGGAACACACATTGAACGTGGGGGATTCGTGAGCACGTCCGTAACGATTCTGATTCCATCGGCGCTCCGGCCGTCGGTTGCGGGGTTGGTCGAGGTGAGCGTTGAAGCGAAGACCGTGGGCGAAGCCCTCGGGGTGCTCACCAGCACCCACCAGCGGGTGAAGGGGCACCTGTACGGGGAGGACGGTCGCCTGCGGAGCTTCGTGAACATCTACCTGAACGACCGCGATATCCGCGAGCTGGAACGCGAAGCCACGCCCCTCGCGGCCGGTGACGAGATCGCCATTGTGCCGAGCATGGCGGGGGGGTAGGAGGGCTCGTTCCCTCGTTCTCGTCTGCCCCTTCGCTCCGCTTAGATTTCCAGCATGTCCGACCGCACTTCCATCTGGACTGCCGCAGCAGACATTGTCGCCGCCGGCGAAACCGCGTGGTGGATACGACCGTCGCCATCGATCAACGCCTCATGGCCGTGAACTACTTTGGCCCGGTCGTACTGACGAAGGCGCTCCTGCCGGCCATGCTGCAGCGTGGCGCTGGCTGCTTTGTCGTCATCAGCAGCCTCTCCGGCAAGTACGGCGGACCGCAGCTCTCGTCCTACGCTGCGTCCAAACACGCGTTGCACGGCTTCTTCGAGTCGCTGCGCGCGGAAGTCCACGCCGGCGGCATCCGGATCACGTTCATCGTGCCCGGGTTCGTTCGCACGCCGATCCTGAGCAGCGCCGTCACCGGCGGCGGCGGCACCTACGGGAAGATGCTGGCGGTGCAGGAGCAGGGCATGGACCCGGCAGAGTGTGCCCGGCAGACGCTCCAGGCGGTCGCGCGGGGGAAGGAGGAGGCGTTGGTAGGCGGGTCGGAGATGTACACCGTGCATCTCAAGCGCCTTTTCCCGAGGCTCCTGTCCGCCTTGTTGCGGCACCACCCCATGAAGCTCCGTGACAAGCTGGTCAGCATGCTTTCGTTCGGCCGCAGACGCGGCCCGCCGTGAGCTCGAATTCACGGGGTGGCGAGAAGGGCGGGGCGTACTCCTTTTGAGGGACAGCGGTGTCGCGACTGGGGTGGGTACGTTCGTCCAGCCCACCGCCGTGAACAAACGCCCTCAACGGAGCAGGTACATGAAACTCGACAGGAACCTCGGCCATCAGACGGGTGGGACTTTGACGCTCACCACCAGCACCGGAGCGACGCTGACGTTCCGGTCGCCTTGATGGCGTGCACGCGGCTGCGTGACGGCCACTAGGCCGGATCATGCGGCAGTCCATCTTCCACGTCGCGCTGGTCGTCAGGGACTACGACGAGGCGATCGCGTTCTTCTGCCAGAAACTTCGGTTCACCCTGGTCGAGGACACCTACCAGCCTGAGCAGGACAAGCGGTGGGTCGTCGTCGCGCCGCCGGGATCCACCGGCACCACGATTCTCCTCGCCCGCGCGTCTACGCCCGAACAGGCCGCGGCTATCGGCAACCAGACCGGTGGGCGGGTATTCCTTTTCCTCTCCACTGACGACTTCTGGCGGGACTACAACGCCATGGTTGCCGCCGGAATCCACTTCGTGCGCGAGCCCAAGACCGCCGAGTACGGGACGGTGGCGGTGTTCGAGGATCTGTACGGGAACTGGTGGGACCTGGTCCAGCGCGGTACCGAGCGGACGTAGGTCAACCTGTTCTTCGCCCATTAGATTGGCCCGATGACGCTTCCCGAAATCATCCGCGCTCCCTGGCCGTGGTACGTCGGTGGCCCGCTGATCGGCCTCATGGTCCCCGCGCTCCTTTGGCTCGGGAACCACCGGTTCGGCATGTCGCCCGCGCTCCGGCACCTGTGCGCCGCAACCGTGCCCGGAAACCTCACGTTCTTCCAATACGACTGGAAACGCTCAGGGCTCTGGAACCTGACGCTCACCGCCGGCACCGTGCTGGGCGGGTTTATCGCGACCCGCTCCTTCGCCTGGACAGACATCGCGATCTCGCCGGCGACACAGGCCAGCCTCGCGACGCTCGGCGTTCATGACTTCACCGGCCTCGTGCCCCGCGAGATCTTCAGCTGGGCGAGCCTCTTCACGCTCCGGGGGATCATCAGCGTGGTCGTCGGCGGGTTCCTGGTGGGCTTCGGGACCGCCTGGGCGGGCGGCTGTACGTCGGGACATGGCGTCACCGGAATGGCCAGTCTCCAGCCGGCATCATTCATCGCCGTGCTCGGGTTCTTCGCCGGCGGGCTGCTGGGCACCTTCCTCGTTCTCCCGCTGATCTCATGAGGCGCGGGCTCCTGTTGCACTTCGTCCTGGGCACGCTCTTCGGCATTGTGCTCACCAAGACCCAGGTGATTTCCTGGTTCCGGATCCAGGAAATGTTTCGCTTCCAGTCCTTTCACATGTACGGCGTGCTCGGCTCGGCGGTGCTCGTCGCCGGCGTGACCCGGCGACTCGTTCGCCACTCGGTCTCGGTCTTGTGCGGCGACCTGGATGACGGGACGCTGGGGCCGCCACCCGGCGAACGCACGCGGTTCTGGGCAGGCGGCACGCTGTTCGGCCTCGGCTGGGCGCTGACCGGCGCGTGCCCCGGTCCACTGTTCGCGCTGGTCGGCGGAGGCGTGGGCGTCATGTGGGTTGCCATCACCGCGGCGCTGGCCGGCACCTGGGCCTACGGGTACCTGCGGCCGCGCCTTCCTCACTAGGGAAGCGCCAAACGCGTCAACGCTCCGCTTCAAGATCTCCATGTCCCTCGGCGGCGCCGGGCGTCGCGCACCTCAAGTTCGCCAGACGCTGAACCCCTCGTGTCATCGTCCTGACAGGTCGGCCGTGTCATAAGATTGTGGCTTGAACCACATCGTCCCGCCGCCCCTATCGAGGATCGCATGACCAGACATTCCCGTGCCGCGTTGACCGCGTGCATCGTGACCCTGGCCGCCGCGCGCGCCGGGGAGGCCCAGAACTTCAAGGTCCAGAAGGTCAGCGTCGGGGGAGACGGCGGCCACGACTACATCTACGCGGAGCCCGGCACCGGCCGGGTGTTTGTTTCGCGCTCAACTCTGATTGACGGCGCCACCGGCAAGGTGATCGGGGACATTCCCGACACGCCGCGTACGCACGGGTCGGCCGTCGCGCTGAAATGGAATCACGGCTTCACCACCAACGCCGGCGATTCGACCGTGACGATGTTCGACACCAAGACCCTCGCGGCCATCAAGAAAACGAAGATCCCCGCGGGCGGTCTCGATGGGGTCATGTACGACGAGGCGGACGACTTGATCATCCTCCCGAATCACAGCAAGCCGGGTACCGCGACCGCGATCAACCCCAATACCGGGGCCATCGCGGGCCAGGCCGTGCTCGAAGACGACGCCCCCGAAGGCGCCGCGAGCGACGGCAAGGGGAAGATCTTCGTCAACAACGAGAGCAAGAACACGATCCAGGTGCTCGACGCCAAGATGATGAAGGTGCTCGCGTCCTGGCCGATCTCCCCCTGTGACGCCCGACGGGCATCGCCTACGACCGCGCCTCGGACCGGATCTTCAGCGGCTGCAGCGACACTTCGGTCGTGATCAACGCGAGCACCGGCAAGGTGGTTGCGAAGATCGCCAACGGCGAGGGCGTGGACGCCCTGGGCTGGGACCCGGCCGAGAAGCTGATCTACATACCGGCCGGCCGCTCGGGGAACATCACCGTCGTGCACCAGGATTCGCCCGACAAGTACACCACGGTCGCCACCGTTCCCACGATGGTGGGCGGCAAGACGATCGCGGTTGATTCCGCGAAGCACGTGGCCTACGTGTTCGCGCCGGAGTACGGTCCGCCCCCGGCGTTCGTGTTTTCAGTCGGCTCGGCGGTCGCCTGGCATCTTGCGCACCCGGCCGTTCCTTCCGAAGCTTGTTCCGACACGCCCTGCGACTGGCAGAGGAGCCCCCCATGTGCCGGAATATCAAGACGCTCGCCAATTTCGAACCGCCCGCCTTCACCGACGAGGTCCGCGCGTCCGCACTTCACTTCGTTCGGAAGCTGAGCGGCGCCACCAAGCCGTCCAGGGCGAACGAGGCGGCGTTCAATCACGCGGTGGATGAGGTGACGCACATCGCGCGGCACCTGATCGAGTCGTTGCGGGTAAACGCCCCGCCGAGGAACCGCGAGGAAGAGGCCCGGAAGGCACGGGAGCGCGCCCAAAAGCGGTTCGCCTGATGACACGCCTGGTGTGGTGGCTCCGGGTTGTCGGCGTGTTCTACCTGCTGCAGTTCGCGGTGATGGTATTCGTCAAGGTGCCTATTCGTACCACCGGGCCTGCGGGCACGCTGGAGCTGGCTGCGTCGGGAGACGCCCTGGCCCGGTTCGTCGTGGATACCTGGGTGATATTCGGTCTCGAGGTGGGCGCGGTGGGCGTTGGGTTGCTGGTCGCCTCCCGCATGCCGCACCAGGCGCGGGCGCTGGTCTGGACGATTATCGCGATCGAGGTGGGGCGGGGACTCATTGCCGATGCCTACTCGATCGCGCGGGGCAACGACGTCACGGTGCCTGCGGTCTGGGTCGTGCTGCACTCAATCGTCATCGTGACCGGCCTCTGGGTCCTCCGGGGGTCCCGCGGGGCAACTGCTACCGCTTGAACGTCGTTTCACCCGCGAACACCTGCGCCCCCCCCGGGGTACACCCTCCTTGCGTCCTACTGTCAAACGGCCGAACGTTATGCCTTGTCGTTCGGCTCTTACCTCCGTTGGGAAAAGACACACATGCGCGAATCAAGACTGTCCGTCCGATTTGTCCTGGCCGCCGCGCTCGCGCTGGCCGCCACACTGCCCGTGCACGCCCAGGCCGGGCGAAAGCTGGTCGCGGGAACGTCGGACTACCCGGGGCGCTATCCCATTACCCGGGGCGACATCGACTTCGTCTCCGGCATGATCAGCCATCACGCCCAGGCCATCATCATGGCCAACTGGGCGCCCTCGCACGGTGCGAGCCGGTCCGTCGGCGTCCTTTGTGCGCGCATCGTGAACGCCCAGACCGACGAGATCAATATTTTTCAGCAGTGGGAGAAGGACCGCGGCCTGCCCATCACGGAGGCCAAGCCCATGCCGACCAAGATGATGATGAACGGCGTCGAGCACGCCATGATGATGCCCGGCATGCTCACCGATGAGCAGATGAAAGTCCTGGAGGCGTCCCACGGTGTGGACTTCGACCGGAACTTCCTGACGTTCATGATCCAGCATCACGGTGGCGCCATCACCATGGTGAACACGCTCATGGAGTCACCGGGCGCGGCCCAGGATGACGCGGTCTACAAGTTCTCGTCCGACATTTTCGCCGATCAGAGCGCCGAAATCGAGCGCATGCAGGGCATGCTCGCAAACCTTCCTTCGAGGTAACTATGAGATCCGATCTGAAACTGTTGGCGCTTGGCCTTTTGTCCGTCGCGGCGTGCGGCAAGTCCTCGTCCGTGGCATCCGCGCCGAGCCCGGCGCCGGCGCCCGTGGCCGCCAGACCGGCCACAGATCCGCGCGTGGGCCTCAAGGCCGGCATGTTCGACGCCGGCGAGGCGACGTCCAACATGCGTGTCCTGTCCAAGGTGCCGTCGCCGGAGGGATTCAATGGCATCACGAACTCCGACATCTCGTTCACCGGCCAGTACGCGGTGCAGGGGAATTACAACGGTTTCCAGATCTGGGACATGGCCAACCCGGCGGCGCCCGTGATCGTGTCGGCGGTGACCTGCCCGGCGTCGCAGAACGACATCTCGGTCTACAAGCAGGAACTGCTGTTCATGTCGGCCGAGGCGCCGAATGCCCGGCTCGACTGCGGCAAGCAGGGGTTCACCCCGGCGGACTCCGTCAGTCCTGACCGGATTCGCGGGGTCCGTATCTTCGACATCCGCGACATCCGGAACCCCAAGTACATCACCAGCGTCCAGACCTGCCGTGGCTCGCACACGCACACGCTGGTCGAGGATCCGAAGGACAAGGCGAACCTCTACATCTATGTCTCCGGTTCGTCAGGCGTCCGTTCGCCCAGGGAAATGCCCGGCTGCGTGCGGGAGATGCCGGACAAGGACCCGAACTCTTCGCTCTTCAAGATCGAAATCATTCGGGTCCCGCTCGCGAATCCCGCGGCGGCCGCGATCGTCAGCCGCTCGCCCTTCCTCATGGGCTTGAACCCGATCACGTCCCACGGCGAGGCGCCGGACGACAAGGCGCTCCGCCTTGCCAATGTCGCGCGCGCGAAGGCCGCGGGCGGGTTCATCGTTACGAGGGGTGGCCTGGAGCAGGTACTTCCGCCGTTCCAGGTGACCGCGATGCTCGACAGCGTCATGAAAGCCCGGGGCGGTACCGGACTTCCGTCTGGCGTTGACAGTGCCGCGTTGCGGGCGGCGCTCCCCGGCATGGTCGCGGCGCAGGTGGCCGCGCAGGCCGCCGCTCCCCGCACCGGCCCGAACCAGTGTCATGACATCACCGTCTACCCGGAGCTGGGAATCGCCGGCGGTGCGTGCGGTGGGTACGGGGTCCTGCTGGACATCAAGGACCCGACCAACCCGATCCGTATTGCGGCGGTAGCCGACTCGAACTTCGCCTACTGGCACTCCGCGACGTTCAACAACGACGGCACCAAACTCCTGTTCTCCGATGAATGGGGTGGCGGTGGCTCGCCCAAGTGCCGCGCCAGCGACCCGAAGGAATGGGGCGCCGACGCGATCTTCTCGATCGAAAACAACAACAAGATGAGCTTCAAGAGCTACTACAAGCTCTCCGCGCCACAGACCGCGCTGGAGAACTGCGTCGCCCACAACGGCTCGCTCATCCCGATTCCCGACCGGGACGTGATGGTGCAGGCGTGGTACCAGGGCGGCATCTCGGTGTTCGACTGGACCGACGCGGCGAACCCAAAGGAAATCGCGTTCTTCGATCGCGGTCCGTCGGACTCGACGCGCCAGGGCCCTGGCGGCTCGTGGTCAGTGTACTGGTACAACGGCCACATGATCAGCTCCGAAATCGCGCGCGGGCTCGACATCATGGAGCTCACGCCGAGCGAGCACATCTCACAGAATGAACTCCTGGCGGCCAACACGGTCCGCTTCGATTACTTCAATGCCCAGGGTCAGCCCAAGCTGGTCTGGCCCCCGAGCTTCGCGCTGGCCTGTTCCTACCTCGACCAACTCCAGCGGTCGAATGGCCTCGCCGCAGGGAGAATCTCAAGTGCCCGTGCCGCCTTGGCCCGCGCGGAAGCCGCCTCCGGGGACGCGCGCCGTACGGCGCTGACGGCCCTGGCCGGTGAACTGAATACCGATGCAGCCACGGCCACGGATGCCGCGAAGGTCCGGAAGCTGGCCGGCGCGGTGTCGGACCTGGTGAACGCGCAGAACCCGGTTGGGTGCTCGCGCAGCATCAGCTAGGTGAGGACACAGAACGGCGCACCGCGGGGCGGTTCCCCGCGGCGCGCCGTTTTGTGATCTTCGGCATGACGCCATGACGCTGCCCTTTTTCCTCGCCCGATACAAATGGGTCCTGGTCTCGTGCGCCGCCGTCTGCGCCGCGGTCGCAACGGTGGAGTTTTCCATGGGCCGCTCATGGCTCGGGCCCGACGGCGTGTTCGGTTTGTGGGAAGGGGACATCTGGAGCAGCGAGCAGTCCCAGCGGTTCGCCGACCCCTACTCCTTCTCGCACGTCATTCACGGCTTCCTGTTCTATGGCATACTGTGGCTCGCCGCCCGAAAGCTCCCCGTCCGGTACCGGCTGATTGCCGCGGTGGTGCTTGAAGGAGCGTGGGAGGTTCTGGAGAACTCGCCGATCATCATCAACCGCTATCGAGCCGTGACGATTTCGCTTGGCTACGTGGGCGACAGCATCCTGAATTCCTTGAGCGACGTGTTCATGATGTCCCTGGGGTTCCTCCTGGCACGTCGGCTCAAGCTGTGGGTGAGCGTCGCCGGAATCATCGCGACGGAGCTGGTGCTGCTCTGGTTGGTGCGCGACAACCTGACGCTCAACATCATCATGCTCGTCTATCCGATCGAGGCTATCAAGAACTGGCAGTCCGTCGGCCACCTCTTGCCTCCGACCCCATGACCCTTCAACACCTTACGGTGGCGGTGCGTAAATCGTAGGTTGAAGCGCTACGCCCCCCCCCCAACTTTCGACCAACTTTGACGAGGTAGCCCCATGACGTCCCGGAGTTTCCTGGTGGTCGTCCTGGCCGCGCTTGCGGCTTGTTCGCACTCCAGTTCTGTCTCGCAGAGTGCCAGCCCCGCACCGGCCCCCGCCCAGCCCGCGCCGACCGCGGCCGCTGACCCGCGCGTGGGTCTCAAGGCCGGCCAGTCGACCGCCGGCGAGGCCATCTGGAACGCGCGGCTTCTGAGCTCCGCGCCGAAGGCGAATTCCGGCGCGGGATTCAACAGCGCCACCAACTCGGACCTCGCGTTCACCGGGAAATACGCGGTGCAGGGTAACTACCACGGCTTCCTGATTTACGACCTGTCGAATCCCTCGTCCCCGACGCTGGTGTCGTCCTTTGTATGCCCGGCGTCCCAGAACGACGTGTCGGTCTACAAGCAGCAGCTGCTGTTCATGTCCGCCGAAGCCCCGAGTGCCCGGCTCGACTGCGGCATCCAGGGCGTCACGGATTCCGTGAGCGCCGAGCGCATGCGCGGCATCCGCATCTTCGACATCACGGACATCCGGAACCCCAAGTACATCACCAGCGTCCAGACCTGCCGTGGCTCGCACACACACACGGTGCTGGTGGACCCGAAGGACAGGGACAACGTCTACATCTATGTGTCGGGTTCGTCCGGTGTCCGGTCGCCCAACGAGCTCTCCGGCTGCACCGGCGGGACCACGGACTCGAACCCGGCCACGGCGCAGTTCCGCGTCGAGATCATCCGCATACCGCTGGCCAATCCGGCCGCGGCCGCGATCGCGAACGGAGCCCGCATTTTCGAGAACATGGGCCCGGCGGGCCCCCGGCACGGTGATGCGCCGGCCGACATCCTGGCCGCGCAACTTGCGCTCGCCGGCGCCAAGGCCGGGAACGGCTTCGTCATGACAGTTGGTGGCCGTGAACAGGTCATGCCGGGCCAGGTGGCCAACCGCCTGCTGGACAGCATCGCCACGGCCCGCGGTGGCGCGGGTACCCGTACCCGCGCGGACAGCGTGGCGCTCCGGGCGGCCATTCCCCGCATGACGATCGCGGTGGGCGGCCCCGGCGGGGGTGGCGGAGGCCGGCCGACCGGCCCCAACCAGTGCCATGACATCACGCTGTACCCTGAGGCCGGTATCGGTGGCGGCGCGTGCCAGGGGTACGGCATCCTGCTGGACATTCGCGACCCGATCAACCCCAAGCGCATCACCGCCGCGACCGATACCACGAACATGACCGCGTGGCATTCGGTCACCTTCAACAACGACGGCACCAAGATCCTGTGGTCGGACGAGTGGGGCGGCGGTTCGACTCCCAAGTGCCGCGCGGATGACCCGAAGGAATGGGGCGCGAACGCGATCTTCTCGATCGAGAACGGCAACCAGCTCAAGTTTCGCAGCTACTACAAGATCGCGGCCGCCCAGACGGCGTTCGAGAATTGCGTGGCGCACAACGGCTCGCTGATTCCGATTCCCGGCCGTGACGTGATGATCCAGGGGTGGTACCAGGGCGGCATCTCGGTGTTCGACTGGACCGATCCGGATCAGGTGAAGGAAATCGCGTACTTCGATCGCGGACCGGTGGATTCCACGCGCCTGGTTTCGGGCGGCTCGTGGTCCGCGTACTGGTACAACGGGAACATGTACAGCTCGGAGATCGCCCGCGGGTTCGACGTGGTCGAGTTGACGCCCAGCGAGTTCATCTCGGAGAACGAGCTGATCGCGGCAAAGTCCGTCGTCCTGCCCTATTTCAATCCCCAGGGCCAGCCCAAGCTGGTCTGGCCTCCGAGCTTTGCGCTGGCCTGCTCGTATCTCGACCAGCTCCAGCGGTCGAACGGCCTCGGCGCCGGGCGGATCTCGTCGGCCCGTGCCGCGCTGGCCCGTGCGGAGGCCGCTTCCGGGGACGCGCGCCGTACGGCGCTGACGGCCCTGGCGGGTGAACTGAATGCCGATGCCATGACGGCCATGGATGCGCCCAAGGTCCGGAAGCTGGCCGGCGCCGTGACGGACCTGGTTGGCGCGCAGAACCCGGTCGGGTGCTCGCGCAGCATTAGCTGAACGAGGCCGGAAGTCGGAACGCGGAAGTGGGGAAGGTCTCCACTTCCGCGTTCGCACTTCCGGCCTCCGCGTTCCCCCAGGAGAAACAGCCGTGAAGGTCATCATCTTCGGTGCGACCGGCATGATCGGCGGCGGCGCGCTCATCGAATGCATCGAGGATCCGCGGGTGTCCTCCGTTCTCGTCGTCGGCCGGAAGCCCTGTGGGGTCGTCCATCCCAAGGTCCAGGAGCTGCTCCGCTCCGGCTTCCTGGATTATCGCGAGGCAACCGCGGATTTCAGGGATTACGATGCCTGTTTCTTCTGCCTCGGCGTGTCCGCGGTCGGCATGAAGGAGGCGGACTACCACCGGGTGACGTTCGACTTGACCGTGGCGACGGCCGAGGCCCTGGGGTCCGTGAATCCCGGTCTCACGTTCTGCTACATATCCGGCGAGGGTGCCGACAGCACGGAACGTGGGCGCAGCATGTGGGCTCGCGTGAAGGGCAAGACCGAGAACCATCTCATCGGCATGCTACTCAAGGCGTACATGCTGCGGCCGGGGTTTATTCAGCCACGGAAGGGTGTCCGCTCCAAGACGGCGTGGTATCAGGCGTTCTACAACGTGATGGGGCCGCTCTATCCGCTGTTGAGGGTCATGTTGCCCCGCCACGTCACGACGACGGAGAACGTGGGCCGGGCCATGATTGCGCTCACTACGAAGGGGTATGCCAAACGCGTGCTCGAGAACCCGGACATCAACGCCTTGGCTGCAAGGTGACGCGCGCGGAACTCCTGGCGTTCCTGCGGAGCCAGCGCTATGCCGTGCAGGCGTCGGTCTCCGCCGAGGCCGGGGTGCAGGCCGCCGTGGTCGGGATCGCGGTGGCCGACGACTTCGCCATTGTGTTCGACACGGTGGATACGTCACGCAAGGCGAAGAACCTCGCCGCGGACTCCCGCATCGCCCTGGTGATCGGCGGCGTGCGGGATGGCGAGGAGCAGACAGTGCAGTGCGAGGGCCTGGCCGAGCGCCTGCGGAGCTCGGATATGCGCGTGGTCGAGGAGCTCTATTTCCGGAAGTTCCCCGATGGCCGGGATCGGCTGGGGGTGAAGGGGATCATGCATCTTCGCGTGCGTCCGCTGTGGTTGCGCTACAGCGACTCCCGCACCGACCCGCCCACGATCATCGAGATGGACGCGGCGGGACTCGCCGCGCTCAGGTAACCGGAAGGGCTCATGGCGACGCTATTCGTCATCGTTGTTGTCATGCTGTCGATCGGCGTGCTCGTAACAGTATTCGGGAGCGCGGTGCCTCGTCGCCGGCGCGGGGGAACCGGAGACTCCACCGGGGATTTCGACACGAGCACTTCCGGGCATCATCACGGTCATCATCATGGCGATGGTCACCATAGCCATGATGCGGGAGGGCATGATGGGGGAAGCGATGGTGCAGGCGCGGATGGCGGAACCGGCGATGCTGGAGGGAGCGATGGTGGCGGCGGCGGAGATGGTGGGGGCGGGGGAGACGGTGGGGGCGGCGGCGGCGATGGCTGAACCCGCTATCTTGGCGTCATGATTTCCGCTTTCATCAGGAGCGTAGGCTTCGCGTCGCGGGGGGTGTGGACGCTGCTGCGCACCCAGGCCAATGCCCGTATTCACCTGCTGGCCACGATCGTGGTCATCGGGGCCGGCTTGTTCTATTCGGTCTCGCGCATGGAGTGGGTTGCCCTGGTGCTCACCATGGCCGGTGTGTGGTGCGCCGAGGCGCTCAACACCGCCGTCGAGAACCTGAGTGACGCCAGCGTCCCCCAACCGCATCCGCTGGTCGCGGTGGCAAAGGACGTTGCCGCCGGGGGGGTCTTGTTGATGGCCGTGGGCGCCGCGGTCGTCGGCTGGTTGGTGTTCTGGCCGTACCTGGCGCGGTAGCCCGGCCCCGTCTCCTTCCTGCGCACCTGGCGCTGGCCGGCGCCCAGGTGGCGTTTGCCCTCACCCCCGTCCTCGGGCCGGTCGTCTTCCAGCCGGGCGGCTTCAGCCCGCTCGGCCTGAGCGCATGGCGACTGGGCCTCGGTGCGGCCATCCTGGTGCCGATCATGCTCGCCCGGCGGGCGTGGACGGCCTTGCCCGCCCGGGAAGATCTCCTCCGCTTCGTCATGGCCTCCTGGTTGGGTGGGGCGTTCAACCAGGCGCTGTTCCTTGAAGGCCTCGCACGCTCGACCCCCGTGAACGCCGTGCTCATGACGTGCCTGATTCCCGTGTTCACGTTCACCCTCGCCGCCGTCTTCGGCCTCGAGCGGTTCAACGGCGTCCGGCTGACCGGCGTCCTTGTGGCGTTTGCGGGCATCGTGCCGCTGGTCCTGAATGGCGGATTCACCACCCTCGGTCGCTACGGGCTGGGTAATCTTCTGATCGCCGCCGGCGCGTTCTCGTACTCGTTGTACTTCATTGTCTCCAAGCCGCTGCTCGTCCGGTACCCGCCGGCCGCGGTGATCGCGTGGGTGTACGTCTTCTCCCTCCCATTCGTGCCGTGGTTCGCGTGGGGTCAGCAGGTCGTTCCCGCTCTTGGCCACGCGGCGGTGTGGTGGGCCCTGGCGTACATCGTCGTGTTCCCAACCGTAATCGCGTACCTGTGCAACATGTTTGCCCTGTCCCGGCTCGAGGCGTCTACCACGACGATCTACATTTATGCCCAGCCGCTGATTACCGGGCTGGTGAGCTGGGGGGCGTTCGGCGAAACGCCAACTCGCGCGATGCTCGTTGCCGCGCCGGCGCTGTTCGTCGGCGTTTGGCTGGTGTCGCGGCGTGCGGAGCGCCCCCTCCTTGCGCCCTTTGCCGCTCGGTCGGCACCTTAGGCGCACCATATATGAGCCCCCGTTGGCTGACTAACCCCAACACCATGCCCGCGCCACGCGTCGTGGCGGTTTCGACTGTCGGCATCGCGCTCATCGGGCTGGTGGACTACTACTCGGGTACCGAGTACCGGGTCCTTCCCCTGTACTATGTGCCCCTGTCCCTGTTGGCGTGGCACCTCGGCCGGGCCTGGGGGCTTGGCGGCGCGGCCCTCTGCGCGGTCGCCTGGATCAGCTCTAACTACTGGGCGGGTCTCCTCTACTCCGGTGAGTGGGTCTGGTTCATCAACTTCGGCATGCAATTCGTGTCCTTCGCGGTCGTTGCCGTGCTGTTCGCCGCCGTGCGTGATGCCCTGCTGCATGCCGAGGACGCGGGCCGGACGGATCACCTGACACTGTTGATCAATGCGCGGGCCTTCTCCGAGGAGGCCGGCCGCATCCTCGCCCTCGGCCGCCGCCACCACCATCCCGTCACGCTGGCCTACATAGACCTCGACAACTTCAAGGTGGTCAACGACACGCTGGGCCACCACCGTGGCGACGACATGCTCCGGGCCACCGCGGACCTCATTCGGCGCACCATCCGCACGGGTGACATCCCGGCCCGGGTGGGAGGAGACGAGTTCCTGGTACTGCTGCCCGAAACTGGCCCCGACGGGGCCCGTACCCTTCTCGAGCGCCTGCGCCTGTCACTGTCCGATGCCTTGGGGCCCGCTCCCGGCCGGGTCACCGTGAGCATCGGGGCGGTGTCGTTCCTGGAGCCGCCCATGGATATCGCCGAACTGATCCGGCAGGCCGATGCCATGATGTATTTGGCGAAGGCCGCCGGGAAGGATCGCGTCGTCGTTTCGGTCGCCAGCGCCCACGTCATGAAGCCCTGACGGTGGCCCTCTCGCCCCTGGGAACCGTCCACATGACCGCCGCCTCGCCTCGAGGGGGGGGCCCGCGGAAGATGAGCCCGAGATCTCCCGCCTGCGCTCTGGCCTCATTCACGGGGGAACGATCCGGCCCAACCGCTACTCGGTCGAGGGACTGTACTTCCGGAGCCTCGTGGGTTTCGAGTTCCATCCGGACGTGAGTGGACAGTTTCTCGAGCCGGGCGTCGGCGCCGGATTCTCCTACGAGCGGGGGGACGGCGAGCTCCAGTGGCAACGGGTCGAGGCGCGGTTGGTCGGGCGGCATTCCTGGGGCCCCGTGGTCTACAGGGCGCGGTTTGATGGCGCCGCGGTGCTGGGTCGGCAGCTGCCGCCTCAGCGGCTGATCGAGTTCGGCGAGAACGAGGGCCTGCCGGGCTACACCTACAAGGAGTTCGGCGGGGATCGGGCAGCGTTGCTGCGCCTGTCTGCCGCCTACCAGCTACCATGGCTCAACGCGCCGATTCGCGTCGGACGCTGGCTCTACCTTCCGAGCCTGTCGCCGTTGCTGTCGGTCGGCATCCAGAGCGGCTGGGCGGGGGCGTCGCTCGCCACGCGGCCCACGGGCCGCATCCGCGGAACGGTGAGCCTGAGCCTCAGGTTGTTCGGGGGAGGGATCGGGTTCAGCATTGCCCCGCCGGTGGATCACGTGGCCGGATCGGTCTTCGTTTTCTCTACCGACCAGCAGTGGTGAGGAGGGCCTCCCGCTAGCCGGCGGTGGCCGCGGGCCGCTCGACCGCCCCGGAATCTCCGGGCGTCACCTTCCACCGCGTCTTGAGATCGTCCAGCGCCTGCAGTGCCCGCTCGCGCACCAGCAACCCGTCGCCGTCCGCCATTTCGAGAATCTGCAGCAGTTCCACGTAGGTGTTGATCGCGAGGACGGTGTCCCCCTGCGCCAGCGCCGCCTCGGCCCGGAGCGGCATGATCTCGGGCCACACGGCCTGGTCCACGAACGCGGCGACCCGGAGGAATGTCGCCGAGGCATCGAGCGCCTCCCGGTACCGCCCGGTGAGCGAGGCGATGCGGACCCGGCCGGCGCGGAGCGGCCAGAGTGACGCGACCAGCGAGAATGGCACCTGCTCGACGCTGAACCGCTGCGTGGCGCGGCGCCAGGTGGCCAGGGCACCGGCGGTATCGCCGGAGGCCAGGAAATCCATGGCGGTCAGGTCGTCGAGGAGCGACAGCTCGAGCGGCGACGCGCTCCCCGGCGGGTGCACGATGCGCTTGAGATCGGCCAGGGCGTCCTGCGCGCGGTCCGCGTCGCGGCGGGCAAACCAGCGGGCCACCAGCCAGCGGGCCATGAGCTGGTCGTCGTCGGCGCCGGTCAACCGGCGCACGGCGGCCGCCTGGGATGAGTCGTCGCCGAAGTCGGGCAACGGCGTCACGCCGGAGAGGACCATCCACCGGTCCACCTCGCCCTGCGGCACCCCGGCGCTTCGCGCGCCGCGGAAGAACCGCAGCGCGGTGGCGTACCGGCCGGAGCCGAGCAGGCCGGCCAGCCGCATCCGGAAGGCCCGCGCCCGCTCGTCCCCGCGCGACGCTCGACCCCAGATGGCGTCCAGTGCCTTGCCCCCGACGACCCGCTCCGGCGCCGACCGGCCGAACTCGCTCGAGATGAACGCGACGTTGTCGAGGAATTCGCGGGACCGCCGCGGGAACGACGCGAGGACCCGTGGCGCCAGAGGGGCATGGTGGAGGAGCGTGTCGCCGGCTCCCACCAGCTCCGCGACCACGGACGTGCTGTCGATCTCGACGTAGCGGCGGAAATACTGCCGCGCCGTCGGTTCGTCGCCTTCGGCCAGCGCCAGCATCAGGAGGTGCGCCACCGCGGTCGCGTACGACGGATCGCGGTGCAGGACTTCCTGGAATGCCGCCCGGGATTCCGAGAGCGGAATGCCCATCAGCGTCCCGAAATGGAATTGCAGCTCTCCCAGCGCGAACCACCCGTCCACCGCGTCGGGGAAGTCGTTGAGCAGGCGGCGGAAGATGCGCTCCGCCTCCAGCACGTCCCCGTCGTTGATCAATTTCTCGTACCCCGTGAGCAAGTCGCGGGATACCGGGTCCAGCCGGTCCTTGTACGCCAGGCTGGGCAGGGCCGACCGGATCTCGTCCTCGGTCGGTACCAGCTGGATCAGCGCGAGCACGCGCTTGAGGTAGGCCGGCGCATACGCCGAGTCGAGTGAAATGACGCGGGTGAATTGCTCCACCGCACTCCGATACTGTGCGTGCCGCAGATCCTGGTCGCCCTGGAAGTAGGCGGCGATCGCTGTGATGCCGCGGGGAAGCGACGGCGCGGTGCTGCCGGGCACCTCGCGCGCGAGCCGCGACGCAAACCCGCGCGCCACCAGGCTCGACACCAGCACGTCGAGGCTGTCCAGCGGCCCGCTGGTGTCCGCGGCCGCGATGGTCCGGCGCCGGCGCAGGTCGGAAACGCGGATATGGATCGTGATCTGGCCATTGGAGGTTTCCGCCTGGCCCGCGACCACGACGTCGGCGCCAAGCTGTCGCGCCAGGGCCGTCAGCGTGTCTTCGCTCTGCGGCTCACCGCCAAACCGCCGGTGCACCGCGGCCATCATGACCGGGGCGCCCAGGACGCGGTACTGCGGGAGCATCTGGAGCTGCCAGGCAAATGCCTGTGGCAGGACCGCGTCGAGCGGAACGGCCGGTGCGCTGCCCGTGAGCGTGAACGGCAGGACCGCCACCGTGGGCCGGGCGGCGGTCACGGCCTCCGGCTGGCGCGAAATCGCCCACCAGCCACCCACGGCGGCCACCAGCAGGGCGACGACCGCGGCCCACGGCTTGACCGGGCGGTACCGCTCAGCGGCCCGCACCAGGTCTATCCAGTCGTCCACGGTGCCGGGCACGCCGTCGGGCTCGAGGGCGAGCGGGGCCGAAATAGCCCGCACCACCGCGGTGGTGAGGTCGGGCCGTGCGGCGCGGAGCGTGCGAGCAAGGCCGGCGCGGTCGCCGGTGAGTGCCGCCTCGGCGCCGGTAAGCCCGTACACGACCGTCGCCGCAAGCGCGGTGAGGTCGGCTTGGGCGTCGGGAGTCGTCGGTGCGCCGGCCTCTGCCTCCCTGTGGGTCATGCCGAAGTCAGCCAGCCGCCAGCGTCCGGTGGTCCGCTCCCGTTGAATGCTCGACGGCCGCACGCCCCCGTGCACGACGCCGCGGGAGTGCGCAAAGGCCAGCGCGCTGCCCACCTGGCGAAGCAACTCCGATGCCTCGCCCAGCGACAAGCGTCCGTGTCCCGCGACGTACACGTCCAGCGTGACGCCGTCGACGATGGGCGTGACCACGAAGGCCAGGTCGGCCCGGATATCGAACTCGAGCACCGGGACGATGTGAGGGTGGGGCAGGTGCGCCACCTGGGCGGCCTCGCGCCGGAACCGGGCGGCCAACCCGGCCGTCGCTGCGACTTCCGGCCCCAGCACCGTAATCGCCACGCGGGTATTGGCCGTCCGGTCCCGCCCCGCGTAGACGACGCCGCGGCCGCCGGCGCGGAGCAGGGAAGTGATTTCGTACCGGTCGCCCACGGCGGCCTGCACATCGGGAATGCGACGGGAGTCCGCGGTCATGCCTTCTCCACCAGGCGGCAGCCCGGGTGCCAGTCGCAGTCTTCGTCGAGGTCAGGCCAGTCGGAGCAGATGGCCGGCTTGGCCGGTGAACCGTCCGCGCGCTCGAGGTCGTGCAACCCGCACGCCACGCCGTCGGCCCCGAGGTACCCGCAAGCAGAGATCACCTCGCACTCGACGATGTCTTCGCTGACCCGCTCGACCTTGGTCACGTAGGGCGTCTGCCGTGTTTCCAGCAGGGTCTCCGTCTCGGTATTCCAGGCGGGGATGATCACCTCGAGCGTGAGGTCGCGGCAGCATGCCGCGCCCTGCACGTTGTCCGCCGTACGGCACGGCGCCCCGAGACAGGGGTTCACGTCGAGTGTGGGTAGGGCGCGGCTGGGTTTCGCGCGGGCCGAAAGGGCGACAGTCTGAACCCGGTCGTCCTGCATGAGTGTGACCGTGCCGTTGGCGATAAACGGTTGCTCCGTCGGCCGGGCCTCGTCGGGCAACGCCCCCCGGAAGCCATGGGCCAGACACCGGAACGAGGGACCATCGGCCTGGAAGTACCGGCATTCGGCGTGGATCGTCGTGTCCACCACCACGCGATCTCCCAACACCCGTGGAGTGCCGAAGTCCAGGTTCTCGACGTGTCCCATGAGCCAGGTCCCGATCATGTCCCGGAACGGGCCGTCGTCTTCGCTCAGTTCGGCCACGCGGAGCAGGACCGGCAGCTCCCGGCAATGGGATCCCATCGACTGGCAGTCGGGAACGGCGGGCTTCACTGGGTGCGCACCGGCAGGCAGGACGTTTCCTCAGAGAGGCCGATCCGGCCGGTCATCGCGCAGCTGACCGACCCGGGTGCCGTCGCGGCGATCTCGATGTTCCGCACCAGCGCGAGAGGAAGCCCTGGTGTCCGAAACCGTACCGTGACCGTCCCGGGGGTGACGCGGGCGCGGTAACGGCCCGCGGCATCACTGCGCACACAAGTCGTGTCGCTGCCAAACACGCACACCTCGACGTGGGGAATTGGCTCACCGGTCTCGAACGACACGACGCGGCCGTCCATGACCGCCAGCGGTACTGGATGAGCGAGTTTGTTCTGCGACAGACAAGTCGGGCTGGACGCGACAGTCACAAGTGCAAGCAGGGCACGGCATTGCATCGCGTAGCAAGCTCGACGATTTGCTTCAAGAATCAAGGCGTCCGTTATCTTTCTTCGACGCACGATGCAGGGCTCACGTCCGACCGGAGGTCACAGGTGAAACGAATCTTAACGGGAATCAGCCTCCTCGCGCTCGCGTGCGGGGGCGACAAGCCCGCCCCGGCGGGTACCTACGCGTACGCCTGTCAGCCGCACGAGCTCATGGGCATGGTCGGGACGCTGACGGTTGCGCCCTAGGCCATGAAGCACTTCTCTTCTGTCACAATGACGCGCAAGAATCTCTTCACGCTTCTTCTCGTGCTGGCGCCGTCTGCGGCCGCCGCGCAAACCGTCCGCGTCGTCAACGACGACGCGCAAAGCCGGTTTACCATCCTGATCGGGCCCATCGAGCTGCCCGTCATGGGCGAGCATCACGGCGCACATGGCGGCATCTTGCCGCCGGTCGAAACCGTGAGCTTCCCCATGACCGGCTACCTCACGGGGTTCAGCTACGACGTGGTGGACCAGGATGGGAAAACAGTTCCCAACCAGGTCGTACATCACCTCAACTTCATCGATCCGGATCACCGCGAGCTCTTTCTCCCCATTTCGCGGCGCGTGGCCGCGGCGGGAGGCGAAACCGGGGACCAGGCCATGCCCTGGTTTCTGTTTGGCCTCCCGGTGAACAAGGGAGACCGGCTGGTCGTTGCCGCCATGTTGCACAACCCCACGAGCACCGCCTACCACGGCGCGACCGTGCGGTTCACCATGACGTACCAGAAGACCGGACGCCCCTGGCCGCTCTTTCCCATCCAGCCGTTCCAGGTGGATGCGGCATTTCCCTTCGGTGACAAGTCATGGGACCTGCCACCCGGGGCGTCGAGCCGCTCGTGGGAGGGGAAACCGGCGGTGAACGGCAAGATCCTGATTATGGGCGGGCACCTGCACGAGTACGCCACGCGGCTCCGCTTCCAGGATGCCACGACCGGCAAGCTCATTTTCGACGCCACGCCCTACATGGATGACAATGGCAACGTGAACAGCCTGACCACGAGCAGTTTCCTCAAGAACCTGGGCATGAAGGTGGACACGTCACACCTGTACCGGGTGACCGTGGACTATCAGAACCCGAAGCCCGACACGATGCCGTCAGGCGGGATGGGCGTGGTGGCGGGAATATTCCTGCCGTCGAGCGGTGAACAGTGGCTCGCGACGGACGTGAAGGAGTTCCTGTACGTGATGGATCGCAAGCATTACATGCGGGAAGTGACCGGAACGATGGCGGTGATCATGGCCCCGCCGGCTGACAAGAAGAAACCTGCCGAGCACAAGCACTGAGTCGCAGCTGCTATAGCCACCCGTGACTGCGGTACCACGCGGCGGTCCGGGAGAGTCCCGTCCCCAGGTCAAACTGCGCCACCCACCCCGTGTCGCGTTCCAGCGCGGCCGACGAGCACACCCACGCCTCGGCCAGGAACTCGTTCGCCTTGTCAGGCGTGAGGAGCGTCGGCTTGCCGGTGAGCTGCGCGGCCTTCTCGGTCATCCAGAGCGCTCCCCTGGCCACCATGCTGGGAATCGGCAGGAGGAACGGACCCGAGGCGCGGGCCGACTTCTGCGGTTCGGTACCTCGCACGGCGTGGTAGATCGCGGACACGAAATCCCGGCTGGTGAGCACCTGCCGGTGCGCGGCGAAGTAGGTGGCGCCCGGCTTCGGGCTGGCCGCAGCCTTCAGCAGGGCCGTGACGAGGTCTTCGACGTAGATGACCGAGAGTTCCTGCTTGCCGTCGCCGAAAATGGGGGCGACGCCCATGCGCACGGTCCGGAACATCCGCAGGACTTCCGTGTCGCGCGGCCCGTAGACCACCGGCGGGCGCACGATCGTCCAGGGGAACGTGCATTCCCGCACGGCCTCTTCGCCGGCGAGCTTGCTGCGGCCGTATTCCGTGAGCGGGTTGGGCTTGGCGGACTCGGTGAGCGCCTCGCCGCGGCGCGAGGGTCCCGATGCGGCCTGGCTGCTGACATAGACGAATCGCTGGAGATTCGGCGCCACCTTCGCCGCCGCGCGCGCCACCCGCCTCGTGCCCTCGGCGTTGGCGTTGAAGAAATCGGCGCGGGAAACGGCGGCGATGAGCCCGGCGACGTGGAACACGAGGTCCGCGCCGCCGGCGCCGGTTTCGAGGGCGGCCACGTCGTTGAGATTTCCGGCAACCAAACGGGGGCGCTGCTTGTCGAACACCCGGTCTACCTTGCCGGGGTCCCGCACCAGGCAGACGACGTCATCGCCCCGGGCGAGGAGGGCTTCGACCAGGTGTGAACCGAGGAAGCCGGTTCCACCCGTGACGAAGACTTTCACAGTGCGCGGTCGTAGAGGCGGAGCGTCTTGTGGCGCTGAAAGCCCATGTGGGTGAGCCCGTTGTTCATCGGGGTGTTGTCTTCGAGGATCCAGCCGGCTTCCGCCCAGCGGAAGCCAAGCTTGTAGCCCTTCTCCCAGAGCCACTTGTACAGCAGGACTTCCGCGCCGGTCTTCCGGTACTCCGGGAGGAGGCCGAGGAGCAGGATACGCCCGCGTTTGATCCTGCGCCCGTGCCAGAGGACCTTGAGGATGCCGGGGAAGAGTTTCCCCGAGGGATTCTTCTTCAGGGCGACGTTGAAGTCGGGCAGGGCGGCGGCGAAGCCGACGAGCTGGCCTTCCTTCTCGATGAACACCACCCCGTCGGGCACCACGATGGGCTTGAGCTGCTTGGCCAGGTGATCGATCTCGGCCTCGGTCAGCGGGACGAACCCCCAGTTCTTGTCCCAGGCCGAGTTGTAGATCTGCTTGATGCGGTTCACTTCCTCCTTGAAGTGCTTCATGTCGAGCTTGCGCGCGGTGAGGTTGTTGCGCTCGGCCACGATCTGGGCGCCGCGGAGCAGCCGTTCCGGCACGGCGGTATCCTGGTCGGTCACCGCGATGCAGTACTGGTACATGTCCTTCGCCTTCAGGAACCCGGCACGCTCGACCAGCGGCACGTAGTACGCCGGGTTGTGCGGGTTGAGCAATGTGGGTGGCGTGTCGAAGCCGTCGACTAGGAGACCGCACTCGTCGTTGGTCGAAAAGGACGTGGGCCCGCGCATGACGGTGAGGTTCCGTTGCGTGAGCCACGCCGCCGCGGCGGCGAACAGGGCATTCGCCACCACCTGGTCGTCCACGCACTCGAAGAAGCCGAAGAAGCCGGTGGTGTCCTTGTAGTAGTCGATGTGCGCCCGGTTGTGGACTGCCGCAATGCGGCCCACGACTTCCCCATTCCGCTCGGCCAGGAAGTACTCCGCCTCGGAATGCTGGAAGAACGGATTCTTCGTGCGGGACAGCATGGTGCGGACGTCCATACGCAACTGGGGGACCCACACGGGGTCCCCACGGAACAAGTCGTACGGCAGCGCGATAAATCGTTCGAGGTCGCCGGCCGAAGTGATCGGCCGGACGACCACCGGCGGGCTCAAATGACCCCCAGCTCCTTGCCGAGGCGTGCGAACGTATCGAGCGCGAAGTCGATCTGCTCGGCCGTGTGCGTGGCCATGAGGCTGGTGCGGAGCCGGCACTCGGTGGCGGACACGGCGGGCGGGACGACCGGGTTGGTGAACACCCCGGCGTCGAACAGCTTCCGCCAGAAGAGGAACGTCTTGGTCATGTCGCCGATGAGGACCGGCACGATGGGCGTCTGGGTGGGGCCGATGTCGAACCCCAAGCTCCGGAAGCCGTCCTGGAGGCGCCGGGTGTTTTCCCAGAGCTGGTCCCGGCGATGCGGCTCGGCAATCATGACCTCGAGCGCCGCCAGCACGCCCGCGGTGTTGGCGGGGGGCAACGCGGCCGTGAAGATGAGCGGCCGGGAGTTGTGCTTGAGGTAGTGGATGACGTTTTCGGTGCCCGCCACGAACCCGCCGATGGAGGCCAGGGACTTGGAGAACGTCCCGACCACGAGGTCTACTTCCTCGGTGAGGCCGAAATGCGCCGCCGTGCCGTCTCCGCGGGGGCCCAGGACCCCGGTGGCGTGGGCATCGTCAATCGCGAGTGCCGCGCTGTAGCGCTGGGCCAGCTTGAGCAGGGCCGGCACGTCGGCGATGTCTCCCTCCATGGAGTAGACACCGTCCACGATGATCATCGTGCCCTTGTCGGCGTTCCGCTGCAGCAGGCGCTCGAGCTGGGCCAGGTCGTTGTGGTTGAACCGCTGGGTATCGCCCCACGACATTTTCGCGCCGTCCACGATGGACGCATGGTCCAGCTTGTCGAGCAGGACAACGTCGCCCCGGCCTACGAGGCACGAGATGAGCCCCAGGTTGGCCTGGTACCCGGTGGAGAACACCAGCGCCGCTTCCTTGCCGAAGAACTCGGCGAGGCGGGCCTCCAGCATTTCGTGCAGGTCGAGCGTGCCGTTCAGGAACCGGCTGCCGGTGCAGCCCGAGCCGTACCGCTCGAGGGCCGCCTTGGCCGATTCCAGGACTTTTGGGTGGTGGGTGAGGCCCAGGTAGTTGTTGGACCCCATCATGACTTTCTTCTGCCCGTCAATGACGACGACGGTGTCTTCCGATTCGGAAATCGGCTTGAAATAGGGGTACAGGCCCGAGGCCTGGATCTCCTTGGCCTTGGTGAAATTCTTGCATTTGTCGAACAGCGCGACGTGTTGCAGGATCTGGGTGTCCAACGGCGCCTCAGGGATTACGGTTTAGGGAATGGACTCTACGATTTTAGCCCTCGACTCCCTCCTCCACAAGGGTTGCCGGACGTGAGCCATGTCACGACGGGACGGCCTCTTAGCCCGAGGCCCCGCGTAGGGGTGGCGCGTATCCCCGGGTGTCACCCCCTGCGAGCCCTGAAGGTTCCGGGTGACCCACGGCACGGTCTGGTTTCGTGCCCCCGGCTAACGTAGCTTGGTGACGTTATCTCAAGTGCCTGCGGGAGTTGTGATGCATCGCACACTGGCACGTCTTGTCGTCCTTCTCGCGGTCGCCGCGCTCGCGGTCCCTGCCTCCGCGCACGCGCAGGGTCAGCGTGCGCCCGAGGTCCTGCGCAACGCCGACGGTGATGTGTTCGACTTCGCCCCCGACGGCGCGTGGCGAGTCCTCGCCCGCCGCGTCGCGGCCCAGCGGCGCCTGCTCATGCAGCAGGGCAACTGGCGGGGACTCAACGCGGCGATGGCGGCGCCCAGTACCGTGCCCGCGCCCGCCGCGGTGAGCGGCGTAAAGAAGATTCCCGCTATTCTGTTCTCCTTTGCCGACAGTGCCCGGGCGCCCGGTCTCGCGGCCGGCGCGGGTGACACGTCCAAGTACAACCAGCTCCTGTTCAGCGCGACGGCGCCCACGGGATTCCCCTACGGCACGCCGTACTCGATTCGCAGCTTCTACAACCAGATGTCCAACGGTCTGCTGGATCTCCAGGGCGTCGTTATTGGGTGGGATACGCTCGCGAGTCCGGAAGGGACCTACACGGGCGGGCAGAACTGCTCCGGGTCCAACCCGTACGGCAACTCAAACTGCAACGGTATCTGGAGCGGCACGGCGACGACCGCCATGCGGAACGCACTGACGCAGGCGGTGGCCAAGTACGACGGGACTGTGAACTTCTCGCAGTTCGACAATGACGGCCCGGACGGTACTGCCAACTCGGGTGATGATGACGGCTTCGTGGACATGGCCATATTCATTCACTCGGAGCTGGATGGCGCCTGCCGGAGCTCGACCAACCAGCACCTGTGGTCCCACCGCTCGACCATGTCGGTTACCACCAACGACCTCAGTGCCAAGGCCGGGTTCGGCAACATCCGTTTCCGCGACTATACGCTCCAGTCGGGCGTGGGCGGTTCCCAGGGGTGCAACCAGCCGACGCAGATCATGTCCATCGGCACGGCGGCACACGAGTCGGGGCACGCGTTCGGGCTCCCGGACCTGTACGACACTCAACAGTCATCCGAAGGCATCGGGAACTGGGGCCTCATGGGGAGCGGCAACCAGTCGAGCGGCGCGTCGCCCTCCCGCATGGAAGCATGGTCACTGAACGAGTTGGGCTGGGTGACGGTCCGTCCGATCACCGTCAACGGCACATACTCGTTCGGGCCGGCCCCGACGTCCGACACGACGTTCCTGGTGCGGGTACAGGGCACGAACACGCGGAAGGAGTACTTCCTGCTGGAGAACCGGCAGGGCTCCCAGTCCGACACGGCCCTCATCCGCACCGTGTGCACAAAGAGCGGCCTCGTCTTCCCCACCAATTGCCATGGCGGGCTTGCTATCTGGCAGGTGGACTCGGCCAAGATCCAGCAGAGCAAGAGCGTCAACCAGATGAACGCGGGTACATTCCACGGCCTCACGCTCGTTCAAGCCGACAACCGAAAACAGCTCGAGACGGCCGCCAACCGCGGCGACGCGGGCGACCTGTTCCCCGGCTACAGCGCGAACGGTGTGGATTCGCTCCCCAACAATCGGTTCTCGTTCAACACAACGCCGGCCGCGAACAAGCATGTCGATTCCACGTTCATCGGTTGGGAAATCTCCAATATCACCCAGGTCGCCCCCGATGGCGCGATGAGTTTCCAGATTGCGTTCGGTGGCGTCACAGTGATCCGCGCGGCCGACACTACCGCCCAGGTGAAGGTGGACGGCACGGCCTATAGTCGGTTCACCGGCCTCTTCACCGACGGTTCGATTCACAGCATTTCCATGGACTCCGCCCAGACCACGGCTGACGGCAAGACGCAGTTCGTCTGGGTTTCCTGGTCGGATGCTGGGCTCCGGACGCACAACATCAACGGTACTTTCGCGGGCGACTCGATTTCCGCGGTCGTCGCGACCAAGGTCAAAGTCCAGGCCACCGTCCAGGGGACCGGCACGGTTGCCTCATCCCCGTCGGTGGACCATACGAACGGCACATTCGTCACCAAGGCCAGCGGCATGACCTTGACCGCGACGCCCGGCGCCGGGCAGGTGTTCGAGCGTTGGACCGGTGACACCAACGTCACGACCAACCCGCTCGTGTTGACCATGGGGAAGCCGTACGCCGTGGTGGCCGTGTTCTCGCCCTCGCTCGCGGTCACGGCCCCGAGCGCACTCGCGCCGGTCATGGGGAAGCCGTACACGACGACGCTCGCCGCGACGGGCGGCACGGGCCTCTACACGTGGAGCCAGGTGGGTGGGGCGTTCCCAGCCGGCGTGACGCTCGCGGCAGATGGTTCAGTGAGCGGTACCTCGACGGTGTCGGGGGCATTCACCGCCAACGTGCGCGCCACGTCCGGCGTGCAGACCGCGGACGCCGCCGTATCGATAAACGCCACCGAGCCAAGCCTGACCCTGGCCAACGTGCTCGGCGCCCTTCTGGGTACGACCGCGACCCTTTCCACCGATGACATGCGCTACCTGGACCTCATCGGGAACAAGAGCAGCGCGTACGATGTGGGCGACTTCCTCGCCTGGGTTGAGAAGACCAATGCAGCTCCGGCCGCCGCATCTGTGGTGCCGAGCTTGTAGAGCGGGGAGGCACCTCAATGAATCGCAACCTGGTGACCCTGGCGGGCGTGGCGCTGGCCCTCCTGGCCACGTCGTGCAAGGAAGGCCCCACGGCGGGCGAGTTCAACGTCAGCCTGACGACGCCGAATTCGGATGACGGCGCGATTCAGTTCGTCGCCAACGCGACCGCGCCCGAGGTGATTACCGGCGTGTCGTCGGCCTGCGCCGGTTGCAAGCTCTTCGTCGTGAAGGTCAGCGACAATCAATACAAGGGCGTCCTCACGGGCCCGATTGTGGCCGGCACGCTGTTCCGGGTCGCCGTGTCAAACACAAAACTCACGGGCACCTACGCCCTGACGATCCAGGCCGTGTCCAACCGCGCCCACGCGACGCGCAACTCGCTGACCGGGTACTCGGTGGCGTTGGCACCGTAGACGAGCGAACGAGATAACGGAGGAACGAAAGGGGCGACCAAAGATCGGTCGCCCCTTATCGCGTTCGCTCGTTCCCTCGTTATTTCGCTTTCCGCCCCGTCCAGATGTGGTTCTGCACTACCTGTTGCTCGCCGCCCCAGACGAACCGGGAAAGACGCCACTCGCCGGCCGACACCTTCCCCGCGATCTCGGCGGGCGGTGAGAGCTTGTCCTTCCACGTCACGGTCAATCGCGCCACGGAATCCGGGCCGATGATGCCCACGAACCGCTCGAAACGGTCGGTGTCGAGAAGGACGTCGCTGCCCGCCACGACTCGGGTGAGTCGCCCGAAAAACACGGGGCCCCGTGCCGAGTCTACGGTAATGGTGAGGTGGGGGCCGAAGACGCCGGTCGGCGAAATGTCCCAGGCCCCGGTCATGAGGCTGCCCAGCGCCGTCGGCGCGAGTGCGACCGCGGGGGCCGGTGCCGGGGGCGGTGGGGTTGGGGGAGTGACCGTGGGCGTCGTGTACCGCGACTTGCCGGTCCTGGCTCCGGCGTCCTGGGGCAGGGCGGCCTGCTCCCGGCCCCCGGAGCACCCGGCGGCAACCAGCAGCGTGGCGATGATCGCAGTGCGTGTCATAGTGGAGCGGATGGGATTCGAACCCACGACCCCGTGGTTGCAAACCACGTGCTCTCCCAACTGAGCTACCGCCCCGATGGTGTTCAAGATAGCGATGGTGGAACGGAGAAAGAACGTTCCCTCGTTCGCTCGATCACCTGCAGCATGGGCATCGTCGCCGCCGTGGTTATCACGGCCATGATGACCAGCATCGCGAACAGGGTGGGCGAGATGATGCCCAGTTCCAGCCCGAGGTTGAGCACGACCAGCTCCACCAGGCCCCGGGTATTCATGAGAGCCCCGATCGCGGCCGAGTCGCGCCAGCCAAGTCCGGTGAGCCGGGACGCGATGATGCCGCCCCCCATCTTCCCGATGCAGGCAGTCGCGAGAATGGCGGCGCAGAGCGCCCAGGCGACGGCGCCGTCGACGAGCTGCACGCGGGTCTTGAGGCCGGTAAGGGCGAAGAACACCGGGAGGAGCACCAGTGACGTGCCTCCGATGACGCGCCGGAGCGGCTCGGCGACCCGGGCTCCCCTCGGCGTCAGGAGGCCCGCCATGAAGGCACCGGACACGAAGAAGGCCCGCGGGTCAACGCCCGTGTCCCCGCCGCCCGCGGCGTGTGCCGTGAGGAACCCCAGCAGGCACCACGCTGCGACGTCACCCACCGCGGCCGAGGAAAGCGCCAGCGTCCCCACGGTGGTGTGGAGGAGTCCACGTTCGGTCACGATGCGGGCGAGCACGGGGAACGCGGTGACGGCCATCGACACGCCGAGGAACAGCGCGAAATCGGCGAAGGGCACGCCGGCGGTGCCGAGCCGCGGATACAGGAAGAGCGCGAGCAGCGACCCCAGGAGGAAGGGGACCACAACGCTCGTGTGCGAAATGGTGATGGCTGAACGGGTCCGCGCGCGGAGGTGGGCGGTGTCGAGGTCCAGGCCCACGAGGAACATGAAGCCGACGACGCCCACCTGGGCCAGCAGGGCGAGGGACGGAACGGTGTCTGCGCCGAACAAGCCGTCGCTGAGACCGGGTGCAATCCGGCCAAGGGCGGACGGCCCCAGCAGAAGGCCGGCGAGCACCTCGCCGATCACCCGCGGTTGTTTGAGGAGGGCGAAGAGGTAACCCGTCATTCGCGCGGTCGCGACAATCACAGCCAGCGCCACCAGGACATGCACCAGGCTGATCGAGGGGGCGGGATAAGCAGGTGCGCGGACCGCCTCTGGCAGGGCGGGCGACCCGGGGGTCAACTGGGCTCCGTAGCGGGCAATCAACCAAAACGCCGTCGCGGATGCGGCGGCGCTGGCGATGTAGAGGGCGACGGTCCGGGTGACTCCGGGGCCTGCCTCGTTCACCCCTTCGCTCGTTTCCCTGTTCCTACTTCACCGTGAATGTCACCGTGTCTGCGGCCCACGGCTTGAGCGGCGAGTGATGCCAGTCGGCCACCACGTCGATGATCCGGTGAGAACCGGGCTTGAGGACGGTCGTCGTCGAGTCGAACACGAACTCCGTCTGTCCCCGGCCCAGGTGCAGGATGCCGCTCACGCCCCGGGGGATTGTGTCGTTGACCACCGTGACGTCGTGGTCCACGAAGAGGTGATGGTGCCCCGTGCCGGCGCGCTCCTCGGTGGCTGGCGTGATCTCCACGCCGGTCGCCTTGAGCACCAGCTTGACGGGGCTGGATACCGTGGCGCGGTTCGCGGGGGACACGATCTCCGCCGTCGCCCTTGCCTGCCACGCGGCCGCCACCAGGACGCCGCCGAGCAGGGCCAGAACTCCGATTCGCGTGTTCATGTCACTTGGCTCCTTCAAAACGTTTCCCGACTTCCGCCCAGTTGACCACGTTCCACCAGGCCGCGATGTAGTCCGCCCGGCGGTTCTGGTACTTGAGGTAGTAGGCATGCTCCCACACGTCGAGCCCGAGCACGGCGGCCTTGCCGTCCATGATCGGGTTGTCCTGGTTGGGCGTGCTCTCAATGAAGACCTTGCCGTGATTGGCGATCAGCCAGGCCCAGCCGCTGCCGAACCGTCCCACGCCGGCGGCCGCGAACTGTTCCTTGAACGTGGCGAATTCTCCGAACGCCGCCTGGATCGCGGCAGCCAGTTTCCCCTTCGGCTCGCCGCCGCCCTTGGGGCCCATGGTTTCCCAGAACATCGAGTGGTTGAAATGCCCGCCGCCGTTGTTGCGCACCGGGCCGCGAATGTCCTCGGGGACCGTCGCGATGTCCGCCAGCAACTCGGCCAGCCCCTTCTTGTGCAACTCCGGGTGCTTGTCGAGGGCGGCGTTGAGGTTGGTGACGTAGGCCTGGTGGTGCTTGCCGTGGTGGATCTGCATGGTCTGGGTATCGATATGCGGCTCCAGCGCGTCGAAGCCGTAGGGCAGCTTGGGAAGTTCGTACGCCATCGTCTCGCTCCTCGGGTTGTGTTTCGTAATAAGTCGTCGCACCCGGGAGGGCACAAGGGAGCGACCACCTCGTTAACTTACTCACGACCCGCGACGCAGTGAGACACGGAGACCAGATGCCCCAAACCGTCCCGGCCGCCCACGCCCCGGCGCCCGATTTCACCCTGCCGTCGACCGCGGGCGGCGACGTCACGCTCTCCGGTCTCCAGGGGAAGCCCGTCCTCCTTGCGTTCTTCCCGCTGGCGTTCACCCGGACCTGCACGGCCGAGTTCTGCGATTTCTCGAAGGAGCTCGGGACCTTCGCCGACACCGGGGTCAAGGTGCTCGGCATCTCGGTGGACATGGTGCCATCCCTCAAGGCCTTCCAGGCGCAGGAACGCATCACGGTGGACCTGCTCTCCGACTTCCGCCGCGATGTCAGCCGGACATACGGCGTGCTCATCGAGGAGAAGTTCCACTCGAAGCGGGCGTATTTCCTGGTGGATGGCAAAGGCGTTCTGCGCTGGAGCCACGTCGAAGCCGAGCTGGGTCACAAGCGGGACAACGCCGAGTTGCTGCGCCAGATCGCGGCGCTGGCGTGACGGCGCGGCTCGTCGTGTCGCCCAGCGTCCGCGAGCGATAGGTTCTCGGTGTGAACGAGGCCGTGCGAACCGCACCGGAAGCCGTGGACCTGGAAAAGTACCCGGGTCTCCGCGTGCTGCGCGAGGTTACCGGCTACCTCGAGGCGGGGATTGGCACCGACGAGGTATTCCAGGGCATCATCGCAGCCGTGGAGCGCGGCGTGGGGGCCCGGGATTGCCGAATCTGGGTACGCACGCCCGACGGATCGGCCTTCCGCGCATTCGTGGCCGCCGGTGGAGACGAGCCCGGCTCCGAGGATGCCGACCGGGTCTCCCGGCAGGTCAAAGAAGGGGAGTCACAGGAGCGTGTGGGCGACCGCCGGCAGGTCCGCATACCGCTGTCCCACGCGGGCGAACACCTGGGGCTCCTCGAAGCGTCGCTTCCCGAATCAAGCAGATCAAGCTGGAACGCGAGCTGGCGGAGGGCCTGCCCGAGATCTTCGCCAACGCCAAGCAGTTGCTTCAGGTATTCCTGGACCTCATGATCAACGCCATCGACTCGATGGACGGCGCGGGCTCGCTCACCGTCACCACCGAGCTCAATCCCGAACGGAAGGACGAGGTCCGCGTGTCCATTGCCGACACTGGCCACGGCATCGCGCGGGAAGACATGCCCAAGATCTTCGAGCCGTTTTATACGACGAAGCCGCCGGGGCGCGGCACGGGGCTCGGCCTGTCCATCTGCTACGGGATCGTGGCGGAGCACCATGGACGCATCATGGTCGAATCCCAGCCGGACCGGGGGTCCATTTTCCGCGTCTGTTTGCCGATCAGGGGGTCCGGCGAAGGGTGAAAGTCCTGGTCATCGAGGACGACCGGACCGTCGGCCAGTTCGTACAGCGCGGCCTCGAAGAACAGCGGATGTACGCGGACCTGGTGGACGATGGCGAAGAAGGACTGCGGCGGGCGACCAGCGGCCAGTATGACGTCGTCGTGCTCGACTTGCGGCTCCCGAAAATGAACGGCATCGAAGTGCTTCGCACCCTCCGTGACCGCGGGATCACCACGCCGGTCGTCGTCCTCACCGCGCAGGACGCTCTCGAATCCAAGGTCCAGGCCCTCCGCGCCGGCGCCGATGACTACGTCACCAAGCCGTTCGCGTTCGAGGAACTGCTCGCCCGGGTGGAGGCGGTGGCCCGGCGGCCCAAGTCCATCGTGTCGCCGGTCGTGCAGATCGCGGACCTCACGATCGACACCGGGAGCCGCGAGGTGCGCCGCGCCGACGTCGCCATCGAGCTGACTCCCAAGGAATACGTCGTGCTCGAATACCTCGCGCGAAACCCGGGGCGCGTGCTCTCCCGCACGCTCATCACCGAGTACGCCTGGAATTACCATTTCGACCCGGGCACCAACATCGTGGACGTGGTCATCAACCGGCTGCGGAAAAAGCTGGATCACCTCCGTACGCCCAAGCTCATCCACACGGTGCGCGGCGTGGGCTACGTCCTGAAGGCCTGATGCTCACCATTCGCGGCCGGCTCGCCTGGTCCTACGCCCTGGCGCTCGGCACGACCATGTTCGTCTTCGCGCTCACCATTTACCTGGTGCAGCGCTCCGAGAGCCTCTCCGAGCTGGACGATCGTACCCGCCTCGAGGCCGACGTCATCGCGGCCCTGCTCCAGGTATCCCAGCGGGAACCGGGCGGGGTGGTGGTGACCAACCGCGCGACCGGAAAGCCCGAGCTGGATTTCCGGGTCGCCAACTTGCTGGCGGTGATTCCCGATTTCGTCATCGTGCTGGGTCCGTCGGGGGAGCCGCTGTTCCTGTCGGCCGACACTCGGGTCCTGCCGTTCACCGAGGCGGACCGCCTGCTCCAGGTGGTGAGCCGGGGCGACGCCGCCGTCGGGTTCGGGCGCCTGACGCTGGGCGCTCCAGCGGGCGAGATCCGCTACTACGTACGGTCCATCGTCGAGGCGGGAGCGCAAGTACGCTGGGTGCTGTCCGGTGCGTCCACCGCGGAACTGGTGCTCGGGCCCCAGCGACTGCTCACGGTCATGGTCTACGTGGCGCCGATCATCCTCATCGCGTCCATCCTGATCGGCTACCTGCTGGTCGGCCGGACGCTCCGCCCGGTGGAGAACATTGTGGACGAGGTCGAGGCCATCACCGACGGCCGGAGCCTCCACCGCCGCCTCCAGACCACCCGCTCCCGCGACGAAATCGAGCGCCTCACGGCAACGCTCAACGCCATGCTGGCCCGGCTGGAACGGAATTTCGCCTCCCTCCGCCGCTTCACCGCGGATGCGTCGCACGAGCTCAAGACGCCGCTCACGGTGCTCCGGTCTGGCATCGAGCGGGCGCTCACGCATCCCAAGGCGCCGCCCGAGGTGATGGAGGTCCTGGAGGAGACGCTCATCGAGGTCAAGCGGATGACCGAGATGGTGGACTCCCTGCTCACGCTGGCCCGGGCCGACGAGGGCCGGGCGCCGCTCCACCTCGAGAAGGTGGACATTCGCGAGTTGTTCCTGGAGATCACCGAGACGGCAGGCATGCTGAGCGAACAGGCCGGCGTGTCCGTCACGATGGTCATTCCCGAGTCCCCCCAGGTCCTGGCCGCCGACGCCCGCCGGATTCACCAAATGGTGATGAACCTCCTGACCAACGCGATCAAGTACACGCCGAGGGGTGGGAGCGTCTGGATCGAGTCGGCGATGGCCGACCAGCGCGTGAACGTGACCGTCCGCGACACCGGCATCGGTATCGCGCCGACCGACCTGCCCCACATTTTCGACCGGTTCTGGCGGGTGGACGAAGCGCGGAGCCGGACGGGCGCGCGGCCCGGCGCCGGCCTGGGGCTCGCCATCTGCAAATGGATCGCGGAGGCCCACGGCGGCTCGATTGACGTGAAGAGCCGGGTCGGGCGGGGGACCACCTTCACCGTGACCCTGCCGGCAGGGGCCGATGTGCCCGCACCGCCCGAGGAAGCTCCCGCCACGACCTGAGCGCCCGCCCCGGGACTTGTCATTCGATTGTTAGCATTCTGTAATGTGAGTCCCACGGGTGCGAGATTCCGGGGGCTAGTGGGACATGCACTGATGCATAGATTCATGCCCGTACCGTCAGGGGAGGCACCAGCGTGTTCGACCAACTGATCGAGTCCAACCCGAAGGCCCGGATCGGCGGCAAGTTCGGAGGGGGCACCACGCTCTCGATTGCCATGCATTCCGTGCTGATTTACATCGCGGTGCAGGCGACGATCGGCTCGGGTTCGCAGGATTCCGCAACCTCGCTGGACACCACCATGGTCTTCATCCAGCAGGAAGAGGAAAAGAAGCAGGAGCAGCCCGAGGTGAAGCTGGAAGAGGTCAAGGGATTCACCGCGCTGCTCGCGCCGGTGAACATCCCGACCAACATTCCGCCCATCAACCTGAACGAGAAGTGGGACCCGAGCCAGTTCAGCGGCGTCGGCATCGAGAAGGGCATCTCCAACCTGACCACCGACGTGAAGGTCGATCCCGGGGCGGCATTCATCGAGGCCCTGGTGGACGAGAAGCCCGCGCTCATGTCGCAGGTCCAGCTCGACTACCCGGACCTGCTCCGGCAGGCGGGCATCGAGGGCACGGTGCTGGTCGAAGTCATCATCGATACCACCGGTCACGCGGAACCCGCCTCGATGCGCATCGTGCAGTCGAGCAACCGGGCGTTCGAGTTGTCCGCACGTGACGCCGTGCTCAAGAGTCTCTACCGGCCCGGCCGGGTACGTGGACAGGCCGTCCGCGTGCTGGTGCAGGTGCCGATCAACTTCAGCATCCGCCGGTAGTCCGGCGGCGACCCCGTTTTCAATCGTTCTAACGGCTTAACGGAGGCCTACGACTCATGAATATGGACCTGTTGGTACTCTGGGATTCCATGCAGGGGTTCGCCCGGGGAATCGTGTACATGCTGGCGTTCATGTCGGTCTACTCGCTGGGCATCGCGGGCGCCAAGTGGTGGCGCATCCGGAAGTCCATGAAGCAGACCGCGAAGTTCGCCCCCGAATTCGCGCGCTTCCTGCAGGAAGACCAGCTCGACCAGGCAATTGCGCTGGCCGAGAAGAACAAGGTCTCCCACGTGGCCCGGGTGCTGGGTGAGGCCCTCACGGAAATCAAGCCGCTGATCCGGAACAAGGCTGCGGTCGGCGCCGGCGATATCAACTCGGCCGAGCGCGCGGTCGAACGGCAAATGCTGATCCTGCTGTCCGAGCTCAAGCGCGGACTGGGTGTCATCGCGACGGTCGGTGCCACGGCGCCGTTCGTGGGCTTGCTCGGCACGGTCGCGGGCATCGTCAACTCCTTCATGGGCATGGCGGCCGGCGGCGCCGGCGGCTTGGCGGGCATTTCGGCCGGTATCGCCGAGGCGCTCATCACGACCGGCTTCGGCCTCGTGGTCGCGATCCCGGCGGTGTGGCTCTACAACTACTTCCAGACCAAGATCGAAAACCTCACGGTCGAAATGATGTACACGTCGAAGGAGTTCATCGACTTCCTGATCAAGAACGTCGGCGCCGAGCTCGGCCGGTCGATCTTCACGAAGGAATTCCAGGCCCAGAAGGCCACGCAGTCGGGGCACTCCACCGGAGCCTGATTTCCTGAAGGAAGGAGTCACCTATGGGAATGGATGTCGGGGGCGGCAAGGGCGGAATCAAGTTCGAGCCCAACGTCGTGCCCATGATCGACGTGATGCTGGTGCTGCTGATCATCTTCATGGTGGTCACGCCCATCATCGCGTCGGGCTTCGAAGCCAAGATGCCCGAGGGCAAGAACATCGAGAAGCGGGAAGACCAGGATAACGACATCACGCTCGGCATCGACAAGGACGGGGCGTTCTTCCTCGGCTCCAAGGACGCGGGCGGCACCACCCGGGTCCGGAAAATTGAAAAGGACCAGCTGGAAGAGACCCTGAGGCGGATCTTCGATGCGCGCAGCACCGACAAGATTCTCTACTTCAAGGCGGACCAGCAGCTGGAGTACTCGAAGGTTGAAGAAGCGATCGGAGTGGCCCGGAAGGCGGGCGTCCGTGTGCTGGCCGCGGTCACGGAGCTGACACGGGAACAACGCACCGTGTTCAAGAAGAAGTAACCATGTCAATCAAACTTCCTGACGACACGGCGTCATTCAAGTCAGACCCGAACGTCGTCCCGATGATCGACGTGCTGCTGGTATTGCTCATCATTTTCATGATGCAGATTCCGATGAACCGCATGGCGATGGACGTGCAGGTGCCGGCGGAAGAAAAGACCAAGAAAAAGCAGAACGAGAAGAGCGACCAGATCGTGCTGGAGCTGCTCGAGAACGGCGGCTATGCCATCAACACCAAGCCGGTGGCGATCGGTGCCCTGGATGTCGAGCTCCACAAGATCTACGACGAGCGGCCGGCGAAGCTCATGTTCGTGAAGGTGGCCGGGAAGCGGAAATACCAGGACGTCATTGTGGCCATGGACATCGCGCGGGGCGCGGGCGTACAGGTGATCGGGTTTGTGCCACCGCCGGACGAGGCCGCGGCCAAGAAGAACTAGGCACTACCCCCGGGCGTCAGCCCGGGGTGGGGAAACGATTTGGGCGCGGGGGGGAAAAGCTCTCGCGCCCGACGTGTATTATTGAAGGCCATGGCCCCCCATCGCCTCCCCAACCTGCGTCTCCCGCAGGCCGACCAGCGCAACACATGGTCGGTCCTGGGCTCGGTGTTGGCCCACGGGCTCGTGGTCCTGTTCATCATCTACCTCCAGTCCAGGCCCGAGAGCGACCCGGCAGACACGAAGCGCCCGGGGCTGGCCGGTGAACGCGGCGGTGGGGGTGGCGTCCGGTACATCACGCTGGATGCGGCCCCGCCGGCCGCCGCGGCGCAGCCCGCCCTTCAGGCAGCGAAGCCGCCTCCCGAGCCCGTGGTTGTGCCGCCGCCCGATCCGGTGCTCACCATTCGCAAGCTGGACATGCCCCTCGCCGAGGCGTTGGCGGCCCAGGCCGGCGTACCGGCGGCGGCCGGGGTCATCGGGTCGGGTGGAGGCGCCGGGGGCGGGCAGGGACCGGGAATCGGGCGGGATAGCGGGCCCGGTACGGGCGGGGAGGGCGGCGACACCTTCCCGCCGCAGGTCAAGTACACCATTCTTCCGCTCCCCCGGCCGAATGCGCTCAAGGGCCGGTCGCTCCAGGTGCACTTCTGGGTAGATGCGCAGGGACGGGTCACCCGCGTGAAGGTCGATCCGGAAATCAAGGACGCGGCGTACCGCGCGCAGTTCGTGGCCCTGCTGCGCAAGTACGAGTTCGAACCGGCCCGCAAGCTCGACGGCACGCGGGTCGATGGCGAGACGACGATCACGATCACGCTGTAGTGCCGACTTCGGGAGGTTTCGTGTCCCAGCTCTTTGCTCGAAAGACCATAGGACAGCTCACAGCCGAGGTGGACACCGCAACGGGCGGCCTTCGGCGCGTCCTGGGCAAGTGGCACCTCACCGCGCTGGGCGTCGGTGGCATTATCGGTGCCGGTATCTTCGCGACGACGGGCACGGCGATTGCGGGCGAGGCCGGTGTCCGGCTCGGGGCGGGACCCGCCATCGTCCTGTCCTTCGTCCTCACGGCGGTCACCTGCGGTTTCGCGGCCCTGTGTTATGCGGAGTTCGCCGCGATGGTGCCGATTTCCGGGTCGGCGTACACCTATGCCTACGCATCGTTTGGAGAGCTGGTGGCCTGGATTATCGGCTGGGACCTGATAATCGAGTACGCCGTGGGCAACATTGCCGTGGCGATCTCCTGGGCGGGGTATTTCCGCGAGCTCATGGCCGACGTGGGCATCCACATTCCCGCGTGGCTCACGACCGACTACCGGACGGCGTTTCAGGCTGTGGCAGCGGCCGGCGCAGGGGCGACGGACGCTCGCACACTCGACCTGGCCAGCGCCGTCACCTCGGCGCCGCATATCGCGGGCCTGCCCATCATCCTCAATATTCCGGCTGTCCTTATCGTGCTCGCCATCACCGTGCTCCTGGTCTACGGCATCCGGGAGTCGGCGTTTTCCAACTCGATCATGGTCGTGCTCAAGGTGGCGATCTTGCTGTTCTTCATCGTGGTAGGCGCCACCCTGATTCACCCTCCGAACTACACCGAGTTCGGCGGATTTGCCCCCAACGGTTTCGCGGGGATCAAGGCTGCCGCAGCCATCATTTTCTTCTCGTACATCGGGTTTGACGCCGTGTCCACTGCCGCCGAGGAGGCCAAGGACCCCGGCCGCGACATGCCATTCGGCATCATCATGAGCTTGGTGGTGTGCACCGTCATCTTCATCCTGGTGGCGGTCGTCATGACCGGCATGACCGACTGGCGCCAGCTGGGCACGGCGGAGCCTATCCTCACGGCGCTGAATCTTGCCAGCGGAAACCCCACCCTGCTGGCCGTCTCGCGGATCATCGTGGCGTTCGGCGCGGTCCTGGCGATGACAACCGTGTTGCTGGTATTCCAATTGGGCCAGCCGCGCATCTTCTTCTCCATGGCGCGCGACGGCCTCCTGCCGCCGTGGGCGGCGCGGGTGCATCCACGGTTTCGTACACCGCACGTCACCACGATCCTCACCGGTGTCCTCGTCGCCATCTTTGCCGCGTTCGCGAATATCGATGAGGTGGTCAACCTCACCAACATCGGCACGCTATTCGCATTCGTGCTGGTGGCGGCAGGCGTCCTTATCCTGCGCGCCAAGGACCCAGACCGGGCGCGGCCGTTCCGGGCACCGTGGGTGCCGCTCATTCCGCTCCTGTCCATCGTGTCGTGCCTGTTCCTGATGGTGCAGTTGCCGTTCGTGACCTGGGTTCGTTTCGGGGTGTGGCTGGCGATTGGACTCGTGGTCTACTTCGCGTACGGCTACCGGCACAGCAAGCTGCGGGCTGCGAAGGCCTAGTCGGCCGTTAGCGTCGGTACCTCCGCAGTTGCGGCGTGCTCGCCGCAATCCAGGCGGTTGCCAGCAGGCACCCGATCCCGCCGGTCACCACCGACACGGTCGCCCCAAGCCATTGTGCCACCATGCCGGCTTCCAGCTCGCCGAGCTGGGGCCCGCCCATGAAGAACACCATGTTGACCCCGGTCATGCGCCCGCGGAGTTCGTCCGGTGTTTCCAGCTGACGGACGATGTTGCGGATCACCATGCTCACGGTGTCCGCGGCTCCCGTGATGGCCAGGCACGCCAGCGTCACCCAGAACGTGCGGGAGAATCCGAAACCCACCGTCGCGAGTCCGAATCCCACCACGGCCCACAGCAGGACCACGCCGCGCCGCTCGATACGCTCGATTTGCCGGACCATGACCAGGCTTGCCACTCCCGCGCCGATGGAAGGTGCCGCGTAGAGCCAGCCGTACCCTCTGGGCCCCACCTTCAGGATGTCCTGCGCATAGATCGGCAGAAGTGCCTGTGCGGACGCGAAGAACGTCGCGAAGAAGTCGAGCAGCATGGTGGAGCGGATCATGGGTGAGGCGAACACGAACCGCATGCCCTCGCGCGCCGCCGCCAGGCTGATCGTGCTTGCCCGGGTGGCATCGGCCCGCGGGCGGCTCTTCATGGCAAGGAGCGCCGCCATTACGGCCACAAACGACACCGCGTTGATCACGTACACCCAGGCGATGCCCAGCGTCGCGATGACGATGCCCGCCAGCGACGGCCCCACGATGGACGACGCCTGGAACATGATCGTGTTGAGGCTGATGGCGTTCGAGAGATGTTCTCGCGGCACCATGTTGGGCACCAGCGCCTGGCGCGCCGGCCCCTCGAACGCGGCGACCGCCGAAACGAGGGCCGCCAACAGGTAGAGCGGCCAGACGGCCGTGAGCCCGGAGAACGTGAGGATACCGAGAACCGCTGCGACGATCGCGAGCAGGACCTGGGAGACCAGCATCACCTTCCGGCGGTCCACCGCGTCGGCGACGACGCCGGAGAGAATCGAGAACCCGACGATCGGCACCACCTTCACCAGGCCGACCATTCCCAGCGCCAGCCCCTTCCGGTCGGCCGGCACCATCAATGACACGTGCCAGAGGATCGCGGCTGACTGCATGACGGAGCCGGAGAACGAAATGAGCATCCCGACCCAGAGCAGCCGGAAGTCACGGTGCTGGAGGGCGGGGAAGGACGACGCTTTCCCCGTCATGCCTGGGTCGCGAGCCTCGCGGCGCCGAGGGCGGGGTCCGGCGGGTTGGTCTCAATCCGGAGATGCGGTGCCGCCCGGTTGATGGACGACACCAGGCTCACGCGGACCGGTGAGCCGTCTCCGAGCAATGACCCGGCGAGCGCGAGCTGGCCGGGGGCGCCCGAGGGAAACTGCCGGAGCAGCCCCACCACGAGAGCAACCAGGTCGGCCGCTGTGGCGTTCACCAACTGCCGCGCGATCGGGTCTCCCCGCTCCGCGGCGGCGCTCGCGGGGCGGGCGAGCGCCGCCACGGCCGCGCGGTCTGCCGTCTGCGCCCACGCAACCAGCGCATCGAGGTCGGCGGCACCGGTGGTTCGGAGCAGTTCCTCGCTGAGCGCGGTGCGAATGCCGCGGCCATCCAGCGCCCGGCCCACGGCCGCCAGCGCCATGCGGCCCATTGCATAGCCGCCGCCCTCGTCACCCAGTTGCCACCCGAGCCCGCCCGCGCGGCGAACCGTTCCCGTTGCATCACGGCCGTAAGCGATTGAACCAGTGCCCGAAATCAGGACGATGCCCGGTCCGGACGGGAATGCGCCCGCCAGGGCGATCTCCCCGTCCGTCGTGACGCGCGTGCGGCGGGCCACCTTGAGCGCCTTGAGCGTACGCTCCAACCCTGCACGCACTTGCTCGCGCCCGGCGCCCGCGGCGCCGACGACCAGCGCAACCGCGGGCAACTTGATGCCGGCCTCCCGGGCGGCGTCCTTCGCGACCCCGGCGATGGTCTTGGAAATGCGGGCGATGTTGTCCAGCGTGACCGCTCCCGGACCACCACGAACGCGGGAGAGGACGGCGCCGTCGCGGTCGGTGATGACGGCCTCGGTGTGCGAGCCCCCGGCGTCGATGCCGAGGAAGGCGGGGGAACGAGCGCGCGCTTTGGTCGTCACGTTCCCTCGTTCCCTCGTTCCCTCGTTCCGACCAGTGAAGACACCAACCCCACCAACAGCGCAATCCCCACACCCATCGGCACGTACCACGGGAACGCCAGGTGTGCGAACGGACCCGGCTTGGCCAGGACGACGACGGCCATGACCACGCCGGTGACTGCGATCGCGAGGATCGCGTCCCGGCCGCGGGCCCGGGGAACCGTGCCCGCCAGGATGTAGGTGCCGAGCAGCCCGCCGTACGTGATGGACGCGATTGACAAGGCCAGCTCCACCACCGGCTGGCCGCTGCCTCGGAACAGCAGCGCCCCGAGGCTGAGGATCACGGCCCACCCGGCGGTCGCCCATCGGCCGACGGTCAGGAGGCGCCGTTCGTCGCGCTGGCCTGAAAGGGGCGCGTAGAAATCGTGGGTCGTGGCCGAGGCGAGGGAATTGAGGGACGAACTGATGGTGCTCATCGCGGCAGCGAGGATGCCGGCCACGACCAGCCCTGCCAGGCCGGCTGGCAGGTGATCCACCACGAACTGGGGGAAGATGCGATCGCCCGCGATGGTGGGGTCGGTCTGGCCGGACGCCGATATCGCGATACCAATGAGCAGGAACAAGGCGAACTGGAAAAGCACGACGATGCCCGACCACAACAACGCCTTCCTGGCGTCGCGGAGCCCGCGGGATGCGAGCAGGCGCTGGACGATCAGGTGGTCGGTGCCGTGAGAGGCGGCCGAAAGCATGGCGCCGCCCAGCAGGCCACCCCAGAACGTGTAAGTCTGCGAGAAGGAGAACGAGAAATCGAACACGCGGAGCTTGTTGCCGGTGGTGGCGTGCGCCCACACGACGTCCGCGCCGCCCGCGAGCCAGACCGCGACGTAGAGCGCCGTGATGCCGCCCATCACGTACACGCCCAGCTGCATGACATCCACCCACACGACCGCCTTGAGGCCGCCGGCCCAGGTGTAGATCACTGTGAAGACGCCCAGGATCAGGACCGAGGTCGGTATGCTCCAACCGGTGACGATCGTGAGGGGAATCGCGGTGGCAAACACGCGCACGCTGTCGCCCATGGCCCGGACGCCCATGAACACGGCGGAGGCCACCCGCCGGGTAGAGCCGCCGAACCGGGATTCGAGCCGGGCATACGCCGTTTCCTGGGTGCCGGTGAAGTAGCCGGGCAGGAGCCAGAGGGCGACGCCGACTCGCCCCAGGACGTAGCCCATGGGAAGCTGGAGGAACGTGAGGTCACCTCGCGCGCCCACGCCCGGAACCGAGATGACGGTGAGCGCAGACGTTTCGGTCGCCACGATGGACAGCATCACCGCCCACCAGGGCAGCTCGTTCCTGCCGAGGAAGTAGTCCGACGCGCCGGATTGCCGGCGCGAAAACCAGGCCCCCACGCCGAGCACGCCGGCGAGGTAGGCGACGATGACGATCAGGTCGAGGGAGCGCACGGCCTGGGAGGAACGAGAACGGGGCCCGCGAATCTCGCAGGCCCCGGCACGTCAGACAGGAGGGGGGGCAAGCTCAGACGTTGAACGAGCTACCGCACCCGCAGCCGCCGGTGGCGTTCGGATTGGAAAACGTGAAACCGGCTCCCTGCATGGACGACACGTAATCGACCGTGACGCCGGAGAGGTATTGGGCGCTAAACGCGTCCACGAACACCTTCACGCCGTTCTGGTCGAGGATGATGTCGTCTTCGAAGGGCTTCTCTTCGATGTTGAGGCCGTACTTGAACCCGGAGCACCCTCCCGGCAGGACGGCGATCCGGAGACCGGCCGTTTCCGCGGGAACCTGCTCGTCGTTCATGAACCGCTTGACCTGCTCGGATGCCCGGTCGGTGATGGCCAGCGCGACCTGGGGCTGCTGCGTCGTCGTCATGACTGGAATCCTCCCTCGTCGCCCGCAAGTTAGAACCACCCCGGGACAGTGTCAACGCACAGTTGCCCGCGCCCGGGAACCGTGCAACTTAGGGCCGGCCTCACCCTAAGCATCCCTTTACTGGAGCCGCCGGATGCAGCTGACGTTCACCGACTGGCTGGTCATCGGCCTGTACTTCCTGCTCAACATTGCCATCGGGTGGTACTACAAGGCCCGCGCCGGCAAGAGCGTCTCCGAGTACTTCCTCTCCGGCCGGAATGTCCCCTGGTGGCTTGCAGGGACTTCCATGGTGGCGACCACGTTCGCGGCCGACACCCCCCTGGCCGTGACCGGCCTCGTGGCCAAGGGGGGCATCGCCGGGAACTGGCTGTGGTGGAATTTCGTGGCGGGCGGCATGCTCACCGTGTTCTTCTACGCCCGGCTTTGGCGCCGCTGCGGCGTCACGACGGACGTCGAATTCGCCGAAATCCGCTACGCCGGCAAGCCCGCCGCGTTCCTCCGCGGGTTCCGCGCGCTGTACCTCGGGATCCCGATCAACTGCATCATCCTGGGCTGGGTCAATCTCGCGATGGTCAAGATCCTCGAACTCACCTTGGGAATCACCAAGGTCGAGGCGCTCGCCGTCGTCATCGGCCTCATCGCCCTCACCTCGGCCATCTCGACCCTGTCCGGTCTCTGGGGCGTACTGGTGACCGACGCCGTCCAGTTCGTCATCAAGATGACCATGGTGATCGTCCTCGCGGTGGTGGCCGTCAACGCGGTGGGTGGCATCGACGTCATGAAGTCCAAGCTGGCCCTGGTGGATGCGGCTCGCGGTGCTACCACCGGAGGCACGGGGTCGGTCTTGAGCTTCGTGCCCGACATCGGCTCGGCGTGGATGCCGGTGATCACGTTCCTGGTGTACGTGTCGCTCAACTGGTGGGCCACGTGGTACCCGGGGGCCGAGCCAGGCGGCGGGGGCTACGTCGCTCAGCGCATGCTCAGCGCCAAGGACGAAAAGCATTCGCTCCTCGCCACGCTGTGGTTCAACATCGCGCACTATGCCATTCGCCCGTGGCCATGGATACTGGTCGGACTCGTGTCGCTCATTCTGTACCCGAACCTGGCGGACCCAGAGACGGGCTATATCCTGGTCATGATCGACTACCTGCCGCCTTCGCTTCGCGGGTTCATGATTGCGGCTTTTGCCGCAGCCTACATGTCCACCATCGCGACCCAACTGAACTGGGGCGCCAGTTACCTGGTGAACGATTTCTACCGCAGGTTCCTGAAGCCCGACGCGACGGACGCGCATTACGTGGCCGCCTCGCGCGGGGCAACCGTTCTGCTCACCGTGATTTCCGCCATCGTGACGTTCTACATGAGTTCGATTGCCGGAGCGTGGAAGCTCCTGCTGGTGACCGGCGCGGGCACGGGCGGCGTGCTGTTGCTGCGATGGTACTGGTGGCGGATCAACGCGTGGAGCGAGGTCTCCTCCATGGTGAGCGCCTTCGTCGTGTCGGTCGCGCTGCAGGTGTGGGGGGGCTACGACACGGACAAGCCGGCCGACTTTGCCTGGGTCATGCTCATCACGGTCGCCGTCACCACTGCTGTCTGGCTTGCCGTGACGTTCCTGACGAAGCCGGAGCCCACGGATAAACTGGTGGCGTTCTACCGGAAAACCCGGCCTTCGCGGTTCGGGTGGGGACCGATCGCCGCCGCGGCGCCCGACGTGAAGCCGTCCGGGGATTCGGGTGCGAACCTGATCGACTGGATTTCGGGGTGCGTGCTGGTTTACGCCGTGCTCTTCGGCGTGGGCAAGCTCATCCTGCACGAGACGATGGCGGGCCTGGGCATGCTGGCACTGGCGGCGGTGGCCGGCTGGATCATCTACCGCGACTTGTCGCGGCGGGGGTGGAGCACCGTGGCGGAGTAGGCCCCTGGGCGGCGTTACCGCAACTCGATCCCGAAGCCGCGAGGGTATTGGGGCGATAATGTGATGGGCAGGCGTCCGGTGACCGGAGCCGAACCAGCCAACGCGCGCGCTACCGCCCGCTCGGTGGCAGGCGAATCGCTCCACGCCAGCAGGTAGCCCGATGCATAGCCCGGCATCTGCGCGAGCAGGTACGGACTGCCGAGCGACGCGACCACGGTGGCCCGTTGCGGGGCCGTGGCGAGGACAGTCCGGGCCAGGGAGTCGGGCATGGAGACGTGTCCCCGCCCGGCAATGAACCGTACGCTGGTCGCAAACAGCGCCCGCGGGTTTCGCGAAATGATCGTCCGGGCCGAGTCGTAGGAGAGCGTGCCCGACGCGGGGTACAGCCGGAACATCGTCACCGTGTCGCCCGCCAGGCGGAGCTCCCGGGCCAGCGTATTGCCCGCGGTGAGGTTCGTTTCTTCTGCGTACACGACCATGGCCACCCGCCCGCGGGTGGCCCGGAACTGGTCGATCGGCCCTCGCTGAACCAGGGTCAGTGCCCGCGCCGCGACGTCGTCGGCGATCTGCTGGTACTCACGCCGCCCGACGCCTGAGGTCACGCTGTCGAGCGGGACCGTCCGTCGCTCGAACAGGCCCGCTCGCCGCTTGAGTTCGAGCACGCGCCGCACGGACGCATCCAGCCGTGCCACGGTGATCCGCCCGTTGGCGACCGCCGCGACCATCGCCTGGCTTACGGCGCGCAGGTCCACCGGGTCCAGCAACAGGTCGCTGCCGGCGAGAAATGCGCGCACCGCCACCTCTCCCGGCCCGTATTTCTTCTGGATTGCCGCCATGGACAGCGCGTCGGTGACCACCAGCCCGGTGAATCGGAGGGAGTCGCGGAGAATGCCCGTCATCACGGCCGCCGAGAGCGTCGCGGGCGTGGTGTCCCCGGGCGTGATGCAGGGGAGCGCCACGTGCGCCGTCATCGTGGCGGTCGCGCCCGCGGCGAGTGCCGCCCGGAACGGCACCAGTTCCAGCGTGTCCAGTCTGCTCCAGCAGGACCGCACCACCGGCACGTCAATGTGCGTGTCCGTCTCGGTGTCGCCGTGCCCCGGGAAGTGCTTCGCGGTGGTGAACAACCCGTGCTCTTCCGCCCCGCGCACGTAGGCGGCCGCGAGACGCCCCACTGACGCCGGGTCCTCCCCGAACGACCGCGTGTTGATGATCGGGTTGAGCGGGTTGTTATTGACATCCACCACCGGGGAAAAAGTCAGGTGGATGCCCACCGCGCGCGCCTCGAGCGCGGTCACGCGGCCCAGCTCGTAGGCATCCTCTTCCCGCCCGGTCGCGCCGATCCCCATGTCCATGGGGAAGGCGGTCCCGCCAATGAGCCGCATGGCGGCTCCCCATTCCAGGTCTGCCCCTACGAGCAGCGGGAGTTTCGACCGCCGCTGGAGCATGTTGAGCCGCGTCGCGACGTCGAGTGGCGAGCCGATGGAAATGAGAATGCCGCCTACGTCGAACGAATCCGCCCAGGCAAACGCCGCGTCGTAGTCCTCGGCGTCCGCGCCCGCATAGTTGCCCAGGAGCCACGGCATGAGGAGCTGGCCGACCTTCTGGCGGGTGGACAGCGTCCCAAGCAGCGAGTCTGTGTTAATGTTTGCGGAGCGCCCTTGGACGACTTGGGTAGGCGGAAGGACCGGCGTGGGGGTCGGCTGGAAGGGCGGAACCGGCGGTGACGATGCCACCTCGCGCGCGCGGTGCGCGCAGGCCAGCAGGAGCAATCCCGAAAGAACAACGACGCGATGATTCAGAGACTTGGCTCCGTGGCGGTCATGGCGGCCGTCGTAGCGGCCTGCGGGGAATCCGGGGGCGCGGTTCGCCCTGTGCGGCCGGGCATCGAAGTCCTGCTCACCGACTCGCTCCACTTGGTTCACGGCGTCCGGGTCGGCATCCTGACCAACCAGACCGGCGTCAATCAGGCTGGTCGCAGTGACATCGACCTGCTCCGGGCCGCCCAGGTCAACCTCACGGCGATTTTCAGCCCCGAGCACGGCTTCCGCGGCACGCTCGACCGGGAGAATATCGGAAACACCTTGGATTCCGCTACGGGGGTACCGATCTACAGTCTCTACGGCACGGTGCGGGCGCCCACCAGGGACATGTGGGCGAGCGTCGACGTCCTCCTGATCGATCTCCAGGATATCGGTGGGCGACCCTACACCTACATCTCCTCGACCCTGCTGAGCCTCCGGTCCGCCCGGGAAAACGGCCGCCGGGTCATCGTCCTCGACCGGCCCAATCCGATTGGTGGTGACCTGGTGCAGGGCCCTCTCCTGGATTCGAGCTTTGCGACCTTCATCGGCATGCTCCCGATCCCGCTCCGTCATGGCCTGACGCTGGGGGAGTTGGCGCGGGTGGGCAATGATGCCCTCGGCCTCAACGCCGACCTGGTCGTTGTTCCGGCCGACGGGTGGCATCGGGCGGACTGGTTCGACCGCACGGGCCTGCCCTGGATCAAGCCGTCCCCCAACATGCCGGATGTCGAAAGCGCGACGCAATACCCGGGGCTGGTGCTGTTCGAAGCGACCAATCTCTCGGTCGGGCGCGGGACGCCGGTGGCCTTTCAGGTGCTGGCGGCCCCCTGGCTCAACGCGGCCGGTCTCATCGCCCGGGTCCCGCCCATCCCGGGTGTCGCGCTGTCCGACACGCTGGTGTTTCCGCAGGCCCCGGGCGATGGCAAGTATGGCGGGCAGGAGATTCCCGCGGTGCGGTTCCGGGTCACCCGGAGGGCGGTGTATGACCCCGCGCTAATGGCGGTGTCACTACTGATCGGCCTGCGCTCCCTGCATCGCGATTCCCTGCGAATTGATGCCCGGGCCTTCGACCTGCGGGCCGGCAGCAGCCAGCTCCGGGAAGACCTGGAGCGTGACTACACGTCAAATCGTATCTGGAACGCGTGGCGCGCCGACCTCGACAACTTCGTGCAGCGCCGAAAGCCCTACCTGTTGTACAACTAGACGAGCCGTGAGTCTTACTGACCTGGCCGTCGTCCTCGTGGGCGCCGCGTTGATTGCCTGGGAGCTGTGGTTCTTCCTCGGGCCGCGGCGGGGCGGCGAGGCGGCCCATCCCAATCGCAGCGGCGTGCAGGAGGTCCGCATCGTCGTGAAGGGCGGATACAACCCGGACACCATATTGGTCGAGGCGGGGCGCCCCGTGCGGCTCCACTTCTACCGCGACGAAACCGCGGAGTGCTCCGAACGCGTCGTGTTCGAAAGTCTGAACATCGACGAGGCCCTCCCGGCCTTCGAGACCAAGACCATCGAGTTCATTCCGCCCACGCCCGGCGACTATCCCTTCCGGTGCGGCATGTCCATGCTCCGCGGCCGGGTCGTGGCCCAACAGGGGAGGGACTCGGCCCGCGCGAACCTCGGCAAGGGTCATCACAAGCATGGCTAGTACTCGCATCACCCTTCCGGTCGAAGGCATGACCTGCGGTGCCTGCGCGGTCACCGTGCAGAAGCGGCTGGCCGACGTGCCGGGTGTGGAGGACGCCGCGGTGAATTACGCCACCGGCAAGGCCATGCTGACGATCGACGACAGCAGTGTGAAGGTGACCGACCTGGTCCGCGCGGTGCGGGAGGTCGGCTACGACAGTACCAAGGCGTCCGTATCGTTCGGCATCGAAGGCCTTCACTACGCCACGGGGCTGTCTCGCCTGGAACAAGAGGTCGCGGGTCTCCCCGGCGTGCTGTCGGTCGTGGCGAACCAGGCCACCGAGCAGATGACCGCCGAGTACGTGCCGGGCCTGGTGACCGCGCGGGACCTGGAAGACGCCGTCACCCGGGCCGGGTTCAAGGTTTCCGAGCCGGTACGCGAGGAAGATCCCGTCATGCGTGAGCGGGTCCAGAGGGCCCGGGAGATGCGGGTCCTGGCCTGGAAGTTCGCGGTCGCCGCGGTGGCCACGGCCCTGACCATGGTCTGGTCCATGCCCCTCATGGCCCACAGCAGCACCAAGGTGAACGACCTGGTGGGCATCGTCCTGCGGCCCGTCGAAGGCCTTCTCCGCGGCAGCATGCCCCAGCTTTACGCTATCGATCACCGGTGGCTCAAGGTCGGCATGCTGCTGGTCTCGCTTCCCGTTCTCCTGTGGAGCGGCAGCCAGTTCTTCCGCGGTGCACGGAGCGGGCTCAAGCACCGCACCGCGGACATGAACACCCTGATCGCGCTCGGCGCGGGGTCGGCCTTCGTGTATTCCGCGGCGGCGACGCTCGTACCGTCCATTTTCCGGAACCTCGAGCCCGATGTGTACTTCGAGGCGCTCAACGCCATCATCGCCCTCATCCTGCTGGGCCGCCTGTTCGAGACCCGGGCCCGCGGGCGCATGTCGGAGGCCATCCGGCATCTCCTCGCCCTTCGCCCGAAGACAGCGCGCGTGCAGCGCGGCGGTGAAGACCGGGAAGTCCCCATCGAGGAAGTGGCGCTGCGTGACACGGTCATGATCCGGCCCGGCGAGACGCTGCCGGTGGACGGCGTGGTTCGGTCGGGCGAGTCATCGGTTTCCGAGGCCATGCTCACCGGGGAGCCAATGCCGGTGACCAAGAAGCCGGGGGACCGGGTCTTTGGTGGCACCCTCAATACCACCGGGTCATTGACGGTCGAGGCGACGGCGGTCGGCAAGGACACCGCGCTGGCCCACATCGCCCGCCTGGTGGAGGAGGCACAGGGGAGCCGGGCGCCGGTCCAGCGCCTGGCCGACCGCGTGGCGGGCGTGTTCGTGCCGGTCGTGCTCGCGATCGCGATCGCGACGTTCGTCGCGTGGTGGGTGCTGGGTCCGGATGGACCGGACCGGATCGTGTACGCGACCGTGGCCTTCGTGAGCGTGCTGGTGATCGCGTGTCCCTGCGCGCTGGGCCTCGCAACACCAACGGCGATCCTGGTGGGTACCGGCCGCGGAGCGCAAAGCGGAATTCTGATCCGGGGTGGCGAAGCGCTCGAAGCGCTCCAGCGCGTAGACACCTTCGTCTTCGACAAGACGGGAACGGTTACCGGGGGCCGTCCGGCCGTCACCCACGTCCTCGGCGTGAAGAAATCCGACGGATCGATGACGCCACCGGCGGAGGTGCTCAAGCTCGCTGCAGCCGTGGAAGACCGCTCCGAGCATCCGCTCGCCCGCGCCATCGTGGAGCAGGCCAGGTTGCGTCAGCTGGAGATTCCGCCGGTCGAGCGTTTCGTGGCCATGGAAGGGCGGGGCGCCCGCGGCATCGTGAACCGGTTCCTCGTCGAGGTCATTTCGCTTCGGCATGCGAAGGAGCGGAACCTGGACCTGGGGTCTCTGGCCCAGGAAGCGGAGCGCCACATTCTGCAGGGCCGCTCCCCGGTGGCGGTGGTCGTCAACGATGTGGTGACCGGCCTGGTGGTGATCGCCGACCCGGTCAAGCCGGAGTCCCGGGCCGTGATGATCAGGCTCAAGCAGATGGGTTTCCAGGTGTACCTGTTGTCGGGAGACACCAAGCAGGCCGTCGCGCTCGTGGGCAAAGACCTCGGGATCGATCGCGTGCTGGCGGAAGTCGCCCCGGCCGACAAGGTGGACGAGATCAAGCGCCTCCAGCAGGACGGCCGGGTCGTCGCCATGGTGGGGGATGGGATCAACGATGCACCGGCCCTGGCGCAGGCCGACGTGGGAATCTCCCTGGGGACCGGCACCGACGTCGCGGTCGAGGCGTCAGACGTGACCTTGGTGCGGGGTGACCTGCGCGGTGTCGTCGGCGCCATTGAGCTGTCCCGGAGGACCATGAGCACCATTCGCACCAACCTGTTCTTCGCCTTCATTTATAACGTGCTGGGTATTCCGCTGGCCGCCGGCGTCCTGTATCCATTCACCCACGTGTTGCTGAGTCCGATCGTCGCGAGCGCTGCCATGGCCCTGTCCAGCCTGAGCGTGGTGGGCAACAGCCTCAGGCTTCGCGGCTTCACCTCATCTGTCGTGGATTGATGCGCTACTTCCATCGAACCTCGCTGGGTATCGACCAGGTGTTGGCGGAAGCAGACCGGTTTTTCAGCCCGGGCCGCACCGCGGAGCCTGCCGCGCGGAAGCGCGTGTTCACCAGTCCGACCGGCCGGATCGGCGTGACGGTCACGGCAGAGGGCGGGCATTACACCCTGATCACGATTGAGACAGACCAGATGGGCGAGAGTGAAGCGGACAAACACGCCAAGCGTTTTCTGGCCACGGTCCACGCGAAGGTGGAGCCGGGTTACGAATTGCGCGGAGCCTTCTAGGATGGCGTCCGTGCATCTGACCATCACCGGCATGCATTGCGGCAACTGTGTCACCAAGGTCGAGAAGGCGCTCAAGGCCGTGCCCGGCACGTTCGGCGCGGCCGTTGATCTGACGGGCGGAAGCGCCGACGTGGACTTCGACGGCTCCAAAGCCACCCCGGAGCGCTACGTCGAGGCCGTCGGTTCGGCCGGCTACCGCGCAACGGTTGCGGCCTGACTCTATGACCGCAGGCACCGTGCCGGCCTCAACCATTCCGGCGGGACTCAATCGCGAGCAGCTGCTTGAGATCTACTACTTCCTGCGACTCACCCGCTCGCTCGAAGAGCGGTTGGTGAATCTCTATCGGCAATCAAAGGTGATCGGCGGCCTGTATCGCTCGCTCGGGCAGGAAGGCGAGAGTGTCGCCTCGGCCTACGCGCTCAGGCCGGGCGACATTCTCTCCCCGCTCATCCGCAATCTCGGATCCATGCTGGTGCGGGGAGCCAAGCCGGTCGAAGTCCTGCGCCAGTACATGGCCAAGGCCACCAGCCCCACGAAGGGCCGCGAGCTCAACATCCATTTCAACGACCTCCAGCTGGGCTACCTCGGCCAGATCTCGCACCTGGGGGACATGGTTCCCGTCATGGCCGGCATCGCCCTCTCGTTCAAACTCCGAAAGGAGACCCGCGTGGGGCTGGTGTACGTCGGAGATGGCGCCACCAGCGCCGGCGCCTTTCACGAGGGCATCAACTTCGCCGCGGTCCAGCACCTGCCGCTGGTCGTGATCGTGGAACACAACGGGTTTTCCTATTCGACGCCGACGTCGAGGCAGACCGCCGTCGAGCGGCTGGCCGTCAAGGCCAAGGGGTACGGCATTCCCGGCGTGACGGTGGACGGCAACGATGTGCTCGCCGTCTACGAGGTCACGCGGGACGCCGTGGAACGGGCACGCGTCGGCGGCGGCACGACGCTCATCGAGGTCGTCACCTATCGCCGCAAGGGTCACGCCGAGCACGACGACCAGCGCTATCAGTCGAAAGACGAAATAGCCAAGTGGGAAGGCAACGACCCGGTGGATCGCTACGTGGAGACCCTGCAGAAGAACGGCTGGGCCGACTCGACGATTCTCGCGGCGATTGACGCCCGGGTTACCGGTCAGCTCGATCAGGCGGTCGCCGAGTGCGAGAACGATCCGCTGCCCTCCATCGACACCGCGCTCACCGAGGTGTTCGCGAATCCGCCCTCCGCCGAGCGCCTGTGGTTCCGCGATGCCTGAGCTGACCTACCTCGAAGCCCTGCGCCAGGGCATGTGGGAGGAAATGGCCCGCGATGAACGCGTGTTCATCCTGGGCGAGGACGTCGGCATTTACGGTGGGGCGTTCAAGGTGACGGAGGGGTTCTTCGAGAAGTTCGGCGCCTCCCGGGTCATCGACACGCCGATCAGTGAGGCGGCCATCGTCGGCGCCGCTGCGGGCGCGGCGCACATGGGGTTAAGGCCGGTGGCGGAGATGCAGTTCATCGACTTCATCTCCTGCGCCTACGACATGCTGACCAACTACGTAGCCACCGCCCGCTACCGTGCCGGTCTATCCACCCCGATCGTGGTGCGCGGTCCGTCCGGCGGGTTCGTTCGCGGTGGGCCATTTCACTCACAGATGCCGGAAGCGGCGTTCTTCCACACCCCGGGCCTCAAGCTCGTGGCGCCGGCGACCGTCAGGGACGCCAAGGGTCTCATCAAGGCGGCCATCCGCGACGATGACCCGGTCATCTACCTCGAGCACAAGTTTCTCTACCGGCGCATCAAGGAGAACATCCCGGAGGGCGAGGACATCATTACGCCCATTGGCAAGGCGCGCATTGCCCGTGAGGGCAAGGACCTCACCATCGTGACCTACTCGGCCATGGTGTGGAAGTCCCTGGAGGCGGCGGAACAGATTGAGAAGGAAGACGGCGCGTCGGTCGAAGTGATTGACCTCCGTACCCTGCTCCCGATGGACGACGCGGCGATCATTGCCTCGGTCAAGAAGACCAATCGGGCGCTCGTCGTGCACGAGGACACCCGCACCGGCGGCATCGCGGGGGAAATCATTGCCCGGATCAACGAACAGGCGTTCGAATGGCTGGACGCGCCGGTCATGCGGGTCACCGCCCACGACACGCCGATTCCCTATGCGCCGACCCTGGAAGACTTTGTCTTGCCGCAGGCGCAAGATGTGGTCAAAGCCGCTCGGTGGCTCCTGGCCTATTAGGCGCGCGCCCCCGCCGCCCGTTGGCGTACATGTCGCCGCACCGCCTCCACCGCCAACCCGCTGGTCAACACCGAACACCAACCCCCGTCTTCCCACACCTGCCCGACGCCCGGTGCCAGGCCGGCTCGGCGGACCACCAGAGTGGCCGTGTCTCGCAGGCGCCGCACGACGCTGGCCCGGGTCAGGGTGGTGGGGACCTCGACCAGGACGTGGACCCGGTCTGGCAACAGCGCCACGACCCCGGCCCAGCCCGCACGCGCACATTCGTCCTCGATGGCCTGCTCGCAGAATCGAGCTTGTGCCGCTATGTTGAAACACTTGCGGTGTCGCGCGGTTGACCATGTGACATGGCACCACTTCGTGGCGGCAGGCCTGGGTTGCATGGCGCCATTCTGGTCAACGGGCCCAGCCCCGACGTACCCAAATTGACGCACGGATAACCCGATTTCATCCGCCGGATTGACCGGCGCCCCGATTCAAGGAGCGATGGATGGCCAAGGTCGACGTGATCATGCCCCAGATGGGGGAGTCGATCGCCGAAGGAACCGTCTCCAAGTGGCTCAAGAAGGTGGGAGACGACATCAAGCGCGACGAGCCGATCCTCGAGATTTCGACCGACAAGGTCGATGCCGAGATCCCGTCGCCGGTGGCCGGGGTGCTTGCCGAGATCAGGGTGGGTGAGGGCAAAACCGTTCCGGTCCAGACGGTCATAGCGCTCATTGAAACGGATAAGTCCGCGGTGAGTGCCGCCCCAGCTCCGGCCGCCGCGCCCGCAAGGGCCGCCGAGCCGGCCGCCGCAGCTGTGCCTCAGCGCGCCGCTCCCCCGGCGCCGGTAGGGTCCGCGGTATCGTCCGCTGCTCCGCCGGCCGCGCCCGTCCGCCGCGCCGGCGACGGGGTCGAGTCGGCGGAAGAGCGACTCCGCCGGAAATCGACGCCGCTGGTTCGGAAGATTGCCGCCGAGCACAACGTGGACATCAGCCGCGTCCCCGGCGGCACCGGGTTCGCGGGCCGCGTGACCAAGCAGGACATCCTCCAGTACATCGAACAGCGTCCGGCCGACGTGGTTCCCTCCGTCGCTCCCGTCGCTCCCGTCGCTCCCGCCGCTCCTTCCGTTCCCGCGGTCACAGTCGGGGTCTCGGTGGGTCCGGTGATCCATCCATCCGTCGAGCCCTGGCCCGGCGACCGCGTCGAGCCGATGACCAAGATCCGGAAGCTGACGGCCGACCACATGGTCGCCTCGCGCCGGACCTCGGCGCACGTGAACAGTTTCTTCGAGGTGGACTACACGCGCATCGCGTCATTGCGCGCGGCCAAGAAGGAGGAATACCAATCGCGGGGCGCCAAGCTCACGTTCCTGGCGTTCATCGTGAAGGTGGTCGCCGAGAACCTGCGCAGGCACGCCGTCATCAACGCGTCGGTGAGCGGCGATACCGTCATCTACCGCCGCTCGATCAATATCGGGATCGCCGTAGCGCTGGACTGGGGTCTCATCGTCCCCGTCCTCCGCGGGGCGGACGAGCTGTCCGTCCTCGGTATCTGGCGGAAAATGGCCGACCTGGCCGATCGCGCCCGCTCCAAGAAGCTCCTGCCCGACGAAGTGCAGCAGGGCACATTCACGATTACCAATCCGGGCGGGTTCGGGTCGCTCGTAGGGACGCCGATCATCAATCAGCCGCAGGTCGCCATTCTTGGTGTCGGCGCCATCGAGAAGCGCCCGAAGGTCATCACGCTGGACGATGGGCAGGACGTGATCGCGATCCGGACCCTGGGACTCCTGTCCCTCGCCTATGACCATCGCGTGGTGGACGGCGCCGACGGCGACCGCTTCATGGCCGACGTGAAGAAGGGCCTCGAGAACTTCCCCGAAGGGGCGCTCTAGTGGCCCGGCGCACGCTGGAGGCCGACGGCGAGCGGTGGGTGGTGTATCCTTCGGGCCGCACGACCCAGTACGATCGGGACGAGTTCGGCCTGGTCTTCGAGAAGGGCACCGGACCCGCCCGGGTGCGGCGGGTCACGCGCTACTCGCCGGTTGGGGCGCGCCGGTGGGATGCCGCCCTGGCCGAGCTGACCGACGCGCACCTGCTCGAACTGCTCCGCCAGTCGCAACCCGCCTGGACCAGTCCGGAAGCCGAATACGCCCGCTCGAGCCGCTAGCGAATTGTGAAGGTCGATCTCCACGTGCATTCCACGGCCTCGGACGGCGCGTTTGCGCCCGCCGAGGTCGCCCGCCGCGCTGCAGCAGCCGGACTCCAGGCCTTTGCCCTGACCGACCACGATACGCTGGCCGGCGTGGCCGAAGCGCGGGCCGCCGGATCCGGGCTGGGCGTCCGCGTGATCGCGGGCTGCGAGTTCTCGGTGGATGGGCCGGGTGGGGAAATGCACCTGCTGGGGTACTTCTTGCCTGATGGCGATCCCGCCGTCGAAGGGTTTCTCGAGGACCAGCGGGCGAAGCGCGTGCGCCGCGCCGAACTCCTCGTCGGGCGGTTGAAGAAGGCCGGTATCCCGATCACGATCGAGCAGGTGCGGGAGATTGCCGGGTCGGGCGCGGTTGGCCGCCCGCACGTGGCCCGCGCGCTCGTGGCCCTGGGCGCCGTGCGCGACGTCCAGGATGCGTTTGACAAGTATCTCGGTAACGGCCGCGCGGCGTTCGTTCCCAAGGTCCTGCCGCGTATAGCTGACGTGACGACGCTCGTGCGGGCGGCCGGTGGCGTGACTTCGGCAGCGCATTTGAAAGACCGTGGCGTGAAGCCTATCCTGCAGTTGCTCAGGAAGGCCGGCGTGGATGGCGTCGAAGTCCGGCACCCGTCCCATGATGAATCCACCATCAAGCGGTTGAACAAGCTGTTCGCGGAACTCGATCTCGTCCCGACGGGGGGTTCGGATTGGCACGGCGATTTCGCGGTGGACCGTCCGGCCGCCTCGCTGGGATCCCAGGATGTTCCCCCGACGTGGCTGGAACAGGTCGAGCGTATTCACATCGAACGCGTGAGCGCGGAGGTCAGCAAGTGAGCGAGTTGATAGCGGTCGGCGCCGCGGCGCCCGACTTCGATCTGGCGGCGTCCGATGGACGGACGTACCGGCTCGCTGAACTCCTGAAGGCGGGGAGCGTGCTGCTCGTCTTCTACCCCGGCAACAACACCCCTGGGTGAAACCGCCAACTCTCCGCCGTGCGCGATGAGATCGAGAAGTACCGGAAAGCAGGCGTCCAGCCCTTCGGCGTGAACCCCGCGGGGGTGGATAGTCATATCAAGTACGTAGAGAAGTTCGCGTTCAACTTCCCGTTGTTGTCGGACCCGGGGCTCAAAGTGGCCACGAAGTACGGCGCCGTGAAACTGCTTGGAATTGGCGTGCAGCGGAGCGTCGTGGTGATTGGGCAGGAGGGCAAGGTGGTGTTTGCGGCCCGCGGTGCGCCGGGGGCCGACGAAAGCCTGGCCTGCGCCGTCTGAAGGCGGGAACCTGCCGCCCGGCAATCGCGTTCTGGTCTGTGCGGGCGAGTGAACCGGCAATCTCGAGGGTAGCGTGACCAGCAATCGATACGACGTGATCATCGTGGGCGGCGGTCCGGCGGGGCTGTGCGCAGCCATGTACGCGGGCCGGGGCATGCTCAGCACGCTCCTGATTGAGCGAGGCATGCCGGGCGGCGAACTGCTCAACACCGAGCTCATCGAGGACTATCCCGGCTTCGAGAGCATCCTGGGCCGCGAACTCGCGGTGAAAATGACTGACCATGCCAGGAAGTTCGGGGCGAGCTTTCTTACCGATAACGTTGAAGGCGTGAAACGCCTTCCCGACGGTGACTTCGAGGTGAAGACCGACATGGGAAAGACGTTCACCGCGCCATCGGTGATCGTCACCGCCGGCGGAACGCCCTCCAAGCTGGGCGTGGGCGGTGAGAAGGAATACGCCGGAAAGGGCGTCTCCTACTGTGCGGTCTGCGACGGGGCGTTCTTCAAGGGCGAGACCATCGCGGTCGTGGGCGGCGGCGATGCGGCGGTCGAAGAGGCCCAGTATCTGACGAAGTACGCTACCAAGGTCTACGTCATTCACCGTCGCGACGAATTCCGTGCCTCGGCGATTCTTCAACAGCGGCTCTTCGCCAACCCCAAGATCGAAGTCATCTGGAACAAGACAGTCGAAGAGGTCGAAGGCGGCGAACGCGGCGTCACCGGCCTCCGCCTGAAAGACACGGTCACCAGCCAAGTGACGACGCTCCCGGTCACGGGCGTGTTCATCTTCATCGGCTTCAAGCCCAACACCGGGGTCATCAAGGAGCACGTCAAGCACGACGAGTCCGGTTATGTGTTCACCGATACAAGCATGATGACGTCGATCCCGGGCCTCTTTGCTGCCGGCGACCTCCGGCACCAGCTGACCCGGCAGATCACCACGGCCGTCGGCGATGCCACGACGGCCGCGATCGCGGTCGAGAAGTACCTGGCCGAGAAGAAGGAGACGGCAGGCGTTGGCGCGAGCTGACGTCGTCTGCATTCCTAATGGCGTCTTCGCGGAGAACTGCTATATCGTTGCGGACCCGCGCTCGCGGCACGCCGTCTTGATTGACCCCGGGGACGAGGTTCCCCGTTTCCTCGATCGTCTCCGCGCTGATCGCTACACCCTCAAGGCCGTCTGGCTCACCCACGCGCACCTCGATCACATACAGGGCGTCGCAGCCGTGAAAGAGGCCACCAGCGTGCCGGTGCACCTGCACCCGGCGGACCGGTCGCTCTACGACGGGGCGGAAGACCAGGGCCGGTGGCTCGGCCTCGCGGCCACCGCGCCGCCCCCACCCGACGCCGACCTGGCCGATGGCCAGGCGCTGTCGGTCGGTGACCTGCGATTCGAAGTGCGGCAGGTGCCGGGCCACAGCCCGGGCAGCGTGGCCTTCGTGGGCAACGGGATCGCCATCGTTGGGGACGTGGTCTTCGAGGGGTCGATTGGCCGTACCGACCTGCCCGGCGGGAACGCCAACCAGCTCATCGCCAGCATCCGGGACCAGTTGCTCAGCCTCCCCGACGAGACGATCGTCTATCCCGGGCACGGCCCCGACACGACCATCGGCCGCGAGCGGCGGGAAAACCCGTTTCTGACCGGCCTCGCTCGGCTCACACCTGCCACTTGCATGCGCTGCGGGCATGCAGTGCGGAGCAAGGCATGGGGGTGCAAGAACCCCTGCCCGAATTGCGGGTTTGTCTATCCCCAGGGCGACTGCTCGGACTGACTCATGTCTCCTCGCCTTGCCCGACAGAACAAGGTAGAATTTGTCGGCTGCCATCCGAGACTCCCGTGACTGAGAACCGCATCGAGAAGGACCCCCTCGGCGAATTGCCGGTCCCGTCGTCCGCGCTGTACGGCGTGCAGACAGAACGGGCCCGCCAGAACTTTCAGATCTCGGGACTCCTGCCTCGTCCCGCCTTCGTGGACGCCATGGTGTCGATCAAGCGTGCCGCTGCCCAGGTTCACAGGAAGACCGGGCGGCTCGAGACCCACCTCGCCGACGCGATCATCAAGGCGGCCGATGAAATCCTGGCCGGCCAGCATCGCGCCCATTTCGTGGTAGATCCCTACCAGGCTGGCGCCGGCACGAGCCATAACATGAACGTGAACGAGGTCCTGGCCAACCGCGCCAACGAAATCCTGGGCGGGAAACGGGGCGACTACAAGCCCATCCATCCCAACGATCACGTCAACATGGCCCAGAGCACGAACGACACGATTCCCACGGCCATCCGGCTCGCGGCCCTGTCGATCCTGCCGAAACTGCTCGACGCCATGTCGGCGCTGGCAAAGGCCTTCCTCGCAAAGGGCAAGGAATTCGACGGCATCGTGAAGTCCGGGCGCACCCACCTCCAAGACGCGACCCCGATCCGGCTCGGCCAGGAATTCTCGGCGTTCGGCCATAGCGTAGAACGAAGTGCTCGACGAATCGAATCAGCCGCCGATTTCCTGCGGGACCTCGGAATCGGTGGCACTGCCGTGGGTACCGGGCTCAACGCGGAACCCGAATACGCCAAGCTGATGATCGAGGCGCTGAACCAGTTGCCCGGGCTCACGGTTCGCCTGGGTGCCGACGCGGTGCAGCTCATGCAGTCCATGGGAGACGTCTCCGGCTTCAGCGGAGCCGTGCGGAGCTATGCGGTAGACCTGGGAAAAATCGCCTCGGACATCCGGCTCCTCGCCTCCGGCCCGCGCACCGGGTTTGGTGAAATCGCGCTGCCGGCGGTGCAACCGGGATCCAGCATCATGCCTGGCAAGGTGAACCCGAGCATTGCCGAGATGGTCAACATGGTGTGCTTCCAGGCCATCGGAAACGACACGGCGATTGCTGCGGCAGCGGAGGCCGGTCAGCTCGAGCTGAACGTGATGATGCCGCTCATCGCGCACGATCTCGTGTTCACGCTGGAAATCCTGACCAATGCCACGCGGGTGTTCACCGAGCGCTGCGTGGCCGGGATCGAGGCGGACGCCGCGCAGTGCGCCCACTGGCTGGAGCTGAGCCCCGCGATCGTGACGGCCCTGGCGCCACGCATCGGGTACGCGGAGGCGGCGAAGCTGGCCAAGGAAGCGGTCGAGAGAAAAATGACCGTCCGGCAGCTGGCGGAGGAGAAGAAACTGCTGAGCGCCAAGGAGCTCGATGAAATCCTCGACCTCCGGGCGATGACCGAGCCCGGAGTACCGGGAGAGCGCTAGGCCGCTTTTTCCGGCGCCCCGGCTGGCGCCGGCTTCAACAGGTCCCCGAGGCCGTTCCACCCTACGAGGATCAGCGCCAGTGCCATGACCGGCAGGATCTGTGCCGCCTGCAGGAGCAGGCTTGCGCCAATCGCTTCGGCCGCGCCGATGTGGAACGGGAGCAGGCCTGCGATGAAGGCGGCCTGCGTCGCGCCGACGCCGGCCGGGGTGAGTCTCAAGAGCGTGGCCAGGTTGGTCAGCAGCATGACGACCAGCGAACCCTCCGGCGGGACGTCGATACCGGCCGCCACCAGCGCGAAATGAAACGCCGCCCACTGGCCGATCCAGTTGATGAGCGCGAGGAGTGCTGGAGCCGCCAACCGGTGCCACGGGCCGATCTGTCCGAGCATCGTGGCAGCCTTGCGAACCGGTTCGGGGAATCCTGCCGGCAGGTTCGCCCACCCGCGGAACCAGATCAGCCCGCCAAGGACGATCAGCACCGTGGCAGCGCCGATTTCGGCACCCCGGAGGATCGGTGGCAGCTGCACCACCATCGGGGCCGTCAGGACGAACACGGCGAGCCCGACGCCTTCCATGACCCGGGTCCACACCACCGACGCGATGGCCGTGCCGAATGGGACTGTCGGCCAGAGCGCGCGCAGCCGACGGACACGGGCCGCCTCTCCGATCACCGCGACGGCCAGGTTGTTGACGGCTGTCCCAACGAAATTGGCGTCTTGCGCAGCCCAGAATCCGTGCGGCGCCACCGGGCGAAGCAGCAGATGCCACGCCCACGCCTTCGCCATCAGGCAAAGGATGGCGATGATGACCAGGATGGCGAGGGCTGCCGGATCAGCGCCGGTGACCGCGGCGGCCGTTGCCCCCCAGGGGAAGCGAAACCCGGCGCCGAGGACCAGGACCAGCACGAGAATGCCCGCACCCCAGAGCAGGGAGCGCCGAAGCAGTGGCGTCATGGCGGGGAATTTCACTCGCCTCCCGCCCACCCGGCAAGAACGGCTATTATTCGGCACGGAGGTCTGAATTCCCATGACAGCAACGCTCGAACTCACGTCGGTTCCCACGGGCCGGGAACTACCCAAGCTCTCGCAGGCGGAGGTGCTCCGGTATTCGCGGCACCTGCTCCTGCCCGAAGTCGGTCCCGAAGGTCAACGCCGGCTCAAGGCGTCCCGCATGCTGCTCATCGGCGCGGGTGGGCTCGGCTCACCGGCGGGGCTCTACCTCGCTGCGGCGGGTGTCGGCACGATCGGCCTGGTGGATTTCGACATCGTTGACGCGACCAATCTCCAGCGCCAGATCATCCACGGCACGAGTACCGTCGGGAAGCCCAAGCTCGCGTCGGCCACGGCGCGGCTCAAGGATCTCAATCCGCACGTGACCATCGAGGGTTTCGAGACCCGGCTGACGTCCGAAAATGCGCTCGAGATCATCAAGGGATTCGATCTCGTCATCGACGGCACCGACAACTTTGCGACGCGCTACCTGGTCAACGACGCCTGCGTTCTCCTCGGCAAGCCGAATGTCTACGGGTCCATCTTCCGCTTCGAGGGGCAGGCGTCCGTGTTTCATGCAGCCTCCGGGCCCTGCTATCGCTGTCTGTACCAGGAGCCGCCGCCGCCGGGACTGGTGCCATCCTGCGCCGAGGGCGGGGTGTTTGGCGTTCTGCCGGGCATCATCGGGTCTATCCAGGCGCTCGAGGCCATCAAGCTGGCCCTTGGAAAAGGCGAAACTCTGGTTGGTCGCCTGCTGCTGTTCGACGCCCTGCGGCTGAAGTTCCGCGAGCTCAAGCTGCGGAAAGATCCGGACTGCCCGATGTGCGGCCGGAACCCGTCGATCAAGGAACTGATTGATTACGAGGCGTTCTGCGGCATTCCTCAGGCATCGGCCACGCCCGCCGGCCTCGAAGTCACCGCCGCCGCCGCGGCTCGCGAAATGAAGGCGAATCCGAAGCTCCAGCTGATCGATGTCCGGGAGCCGCAAGAATGGGAGATCTGCCACATCGAGGGTGCCACGCTCATTCCGCTCGGTGAGTTGCCGGCCCGCCTCAATGACCTCGATGGGCACTACCCGATTGTCACCCAGTGCCATAGCGGCGTTCGGTCCATGCGTGCGCTCGAATTGCTGAAGGCCGCGGGGTTCTCGAACGTGCGGAACCTGAAGGGCGGAATCTCGGCTTGGGCGCGGGAGGTGGACCCGGAGATGCCCGTCTACTAGGGCGAAAACGCCTGCTGGAAGTGCGAACGCGGAAGCCGGATGTCGGAAGTGAACTACTTCCGCGTTCCGACTTCCGCGTTCCGACTTCGAAGTGCCGAAGGGGGGACTCGAACCCCCACGGGCTTGCACCCACTGGCTCCTGAAGCCAGCGCGTCTACCAGTTCCACCACTTCGGCTGGGTTGGCTACTGAAGAGGGCGAATAATAGAGACGCCCCAAGGGCAGGGCAACCCTGCGCTTGACCCGTCGGAAACCCTTTTCTATCTTAGAGTTAGCCTGTGCCGCGACCCCATGTAGCCGCCGGAACGGACTTGGTTCTGGTGCGTAATCCGAAGGCCCGCCACGATTACCACATTATCGAAACGTGGGAAGCGGGCCTCGTCCTTACTGGCACCGAAATCAAGTCGGTTCGGCAGGGCAAGGTCAGTCTTCGCGAGGCGTTCGGCATAGTCCGGCGCGGCGAGGTGTGGCTCGAAGGCATGAATGTGAACCCGTACGAGTCCCGCGGGTACGCCGTACACGACGCGACGCGCCGCAGGAAGTTGCTGTTGCATGCGAACGAAATACGCCGGTTGATCGGCGCGGTGGAGCAGGAAGGGTTGACGCTCGTTCCGCTCGACCTGCACCTCACGAAGGGGCGCGCGAAGATCACTCTGGCGCTCGCGCGCGGAAAGAAAATGCATGACAAGAGGGCAGACCTGAAGAAGCGCGACGCCGAGCGCGAACTGGCACGGGCCGTCGGACGGCGCCGGTGAACCCGCTCGTCCTCCTGTTCTGGTACTTGGGGCTCACGGGGCCCGCGGGCCTGGTTGTGGCCACGACGCGCGGTGAGACCCTGATTCCGATCCGGGTGGAGCACGGGCATCCGGCCGTGCCCGCGCCGTTCCTGGCCCGCGTCCTTCCCCTGACATCCGAAATACGTGCCGAGTGGGCGCAGGTGAGCTTCGCCGGCCAGCCGTTCCGCTTCCTGCTGGATGCGCCGGTCTTTCTACATGGGAACCGTGTCGTGACGCTCGCGGGCGGCGCCTACGTGGATCGGGACACGCTCTTCCTGCCTCTCCAGTGGCTCTCGGGCTACATCCCGCAGGTGTTGAGCGAGGGCTACCGCTATGACCCGCTCGCGGGACGCTTCGAGGAAACATCGGTGAGCCCGGTGGTCACGAAGATTCCCGTGGTCGTCCCCCGTCCCGTTGCCGCGGCGCCCCGCAAGGTCCCCACGGCCGCGTCGCGGCTCGCGCCGGCAGGGGTGTTGCGGTCTCCTCACCTCGTCGTGGTTGATGCCGGTCACGGGGGAGAGGATCCGGGGAACCCTGGTCTCCATTTTCCGGGGAACCTGCGGGAAAAGGACATCAACCTCGCCATCGCGAAGGCCCTGCGCACGGAACTCCGCCGTCGCGGCATCGACGTGATCATGACCCGCACGCGGGACTCGCTGATAACGCTCTCGGACCGTGGCAAGGTGTGCCGCGATGAGTGTGATCTCTTTGTCAGCATTCATGTGAACAGCCTGCCACGGCGGCCCGGCTTCGAGAGCGTGAGCGGGTTCGAGACGTATTTCCGCGCCGAGTCCCGGTCGGCTGAAGCGCAGCGCGTGGAAAACATGGAAAACGAAGCGATGCGGTATGAGACCAGTGTGGACGCAGGTGGCGGCGGTGCGCTGGATTTCATCAAGAAAGACCTGCAGACCAACGAACACCTTCGCGAATCGGCGCTGCTGGCTGACCTCATCCAGACCAAGGCCGGCCGCGTGCACCCGGGCGGCTCCCACGGCGTCTCGCAGGCGGGGTTCGTGGTCCTCAACACGGCCCGGCGCCCGGCCGTGCTTATCGAAACGGGGTTCAGCACGAACCGCACCGACGGACGATTCCTGAGCGCGCCGGCCGGGCAGCAGAGGCTGGCTTCTGCGATTGCCGACGGGATCGTCGCCTACTTCCAGCGCTACGAGAACAAGGTCGCGACGGAGTCCGAGCCGTGAAGTCCAGGCGTGCCCGGGCCGCGCTGGTCGTGTGCGCGGCGTTTCTCGGAGCATGCGCGTACTACAACGGTCTCTACAACGCGAATCACCTCGCCGCAGAGGCCGCCCGGGCGCGGCGCGAGGGGCGTCCTGCCGAGGCCCGTTCTCTCTGGGAGCAGGCCGCGCTCAAGGCAGAGTCGGTCGCCGTACGGCATCCCCACAGCCGATATCGCGACGAGGCACTCCTGCTCCAGGGTGAATCCTTCCGTGACGCCGGCGCCTGCCCGCGCGCCATCGAGCCGCTGACCCTCGTGATTGACTCGGGCGGCCAGACCGGCGAGCGCAATCGCGCGGCGCTCGCGCTCGGCGAGTGTTTCCACCGGCAGGGCGACTTCGGGCGCGCCCGCCAGACCCTGACACCCCTGGTCAGCAACCCGGACGTGAGTCTCCAGCGGCCCGCGCGGCTCTGGCGCGCCCGCGCGCTCCTGGCGGATGGCGACCCGCAGGCTGCGCTCGCCGACCTCGATTTGCTCGATGGCCAGGATATCCAGTTCGAGCGGGCGGCCGCGCTCGCGCTGCTCGGCCGTACCGATGAGGCGGCGGCCGTGCTCGCGGGCCTTTCCGGTCCGTTCGATGAGCCCAGCTGGCGCACCGCCCTCGATGTACTCGGGCAGAAGAGTCCTGCGTTGGCCAGCCGCGTAACCGACCAGCTGGTGGACCGGCACGACGTCGGTTCGGGAGCGCGGGCCCGCCTCCTGCTGGCGGACGCGGATCGCTGGGCCAGCGCCGGAATGCCCGCACAAACCACCGACCGCCTCCGCCAGGCGTCCGCCGCCGCGCCGGACTCGGCCGACGGTCGCGTGGGCGCTGCCCGCGTCGCGGTGGCCGACCTGCGCACTGCGAACACCCGCGAGGCTCTTGCCACAATCACGGGCGCGCTCACGCGTGCTGTGGACGACGGCGGCGCCGGAGCCCGCATCGCGGAGCTGTCCCTCGCAGTGCTCCGCCGGATATCCGACGCGCGGGAATCTCCCGACGCCGACTTGCGCTTGTTCCTGGCGGCGGAGGCGGCACGTGATGCCCTCCATGCCGACCCGTTGGCCGCGTCCCTGTTCCTGGAGGTGGCGCGCGATCATCCGGGGTCCCCGATTGCCGCCAAGGCGTTGCTCGCCGGCGCACAACTCGACGCCATGGTGGCCGACTCGGTGCTCCGCGTTGTCCGGGAGCGATACGCCGAGTCCCCATACTGGCTCATGTCCCAGGGCTTGGACCCCGGCACGTACCCGGCGGTCGAGGATTCCCTGCGCAACCTGGCCTCGCGGCAGACGCCGCCCGATCCCGGCCGCGCCCGTCCCCGGCCTTCGCTGGGCGACGAGGAGATCCGGCGCCCATCCAGCCAGCCGAGCCGGGGCGTACCCGAGCCGTGACCCGGCCACCCATAGAAGTTTTCGGCACGACCTTCCAGAACCCCATCCTGCTTGCTTCCGGCACCGCCGGCTACGGTCGCGAAGTGGCCACCGTACTGGACCTTGAGCGACTCGGCGGCATCGTCACCAAGGCGGTGAGTCCGGAACCGCGGAAGGGTCATGCCGCGCCTCGCGTCGCCGAATTTCCCGGGGGCATGCTCAACGCGATCGGCCTGGCTAACCCGGGGCTTGAGCACGTGGCCGCGGATGACCTGCCGTGGCTGGACCAGCACCTGCACCGGGCGCGGGTGATCGTCAACGTCGTGGGCAACACCATTGCCGACTATGCGACCGTCGTGGCGAGGCTCAGCCCGCAGTCGGTCGTGGTGGCGTTCGAGCTCAACGTCTCCTGCCCCAACACGGCGCGGGGCGGCGAGGAATTCGGGGCGGATGACGCGGTGCTGAGCGAGTTGCTGCGCGGGTGCCGGGCGGCCACCGGGAAGCCGCTCATCGTGAAACTCGCGCCGACCTTGTCCGACGTGGCGCGGACGGCCGAATCGGCCGCTGGTGCGGGCGCCGACGGGTTCACCCTCGTGAACACGATTCCCGGCACGTTGTACCGCGGGCCCGGCGTGAGTGCCGCAGCGTCGCGCCTGGGAAACGGTCAGGGCGGCGTCAGCGGGCCGGCGCTGCTTCCGGTTGGGGTCCTGGCGACACGGCGGGTCCATCAGCGGACGAAGCTCCCGGTGATCGGCGTGGGGGGAATACGCACGATCGACGACGTCATGCAATACCTCGAAGCCGGCGCCTCTCTCGTCGCCGTCGGGACGGCGGCGCTTGCCGATCCGAGAATCCCGGAGCGCCTGGCCGAATCGTGGAGCGCCAATGGCTGAGGTAATTGTCGCTTTCGACATGCCCTCGCCAGACGATGCGCGGCGCATGGTTGAACGGATCCCGGGACTCAAGTGGGTGAAAGTCGGGCCGATCCTGTATCTCAACGGGGGTCCCCAATTGGTGCGGGAGTTCAAGAACCGGGGAGCCCGCGTCTTTCTCGACTTCAAATGGCACGACATTCCCAACACCGTGTCCGGAGCGGTGCGCGCCGCCGCGGACCTGGGAGTGGACCTCGCGACCGTGCACACCCTGGGGGGAGCGGAGATGATGGCCGCGGCGGCCAAGGCTGCCTCGGGGTGCGACCTTCGCCTGGTTGGGGTATCGGTTCTCACGTCACATACGAGCCAGGGCTATTTCGACTCCGTAGGCCGGCCCGAATCGAGCGACCTGACGGGGGAGGTCGTCCGCCTTGCCCGGGCCGCCGTGGCGGCCGGCCTCGGCGGATTGGTCGCCTCGCCCCTGGAAATCCAGGCCGTGCGACCGGTCCTCGGGGCGGGGCGTTGGATAGTCGTGCCCGGGATCCGGCGGGCGGGGTCGGACCCGGGCGACCAGCATCGTACCGCCGATCCGGCATCGGCTGCCCGGGCGGGGGCTACGCACCTGGTCGTCGGCCGTCCGGTGACACAGGCCGCTGATCCCGCGGCGGTGTATCAGGAGATATGCGCTTCCGCCGCCTGATTCTCTGTTCCCTGCTGGTTGCTGCCGGGCCCATGCCGGCCAGTGGCCAGGACCCTGCGCTTCGCCAGGCCGCGGCGCGGGTGCAGGCGGCGTGGCTGGTGCACGACGTCGAAAGTCTCCTCGACGCGGACTCCCTGACGCTTCGCCTCCGTGGCGGGGACGACGAGGCAGGAGCCATTCCCCGGACCCAGGGGGTGCGCATTCTCCGGGGATTCCTCCGGCCGGCGTCCGAAGTGGCGTTCGACATCCGAACCGTCCGGGCCGCGGGGCCGGGACAGGCGTATGCCGAAGGGTCGCGACGCTACGTGGTCAGCGGCACCTCTGACCCCCTGGTGGAAACCGTATTGCTCGGGTTTCGCCTGGCCTCCGGACGGTGGCAATTGACGGAGATTCGGGTGACCCCGTAAACGGCGGCAAACCCCTCACTTGCGTCGCCTTTCCCCCATTTCTATATTGCGAGTCTGACCGAAAATCCCTGGAGACTTTTTTGAAAGTTCGTTCAAGCGTGAAGCCCATCTGCGAGCATTGCAAAGTCGTGCTACGCAGGGGGGTCACTCGGATCATCTGTCCTCGTAATCCCAAGCACAAGCAGCGGCAGGGATAACCATGGCACGCATAGCCGGGGTTGATTTGCCGCGTGAGAAGCGGGTCGAGGTTGCGCTGACATACATCTTCGGGATCGGCTCGCCCACGTCGCAGCGGTTGCTGGACAAGACGGCAGTCAATCCCAACACCCGTGTGCGCGACCTGTCCGACGCCGAAGTGGCGCGTCTGCGCCAGGTCATCGAGCGGGAAGTGAAGGTCGAAGGCGCGCTCCGCACCGAAGTGGCAATGAACATCAAGCGCCTCATGGATATCGGCGCCTACCGGGGGACCCGTCACAAGAAGGGCCTGCCGGTGCGGGGCCAGCGGACTCATACCAACGCGCGGACCAAGAAGGGCCCGCGCCGGGCGATCGCCGGGAAAAAGAAAGTGTTGGCGAAGAAGTAAATGGCAGATACAGCAGCGGCTCCGGGCGCCAAGCGCGCCAAGAAGCACGTCGACGCCGAGGGCGTGGTCCACATCACGGCCACGTTCAACAACACGCTGGTCACTATCACCGACACCGCGGGCAACACGATTTCCTGGGGCTCGTCGGGAAAGTCCGGCTTCAAGGGGTCGAAGAAGTCGACCTCCTTCGCCGCGACGGTGGCCGCCGAAAACTGCGCCCGCGAGGCCTACAATCTCGGGCTTCGCCGGGTGGCGGTGCGGGTCCAGGGTCCCGGTGCCGGCCGCGAGTCGGCCATCCAGGCGCTGGCCACCGCCGGGCTCCACGTTTCCGCCATTCGTGACGTGACGCCCATCCCGCACAACGGGTGCCGTCCGCCCAAGAAGCGGCGGGTCTAGCATGGCGCGTTATACCGGGCCGGCTTGCCGGCTTTGCCGTCGAGAGGGCACGAAGCTGTTTCTCAAGGGGTCGCGCTGCCTCACCGAGAAATGCGCCGTGGAGCGCCGGCAGTACGCACCCGGCCAGCACGGGCAGAACACGGGGCGCCGCCGCAAGGTGTCCGAATACGCGAAGCAGCTTCGCGAAAAGCAGAAGGTGAAGCGTATCTACGGGCTCACGGAAAAGCAGTTCCGGAACATCTTCGATCGCGTGAAGGAAGAGCCCGGCGTGACCGGCGAGAACCTGCTGGTGGCACTGGAGACCCGGCTGGACAACGTCGTCTTCCGCATGGGCTTCTCGCCCAGCCGCAAGGCGGCGCGTCAGCTGGTCCGGCACCGCCACATCCAGGTCAACGGCCAGACGGTCGACATCCCGTCTTTCCGCATGGCGCCCCAGGATGAAATCGGGCTCGTTCCGGCCAGCAAGGACCTCGTCATCGTGAAGGCCGCGCTCGAAGCGCTGTCCCGCGCGGCGCCGGTGTCCTGGATCAGCGTGGATTCCGAAAAGGTCGTAGGGAAAGTGACCGAGCGTCCAACGCGCGAGACAATTCCGATCGTCGCGCAGGAGCAGCTCATTGTGGAGCTCTACTCGAAATAGCCTGATGAAAGTCGATCTCGCAGGACTGGTACGCCCGCACCTCGTCGAAATGACGAAGCGGGACGACAACCCGTTCGCGGCTGAGTTCCGTCTTCAGCCGCTGGAGCGGGGGTATGGATACACGCTGGGCAATTCGCTGCGGCGCATGCTCCTTTCGTCGCTGCCGGGTGCGGCCGTCTGGGCCTTCCGGCTGGACGGCGTCATGCATGAGCACCAGACGATCCCCGGGGTGGTCGAAGACATCCACCAGGTCATCCAGCAGCTCAAGGCGCTGACGCTGGTCCTGGCAGAGGACCAAAACGAGGTGGTGCTCCGCCTCAAGGCCACCAAGGCCGGTCCGGTCCTGGCGCGGGATATCGAACTCCACGGCGCCATTCGCGTCGTACACCCTGAGCAGCTGCTGTTTACCCTCCAGGAGAACCGGGAAATCAACGGCGAGCTCTACGTCAACCGTGGCCGGGGCTACATCGAGGCGTCCCAGCACCCGGTTGATCGTTCCTTGCCGGTTGACCTGGTCCGCATCGACGCGATCTACAACCCCGTCAGGCGTGCGAACTTCACCGTTGCCGAGACCCGCGTTGGCCAGCGCACCGACTTCGACCGGCTGACCGTGACGGTCGAAACCAACGGCACGCTGACGCCGGAAGACGCGGTGGCCTACGCGGCCACGCTGCTTCAGGAGCACTTCCGGCACTTCGCCGACTTCGGCAACGTGTCGCCCGCGCCCCGGGAAAACGGCGCCGGCCAGAAGGACTCCGCCCGCCTTCGTGGCCTGCTGGCCCGGCCGATCGACGACTGCGGCCTGTCGGTCCGGTCCATCAATTCGCTCAAGAATTTCAACATCAGCACCCTGGGCGACCTCGTCCGCTATGCCGAAGACGAACTGCTGCGGGTGAAGAACGTGGGCGAGAAGGCTCTGGGCGAAATCGCCGACCTGCTGCGCCGCGAGGGGCTCAATTTCGGAATGGCATTCGATGAGCGGGACGGCGACCTCGTGGTCACGAACCCCGGGACTCCTCCGGCTGCGGCCGGCGGCGTCGAAGTTGGTGGAGAGGCCTAATGCGGCACGGTGCCAGCATCCGGCAGCTCAGCCGGACGTCCACCCATCGCCGGGCCATGCTTCGCAACATGGCCACGTCGCTCTTCGAGCACGATCGGATCGAAACGACGGTTGCCAAGGCCAAGGAACTCCGGCCCTACGTCGAGAAGCTGATCACGCTGGCGCGCCGCGGCGACTTGCATGCGCGGCGGCTGGTAGAGCGGAAAATCAAGGATCGTGAAGTGAGCGGGAAGCTGTTCAAGGTCCTTGGGCCGCGGTTCGCGGGCCGGCCGGGTGGTTACACCCGGATCATCAAGCTCCGCCACCGGGTCGGTGACGGGGCCGAGTTGGCCCGGATCGAGCTCCTTGCGGACTGAACGCTGGGGAAAGCTGACAGAGCGGGGACCTTTGGGTCCCCGTTTTTTTTGCGCTTCAGGCGGCGGCGGGGTTCCGGCGGGGGGCTTTTTGAACGCGGTTCGACTTGAGGCACTGGGTACACGCCCGGATCCGGCGGATCTTGCCGTCCGTAAGGACGCGAGCCGTTTGCAGGTTGGGGTACCAGCGCCGATTCGTCTTGTTGTTCGCGTGGCTTACATTGTGGCCGAAGCTCGGCTTCTTGCCACACACGTCACAGATTCGAGCCATGGTCGTTGACACTCAGTTAGTGAAGTCGAAAGTGTGCATTTCCAATCGAGGCAAGAAGATAGCCGCAGGGCGGCCACCTCTCAAGGGCAGGGTTACATGCCAACGGCATTGATTACCGGCGTCACCGGACAAGACGGTTCCTACCTGGCGGAGTTCCTGCTGGCAAAGGGGTACCGCGTCGTCGGCGTCGTCCGCCGGACGTCGCACGACTCCTATGAGCGGATTGGCCACCTGATTGACCGGCTCACCATCGTGGCCGCCGACCTGCTGGACCAGCATTCCCTCACGACCGTCGTGCGGGACGTGAAGCCGGACGAGGTCTACAACCTCGCCGCCCAGAGCTTCGTGCCGACCAGCTGGGCCCAGCCGGTCCTGACCGGCGAGTTCACGGCCCTCGGGGTCACGCGGCTGCTCGAGGCCCTGCGCCTGGCGCACCCGACGGCGCGCTTTTACCAGGCCAGCTCGTCGGAGATGTTCGGGAAAGTGGCACACTCCCCGCAGAACGAGGCAACGCCGTTTCACCCCCGCTCCCCATACGGCGTTGCCAAGGTGTACGGTCACCACATCACGGTGAACTACCGGGAGTCGTACGGGATGTTCGCGGTCAGCGGCATCCTGTTCAATCACGAATCGCCCCGCCGCGGGCTCGAGTTCGTTACCCGGCGGATCTCAGACGGTGTGGCCCGCATCAAGCTCGGCCTGGCGAAGGACCTCAAGCTCGGCAATACCAAGGCCTGCCGGGACTGGGGGTTTGCCGGCGACTATGTGGATGCCATGTGGCGCATGCTCCAGCAGAAGGAACCGGACGACTACGTCGTCGGAACCGGGGAGACCCATGCCGTCGAGGAATTTCTCGAGATCGCCTTCCGGCACGTGGGCCTCAACTGGCGCGAGTTCGTCAAGACGGATCCCGCCCTGGTGCGGCCGGCCGAAGTGGACATGCTCCTCGCCGATCCGTCGAAGGCGAAGCGGCAGCTGGGATGGTCCACGACCGTCGGCTTCGCGGACCTGGTTCGGATGATGGTGGATGCGGACCTCCAGCGCCTCGCGAATCAGCGGTGAGGGTCCTGGTGACGGGGGCTGACGGTTTCGTCGGCTCCCGGCTGGTGCCGCGCCTGCTGGATGGAGGTCACGAAGTGATCGCCGCCGTCCGCCCTTCGGGGACACTCGCCCCGGTAGACCCAAGGGCGCAGAAAGTCGATCTGGACCTGGCCCAGCCGGCGTCGGTGTTCGATGCCGCGCGCACCGGCCCGGAAGCGGTGGTGCACCTCGCGGCGGTCTCGTCCGGGAACGAAGCGCGCCGGGACCCGGGGTTGGCGTGGGAAATCAACACGGTGGCCACTGCCCGGCTTGCCGAAGCCCTGGTCGAAGGGAATCCGGTGTTCCTCCTGGCCTCCACTGCCGAGGTGTACGGAGCGGGTCCTCCGGTGCCGCGCACCGAGACGGACCCGGCGGCCCCGTGCTCGCCGTATGCCGCGACGAAGTTGGCGGCGGAAATCGCCGTGCTCGAAGTCCACCGGCGGACGGGGCTCCGGGTCATGGTCGCGCGCGCGTTCGCCCATACCGGCGCGGGGCAGGATCAACGGTTTGTCGTGCCGGCGTTCGCGGCCCGCCTGGCCCTGGCGAAAAAGGTGAAGGCGCCGGCCGTTCGGGTCGGCAACCTGACGCCCGTGCGGGAGTTCCTGCACGTCGATGACGTGATTGAGGCGTACCTGCTGCTCCTGACCCGCGGCCAGCCGGGCGAGACCTACAACGTGGCGGCCGGCCGGCCGGTCTCACTGGAGGAAATGTTCTACATGCTGTGTGACCTGGTTGGGCACCGCGCCATACCGGAGCCCGACCCTGCGCTCCTGCGCGCGGCTGATATCCCCTACCTGGTGGGTGATTCGGCCCGGCTCAGGGCCGCGACCGGGTGGGCGCCGGCGAAGACGCTTGAACAGACATTGGCCGAGGTGGTGAGTGCCCAAGCGGACTGATATCAAGCGGATTCTGCTCATCGGCTCGGGCCCGATCGTCATCGGGCAAGGGGCCGAGTTCGATTATTCCGGCACTCAGGCCGTGAAGGCGCTCAAGGAAGAGGGCTACGAGGTTGTGCTGGTCAACTCCAATCCGGCGACCATCATGACCGACCCGGAAATTGCGGATCGGACCTACATCGAGCCCGTGACGCCGGAGTGGGTGGCCCGCGTCATCGAGCGCGAGCGGCCCGATGCGCTTCTCCCGACCATGGGCGGGCAGACCGCGCTCAACGTGGCGATGGCCCTTTCCGAGGACGGTACGCTCGCCAAGTACGGCGTGGAACTGATCGGGGCGGACGCCCGGGCCATCCGGATGGCGGAAGACCGCCGGGAATTCGCGCTGGCCATGGAACGCATTGGCCTCAAGACTCCGGCCGGTGTCGTCGTGAAGTCGGTGGCGGAGGCCCTGAAGGCGGTCGAGACGCTCGAGTACCCGATCATCGCCCGGCCCTCGTTTACCTTGGGCGGCACCGGAGGTGGAATCGCGTACAACCGGGCGGAACTCGAGGCCCTGATCGAACGCGCGCTGGATCTTTCCCCGGTGCATTCGACCCTGCTGGAGCAGTCGGTGCTGGGGTGGAAGGAGTTCGAGCTGGAGGTCATGCGGGACGGTTTCGACAACGTCGTGATCGTCTGTTCCATCGAGAACCTGGACCCGATGGGCGTACACACCGGCGATTCGATCACGGTTGCCCCGGCCATGACCCTGACGGACCGCGAGTACCAGCTGATGCGCGATGCCTCCATCGCCATCATTCGCGAAATCGGGGTCGCCGCCGGAGGGTGCAACATCCAGTTCGCGGTGAACCCGGAAACCGGCGAAATGCTGGTAATCGAAATGAACCCGCGGGTGTCGCGCTCGTCCGCGCTCGCATCCAAGGCAACCGGTTTCCCGATCGCGCGCATCGGCGCCAAGCTCGCGGTCGGCTACCGGCTGGACGAACTGCCCAACGACATTACCAAGACCACGCCGGCGTCCTTCGAGCCGGTGCTGGACTACGTCGTGGTCAAGTGTCCCCGGTTCGCATTCGAGAAATTCCCCGAGGCCGACGCGCGGCTCACGACGCAAATGAAGTCCGTCGGCGAGTCGATGGCCATCGGCCGGACCTTCAAGGAGGCGTTCCAGAAGGGCCTGCGCGCGCTGGAAATCGACCGTCCCGGGTGGACGGTGGGCCAGACGCCGGTTGACGACCGCCTCGAGGCGGGCGACGCCGACACGATTCGGGCGGCCCTGGGAACGCCCATGCCCGAACGGATCTTCCAGGTCAAGCGCGCCATGCTCGCCGGCGTGTCCGTGAAGGAGGTCCACGGGCTGACGAACATCGACCCGTGGTTTCTCCAGCAGCTGGCCGAACTGATCGCGGCGGAGGCCGAGTTCCGGGCCGCGCCGGCCGTCGGGGCCCCGCAACTCCGGTCCATGAAGCGCATGGGGTTCTCCGATCGTCAGCTGGCGGACTTGCGGGGGAAAAAGGAAGCGGACATCCGGGCGGAACGGTGGGCGCTGGGCATTCACCCGGCCTACAAGGTGGTGGATACCTGCGCCGGGGAATTCCCGTCGAAGACGCCCTACCTCTATTCCTCGTACGACGAGGAAAACGAATCGGAGCCCCTCGGAGAGGCCGGCATCATCATCCTGGGCTCGGGGCCGAACCGGATCGGCCAGGGCGTCGAGTTTGACTACTGCTGTGTGCGCGCGGGGCTCGCGCTGCGGGACCTCGGGTATCGCACGATCATGATCAACTCGAACCCGGAAACCGTCTCCACCGATTTCGATATTTCTGACAAGCTCTACTTCGAGCCCCTGACGCTGGAGGACGTGCTGGAGATCGTCCGGCTCGAACAGCCGAAGGGCGTCGTTGTCCAGCTGGGCGGGCAGACCCCGCTGAAGCTGGCCAAGGGACTGGAAGCGGCCGGCGTAAAGATCCTTGGCACGTCGCCTGAGGCTATCGATGTCGCCGAAGACCGCCGCCGTTTCGAGAAGCTGGCGCGGGACCTCGGCGTCGAACAGCCACCCAACGGGACCGCCACCAGCGTCGAGCAGGCGGTCGCCGCCGCGCTCAGAATCGGGTATCCCGTCCTGGTGCGGCCCTCGTACGTGCTGGGCGGCCGGGCCATGAAGATCGTCTACGACGAGCCGTCGCTTCGCGACTATTTCGACCGGGCGGCGCGCGTCGCGCCGGAACACCCCGTGCTGATCGACCGGTTCCTCGAAGATGCCATGGAAGTGGACGTCGATGCGCTGTGCGATGGCAAGCGATGCGTGATCGGCGGCGTGATGCAGCACATCGAGGAGGCCGGCATTCACTCGGGCGATTCCGCCTGCGTCCTGCCGCCGTTTGCTATCGACGCCGCGGTGGTCGAAACCATGAAGCGTCACACCCGCGACTTCGCGGTCGCGCTGGGCGTGGTGGGGCTCATCAACGTGCAGTACGCCGTGAAGAGCGGGGTCGTCTACGTCCTCGAGGTGAATCCCCGGGGCTCCCGCACGGTTCCGTTCGTGTCGAAAGCCACGGGCGTCTCGCTCCCGCGGCTGGCCGCCGCCGTCATGGTGGGCCATTCACTCGGCGACCTGGGCATGACCGATGACCCGCAGGTGCCGTATGTCGCGGTGAAGGAAGCGGTCTTCCCATTCACCAAGCTGCCCAACGTGGACACGCTGCTCGGCCCGGAAATGAAGTCCACGGGCGAGGTCATGGGCATCGACGACACGTTCGGCATGGCCTACGCCAAGGCGCAGATCGGGGCCGATGGCGCCCTGCCGCTCGAGGGGTCGGTGTTCGTTACGGTCAATGATCACGACAAGCCGGCCTTGTTGCCAATCGTCCAGCGGTTTCACAAGATGGGTTTCCGCATCCTGGCCACCAGCGGCACGGCCCAGTACCTGGCAAGCCGGGGCGTCCCCGTCGAGTCGGTGCTCAAGGTGTGGGAGGGGCGCCCCAACGCGACCGACTTGATCGTCTCCGGGGCGGTGCACTTGCTCATCAACACGCCGCTCGGCAAGATCACCGCGCGCGACGATTATCACATCCGGCGGACGGCGCTCCAGCATCGGGTGCCGTATACCACGACCATGTCGGCCGCGCACGCGGCGTGCGACGCGATCGATGCCCTGCGCACCCGGGTTCGGACCGTGCGCTGCCTCCAGGAGTGGTACGCGCAGGCCGCGGTTCCCGGGACGCCTGCGACCCAGCCAGGACGCCCTGGCCCGGCACCGGGTCGCAAGTGACCGCCGCTCTCCGGAGTGCGCTCGCCGCCAGACTTACGTGCGAGGTTCGCTACGGGGAGCCGCTGTCCCGCCACACCACCTATCGCATCGGCGGCCCGGCCACGGCGCTGGTCCTGCCGCGGGCGCCCGACGATGTCGCGGCGACGCTCCGGTTCGCGGCGGAGTCCGGCACGAACTGGCTGGTGCTTGGCTTGGGGTCGAACGTGCTCGTGGCCGACCGCGGTTTCGACGGCATCGTATTGAAGATCGGCAAAGGACTCGACCAGGTCGCTCGCGAGGGACCGGAGGGTTCCCGGTGGTCGGTGGGGGCCGGATTGCCCACGCCGATACTCGCGCGGAAGAGCGCCGCCGCCGGTCACGGAGGCGCCCAGCGATTGGTTGGCGTGCCGGGGACGGTCGGGGGCGGTGTGTACATGAACGCCGGGGCCCACGGGCAGGACTTCAGTTCGTGTACGCGGGTGGTGGACGTCGTGGACTCGACCGGGGCGCTTCGGAGTCTCAAGGGTACGGAGATCGGGTGGCGCTATCGTTCGAGCGGGCTCGATAGCCTGGTCGTGGTTGGTGCGACCGTGGAGCTTGTGCCCGGAGACCCGGTGCAGACGCAGCAGGAACTGTCGCTCTACCTGAAGAAGCGCAAGGACGGAACGCCATTTGACGAGCCGTGCTGCGGGTCCGTCTTCCGCAATCCGGAAGACCGGACGGCGGGGCACCTGATTGACGCCGCCGATCTCAAGGGATTCCGGGTCGGAGATGCAGAGGTGTCCCGCATGCACGCCAACTACATCGTGAACACCGGGGCGGCGACCGCCGCCGATGTGCGAGCCGTGATGGATGCCGTGCGTGAACGGGTCCATGACCGGTTCGGCGTTGTGCTCGAGCCGGAAGTGAAACTGATCGGGTTCGTGGAAGGGGGCTGAACCGCCATTGGATTACTTCGTGCATGAGAGCGCGTACGTAGACGAGGGCGCCCGGATCGGGAAGGGCACCAAGATCTGGCATTTCTCGCACGTGATGCCCGGGGCCGTGATCGGCGAGCGGTGCAACCTCGGACAGAACGTCGTCGTCATGCCGGGGACGAAGATCGGCAACAACGTCAAGATCCAGAACAACGTGTCGATCTACGAGGGTGTCGTGCTCGAGGACGACGTGTTCTGCGGACCGTCGTGCGTGTTCACCAACGTCATGCACCCGCGGAGCCACGTGTCCCGCAAGAACGAGTACCTGGCCACAGTCGTCCGGCGCGGCGTGAGCATCGGGGCCAACGCGACCATCGTATGCGGCACCACGATCGGCGAATACGCCTTCATTGGCGCGGGCGCCGTGGTCACGACCGACGTTCCGGCGTTCGCGTTGATGGTGGGTGTGCCGGCGCGGCGCCTCGGCTGGGCATGCCAGTGCGGCGAGCGGCTCCAGGTCTCCGGGGCAGCGGGAAAGTGCGAGCGCTGTGGCTTGACGTACCGGGAAGAAGGCGCCGTGCTGGTTGCCGTTGACCGACCGGCGGGACGTTCCTAAGTTTCGACTTCACTTGAACTTGGACTGCCTTTGAACGTCCCGCTTTTGGACCTGAAAGCCCAGTTCCAAACCATTCGCGATGAAGTGATGGCGGCTCTCCTCGAGGTGGTCGAGGGCCAGCAATTCATCATGGGGGGAGCGGTCCCGAAGCTCGAGGCCGACATGGCCGCTTTCTGCCACGCGCGGTTCGCGATTGCGTGCGCCAGCGGTACGGACGCCTTGCTGTTGTCGGCGCGCGCGCTGGATCTCAAGCCCGGCGACCAGGTCATCACGACGCCCTTCACATTTTTCGCGACCGCCGGAGCGATTCACAATGCCGGGGGCACTCCGGTGTTCGTGGACATCGAGCCGGGCACGTTCAACCTGGACCCGCGTGCGGTCGAGGCCGCGGTGACGCCGCGAACCCGGGCGATCGTCCCGGTGCACCTGTTTGGCCAGATGGCGGCCATGGAGCCGCTCCTGGCCCTCGGCAAATCGCGCAACATTGCCGTTATCGAAGATGCAGCCCAGGCCGTCGGGGCTCGCCAGAAGGTGAGCGGCACGTGGCGCATGGCGGGCGAGCTCGGAACCACGGGTGCATTCTCGTTTTTCCCCAGCAAGAACCTCGGCGGCTGGGGGGACGGGGGCATGATCGTCACCCAGGACGAGAAGCTCGCCGCCCGGCTGGCGAGGCTCCGCCTGCACGGCGGGGCCAAGGAATACGCCCACGACGAGGTGGGCTACAACAGCCGCCTCGATACCCTTCAGGCGGCCGTGCTGCGGGCGAAGCTGCCGCACCTCGCGGCGTGGAACGAGGGCCGGCGGTCCCGGGCTCGTCGGTATGACGCAGGCCTGGCCGGAGTGAAGGCGGTTTCCGCGCCGCCGGTGGCCCTGGGAAACGAACACGTCTTTCACCAGTACACGATCCGGACGACGCGGCGGGACGAGCTCCAGGCGCACCTCAAGGCGAAGGGCATCGGATCGAAGGTCTACTACCCCGGTCCGCTGCATCTCCAGCCGTGCTTCGCGCCGCTGGGGTATCGCGCCGGCCAGTTTCCGGTGTCGGAGCAGGCGGCCCGGGACGTGCTGTCCCTCCCGATTTACCCGGAACTCTCCGATGACGCCTGCGACACCGTGTCGGACGCCATCCGGGCCTTTCACGCGTGAGCCGCCTCAAGGTCGCCGTCTTCGGGGCGGGGAGCTGGGGGTTGAATCACGTTCGAACCCTGCACGGGATGGCCGACGTCGACTTGGTAGCCGTTTGCGACCTGAGCGCGCCGCGGCGCGAGTTGCTCGGGCGGCAGTTCCCCGGGGTCCTGGTGACCGATGTGGCAGAGCGGGCGCTCGAGCACGCCGAGGCCGTCGTGGTGGCGACTCCCGCCGGTGCCCACGCCCCGCTGGCGCTGAAGGCGATCGAGCGGCGTCTGCCGGTGCTGGTCGAGAAACCCTTTGCGCTCTCAGTACCGGATGCCGAGGACGTCACGAACCGCGCGGCCGCCGCGGGCGTTCCGGTGCTGGTGGGACACCTCCTCCTGTTTCATCCTGCGGTGGAGCGGCTCCGCGCCATGGTGCGGGGCGGCGAGATGGGGACCATCTACTACCTCTACAGCCAGCGGGTGAACCTCGGGCAGATCCGGCCCGACGAAAACGCGCTGTGGAGTTTCGGCCCTCACGACGTGTCGGTCGCGCTCGACCTCCTGGGTGCGTCACCGACGCACGTTTCCGCCCAGGGCCGGAGTTACCTGCAGGCCGGCATTGAAGATGTGGTGTTCCTCACGATGCAATTCGCGTCTGGCGTCATGGCCCACGCGCAGATGTCGTGGCTGGATCCGCACAAGGAACGGCGGCTCACGGTCGTCGGGTCGAAGAAAATGGTCGTGTTCGACGACATGCAGGTCCGCGAGAAGCTCAAGATCTACGACAAGGGCGTTGACCGACCGCCTGAGTACGGCTCCTACGGTGAGAGCCTGGCGATCCGGGAAGGGGACGTGTATGTGCCGCGCGTGTCCAATATCGAGCCCCTGGCGGCGGAGTTGCGTCATTTTGTCGCGGTGGCCAGGGGAACGGCCAAACCGCTGGTGGATGCAAACGCCGGACTCGAGGTGGTGCGGGTATTGGCTGCGGCCTCCGCGTCGCTGGCGGGAGGTGGGCGCGCCGTGACCGTGGGGAAGACTTGAGAGTGGAGACGCCATGAGTATCGAGAAGGACCTGGCCGCCAAGGCCGCCGACCGGTCGGCGGTCTTTGGAATCGTCGGCCTGGGCTACGTCGGCTTGCCACTGGCCTGCGAAGTCGCGGAGGCGGGCTACCGCGTCCTGGGGTTCGACGTGAGCGCGAAGGTCGTCGAGGGCGTGAATGCCGGCCGGTCGCACATCAAGGACATTCCCACCGCGCGTCTCGAGCCGTTGGTGAAAGCCGGGAAGATCCGCGTGACGGCGGACATGAGCCGGCTGGGTGAGGCCGACGTGATTTCCATTTGCGTCCCCACGCCGCTGTCGAAAACGAAAGACCCGGACATTTCCTTCGTGCTGGCGGTCGCGGATTCGGTTGCCCGTACGATCCGGGCGGGTCAGGCCGTGATCCTGGAAAGCACGACGTACCCCGGAACCACGCGGGAGCTGCTGCTCCCGCGCCTGGAGGCGAACGGCCTCAAGGTCGGCCGCGACGTCTTCCTCTGCTTCAGTCCCGAGCGGGTCGATCCGGGAAACGCGCAATGGCACACCCGGAACACCCCCAAGGTCCTCGGCGGCGTCACCGATGCGTGCCGGCGCGTGGTGCTCGCGCTTTACGGCCCGGTGTTCGACCAGCTGGTGCCGGTGTCCTCGCCGGAGGCCGCCGAACTGGTCAAGCTTCTGGAAAACACGTTTCGCAACCTGAACATCGCGCTCGCCAACGAAATGGCGATTGTCTGCGAGCGCCTTGGCGGCGTGGACGTGTGGGAAGTCATCGATGCGGCCGCCACGAAGCCCTTCGGGTTCATGAAGTTCACGCCCGGCCCCGGCTTGGGCGGCCACTGCATTCCCATCGACCCGCACTATCTCGCCTGGAAAATGCGGGCCCTGAACTACAAGACCCGGTTGATCGACGTGGCCGGCGAGGTCAACTCCGAGATGCCCACGTTCTGGGTGCGCAAGGTGGCCGACCGGCTCAACGATGACGGCAAGGCGGTGCGGGGGTCGCGCATCATGGTCCTTGGCGTGTCCTACAAGCGGGACATCGACGACGTACGCGAGAGCCCGGCGCTGGACATCATCCGCCTGCTGCAGGCGCAGGGGGCGTCGGTGACCTACCATGACCCATTTGTCCCGCAGGTGCGGCAAGACGGACACATCATGTCCTCGGTCCCGCTCAACGCCCAGGCCCTGCGGGACAGCGACTGCCTCGTCATCACCACCGACCACTCGAGCGTGGATTACAAGATGGTCGCGCGCGAAGCTCCCCGCGTCGTGGACACCAGGAACGCGCTCCGCCGGCCCGCGGCGACGTGAACGTCGCCGTCGTCGGTACCGGGTACGTCGGCCTCGTGGTCGGGGCCTGCCTGGCCGAAGCCGGCAACGACGTGGTGTGCGCCGACGTCGATGCCCGGAAGGTCGAGCAACTCAGGCAGAACAAGATCCCGATCTTCGAGCCGGGACTGGAGCCGTTGGTCGTCAGCAACCAGGCTGAAGGCCGGCTGAGCTTCACCACCGACGTGGGCGCGTCCGTGGAGGCGTCCGAAATCGTGTTCATCGCCGTTGGCACGCCTCCCGACGAAGACGGATCCGCCGACCTCCAGCACGTCTTGTCGGTGGCCCGCACGATCGGCGATCACATGAACCGGCCGAAGACCGTGATTACCAAGAGCACGGTACCGGTGGGCACGGCGCAGAAGGTGCGTGACGCGATCGCCTCGCGGACGAAGCAGGCCTTTCACGTCTGCTCCAATCCCGAGTTCCTGAAAGAGGGCGCGGCGGTGGACGACTTCATGAAGCCCGACCGCGTGGTCGTGGGCGTGGACTCCGACGAGGCCGCCCAGGTGCTGGCCGAGTTGTACGCGCCCTTCGTGCGCACCGGCAACCCGCTCATTTTCATGGACATTCCGTCGGCCGAGCTGACGAAGTACGCGGCAAACGCCATGCTTGCCACCCGGGTGTCGTTCATGAATCAGGTGGCCGAGTTGTGCGAGCACGTGGGCGCTGATGTGGACCTCGTCCGGAAAGGAATCGGGAGCGACGCCCGTATCGGGCCCGCGTTCCTGTTTCCCGGGCCCGGGTACGGGGGCTCGTGCTTCCCGAAGGATGTGCGGGCGCTGATCCGCACGGCTGACGGCTTCGGCCTCTCCCTCGACGTCCTGAAATCAGTGGAGGCGGTCAATTTCCGGCAGCGGAAGCGCCTGCTGCACATGGTGAGCGCCGCCCTGGGCGGCAAACTCTCGGGGGCCACCGTGGGGGTGTGGGGGCTGGCGTTCAAGGCGCGGACCGACGACATGCGCGAGAGTCCCGCCATCGACCTGATCGAGGGCCTGCTGTCGGCTGGCGCCACCGTTCGGGCGCATGACCCCGAAGCGAACGAGTCCGCGCGACGCGTGTTCGGCGACCGCATCGTCTATACGGATCGGGCCTACGAGGCGGTGCAGGGTGCCGATGCGCTGGTCATCGTGACCGAGTGGCTGGAGTTCCGCAACCCGGACTTTGCGCGGCTCAAGACGCTGCTCACGCGGCCGATCATCATTGACGGGCGGAACCTCTACGACCCGGCCAAGCTGAAGAAGCTGGGGTTCCAGTATCACGGTATCGGGCGGAGAGGGGCCGCGTGAGGATCCTGGTGACCGGCGCGGCCGGCTTCCTCGGGTCCCACCTGTCCGATCGCCTGCTCGCTGATGGGCACACGGTGGTCGGGATGGACAACCTGCTCACCGGGTCGCTGGATAACATTGCCCACCTGCGCGCCAATGAACGGTTCCAGTTCGTCCGGCACGACGTGACCAACCCGATCGAATTGCCGGGTACCCTCGAGGGGGTCTTTCACTTCGCGTCGCCCGCGAGCCCCATCGACTATCTCAAGCTCCCGATCCAGACCCTCAAGGTCGGGTCCCTGGGCACCCACAAGACGCTGGGATTGGCCAAGGCCAAGGGCGCCCGCATGCTGCTGGCCAGCACGTCCGAGGTGTACGGCGATCCGCTGGTGCATCCCCAGCCGGAGACCTATTGGGGGAACGTCAACCCGATCGGCCCGCGCGGCGTGTACGACGAGGCCAAGCGCTTCGCCGAAGCCATGACCATGGCGTACCACCGGCATCACGGCGTGGACACGCGCATCGTGCGCATCTTCAATACCTATGGGCCCCGCATGCGTGCATCCGACGGACGGGTCGTCTCGAACTTCATCGTGCAGGCCCTTCGAGGGGAGCCGCTCACGGTGTACGGCGAGGGGTTGCAGACCCGGTCGTTCTGCTACGTGGACGATCTTGTCGAGGGCATCGTCCGCCTGTTTCACAAGGGCAAGGCCGACCCGGTGAACATCGGCAATCCCGTCGAATTCACGGTGCGTGAACTCGCGGATATCGTGCGGCGCCAGATCGGTTCCAAGTCACAGATCGTCTTTGAACCCCTGCCGGAAGACGACCCGAAGCAGCGCCGCCCCGACATCACCCGGGCCGAAACGGAACTGGGGTGGAAACCGGCAGTGAAGCTGGAGGAAGGCCTGCAACGCACAATCGACTATTTCCGGCGCGCCCTCGCGGCATGAGCCGGATACCCTGTCCCGAGGGGCGCGCATGAAACCCACCGGTTCGGCCAAGCCCGAGCAGCTGCTCGCCGACGCGAAAGAACGCTTTGCGGCGCAGGACTACTTCGGCGCCGTGCACCTGCTCGAGGAGCTCGTAGAGTCGGGCAAGGCCTTTGCCGATGCCCATCATCTGCTGGGGCTCTCCCGGCACCTGCTTGGACAGTCGGATAACGCGCTCGACGCGCTGGACGAGGCGCTCAAGCTCAACCCGCGCTATGTCGAGGCCCATGTGCACCGGGCGCTGGTGCTGGACGCGCTTGGACGGGGCGACCAGGCCGCGGTGGCCCTCAACCGGGCACGGGAGCTGGGCGGGGAGACCCGGCAGGGAATTCCCGCGACCCACGCCGCGACCCTTGCCAACCTTCACGCCTCGCTGGGCGAGGCCTATGCGGAGACCGGGGCGCTGGACAAGGCCATCGCGCAGTACCGGGAGGCCCTGGAACTCGGGCCTGCATTCCACGATCTCCGTTACCGCCTGTCCCGGCTGTTGCTGGAAGGCGGACATCCACGCGAGGCCCTGGAGGAGCTGCAACGCGTCATTGCCGCGCGGCCCAAGTTCTACGATGCCCGGGCGGCACTCGGCTTGGCCGCGTATGTGGCCGGAGACCTGCCCGGGGCAAAGAAGACGTGGACCGAACTCCAGCAGGAGCGGCCGGACGACGTTAAGGTCCGCGCCTACCTCGCCATACTCGACCGGGCGACGGCCCGTTAGCGTGCCGCGGCGCTGGATCCTGGGTGCGGCGGCCCTCGTGGCCGCCTGTGGCGGAGCGGCCTCCAATCACGAGACGCTCGGCGACCGGCAGTACGTGAGCCGGCAGTTCAGCGACGCGCTGGTGGAATATCGGCTCGCGGTGCGGCAGCGGCCGGGTACCGCGCGACTTCACGCGAAGGCGGGCGCCGCGGCCTTGCACGTCGGCGACCTCGCGGCGGCAGCCGCCGAGTACGTCTCGCTGGCCCGCGCGTCCTCCCTCCGACGGTCGGAGGCGGCGGACGGACTCGAGCGCGTCGCGCGGGCGGCCATGGAGGCCGACGACCGGCCGGCCCTCTCGGCCGCGCTGACGGGATTGCGCCAGATTTCGGCCGGCCGGGCGCTCGGCTCGTTCGCCGGGCAGCTCGCGCGGGGCATGGCCGACCCGGCCAACGCGACGGAGGCGATTGCCGTGCTGCCATACGCGGCAGCGGCGGCGCCCGACGCGCGATCGGAGGACTCGCTGGTGCTGCTGTATGCGCGCGCGCTGGCGAGAACGTCGCGGTGCGAAGAGGCCAGCGCGGCGTTCGAGGGATTGATTCGGCGCCAACGTGACGCGTCGCTCGTGACCTCGGCGGAGCAGGGCCTCCTGCAATGCGCGGTGGGCTTGGGCCGGGCGGCCATGGAGCAGGGAACGCCCGCGGTCGCGGAAGAGTGGTTCCGGCGGGCGGCCCTCGAGGCCGGCGATTCGCCGCTTGGCCGGGCTGCTTACCTTGGACTCGGTGACGTCATGCTGGGCCGGGGAGATTACGGGGGCGCGGCGGAAGCATACCAGCGGGCACTGTTGAACGCGCCGCCGGGAGATTCGGCGGCGGAAGTCGTCCGCCAGAAGCTTGGTTCTATCTCGAATGCGGGAACGGGGGTGCGGTAGTGGGGTTTCACAGCGCCATGAGATACGGGTTGACGATCCTCGCATGCGTGGCGGCCAGCGGCTGCAGCCACACGTTCAGGGTCAAGGACTTCATTACCACCGAGAGCCTCATGGAGGCCTCGAAGACCGAGTTCCGTCACGGGCATTTCCTGCATGCCCAGGCCGGGTTTCAACGCGTGAACTTCGAGGTGTCAGCGACCGATTCGGTGGGCGCCGTGTCCCGGTACCTGCTCGCGGAATGCGATTTCGGGATCGGCAACTATCTCGAGGCCTCCCGGGGGTTTCGCCGGGTGGCGGACGATTACCCGGATCACCCGCTGGCCCCCGATGCACTGCTTCGCGCCGGAGACGCACTGACGGCCCTCTGGGGCCGCCCGGAGCTGGACCCGACCTATGGTGAGGAGGCCCTTGCCGCCTACCGCGAGCTCGCGGCCCGGTACCCCGAAGGCCGGGCGACCGAGCGGTCGCGGCTCAAGCTGTCCGCCTTGTCCAACCGGTTTGCCGAAAAGGAATACCGGGCCGGCATATTCTACTTCCGGCTCAAAGCCTACGACTCGGCCATCATCTACTTCCGGAGCGTTGCCGCACAGTGGGGCGAAACGCCGGCCGCTCCTAACGCGCTCATGATGCTGGTGCGGACCTACCAGAAGCTCGAGTACAAAGAAGAGACCCAGGAAACCTGCGCTCACCTTCGCCAGTACTATGCCAACGCCAAGGGGCTGAACCAGGTCTGCGCGCCGGTGCCCGCGGCGCCCTAGGCTCCGTGCGGATCGGCGTGTTTGGGGGATCGTTCGACCCGGTCCACCGCGGGCACCTCGCGGTGGCGCACCAGGCGGTTCTCCAGCTGGCCCTGGACCAAGTGCTCTTCGTCCCCGCGCGCGTCCAGCCGCTCAAGACGCAGGGTCCAAGCGCGGGACCGGAACACCGGGTGGCAATGTTGCGCGCTGCCATCGATGGTGAATCCGCGTTTGTGGTTGACCTGCGGGAACTCGCCCGCCCCGCGCCTTCGTACACCGTGGACACGCTCCGCGAGCTGAAACTCGAACGACCCCGGGACCAGTTATTCTTAATACTTGGCGCTGATGCCGCCTGGGACCTCCCCCGGTGGCATGAGGCGTCCGATGTGGAGCGCCTGGCCACGCTGGCGGTCGTCCGCCGGCCCGGCGCCCCCGTCCCCCCACTGCCGGCGTCCACCGTGACGCTGGCGCTCGAACCAGTCGATGTGTCGGCGACGGCAGTACGGGACGCGACGGAACGAGGGGAAGTCATTGATCAGCTGGTGCCGAAGGCGGTCGCGGAGTACATCGCGGTCCATCGGTTGTATCGCTAGAGGAGTGAAATGCTGAAGCAACTTGTTTCGAGAATGATCGGCACCCGCTTCGACCGTGAGCTCAAGCGGATCCAGCCGATTATTGATCGGATTCACGAGCACGAACGTCGGCTGGCCGGGCTCTCCGTGGAGGAGATCCAGGGGCAGACGGCCAAGCTCCGCGCGTTGCTGGCTGAACGCCTGGGTGCGCTCGAGGCCGAGGTGGCGGAGGTACGCGCGGCCAAGCACGCCTGTGCCGACCCGGTCGAGCGCGACACGCTGGACCGCAGGGTCCAGCTGCTGGATGAAGACCTGAAAAAGCAGACGGCGGTCGCCCTGGAGGAATTGCTCCCCGAGGCCTTCGCCACGGTGCGCGAAGCGTCCCGGCGCCTGGTGGGAACCCCGGTCGTGGTCACCGCCCACGAAATGACCTGGGACATGGTGCCGTACGACGTCCAGCTGATCGGCGGGATCGTCTTGCACCATGGCAAGATCGCGGAAATGGCCACCGGCGAGGGCAAGACGCTCGTGGCGACGCTGCCGCTCTACCTCAACGCACTCCCCGGGCGCGGTTGCCACCTCGTCACGGTCAACAACTACCTGGCCCGCCGGGATTCCCAGTGGATGGGCCACCTGCTCAAGTGGCTCGGCCTGACCGTCGGCTGCATTGACGATACCGAGCCGTCCTCGCCCGAGCGGCACGCCGCGTACCGCTGCGACGTGACCTACGGCACCAACAACGAGTTTGGGTTCGACTACCTGCGGGACCACATGGTCTTCACGCTGGAGCAGCGGACTCAGCGGCCGCACAACTACGCCATCATCGACGAGGTGGACAGCATTCTCGTCGACGAGGCGCGGACGCCGCTCATCATTTCGGGTCCGGTCGGTACCGAGGTGGATACCAAGTACGGCGAGTTCAACGTGCAGGTCGTGGCGCTCGCGCGGAAGCAGAGCGCCATCGTGAACCAGTTGATCGCCGAGGCGGAGCTCCAGCTGGAGAAGGAGGACACCCGCTACCAGGCTGGCATGAAGCTCTTCCAGGCACAGAAGGGCAGCCCCAAGAACAAGCGGCTCATGAAGATCCTCCAGGAGCCGGTGAACCAGCAGCTGGTGCAGCGGATCGAGCTCGACTACATCGCCGACCGCAAGCTGCCGGCCTCCAAGCAGTCCATGCGGGAAGTGGAAGAGTCGCTGTACTTCGTGATGGACGAGCGCGGCCACTCGGTGCACCTGACGGACCGCGGCGTCGAGACCATGAGCCCCAACGACCCCCGGCTGTTCGTCGTGCCGGATATCTCCGAGGAGATCGGCCGGCTGGAACGGGACAAGACCCTGGCCCCCGAGGAGAAGGTCGAACAGCGGCGGGTGCTCGAGGCCGAGTACGCGACCAAGAGCGAGAAGCTGCACATCATCCACAAGCTCCTGCAGGCCCATGCGCTGTACGAGAAGGATGTGGAGTACGTGGTGCAGGAGGGCCAGGTCTTCATCGTGGACGAGTTCACCGGCCGCATCATGGCCGGGCGCCGCTGGTCCGACGGCCTGCACCAGGCCATCGAGGCCAAGGAAGGCGTGGTCGTTCGCGAGGAGACCCAGACGCTCGCGACCATCACCATCCAGAACTACTTCCGCATGTATGACAAGCTGTCCGGCATGACCGGGACGGCCGAAACGGAAGAAACCGAGTTCTTCCAGATTTACGGCCTCGAGGTCATGGTGATCCCGACCAACCGCCCCGTGCGGCGGATAGACGGCCACGACCTGATTTTCCGGACCCGCCGCGAGAAATACAACGCCGTGGTCGATGAAGTCGCGCGCCAGCACGAGCGGGGTCTGCCGGTGCTCGTGGGAACCGTGAGCGTGGACGTGTCCGAGACGCTTTCCCGCATGCTCAAGCGGAAGGGCCTCAAGCACGAGGTGCTCAACGCCAAGCTCCACCAGCGCGAGGCCGAGATCGTGTCGCTGGCGGGCCGCGCCGGGGCGATCACGATCGCGACCAACATGGCCGGCCGCGGCACCGACATCAAACTCGGGCCCGGCGTGAAGCAGTGTGTGGTGTGCGGCATCAAGGCCAAGCGCGCCCCGTTCGGGCAGGTCACCGAGACGGCGGACCTGACGCCCGACCAGGTGAAGGAAAAGAAGTGCCACGAGGACCCACCCTGCGGGCTGGTGATCGTCGGCACCGAACGCCATGAGTCCCGCCGTATTGACCGCCAGCTCCGCGGGCGTTCCGGCCGCCAAGGCGACCCAGGGAGCAGTATTTTCTACCTGTCCCTCGAAGACGACCTGATGCGGCTCTTCGGGACGGACCGCATCTCGCGCTGGATGGAGCGGAGCGGTTCGGAGGAGGGCGAAGTCATTTCCCACCCGCTGGTGACGCGCGCCATCGAGGGCGCCCAGAAGCGGGTCGAGCTGCAGAACTTCCAGTCGCGGAAACGCCTGCTGGAATACGATGACGTGATGAACCAGCAGCGCGAGGTGGTCTACGGACTGCGCCTGTTCGCGCTGGAGGGAGGCGAGGAGCTCAAGGCCGAGGGGCTCAAGATGATCGAGGCCGCGTCCGTCCGGTTTGCCGAGGAAGAGGCCGAGGGCGACCCCGGCCTGTGGGACCGGAAGGCGATCCACGACGAGCTGCTCAAGAAGTTCCTCGTGTCCGCTCCGGAGGTCGAGGAGCCGGCCCGGGTGCCCGATCTCGGCGCCCTGTCCAGCACGCTCAAGGACGCGGGGCGCGCGGCGTTCCAGGCCCGCCTCGTTGGGTGGGACGAGATGGGCGGGAAGTACGCGATCGCCGGCCTCGGGGAGAAGCTGCTGGCCCATGTCATGCTGCAGGTGCTCGACGAGAAATGGAAGGACCACCTGTACGACCTGGACCAGCTGCGGAATGCCATCCAGTACCGGGCGTGGGGCCAGAAGGACCCGCTCATCGAGTACAAGCAGGAAGCGTACGACATGTTCGTGGACCTGATGCACGACATCCGGACCACGTTTACCGAGCGGCTGTTCAAGTTCCAGGTGCAGATCACCGCAGAGGGGGGCCGGCCCGCGGGCCCGCCGCCTCCCCGGCAGGTCCGTCGGGTGCCGTCCAAGCCCGCGTCCGGCACGGAAGGCATGGTTTCGGGAGCCCCCGAGCCCGCGGCGACCGCCGTGGCCGAGGCGGATCGCCCGCGGAGTGAAGGGAGTGTGGTTCTGCCCCGTACCGGGGGCGGGGGCCCATTGCCGCGGGTCGGCCGGAACGACCCCTGTCCATGCGGTTCCGGCAGGAAGTACAAGAAATGTCATGGAGCGAGCGGTTGACCTGACGCAACAATTCGATGCTCGCTGCAACGATTCATGTACGCACTTCCTGCTTCGCCGTCCGAAATTCATCCCATGACCGTGCAATTACAGCCCCAATCGGGCGACCGCCCGCGAGAGCGTCTGTGGTCCCTGGGGCCCGGCGCGTTGACCGTTGTCGAGCTATTGGCCATTGTGTTAGGCACAGGCATGCCTGGGGCGACCGCAGACGCCATTGCCCGGGCCCTTTTGGCATTGGCCGACGGGTCGCTCCGTGCCCTGGCCCAGCGTCCGCCCGGAGAGTTCAGCGGGGTGGCAGGGGTGGGGCCCGCGAAGGGCGCGCGGGTGGCGGCCGCGCTGGAACTAGGGCGCCGCATGGCCCTGGAAGGCCGGCAGGCGGCTCGCCTCGTTTCCAGTCCCGCCGATGTCCACCGCTGGTTGGGGCCGGTGCTCCGTGACTTGGCCGTAGAGGAGTTTCACGTGCTAACACTGGATGCCCAGAACCGGATCACGCGAAACCTGCTGATCACGAGGGGTATCCTGAACAGCTCGCTGGTGCATCCGCGCGAGGTGTTCCGCGCGGCCATTGCCGAGGCGGCGGCGAGCGTCATCGTGGTACACAACCACCCGAGCGGCCAGCCGGCGCCCTCCGCCGACGACCGGGCCATCACGACCCAGCTGGTCGAGGCCGGGCGGGTGCTCGACGTGCCGGTGTACGACCACGTAATCGTCGGTGGGGATCAGTACTTCAGTTTCGCGGAGGCGGGCCTGTTGTGACCAGCGTGTTGGGCGGTGTGGATGCAGGGTTTGCCAGTGCGGTCGAGGAGCGCAAGGACCGGCTCGACGTCGCCTTGCTGGAGCGCGCCTACCAGTTCAGTGCCGCGGCGCACCGGGGCCAGAAGCGCCTGTCGGGAGACGACTTCGTTTCCCACTCGGTGGCCGTCGCCCGCATCCTGATCGAGCAGCAGCTGGACTCGGTCACGGTCGCCGCGGCGCTGCTCCACGACGTGGCCGAAGACGCGGACATTACGCTCTCGGAAATCCGCGAGGTATTTGGCGGCGAAATCGGCGATATCGTGGACGGTCTCACGAAAATCTCGAGCCTCACGTTCCGCTCGAGCGCCGAGGCGCAGGTCGAGAACTACCGGAAGCTCCTGCTGTCGGTGGCCAAGGACGCCCGGGTCATCATCGTGAAGCTGGCTGACCGGCTCCACAACATGCGTACGCTACAGCATTTGCCAGTCGAGGCACAGAGCCGCATCGCGCTGGAGACGCGCGAGATCTACGCGCCGCTGGCGCACCGGTTCGGCATGGCCGGCATCAAGGCCGAGCTGGAAGACCTCGCCTTCAAGTTCCTCGAGCCGGCAGATGCGAAGGTCCTGGCCGGCAAGGTGCAGGCCAACCGGTCGGGCCGGGAAGAAATGATGAACCGCCTCCAGATGCCCCTGGAGGACGCCCTCAAGAAAGCCGGCATCCTGGACGTCGAGGTCACCGGCCGCCCGAAGCATCTCTGGTCCATTTTCCGGAAAATGAAACAGCGGGAAAAGGCGTTCGACGAGATCTACGATCTCATGGCGATCCGCGTGCTCGTCAAGACGGTGGCGGACTGCTACCACGTGCTGGGCATCGTGCACCATCACTGGACGCCATTACAGGAACGCATCAAGGACTACATCGCGAGCCCCAAGTCGAACGGGTACCAGTCCCTGCATACAACGATCTTCGGCCCGCGTGGCCAGCTCTACGAAGTGCAGATCCGCACCCGGGAAATGCACCGCACGGCCGAGTACGGCATTGCGGCGCATTGGGCGTACAAGGAAGGTGGCGACGCCAAGCTCGACAGCCACTTCTCGTGGTTCCGCCAGCTGCTGGAGCTCCAGCAGGACGCGCACAGTCCCGAAGAGTTCCTCGAGTTCCTGAAGATCGACCTCTACCAGGACGAAATCTTCGTCTTCACGCCCAAGGGAGACGTAAAACGGCTCCCGCGCGGCGCCACGCCCATCGATTTCGCGTTTGCGGTGCACACCGAGGTGGGGCTCCGGTGCCAGGGCGCGAAGGTGGGTGGGCGCATCGCGCCGCTCCACCGCGCGCTCAAGAACGGCGACACGGTCACGATCATCACCGGCCCGCAGGCGCGGCCCAGCCGGGATTGGCTCAATCACGTCGCGACCGCCCGTGCCCGGCACAAGATCCGCCAATGGGTGAAGCAGGAGGAATCAGAGACCAGCGTCTCGCTCGGCCGCGAAATCCTGGGCCGGGAGCTCCGGCGCCTCCGGCTCGCCGTGCCGAACGACGACAAGGTAGGGCAGGCCGCCACCAAGTTCTCGGTGAACGGCGTCGAAGGGCTCTACCAGGCCATTGCCCTCGGCGACGTACCGCTGGGGCAGGTGATCCACGCGCTGTTCCCCGAACGTGGACCCGACGAGCTGGAGCCGCCCAAGCCCACGGTGTTTGGGCGGGTGCTCGATCGTCTCCGCGTTCGCCGCGGCGTCCGAATCCAGGGCGTGGATGGCCTGCTAGTGCGCTATGCCCAGTGTTGCCAGCCTGTACCCGGGGATCCGGTGGTTGGATACGTGACGCAGGGCCGCGGCATCTCGATTCACCGCGCCAACTGCGCCAACCTGCTGCTCATGTCCGGCGAGCCGGAACGGCGCGTCGAAATTGACTGGCAGGAAGTGCAGGGCGAGGTGTTCTTGGTCGGCTTGGGGGTGCAGGGCGAAGACCATCAGGGGTTGTACGCGGACTTACTGGAAGCCGTGTCCAAGACGGGGACCAATATGAAAAGCGCCGACCTCACGAGCAAGGACGGCGCAATGTTCGGTACTGTGGTGGTAGAGGTCGAGAACCATACGCACCTGGAGAAGGTTCTCCGCGCCATGCGACGGGTGAAGGGGATCGTGGAGGTGGAACGGCGTGAGAGTGCTCCCGGTCCCGGAGAATGAGCGGCCGGTTTTAGGCAGGCGCTACCCAGTCGGTTACGGACACAAGCGTCATTCAGGCAGTCCCAGCATGCCCCCCCCGGCAGTCAGGTGTTTCCCGTATTGACCAACGCCAGGAACATCCTAGCTTGGGCTCACCTGCAGCGTCCCTGTAGTCGTACGGTCGCCGTGGGAGGCCGTCATGCGCTTGGCGAGGTTCGGGACATTGTTCGTACTGGCGCCCTTGTTCCTTGGGGCCTGTGCCGAAGAGGCGACGCGTCCGTCCCCGCGCGTCGCCGCAATCTTGTCCCGACCGGAGGCGGTGTTGCCCATGGTTGGGGTTCCACAGCCGACGATCGACGATGTCTTTGAACAACTCGCGAAGGAGCGAATTCCGGGCTTCGGAGGGTTCTACTTCAATGAGAACGGCACGCCCGTCGTTTGGCTGACTGATCCCGACCAGCGACCAGCAGCACAGCGGTGGGCCGATAGCATTCAACGGGATCTCGGTAAGACTGCGAGGGCCATTGTTGTACGGCAGGCATCCTACGATTGGATGTCGTTAAGGGCCTGGCAGCGAGCGTTGAGGCCCGTGCTCGGTGAGGATGACGTCTCGTGGCTCGACATCGACGAGAGGCTGAACCGAGTGAAGCTAGTGGTCCGTGATCAGGCGAGCGTCTCCAGGTTTGAGACTGATGCTATCGGGCGTGACGTCCCCGCTGGCGCCCTACGGGTTACGGTGGGTCAGCGCCCGGTGCCACGATCGGATTCGCTGCGGGAATTCAAGTCGCGCCCGGTGGATGGCGGCTTCCAGATATCCATTTTCAGTCTTGGCTATGCGTGCACGCTAGGCTTTACCGGCTGGACGAACTATGGGTATCCCGTCTTCGTAACTGCATCTCATTGCAGCGAGGATGCCTATGACCCGGACGACGCCGAGATGTACCAACCCTTGCTCTCCTACGTCGCTGACAATGAGTTAGGTCACGAGGTGGCGGACGTAGGCTTCTCGGATTGCAGCGGGTTTGAGCCGCACCACTCCTGCAGGTGGAGCGATGCGGCGGCTTTCAGTTTCAAGAGCGGCGTATCGTACGAGGTGGGGTACATTGCCCGCCCTGCGGGGACACCTGGTGTCAACGGCTACGGCCAGTATCTAGATGTCAACGCTAACGACCCCCGTTTCGAAATAACCTCAACGTTTCTCTACGGCGCGTGGGCTGGACTGACCGTTAACAAGGTCGGTCGGACGACTGGGTGGACCCAAGGGACTATTACCGACACTTGCGTTGAGCACGAAGTCGGGCCCGGCTACAACAATAAGTATCTCTATTGCGAGTACGTGACTGGAGCATGGAGCAAGGGAGGGGACAGCGGCGGCCCGTTCTTCGTTATCACAGACAGTTCCTCGAGTCCCAATAAGGTCAGGCTCGCGGGGATCCTGCGCGGAGGCCCACCACAGGATTCGACGGTATCCTGGTTCAGTGGAATCGGCGGAATCTGGGTGGATCTTGGCGCGGTATATCCCTGTGTAGGCGATGGGCAGGGGTGCTGGCAGGTGTCGGAGCTCACTGCTGGGATCAGCGGACCGAGTCAGATACCGTTTTACCAGAGCTGTACCTGGTACGCCGCGGTCAACGGCGGGCTTCCTCCCTACAGCTACACATGGTCCGGCGTTCTCTCAGGAGGTGGCGAGTCAATAGCTGGGGGCGACCTGTCCGGTCTGCTCTATTTGGACGTGGGTTCCAGTGATAATCAGACAGCCAATGCCAACCTATACATCAGTACGAACGAAGAGGGTTCCTGTTAGCCATTTGCAAGTCCAAAGGGTGGATTGTGCTTGCGGCGCTTGCGGCAGGCGGAGGCCCCCTGACGGCCAGCGCTCAAGAGCAGTCCCATCGCCGCGTGCAGACAGGCGTATCGTTCGGCCCGACAATTTCAACCGCTACTTGGTCTGGGTGCTTCAATCCGTCGGGTTCGCAAACAACCTGTAAATCGGGGTGGTTCGACTTGGCCCCCGGGTTCCGCGCCGGGCCATACGTCAATCTCGAAGTCGGACCACGCTGGACATTCGTGACCGAGGCCTCTTTCGTGATCAAGGGGCACGGGGGAGGCGATCTAGGGACGCCCTCGGCCAGCGCGGGGTATTTCGAGGTTTCTGCTCTGATCAGGCTTGGCGAAAAGGTTGGCAAGAATGGGCCATTCCTGGCTGTCGGCATTGCACCGGCAAAAGAGGTGTACTGTATCGAGAATCTGGGGGGCAATGGCGGAGCGTCGAGGTGGTTCCCCTGCTACCGTAACCTGAACATCGCCCCGCCGCTTGACGTTGGCGGCGTCATCAGCGCAGGCCTTGCCAACGTTGGGTCCCAAAAACGGTGGACCCTGCAGATCCGGTACACGCATGGCTTCTCGACAATGCCTCTGGCACCCGGCTCGCGGAATCGCATGCTTAGTACCATCCTGAGCTACTCGTTGCGGAGCTAGGCCGCTCCCCGTTCAGATCTCGCTCGCTCCAACGGTTTTCGGCTCCAGATAGGTTAGTAGTGTTGGATGTTTTTACAGCGAGGTCATTCCAGCGCTAGTTTTCACGGCGTGAGCGGTTTCGATCTCCAACTCCCATTCAAGCCCGCGGGCGACCAGCCCCGCGCCATCGCCCAGCTAACCGCCGGGCTGGCGCGCGGCGATAAGTATCAAACGCTCCTCGGCGTCACCGGCTCCGGCAAGACCGTGACCATCGCGAGCGTCATCGAGAAGTACGGCCGCCCGACGCTGGTTCTTTCCCACAACAAGACCCTCGCCGCCCAGCTGTATGGCGAGCTCAAGACGTTTTTCCCGCACAATGCCGTCGAGTATTTCATCTCGTACTACGACTACTACCAGCCCGAGGCGTACGTCCCCACGACGGACACCTACATCGAGAAAGACGCCTCGATCAACGAAGACATCCAGTCGCTGAGACTGCGTACCACGTCGAGCCTCATGGAACGGGACGACGTGATCATCGTCGCGACCGTGAGCGCCATCTATGGCCTCGGCGACCCGATCGAGTACCGGCAGTCACTGGTGACCATCGCCGTGGGTGAAGACCGGGCACGTGATGCCGTGCTGACAGAGCTGGTGCGGGTGCAGTACAGCCGGAACGACGTCGCGTTCGAACGTGGCACGTTCCGGGTCCGCGGCGACACGGTGGAAGTGTTTCCCGCCTACGAAGAGCAGGCCGTCCGCATCGAGTTCTGGGGAGACCGGGTCGAGAAGATTTCCAAGATCGACCCGCTCACCGGGAAGGTGATCGCCCAGCTGGAGCGGTGCGCGCTCTACCCGGCGACCCACTACGTAGTCCAGCGGGACACGCTGGAGTGGGGCATCAAGGCCATCCGCACCGAACTGGACGAGCGGCTGAAACAACTCCGCGCGGCGGGAAAGCTCCTCGAAGCCCAGCGGCTCGAGAGCCGCACCAACTTCGATATCGACATGATGATGGAAGTGGGCACGTGCGCCGGAATCGAGAACTACAGCCGGCACCTGTCCGGCCGGAAGGAAGGCGAACGCCCGGCGTGCCTGCTGGACTACCTGCCGGCCGACTTCCTGACAGTGCTCGATGAATCGCACGTGTCCCTGCCGCAGATCGGCGGCATGTTCGAGGGCGATCGCTCGCGGAAGACGACGCTTGTGGAATACGGGTTCCGGCTGCCGTCCGCGCTCGACAACCGCCCGCTCAACATGACCGAGTTCATGGCCATCGTGCCGCGCATGCTCTTCGTCTCGGCCACGCCGGGCGATCGGGAGCTGGCGCTGTCGAACAACGTCGCGGTCGAACAGATCATCCGGCCCACCGGGCTAACAGACCCGCCAGTTGAAGTCCGCCCGGTGAAAGGCCAGGTGGATGACCTGCTGGCCGAAATCCGCGCGGTTGCCGGGAAGGGGTTCCGGGTCCTGGTCACGACGCTCACCAAGCGGATGTCGGAAGACCTCACCGACTACCTCCAGCAGGTGGGCGTGCGCGTGCGCTACTTGCACTCGGACGTGGACGCGATCGAGCGCATGGAAATCATCCGTGGCTTGCGCCTCGGTGAGTTCGACGTGCTGGTGGGCATCAACCTGCTCCGCGAAGGACTCGACCTGCCCGAGGTAGCGTTGGTCGCGATTCTCGACGCGGACCAGGAAGGGTTTCTCCGATCAGATCGGTCGCTCATCCAGACCGTGGGCCGCGCCGCGCGGAACGTCGAGGGCCGGGCCATTCTCTACGCCGATCGAATGACCGGCTCCATGGAACGCGCACTGGCCGAAATGGACCGGCGCCGGAAGACGCAGATCGAGTTCAACATCAAGCACGGCATCACGCCGCTGTCCATCGAGAAATCGGTGGAAGAAGTCCGGTTCTCGACCCGCGTGGCCGACGCGCGCTCCGAGCAGGCGCCCACGGCGACGCGGCTCGTACCCGCGAGCCACGAGGATCGTGAGACGCTGATTGCGTCGCTCGAACAGCAGATGCGCGAGGCGGCCGCCGAGCTGGATTTCGAAACGGCCGCCCGGCTCAGGGACCAGTTGTTCGAGCTCAAGGCCAGCGCCGATCCCGTGCGGCGCTCTCCGCAGGGCATGGGCCAAAGGGCCCTGCCCAAGCGGCGGCGGCGTGGCTAGAGACGTCTCGCTCGCGGATATCGACCGCGAGGCACTGGACCTCTGGCGGTCGCTGCCGAGCGGAGCCGTGGTGTGGTTGAGCGGAGACCTCGGCGCGGGGAAAACCACGCTGGTCCAGGCGATTGCCCGGGCTGCCGGGGCGACACCGGCGCGGAGCCCGACGTTCGCGCTGGTACACGAGTATGCGTCCCCCGAAGGCACGATCGCCCATGTGGACTGCTACCGGCTTCGGCGTCCGGACGAGGCCCTGGACCTGGACCTCGCCGCGCTCGCGGCCCGCTCCCGCCTCACCCTCATCGAGTGGCCGGAACGCGCCGGGCATTTCGCCCCCGACCCAAACGTCCACGTCCGCCTTTCCCACGCGGCTCGGCCGGAACTGCGGCAGCTGGAGCATGTCACGTGACGCTGTTCGTTGCACTGGATGCCGCCACCGACGTCGGTAGCGTGGCGGTGGGAACCCCCGGGTCTCCCGCGGCGGAAGTGATCATCGGCAAGCGCCGGCACGCGGCCGATTTCGTTCCCGCCATAGAGGAAACGCTCCACCTCGCGGGCGCATCGTGGAGAGACATTTCCGGGATGATCGTGGCCGACGGCCCCGGCAGTTTTACCGGTTTGCGGATCGCCTTCGCGACCGCGCTGGGAATCCTGCGCCAGCGGCCGGATGTCGCGCTGTTCACCGCGCCTTCCCTGATCGCTACCGCGCTGCTCGGCTCCCACGTGGCGCCGGGGCCGGTCGCGGCGCTGTACGATGCCCTGCGCGGCGAGGTGTACGCCGCGGTGTGTGATTTCACGAATGGCGTGCGAGTCGTTGTGCCGCCCACATTGACCACGGTGGCCCAGCTGGCATCGGACGGCGTCGTGGCACGCCTCGCGATCGGGGACGGCACCCGGGCGCATGCATCGGAGATCCTGCGGTGGACGGGCCGGTCCCACGTCGAGCCTCCGGCCGGCGCGCCCAGGGCGAGCATGCTGATCGAGCTGATCGAGGCTGGTGTGGCCACGCGCGTCGCCGACCGGGCGACGTGGGAACCCTCGTACGGCCGGCCCGCCGAGGCCCAGGCGCGATGGGAGCGAACGCATGGACGTGCCCTTCCGGGTGCGACGGGCGGCTGAGGTGGATCTCCAGGATATCCTGGAGATCGAAGGGGTTTCTTTTTCCGACCCCTGGCCGCAGTCGTTCTTCGTCAACCTCTTCAACGACACGTCCTGGGTGGTCGAGTTCCGGGGGCACGTGATCGCCTATCTCTTTGGACGGGTGGCTGCTGACGAGGCGGAGGTCCTGAACCTCGCCGTCCACGCCGACCATCGGCGGCGGGGAGTAGCCGGGAGCATTCTCGAGGCCGCGCTCGCGGGGTTCTATGCCGTCGGGGGCCGGATTGTCTACCTGGAGGTCCGGGCCGCGAACGAGGAGGCCCAGGCCTTCTACCGAAAGTTCGGGTTTGAGGAGCAGGGAAGGCGGGCCCGGTACTACGACCGGCCACCTGAGGATGCGGTCATAATGACCCGCCGAATTGGGCCCCAAAAAGGTCCGAAATAATACGGTCCTAATCGCGTATCTTTGGTTGACAAAAGGACTTAAAGCCCCTATAGTTTCCGCCGTCCGGGTCCCACACCAGGTCTTCGGAGGTCTTTGTGAGCCGCAGTCTGAACAAGGTCATGTTGATCGGAAATTTGGGGACAGACCCGGAGGTCCGGAGCACAGCAAATGGGGCGCGGGTAGCGACACTGTCAGTGGCCACCAGCCGGCAGTGGAACAACCAGGCCGGCGAACGCCAAGAAAAGACCGAATGGCACCGCGTGGTGCTGTGGAATAACAAGAAGGGCACGGGTCTCGCGGACATCGCCGAGAAGTACATGAAGAAGGGCGATCGCGTGTACGTGAGCGGGCGAATCGAGTACCGGACATGGGAAGACAAAGAGGGAAAGACGCGGTACAGCACCGAGATCAATGCCGACGAGGTGCTGATGCTCGGAGGCAAGGGTGGGGCGGATAACGGCGCGGAGTCCCCGCGGGGTGGGGGGCGCGCGGTTCAGCCGGCCGTCGCCGAAGCAAAGTCCGAGTCATTCGACGACTTTCCCGAGGCGCTCGATGAGGAGGATGATGACCTGCCGTTCTAACCTGACCTTTGCGGCGCTCGGTCTGGCCCTCGTTGTGGGCCGGGCCGAGGCTCAGGATCCGCAGGGACGGACACACGTCGTCCAAACGGGTGAGACTCTCTGGACACTTGCCGAGCGCTACCTGGGCGATCCGCTCATGTGGCCGGCGATTTACCGTCTCAACACCATGGTGGTCGAGGACCCTCACTGGATCTATCCCGGTGAGGAGCTCCAGCTTGGCGCCGGCGTGGAAATCGCCGCGCAGGTGGAGCCGGTAGCGGCTCAGCCCGGCGATACGGGCTCCGCCGAACGCGTTACGGTGCAGCCGCCTGCGCCAGGCGACACCGTCGTCGCCCAGCCAATGGCCGGCCCGCCGCCTGCCACTCCTGATTCTGCTCCGGCAGTCGAGCGTCCGTCGGTTGCGGCTTCCGAATTGCCGCCGCCGCCCCCTCCGGGCGAAGGCACTCCGACGGTCTTCACGAGTCGGGCCGCTTCGCGACGCGCATCCGGCTTTACCGGTAGCGCGTCCACCAGGCCCCGCGGCGTGCTTCCAGGCCAGTTTTACGGCTCGGGGTTCCTTACCGAGGAAGACCAGCTGCCTTGGGCCGAGGTCATTGGCGCCTCGGGCAAGGCAACCATGGGAAGCCTGACCAGTATCACGTCGGCGCGGATCTTCGAGTCGATTGAACTCAAGGCGCCGGAAGGCTCGTCCTATCACATCGGTGACTCACTCCTGGTCGCGACACTGGGCCGGGAAGTGCCCCGATGGGGGCGGGGGGTCATCCCTACCGGCATGGTCCGGGTGCGGGAAGTGGTGGGGCGACGCGTCGTGGCGGACATCCTCTCGCAGTGGTCCCGCGTGGCGACGGACCAGGTCGCCATGCCGCTCGAACCGTTCCGCACCCAGGGGTCCGCCGGGCCCTCGCCCATCGAGAATGGGTTGATGGGCGCGGTGATCGTCGGGCGCGATTCGCACCAGCTGCCGGCGGACCAGGCCGTCCTGTTCATCGACAAGGGCCGGAACGACGGCGTCAGCCTCGGCGACGTGTTCGAGGTGCTGAAGCCGAATCCGCCCGGGGCATCCGCGGAAACGCCGCTCCAGCAGGTTGGCATCCTGCAGATCGTACACGTGCGGCAGCGATCCGCGTCGGGCGTCGTGACCAAGGTCGGCGACCTGGGGCTCCGGCCGGGCGCACCCGTGCGACTCATTCGCAAGATGCCGTCGTAAAGCCCCTCGCGGGCTGGGCCGTGTGTTCACACAACTCCATTTTGTTGCGCTGGCCTGCTACGGTCTCACGGTTGCCGTCGTCGCCGTTCCCTTTCTCAAGCTCCGCGAAGCTCCCGCACCCGGCTCGGTTCCCCTCGTCCTGACGGGCGTCGCCGTTGTCGCCCACTTCGCCGGGCTCATGGCCTACGTCCGGGCGTCTGGTTCGCTTCCGTTGGCCGGCGTGGCCCCGTCTCTCTCTTCGCTGGCGTTCCTGCTGGGCCTGCTGGCGCTCGGCATCCAGTGGCTCACGCGCGAGAACGCCATCGCCCTGGTAGCGGGGCCCTTGGTCGTTGGGGTCATGGCCGCGGCCCTGGCGAGCGGGTTCGGGCCCGCGCCCCTGTCCCCCCGGGAAGACGGCGCGTGGTTTGTCATTCACGCCGGCTCGAGCCTGCTCGGCGTCGCCCTGATGGCCCTGTCATTCGCCGCCGCCGCCCTGTACCTGGTCCAGCACCGGGTGCTCAAGCGGCGGCAGTTTGGCGTGCTGTTCCAGTTCCTCCCGCCACTCGAGCAACTGGACCGGCTGAATCACCTGGCGCTGGTCGTGGGCTTTCCAGTACTCACCATTGGCATCGTTCTCGCCGCGGGGTACCTCGGGCAGGCCGCCTCCACCGGGGGAGCGCGTTCGGCGCATCTCGTCTGGGGCCTGTTGTCCTGGATGATCCTCGGCACGATCGCGGCACTCCGGTTTCGGGGCTTCCTGAAAGGTCGCCGCGCGGCGCTGGCATCGGTCCTCGGGTTCTTCGCGGTGGCGACGACCTACCTGGTGCTTTTCGTCGCGGGCGCCGGCGGCCGGTTCCTGTAGCCATGGCCAGCCACGCCGACGGAACGACACCGGGCCTGATGGTCATCGGGCTGAGCTATCGCACCGCGCCGATCGAGGTGCGGGAGCGCCTGGCATGGCCCGAACGCGACGTTCCCCAGGTGGTGGCCGACCTCGCCGCGGCCGGTGGTGGTTCCGGCGTCGCCCTGCTGACGACCTGCAACCGCACCGAGTTCTATCTCGCGGATCCCGGGTCGCCGATCCTGGACGAGGTCTGGAGCCGGGCAGCCGCGCGGACGGGCCAGCCGGTCGATTCGTATGCGTATGTATTGCGGGATCGCGACGCCGCGCGGCACCTGATTCGCGTTGCGGCCGGTCTTGATTCCCTGGTGGTGGGGGAATCGCAGATCCAGGGCCAGGTCCGTGATGCCTGGGACATGGCCAAGCCATTCTCCGGCCCGATCCTGCACCGGTTGTTCCAGTCGGCGCTGACGGCGGGCGGCCGGGTGCGGTCGGAAACCACGCTCGGCACGGGCTCGGCATCCGTGCCCTCGGCGTGCGTTGACCTCGCCAAGAAGATCTTCAGCGCCCTGGCGGGCAAACGCGGGCTCGTGCTCGGCACCGGCGACATGTCCGAGCTCGCGATCACCCTCCTGGTAGGAGAGGGCGTCCTGCCGACGGTCGCGGCCCACCGGAACATGGATCGCGCCCTGCAGATCACCTCGCGGCTGGGCGGCCAGGCCGTGGAGCTCGATCACGCGTGGCCCCTCTTCAAGGACATGGACCTGGTCATCTGCTCGACGGCGGCACCGCATGCCATTGTCACGGTCGAGCGGGTCGGCGCCGCGATCCGCGCGCGTGGCAACGGGCGGCCCCTTTGCATCCTGGATATTGCCGTTCCGCGCGACGTAGACCCCGAGGTCGGGAAGCTGGACAACGTTTTTCTGTACGACATCGACGATCTCCAGGAGGTCGCCGCGCAGACCATCGGCGAACGCAAGCGTGCCCTCCCCGCGGCCGAGCGGATCGTGGACGAGGAAGTGGACTTCTTCTGGGAGTGGTACGCCGGCCGTGGCGTGGTGGATTCCGTGCGCGCCCTGCGGGACCGCATGGAAGAACTGCGAACGGCGGAACTGGCGCGGGCCCTGCGAAAGCTGGACCACCTGCCCGCCGCCGACCGCGAGCGGGTGGAACACCTCACCAAGGCGCTCATGAACAAGTTCCTGCACGGTCCCTCCACGCGCTTGCGGGCCGCCGCCGGCAACGGCCACCCCGCCCAGCTAGCGGAGACGATCCGCTACCTGTTCGAGCTGGGCGGTGAACCGGCGCCCTCCGAACCGGAGAAGCACGACGAATGACGCGCCGCGTCTTGCTGACCGGCGGCGCGGGGTTCATCGGGTCCCACATCGCGGAGCGCTACGTCGAGTTCGGGTTCGACGTGACCGTGATTGACGACCTGTCGTCGGGGCGGATCGAGAACATGCCGAAGGGCGTGCGGTTCGTCCGGTGCGACATTTGCTCTGATGAAGCACGCAGCGTTGCCGCTTCGGGCTTCGACATTCTCAATCATCACGCGGCCCAAATGGACGTGCGCGTGTCGGTGGCCGACCCGCGACGGGACGCGCGCATCAACCTGGACGGCCTGCTCAACCTGCTCGAGGGCGCCCGGGCGGGTGGCGTGCGGCGCGTGGTCTTCGCCTCGTCCGGCGGCGTCGTGTACGGCGAATCCGATCGCCTGCCGCACCCGGAGGAAGCCCCGAAATTGCCGGTCTCTCCGTACGGCGTCTCGAAGCTCGCGTCGGAGTACTACCTCACCGCTTACGCCCAGCTGTACGGGCTGGAAGTGGTGAACCTCCGCTATGCCAACGTCTACGGGCCGCGGCAGAATCCGCACGGCGAAGCCGGCGTGGTGGCCATATTCAGCAGCCGGGTGCGGAACGGGGAAGGGCTCACCGTGTATGGCGATGGAGAGCAAACGCGGGACTACGTCTATGCCGGCGACGTGGCCCGAGCGAACCTGCTCGCGTCCACCCAACCCGTACCACCGTTGCGATTCCTCGACGATGTAGCCGTGAACATCGGAACCGGACAGGAGATCAGCGTGAATCGATTGGTTGCCACCCTGCTGGATGCGACGGGCAAGCGCGCGCCGGTGCGTCATGCGCCGGCTCGTGCCGGCGAACTGCGCCGGAGCGCGGTAGACCCGGCGCGCGCCTCGCGCGTATGGGGATGGGTGCCCGAGGTGAGCCTGGCCGAGGGCCTCCGCCGTACCTACGACTGGATGTCCTCGCAGGCGGCCGCGTGATGCTCCTCCAGGTGGGAAAGGCGATTCCGACCACTCCCTGGGAGCTGGTCGCCACGTCCAGCACCGCCACCAAGGTTGTCCTCGTCGTTATCGGGGTCTTCTCCGTCTTCAGCTGGTTCCTGATCGTGCTGAAGTGGTGGCAATTCCGCCGGGTGCGGCGCCAGGGGGACCGCCTGTTCGCCGAGCTCGAGCGCACCGGGACCCTGCAGGAGGCCTACCACGCCGCCATGAAGCTCCCGGGTTCTCCCTATGCCCGGCTCCTCCGCGAGGGCGTGAATTTCTTCTCTGACTTGAATCGCACCGGCCTTCCGACGGCGGGCGGCGGCGGCGAGCGTCCCAGCGGGGCGCTCGCCCGGCCGACGACCGCCCTGACCGCCACCCAGGTGGAAGTACTCCGCATGGTCTTTGCCAAGGAGATCGCGGCGGAACGCGACCTGATCGCCCGGCTCATACCGTGGCTGGCGACCATCGGATCGATAAGTCCGCTGCTCGGGCTGCTCGGGACGGTGCTCGGGGTCATGGATGCGTTCATCGGTATTGCCACGCACGGGTCCGGCAACATCGGAGCGGTAGCGCCGGGCGTAGCCGAGGCGCTGGTCACGACCGTTGCGGGGCTCGCGGTCGCAATTCCGGCGGTAATCGCCTACAACATATTCGTGAGCCGGCTCGGGGTGTACGAAGGAGAACTCGAGGGGTTCGCCTACGAGATCATCGGCACCATGGCCCGGGAGGGGCGGCTCTAGGCATGCTCGGCGGCTTGAGGAGCGGGCGCCGGTTGTTGCCGAACGCGGACATCAACGTGACCGCGCTCGTGGACGTGGCGTTCGTGCTGTTGATCGTCTTCATGATCACCGCGCCGATCATGCAGGGCGGGGTGGACGTGCAGTTGCCCCGTGGCGAGGCCAGGCCGATCCAGCCCAAGGAAGGGTTGGTGGTCTCGATTGACCAGGCCGGCCGGATTTTCGTGGACGAAGCCCCGCTCACGTTCGACGATTTCCGGGCTGCGTTTCCCGCCCTGGCCACCTCGCGCGGCGCGCGCGGTGTGTATCTCCGCGCCGACCGGCGGGTGGATTACGGCAAGGTCGTGCGCGTCCTCGCGACGATGCGCGCGGCGGGGGTCAACGATATCGGCCTTGTCGCGGAAGAGGAGGAGATCCAGCAGTGAGGCATCCGCGCCGCCAGTCGGCGTCGCGTTCCCTCACGGGTGACGCGCTCGCGTGGGCCGCCACCATGGCGCTCCACGTGCTGGCCGGGGCGGCCATCTGGATGCCGGGGGCCACTCCGCGACGACTGCCGCCGCCGGTCTACAAGGTGGAATTGGTCGCGGCTCCCTTGCCCGACCCGGCGGCGAAGCGGGCTCCCGAAGCCGTCGAGCGCCCGGCGGCCCAGCCGGTGCCGGTTCCGAAGAAGGTCGTCCAGCCGAAGAAGACCTCGGTCGCCAAGACCCCGCCACCCAAGGAAGCCAAGCCCGACGTCAAGCGTGAGCCAGCCCCCCGGACGACGCCGAACGTGGCGCCCGCCCCCGGCGAGAAGCCGTCCACCGGCTCCGATGTGGCCACGGTGAAGACGAGCGGGGTCGAGTTTCCGTTCCCCGAGTATCTCCGAAACCTCGTAGCCCAGGTCTATCGGCGCTGGCAGCGTCCCACCGAGAACGTGATCCTGCAGGCGGAGGTCCTGTTCCTGGTGCACCGGGATGGATCGGTCTCGGGCCTGCAGTTCGTGCGGCGGTCGGGGAATTTCGCGTTCGATCTTGAGGCCCAGGGAGCCGTGGAAGCCGCCAGCACGGCGCATGCGTTCGGCCAGCTGCCGGACGGGTATCCCGCCGATGTGCTCCCGGTGAGTTTCTTCTTTAACCCGTCGGCCGCGAGATGATTCCCCGGGTGTGGCGGTCCGCACCGCTGGCGATCCTCGCGGCTCTCACTACTACGGCGGCCGCCCGAGCCCAGGATACCGTGCCGGCGGACCGTGGCGTCCGCATCGGGATTACCTACACGCCGGGCTTGAGGCCCGGCGTCCTTGTGCTGGGGGGAAAACACACCGAGTTGCTCGACTCGACGCGCGCCATCCTGCTGCGGGACCTCGACTACAGTGACCGGTTCGAGCTGATCTCGTTGCCCGGAGGTGACTCCTTGAGCGTCGGCCTGCTGTCGCCCGGTGCCGCGGGCCCCCGTCCCACTGCCACTGGTGTTACCGCCGCCCCGCTCGAACTGTTCGTGAACTACCCCCTGTATGCCGCCCTCGGCGCCGACTACGCGGTCAATGTCTGGCGCAACGACACGACCGGCGCCGTGGCGGCGACGGTGTACGACGTGAAGGGCGAGACGATCCGTCGGCAGCTCTCGGTGCCGCAGGGCACGGTCACCGACCCGGCGTTCCGCATGGCGGTGCACCGGGTGAGCGACGAGGTCGTGCGGGTGGCGGCCGGGACGGCGGGTGTCTCCGCCACGCGGCTGGTGTTCATCCAGCGGGGACGGGCGTACCGGGTTGACCTGGACGGGGCGGCCATGCTTCCGGTCTCGTCCGAGGGGATGACGGCGCTTTCGCCCGGATGGGAACCCGGAGGGCGCCGACTGGTGTACACGGAATTCCAGGCTGGGCGTGGGCCCATCTACCTGATGGACCTGGTCACCGGCGAGCGCCGGCTCGTTCCGCCCACCAGTCAGTTCCTGAACTACACGGCGGCGTTTTCGCCAGACGGTGCGACCCTGGCGTTCAGCCGATCCAGCGACGAAGGGACCGACGTCTATACGTATAACCTCGCGTCCGACTGTTGCTTGCAACGCTTGACCGTAGGTAGGTTTTCGGATAACCTGTCACCTACGTTCAGTCCTGACGGGCGCCGTATAGCTTTCGTATCCACGCGCCCCGGGTTGCCGCAGATTTACGTCATGGCGGCCGACGGGACCGGCCAGGAATTGTTCGCGCCGTTCGACTACGGCATGACGGGCAGCTCTAACGCGCCGGAATGGTCACCCGACGGTCTCAGCGTCGCGTTTCATCGCGACGTCGCCGGCAGCCCGCAGGTGTTCGTGATGGACGTGGCATCACGCCGAGTGCGCCAGTTGACCAGCGCTGGGCGGAACGAAGACCCTACGTGGGCGCCGGACGGCCAGCATCTCGCTTTTGTCTCCGACCGTACGGGCTCCCGGCAAATCTGGATCATTGATCTCGATACGGGCCGTGTGCGTCAGGTGACCCGAATTGGAGAAGCACGGCTGCCCGCGTGGTCTCAGCGGATCAGCCCATAACCACCTCAACAGATCGGAAGTGACTATGCGTCTTGCCCTTCCCGTTTACGCCACCGTCGCCGCGCTCATCGTGGCCGCCGCGTGTGGCGGAAAACCCGCCGCAGCGCCCGCCCCGGTCCAGACCGTCAACCAGGATTCGATCGACGCAGCCCGCCGCCGGGAACAGGCGGATCGGGATGCCGCCGCTCGCGAGCAGGCCAGGCGCGACAGCATCGCGCGGTCCTCGCAGGAGTCTGAACGAGTCCGCCGCCAGCGGGAGTCCGACTCGCTTGGCACCATCTCCCGGGAAACCGAAGCGGTGAAGGCGATGATCGCGCGCGCGGTCCACTACGACTTCGACAAGGCCGACATTCGCGTCGGTGAAGACGCCGGCATGCTCGACGAGAAGCTCCGCGTCCTCCAGGCAAACCCTGGTCTCAGCGTCGAGATCGCCGGTCACGCCGACGAGCGGGGGTCTGACGAGTACAACCTCGCGCTGGGGAACCGGCGCGCGATCTCCGCGAAGCAGTACCTCACCACCCGCGGCATCAGTCCGTCCCGCATCGGCACGCGGTCCATGGGCGAGGAATCGCCGGCGAACCCTGGTCATACCGAAGATGCGTGGGCGGCGAACCGGCGCGGCGAGTTTACCGTCACCGCCGGCGGCGGGGCATTGCGCCGGCCCTGATTGAGGTGAGGCGAACAGCCCGCTCGCTCCTCGTCGTGGTCGCCTTGGGCGCCTGTGCGCGCCAGAGCGACGTCAACCGCGTCGAGACGCAAGTGAAGTTGTTGCGGCAGGAAACGGCCCGCGCCGATTCGGCGCGGGCCGTGTTGTTGAACAGCATTTTTCAGCTCGAGCGCCGTATCCTGGATTCCCTCGCGCTCCAGGAAAACCGCCTGGTCGCGTTCCGCGGCGACATTCGCAGCGACCTGACGGAAATCCAGCGGCAGCTGGTGCAGGTGCAGGAGCTCACGGGGCAGAGCCAGCAGCGTCTCACCGACCTTCGCGGCCAGATCGAGGCGCGGAGCCAGGCCGTCACCTCGGCCCGGGCAGCAACGGACACCGGCGCGGCCGGGGCCAACGCGCCGGGCACGCCGGGCCCGGACCAGCTGTATGAGGTGTCCATCCAGCAACTCCGACGCGGGAGTCCGCAGACCGCGCGGCTCGGCTTCCAGACACTTCTCTCGACGTATCCCAACCACGAGCGCGCCGCCGACGCCCTGTATTTCATTGGCGAGTCGTGGAACGCCACGAATGCCGATTCCGCGCAGTTCGCCTACGAGCTCGTGCAGAAGACGTTTCCCAACTCGTCCCGCGCACCCTCCGCGCTGTACAAGCTCGGCATGATGGCCGAGCGAAAAGGCGACAAGGCCGCGGCCCGCACGTTTTTCATGCGGGTCACCGCCGCCTACCCCCGGTCCGACGAAGCGACGCTGGCTCGCGACAGGCTGCAGGGGCTGGGTCGCTGAGCTCCCCGGGCCTCCCGGGACGCTGATGCCGAAAGAAGAAACGCGGGCCGAAATGCCCTTTCTCGACCACCTGGAAGAACTCAGGTGGCGGATCCTGTGGAGCCTGCTGGCGCTGCTGGTGGGCACGCTCATCGGGTTCTGGCTGGTCCAGCGCTACGACCTGCTCGGGCTCCTGAAGCGGCCGATCGCGCCGTTCCTGCCGCAGGGCCGGCTCTACATGACGCACCCCACCGACGCGTTCGTCATCACCATCAAGCTGGCCGTGCTCGTTGGTCTCGTGCTCGCGGCGCCGGTCCTGGTATGGCAGGCGTGGGCGTTCTTCTCGCCGGCGCTGTTCAAGCGGGAAAAGCGGTTCCTGGTGCCCGTGCTCCTTTCGAGCCTGGTGCTGTTCGCCGCGGGCGCGGCGCTCGCATACGAGTGGGTCCTGCCGGCGGCGTTCAAGATCCTGCTCGGATTCCAGCGTGCGGACATCGAGCCGATCATCACGGTGGACGCCTACGTCGGGTTCGCGGCCCAGCTGGTATTGGCCTTCGGGCTGGCATTCCAGCTGCCGCTGGTCATCATGTTGCTGGCAGCCCTCGGCGTGGTCACGCCGGCATTCCTCAGCAAGAACCGCCGCTACTGGATCGTCATCGCCGCCCTCATCGCTGGCATCGTGACGCCGACGCCCGACGCGCTCACAATGCTCACGATGATGGTGCCGCTGGTGCTGCTCTACGAGGTGGGAATCATCCTCGCCCGACTGGTATCCCGCCGGAAAAAGGAGCCCGATGCGGATGCCGGCGCCGCAGGTGCGCTGCTGCTGGTGGCGCTTCTCTGCGGAGCGGCCGGGACCGCTGGTGCGCAGGGCACGCCGATTCGCCCGGGCCTCCCGACGCGCCCGCTCGTTCGGGACACGAGCCTCGGCCCGCGGGTCCCTCGCCCGGATTCGGCGCCCGGGCCGATCGACACGACCGCGGCCCGGCGCATGGGGATTCCCACCCAGCCGGCACGCGCCATCCCCGCGCCCGACTCCGTGATCCAGGAACTGCTCAAGCGTCCCGGCTTCAGCTCCACCCGCTATGCCGCGGACAGCCTGACATTTCACGCGGATTCCCGGCAGATCGACCTGACCGGTCGTGCCATGATCGAGCGGGAAGGGAGCACGCTCGAAGCAGACTCCGTCCACTTTCAGCAGTCAAACTGTCGCATCGACGCGATGGGAGAGCCCAAGCTTTTCAGCGAGGGCACCGTGCTCGTCGGGGAGGGCATGCGCTATGACACCTGCGAACGGCGCGGGATCGTGGCCGAGGCGCTGACCCGCGTGAACCAGGCGGGTGTGGGCTGGTTCCTGCGCGGACACCTCACCATCGACTCCGCGTCTACCCGGGTGTACGCCGATCGCAGCACCGTTACCAGCAGCGACTTGCCGCTCCCGGACTACCATTTCGGCGCGTCGCGGGTGAAATGGGTGACCAACACCCTGATGGTCGCCCGCCCCGCGGTGCTCTACGTTCGCGACGTTCCGGTGCTATGGCTCCCGTTCATTTTTCAGGATCTCCGCCGCGGCCGGCGGTCGGGCATTCTCGTGCCCCGGTTCGGGCTCAATGACCTGGTGCGCACCAATCCCGGCTACCGTCGCCACATCTCGAACATCGGGTACTACGTTGTCCTCAGCGACTATCTCGACGCCCAGGCGGCCATGGACTGGTATGCCGGCACCTCGATCGGGTTCAACGGACAGGTCCAGTACCGGTGGCTCAACCAGTTCGTGACGGGCTCCCTCGCCGCCACGCGGCAGTATGAGCTGGGGGTGTCCCATTCGCGCTCATTGCGCCTCCTGTGGTCGCACTCGCAGGCCTTCGACATGCGCACCCGTCTCAACGCGAACGTGGACTTCGCCACCAGCGCGAGAGTGGTCCAGCAGAACACGGTCGATCCCTACCTGGCCACGGCGACGCTCCGAAGCAACCTCAACTTCAACAAGACATTCAACTGGGGCCAGGTTTCCGTCGGGGGTACGCGGAGCCAGGAGTTGTCGAGCGGGGTCGTGACGCAGTCGTTCCCCAGCTTCACCCTTGCCCCGGCGCCCATCAACCTCTCGGAGGCCATTACCTGGTCTCCGTCATTCGGCCTCACCACGGACCGGACGTCCAAGCAGAACGGCGGCACCATCCCGGGGCCCATCGTGAACGGCCTGGCGACGACCGACTCGATCCGCTTCTTCACCCAGAATACGGCGGTAAGCTTCGGGACCCCGCTCCGGTTCGGGCGCTGGAATGTCCCCAACGCCGTCAGCTTTACCCATTCGGTGAGCGACCGGCGCTCGGCGGTGATCCTGCCCGATCCCACCGACACGACCCGCACGGTGACGCGCTATTACAACGAAGACTTCACTACGAGCATAGACTGGAACCCGTCCCTCGGCCTGCCCACCGTCTTTCAGCGAACGTGGAAGCTGCAGCCCTCGGTCGGTATCCAGAACAGCACGGGCGGCGCCTTCCTGCTCCGGAACCGCTACACGGACGGCCAATTCGTCAGCCAGGGAAAGCGGCTGTCGTTCTCGGCGTCGGTCTCGCCCGCGCTCTTCGGGTTCTTTCCCGGCGTCGGCCCCCTGAGCCGCATTCGCCATTCCGTGTCTCCGTCCGTGCGGTGGGCGTACGCGCCCTCGGCGAACGTGCCGGAGGCATATGCGCGGGCGCTCGACCCCGCCAGGCGGACGCCGCTCCTCCGGAGCCCTCGCTCCCACACGCTGTCATTCGGCTTGAACCAGACATTCGAAGGGAAGCTCCGTCCCCCGCCGGGTGACACGACGGGGCAGGCGGAAGCGCGAAAAGTGAAGCTCCTGAGCCTACAGACATCGGGCATAGACTACGACATCGAGCAGGCGAAGCTGGCGGGCAAGAATGGGTGGAAGACGTCCGTGCTCAGCAACCAGTTCACCAGCGACCTGCTCCCCGGTTTCACCCTCTCGACCACCCACGATCTCTGGGAAGGCGCGGTGGGTGCCGACTCGGCCCGCTTTCGCCCGTTCCTGGGCCGCATTTCCGCCCGGTTCGGCGTGTCGGCCAATACCGTACGCGGCCTGATTGCTGTCTTCACGGGGGGAGGCGCCGAGCGGCCCCGGGACGCGCGGGACTCGGCGCCCGCGCTTCCCGGCAAAGGTTCTTCGGGGCCCTTCCACGGGGCGCTGGATCGCATGTCCGCGAGCAACATGGGTGGCGGCCGGCGGCCATTCTCCATGTCCGTGACGTTCGACGTTGACCGCCTGCGCCCTTCGACCGTGACCCCCGTGGCGACCACCACGGGGAACCGGACCGTTGGCTTTGCCATGTCGTTCTCGCCGACCCCCGGCTGGTCCGCATCGTGGGACACGCAGTACAACATGGTCACCAAGGAATTCGGCCAGCACGTCTTGCGGCTCGACCGGGACCTGCGTCGATGGCACGCGACCTTCGCCTTTGTGAAGGCGCCGAACGGGAATTTCTCCTTCGATTTCTTCGTGTCGCTGCTGGACCAGCCCGACATCAAGTTCCAGTACGACCAGCGGACCGTGAAACGCTAGTCGTCCTCTCCAGGTGACACATTTCACCTTCCGGGTTACGTAAGTCATTGTAAATAAGCAGCATACAAGTCGGCGGCTGCTGGCACGCTCCCTGCGACTGTAGAGGGTGACCTCTATGGCAGGGCGACCATGCGGACGCGACTCTTGGTTATGGGTTTGCTGGCGGTGGCGGCGTGCGACCGGACGACGGCGCCGGACACCGACACACCCACCAATCTTTCATATCGAGTGGAACCGAGCGGGAACCCGGCGACGCCCAGCGGCGTGATGCTGACCTGGGATCCCGTCACCCGCGAGGACCTCGACGAGTATCGCGTGTACTCCCGTCCCGGCGCCTCGGGATCGTTTGACCGCAAGGCAACCACGACCTCGCCCACCTATCACGAACTCGGGTCCCCGGACTACGAGTACTACGTCACCGCGGTCTATCGGCAGGGCGGCGAGAGCCAGCGCAGCAACACCGTCAAGGTCGACGACGCGACCCTGCGGCTCCCGGCCCCGACCACGCTCAAGACAATCAGTCTCAATTCGGCGGTTCACCTGGCGTGGACAGACAACGCGTTTCAGGCCCGGCCGAACGGATTCCGGTGGTACCGGGTGTACAGCACGAGCCTCAACATTGACGCGACCCCGGCGCTCTGCGGAACCAAGTGGGCGCTCGAGGGCACCACGGTGTCGCCCGAGTTCCTGGTGACGTCACTCACGAACGGCGTTCCCCGCTGCTTCGGCGTGTCGGCCGAGAGCGTCGAGGGGTTCGAGAGCACGTGGTCGCCCATCCGGGGGGACACGCCGAGGCCCGACGCCCGGAACGTGGTGATGTACCCGTACCAGGCCAACCAGCTCAAGTCCGGATTCCGGTTCTGGCTCGACGCCAACGGTGACGCGAAAGTCAGCGCCACGGAACTCGGCATCGTCACCGATGGCAATCGCACGGACATCGATTTCTGGATCTACCGCGGAGCGGGGGACACCGTGTCGTTCGTGCCCGAGCGGGCCGGCGTCACCGTGGCGCTCTACGGCAGCGCGCCCATCTCCGATCTCACCTCGATCGACGTGGCGCCCCTCACCGGCTTTGCCGCCACCGCGATCGACGCGGTGCCGGGCTACGGCTACGTCTTCAAGATGCCCGGCGGCGACGGGTTCGCGCGGTACGGCGCGCTCCGCGTCACGCACCGGAGCAAGGACTACGTCATCTTCGACTGGAGTTACCAGACGGATCCGGGGAATCCGGAACTGGTCGTGATCCACAAGTAGATCGTACGGGAAGAGGCAGGAGGGGCCGCCCAATTCACGTACCCACCCTCCTGGTACTTATGGTCGCGGTCTCGACTGCCTCTTCTGTTTTCCCGCCCGCCCCAGTCTATCTTCTCCTTCATGGCAGTCCCGGTAGTGCTCGACGGCCGGTCCCTCACCATCGCCGACGTGGTCGCGGTGGCCCGCAATGGCGCGCTGGCTTCGGCTGACGCCGTGGCCAAGCAGCGACTGACGGCGTCGCGGGTGGTGGTTGATCGTGTCGTGGCCAGCGGGACCACCGTGTACGGCATTAATACCGGGTTCGGCAAGCTGGCCCACGTCCGCATTCCCGCGGCGGACGTCCGCCGTCTCCAGCGCAACCTGATCATCAGTCATGCCGCCGGTGTTGGAGACCCGCTTCCCGTGGACATCGTCCGGGCGCTGATGCTCCTGCGCGCGAACGTCCTCCTCATGGAGACCAGCGGAGTCCGGCCCGACCTGCCGGAGCGCTTGCTGGCGCTACTCAACGCGCGGATCCACCCCGTGGTGCCGGAGCAGGGAAGCGTGGGCGCGAGCGGTGACCTGGCGCCCCTGGCGTCCCTGGCGCACGTGGCGCTGGCCCTGATTGGGGAAGGCGAAGTGCTGGCCCCGGGCTCACGTCTCCCGTCCGCCACGGCGCTCCGCGCAGCCAGCATCGAGCCGATCGAGTTCCAGGCAAAGGAAGGGATCTCGTTCATCAATGGGACGCAGGCGCAGACCGCGATTCTCGCGCTGATTGTGCATGATGCCAGGAACCTCTGGCGGTCGGCGCATGCGGCGGCAGCCGCCAGCCTCGAAGCCCTCCGGGGCACGCCAGACCCGTTCGCGGAGGCGGTGCACCGCGCGCGTCCCCATCCGGGGCAGCTTGCCTCGGCGGCACTGCTCCGCGACCTGCTGGCCGACAGCGAGATTCGCGAATCTCACCGCGATGGGGACCCAAGGGTGCAGGATGCCTACAGCCTGCGGTGCACGCCGCAGATTCTCGGGCCGGTTTGGGATGCCCTCGAATTCGCGGGCCGGACCGTCGAGATCGAGTTGAATGCCGCGACCGACAACCCGCTCGTCCTGGGCGACGCGATCGTCTCGGGCGGTAATTTCCACGGGCAGGGGGTCGCGATGGCGCTCGACGTCCTGGCGATCGCGTTGACGACGCTGGCGGGTGTGGCCGAGCGGCGGATCGAGCGGCTGGTGAACCCCGACTTGTCGCAGGGCCTGCCCCCGTTTCTCACCGCGCACGCGGGGATCGAATCGGGGTACATGATGGTGCAGATCACGGCGGCCTCCCTGGTGGCGGAATGCCGTGCGCTGTCTACGCCCGGGAGCGTGCAGTCGATACCGACCGACGCCAACCAGGAGGATTTCGTGCCGATGGGAATGGCGTCGGCCATGAAGGCGCGGCGGATCCTGGCCAACGCGCGCCGGGTCGTCGCAGCCGAGTTGTTGTGTGCCGCCCAGGGCCTCGAGTTCCTCAAGCCTTTGAGGCCGGGGAAGGGGGTACAGCGGGTCTACCAGTGGGTCCGTGCGCTGGTACCCCCGCTGGAGCACGACCGTCCGATTACGCCCGACCTTGAGCGTCTCGCGGGCGCTCTCGAGTCTGAAAGCGTCGTCTAAAGAGCATGGCGCTTGTCCCCCGGGTGGCGAGCCCGTAAATTTCGCAGTCTCGCAGACTTACCGATTCCTGACCCGCGCTTTTCTCGTCGAGGCCCGCACTGAGTAACGTCGCCAAGCTCAAAGAAAAAGCCCGGACGCTCGAGCCCAAGCATCCGGCTCAAGCGATCGAGACCTACCTGCAAATCCTCGAAGAACTCGAGGGGACGCCGGAGCTTGACGCCGAGCTGGCCTTGTTCAACAAGGTGGGCGACCTGTACCAGGACGTGCATGACCGGGTCAAGGCTCTTGCCAACGCGGGGAAGTAGCATGGCCTTTCAACTCGCACCCGTGACGCTCCCCGGCATCCAGGAGCCGGTGCGCCGGGAACTTGACGCCGCGTTCGACGAGCTGTCGCGCATCATCGCCGCCGACTTCCCGATCATCGCGGACGTCAACAGCCATCTCCTGCGCATGCGCGGGAAGTTGTTCCGCCCAACGCTGGCGCTCCTGTCCGCCAGCGCCGTGGACGAGGTCCGGCCGCGCGATATCACGCTCGCCGCGGTGGTCGAGCTGATTCACCTCGCGACGCTGGTGCACGATGACTCGGTGGACCACTCGGTTCTCCGCCGCGGGCAACCTACGGTCAACGCCCTCTTCAGCCACCAGATCGCCGTCATCATGGGGGATTTCCTCTATTCGCGCGCCATCGTGGAGTTGGTGGAAGGCGGGAACCTCGACGCGCTCCGCGTGATGGCGCGGGTGACCAACGAAATGACCGTGGGCGAAATGCGGGAGCTCGAGGCCCACGACGCGCTGGAGTACAGCGAGGACGCCTACGATCACATGATCCGCGCCAAGACGGCCTCGCTCATGTCCGGGGCGTGCGAGCTGGGCGCACTCCGGACCGGCTCCGAGGCCCGTGAGGCGCTGAAGCGTTACGGGCTGTACCTCGGCATGGCCTTCCAGGTGGCAGACGACCTGCTGGACTACACTGGTACCGAGCGCGTGACCGGAAAGCCCACCGGCCTGGACCTGCGGGAACACAAGATTACGCTGCCGCTCATTGCCGCATTGCCGCGCATGACGGGTCCGGAGCGCCGGATCGTTCAGCAGTTGATGACCGACCCCGCGCCGTCGGATGACCTGATCGGGACGGTCATCGACCTGGTCGAAACCCGGGGCGGGATTGCCGCCGCGCGGGAGCGCGCGCACCAGCTGACGCTGTCGGCCGACGCGCAGCTGGAGGGCGTCCGGTCAGGGCGTGCGCGCGACGCGTTGCGCGACTGCCTGGCGTACGCCATCGAGCGCCGGAGCTGAGAAAATGGCCATTGGACCCCGCCGACCGCTATTTTACCTGTCGGTGCTCACCGGCGGGTTCGTGCTGGGCGGGTTCCTGTCGGCGTTGCTGAGGCGGTTCCTGCCGCCCGGCCCGGCAAAGGAGTTCTTTACCTGGACGGTGACGCCGTCGGTGGGCCCCGTCCACCTGGACCTGCTCGTGCTCAGCGTGACGCTGGGCCCGATCGGTCTCGATGTCTCGTTGCTCGGCCTGGTGGGAGTGTTGCTCGCGTACCTGTTGGCTCGATCACTGTTCTAGCGAGGCGATATGCCTTTCAATCTTGGGTTTTCAGAGCTCTTGGTGATTCTCGTGATCGTGCTCCTCGTCTTCGGCGCCAAGCGGCTGCCCGAAATGGGGGCTGCCATGGGGAAGGGTATCCGGGAATTCAAGCGGAGTCTGAAAGACGTGCAGGGGAGCATCGAGGGCGGCAGTTCCGACGACCTGCCCGCGGGCGGCTCCAGCCGGCACATCGAACAGACCGGCCGGAGCGGTGATCCGAAGAAACTGAGTCAGTAGGGCAGGGCGAGACCGCCCGGCGTCGCCGGAGCCTGATCCTCCAGTTTCCTCGCCTGCTCTTCGAGTTCCTTACGACGATCCACTACCTTCGCCTGTTCCCGTAACGCGGCGACGACCTGGCGCACCCGGTCCTGCCGCGCCGCCTGCACCACCTGTGCGCGCTGCAGGTCAACCTGCTTGGCGAACGCCGAGCTGTCGGCCAGATGCTTGTACGCCGGCTCGACGAAGTAGAGCGCGTCCTTCGATTCGATGGGCTCGCTGGTCTGGCCCACGCCCAGCCCGAATGCCGCCCCGATCACGGGCAACGCGGTAATCAGCTGGACCGGGGGGTTGACCCGGGTGAAGGGACCCAGGTTCTGCACCGGGAGCTTCACGCGGTCGGCGACCTGGCCCAGCTTGGCGCCGGTGTGGATCTCCTTCGTGAGCTGCTGGGCCAGCGCCCGCACCGCCTCCCACTTCTGTACCTTGAGCGCCGTCCGCCGGACGTCGGCCTTCACGGCGTCGAACGGAGGTATGCCGGCCGCCTGGAGCGAATCGAGCCGGAACACGTAGAACGCGTTGTCCGTTTCGATGACCTGGGACGTCTCTCCCGGACGGGCCGTGCCGAATGCCCACACGCCGGCATCGGGTATCAGGAACCGGCCGAGCGAGACGCGCTCGCCTTGCGCGACCCTGGGAGCCCGAAGCACCGCCACACCCAGGTGCCGCCCCACCGAGTCCAGCGTGGCGGGATCGGTCTGTTCGGCGGCGTACCGGTCCAGCGAGTCCGCGCGTGATTCGACCTGGTCGCGGTGCGCCCCGGCCAGTTCCACGGGGATCAGGATGTGCCGCGCGTGATATGTCTTCGCCTTGTCGTTCCGCGAGTCGAGCTTGATGATGTGCCACCCGTACCCGGAGCGGACCGGCTGGGAAACCTGTCCGGGCTTGAGGGCCAGCACGGCGCGCTCGAACTCCGGCACCATCTGCCCGACCTTGGTGTCGCCGAGATCGCCGCCGTTGGTCGCGGACCCCGAATCACCGGATTCCGCCCTTGCGAGTGCGGCAAAGTCTGCTCCCGCCGTGATACGGCGGTGCAGACTGTCCACTCGTGCCCGCGCGGCGGCCGAATCAGCGGTGTTTGCCAGGCGGGGCACGGCGACATAGGAGAGGTAGGCGTAGGCGGGCCGCTTGAAATCGTCCGAATGGCTGCTGTAGTAGGCCCGCAGCTGGTCATCGGTGAGTGGCACCACGGAGTCCGAAATGAACGTCTCGGGCTGAATGGCCACGACGCGGGCGGTGACGGAGTCGTGCTGGTCACGGTACATGCGCCACAGGCGGGCGGTCGAGACGTAGACACCGGAGGCGAGTTCCTCGAACAGCTTGAGCCGTGGGATCTCGTCTCGGTACCGGGCCTCGAGGGCCTGGAGGAATTGGGGGTCCGCGTTGGCCGCGAGGTAGCGCTTGTACTTCGCGAGGTCGAACCTGCCGTCTGTCTGAAACTCGGGGACCTGCTCGAGCTCGGGGGGCGGCGAGTTCTGCGCGGCGGAGATGATCTCTTCGTTGGTGACCTTGATGCCCCGGCGGGCCAGTTCGTCCCGGAGGAGAATCTGCTGCACCAGGTCTTCCAGGACCGAGTTCTCCATCTGTTTCTGGTCTTCGAGCGTCGTCGGGGCAGAGCCGGAGCGCTTGCGCTGGGTTTCCTGGGCGGTACGGAGGGCCGCGTAGAAGGTCTGCTGGTCGATTCGCGTGCCATTGACCCGGGCAATGTCGGCCGAGGCGCCGTTGTTGCCACGCCCGGTGACGTCCATGCCGACGTCGAACACCATCCAGCCGACGAACGCAACGGTCAAGACTACCATGATCCACTTTGCCATGCCGCGGAAATGTCTCATCATACGGCGGATCCGTTTGGCGCCTTGGCGCCCAGTGAAGGGGCGGTAAGTCTACCCCCGAAAACACCGAATCTCAAGCCGTGCAAGGGGTTATCCGTTGACAGTCGGAACGGCCAAGAACTAAGTTCGTCGGACGATGGCCTATCAAAGCGAAGTCGAAAAGCTGACGGCCCAGTGGAACGTGAAGCCTGAGCAGTACTTCGCGCCCTTGGCCGACGCCTATCGCAAGGCCGGCGACGTCGACATGGCCTTGGAAGTGGTGCGCGCGGGTCTCACCAAGCGCCCCACTTACCTGAGCGCCCACATCGTGCTCGGTCGCTGTTTCCTCGATCAGAAGAACGATGTCGAGGCGGCCATGGTGTTCAACAAGGTGCTTGAACTCGATGCCGAGAACATTATCGCCCTCCGCGTGCTTGGGGAGATTTCCGAGCGGCAGGGCGATTTGGCAGGCGCCTACAAGTGGGTCAAGCGGCTGCTCGAAGTAGACCCGATGAACGACGACGCACAGGATGCTCTCAAGCGTCTCGAGCCAGCGGCGGCCCCGTTGCCCGTTCCGGCCGCCGTTGTCGTGGAGCCTCCAGCGGAAAAACCGGCGGCTGAGCCCGCCGCGTTGAGCGGCTTCGAGCCCACGTCATTTGCCGAACCAGAGGTTTTCCAGCTCGGGCCGTCGGAGCCGGCCATGCCCGACCTCTCGGCGATGAGCGCGGTCTCCGACCTGGCGCCGAGCCCGGTCGAGGGACTTGAGCCCCTGATGCTGGAACCCGAGGCCGAGGCACCGATGGTGCTGATGGTTGGTGGCGGGGACACCGGGCTCGAGTTGGACCAGGAAATGAACTTGACGGCCTCGCCCTCGTCCGAATTCGAGACGGCGCAGGATGCCATGGCCGTGCCGGAGCCAGACCTCATTCCGCTCGAGGATCTGGCACCCGAACCGGAGCCGGCGTCGCAGGCGCTGGCATTCATGAATTTCACCGAGCCGACGCCGCCTGCGGAGCCGCCGCCGCCGGTGGTGGCGCGACCGTCCCAGGCATTGCGGGCCCCGTCCGGCGTTCCACTCATCATGCCCGACGAGGAGCCCGCGCCGGAACCCGTGGCAGCGCTGGAGGCCCCCGCGCCCCCGCGCATTGCAGCGCCACGGCCGTCTCCGATCGCGGTGCCCGAGTCACAGGCCGATACCGTCGAAATCGAGCCGGTCATCACGGAGACGATGGCGGAGGTGTACCTCAAGCAAGGGTTGGTACACGAAGCCCGCGAGGTATACCGGAAGCTGGTTGAAATGCGCCCGGCAGATGCGGCGTTGCGCTCGCGGCTGGCCGCGCTGGAACAACGGGCGACGGGGACGCAGGCGGCCCCGACCCAGCGGCCGAAGTTTGCCGTAGCCGATATGGGAGGCCAGCCGGCAAGATCGATGCTTGCACAGATGTTGTCCTCGCGCCCCGCGCCGGGCGCTCCGGAGAGCGGGAGCACCGGGGCCACGCTGGACGCGGCCTTTGCCGAAGAGCCCGCGGCAGGGGCTCCGACGAGTCCGGCGTCGGACGAGCTATCGCTGGCGTCCGTGTTTGGCGAGGAGGCGACGCCTCCGGCCGCCGCGCGGCCTGCCGCGACGCCTGCGCCTGGAACGCCGGGTTTTTCGTTCGATGAGTTTTTCGGCGGGAAGAAACCCGATGCCAAGGTAGCACCCGCTCCGGCTCCTGCAGCAGAACCCGAAGCCACGCCCGGCGACTTCCTGACTTGGCTCAAGGGCCTCAAGTCCTAGTGCGCGTCGCCGTCCTCAACGGCCCCAATCTCAATCTCCTTGGCACGCGCGAACCCGACCTCTACGGACGGGATACGCTGGCCGACATCGAGAAAGCCGTGCGGGCCGCCGGTACGGCGGCCGGCGTCGAACTGGCCTGGCACCAGACGAATCACGAGGGCGCGTTCGTTGACTTGGTGCAGGGGCTCCCCAAGAGCGCCGACGGCGCGCTGATCAACGCCGGGGCGTTTACCCACACGTCGCTGGCTATACGCGACGCTCTCCTCGCCGTTCGCGTTCCCTTTGTCGAAGTGCACCTGTCGAACATCTTTGCGCGGGAGGAAGCGCGCCGGCATTCCCATCTCGCCGACCTTGCGGTCGGCATCGTGGCCGGGTTCGGCGCGGGCAGCTACCTGCTGGGCCTGGATGGACTCACCGCCCATCTCAAAGCTCGTGGGCGCTGACCTGCGGGTGGAACGGCGGGACGCTCTCAACGCCCTGCTCGACAAAGAGGAACTCGACGGGCTGATCGTGACGAGCCGGCCGAATGTGCGGTACCTGACCGGCTTTTCCGGAACGGCAGGTGTCGCGCTGGTCCTCCGGGACGGCCTGTCGTTCTTCTCCGACTTCCGGTACCGGTCCCAGGCGAACGACGAAGTGGGTGACGCCGCGCGCGTCGAGATCGTCGCCACCGACGTGTGGTCGCGGGTGTGGGAGGTCCTGCGGGCCGCCCCGTCGCTGGGCTCGGTCGGGTTCGAATCGCACGCGGTCACCGTGTACCAGGCGGGCCGGTTTGCCGACGCCAAGCTCCCGTGCCGCCTGCAGCCGGTGAACGAGCTGGTGGAGCGGCTGCGCATCCGGAAACATCCCAGCGAGGTCGCCGCCATCCGCCGGGCTGCGGCGCTCGCGTCCGACGCGTTGCGGGCGGCCCTCGAGAGCGTCCGGGTTGGCCAGCGCGAGCTGGACGTGGCGACCCGGCTGGAATCCGAGTTGCGCCGGCGCGGAAGCGAGTGGCACCCGTTTCCTACGATCGTGGCGTCCGGACCGCGGTCCGCGTTGCCGCACGCGCGCACCAGCCCGCGCACGATTGGCCTGGGAGACCTACTGCTGATCGATTTCGGCGCCGAGCTGGATGGATACTGCGCCGACCTCACGCGGACCGTGGTCGTGGGCCGGCCGGCGGACGAGCGGCAGCGGACGGTTTACGACCTGGTGCGCGATGCCCAGCTGGCCGCGCGGACCGGGATCCGGGCGGGCATGACCGGCCGTGACGCCGACGCGCTCGCGCGATCGCCGATCGAGGCGCGCGGCTTCGGTGACGCCTTCGGGCACTCGCTGGGTCACGGACTGGGCCTCGAGGTGCACGAGGCGCCCCGCGTGAGCAAGGGGAACGCCGACGCGCTGCCGGTGGGCGCGGTCGTCACCATCGAGCCGGGCGTGTATATCCCCGGGTGGGGCGGCGTGCGCATCGAGGACGATGTTCACCTGGCCGCGGGCGGACCGGAGCTCCTGTCCGACGGCATGACCGACCTCATCGAGCTCGGCGACTGACGCGCGTGGGCCCCGCGTGGCAGATTGACGGACGGGTGGCCGACGGTGTCTATTTGGGGCGATGAACGACTTCGAGTATCTCGAGCGGCTGCTCGATCTGCTCAACCGGTCGAACGCCGAGACCATTGAAATCCGGAAGTGGACGACCACCTACCGCGTTTCCAAGAGCGGGGGGAACCACGGTCCGGTGGTGTACCAGGCGGGGCCTGCCCCCTCTGCCTCTGCTGCCCCATCTGCCGCCCGGCCTGGGCGCTCGGCGGCAGGAGAGGCAGCGGAGCCAGTTGCGGCGACGCCCTTGCTGGAGATCAAGTCGCCGATGGTCGGTACTTTCTATGCCCGGCCCGAACCAGGCGCCGAGGCGTATGTGCGGGTGGGGACCCGGATCGCTCCGGGTGGCACACTGTGCATTATTGAAGCGATGAAGATCATGAATCCCCTCGACGCCGAAATCGCCGGCGTGATTCGCGAAGTCTGCGTCGAGGACGCGGAACCCGTCGAATTCGGTCACGTGCTCTTCAGGGTGGATCCCAATGGCTGAACCAGCTGCAGCAGCGGCACCTTCGTTCAATTTCAAGGCGGCCATCACCGAGATGGTGCGCCAGGGTGGCTCGGACCTCCATTTGAAGGTTGGCCGGCCGCCGACCATCCGGGTCGCGGGCGACCTGGTGCAGTTGCATCAGCAGCCGCTCAAGCCCGAGGAACTCAAGGGCCTCGCGGAACAGATCATGACGCCGCGCCAGGTGAAGGAGTTCGCCGAGCACAAGGACAACATCCGGGACGCCGAGAAGTCGCTCAATATCCCGGACCTGATCAAGCAAGGCGGCGTGCAGTACGGCATGCAGTCCTTCGATCAGTCCCTGATGCAGTGGTATCACCAGGGCGCGATCAGCTATGAAATGGCGCTTTTCTTCGCGACCAACCCGAGTGAGTTCGCCCTGCGGTTGAGCGGCATCGAGGGATCGTCCGACCAGACTTTCTCGCAGCCGGGCGGCGGCGGCCAGGGCGGGAAGCCCGCGCGCTAGCGCGATGTTCAAAAAAGTCCTGATCGCCAACCGCGGGGAGATCGCCCTGCGGGTGATCCGCGCGTGCCGCGAACTTGGCATCCAGACCGTCGCGGTCTACAGCGAAGCCGATCGGGAATCCCTGCACGTGCGGTTCGCGGACGACGACGTCTGCATCGGGCCGCCGCCGTCCCGGCTCTCCTACCTGCGCATTCCCGCGATCATCGCGGCCGCCGAAATCACCGGGGCCGACGCGATTCACCCCGGGTACGGGTTCCTGGCGGAGAACGCCGGGTTCGCCGACGCCTGCGCGAACTCCAACATCACGTTCATCGGGCCCACCGCTGAGCAGATTCGCCAGATGGGCGACAAGGCGTCGGCGCGGCGGCTGGCGCAGGAACTGAACATCCCGGTCGTGCCCGGTTCGCCCGGGCCGGTGGAGAATCCGGCCGAGGCGCTGGCCATCGCGGAAGAGATCGGGTTCCCGGTCATCATCAAGGCGGCGGCGGGCGGGGGTGGAAAGGGCATGCGGGTGGCGCATGACGCGGACGCGTTCATGCAGGCGTTCGGCCTCGCCCGCAACGAGGCGCTGGCCGCGTTCGGCAATGCCGAGGTGTACGTCGAGAAGTTCCTGGAGCGGCCGCGCCACATCGAGATCCAGCTCATGGGCGACCAGTTCGGCAACCTCATGCACCTGGGCGAGCGGGATTGCTCCATCCAGCGGCGGCACCAGAAGCTGATCGAGGAGGCGCCGAGCCCGGGGCTCCCGCCCGAGGTGCGCACCCGGATGGGCGAGTCCGCGGTGCGGGCGGCAAAACACATCAAGTACCTTGGCGCGGGCACGATCGAGTTCCTCTATGAAAACGGCTGCTTCTATTTCATGGAGATGAACACCCGCGTCCAGGTGGAGCACCCGGTGACGGAGATGGTTACGTCGTGCGACATCGTGAAGGAACAGATCCGGGTCGCGGCCGGAGAGCCGCTGTCCATCAAGCTCTACGGCGACCAGCTCCGCGGCCACGCCATCGAGTGCCGGGTGAACGCGGAAGACCCGTCCAGGAATTTTCAGCCCGCGCCCGGCACCATTACGGCGTATCATCCGCCCGGCGGTCCCGGCGTCCGGGTGGACACGCACGTCTACGCCGGGTACACGGTGCCCCCCTACTACGACTCCCTGCTTGCCAAGGTGATTGTGCACGGCAATACGCGTGAAGAGGCGCTGGCGCGCATGAGCCAGGCGCTCGATTCGTTCATCGTGGAAGGCGTGCCGACCACGATCCCGTTCCTGAAGAGCGTGATTCACCACCCGGCGTTTGTCGCCGGCCAGGTGGACACCAAGTTCCTGGAACGGGAGCCCGGCCTGCTCAAGCCCGCCCAATGAAGCTCTCGGTCCATTTCACGCCGACCGGCGTGACACCCGCGGTGCTCGCGGGGAAGCCCGTGGTCGTGCTCGACATCCTCCGGGCCACCACGACGATCGTCGCGGCGCTGGCCAACGGCGCCAAGGCGGTGTTTCCGGCGCCGACGGCAGACGAGGCGCTCAAGATTGCCCAGAACATGGGGAAAGGTGACCGCCTGCTCGCCGGTGAGCGGCGCTGCTTGCCCATTCCCGGGTTCGACCTCGGCAATTCACCGCTGGAGATGACGGCGGAAGCGGTGGGTGGGAAGACGATCATACTGGCCACGACCAACGGCACTCCCGCGCTGGTGGCGTCCGAGTCGGGACAGCCGGTGATCGTCGCCGCGGTGACCAACTTCTCGGCCGTCGTCGAGGCCGCGCGCCACGCTTTTGCCGAAGCGGGCGAACTGCACATCGTCTGCTCCGGCCGGGAGCGCCAGTTCGCGATCGAGGATGCGTACGTGGCGGGCCGGTACGCGCGGGCCGCGCTTTCGGGGAAGAGCCGGTCGAAGAAGGCGCTGGAGATGAACGATGCCGCGCTGGCCGCGATCGAGCTGGTGCGCCGGTACGGAGACAACTGGTCCGTCCCGATCTCGGCGGGGGCCGCCGCACATGACCTGCTGCGGTTAAGATTCAAGGCCGACGTGCTGGCCGCGTCCACACCGGACCAATACGACATCGTGCCGGTCTATGATGACCGGCGGGTGACGGCTTCCTCACGGGGGTGAAATGCCGCTGACGCCACGACACCGACAAGAGTTGGTGGCCATTGTGGCCCTGCTGATCGGTGTCTTCGTCGGGCTCGCGCTCCTTCCCACTGGTCTCACCGGCCCCGCCGGACGTGGCGCGGGCCGTTTTCTTTGGACTTACCTGGGCGCCGGCGCGGGGCTGATCCCGATCCTCGGCGTCACCGTCGCCCTGGCCGGATTCGGGCGCCTGCCGGCGCTCGACCTTCGCCGCGCCGCCATCCTGTTCGCCGGGCTGATCCCGCTGGTGCCATTCGCCATGGCGCTCGGGGCCGGCATTCGCTCCGGCAACGATTTCCCTCCCGACTACGTCCAGTGGACCGTGCAGCAGCGGCTGGTCGGCATCATTCCCGGCATGGTCGCCGTGGGCGTGACCTCCGTGGTGGGCCTGGGAGGAGCGGTGATCGTGGGACTCGTGGGACTCTCGGCCCTGACGCTCGTCACTCTCGACTGGCACCCGTTTCGACGCCTGACCGCCGGTGAGAAGGCAACCAGGAAGCCGGAGGAACACGGCGACCACGAGACGGCTCCGGCGATCATCCCGCCTCCGGCGGATGACTGGAGGGGTCCGGACAGAGTGGAAGAGGAAGAGGAAGACCTGCCACAGCCGCCGCCCCGCAAGAAGCGCGCGACCAAGGCCGCGAAGCCGGCGCCGGTGGTGGTGAGCCCCACGGGCCAGATCGAGAGCGATGAGTTGCCGCCCCTCGACCTGCTGGCCGAGCCCAGCAGGGAATCGGTGGATGCGGGCGAAGCGGAACTGGACAAGATGGGTGAGACGCTCATCCAGACACTGGCCACGTTCAAGGTCGAGGGCAAGATCGTGGGCCGGACCACGGGCCCGGTGGTGACGCAGTTCGAAATCGCGCCGGCGCCCGGCGTGAAGGTGCAGCGGATCGCCGCCTTGTCCGACGACCTGGCGTTGACCATGCGCGCGCAGTCGATCCGGATCGTGGCGCCCATTCCCGGCAAGGCCGCGGTCGGGGTCGAGGTGCCGAACCCCACGCCGCGGATGGTGACGCTCCGCGAGCTGATCGAGGGCGACGACTGGGATCGCAGCCGCGCGACGCTCCCGGTCGCGCTGGGGCGTGACCTCGAGGGCAAGACCGTCATCGCGGACCTGGCCCGGATGCCCCACCTTCTGATCGCCGGGGCCACCGGGTCCGGCAAATCGGTCTGCATCAACACGCTCATTACCAGCCTGATTTATCACTACACGCCGAAAGAGCTGAAGATGCTGATGATCGACCCGAAAATGGTCGAGCTCTCGACGTACAACGCCCTGCCGCACATGCGTCACCCGGTCGTGACCAACAACAAACAGGCGGCGCAGTTGCTCAAGTGGGCGGTGCACGAAATGGAACGCCGTTACGAGCTGTTCCACGCCAATACCGTGCGGAACATCCACGAGTTCAACCGGAAGCTGGCGGACGGCAAGGACCTCATCGAGCAGCTGCCACCCAAGCCCACGCTGGCCGATGGCGATGGCAACCCCAGCGGGCCCCCGGTCGCGCTCAAGTACACCGCCGGCATCATCCCCTACCTCGTCATCATCGTGGACGAGCTGGCGGACCTCATGATGACGGTGCAGGGCGAGGTGGAGACTCCACTCGCCCTCCTGGCGCAGAAGGCCCGCGCCACCGGCATCCACATCGTGTTGGCGACACAGCGGCCCAGCGTCAACGTGATTACCGGCCTCATCAAGGCCAACTTTTCGAGCCGGATCGCGTTTCGTGTCGCGTCCAAGGTGGATAGCCGGACGATCCTCGACCAGAACGGCGCCGAGGCGCTGTTGGGGAACGGTGACATGCTCTTCCTGCCGCCTGGAAAGAGCGAGCCGGTGCGTTTGCAGGGTGCGTTCATCGCGACGGACGAGACGGAGCGGGTCACCGACTGGTACAAGGCCCGGAAGGCAGCGCAGGAAGAGGCGATCCGCGCCCAGGGCCTCATTCCAACCGACGCGTCCGAGGAGGACCCGCTCGAATGGGCACGCAAGCAGGAAATGAAGGACAAGGGTGGCGGCGACGAGGGCGAGGGTGGCACGGCGCCGGGCGAGCGGGATGCCTTGTTCCGCGAGGCCGCGGAGACCTGTATCCAGCACCAGCTGGGCTCGACGTCGCTCCTTCAGCGGAAGCTTCGAATCGGGTATGGCCGCGCCGCACGCGTAATTGACCAGCTGCACGAGGCCGGGATCCTCGGTCCCCCGGATGGGTCGAAGCCGCGCGAAGTCTTGATTGGCATGGACCAGATCGACGAATACAGTCATTAGACGCTTGTTGACGCGGCGTTGACGGGGCGGCGCTAGTGTCGCCCCGTGCCTATTCAGTCAGATCCTGCGCTCTGGCGCGACAAACGGCATGTCCTGGGTCTCCAAGGTGAGGCGGCGGCCATCCGGTTCTTGCGGGACAATGGGTGGCAGGTGCTGGACCACCGGTTTCGCTTGGGCCGCTTCGAGGTGGACCTGGTAGTCCGGAAGGGCGCCCTCGTCGCCTTCGTCGAGGTCAAGACCCGGAGCGGTAAGGGCTTTGGAACGCCCTTCGAGGCCGTGACTTGGAGCAAGCGCCGGGAGATCGGGCGGGTGGCGCAGGCCTGGGTAGACCGGCACGGCCGGCCTGAAGACACCTACCGGTTCGATGTGATCGGAGTGGTGTTCCGGTGCGGGGTCATTTCCGGGCTGGAGCACATGCAGGACGCCTTCCGGATGGCCAGGTGACTGGCGGCCGGGACAGGTTCGGGATATATTCGGGTGCCGTTCCACCCATCTTTTAAGAGGTTCTTATGGCCGTCAACGAAAAAGAGGAAAAAGAGGCCCCGAAGCTGAGCGACGAGCGCCGGAAGGCGCTGGGAATCGCCATTGCCCAAATCGAAAAGCAGCTGGGTAAGGGCTCCATCATGCGCATGGGGCAGGATTCCTGGGCCAAGGTCGAGTTCATCTCCACCGGCGCCATCAACCTGGATGCCGCCATCGGCGTCGGGGGCATACCCCGCGGCCGCATCACTGAAATCTACGGTCCCGAATCGAGCGGCAAGACCACGCTGGCCCTCCACGTCGCGGCCAACGCGCAGCGAAATGGCGGTGTCGCCGCCTACATCGACGCCGAGCACGCGCTGGACGTCGAATACGCCCAGAAACTCGGCGTGAAAATCGAGGACCTGCTGGTGTCCCAGCCGGACACCGGGGAAGAGGGCCTCGAAATCGCCGAAATTCTTGTCCGCTCGGGCGCGGTAGACGTTATCGTGGTGGACTCGGTGGCGGCGCTGGTGCCCAAGGCCGAAATCGAGGGCGACATGGGAGACTCGCACATGGGCCTCCAGGCCCGCCTCATGTCCCAGGCCCTCCGGAAGCTCGCGGGCAGCATCAATCGCTCCAAGACATCCGTGATCTTTATCAACCAGCTGCGCGAAAAGATCGGCGTCATGTTCGGCAACCCCGAAACGACCACGGGGGGCCGGGCGCTCAAGTTCTACGCGTCGGTGCGGCTCGATGTGCGCCGCATCGGCCCGGTGAAGGAACGGGAAGAAATTGTCGGGAGCCGGGTGCGGGTAAAGGTGGTGAAGAACAAGGTGGCGCCGCCGTTCCGGCAGGCCGAGTTCGACATCATGTTCAACGAGGGCATCAGCCACATCGCCCTCCTGGTAGACCTCGCAACCGAAGCGAACATCATCGAGAGGAGCGGGGCCTGGTTCTCCTACGGCAAGGAGCGCGTGGGGCAGGGCCGGGAAAACGCCAAGCTGTACCTCAAGGACAACCCTGAGACCATGGTCGAAATCGAGGGCAAGGTGAAGGCGCACCTCGGTATTGCCATGAAGACGCCGGCGCCGGCCGAAGACGCCTGACGACACGGCCGTGATCGTCTCGGCGCTGCGACCCGACCCGCGGCTCGCGGGGTGCGTCATCGTCGAAATAGATGGGGACCGGGTGGCGAGCCTGCCGGTCGAAGTCGTGAAGGAACTGGGGCTGGCTTCCGGTGAGGAGCTGGCCCCGGCTCGTTACGAGGCTCTCATGGCTGCCGCGCGGGTCGATGCAGCCCGGCGAGTGGCGCTCCGCATGCTGGGCATTCGGCCGCAGGCCGTGGGTGAACTGGCCCGGAAGCTCCGGGACCGGAATCACGAGCCGCAGGCGGTGAAAGCGGCGCTCGAACGGCTGGAGGCGGTCGGCCTGCTGAACGACGCCGACTTCGCCCGGCACTTCGCCCGGGTGCGCGCCCCCAAGGGGCACGGGCCGAGCCGGCTGGTGCACGATCTGCTCGCGCGGGGTGTGGCCCGGGTGGTGGCAGAGGAGGCCGTGGCTGAGGTCTCCGTGGCCGAGTCGTTCGACCAGGAAAGCGCGGCCCGGACGCTCGCCGAGAAGCGGGTCACCGCGCTTCGGTCCCTTCCTCTGCCCGCGCGCCGCCGCCGGGTGCTGGCATACCTCGCCAGGCGCGGGTTCCGAAGCCGCGAGGTGCGGGAAATGGTGGAGAAGTTGATACAGAACGGAGGGGAAACGGGAAAGGGGAAACGGGAAAGCTAGGCACCGGAGGTCGAGATCATCGCTCCAATTAGCGTGTTTTACTTTTCCCATTTCCCTTTTCCCTTTTCCCGCCCTTAGTTTCCTCTCATGACGTCCGCCGAAATCCGCCGTTCATTCGTCGAGTTCTTCCAGTCCAAGGCCCACCAGGTGGTTCCGTCCTCCTCCCTGGTGCCCGCGGACGACCCGACCCTGCTCTTCACCAATGCCGGCATGGTCCAGTTCAAGCGCGTGTTCCAGGGCCTCGAGCGGCGCGACTACCAGCGTGCCGTCACGGTCCAGAAATGCGTGCGGGCCGGCGGCAAGCACAACGACCTCGAGCAGGTGGGGCACACCGCACGGCATCACACGTTCTTCGAAATGCTGGGGAACTTCTCGTTTGGCGACTATTTCAAGCGGGAGGCCATTGAGTTCGCGTGGGAGTGGGTCACCGGCAAGAAATACCTGGGCCTCGATCCCAGCCGCCTCTTCGTCTCAGTGCATCACTCGGACAACGAGGCGCGGCGGCTGTGGCGCGAGGCGGCCGGTGTCCCCGATCGCCGCATCTTCGGGTTGAGCGACAAGGACAATTTCTGGCAGATGGGTGACACGGGGCCGTGCGGGCCGTGTTCGGAAATCTTCGTGGATCTTCGCCAGGAAGGGTCACGGGGCAGCGAACTGACGCTGGACGAGTTCGTGGCCCTGTCCGACGCCGGCCAGGTCGTGGAGATCTGGAACCTGGTCTTCATGCAGTTCGACCAGTCCTCCAGCGGGAGGTCGAACCTCCCGGCCCCCTCGGTGGACACCGGGGCGGGGCTGGAGCGGATCAGCGCCGTCCTCCAGGGGGCTGATTCCAGCTTTCATACCGACGTGTTTGCCCCGATCATCCGCGAGGCCGAGGACATTCTCGAGCGGCCGTACGATCCGGGGCCCGATGGTGCGGCGTTCCGGGTATTGGCGGACCACGCGCGGGCCGTTGCGTTTCTCCTGGCCGACGAGGTCTACCCCTCGAACGAAGGCCGCGGCTACGTGCTCAGGCGGATTCTGCGGCGCGCCGTCCGTCACGCGTACCTGCTGGGCCGGAGAGATCCATCGCTCGTGTACCTGACCGGCGTGGTGATTGAACAGATGGGAGACGTCTACCCGGAACTCAGGAAGCGGGCATCCCACATCGAGAGCGTCACCCGAGCGGAGGAAGAGCGCTTCCTCGAGACCATCGACGGTGGACTGAAGCGCCTGGACGACCTGACTGCGGGGAGGTCGGGGACCATATCCGGCGACGAGGCGTTCAAGCTCTACGACACCTACGGGTTCCCGGTGGATCTCACCGAGATTATTGCCGGCGAGCGAGGCGTCTCCGTGGACGTGGCGGGGTTTGAAACCGCGATGGGCAAACAGCAGGACCGATCCAGAACCGCAGGGAAAGGGGAAAAGGGAAAAGGGAAAGGTGGTGCACCGGCGGTGCACACGTCCCAAGGGGGGGACTGGGTACGAGTCGGGAAGTCCAGGCGGCGGCAGCGGTTCGTGGGTTACGAGACCACCCGCGCCGAAACGGCCGTCCTCGCGTTCCGGCAGTCGGGCGAGCAGCTGGAACTGATCCTGCACGAGAACCCCTTCTATGCGGAATCCGGCGGCCAGGTCAGTGACACCGGCGTCGTGAAGGGGAAGGACTGGGAGCTGCCGGTTGCGGACGTCCGGAAGGAAGATGGCCAGCAGATCGTGGTGGGGCAGGTCAGCGGCGCGTTCGAGCCGTCGAACGCGGAAGCGATCGTCGCGGAGGAGCGGCGGCGGAACATCGAGCGCAACCACACGGCCACGCACCTCGCCCACGCGGCGCTCCGCGCGGTGCTGGGCACCCACGTGCGCCAGGCGGGGTCGGTCGTGTCACCCGATCGTCTGCGGTTCGACTTCTCGCACCAGTCGCCGGTGAGTGACCAGGACCTCGCGGCGGTCGAGGAGCAGATCAACCGGAGCATCTGGGCGAACATCGACATCTCGACCTACCAGCTGTCGTACAAGGATGCCGTCGCCAAAGGCGCGATGGCCCTGTTCGGGGAGAAATACGGCGACATCGTGCGCGTGGTGGACGTTCCGGGCGTGTCCATGGAGCTCTGTGGCGGCACGCACGTCCGGAGCACCGGGCAGATCGGCCTGTTTCATTTCACCCATGAGTCCGGCGTGGCCGCGGGTGTCCGGCGAATCGAGGCCGTGACGGGGCCGGGTGCCTACCAGGCCATGCGCGACCTGGACCAGCGCTTGTCGGAAGCCGCGTTGACCCTCAAGACCACGCCGGACCAGCTGGCGCGGCGGGTCGAGGCACTGCTGGCGGAGAAACGGCGGCTCGAGAAGCAGGTGGAGGAACTGCTCAAGGGCGGCAGCGGTGAGCCAGGAGCGGGCAGCCGGGAGTTCAAGGTCGGCGACGCCACCGTCTCGGTCCAGGAATCGTCGCTTACCGACCGGAACCAGATTGGCGTCATGATGGACGAGTTTCGCCGGAAGCATGCGAACGCGGTGTCCATCCTGGTGTCCGGCGGCGAGCGCCCGGGCATCCACGTGGCGGTCACGGACGATCTCATTGCGCGCGGCGTGAAGGCAGGAGACCTGGTTGGTCGCATCGCGGCGGTAAGCGGCGGCAAGGGCGGAGGGCGGCCCCAGTTCGCCTCCGCCGGGGTAGGTGACCCGGCCAAGCTGGGAGACACGATGTCGCGCATCGAGGAGATCGTGCGCGTAGCGCTGGGAGCGGGAGCCTGACGGCGGATCGCTGGCTTGCCCCGCGGCTGGCCCAGGTGCCGCCGGCGTTGCGGCGCCGGGTGGAGAGCGCCATCGGGCTTCCCGGGCCGGGCGCGGAGAGCGTAGCCGATACGCTCCGCTCGGCGGCCGAGGGGCTGCTGGCGGAGGCGGCCGCTGCGGCACCCTCCCGCGAAACGGCGCTCTCGCTGCTGGCGGCTGATGCCCTCATGACCTATGCGTGCGAAGCCGTTGCCGAGTTGGCCCCGGAACGCCTGGGGGAGATGCGATGATCGATACGCATTGCCACCTTCTTCCCGCCATCGATGACGGCTCGCCATCTGTGGAGCAATCGGCCGTGGTCCTCTCCCTGTTTGCTGCGCAGGGGGTGACCGACGTCGTGCTGACTCCGCATCTCAACGCCAGCACGGTGTCGGCTGACGGCGATGCCGCCGTGGCGCGTCGCCAGCGCGCGTTCGACGAGCTGACGCGCGGCGCGCCCGCCGCGCCGCGCCTCGCGCTGGGATTCGAGATCATGCTGGATGTGCCGATGCCCGCGCTTGCCCTCGGCGACCGGCGGTTCTCGCTCGCCGGGTCCCGGTATTACCTGGTCGAGTTTCCGTTGAGTGTCGTGCCGCAGTTCGCCGCAACGGTCCTGCACCAGATGTCCCGCGCGGGGGTGGTGCCGATCGTGGCGCACCCCGAGCGCTACGATGCCTGTTCGCCGCCGGCGGTTCGCCAGTGGCGGCAGGCCGGCGCGCGGGTCCAGCTGGATGCCACGACGCTCACGCGGCCGACGACCAGGGGCCAGCGGGCGCGAGCGCTCCTTGCTGAGGGGTTGGCGGATATCCTGGCGGCGGACAATCACGGTGACCGCCGCAGCCTCGCGACGGGTGCGCAGTACCTCCAGGAGCACCAGTGCGGCTCGGTAGTCGAGCACCTCACGACGCGAAACCCGGGCGCGATCGTCAGCGATGGCGCCATGACCGACGTGCCGGCGGCAAACGTCGTGGAAGGCTGGATGAGCCGCTTCGCCGGCCTGTTCAACCGTCAGTCGTGACGATGCTGGACCTATCGGGCCGGGCGGTGCTGGTCACCGGCGGATCGCGCGGGATCGGGGCGGCGACGGCGCGCCTCTTCGCCCGGGCCGGGGCGAAGGTTGCGCTGACCTACCAGACGCGGGCCGCGGATGCGGAGCAAGTGGCGCGCGAGGTGAATGGCGTCGCGCTCCAGGCAGACCTGCGCACGCCGGCCGGCAACGAGGCGGCGGTTCAGCGCACGCTCGACGCCTTCGGCCGGCTCGACGCGTTTATCGCCAACGCGGGCATCTGGCCGCCGACCGGCGTCGCGGTGCGGGACATGACCGACGAGCAGTGGCACGACACGGTGGCGAGCAACCTGGACTCGGTCTTTTTCGGTTCGCGTGCAGCGGTTCGCGCCATGGGGCCGGGTTCGGCGGTGGTCATCGTGTCGAGCACCGCGGGTCAGCGGGGCGAGGCCATGCACGCCGACTACGCTTCGTCCAAGGGCGCCGTGATTGCATTCGTGAAGTCTCTCGCCGTCGAAGCCGCCCCCGACATCACCGTCAACTGCGTGGCGCCCGGCTGGGTGGACACCGAGATGGCCGCGCCGGCGCTCAGGGGCGCGGACCGGGCCATGGTGGAGGCGGGGATTCCGCTCCGGCGTATCGCGTCGGCCGAGGACATCGCGGGACCGATCCTGTTTCTCTGTACGCCGCTGGCGCGGCATATCACGGGCGAGATCCTGAACGTGAATGGGGGAAGCGTGCTCTGCGGGTGAGCGGAGTGTGGAGCTAGGGGCGGGGGGTGCGCCACCTGAGGCCGAACGTGAGCTTGACGTTGGTGACGTCGTTGCCGTCGATCAGGAAGCGATTGAGCTGGCGGGTCAGCTCCAGCTGGCCGATAATGTCGAAGCGGGACGCAAAACGGACGGTGCTCACGCCGGCCGTCAGTGCCACATCGTGCAGCACCAGGCCGTCGCTATCCCGGCGAAGCAGCGAAAACGCCGCGTCGTCGTCGAATCGTACCCGTTCCAGGAACACCCCCCACCGCCCGCTGGCGAAGTAACGGTCTACCCCCATGTACTGGCTCTGTGACCCGGGGCCAATCCCCGCGCCGACGAGCTGACCCCGGTCGGTATAGCCCTGGGGAGTGAAGTAGTGCATGTAGTATGGAAGCGACGAACGCTCGAGGAACGTGAGGGAACGGCCGAGCGTGGTGAGTTCGCCTGCCAGACGCATCGTTCCCCGGCCCGAGTGAAGGAGCTTCTGAAACCCCGCGGTGAATGCTCGGCTGTGATCTGGTTCGAGTATCAGGTCCCGGGGGTTGCCGCTGAAGTCATTCCTCGCCCACTCGACGTACGCCTCGAACTCGCTCGTTGGGAGGACCCAGCGGGCGCTGACAGCGATCATCTGGTCCCAGAGGTCGTTGCCGAGCTGTCCATTGGCCAATGTGTCCAGGAACGGGTTGAAGGAGCGGCCGATGGAGCCCAGGAGTTCACCGGCACCGAGGCCGCCGTCTGGCCAGGCCTGGTAGAGGACTCTCGAAAGCCCTACGGTGAGACCAGGGAGGACTGGCGGCCGGTATCCGAGCACGACGCCGGTGAGAAAACGGGAGCCATCCGCTCTCGGCTCATAACTCAATGCCGGTGCGAGTGTGCGGGGGTCGAAGTATTCCGACTGGCGGAGTCCCCCCCAGACGAGCCGTGCTTCGAGGGTGCCCAGGTTCCCCGATAGTGGCCGGCCCGTGCCGAGGTCGACGTGCGGAAACCCTCCGGCTGTGGTGCTCATCAGGATCGGGTTACGCATCGCCGGTCCCCACCACAGGTTCTCAGCCGACACGCCCGCCGTGAATGCTCCAAGGTTGAGGCGGACCCCGCTTTGGCCCCAGTCGACTGTGGTGATCGCCCTGTCCCCGAAGCGTTGCGGGTAGTCCATGTACGCGTACTCGCGGTACGTCTGCAGCCCTTGCCAGGGATACGCGTATGACGAGAGCCCCGGGTAGGTGACCGGCGCCAGGTCGAATCGCTGGTTCTGCGCGAAGGTCACCGCGGGGTAGACCGTCGCGGTGACCGGGCCCGCCCGCAGTCGCGCGCCGGCGGAAAGAACGCCTGACAGTCCCCGACCCGCCCACAGGACGCCATCGTTTGCGCCGTGGGGAATTGCGGAGTTGAACGTCAGCCGGGCGTCGGCATCGAGCGGCTCGAGCGTGACTGCCTTGCCCCCTGCGTGGAAGGCGTAGGTGTTGCTCCAGGGGTGGTCGGGGCCGGTGACGGCGCTAGGCCAGCGGGCCGAGCCGGGGAAGAACATCAGAGGTCGGCCGGTCACCTGGCCGCGGAGCTCGAGCAGGCGCAGATACGCGTCCAGCTCGCCCCCGGGCACGACGGGCGTCTGCGCGTCCACCGGCGCTGCTAACGCCACGACCAGCAGCCATGCCCCCACAACCACTCTCATCAATGCTCCATTCTCTCGCGTGAAGCAATGGTACTCACTACGTTTGGTCTGTGTCCATCCCGAAACCGGGTCCTGCCGCGGCCTTTCCGCCTGCGCTCCCGATTCCCGAGGAGGTTCTCGCCATCGCGCGCCAGCTCGAGGCCGCCGGGTTCGAGACATGGTGCGTCGGCGGCGCGGTGCGGGACAACCTGCTGCAACGCGAGAACAAGGACTTCGACCTCGCGACCGCCGCGACCCCCGGCGATGTCCAGCGGATCTTCTCGCACACGGTTCCGCTCGGGGTGGAACACGGGACGGTCGCAGTGCTGGACCGCCACCGGAGGCCGCACGAGGTCACGACGTTCCGGCGCGACGTGAAGACCGACGGTCGTCACGCGGTGGTGGAGTTCGGCGTCAGCCTGGACGAAGACCTGGCCCGCCGGGATTTCACCATCAATGCGATCGCGCACCATCCGCTGCGGCATGAATGGCGCGATCCGTTCGACGGGCGGGGGGACCTGGGGAAGGGCATCGTGCGGGCGGTTGGCGAGCCGGAGCGCCGGTTCCGCGAGGATTATCTCCGCATACTCCGCGCCATCCGGTTTTCGACGCGGTTTGGATTCGCCATCGAAGCGGCCACGTGGGCCGCGGCTCGCGCCGAGTCGCCCGGCCTGCAGCATCTTTCGGCGGAGCGGGTGCGGGGCGAATGGTTTGGCGCCCTGGTTTCCGCGGAGCGGCCTGCGGACGTCGTGAAACGTTGGGGGGAGGTTGGGGCCCTGGAACGGTGGTTGCCGGAAATCGATGAAACCCGCTCGGAAGGGCTGGACCGGTTCCCCACTCGTGACCCGGTCCTCATGACTGCCTACCTGTCGAGGGACCCGGCCGCGACACTCACGCGCCTCCGGGCGGCGAACGCAGAGACGGAACGCGGCCGCCGAGTTGCGGCACACCGGGACCGTTGGCCGGATCCCGCGCGTGACGGGGACGTGCGGCGCTGGATGTCCTCGGCCTTCGCCAGCGTGGACGACCTGGTGATCCTGGCGGCGGTGAGCGACCCAACAGCCGGAGCTCGCCTGGGGGACGCGGTGACGCGTGTGCGGGCGGCCGGCGCGCCGCTTTCACTGGGGGATCTTGTCGTGACCGGCCGGGACCTACAGGACATCGGCGTGCCGGCTGGCCCCGGTCTCGGCGTCATTCTCAGGCGCCTGCTCGGTGTCGTGCTTGCCGATCCGGCGCGCAATACGAAAGAGCACCTCCTGGAAGCCGCGAAGGCCTTGGCGGCGGAGCCCAGGACGTGACGGCACTGCTCTACGCCGTGGTGGCGGCCGCGGGCAACATCGTCGGCGGGCTGGCCGTGGCCCGCGGTGCGAAAGCCGGCCTCAAGTTCATCGAGGGTATGCTGGCGTTCGGGGCGGGGTTCATGCTCTCGGTCGCGATCATGGAGGTCCTGCCGGAGGCCCTGGCGCGGGGCGGCAACCTGGCGGCCGGGTACGCCTTGGCGGGGTACCTGCTCGTTCATCTCACCCAGCACACCGCGACCCAGCACTTCCACTTCGGCGAAGAGACCCACAGCGTGAGCGAGATCGCCGGCGCGAGCGCGCTGGTGGGGCTCTTGCTTCACACGTTCTTCGACGGCGTGGCCATCGCCAGCGGGTTCGCAGTGTCCCGTGAGCTGGGCATCCTCCTGTTCCTTGCCGTGTTCCTGCACAAGCTGCCCGAGGGCGTGACCATTTCGAGCCTCCAGATTGCCGGCGGCAAGCGGCCGGCCCAGGCGGTGGGCTCCGCGGCACTCCTGGGCGCGGCGACCATCGTGGGTGTGCTGGTGACCGACTGGGTGAGCTTCCTGTCGGTGCACGGGCTCGCGCTGTCCGGCGGCGTCACGCTCTACGTCGGTGCGTCCAACCTCGTGCCGGAGTTCCAGGGAAAGCACGGGTGGTATCTCCAGTTCGCATTCTTCAGTGGCGCCGCAGGGTTCCTGCTCGCCCGCGAATTGCTGCGCATGGCCGGGGCGGGTTGAACCCCGTGCCCAAAGACGAGCCAACCCTCTTTTCATCCTCCCACCGCGAGCCGCTCGCCGCGCGGATGCGCCCGCGGACCCTCGATGATTTCCTGGGCCAGGACCAGCTGCTCGGCGAAGGGAAGCCGCTCCGCGAGGTAATCCGCCGCGGCGAGGTCACGAGCATGGTGTTCTGGGGGCCGCCCGGCTCCGGGAAGACGACGCTCGCCCGCCTGATCGCCAACTACACCGACCGTCACTTTGAGCCGTTCTCCGCCGTCACGGACGGCGTGCCGCGCGTCCGCGAGATCACCGCGGATGCGGAGGACCGGCTGAAAAAGGAAGGGCGGGGCACCATCCTGTTCTGCGACGAGATCCACCGGTTCAATCGTGCCCAGCAGGACGCGTTTCTTCCGTGGGTTGAGAAGGGAATCGTCACGCTGATCGGGGCGACCACCGAGAACCCGTCGTTCGAGATAACGTCGGCGTTGCTCTCGCGCGTGCGGGTCTTCGTGCTCGAGCCGCTCAAGGCGGAACACGTGCGGGCCATCGTCGAGCGGGCGATCGAGAAGGAGGGAAAAGGGAAAGGGGAAACGGGAACCGTACAGCTCGCCCCCGATGCCCTCGACGTGCTGGTCACGCAGGCCGACGGCGACGCCCGGCGGGCGCTCAACGCGCTTGAGGCTGTCATGGAGCACGGTCGCGGTGCGGGCGGCGCCCCCATTACCCGCGATGCGATTGAGGCAGTCCTGGCAAAGCGGATGCCGCGGTATGACAAGGCCGGGGAGGAGCACTACAACCTGGTTTCCGCCCTGCACAAGGCCGTGCGGGGGAGCGACGTGGAGGGGGCGCTCTACTGGCTCGCCCGCATGCTTTCGGCTGGCGAAGATGGGCTGTACCTCGCTCGCCGCATCGTACGGATCGCGACCGAGGATATTGGCCTGGCGGATCCCGCCGCGCTGTCAATCTGCGTGACGGCAAAGGACGCGTATCACTTCCTTGGGTCACCGGAAGGCGAACTGGCGCTGGCCGAGGCGGTGGTCTACCTGGCGACGGCGCCCAAGTCGAACCGGGTGTACGCGGCGTGGGGCAAGGCCACGGACGCCGCGCGCGAGCATCCCGCTGAGCCCGTGCCGCTGCATATCCGGAACGCGCCGACGCCGCTCATGAAGGACCTCAAGTACGGAGCCGGGTACCGGTATGACCACGCGGAGGACGGCGGGTTCGCGGCCGGACAGGTCTACTTGCCGGACGCCCTTCGTGGAGCGAAGTGGTACGAGCCGAGCGATCGGGGGTTCGAGCAGGAAGTGGGTAAGCGCCTCACGGCGTGGCGCGACAAACTCGGCCTATGACAATGCCCGTGCGAGCAACTGGGTTGTAAGCGGCTCGTTCGCAAACGTGGTCTTCGCCCGGTCGAGAGCGTTCCTGCTCAGCGAGTTCCACAGCACACCATCGGACAACAGCAGCTCCAGCGCGTCGGCCAGGCGCGCCGGGTCCCGGGGCGGCACCAGGAGGCCGGTCACACCATCCTCGACATATTCGCGCAGACATCCCACCGTCGTGGCGACTACGGGGGTGCCATACGAGTACGCCGTCTGGGGAACCTGGCTGCCCGTGGCATCGTGGTAGGGCATCACGACGATTCTCGCGCGGGCGACGAGCTCCACGAGTTCGCGATCGGGCAGGTAGCGGGTGTCGAGCGTCGCGCCGGGCGTTGGCGGCACGACGTATGGGCCGGCGCCGGCGATCACGACCCGCGGCGTTCGCCCGCGCGCCTGCAGCAGCCGGATGGCGTCCCCCAGCACGTCCAGTCCCTTGTAGTAGTCCAGCCGGCCGAAGAACAGGACGTCGATATCCCGCACCGGCGCGGGCCGCACGTCGGGGAAGATCAGGTTGTCGAGCACGCCGTGAAAGGTGGTCATCACCCGCGCCGGCGGCACCCCGTACCGGTCGCACATTTGCCGTTTCAGGGCCTCGCATGCTACGACCACGGTGTCGGCGCGGGCGGCCAGGGCCCGTTTCGCCGCTCCGTGCAGGGCGCGAATGTAGGTGGGGTTTCCCGAATGTGACTTAGGGTCGAGGCACCAGAAGAGCGTGCGGCGTGCCCGGGCCAGCATCCCGACCGGGACGTGGAGCGGGTGCTCCGAATAGAGAAACAGCAGGTCGAACTCCCGTCGCTGAACGAACTCCCGGATCGGGCCCCAGGTTGCCGGGGACATCCAGCGCACGGGATGAAATCGTGGTCCATCGATGTACAGGCGAGCCGCTGCGCCCGGAATGTCCCGGTCCCGAATCACGTCGGACGTCAACACCGACAGATCGCTCTGGCTCGCGAGAGAGCGGCAGAGCGTCTGAAAGCTGTCGGCGATGGCACCCGGAGACGAGAAAAGGCAGACGGCGAGGACAGACGGTTTCACGCGCGGCATGGCAGAATGTAATCACCGCCAGTGGTTATCTTCGCCCCTGTGTATATCCTCGGCCTCTCCGCGTTTTACCACGACAGCGCCGCCTGTTTGCTGAAAGACGGCGAGATTGTCGCCGCCGCCCAGGAGGAGCGTTTCACCCGCGTGAAGGGCGATGCGGCGTTCCCCGCGCGGGCGGTGGAGTATTGCCTGGGCACAGCGGGGATCAGCGGCCGGGATCTCGCGCTCGTCGCCTTCTACGACAAACCCCTGCTCAAGTTCGAACGGATCCTCGAGACCTGGCTCTCGGTGGCCCCGCGCGGGTTCGGCTCGTTCTTGCGCGCGGGCCCGGCGTGGCTCCGCGAAAAGCTGGATACCGAACGACGCATTCGGCGCGGCCTGGACTATAAGGGCCAGTTGCTCTTTGCCGAGCATCACGAGTCTCACGCGGCCAGTGCGTTTTTCCCGTCGCCGTTCCCCGAGGCGGCCATTCTGACCATGGATGGCGTGGGCGAGTGGGCCACCGCCACGATCGGTGTCGGACGCGGCAACGACGTAGAGCTCACGTCGGAGCTCCGGTGGCCCGATTCCCTCGGCCTGCTGTATTCGGCCTTCACGCATTATACGGGCTTCAGCGTCAATTCCGACGAGTACAGGGTGATGGGCCTCGCGCCGTACGGCCGTCCGACCTACGCGCAGCGCATTCTGGACGACGTGGTGGACCTCAAGGAAGACGGCTCGTTTCGGCTCAACCAGGCGTATTTCAACTACCTGGCTGGCCTCACCATGACCAGCGACGCGTTTCACGCGGCGTTCGGCGGGCCGCCCCGGGTTCCCGAGTCACCCATTACCCAGCGGGAGAAAGACCTCGCACGGTCGGTGCAGGACGTGTGCGAAGAGATTGTCCTTCGCATGGCCCGCACCGCGCACCGCGACACCGGAATGGAAAACCTGTGCCTGGCCGGGGGCGTGGCGCTCAACGGCGTCGCCAATGGGAAGGTGGTCCGCGAGGGGCCGTTCCGCCGAGTGTGGGTGCAGCCGGCGGCCGGTGACGCGGGAGGCGCCCTCGGTGCCGCCCTGCTCGCGTGGCACCGCCATTTGAAGAACGAGCGAGCGGCCCCGGTGGATGACGCCATGCACGGCTCGTTCCTCGGGCCGTCCTTTCCGGACGACGACATCGAGCAACGACTGACCCGGCTGGGCGCGCGGTTCCGGAGACTCGGCGACCGGGATCTACTCCCCGAGGTGGCCGGGCTCCTCGCGCAGGGCAAGGTGATCGGGTGGTTCAGCGGGCGAATGGAATTCGGGCCGCGAGCGCTTGGCGCCCGGTCGATCCTCGCCGACCCGCGCGCGTCAGCCATGCGGGATACGGTGAACGTGAAGGTCAAACTGAGGGAGGAGTTCCGGCCGTTTGCGCCGAGCGTTGTCCGGGAACGGGTGACGGACTACTTCGCCCTGGATGGCGACGCGCCGTACATGACCCTGGTCGTCAGGGTCAAACCGGACCGCGGCATTCCCGCCGTGACCCACGTAGATGGCTCGGCCCGCGTCCAGACCGTGGATCGCGAACGGAATCCACGGTTCCACTCCCTGCTCATTGAATTCGAGCGGCAAACCGGATGCGCGGTATTGCTCAACACGTCGTTCAATCTCCGTGGAGAGCCGATCGTGTGTACGCCGGAGGATGCCTACGGGTCCTTCATGCGGACAAACCTCGACTACCTGGTCCTGGGCCCGGTGCTGTTGGACAAGGGCGCCCAATCGTCCGCTCCGGTCGCCGTGGACGGCGGCGGACTGCCTCATGGCGCCTGGAGGACGTTGCGTCGCGCGTGGGGTTTGCTCGGGCGGGCCTTGTCACGCGTCACGTCGCCGGTCCTGCTAGGCGCAGCGTACTATTTGTTGCTGGCCCCCACCGGGGCATTCCTGCGGCTGGCTGGACGGGACCCGCTGCGCCCGGTTCCTCACCCCCTGACCCCCTCTCCAATACGGGAGAGGGGGAACGTGGGGAAGACCTCGGGTGGCACGTATTGGCGGACGCGGAACGGCCCCGGGGAGTCCCGGAGCGATCTCATGAGGCAATTCTGAGGGTGAGGTGAGCTACGTGAATCTCGCGCGGGAGTTCTGGGCCTACTTACGTACCCGGAAGAAGTGGTGGCTCCTGCCGATCATGGTCGTGCTGGTATTGATCGGGACGCTGCTGGTGTTCGCCGAGACGTCGGTGCTGGCCCCGCTCATCTACACCATCTTCTGAGCCCCGTGGCCGCGGCCTACGGCTTGAGCGCGATGATGAGCGTCGCCGTGGAGGCGAGCACCTGGACGGCGGCGGCGAAGAGTGGCATCAACTCGATCAGGGCCCGCCGTTCGTTGGGGTCCCGTTTCGGGATGGTTACCGTGGCGCCGGGTTCGGGCCGGTCCGCGCGGGACACCAGCCCGTTCGGCTGGCGCACGAACAACCGCTTCTTGTCCGCCTGGGGCGCGTAGCCGCCCGCCGCGCTCACGTAGTAGTCCACCCCAGCGTTCGGCATGTACGTCACGCTCGTCGGGAAGTTGACCGAGCCTTCCACCTTGACCGTCGGGATGAACGGTGGCACGTAGATCGAGTCCCCGGCCGCGAGCACGACGTTGTCCTTGAAGCGCGCGTCACGCAGGACCCGCGGCAGGTCCACCGCGATCGGGCCCGCGACATCGGCCGTGTGCCGGTACAGCTGGAACCCCCGCGCGTATGCGTTGGGTGCCAGGCCTCCTGCCCGCGCGATAATGCTCGAGATCCGCTCGTCCTTGCCCGTCAGCGTGTACTGGCCGGGGAATCGCACCTCGCCCACGAGAGTGACGTTCCGCTGAAGCTCCCAGCCGGGCTGACGACGCACGAACACGTTGTCATAGGGCTGGAGAACCGCGTCCGGTGACGTCGGGCGGCCCACCGGCCGCCGCACATAGCCGGTCGAATCCACGACGTAGGACGAGTCCATGGCCACTTTGAGAATCACCGCCAGCGAATCGCCGTCCGCGGAGCGGTGTTCGCTGAGCCGGGAGATTTCGGCCTCGCCGAGCCACGCCGTTTCCCGTACGCCACCGGCCAGCAGGATCGCGTCCCGCAGTTTCATCGAGTCGGCGAACGTGATCGTTCCCGGCCGGAGGACGTCTCCGAGGACAGTGACATACCGCAGCGGTCGGAAGGCCGTGGTGCCGAACACCGTGACGCGGTCGGATTCCTGGAGCAGGGGATTGTTGGCCGGGGTCGTCGAGTCCAGCTCGAAGCCCAGCAACTGTTTCGTCGAATCGGGGAGCGCGCGGAGGATTTGCACCCGGCCGCCCCACGTGTCGGGCCGGAGCCCGAGCGCGGCGCGGATCAGGTCCCAGAGCCGCATGCCGTCCTGGAGCTGAATCATGCCGGGCTGCCAGACATTGCCGCTGATCGCCACGGTTGTCCGCCGGCCGCCGGTGACCCGGAACACCGTGATGCTGTCCTCCGGGAAGAGCGCGGTGGGGGCGGCGCTCGAGTCCCGAAGTTCCAGGAGACTCGCCGTGAGCACCGTGCGAATGAACCCCGGGGCAGGGCGCTGCGAGGGCGGCAGGAGGCGGTCGATCGAGACCGTCTCGGTGGCGGCCCAGGGCGCGAGACCGCCGGCGATGCGAAGAGCGTCACGCAGGGTTTCGCGGGGCTTGATCTCGTAGATCGCGGGCCGCATGACCTCGCCGGCCACCTTCACCCGCGCGCCGTGCACCGGGACGAAGATCACGTCTCCCGGCTCGAGTCGCGGGTCGCTCTGGACGATGCCCTTGAGCAGGTAGTCGTAGAGATCCACGGTGCCCACGAGCCGGGTGCCACGCCGAACCTCGACCGAGCGGAAGTTGCCGAGCTCGGTGAGCCCGCCCGCCTCGTAGATCGCGGCGAGCACGCCGCCGGTGGCGGAGACCTGGAACGTCCCGGGGTGAAGGACCTCGCCGACGAGGCGCACGCTCTGGGTGCGGATCTTGGCAACGGCCACGTCGAACTGGGTGCGCGGGTTCGGGCCACGGGAGATTCCCGAGTACGCCTCCGCCAGCTTGGTGTAGAGCAGCTCCCGGAACTGCCCCAGCGTGAGCGAGTTCACGTAGACCTGGCCCACCCGCGGGATCACCACGAATCCCTGTGTGATCACGTCGAGGACATGCGTCGCCTCGACGCCGCCGGTCAGGAAGAGCACGATCTGGTCGCCGGGTCCCAGAGGGTACGAATCGTCTACCGGGCCGGAGACCGCCTGGAAGCGGGTGGACGTCTGGCTGAGGACGTCGAGCCCGAAAAGCTTGAGTCCGGACACGGCGTTTCCCGTCCCGGGCCGGGCAGTGGCGAGCAGGCTCTCCCCGAGCTGGGTGAGCTCCGGCTTCAGGGCTTCGAGGCCGAGGAGGGCAATGGCCCGCACGGACTCGGGGTCGGTTTGCGGCGGCGGTTCGGCGGCGCCGGCGGCAGCGGGGGTGTAGTAGGCGTCGAGGAGGTTGGGGTTATAGCCGGCATCTCGCAGCCGGCCTTGAATGTCGGCCAGGGACAAGCCAGACTGCTGCAGCCGCTCGCGCACCCGCTGTTGCAGGGCCGGGTTCGACTGGAGCAACTGCATTGCCTGGTCTACCGACATGCCGGCGGGGAGCCCCGGCACCTGCCCGCGCGCTTTTGCCGGCGCGAATGCAATTGCCGCGACGGCAACGGTGAGGCCAATGGCCTTCCGGGCGATGTACGTCAGTTTGAATGTCATAATGTACTTTGTGTTACAAAGCTTAAGGGAGTAATCTGTGTGATGTCAAGGGCTTAGGTGTGGTTGGGGAGGGTGGCAAAACCGGATCCCGCCCCGCCAGCCGGGTGGCCCTTGAACGAAGTGTAAGACGAGGCGACGCAAACGGACGAGGCCAGTGACTTTCCGGCCTTTCTGACGGTCACTCTAGCAGGCCGGATTCGTAAGTTCGGTCACCAATCAAGCGAACGGCTCCGAGGCGATGCAAAACGAGGCTTTTCTGGCGTCGTTTGATGTTCGGGAACCCTAGTCAAATGCACAACTTAGCGGTATCTTCGCCCCCTTATTTGCTGCATTAGTTGCTGGGCGCAGGGCTTCTGCCACGAGGGTCTTTTTTGGAACTCAACCCAAAACTAGAACGCGTTCTTGAACGGCTTGGTGAGTTGCTGTACCCGGCGGCCAATCGCTACCGGCGTACGGTGGCCGCCGCCGTTTACAGCGTGATTTCCGTCGGCGCCTTCACCTTCGCGTTCCTGTTCCGGTTCGATTTCACCTGGCTCCCGGAGTACAATCGCGTTTTCGCGATCGGCGTCGTCCTGCTGATCGTCGTTCGGCAGGGGATCAACGCCACGTTCCAGCTGACCACCGGACGGTGGCGGTTTGTCAGCACGCGCGATGTGCTTCGCCTCGCGCTGGCGACCTCCGTCGGAACGGTCCTGTTCTACCTGCTCACCCTGTTGCCGCCGTTCGTCCCGAGCATTCCCCGGTCGGTCATCCTGCTCGAGTGGGTTCTCACGACGTTCTCGATCGCGGGACTCTGGATCGTCTATCGCACGGCCTACGAAACGCTTCGGCACCTGCGTTCCGGCTTCAATGGGAACGCGAGCCGGGTCCTGATCGTCGGTGCGGGCGAAGCCGGTAACCTGCTGGCCCGTGAAATGCTCCGCTTTCCTACGGGGTACCGGTGCGTTGGCCTGGTGGACGATGACCCCGCCAAGTTCGGGCAGCGCATCTATGGTGTCGAAGTGCTCGGCGCCGCGGTTGACCTGCCGAAGATCGCTTCGGTCGAACACGCGGAAATGATCATCATCGCGGTGCCCTCGGCGGAGCCGGCCGAACTGCGCCGCATCGTCGAGCTGTGCGAGAGCGCGGAGTTGCCGTTCAAGGTGCTGCCGGGCATTGCCCAGGTACTCGCCGGGAACGTGCACCTCAATCAGCTGCGCGATGTGCGGATCGAAGACCTGCTTGGCCGTGAGCCCATCCAGTTAACGCTCCCGGAGCTGGCCGCGGATCTTGCCGACTCCACGGTGCTGATCACCGGGGCGGCCGGTTCCATCGGGTCGGAGCTTGCCCGGCAGGTCGCGTTGCACAAGCCGAAGACGCTGTTGCTCCTGGACCAGGCCGAGACGGACCTGTTCTTCCTCGATATGGACTTGAAGGAACAGCACCCCGGGTTGTCGGTGGTGCCCATCATTTGCGACGTCGTGGATGTCGGGGGCGTGGAGCGCGTGTTCCGGCAGTACCGGCCGGACCGCATCTATCACGCGGCCGCGTACAAACACGTCCCGATGATGGAAGCCAACCCGCGGGCGGCGGTCCGGAACAATGTCATTGGCACGTACCGGGTCGCCGAGGCGGCGGGCCGCTACAAGGCGGCGAACTTCGTGCTGGTGAGCACCGACAAGGCGGTCCGGCCGGTGAGCGTGATGGGCGCCACGAAGCGGGCGGCCGAGCTGGTTGTGCTCGAACTCCAGGAGCGTTTCCCCGGGACTGCCTACGCGGCTGTGCGATTCGGTAACGTGCTGGGCAGCAGCGGGAGTGTCATTCCGATCTTCCAGAAGCAGCTTCGGGAAGGGCGGCCGCTCACGGTCACGCACCCCGATGCGACCCGCTATTTCATGACGATTCCGGAAGCCGTGCAGCTGATCCTCCAGGCGTCCCTGCTCCCGGAAGTGCGGGGAAGCGTGGCCATGCTGGAGATGGGCGCACCCGTCCGGATCGCGGAACTGGCGGCCAATCTTCTTCGCTTGTCGGGAGCGTCATCCCGCGCCAGCGGGGTCGTCTACACCGGGCTTCGGCCGGGCGAACGGCTGCACGAGCAGCTGGTGGCGCCTGGTGAAGAGACGTTTGCAACGCGAATTCACAAAGTCCGGCTGGTGCGTACGGTGGCACCTTTCGGCGGCGTCCTGTCTCTGGTGAAGTCGTGGGAGGACGCGCTGAACGAGGGTCGTGAGGCAGGCGTCCTTGCCTACTTTTCGCAGCTCTGCGAAGGCCACCTGAACGGAAACGGGAACGGAAACGGTCACGCCCATTCGAACGGGCATGTGGAGGGGAACGGACACGCTCCCCACGCTGCGCCGGGGGACCGGCTTCCGGCGGGTCGGCGCGCGGCGCTGCCGATGGACACGTAGGGTCCTTCGTACGCCCCGGTCCGGGTGAACGCATCACCCGCCTCCACTCTTCCATCGCCCGCCGGTTTTCTGCCCCAGCCAGCACCCGCACAAAGGCCCACCTCTTCCATGAACCGCAACCGAGCTAGCGGCTTCAGGTTGACAGGGGCGGGGGAGGGGGTATGTTCATTGCGTGAACATATGATTGACAACGACGAGCCAGCTCCGAACTCATCTGCGCCAGACCCCACACTCCTGGGGGTCATGCGCCTTTTGGTGGCGCGCCCACAGCTGTCACAGCGTGAGGTGGCGTCGTACCTGGGCGTGAGCCTGGGGAAGGCGAACTATTGCCTGCGGGCGCTTATCGCCAAGGGGTTCGTGAAGGCCCAGAACTACCGGAAGAGCAGCAACAAGCTCGCCTATCTGTACATCCTGACCCCGGCCGGCTTCGCGGAAAAGGCCAACCTCACACGGGAGTTCCTGGCGATCAAGGTGAAGGAGTACGAGGCCCTCGGGCTGGAGATCGAGGGGCTGGAGCGGGAGAGATCGCCTGAGACGGAGCTGACAGAAAAATGACCGAGCCACAGGTACACGAGCGCGGCGCGAGCCGCGAGAACGCAGACGTATCGCTGCTGTGGATACTCGCGGTGCTGGTGCGCGAGCGGCGGCTCATGATCGCGTTCACGCTGGCCGGCATTGTCCTGCCCGTGACCGCCGCCCTCCTGCGGACGCGGACGTACACGACCCTATTTTCCTTCGTCCTGCAATCAGCCCCGGACCCGAATACCAGCGGGATCGCGAGCCTGGTCGGGCAGTTTGGGATTTCGCTGGGTGCGGGGGGAGGGCTGTCGCGGTCCCCGCAGTTCTATGCCGACCTGGTCCTCACCCGCGAAGTGCTCGCCCCGATCGCGCTGGACACGTACGCCGTGGCACCGGGGGACAGCACGCGGATGCCGCTCGCCAAGTTCCTGAACATTTCCGGAGCCGACTCGGCGGTCGTGCTGGAGAGGACGGTGCGCCGCCTCCGGACGAGCATCATCGCTACCGGGTTCAATCGCCCCACGGGCGTCGTCGGGGTCTCCATACGCACGCGGTCAGCCCAGGTCTCCCTCGGAATTGCCGAGCGCCTGCTCCAGGGACTGAACCACTTCAACCTCGTGACCCGGCAAAGCCAGGCGCGCGAGGAGCGCCGCTTCCTGGAAGAGCGGGTCACGGCTGTCAGGGCGGAACTGGACTCGGCGCAGGACGCCCAGCGCCGCTTCCTCGAGAGAAACCGGGTGTGGCAGAACGACCCGCGCCTCACCCTGGAAATGCAGCAGCTCACGCAGGAAATGCAGGTCCGGGCCTCGGTGTTCCAGACGGTCTCGGAGAGTTTTGAAAAGGCCCGTATAGACGAAGTCCGGAATACGCCGGTCATCACGGTCATCGAGCGTCCGTCGCTCGCGGCGCGCCCCAACTCGCGGCTGTCCGCCCTGATCCTGCTGGTCGGGACATTCGCCGCCTTCTCGGTCGGGGTGTTGATCGTGCTGCTTCGGGACGCGTGGAGACGGCAAGAAGTCATCGGGCACGACCCGGCGGTGGCCCTGCTGCGGACGGAGTTCAAGCGCATCCGCGGGCCGGCATCGCCGTGACTTCCCGGCGTCCCGGGCGCTCGGGACCCTGATCCCGCCCCAGTGATCTCAACCACCACCCCGACCAGCGACAGGCGATTCACCCGGAACATCCTGTGGAACCTGCTGGGGACGGGCCTGCCGATGGTCGTGGCCCTGGTCGCGGTTCCGCGCCTGGTTCACGGCCTGGGTACCGCGCGGTTCGGCATCCTGTCGCTGGCCTGGATCGTTGTTGGGTACTTCAGCCTCTTCGACCTCGGACTCGGCCGCGCCATGACCCAACTCGTGGCGGAGAAACTGGGGAAGGGCCAAACGGACCAGGTGCCGGCAGTCGTCTGGGCCTCCATGACGCTCATGGCCGCGCTGGGGGTCGCGGGTGCCGGTGTCATCTCCGTTCTCTCCCCGTGGCTCGTGGGGAGCGTGCTGGAGATACCCGTTGAGCTCAAGGCGGAGACGCTGCCGGCGTTCTACCTCCTGGCCCTGTCGATTCCCGTCGTGATCAGCACCACCGGCCTTCGCGGTATTCTCGAGGCCCATCAGCGGTTCGACCTGGCGAACATCGTGCGCGTCCCGCTGGGCGCCATCACGTACCTGGGCCCGCTCTTGATGCTGTCCTACTCGAACACGCTGCCGTCCATGGTGCTGGTGCTGGTCGCTGCGCGCTTCCTGTCGCTGGTGGTCTACCTGGTGATGTGCCTGACGCTCTACCCCGACCTTCGCCGCCGCGCCCCGTTGGCGCCGGAGCTGATGCGGCGGCTGTTGTCCTTCGGCGGATGGATGACCGTCAGCAATATTGCCGGTCCGTTGCTCCTCTACCTTGGGCGCCTCCAGATCGCGGTTCTCGTGTCCGCCTCGGCCGTTGCCTACTTCTCGGCACCGTATGACGTGGTCATCAACCTGCTCGTCATTCCCGGCGTCGTCGTGACGGTGCTGTTCCCGGCGCTGACGCTCATGCTCCAGCGGGACGTCCGCGAGGCTGGGGCGCTGTATCGGCGCTCGATGCTCCAGCTGGGCCTGGTCATGTTGCCGCTGGCCGTTGCCACCATCATCCTGGCGAAACCGGGGCTGGCGCGGTGGATCAACGAGGAGTTTTCCAGCAATGGCTACCGGGTCGCCCAGCTCCTGGCCGGGGGCGTGTTCATCAACAGCTTCGGCCACGTGTCCCAGGCCCTCATCCAGGCCTACGGCCGTCCCGACCTCACCGCGAAGCTGCACATCGCGGAGCTCGTGCTGTACGTGCCCTACTCGTGGTGGCTGATCGAGTCGCAGGGGATCACCGGCGCGGCTGTGGCCTGGGTGATACGCGTGACGATCAGCACGGTGGTGCTGGCGATCATCGCCCAGCGGTGCCTGGCAGGTTCGCTGGTCCGGAGCCGGTGGGCGACATGACGACGAAGCTCACCTCCATCGTGTCGAACGAGCTGGTCCAGGATCCATCATCCGTGTGGGTCCTCGGCGGGCACGGGGGGTTCTGGTATTCCGAGGGGGCGGCGGCCGAGCGGTACTTGGAACGAGTGCTCACAGGCGCCGTGGACCTGGGCAGCAGCTCCAGCGAACTGGCGAGCCACATTAAGGACTGGCCCAGCGAGTATCACCTGAGCCCCAAGCGCGCCCAGCTGTTGTCGGGGTTCGCGTTCGACCGCTCCGCGAAAGTGCTGGAGGTGGGCTGCGGGTGCGGCGCCATCACCCGGTTCCTCGGCGAGACCTTCGACGGTGTGGTCGCAGTGGAGGGGAGCTTGCCCCGCGCCCGGCTGGCCCGTCTCCGCACGAGGGATCTCGAGGGCGTGTCGATTATCGCCGCGCCGTTCCAGGCGATCAACTTCACGCGCCGGTTCGACGTCATTGTCTGCGTCGGGGTCTACGAGTACGCGGCGTCATTCGTCGAGGGCGCTGATCCGTACGACGCGGTCCTGCGCTATTTCAGCGATCTCCTCACGCCCGACGGGGTGGTGATCCTCGCGATCGAGAATCAGTTCGGCCTCAAATACTTCGCATCGTCCCGGGAGGACCACCTGGGCGTGATGTTCGAGGGCCTGGAGGGGTACCACGCCGACCGAGGCAAGGCGAGGACGTTTGGCAGGACCGAGCTGGAGACCAACCTGACCCGGCACTTTCCGGCGGTGCAGTTCTACTACCCGTATCCCGACTACAAGCTGCCCGACTGTGTCCTCGCCGAGGAGTTTCTCTCGCAGGGGCATGCCGGCGAGCTGGTATCGCAGATGAAGTCGCGGGACTATGCGGGGGAAACGCCCTCGCTGTGGGATGAGGCGTCTACCGCGCTGGAGCTGTCCCGAAACCGCATGCTGCCGTTCTTCGCGAACTCGTTCCTGGTAGTCGCGGGGAAAGGCGAACTCAGGCACGCCGCGTTCGACCAGCTGGCGGTCCTGTTTTCCACGGAGCGAGCGGAGCGGTTCAGGACCAGGACCAGTGTCGTGCGCAGGGCCGACGGTGAGATCGTTGCGTCGAAGCGGAAACAGAATGACCGAGCGCCGGCCGTCCCCGGGCCGCTCACGCTGGTCGAGGGCGAGTCACCCTGGATGGACTCCCACTCCCTCCACACGCGGGTGTACCTGAACGCCAAGTCGAGAACGGCAACGCTGGCCGAGGTGTTCGAGCCGTGCCGGGAATGGGTGCGGTACCTCGAGGGTCTGTCCACGTCTCGTGCCGGCGTTAAGTACCTCGGTGGGGAGCACCTCGATTGCACGTGGTCGAACGTCTACCCCGGCGCTGAGGGAATCACCGTCATCGACCAGGAGTGGGTGTGGAATGCCGACATTCCCCTCAACGTCCTCGTCATCAAGGCGATCTACGATTTCCTGTCGAGGGTAGACCGTGTGAGCGGCCTGTCAGCGGCCCTGAACGCCCGGAGCGGCAAGCGGCTCATTCGGGCGATCGCGAATACGCTGGGGGTGGACCCGGGCGAGCCGGACTTTGACGCGTTCGTCGAGCTCGAGTCTGCATTGCAATCCAGCGCGTTCGGCAGGGACCGGAAACGGGAAGCGTCGATTCTCCGGTGGTTCCTGCTCCACCGGCCCAGCCTGTCGTTCGTCCGGCGGCAACGTGGGAGGTTCCGCCGGCTCGGCTCGCGTCTCCGGGCACGGCTGGGAGGGCCGGAATGATCGTTTCCGGGGAACGCTCCTGGCTCGACCGGGCGATGCGCCTGGTCGTGCCGTTGTTCTTCGTGACCACGATCGCGGTGCCGACGACGATGGTGAACAAGCTGGTCTTCGGGGTGCTGATGGTGCTGACCCTGGTACGGGTGGTGAGCCGCCCGGCGGATACGTTCCTGCCGACGCTGTCACCGCTGGTTGCCCTCTGCATTTTCGCGTACGGCTTCGTGCTGGCCTTGCTGGGCAATGCGGATCTCGAGTTCGCCACGCAGTTCGCGCTGTCGGTCGCCGTCCTGCTCCTGATCTACCCGGTGATGTGGTACGACATCGACCTGGACTACGTCGCCAAGGCGACGGGGCTGGTCCTGGTCCTGCTCACGGTCCTCTTCGTCGCGGCGGTGGCGTTTTCGCAGTCGTCCGGCATCGCAGCTGCGGTGCTCGCGTTCTTCACCCGGTACCGCCTGGGGTTCGCCGTCGCACGGCAGTTCGTGGACGACCCGAGCATGACGTACGCGCTGGCCACGACGACGTACCTCCTGCTCCCGTTCGCCCTGTTCGTGGTGTCCATGGTCGAACGGCGGAGCGTGTGGTCCGGCATTGCGGCCCTGATCATCGGGGCGGCCATGATGGTCAGCGGGTCCCGGGGACTCATGCTGACGAGCCTCATGACCGCGGCATTCGTGCTGCTGCATCGGGCCCGGAACGTGCCACGGGCCGTGCTGGTGATGCTGGCCGTGCCCCCGGTGGTCTACGTCCTCGCGTTCCTTCTTTCGGCGACCGAGGTCTTCAGCGTCACGGAGCTCTCCAACGCCATCAAGATCGGGCACGTGAGCTCGTTCATGGATCACCTGAGCCTTTCCGGTGCCGTGTTCGGCGAAGGGCTGGCGTCGTTCTACTTCAGCACGGGGCGCGGGAGCCAGGTGGCATACACGGAAGTCACGCTGCTCGACATGCTCCGGTACTTCGGGTTCATCCTCACGCCCTTGCTCTACGCGGCTATCCTGTTCCCGTCTGTGCGCCTGGACCGGTATCGCGGCGCCCGGGCACGCAGCGTGGCCGTCGTGCTCGCGTACCTGCTGCTCTCGCTGACGAACCCGGTGCTTTTCAATTCGGCCGGACTGCTTGTCGTGGTCTGGTACTGGCACAAGGTCCTGCGCCCACTCGCCCTTCAGCCACCCGGCGGCGCCTCGTTGCCGGCCACCACATGACGCGCCACGGGTGAAGGCGTACGCGGTGGTCGTGGCCTACCATCCGGACCGGGAGGGGCTTGGCGCGCTTTGCCAGGCACTGCGGAGGGGCGGAGCGTCGGTCGTCGTGGTGGACAACACCGAGGGGGCGGGGGCCGGGGCGGGGCTGCCGGCCGAGGGCGACGGTGTCGCGGTCATTCGACTCGGCGACAACACGGGAATCGCCCACGGGTTCAACGTCGGCATCACGCATGCGCTCGCGCAGGGGGCCGAGGCGGTCGTCCTGTTCGATCAGGACAGCGCGATATCCGACGGATTCCTCTCCGCCCTGCTCGGCCCGCTCGAACCGGGTCGGCCCGGCGTGGCGGCCCCGGTCGCGATCGACAAGATGAGCGGCACCGAGTACCCCTCGCAGCGGCTGGCATCCCTGGGCTACCCCGTGGACATCTTTGCCGTCGGCCACCCGGGTCCGGTCGCGGTGGACATGGTGATTGCGTCGGGAACCGCCGCGACGGCAGCCACGTTCGCCGCCGTCGGCCTGATGGACGAAGAGTTCTTCATCGATTTCGTGGATCTCGAGTGGTGCCTCCGCTGCCGGAGCCGGAACGTACCGATCTCCGTGGTGCCTTCCGCCGTGCTGCGGCACCGCGTGGGCCAGCGGTCCGTGAAGGTTGGCCCGTTTCGCGGCATCGTGCACGGCCCGGCGCGGACGTACTACAAGGTTCGCAACGCATTCCTGCTGTTCAGGAAGCGTCACGTGCCGTTCGTGTTCGCCCTGCGGCAACTCGCTCCCGCATTGGTCCACAACCTGGTGCAGGTGGCGTTCGTCCCGGAGAAGGGCCGCTACCTGGCGACGTACGTCGTGGCTGTGATGCACGGCCTGGCCGGCGTCACGGGGAAGCGGCCGGGGGCCGAGGCGGCATGACGCGCTTCAGTGTGCTGCTGCCGGTGCGTAACGGCATGCCATACGTGAAGGAATGCGTGGGGAGCATTTTGGCCCAGACGTACCCCCACTTCGAGCTCCACGTCCTGGATAACCAGAGCACCGATGACACGGTCGCGTGGGTGAGCGGGCTCAAGGATCCGCGGGTCACCGTCACGACATCCGCCCGTTCGCTGTCCATCGAGGAGAGCTGGGCGAGGATCAAGGACGTGCCGAAACAGGAATTCATGACGATGATCGGCCATGACGACCTGTTCGACCCGCCGTTCCTGGAGATCATCGCGGGGCTCATCGGGGCGCACCCGGATGCCGCGCTCTATCAAACCGGCTCCCGGCTGATCGACTCCGCCGGCCGCACTATTCGCCCCACGAAGCCGGTCCCGGCCCGCGAATCGGCGGCGGACTACCTGGCGGCGCGGTTCACGTGGCAGCGGGACGTATTCGGCACGGGGTACGTCATGCGGTCCGCGGACTACGATCGCCTTGGGGGCATTCCCCCGTTCGAGAAGCTGCTCTTCGCCGACGACACACTGTGGCTCCGCCTGGCGAAGCAGTCGTGGAAGGCGTCGGACCCGCGGGATGCCTTCGCGGTGCGGATCCACCCGCAGAGCGAATCGGCATCGGTTCCGCGGTTGTGGTCGTCGTTCGTCAAAGGCCTCGACCAGCTTGCAGGTTTTCTCGAGGGGTTTGTTCGGGAAGACGAGGCGTGCCGGGAGGTGTACCGCAGACTGGGGCCCGGGTTTTTCCTCCGGTACCATCGCAACATCTACATCTACGCGCTGGTGGACGCGTCCCAGCGTGGATGCAGGATCGAAGCGGCCACGGTGGAGCGCATCGCGAAGTCGCTGGCGAAGACCGCGCCGGCCATGGCGGGTCAGCTGTCCGGGTCAGCGAAGGTCAGGGCGCTGGAAGTCCTGAATGGGTCATTCTTGCGGCCGCTGGTGGGCCGGCTCTGGACACTCTATCAGCTCTTCAAGAGGTAGCGCATGAAAGCCGTCATTCTCGCGGGTGGCCGCGGAACCAGGATTTCCGAGGAGACCCACCTCAAGCCCAAGCCGATGATCGAAATCGGCGGCCGGCCGATCCTCTGGCACATCATGAAACTGTATTCCGCCCACGGCATACACAATTTCGTGATCTGCTGCGGGTACAAGGGCTATGTCATCAAGGAGTATTTCGCCAACTACTTCCTGCACAATTCTGACGTGACGTTCGACATCGCGCGGAACCAGATCGAGGTGCACCAGCAGAAGGCGGAGCCATGGAAGGTCACACTGGTGGATACGGGCGATGAGACGATGACCGGTGGTCGCCTGAAGCGGGTGGCGGCGTACATCAAGAACGACGACCCCTTCTGCTTCACGTACGGTGACGGCGTCAGCGACGTGGACATCCGGGCATCAATCGCCTTCCACAAGAAACACGGCAAGCTGGCCACGATCACGGCCGTCCAGCCGCCCGGCCGCTACGGGGCGATCCAGCGGGACGGGGACCGCGTCACCCGGTTCGCCGAGAAACCGCAGGGCGGCGGCGGGCTGATCAACGGCGGGTTCTTCGTGCTCTCGCCCAAGGTCCTGGACCTCATCAAGGGCGACCAGGTGAGCTGGGAGGACGAGCCCCTCACGAAGCTGGCGGAGACGGGCCAGATGATGGCGTTCGAGCACCGCGGCTTCTGGCACGCCATGGACACGCTCCGCGACAAGAACCGGCTCGACGAGCTGTGGACGACCAACGCCGCGCCGTGGAAGGCGTGGGAGTGACCGGAGTGGCCGACGGAGCTTTCTGGAAGGGAAAGCGCGTGCTCTTGACGGGGCACAGTGGGTTCAAGGGTGCGTGGATGTCCCTCTGGCTTCACCGTCTGGGCGCCAAGGTGACCGGCGTGAGCCTGCCACCCCGCACCCAGCCCAGCCTGTTCGCGCTCGCGGGCATCGACGCGCTCACCAAGAGTCATTTCTGCGACATTCGGGACGCGGCGGCAGCCGCTGCGGTGATCCGGCGCGCCGACCCCGAGGTGGTCTTTCACCTGGCGGCGCAGCCGCTGGTGCGCGCGGGCTACCGGGAGCCGCTGGAAACGTTCGCGACCAACGTCCAGGGCACCGCCCACGTGCTGGACGCGTTGCGCCCGCTCAACTCGGTCCGCGTCGTCGTCGCTATTACGACCGACAAGGTCTACGAGAACCTTGAACACCCCCAGCCGTACCGTGAGACAGACGCGCTGGGCGGGCACGACCCGTACAGCGCCAGCAAGGCGGCGGCCGAAATCGTCATTGCCAGCTACCGGAAGGCCTTCCTTTCAGAGAAGGGCATGGCCGTTGCATCCGCGCGCGCGGGAAACGTGATCGGAGGCGGGGACTGGTCGGAGGACCGGCTCATTCCCGACGCGGTCCGGGCGTGGGCGGAGAACCGGGTGCTCGAGGTACGCCGGCCCGATGCCGTACGCCCGTGGCAGCACGTCCTGGAGCCGCTCGGCGGGTATCTCCGGCTGGCAGAACGCCTGTGGGAGGACCCGGCGCTCGCCGGGGCGTACAACTTCGGTCCCGAGGCCGGCGATGTGGCGACGGTTCGTGACGTCGTTCACCTCGCGAAGACCGCCTTTGGTTCGGGCCAGGTAGCGTGGGGCGACGGGGCGGAGGGACCGCACGAGGCGGGCTGGCTGGCGCTCGACACGGCCAAGGCGCGCACGCTCCTCGGCGTGAACGCCCGCTGGCCCCTGGCCACCGCGGTCGAGCAGACCATGCGGTGGTACAAGCGGCAGCATGGGGGCGGCGACGCGCGTGCGCTGTGCGCCGAAGATTTCGACGCCTACGAGCGCGCCTCGACCGGCGGCACACGATGAGTCGCTTCGTCATTACGGATACGCTGCTGACGGGTCTCAAGGTCGTGCAGCGGCAGGCGATTGGCGACCATCGGGGTTTCCTGTCGCGCGTCTTCGGGGCCGAGGACCTGGCGAGCGCCGGCTGGGTGAAGCCGATCGCGCAGATCAACCACACCTATACGCAGCGCAAGGGGACAGTGCGCGGCCTTCATTTCCAGCGCGACCCCCACGCGGACATGAAGCTCGTGAGCTGCGTACGCGGCGCGATCTGGGACGTGGCGGTTGACTTGAGGCCCGGCTCGCCGGGATACCTGCAATGGCATGCGGAGGAACTGTCGGCTGAGAACGGCCGGGCGCTCCTGATTCCCGAGGGATTTGCCCACGGGTTCCAGACGCTGACCGACGACTGCGACCTGGTCTACCTGCACTCGGCGGCCTACGCCCCGGGCGCGGAGGGCGGCGTGAGTCCCTCCGATCCGCGGCTTGCCATTCCGTGGCCGTTGCCGATCGCCGACCTGTCCGCGCGGGACCGGAGCCATCCGCCGGTGCGGGACGACTGGAGTCCGCTGGCGTGAGGTGCCGTCACTGCGATGCGGCGCTTTCCCTCCAGTTCCTCGACCTGGGGAGCGCGCCTCCGTCCAACGCATACCGCTCGGCGGCCCAGCTGAACGCGCCCGAGGCCTGGTTTCCTTTGCGACTCCTGGTCTGCACGGATTGCTGGCTCGTGCAGACCGAAGACCACGCGGAGCGCGAGGCGCTGTTTACCGAGGACTACGCGTACTTCAGCTCGGTCTCGCGCACCTGGGTGGCCCACGCCGAGCGGTATGTGCAGGACATGGTCGGACGGTTCGGTCTCGGCGCAAAGAGCAAGGTCGTGGAGATCGCGGCGAACGACGGGTACCTCCTGCAATTCGTCAAGGAACGCGGCATTCCCTGCTACGGTATCGAGCCCACGCGGAGCACGGCGGAAGCGGCGCGGGCAAAGGGGATCGAGATCATCAGCGAGTTCCTGGGCGCATCACTCGGCGCGTCCCTTTCCGGGGGCGGCCGGGCGGCGGACCTGGCGGTGGCCAACAACGTCCTGGCCCACGTGCCGGATATCAACGACTTCGTCGGCGGCGTGGCGAGCCTCCTCAAGCCCACCGGCGTCGCGACGTTCGAGTTTCCGCACCTGTTACGAATGGTCGAGCAGGCGCAATTCGACACCGCATACCACGAGCACTACTCGTACCTCTCGCTCGGCACGGTGAGCCGCATTTTCGAGCGGAACGGGTTGCGGGTGTTCGACGTCGCCGAGCTGCCGACGCATGGCGGGAGTCTTCGCGTGTTTGCCGAGCGGTCGGACGGCGCCCCGCGGCCCGTATCGCCCTCCGTGCCGGCACTGCTGGCGGCCGAGATGTCGGCGGGCATGAAGACCGGGGCGTTCTATGAACGCTTCCAGGCGGTCGCCGAGCGCGTCAAAGACGACCTGTTGTCGTTCCTGATTGACGCGAAGCGCCAGGGCAAGCGGGTCGTGGCGTATGGGGCGGCGGCCAAGGGCAACACACTGCTCAACTTCGCGGGCGTCCGCCCGGACTTGCTGTCACTGGTCTGCGATGCTGCGCCGTCCAAGCAGGGGAAGTTCCTGCCGGGAAGTCACATTCAGATTCTCGGGCCGGAGGCGCTGGCGGAGCGGCGCCCGGACTACGTCCTGATCCTGCCCTGGAACCTCGCGGACGAGGTCAAGGCGCAGCTCAAGCCCATTCGCGAATGGGGCGGGCAGTTCGTCATTGCCGTACCCAGCCTGACAGTCACGTGAGCAAGCTCGTCCTGGTTACCGGCGGCACGGGCTTTGTCGGCCGGCAGGTCCTCCGTGTCCTGCTCGAGCGCGGCGCACGGGTACGGCTCGTTTTGCGGGAGGGCGGGGCAGTGCCGGTGGATGCCGTCGCTCTCGACGGCGTGGTGCGGACCGCGGACCTGTTTGCGGAGACGGCGCAGTGGTGGGCGCGGGCCTGCGAAGGGGTGGACACGGTGGTCCACGCCGCGTGGTACGCCGAGCCGGGGAAGTATCTTCAGTCGCCGCAGAACACGGATTGCCTGATCGGGACGTTGCGGTTGGCGGAGGGAGCGGCCAAGGCATCGGTCCGGCGCCTGGTCGGCGTTGGTTCGTGTGCCGAATACGACCTCTCGGCCGGGAATCTTTCGGTGGACACGCCCTTACGCCCGACGTCTCTCTACGCGGCGTGCAAGGCGGCGGCGTTTCTCGCCTTATCGGAACTGCGGAAGGCCCAGAAGGTGGAGTTTGCCTGGTGCCGCCTCTTCTACCTGTACGGCGAAGGAGAAGACGGCCGGCGGCTCGTGCCGTATCTCCGGGAGCGGCTCGCGGCGGGAGAGGTCGCCGGGCTCACCAGCGGCACCCAGGTGCGCGATTTCCTCGACGTGCGCGACGCCGGCCGGATGATTGCCGAGGTGGCACTGGGCGGGGAGAGCGGCCCGGTCAATATCTGCTCGGGCGTACCGATGACGGTGCGGGAACTCGCCGAGCGGATTGCCGACGAGTACGGCCGGCGGGACCTGCTCCGGTTCGGGTCTCGGCCCGACAACCAGTTCGACCCGCCACGCGTGGTTGGTGTGCGAGGCCCTGCGAAGGATAGATGACACACCGAGACTACCAGATTTGCACCAACTGCATCATGGACACGAGCGACCCCAAGATCACGTTCGACGACCGTGGGTGGTGCGACTATTGCCAAAACTATCACGCGAATATCCTGCCCAACTGGAACCCGAACGCGAAGGGCGAGGCGCTGATCCGGCCCCTGATCGAGAAGATCAAGGCGGAGGGCCGGGGCAAGGATCATGACTGCCTGATCGGGATCAGCGGCGGGCTGGACAGTTCCTACGTGACGTACACGGCGGTGACCAAGTTCGGCTTGCGCCCGCTCATCTTTCACTGCGATACGGGCTGGAACTCGGACTTGGGTGTCTCCAACATCCAGAAGATCATCGAGGGGCTCCACCTGGACCTGGTGACCGAAGTGGTGAACTGGGAAGAAATGAAGGACCTCCAGCTGGCGTTTTTCCGGTCCCAGGTGCCGTTCGTGGATACCCCGCAGGACCTGGCCCTGTTTTCCGCCATCTACAACTTTGCCGCGAAGCACGACTTCAAGTACGTCATCACCGGCGGCAACAACTCGACCGAATGCGTGCGGGAGTCGCTGGACTGGACGTACTTCTCCACCGACACGCGGCACGTGAAGGACATCCATCGCCGGTTCGGGACGCGCCCGCTCACGACGTTCCCGATGTGCGATATCCTCAAGTACCGGACGTATTACCGGTGGATCAAGGGCATCCAGGTCATCAAGCTCCTGGACTCGGTGCCGTACATCAGGAAGGACGCGATCAGGGAACTCAGCGAGCGATTTGGCTGGCAGCCCTACCCGCAGAAGCACTACGAGTCGCGCTTCACCCGGTTCTACGAGTCGTTCTGGACACCGAAGAAGTTCGGGTACGACAAGCGCCGGGCCTACCTGTCGAGTGAGATCCTGACCGGCCAGCTGACGCGCGACGAGGCGTTGAAGATGGTCTCGACGCCCCAGCTGGATGAAGACACGATGACCCGGGAATTCGAGTACGTGGCCAAGAAGCTGGGGCTCACTATCCCTGAGTTCCAGGCGATCTTCGACGGCGAGAACAAGAGCTTCCGGGACTACAAGAACAACCTGTTCCTGATCACCCTCGGCGCGCAGGTCTCCCGCGTCCTGGGGATCGAGCGGCGGGTGTTCCGGTGATCGTCATCGTGGACTACGGCATGGGCAACATCAAGGCATTTGCCAATGCCTTCGAGCGGATGCGTCAGCCGTTCAGCATCGCCCGGTCCCGGGGCGACCTGGCTCCCGCCCGGAAGATCCTCCTGCCGGGCGTCGGCTCGTTCGATTGCACCATGCGCCTGCTCGATGAATCCGGCATGCGGGACCAGCTAGACGAGATGGTGATCCGGCAGAAGGTGCCGGTCCTCGGCGTCTGCGTGGGCCTCCAGATGATGGCTCGTTCCAGCGAGGAGGGGGCGCGGCCCGGCCTCGGGTGGATTGATGGCGAGGTCAAGAAGTTCCAGCCTGCCGAGGGCGTACGGATCCCGCACATGGGCTGGAACAACGTCAGCCCGGCCAGGAAGCACCCCCTGCTGGAAGGCCTGGACGACACCTCGCGGTTCTACTTCCTCCATTCGTACTACTTCGCGTGCGACAGCGGCGCGGACGTGCTCGCCACGACCGGGTACGACGGCACGTTCACCTGCGCTATCGCCCACGAGAACATTCTCGGCGTCCAATTCCATCCTGAGAAGAGCCACCAATGGGGAAGCCAGTTGCTTGAGAACTTCGCCCGGCTCTAGCGATGCTCGTTTCCCGCATCATCCCGTGCCTCCTGGTGAAGGACCGGGGACTGGTCAAGTCCGTCCGGTTCCAGGACCACCGCTACGTCGGTGACCCGATCAATGCCGTCAAGATCTTCAACGAAAAAGAAGTTGATGAGCTGGTGATCCTGGACATCGACGCCAGCGCGGAGCAGCGGGAGCCGGACTACCAGATGATCGCGAACGTGGCCCAGGAATGCCGGATGCCCCTGTGTTACGGCGGTGGGGTCAGAACCGCCGAGCAAGTACAGCGCATCATCAAGCTGGGGGTCGAAAAGGTCGCCGTGGGGCTGGCGGCACTGGAGGTGCCCGCCCTGGTATCGGATGCGGCGCGCATCGTCGGGAACCAGAGCGTCGTGGTCATCCTGGATGTCCGGAAGGTCGGCGGGAAGTACGAGGTGTTCACCCGGCGCGGCACCGAGGGGAGCGGGAAGACCCCGGTCGAGCTCGGGAAGCACTTCGAAAGTGCCGGCGCGGGCGAGATCATCGTCAACGCGATCGACCAGGATGGCGTCATGGAGGGCTACGATCTTCAGCTGGTGGAAGAGATGTATGAGGCTATTCACGTGCCCCTGACCATTCTTGGCGGGGCGGGGTCACTGGAGCATATCCGGCTGTTGCTGTTCCGGTTCGGCCAGCTCGGGGCCTCGGCCGGGAGCCTGTTCGTGTACCGGGGGAAGTTCAAGGCGGTGTTGATCAACTACCCCACGGCGGCGGAGAAGCGCTCGCTGATTTCACAATCATGAGGGTCCTCGTGCTCGGCGCGTCCGGGTTGCTCGGCAACACGGTGTTCCGCGTGCTGGGCGCGAACCCGGAATTGCACGTGAGGGGAACGGTCCGGGACCCCGGTGTGGGGAAGTTCTTTCCACGCGGGCTCGCCGAGCGCCTGGTGATGTGCCGCGACCTTGAAGACCAGGCCGAGCTGGACCGGGTCCTGGAGTACGTCAAGCCGGGCGTCGTGATCAACTGCCTGTCGGCGTCGTCGAAGGACATCAAGGAGGGCAACGCGGCCCGCTTGAACCCGGTGCTGGCTGTCTTGCCGCAGCGTCTCTCGGCCGCCTGCGGGCGTTACTCTGCGCGGCTGATACATATCAGTTCAGACGGGGTGTTCTCCGGTTCCCGTGGCGGGTACTCGGAGGCGGACCAGCCGGACGCCGCGGACGCCTACGGGATCGCCAAGTTCCAGGGAGAGGTGGACGCCCCGCACGCGATTACGATTCGCACGTCCATGATCGGTCACGAACTCGGGTCCGCGCACGGCCTCCTGGAATGGTTCCTGGCCCAAGAGGGGGAGTGCCGGTGTTTCACCCGCGCCATCTTCTCCGGGTTGCCGACGATGGAACTGGCCCGGATCATTCGGGACTTCGTGATGCCCCGGCCGGAGCTGACCGGCGTGTACCACGTGGCGGCCCAGCCGATTTCCAAGTGCGAGCTGCTGCGGTTGGTGGCCGGCGCTTACGGGAAGGCGATCACGCTTAAGCCGGACGAACGGGTTGTCATCGATCGCTCACTCAGCACCGACCGGTTCCGGGCGGCCACGGGGTACGTGGCGCCGGCCTGGCCTGACCTGATCCGGTCCATGCACGAAGACCACGTCTCGAAGGGATCCTAGATGCCGTTCACAAACAAAGTCCTGATGATCACCGGGGGCACCGGCTCGTTCGGCAATGCCGTGCTCAAGCGTTTCCTGTCCACCGATCTCCGGGAGATCCGCATTTTCAGCCGGGACGAGGAAAAGCAGGAGGCCATGCGGGTCGCGCTGAGTCACGAGAAGCTCAAGTTCTTCATCGGCGACGTGCGGGACTACAAGAGCATCGAGCAGGCCATGAAGGGCGTGGACCTGGTGTTCCACGCCGCGGCGCTCAAGCAGGTGCCCTCCTGCGAGTTCTACCCGCTCGAGGCGGTGCAGACCAACGTGCTCGGCGCGGAGAACGTGATGGCGGCCGCGATCGCCCTGGGCGTGGGGCGGGTCGTGGTGCTGAGTACGGACAAGGCGGTCTACCCCATCAATGCCATGGGCATGTCCAAGGCGCTGATGGAAAAGATCATGGTGGCCAGGGCCCGGAGGCAGAACGACGGCGAGACCGTGCTGTGCGCCACCCGGTACGGGAACGTCATGGCGTCCCGCGGCTCGGTGATTCCGCACTTCGTCGGCCAGTTGAAACGGGGCGAGCCGCTGACCGTGACGGACCCCAACATGACCCGGTTCCTGATGTCGCTCGATGATTCGGTGGCGCTGGTGATTCACGCGTACGAGCACGGGAAACAGGGCGACATTTTCGTCCAGAAGGCCCCGGCGTGCACCATTCTCGATCTTGCCCAGGCCCTGAAAGAAGTGTTCAGCAAGGACAACCCGATCAAGGTCATCGGCACCCGGCACGGCGAGAAGCTCAATGAGTCCCTGCTGTCCCGCGAGGAGGTGGCACGGGCGGTGGAGACCGAGCGCTACTACTGCGTGCCGGCCGATGACCGGGACCTCAATTACAGCAAGTATTTGAGTGTCGGCGAAGAGGGGGTGTCCCGCCGGGAGGACTACACCTCCCACAATACCGAGCGGCTCGACGTGGCGAAGGTGAAGCAGTTGTTGCTGACCCTCGAGTTCATCCAGCGGGAACTGCGTGGCAAGTAGTCCTCCTCGCTGTTCCTTTTGTGACAGCACGGCGATGTCCGAAGTCATCGACTTCGGGCGGGTCGCGCTTGCCGGCGCCTTTCTCAAGCCGGAGCAGTTCGCCGGCGAGGCGACCTACCCCCTGCGCCTGTACTTCTGCGACCATTGCTTCGCCGTTCAGGTCATCGACAAAGTGAGTCCAACAGTTCTCTTTCAGGACTATTTCTACTTTTCGTCGTCGATCGGAACGCTGCGGGCCCATTTTCGGGAGCATGCTATGGAGGTGACGTCGCGGTTCCTCACTCCGGAGACTTCGACGGTCATCGAGTTCGGGTGCAACGACGGAGTCCTCCTTCGCCCACTCGCAGACCAAAAGATCCGCACCGTGATCGGCGTAGACCCAGCGACCAATATTGTGAACACTATTGCCGATCCCCGAGTGACCGTGATCAACGATTTCTTCACCGAGGCGGTCGGTGAACGGATCGTAGCGAATCACGGTAAGGTCGACCTCGTGATGGCCAGCAACGTGTACGCGCATATCCCTGACATCCAGGGGGTTACCCGTACCGTGCGTAACGCGCTGAACGACGATGGCGTATTCGTGTTCGAGGTGCACTACCTCGGCAAGGTCATCGAAGAACTGCAGTACGACATGATCTATCACGAGCACCTGTACTACTATTCGCTCCTCTCGGCCATGAAGCATTTCGACCGGTACGACCTGATGGTGTTCGACGTGAAGCCGATCCCGATTCACGCCGGGTCAATGCGGTTCTATGTCTGCAAGAAGGGCAGTAAGCACAGCGCCACCGTCTCACCGGCGGTCAACGCGCTTCGGGAGGAGGAGTTGGCGAAGGGGTTTCATCGGCCTGAAACGTTTCTTCGTTTTGCCGCGGATGTTGGTGAGCGCAAGGCGCAATTGAGGCATCTGTTGAACAGGCTCCGGCAAAGCGGGAAGACCGTGGCGGGCTACGGCGCCTCGGGTCGGGCGAACACGGTCATTCAGTACTGCGGAATCGACCATCGTCACCTGGAGTATATGATTGACGATGCGCCGGCCAAGGCGGGGTTCTACACGCCGGGGTCCCACTTCGTCATTCATCCGCGGACGATTCTGGATCAGGCAACCCCGCCGGACTATGTACTGGTGTTTGCGTGGAGCTTCATCGAGGAAATCGCTGAGAAGAACGAGATGTACCTTGAGAAAGGGGGGCGGATGATTGTGCCGCTGCCCGAGGTGCGAATGATCTCTTTTCCCGTGACTCCGCATCTATCCTCGGTTGCGATGCCGACCTTCCCTGAAGTGAGCCCATGAAAGTCATGTCGGTATTCGGGACCCGTCCCGAAATGATCAAGATGTGGGGAACGCTCAAGAAACTCGACGAGCTCAATTTCGAGCACGTCATGGTGCACACGGGCCAGAACTTCACGACGGAATTGAAGGACTTCTTCTTCCGCGACCTCAAGCTCCGCGAGCCGGACTACCAGCTGGGGATCGATACCTCGAGCTATGGCAAGGAAGTCGCAGACGTGGTGGTCAAGTCCGATGCGCTCATGGAGAAGGTGAAGCCGGATGCCCTGCTGATCCTGGGAGACACCTACAGCGGCCTCTCCGTCATGCCGGCGGCCAACCGGGGGATCAAGGTCTTCCACATGGAAGCAGGGCTCCGCGCCTGGGACCGGCGGATGCCGGAGCAGCGGAACCGCATCCTGATCGACCACATGAGTGACATTCTGCTCCCATACAACCAGTACCACCGGGAGAACCTGATCCGCGAGAATATCCACCCGTCCAAGATCTTCGTCACCGGCAACACGACGTTCGAGGCCATGCGGGCGTTCGCGCCGCAGGTGGAGCAGAGCGATATCCTTGCGCAGCTCGGACTTACCGCGAAAGGCTACATCCTGATGTCGGCGCACCGGAGCGAGAACGTAGATCGTCCGGAATCACTGAAGGGGATTATTGCGGCTTGCGGGCGCATCGCGGAGCGGTTCAAGCGCGAGGTGATCTACCCCATGCACCCCCGCACCAAGAGCAAGCTCGGCGCCATCCCAATCCCGAAGGGCGTGCGGGTCATGGCGCCGCTCGGGTTCTACGACTGGAATCGCCTGCTGAAGGAATCGTTCTGCGTCGTGTCCGATTCCGGCACGGCGGCGGAAGAGGGGCTGTTCTACCGGGTCCCGAACGTTGCGCTCCGCATGGCGACAGAACGTCCCGAAACCGTCGAGAGCGGCGGCACGATCGTTTCCGGCATGGACCCCGTCAACATCGAGGAGTCCGTGGCCACGGCAGTCACGGAGCCCTGGGCCGTGGAGTACGATTTTGCCGAGGGGCACTCCCCGTCCAACGTGGTGATCAACGCGCTTCGCAGTCAAATCACGAACTTCTTCTAGCCGTGCGCGTGGCCTTGATCGCCGTCGCGTATCCGCCCGCGCGGTACTCCGTTGCGGTGCAGATGCAGGACCTCGCGCACGAGTTCATGGCGCAGGGACACGAGCCCACGGTCATGGTGCCCGACGAAACCCTGGGCCGGCCGTGGACGCTCGAGGCCGTGGATGGCATCCAGGTACTCAGGCTCCGGGCGCCGCGCACCCGGGATACCGGCTACCTCCGGCGCACCGTGGCCGAAATGGCGCTCCCATGGGCCATGCTCCGCGGCCTTCGCAAAAGCCCGCTCGCGGCGACGCGATGGGATGGCGTCGTGTGGTATTCGCCGTCCATTTTCTTCGGGCCGCTGGTCAGCGCGCTCAAGCAGGCGTCCAACTGCCGCAGCTATCTCATCCTGCGAGATATTTTTCCCGAATGGGCGGTTGACCTTGGCCTGATGCGCCGGGGCCTGGCGTATCGCGTCTTCAAGATGTTCGAGCGGCAGCAGCACAACGCGGCGGACGTCATCGGCATCCAGGCGCCGTCCAATGGCCCGTACCTCGAGCACCTGGGGCAGAAGCAGGGGCTCCGCATCGAGGTGCTGTGGAACTGGCTCGCGCCGGCGCCCGACACGGGGTGCAGCATTTCCGTCGCGGCGACCACGCTGGCCAGCCGCACGATATTCGTCTACGCCGGGAACATGGGGGTCGCGCAGGCGCCGGACGCGCTGGTGGACCTGGCCGAGCGCCTGAAGCACCGGAAGGACATCGGTTTCCTGTTCGTGGGGCGGGGGAGTGAACTGCCGCGGCTCCGGGCGAGTGCCGAACGACTGGGGTTGGACAATGTGCTCTTCCGCGACGAAATAGATCCCGCCGAGGTGCCCGGGTTATTGGCGCAGTGCCACGTGGGGCTGGTCGCGCTGGACGTTCGGCACCGCACGCACAATATCCCCGGCAAGTTCCTGGCCTACCTGCGCGCCGGGCTCCCGGTGCTCGCCCGAACCAATGCGAACAACGACCTGGTCGGTCTCATCGAGAACGGGGGCGTGGGCCGGGTGGTGGTTGACGATGCGGTCGAAGCCCTGCGGACGGTTGCCGAATCCATGGCGGACGACCGGGCCGGGCGCGAGGTCATGGCGTCACAGGGGCGCGAGATGGCGGGGACGTTGTTCGCTCCGGGGACAGCGGTGAAGCAGATCGTTGCGGGGCTTCAGGGCGGAGAACGGCGGGAAAATCCCTAACGCGGCGGGGGGGAACGCCGGGAGGCCCTCGTCAGCGTATCGATGCCGACCAGGCCATCGAACTGGCGATAGTGGCGCAGGACGCCCATCTGGCTCATCCAGTCCAGCGTGGTCTTGGTGGTCGGCAGGTTCCAGACCGCGCGCGGAGTCGGCCAGAGGCAGTACGTGGGGGCGACCACGTCGTAGAAGGCCCGGTCCGCGCCCTTCTGGCCGTGATGAGACACTTGCAGGTAGTCCGCCTTCAGCCGGCTCGCGAAGCGGCTCTTCAGCAGTTTCTGGCTGGCTTCGGACCCGAGATCGCCGGTGAACAGGATAGACTTGGTTCCGTCGGAGACGCGCATCACCACGCTGGAGTTGTTCACCACGTTCCAGGTGATCTCGAGATTCTTCGCGGCCAGGATCTCGATCGTCACGTTGTCAATCACGATGACCTGGCCCGCCTCCACTTCGGTGACCACCGCGTTGATCGCCGTCACCGCGGTCTCAAAGGCGTTCACGGTCTGGACTTCCTCGGGTCCCGCCTCCGGCCACGGGTACTTCGCCACCGTGTCTGCGGGCAGCATCGAGCCGTAAATCCGGTCAATGTGCACGGCCAACTCGGGCTTGTACTTGCCGTCCTGGAGAATCTTGGTCAGCGCGCCGACGTGATCGACGTGTGGGTGGGATATGAACCAGGCGGCAACATGGGGAGTCGAATCGCTGTGATCCGTGAGGAACTGGCGCAGGTACTGGGCGTCGTGCATGGAGCCACCGTCCATGACGATGAGGCTTCCATTCCGGGTTTGCATTACATAACTGTTGGTTTGCGCGCAGTCGGTCGGGTCACCGGCGCGGCACTGCTGAGACGGCAACTGCCACAGCGCGGCGGGCGTGGCCTCGGCGCTGCTCGAAAGGCTGGCGGGTTGCGGACCTCCGGAAATGCCATCGGCCGCGCAGGCGGCAAGAAACACCGCTGCGAAGGGGGCGGACCAGCCGCTCCGTCTACGCAAGAATGCTGCTATGTGACATTAACACCGACATATACGACCGTTTTGAGAGTGGCGCAAGGTGCTTCGGGGCACTCCCGGACCGTGCGCCGAACGGCCCGTTAACCGTGACCGCCGCCACAGTCTTGGTCACCGGCGCCAGGGGGTTCGTAGGCGCCGCCCTGGTGCATCGCCTGGGGCGGGAAGGCCGGTTCCAGGTGCGCGGCACGTCCCGGAACGCGCCCACCGGGGAGGCAAGCGGCATCGAGTACCGCAGGGTCGGCGATTTGGCGGGCGATACGGACTGGTCGGGGGCGTTCGACGGGGTGGGAACGGTCGTGCACCTGGCGGCGCGGGTCCACGTCATGCAGGACCAGGCCGCTGACCCGCTGGGCGCTTTCCGCCGGGCGAACACGGCGGGAACCGAAGCCCTGGCCCGCCAAGCGGCGCGCGCCGGCGTGCGCCGGTTCATCTTCCTGAGCTCGATCAAGGTCAACGGGGAGGGCACCACCGCGGGGAGGGCGTTCACCGAGGCCGATCTCCCGGCTCCCGCGGATCCGTACAGCCGGTCGAAAGCGGAGGCGGAGGCGGGGTTGATGGCCGTGGCATCATCGACTGGAATGGAGGTCGTCGTGATTCGTCCGCCACTCGTCTACGGCCCCGGTGTAAAGGCCAACTTTCTTTCCATGGTGCGCTGGCTCGCGCGCGGCGTGCCGCTCCCGTTGGGCGCCATCACGGACAATCGTCGGACGCTGATCGGACTCGACAACCTGGTGGATCTCATCTTGACATGCGCGATGCATCCCGCAGCAGCGAACCAGGTCTTTGTCGCTGGCGACGGTGAATCCCTGTCCACGACTGGTCTGCTTCGGCGGACCGCGGCCGCGCTCGGCGTGCAGGCGCGCCTTGTACCCGTACCGGTCGCGCTGCTCAAGGCGGGCGCCGCGCTCCTGGGACGGCGGGACATGGTCCAGCGACTCTGCGAGAGTCTTGAGGTAGACACGTCCAAGGCGCGACGCGTACTGGGGTGGAGCCCGCCGTTCACCGTGGATGAGGGACTCCGCCGGGCGGTGGCCATCTGACCGCCCAGCTCATCGGCCTTGTCGGGGGCGCGTTCCTCGCGGGGTGGGCCCTGACGGGCGCGGCGCGCCGCTACGCGCTGCGTCGTGGGATCCTCGATACGCCAAACGAGCGGAGTGCCCACATCGTCCCGACGCCGCTAGGCGGGGGCTGGGGAATCGCCATCCCGGCGATTGGCGCGGTCGTCTTGGCCTACCTCCTGGGCTGGCTCGATCGCGGCCCGGCGTGGGGCCTGGGTGTCGGAGGCCTTGCGGTCGCCGTCGTGGGATGGATTGATGACCGCGTGGGACTGTCCGCGGGACTCCGCCTCGTGGCCCAGGTCGCGGCTGCGTCCTGGCTGGTAGCCTTGCTCGGCGGGGTCCACTCGGTCGATGCCGGCGTCATGCGCCTGCCGCTCGGCCCCCTCGGCAGCGCGCTCGCCGTCCTGTCCATCGTGTGGTCCACCAACCTGTACAACTTCATGGACGGCATTGACGGCATCGCGGGAGTCGAGGCGGTGTGCGTCGCCTCGGTGGGCGGGGCACTACTCCTGTTGAGCGGGGCGAACGGCCTGGCCCTGGTGGCCCTAGTGATCGCGGCGGCAAGCGCCGGCTTCCTGGTGTGGAACCGCCCCCCGGCCCGGATTTTCATGGGCGATGCGGGGTCCGGCCTCCTTGGCTTCATGCTGGCCGGGCTCGCGTTCGCGGGGGAGAAAGAGGGGGCGCCCGCACTGATTTGGGTGATCCTGCTCGGCGCCTTCGTGGCCGACGCCACGATCGTGGTGGCGCGCCGCATGATGCGCGGCGAACCGTGGTACACCGCGCATCGGAGCCACCTGTATCAGCGGCTGGTGCAGTCCGGGTGGTCGCACGGGAAGGTAGATGGGGCGGTTCTTGGCACAAACCTGGTGCTCTCTCTGCTCGCCGCCGCGGCGTGGCGCTGGCGGGGGTTCCTTCCGTGGGCCCTGGCGGTAGGTGTGGTCGGTGTTGGCGTCGCGTATGTTTTCATGGAACGACGTTTCTCACCAACGTCAGGCTCAACGTTGCTCCTTCCAGACCGTTAACAACCGGGTCTTCACCCGGTCTTATATCCGCGCGCAGGGTAGTGGGGCTCGATACCCACACCTTGTGACGCAAACCACGGTGTGGCAGGTAGTTACGGTGTTATCTTGTCCCCTGGGGAAGGTGGGAGAGCGGCGATCGCCCCGGTCACATCCGGAGTTTGCTAACCAATTGACGCGACGAGAGATCGGGTGCATTTTGCTTCTCTTCAGAAAGCTGATTTGCCCGTGACAAGGCTCGCCTGACGTGACGATTACAGCTGCCAGCCATTCGCGCCCGTCCCAACAGACGGTCGCGCCGCGCCGCTCGGACTCCGCACGGGTCTCGCTCCACCGTCGCGCTCCCGAAGTCGCCCGCCGGCATCCGCTGTTCTCGACTGCCCGGGTCGTCGCATTGCTGGCCTGCGACCTCGGTCTGTTCTTCCTGTTTCGGGCGGTTGTGGACTTCGCCCTGAATCGCGCTGTCCAGGATTCGTTCATTACCCGGCTCACGGGGACTCTCTTCCCGGCCCAGTATCACGCCGGGTGGCAGTTCCCGATTGCCATGGTGCTGGGGCTCGCATTTGCGGGCACGTACGGCCGCGCCGGTGCCCGCCGGGACGTGGGCGCGTTGCTTGCGGGCGTGGCGTTCGGCACGGCCTTGTGCGTGTGGCAGAACGCCTGGGTCATCGGGGGCAGCCGAGTGGCCCTTCAATTCGTCGCCACCGTCGGCTTCCTGTGGGTTCCAATCGTGGCCGGCCGGCTGACAGTCGAATTTCTCGTGTCGCGGGCCTGGCCGGTGCCGCAGCGCGTCGAACGCGTGTTGTTTGTGGGGAATCCGGACGATCCCGCGGCGCAGTTCGTGTCCTCCAAGCTCATGGGCAGTGGCGGCGTGGTATCGCTCGGCTGGGTGAACGGCTCCCATGCCGGCAACGGAAACTCCGGCAACGGAAGCTCCTACGAAATGGAGTACTGGGCGACCTTGCACCGGTTGGCCGCCGACACCGTCGTGGTGTCCGGTCACCTTCCCGATGAAGTATTCCACTCGGTTGTCGAGGCCTCGACGGCCGCCGGCTGCCGTATTCTCATCGTTCCCCGGTACGACGGCATGGCCAAGATGCGCCCTGGGGTTGTGTGGCACCGCGGGCTTCCGTTCATCGAGCTCGCCGTGCCGTCCCTGCAGGACCAGCAGCTGTTCGTGAAGCAGGTAATAGACGTGCTGGGCGCCGCCATCGGCCTGATCCTGCTCGCGCCGTTCTTCGGCCTCATCGCGCTGGCGATTCGCCTGGACAGTCCGGGTCCGGCGTTTTTCTCGCAGGAACGGGTGGGGCTCGGCGGGCGGGTGTTCCGATTCTACAAGTTCCGCACGATGCGCGACGGCGCCGACGAGGAAAAGGCGTCCATGGCGCACCTCAACCACACCGGAGACCCACGGCTCTTCAAGATTCCCAACGATCCGCGCGTCACCCGGGTTGGCGCGTTCCTGCGGCCGTTCAGCCTGGACGAGCTGCCCCAGTTGTGGAATGTGCTGATCGGGGACATGTCCATCGTCGGTCCGAGGCCGTTCTTCGAGTCCGACCTCGACGCCTACCGCGATCACCACTTCAGCCGGCTCGGCGCGAAGCCGGGCATTACCGGCCTCTGGCAGGTGAGCGGGCGAAGTGATGTTGTGGACTTCGAGGAGGTCGTGCGTCTCGACCGGGAATACATCGAGCAGTGGTCGCTCTGGCTCGATCTCAAGATCATGGCCCGGACCATTCCCGCCGTGTTCGGCCGCGCCGGGGCGTTCTAGCCTGCCGAGCACCGTTCTCCCGATGACAACGGAACCCGCCAGCCGGCGCGACGAGCCGGATTTCGATGTCGTTCCGAAGGTCGAAATCCTGGGAATCGGCGTGTCGTGCTGTTCGCTGGATTCAGCCGCAGCGCGCATCGCAGGGTGGGCAGGCGGGGAGCACGTGGGACGCGCCCGGTATGCATGCGCCACCAGCGTGCACGGCGTGGTCACCGCCGCCCGGGATGCCTCGTTCGCCACGATCCTGAACCAGGCGGACCTGGTTGCCCCCGACGGCGTGCCGCTCGTCTGGGTAGGTCGAATCCTCGGCAAGCGGTCCATGGAGCGGATGTTCGGGCCGGAGCTGATGCTCCGCATTTGCCAGAAGAGCCCGCGGGGGACTCGACATTTCTTTTACGGCGGCGAGCCGGGTGTGGCCGAGGAGCTGGGAAAGCGGCTCTCGTCGCGGTACCCAGGCGTCGAGGTGGCCGGAACCTACTGCCCGCCGTTTCGGGCATTGAGTCCTGAAGAGATGAAGTCGATCGCCGACACCATCAACCGGTCTCGCGCCGACATCGTCTGGGTGGGTCTATCCACGCCGAAACAGGAGCGCTGGATCGGCGCCATTTGTGACGCCCTTCGGGTCAAGGTCCTGGTGTCGGTTGGCGCAGCGTTCGACTACCACACCGGACGCCTGCGGTATGCCCCGTCGTGGGCGCAGCGGGCGGGGCTCGAGTGGGCCTATCGGCTGATCCAGGAGCCGCGCCGTCTGTGGCGCCGTTACGCCTACAACAATCCGGTGTTCGTTGGACTGGTTCTCAAGCAGTTGCTGGGCATTCGCCGGGGGCCGGACAAGGCTCCCCGCTCATCGGTTGCGCACTAAACGACCGTTGTTATCTTATGAACCGCTACAGACTTAGCTGATCGGAGCAGGGGAGATGGGAAGCAAGAAGAAGGTGCTGGTAACGGGCGCTGGTGGCTTCATCGGCCACCACCTCACGAAGTACCTCGTTGCCCGCGGGTACTGGGTGAGGGGTGTGGACTGGAAGCCGCCCGAGTATGAGAACTCCCCGGCGCATGAGTTCGCGCTCCTGGATCTGCGTCGCTGGGCGGAGTGCCTGCAGGCCACGCGTGGCATTGACCACGTATACAACCTTGCCGCCAACATGGGCGGAATCGGGTTTATCGAGAGTCACAAGGGCGAGATCATGCACGACAACGTGCTGATCAACATCCACATGCTGGAAGCTGCCCGGCTCAACGGGATTGCCCGGTACCTCTACACGTCATCCGCCTGCATCTATCCCGGCTACAAGCAGGATTCGCCGGACGTCAAGGCACTCAAGGAGTCGGATGCCTACCCCGCCGATCCGGAAGACGGCTACGGCTGGGAAAAGCTCTATTCGGAGCGGCAATGCCGGCACTACAAGGAAGACTACGGCCTCGAAACACGGGTGGTCCGCTTTCACAACATTTTTGGTCCGCTCGGCACGTATGACGGCGGCCGGGAAAAGTCTCCTGCGGCCATCTGCCGCAAGGTCGCGATGGCAAAAGACGGCGACGAAATCGAGGTGTGGGGGGACGGGGAGCAGACCCGCTCGTACTGCTTCATTGATGATTGCGTGGAGGGCATCTACCGCCTCATGCAGTCCACGTTCTCCGATCCGCTGAACCTGGGTTCCGACCGGCTGGTCACGATCAACGAGCTGGTGGACATCGTCGCCAAGGTGGCGGGGAAACGGGTGCGGAAGCGGCACGACTTGACCAAGCCCCAAGGGGTTCGCGGGCGGAACAGCGACAACAGCCTGCTGCGTCGCGTGCTCGGCTGGGAGCCGCCCATGACGCTCGAGAGTGGTCTCGGCGAGACCTATCACTGGATCGAGGGTCAGTTGCGCGAGCGGGGCCTGTTGCGCGGGGCGCAGCGGACCGCGAGTGCCGCGGTAGCCTGATCGCCGGCCCGCCGCGGTCGGGCATGCGGCTGTTGTGCTGTCACAACCGGTACCAGATCCGGAGCGGGGAAGACGTGGCGTTCGATACCGCCGTGGCACTGTGGCGCCGCGCCGGGCACGAGGTTCGCGTATTCGAGCGTGACAACGCGGAAATGCTGGAGCGGCGGGCGGCGAGCAGGTGGCGCGCGGCCCGCCGTGCTGTTTTCGACCCGGACGTGTACGCGGACGTCTCGGCGGTCGTGGCCGACTGGCGCCCCCAGGCGGCGATCATCCAGAACACGTTTCCGCTCATTTCCTTTGCCGCTCATGAGGCCCTGGCCCACCGGGGGGTCCCGGTGATTCAAGTCCTCTACAACTACCGGTATCTTTGCCTCAACGGTGAGCTGTACACCGGTGGGCAAATCTGCGAGCGCTGCGCCGGCGGCAACTACCTGCACGGTGTCGCGCGGCGCTGTTATCGCGGCGGCTTCGGGACCAGCGCTGTCGCGGCGCGGGTCGCGTTCGCCAATCGGCGGGACGGGATCTGGCGCAGAACCGTGCAGCGGTTTGTCGCGCCGGACCGTTTTCTGCAGGACAAGCTGGTGGCGTGGGGTCTTCCGCAGGAGCGTTTCCGGGTGATACCAAACCCAATGGAGCCCCCGACGGCCGCGTATCGCCCCGGGCACAACGGCACCGCGCTCTACCTTGGGCGGTGGTCCCGCGCGAAGGGCGTGCTGACGCTGCTGTCGGCCATGCTGGAGGCGGACCTGCCGGCCCTCCTGATGGTGGGTGGAGGCGAGGAACGCGCGGCCATGGAGCGCCACGAGGCGGTGACCTCGGGACGCGTGACGCTGATCGGCCCGGAGTACGGCGACGCGCTAGCGAGGCGCATGGCCGAGGTCATGGCGGTCATCGTGCCATCGGAGTGGTACGACAACCTCCCGATGGTGGTCACCCAGGCGTTCGCGCTGGGGCGGCCAGTGATCGCCTCACGCATCAACGGGATCCCCGAGTACGTGCGCCCCGGCGTCAATGGCGTCCTCGTGGCCCCGGGGGATGCGCGCGGCCTCGCGGAGGCCATGCGCGAAGTCCGGGATGATCCCCGGTTGTGGGCGACGTTGTCGGCGGGGGCGCGGCGGACGGCGGCCGAGGAGTTCGCCGAGCCCGTCTGGGCGGCGCGGTGGCAGGGCGTCTTCGACGAGCTGGTCGCGTGACCACGACGGTCGCGGTGGTTACCGGTGGCGCCGGCTTCATCGGGAGCGCGCTGGCACGGCGGCTGCTCGATGACGGCGCGCGCGTGCGGGTGATTGACGCCATGGTCGAAGGCTCCGGAGCCAACCGGCGTCACGCCGACGAGCTGTCGCCGCGGCTGGACCGGTTCATCGAGGCGGACATCGGGACAGGCGGGGCGTGGGAAACCGCGTTCGACGGTGCCACGCGGGTCTTTCACCTGGCGGCGCAAATCAGCCACGAGGCCAGCATGCGCGATCCGCTGGCCGACTTGTCGTCCAACGCGGCCGGCACGTTGCGCGTCCTGGAAGCCGTGCGGGCCCGCGCCCCCGACGCAGTGGTTGTGTTCACCAGTACGCGACAGGTGTATGGGCGGGCCCGATCGCTTCCTGTGGCGGAGAGCCACCCGGTGACCCCGCCAGACGTGAACGCGGTCAACAAGCTGGCCGCGGAAGAGTTTTGCCGTCTGTACGGCCGGGTCTACGGCACGCGCGGGGTTATTCTCCGGCTGACGAACACCTACGGGCCGGGGATGCGGGTGCGCGACGCGCGGCAGACGTTCCTGGGCCACTGGGTGCGGCTGGCGCTGGAAGGCGGCGAAATCCCGATATTTGGCGATGGCACCCAGGTGCGGGACCTGAGCTACGTGGACGACGTCGTCTCGGCGCTCCTCGCGGCGGCGGGTGTGGGGACGCGGGACGTCCCGGTATTCAATGTGGGCGGGGAGGAACACACCCTCCTCGAGCTTGCCCAACTGGTCATAGGGATCGCCGGCCAGGGCACCCACCGGCTGATACCGTTTCCGCCCGAGCGGGCGCGCATAGACATTGGCAGCTTCCGCGCGGACGATTCCGCGCTGCGCGCGGCGACGGGGTGGCGGCCGGCCTTCACGGTTGACCGGGGACTGGAAAAGACGATGGCCTACTTTCGCACGAATGGACGCCACTACTGGTGACTCCGCACGCCGACGGAAATCCCGTCATGATCCCGCAGGCAAATCCCGGTTTGCAGTACCGCCGTCACCAGGCCGAGATCGAGGCCGGCATCGCGCGCGTACTCCGGTCGGGCTGGTACATCCTGGGCGCGGAGGTCGAAGCGTTCGAACGGGAGTTTGCGGCGTACTGTGGCGTTCGCCATGCCGTGGGTCTTGGCTCCGGAACGGACGCGCTGCGATTCGCCCTGTGGGGGCTGGAGGTCGGACCGGGCGACGAGGTGATCGTTCCCGCGCACACGGCCGTGGCCACGATCGTGGCCGTCGAACGAGTCGGCGCCACCCCCGTCCTCGTGGACATCGAGCCCGACACATACGGCATGTCTCCGTCGGGTGTCGAGGCCGCCATCACGCCCCGGACCGCAGCCATCGTCCCAGTACACCTGTACGGCCAGGCGGCGAATCTGACCGCGATTGGCGCCGTAGCCCGCTCGCACGGCGTGGCGCTGGTCGAGGATGCGGCCCAGGCGCACGGGGCGAAGTGGCTGGGACGCCGGGTGGGTGGCTTCGGGGCGCTGGGGTGCTTCAGTTTCTACCCCACGAAGAACCTGGCCGCCCTGGGAGACGGGGGCATGGTGGTCACCGACGATGCCGCCCTCGCCGATCGGGTGCGCATGCTCCGCCAGTACGGATGGAAAACGCGGTACCTGAGCGACATTCCCGGGGACGTCTCTCGGCTCGACGAGGTCCAGGCGGCGGTGCTCCGGGCGAAACTTCCGTCGCTCGAGGCCGACAACGGGGAGCGGCGCCGGCTGGCGGCGGCCTACAGTGCCGGCCTGGCCGATGTAATGCCTACGCCGGTGACCCGCGCCGAGGCGGAACATGTCTTCCACCAGTATGTCGTACGCAGCCCGGTCCGGGAGGAATTCCGGCAGAAGCTTCGGGACCGTGGCGTCGGAACGCTGGTGCACTATCCGTGGCCCATTCACCTCCAGCCTGCGTACGAAGGGCGGCTGGGTCGGCGCGGGCAGTTCCCGGTGTCGGAGCAGGCGTGCAACGAGGTGGTGTCGTTGCCGTTGTATCCCGGCCTCACGGTGTCCGAGGCGGAGCGGGTGATTGACGCCGTTCGGGAAATCGGCGTGCTCGAACCGCGGTGAAGGAGCTCGAGGAGCTGCTGCAGCGCACCTGGGAGGCGAAGCCCCAGGCGGCCCTCGACGGGGAATACGTACCCGGTGCGAACCTCCGGGCGGAGGCGGCGGTCCGCCACCTGGCAGGCGGTGTCCGCCTCCTGGACCTCGGGTGCGGAGCCGGAACGCTGGCGCTGCTCCTCCACGGGCGGTATCGCGAGGTCCACGGCATTGACCTTTCGGCGAGGGCGGTGGACGCGGCGAAGCGCCGAGGGGTGCAGGCGCGAGTCGGGGACCTGAATGCCCGCCTTCCGTACGACGATGGAATGTTCGACGCGGTCACCAACCTGTCGGTCCTCCAGTACGTGTTCGATCCCGCCGCCTTGATGCTCGAGATACGCCGCGTGCTGGCTCCGGGGGGCAGGGCGCTCATCGGGTTCCCGAACATGCGCACCTTGATACGAGTGGGCCGCCTGCTGATGGGGCGGTTTCCCCGGGTATCGCAGGACCCGGGCTACGACGGTGGAACGATCCACTACTTCTGCCGCCGCAACGTGGAAGAGCTGGTCGCGCAGTCCGGGATGACGATCGAGAATTCCGTGGGGGTGTTCACCCGCCCACGGTTTCTCGAAGCGGTGGCGGACGGCGTGCCGGTGTTGGGGGCACTCAAGCGCGAGTGGCTGTCCGCCGAGATCATGGTTCTTGCCCGCCGGTAGCGCATGAAGATCCTTTTTGTCTCCAACTTCTGCCCCCACTACCGGGTGCGGACGTACGAGATGCTGGCGAAGCGGGCGGACACGCGGTTCGTATTCTTCTCGCCCGGGGACGAGTGGTACTGGGGGCAGGCGCACGGGCGCCAGAGTGGTGACTTTCCCCATGAATACCTTCGCGGTTTCTCGCTGACGCCCTGGGTCCGCGTCACGCCCAAACTGGTACCGGTCGTGGCCCGCTTCGATGGCGACGTCATCATCAAGTGCATCAACGGGCGGTTTGCCCTGCCGGTAACGTTTCTCATCGCCAAATTGCGGCGGATCCCGTTTGTCTTGTGGACCGGCCTCTGGGAGCATCCGCGAACGATCTTCCACCGGCTCACGTTTCCGCTCACCCGGTACATCTATCGGCATGCGGATGCGGTCGTTACGTACGGCGAGCACGTGCGGCGCTACCTGCTGTCGCTCGGCATTCCGGCGGGGCGCGTGTTCGTTGCCCCCCACGCGGTGGACAACGCGGCCTATGGGCGAGCGGTCCCGCCCGGTGAACGGGACGAGTTGCGCGCGCGCCACGGATTGGGGGATCGCCGGATAGTGCTCTACGTGGGCCGGCTGGAGGAGTCGAAGGGAATTGGCTACCTCCTCGAGGCGTTCGCCAACCTCACAGTGAAGGGGTTGGTGCTGGTGCTCGTCGGGCAGGGCGCCGAGCGACCGGCGCTCGAGGCCCGGGTCGCCGAACTGCAGGTGGCGGACCGCGTGGTGTTCACCGGATACGTGAGTCCTGAGGATACCGTTCGGTTCTTCTCCATGGCGGAGGTGATGGTGCTCCCCTCGGTGAGCGGGCGGGCCGGTTCGGAGCCGTGGGGCCTGGTCGTCAACGAAGCGATGAACCAGGGGGTGCCCGTAATAGCGACAACGGCGGTCGGGGCGGCGCAGGGCGGGCTGGTGCGACCTGGGGAAACCGGGGAGATGGTGCCCGAGCGTGACGCACGTGCGCTGGGGGAGGCACTCGGCCGGATTCTTGAGGATGAAGGGTACCGGCGCCGCCTCAGTGAAGGCGCGAGGCGGTTGATTGCGGCCTGGGATAACACAAAAATGACGGACGGATTTCTGGCGGCGGCTCGGTACGCAATGTCCCGATGAGCGTCGACGAACAGCAGCAGGCGTTCGACAAGCAGCACGCTGACCTCGATCCGTCCTACTGGTGGTTCCACGACACCAAGGACCCTCTGGTCCGCTACCTGCGGGATCGCCGCATCCGGATCGGGGTCGCGTATGCGTTGGGGCAGCTCCGTCGGCCGGCCGGAGAGCTGGACGCGCTGGTCGTGTGCGGCGGGGTCGGGGGGGAAGGGACGTTGCTGGCGAACCTGGGGTTCCGGTCCGTCACCGTGTCCGACTTTTCCGCGAGCGCCCTCGACGTGTGCCGGGGCCGCGATCCCCGCCTGAAAACCATCGTGCTCGATGCCGAGCGGCTCGAATTGCCCGACGCTTCCTACGACGTCGTCCTGGTGCAGGACGGCCTGCACCACCTTCCCCGGCCGGCGCTGGGGTTCACGGAAATGCTGCGTGTCGCCCGCCACGCCGCGATCGTGGTGGAGCCCCACACAGGCATAGTCGCCAGCGCGCTCGGCACGAACTGGGAGCGGGAGGATGGGGCGACCAACTGGGTGTTCCGGTGGAACCGGACCATGCTTGAACAATTGACCAACAGCTACTGTCTCGATGCCGCCCGGGTGCGGGCCATTCGCGTGTGGGACCACAACGTGGTGATGGGGCGGGTCGGGCGGCTGGTTGGGGGGGGGCGTGCCGGGCTGGCGCTTGCCAGGCTCGTTTACGGTGTCCTGGATGCCACGTTGTGGTGGTGCGGCAACATGATGATCGGCGTGGTGCTCCGGACAGGGGCTAGCGGACCGGCGTGATGGGCGGTGAGAACATACCGCGGATGAAGTAGGCGGTGATTCGCGCGAAGTCCGCGACGAGGTAGGCCGCGAGGCGGATGGGGTTAGGTCCCGCCCCGGTTCGGGCAAAATAGAAGCGGTAGTTGAGCCGCGCGTAGGACTTCACGCCGAAGAAATAGCGTCCCAGCATCCCCAGCCGGTACGTATCGGGCTTGTTCTCATCCGCCATCGCCTGCACGTGTCCATGCACGGCGGCGCCGTAACACACCAGCAGCTCGTACCCCCGCCTTGCGGCCCGCACCGGCAGCTCCGTGTCCGCGCAGTTCAGGAAGTGCTGCTCGTCGTAGGGACCCATCTCGCGAAAGACGCGGCTGGGAATCAGCGCCGCCCGGCCCGTCAGGTAGGAACAACGCTCAAAGTGCCCCGGTGCAAACTCGGCGGGCCGGCGACCCCGGTTCAACACGCTGTGCTTGGCCGTCCACCAGTTGATGATCACGCCGCCATCGTCGATGCGCGTCGTGCGGAGGTCGACGTGCAGGGCGCCAACGAGGCTCTTCGGGTGGGCCGTGCCCAGTCGCACAAGCGTCTCAACGAAACCGGGTTCTACTTCCACGTCGTCATTCATCACCAGGATGTAGTCCTGCGCGGCGGCCTCGGAAAGCGCCCGGTGCACCGCGCGGTTGACGGAGGCGGTCCACCAGACGTTCCCGTCGCCCCGGAGGGTGATGACGTTCGGGAACTTCGTGCGGATCATGTCGGACGTGCCATCGGTGGATCCGTCGTCGAAGATCACGACCTTGATCGGCCCGTAGGTCTGGCGGTGCAGGCAGGCGAGGAAGGGTTCGGTGAAATGGCGGCGGTTGTGAACCGGCGCCACCACCCAGACGGTGGGCGGTGTCATTCAGGCGGGGCGTCCGCCCGCCGGAGGCGTGCTGTCAGCGTAGCCCAGCGCGACGTATGTGATCTTCGGGTCCAGCCTGGCGGGGTTGAGCAGGCGCCAGCAGTCGATCACGGTGAGCGGGCGGTCCACCTTCCACGTCTCGAGGGCCTCCACGTAGGCCTTGTCCGGCGTGGTCACGACGCAGACGTCCACCAGCGAGAGGCATTTCCACGGCGAGCTGACGAATTCGACTTTTCCTTCCAGCACCACCTTGGCCGCCGGGATCGCCAGGGGATCGAATGCTACCACCTCGACGTCCCGTTTCAGCAATTCCTCGATGAGCCGGAAGCCGGGAGACTCTGTGATGACTGGTGTGTTGGGCTTGAATGCCAGGCCGAGCACGCCGACGGTTTTCTGCGCCGTGCCGCCGTGCCGCAACACCAGGTCGAGCAGCTCCCGGTGCTGGTGTTCGTTCACCGCCTCGACCGCGCGAATGATCGCCGCGTCGTTCTGGTGGTGCCTGGCGAACGTGATGAACGCCCGGGTATCCCGCGGGAAACAGGTGCCCCCGTACGCCGGGCCGCCCTTCAGGTAGTACGGCGAAATGCGCCGGTCCGCGCCGATGGCGCGGGTAATCGCGTCCACGTCGGCGCCGGGAATGCGCTGGCAGATATTCGCGAGGGTGTTGGCGAAGCTGATCTTGAGCGTGATGTAGCTGTTGAGGCTCACCTTGGCGACTTCGGCGCTCACCAGGGACATGCGTCCGATGTGCGGCTTGCTCTCGCACACCTTGTGGTGAATCGCCTCGACGATGTCGCCCCCTCGCGTGGCGCTCTCGCCGATGATCACCAGCTCGGGCTTCAGGAACCCGTTGATGACGTCGCCCAGCGCGACGAAGTCGGGGTCGTAGCAGACGTCGAAGTCCTCGTGGAGCTTGCGGCCGGACGCCTGCTCGATCAGCGGAATGAACGAGCCGTCCACCGAGCCGGGGACGACGGTGCTGCTGATGACGAACAGGTGGTACTTCTTCTTGCTCTTCCCGAACGCGGTGGCGAGCGAACGCAGGGCCGACTCGACGTGCCGGTTGGAAAAAGACCCGTCGGCATTGCTGGGCGTGGCGACCAGCACGAACGTGACGTCCGTCTTGGCAATGGCCTCTGCGTGATCCAGCGTCGCGTGAAGCGTCTTGCCGGCGACCTGGGCAATCAGCTCCGGCAGGCCGGGCTCGACGATGGGGGAGCGTCCCTGGTTGACTTCGTCCACCACGGTCCGCTCGATGTCCACGGCGATCGTGTTGAGCCCCTTCTTGGCGAACACGGCGGCCAGGCAGAGTCCCAGCTTGCCCAGGCCGACGAGGGACACGCTATCGGTCATCTTCTTCTGCTTGTTGGGTTTAGGGGCAGGTAGGTTAGCGGGCGCCTGCGGGGGCGTCAACTTCGACGTGGCCGATCCACCCTGGGTGCGGCCGGAACCCGAGGAACCGGTCCGTGGCGTTGCCGAGCGGGTTACGCCACTCAGGCACGTCGGTCGCGACCTCGATCTGGTCCGGCCGCTCAATGCCGAGCCGGAGCAAGGGGTCTGCGAAGATGGCCTGGTACGTCCGCAATTTCAGGGGATCGAATCCCATCAGGCGAGTCGCGGCGACATCCACCGAGACGAAGTTCTCCCCGGCGACGATCACACCCGCGGCCCGGGCGTCCGGCGTGAGCGGGCCGTTGTTCTCACCGCCAATGATGCCGTCAATCACGCTGAGTGTGCGGCGTTGGGGCGTGTCATGGAGGTTTCCCTCCCGGTCTGCGAAGTAGAACAGACGAAGCAGGTCCACGGCCATCCGCCAGGCGGAGTCGTTGCCGTGCCAGTTGCCCGCGTCCATGACCCGTTTTCGTTCGTCCACCTTGAGGCCGAGTTTCCTGGTCGTGTGGTTGTGCAGCCAGTAAATGGAGCGGTGCAGGTACTCCAGTGGCTTGATCCTCGGCGCGAGCAGGTGGTCATACATCCAGCGCTCGGTGGCGATGAGGAACTGCTCGACCGGCGTCAGCAGGCCGTCGGGGAACTGGTCACCTCCCTGTGAGGGAGGGCGCACCCGGTAATGGACGATGAGGTTCTTGTTGGTGGACGTCCCGACGAGGCCCTTGATGTTGAGCGTGACCCCAACCTTCTTGTGCACTTTCAGCTTGGGGACAGAAACCACGACGTCGGCCTCCATGATCGTGCGCGAGATCTCGTAGTCGTGGCGCCCGCCGGTGTGGTGACGAATGGTCTCTTCCCGGTGGTAGACGGCGCCGTAGAGCAGGTCTCGATTGGGCAGGGATTCCAGCGCGCTCGCCCCGTCGAGGTTGACCCGCACCGAGCCGCTGGGGTCTCCCGGCAGGGACTCGAGCAGGGACGGGAAGTGTTTCCAGCGTGACCAGTAGCGCCTCAGGTCGAGCAGCTCGAACGATGGCCCGCGGCGCCCCGCGTAGAACGTCTTGAGTTCCTCGAGTCCACCTGCCGCCGAGAGCTCCTCGAAGTTGCAGTCATACTGGGGTGCGTCGCCGAGGATGATCCGGCCCCGGTCGCCAAGGGCGATCCAGCAGTAGTCGGCCACGGCGCGCAGCACGGACGGGTGCGTGACGATGGACCAGAGGTCGCCGCCCCTGGCGTGGCGCGACAGCACGAAGTTCGGCTTGATGAACACGGTCATGCCGGGGCGAATCAGGTGCCCCAGGGGGTTCCAGTCCCGCTTTCCGAACCGCTCCGCGTCATAGCCCAGCAGGCGGAACGCGTCGCGCACCGCTCCGTATGGCGCGTTGGTGTCGGTGGCGAACGCGTCCGGGAATGGATACTCCGGGTACGGCTCGGACGGGTGATACGGGGACATGCCCGGGTACGCGGCGAGGCTCGCGCGGGCGATGGCGACGCGCGAGGGCGGCGGAGGCAGCTCAGGCATCGCCGAACGCCAGTTTCAGATCCTGCAGCAGGAAGCGGTGCTTGCCACGCGCGGTTGGCGGGATCTCGCTGACGGCCTCCAGGCGGAGGTCGGTGTCATCCCCCAGCTTGATCATGAGCCGGCGCCGGATGTCCATCAGCTGGTCTGGTCCGCACGTCTCCCTGGGGATATACCGGAACGTCACCTTGCCGCGCTCCTTCTGGTGGAACTGAAACTGCGCTACGTGGTCGAACACGTCGTCGTGCATGTTGATCGCGGTCATGGAAATCCACCGGCCCGTTCCCGTGACGATGAACTCCTGGAGCCGGCCCTCGATTCGGTCCCACACCTGGTAGGGGCGCCCGCAGGCCGCGCAGCCCACCCCCTTCAGACGGGCATAGTCCCGGGTCCGGTAACGAATGAAGGGCGTGGCGGCCATCAGGAACGACGTGCCCACGATTTCCCCGACCGCCCCGGGGGTTGTCACCGGCCGGCCATCCGGGTCCAGCAGCTCCGCGAGCCCGTACTGCGGGAGCACGTGGTACGTGTCCTCGTGCTCGCAGAACCCGGCGAGTACCGCCAGCTCGTAGTGCCCATAGTGGCTGAAGACCCGCGCGTTGAACACTTCCCGCATCAGGTCCCGCTGAAAATCATAGAGGTTTTCCGAGGCGCACAGGACACCCTTGATGGCGGGGAACCGCCGTCCCGTGTCCTTGAGCCAGCGCGCGAAGATGTGCCCGGACGACGGGTAGCACCGGAGCCAGAGCGGCTGATACTCGAATGCCCGCGCGGTGAAGCGCTCCATCCATTCGGGCACGAGGTGATATGATGAGCACCGGAGTTCGTTGAACTCGGGGACCATCTGCACGTGGTCCGGGCTGGTGATCGGGAGACCCCGAAAAACCAGCTGGGGGTCGCCTTCGCGCCAGCCGATCCGGTGGTATTGGTGCGCCTTGGACGCCAGCTCCCGCGCGAACGCCACTTTGTCACGGTAGAAGCCGAACGGAACCCCGGTGCTGCCGCCGGTGGTGACGTACTCGCGGTCCGGCACCTCCCGGCTGAAGTCACGCAGGCGGTCCCGTATCGTGTCCTTTTCAATGAGTGGAAACCGGCGCAGGTCGTCGAGCGAGCGAAGGTCCGCCGGCGTGATTCCAGCCGCCGCGAAGCGCTCGCGATAACCCTCTGTCTCATTGGCGACCCGGACCGCGTGCTGAAGCCGCGTCAGCTGGTAGTCGGCGATCTGTTGGGAAGACCAGCGATCGGCGTCCCGAAGAAACGCGCCCCACTCGACGTAGTGCGAGTTGAGCAAGTCGGCGTGGACAAACGTGGTGGTCACAGGAGTGGCGAGATTCTGTCCAGCCGTTCCACGGGGACGCAGAAGACGTTGTCGGAGGGGCCGCATTCACGCGCATCTCGCATTGGGACAAGCTTCCCCCAGCCCCCCACCACCCGAAAGAACCGGAAGTCGTGCCGGGCGGAAAGAAATGCAAACAGGTCGCTGGGCTGGTAGCCGAATGCCCGGCTGGTTGCGAAATTCACTTCCAGGAGCCAGATGGGTGGTGGGGTGAGGGAGAAAAGCGTCTCACTCCCCTTGAGCACCATGAGTTCCGCGCCCTCCACGTCCATCTTGATGAGGTCCACGCGGGAGAGGCCACGTTCGGCGCCGTAGCGGTCGAGTGTTGAGACCTGACACGTGACGCCGTGGCCCTTGGATCCCAGCGTCGGGGACAGTGACGAATGCCCGTGAGGCAGGTCGTCGAACCGGTAGATCGTGGCCGTTCCCGGTTTCTCGGCGAGCCCCATATTGTTGAGGGTCACGCCCGGGCCCAGGCCGTTGAGCCCGCAGTTGGCCGCCAGCTCGCCAAAGACCGTGGGTTCCGGTTCAAACGCGTGGCAGTGACCCAACTGGCACTGGCGTCCGAACAGGGTGGTGTACCACCCGATGTTCGCGCCGATATCGACGGTGACATCGTCCGGGCGGAGCACCCGCCGGAGGACGGTGGTAGTGCCGGTCTCGAACGTCCGGGTGAAAAAGAGGGTCTCCCACCCGCGATCCCGCGGAAACTGGAGTGCGAAACGCCGGTCGTCGGCTAAGCGGACAACCTGCGGCGTTCCCCGCAGGAGCCGGGTGCCCCACGACATCAGGCGCCCCCGGCCGAGCGAGGGAGTCGGGCGTCGCAGGTACCAGCCGATGGATCGGACGACTGCCATCCGCAGTTGCACTGCCAGGTCCACGTTTTGGTCTTGTTGCACGGGGGCGGAATATACACGCATTGGAGGGCGGCAACCTAGTTGAGGGCAAGGACTTGCGTCGCGGTAACCTTCGCACGTAATTGGGGCCGTGCGTCATCTCTTTCTTGGGCGTGTTTGCTGAAGAGGGTGTAAATGGCGGTAGGGAGCCGGATTGTTTCGCTATGGCGCAGGATTTATGGGCGGCTCGCGGCGCGTGAGCCGAACCTCGTGGGCGACCGCGACGTCGAGTGGTCGTGGATTGCCGGCCACATCCCGCCGGGCCCCGGTGAGGCGATGGATTTTGGCAACGGGGGCAGTTTCCTCGGGCTCGCGGCGGCCCAGCGCGGTTTCAATGTCTCCGCGGTTGACCTGGGATACATAACCTGGCCGTACGAACACCCTCGCCTTCGCCTGGTCCGGGGCGACGTTCTGACTCTTCCATTCGAGACCCACCGGTTCGACCTCGTCTTGAGTTGCTCGACCGTGGAGCATGTCGGCTTGGTGGGCCGGTATGGCGTGGCCGAAGGAAAGCCCGACGGCGATCTCGAGGCCATGGCGCGGCTCAGGTCCCTGATGAAGCCCGGTGGCACAATGCTGATGACGGTTCCGGTCGGGCAGGACGCGGTGTTTTCCCCGCTGTGCCGGGTCTATGGCTCTACGCGGCTGCCGAAGTTGCTGAGTGGGTACAAGGTGGAGAAAGAGGCGTACTGGATGAAGGACGACCGCAACAAATGGCAGACGGTAGACCGGGGCACGGCCGTGGGCTTTGTCGCGGACGTCACGTCCTGGACGTCGTTGCGCAACGTGTACGCCCTGGGCCTGTTCGTGTTGCGGCCCGCCTAGATCGGGCGGACAGAGGCCGTTCGCTCGCGCGCAGCCCGCAGGTAGTGCATGGCCCAGAGGGGTGAGCCTACCAGCAGGCTGAGCAGCATCGCCGACACGGCGCCCGCCAGGCCCCACCGGGCGGTGAGCGGCACGACGGCAAGCACCGTCACGGACGCGCTGATGGTCGTAATAAAAAATACGGCGCGGGGCCGATCGAGCGCCCTGAGTCCGAGCGCCGGCCCCTGGAATGCCGCGACCAGCACCTGCCCGATTCCAAGCAAGGGTAACAGGTACGCGAACTCTTCGTACTGACCCTTGTACAGGACCCCGAATACCTGCTCCGATCCGAGCATGACCGCGATGACGTAGGCCGTGACCATGGGTGCAAGCAGGGCGCCTACGGCTAGGGAGAACCGGTTGAGACGGGTGATGGAGGGGTCCTGGGCCAGGCGTGACGCGACGGGCAAGAAGAGATTGCCCAGCCCGGTGACGAACATGGCCACCGGGGCGAAGACGTTCTGTACCGCCTTGAGCGCGCCGGTGCCGGCCGTGCCCACGAAGATGGCGGCAACGAAGAAGTACAGCTCGTTGGCCGACCAGCGGGCTGCGGTGACCCCGATCATCCACCGGCCGTATGCCCAGTGCGAGAGCACGGCGGCGCGCTGGGCGGTCGGGTCACGCGTCCAGCGAACCCCGGCCCGGGCGAGCCCGATTACCGACGTCAGGAGCCCGGCCACCGCCATGACGGCGAACGTCGTTGCGCCGCTCAGGTGTCCGGTTGCCGCGGTGACCCATAGCCCGGCGAGCAGGACGACGAGATACAGCGCGTCGTTGCGAAGCGCCGCCTCGGGCGCCAGCGCCGTGTAGAACGCCTTGCGAGTAAACTCGCGGGCCTGAATGCCGAGGACTCCGAAGCCCATCATGGCGACCGTGCCCAGCGCCGGGCCGGCACGCCCGGAGAGATACCAGGCGAGGCAACCCAGCCAAACCAGCAGGGCAAGGGCCATCATGAAGACGGCCTGGAGCTTGGCGACGGCGCCGAGGTACCCCGCTTGCGCCTCCTTCCGCTTGGCCGGTCCGAAGACCATCATGGGCTCGAGGAGCAGGGCATTCTGCAGTTCGGTGCAGAAATTGATCACGGAGTAGGAGAGCACGAACACCCCGTAGTCCCGCGGCAGGACAGAACGCGCGAGGACGATGTTCGCCACAAACGTCCCTGCAGAAACCATTCCCTGGTCGACCACGGTCGTACTGATGCTGCGGATGCGACCCAGGGGCAGTGATGCCTTGATGGCGGCGACGAGGGAGGGCTGAGTCATCGAGGGTTGCGCCAAAGATAGCGGCCTTCAACGCCATTCAAAGGAGCGAATGCATGACGTCCCGCCGAGATTTTGTCGGACACCTGGCCGCGCTGGGTGTCGTGTCGTCCGGTGCTTCGGAGGTTCGGCGCGACCTCGCCCAGCAGGCCCCCGTTCCCGGGGTGCTGAACGTGCGGGCCAGCGGAGCCCAGGGAGACGGACGGGCGGATGACACGGGAGCCGTCAAGGCGGCTGTTGCCGCGTGTGCCGCAGGCGGTGGGGGCATCGTGTTCTTCCCGACAGGGGTATACGACGTCGGCGAACAGATCGTGGTGCCCCAGCTTGTCCGGCTGGTTGGGACCGGAAGCCGCTCATCGGTCCTGCGAGCCCGGGCGGGATTCCCCGGCAACACCGCGGTGGTGCGGCTGGGCGACGGAAAGGAGTATGCGTTCAGCTGCGGGGTCGAGCAAATGCAGATCGAGTGCAATCATGTGTTCGGCTCGTGGGGAGTGTTCTCGTCGGACCTGCAGGAGAACGGGTGCGTGAGCAACGTCATCATTAACTCCTATCACCGGGGAGGAATTCAGCTCGACGGCGACGCGGGCATGGGGATCAGCAATTTTTACCTGGAGAACCTCGAGCTACTGGCGAGCAACGGGACTCGCGACTCGACCGGCATCCTCGTCAACGCCGGGTCGTGGAAGAACCGGATCGAGAACGTCTCCATCGTGCCGCATTTCTCGGAGGGTGGGTACCAGGGTGCGGCGATCCGGGTGGTTGGCGGGAAGCTCGACGCTCACGGGATCCACGTCGAATACCACCGGGACGGCGTCGTGTTCGATCGTGGCAGTCACGGCTCCCTCTCCGACGTGGACGGGGAATACGTGAGCAATCTCGTCCGGATCCGGACGCCGGGCCGCGTCCTCGTACTCTTTGCGTACCGGTCGAAGGGGGATTCCCTCCTGATCAATGAGACGTTGAGCCAGACGCTCTTCGACGGCGCATTGGCGTTCTACGCACAGGATGGCGGTGCGGACAGCTACGCAATAACGTCGAGCCGGAATGCGTCCTCGGACCTGGCACCCTTGCGGATTGGCGGCGGTGCGGCCATTGCAGGCCACCTGTCGGCAACCGTGGCGTGGGCTCCTGGCAGGGTCTCGAACGGGGCCGCCGTCGGCACCACGGTCAAAGTCCCCGGAGCGCAGGCCGGTGATACCGTGGCGGTCGGATTCAGTCACCCGGTTGCAACGGGCCTGATCGTGAGCGGCGCCGTTTCAGCCCCTGATGTCGTGAGTGTCACGCTGGCCAACCTTTCGGGGAAAACAGCGACGATCGGAGAAGGCACCGTCCGCGCCGACGTGTGGCGGCACTAGCGACCCCTCCTAGCCGGTCACACCCGCTGCGGCCGCGTCCGGCATGCCGGGCGGGCCGGCAGGTGCGGTGGATCGGGGCGCCGCTTCGAGCGGTTGCGCGGCGCGCCCGAGTTGCCACACCACGCCCATCCAGAACGCCAGCGTGGCGCCGGCCTGAACATTGTCGATGAAGCTGGTCGTCTGGGCGTAGACCAGGGCCGTTAAGCCCACGCCGATAGCGGTACCGAGGCTCAGCGCCCGGGGCACCGCGTCCCGGCTCGCGAGCGTACGCGCGCCCCGCGCCAGCGTGAGCAGAACGAGACCGAGCCAGGCCAATGTGGCCGGGAGGCCGTACTGGACGACCCCGTACAGCAGGACGTTGTGGACGGGCTGGGCGCTGTAGTAGCGGGATCGATACAGGTCGGTGAGTCCGCCGGTCGCGAGGACAGCGGGGTGATCCTTCACCAGCGACAGGGCCGCCCCGATCATGGTTCCGCGCCCCCGGAGGGTGCCGAGCGCGTCGAATGAAACGACACCGCTCACAACGATCAGCAATGCCATGCCCCCGGCGATGGCGCCGGCCGCTGCCAGGCGCCCGGCGGGCACGGACGAGCGGTGCCGGAGGCTGCGCCACACCACCCACCCCATGAGGACCGTGATCAGGCTGCTGCGGGAGAACGTGAGCACCAGGCACAGCAAGAGGACGCCAAACACCGCCTTGTACGACCACCAGCCTCCCCGTTGTCCCGGGGTCCACGCCATTGCCATCACCGCCAGCGTCGGAATCATGAGGTACACGGCGAAGTTGTTCGTGGTGGCGAACAGCCCGCTCGGGAGGGTCGTGCCCACGCCGAGCCACCGGCCGAGGAAGAAGCTCCGGATGAACCCGGTCTTGTACTCCTGCCACCACACGTCTTCCGGGCGAAGGAGCCAGAGGAAGCGCCCGGTCCAGATCTGGATCATGCCGAGCCCGGCCGAGGCGAACGCGACCCAAATTGCCACCCGCACCAGGGCAAGGACCTGGTCGCGGGTGAGCCGAATGGTGGTCACCACCCAGAAGAGGAGCATGGGGGCCATCAGGTCGCGGTACGCGCTGAGGGCGTGGTTCTGGTCGGTGGCCAGGAAGATGCTGATGAAGGCGGTGACCGCGATGACCAGGATGAGCAGGGTGAGGCGGGCGTCGTCCGCCAACCCCCGGCCGCCGCGTCCTTCCATCAATGCAGCCCCAACGGCGATAACCGGGGCCAGTTCACACAACGCGAAACTGGCCGGCCCCAATTCGATGCGGTACTCGACGGAGAGCAGGAGTGGCAACGCGAGCAGAAACGCCGTGGGACCCCCGCTCTCCAGCTAGGCCGGCCGCCCCCGCACCAGCCGGCGCAGGAACGACCGTATTGCAGCCAGGTTGTCGAGCGTTTCCCGGAAGTTCTCGGCGTCCTCCCGGCGCGCCGTCCCCAGGTAGTGCGACATGAACGCTGCGAGCACGCCCGCAAAGAGCGCCAGCAACGTCACCAGGATGACGGTCAGTGTGCGCTTGGGACTGGACTTCTTTCCGGGTGGGTCGGCCCGGTCAATGACGGTGATCAGGGGCGTGTCGTCCACCTCCTGGATACGGGCCTCCTCGTACTGGCTCCGGAGCGTCGAGAGGACGCTCTCCTTCACCCGGATTTCCCGCTGGAGGCGGCCGTACTCGCTGTTGAGCTCCGGCGAACGTTCGAATTGCCGGTTTCGGCCCTGGAAGCGCACGAGGTCGTCCTCGGCGGCCCGCAGCTCCGCCTCAGCCTGGGTCACGCGGGCCTCGGCAAACTCGCGCTTGACCCGGCCGCCCGTCTGGCGCTGGTGGTTGTTGAACTGGTTCAGGAGCGCGATGTAGCGGGTGGCCACGTGGGCCGACACGAGGGGCCAGTAGGTTTTCACCGCGATCGTGACCACGTTCGTGGTCCCATCAACCCCAACCTTGACGATCGAGTTGAGCACGACGCGGCCATTCTCGAGACTCTCGGCCGAGTCCCGGCCTCGGACCTCCAGAATATCGAGCACGCGGGCGGAGTCGCCCGCGCGGCGCGGATCGGGGAGCCGGGTCAGCAACACGCTGTCTCGAAGGGACCGGCTTTCCAGCACTTCAGCGTAGAAGCGCGAGGAGTTGTCCATTCCCGGAATCCCCACGCCGAACTCGGCTGCGAGGCCGGCGATGCCCGGGAGGTTCATGCCGGACTTCTTGGTTTCGGGGACGAAGGTCGTGATGGCCGTGTACCTGGGCGAGACGACCAGCACGGCGATCGCCGCGAGTACACCTGCAACGATGGGCGTCAGGATGACAAGGCGCCACCGCTGCAGCAGCACGTTTGCCAGCTCGAAGAACGTCGTCCGCCGGGAGTCGCGATCCCAGGCGGAGGCCACGAAGACGGGCGCCTCGCTCCAGGCGCGATTCGCGGGCAACCCCGATTGCGGGGCTGGTTGGGGACGCTCTGGATCAGGTGTCATAATGTACTTTGTAATGCAAAGTGTAGTGCATTAATCGTAGCTATGTCAAGGGTTTAGCTGTGAATTGCCGAATGCCGCTCTCCAGCTTGGTCTGCGGGGCCCAGCGGAGCAGGTCCTGGGCCTTGGAGATATCCGCCCAGGTCCTCGCCACGTCTCCCGGCTGCATCGGCTGACGATCAACGAGGAGGGGGACACCCAGCGTCCGGCTCAGCAGTGCCACCAACTCGTCCAGGCGCACGGGACGGCCTGAGCCCAGGTTGATGATCTCGAATTCTTCCCGGCCTTCCACGCTCCGGTCCACCGCCTTGAGCACCCCGTCCACGATGTCCTCGATCCAGGTGTAGTCCCGTTCGGTCCCGCCGTCTCCGAATACCGGAATAGGCAGGCCGGCTCTCATGAGCGTCACGAACTTCCGGATCGCCAGGTCGGGGCGTTGGTGCGGCCCATACGCGGTGAAGAACCGCAGGCAGATCATCGCCCCGCCGACCCTCGCCTGGTGGTCGCGGCAGGCGGCCTCCGCGGCCAGCTTGGTGGCCGCGTACGGCGAGATAGGCGAGGGGTCCGCGTCGCCTTCGCGAAACGGCACCCTCGCGGCGTTCCCGTACACCGAAGACGACGACGCGAACACAAATGCCCGAACTCCCGAGCGGCCGGCCGCGTCGAGAACAGTGCGCGTGCCGCCCACGTTGACCCGTTCGTAGCCCACCGGGTCGGCGAGTGAGGGCCTGACGCCGACCTTGGCGGCCAGGTGCACGACCGCGTCGGATCGGGGCCCGGCGAAAGCACGATCCATGGCGGCCAGATCGGTGATGTCAGCCTCGAGGAGCGTGAACCGCGGGTTCGCGAGCGCCCCCGCCAGGTTGCTGCGCTTCTCGGCCGGGGAATAGAACGGGTCGAAGTTGTCCATGCCGATCACCAGGTCTCCGCGGGCGAGCAGGCGATCTACGACATGTGACCCGATGAATCCGGCGGCGCCGGTGACGAGGATCCGCATCGTGCCGGTGTGCTACTCGGCCTCGTCCAGACGGTAGGGTGAGTTCGCTACGCCTTCGAACCGCTCTTCGTCCACCGGTTCTTTTTTTCCGGGTCCGGCGTAGAGGCGGTTCGGGGCATTGAACACGACGCCGTCCACCGCTCCAACGTTGCGGTAGGCGTGGACGACGCCCGGCGGCACGATCACCCGAATGGGATTGCTCTCGCCCCCCGTCAGGATGTGTCTCCGGCGGTGTGTCTTGGACGCCGGACGCGCGTCCCACAACCAGATGCGGAAGTCCGACGGCCCCTGAAACACGAACAGGTCCGTCTGGTCCTGGTGGAGATGGGGCCCGCGGGCGACGCCTGGGTGCGTGAGCGACACGTAGGCCATCTTCGGTGCGAGGTCCGGCGCCAACTCGTCCGTCCGGAAGCATTCCAGGAGCCATCCGCGATGGTCGGCGTAGCGGACTGCCGCGGTTATGAGCACCCCCGCGATTTCACCGGGCGTGAACTCAATGCGCATGGACAGGCTCGCCTTTCAGAAGGCCCAGGAAGTGCGTCAGCGCGTCTTCCCAGCGAGGAAGGGAGGAGCCCGTGAGCTTCTCGTACCGGCTCGTGTCCAGGGCGGACCACGCGGGGCGGCGGGCCGGCCGCGGGAACTCCGCGCTGGTGCACGGCGCGACCAGGTCGGCGGCGCCCGCCCGTTCGAATACGTGCCGCGCCACATCGTACCACGTGGCCACGCCGCGGTTAGCGATATGGAGGACACCGGCGGGAGCGGCGCCGCCGAGCACGCTCCAGGTCGCCCGCGCCAGGTCAACGGAAGACGTCGGGTGGCCGAACTGGTCGTTCACCACCTTGGTGGATTGGCCCGCCCGGGCGCGTTCCCACATGGTGCGCGGGAACGACCGGCCCTTGAGTCCGAAAAGCCACTGCGTACGGATAATAAGGTACTTCCCGCCGCTGGCTGCGAGCGCGCGTTCTCCCTCGAGCTTGGATGCGCCGTACACCGAGAGGGGGGCGGGCGCGTCGTCTTCGCGAATTGGGCGCCCCTGGGTTCCGTCGAATATGTAGTCGCTGGAAAAATGCACGGTCAGCGCCCCCACCCCCGCCGCCGCGCGGCCGATCAGGCCCGGCGCCGCTCCGTTCGTCCGAAATGCAAGATCCTTCTCCGCCTCCGCGCCGTCCACGTTGGTGTAGCATGCGGTGTTGATCACGATATCGGGCCGGGCGGATACGACCGCCCGGTTCACTTGGGCGGCGTCGGTGATGTCCACGTCCTGGTGGGACTGAGGCCGAAGGTCAATGCCGGGCGGCGCGGCCGCCACGAGATCGCGCCCGAGCATTCCTGACGCACCCAGGAGGAGAACGCGAGTCATTTCGCCGGCTCCAGGTACAGCGCGTTCGCGGCGCGGTACGCCTCCGACAGGACCCGCTCCCACCACGTCCGGTTCTCCGCGTACCAGCGCACCGTCTCGGCGAGGCCCGCCTCGAACGTGTGCCGGGGCGTCCAGCCGAGTTCTTTCTGCATGCGGCCGGAGTTCATCGCGTAGCGGCGATCATGGCCCAGTCGGTCTGTCACGAAGGAAATGAGTGATTCGGGTTTCCCCAGCTGCCCGAGTATCCGCTTGATTACCTGGATATTCGGCCGCTCGGCATTGCCGCCGATGTTGTAGACCGACCCCGGCTGCCCGCCTTGCAGGACGGTCCACAACGCCTCGGCGTGGTCGTCCACGTGAATCCAGTCCCGCACGTTGAGCCCGTCGCCGTACACCGGGAGCGGCTCGTCCCGCATGGCGCGCGTCACCATGAGCGGGATCAGTTTTTCGGGAAACTGGTAGGGCCCGTAGTTGTTTGAGCAGCGCGTGATGATCGCGGGGAACTGGAACGTCTCGGGGTAGGACCGCACCAGCAGGTCGGACGCCGCCTTGCTGGCCGCGTAGGGGCTGTTGGGTGCGAGCGGCGTGTCCTCCGTGAAGGCCGGGTCGGTGGCCGTAAGTGACCCATACACTTCGTCAGTGCTCACGTGAACGAAGCGGAAATCCCTGGGCCGAGCGGTCAGTTCGGCGCGGGCCGCTTCCAGCAGGGCCACGGTACCGCGGACGTTCGTATCCACGAAGACCACCGGACCCATGATCGAGCGGTCCACGTGGGACTCGGCGGCGAAGTGGACGACGGAGTCGGGCGGTTGGGCGGTTGGGCGGTTAGGCGGATGAGCGGATGAGCGGATGAGCGGATGAGCGGATGGGGTCCCGGCAAGCAGGCCGGCCACCAGGTCGAAGTCGCGGATATCCCCGTGCACGAACGAGTACCGGCCTTCGCCCTTCGCTCCGTATTTCGCGTCCACGTCCGCCAGGCTTTCGAGGTTCCCGGCGTAGGTGAGCAGATCCAGGTTGACGATCGAGACATCCCGATGCCGCGACAGGACCCACCGGATGAAGTTGGATCCGATGAAGCCGGCGCCGCCGGTCACCAGCAGTCTCTGGAAGGGCATCACAGGTCTACGGTCGAGTCGTCGCCGAGGGAGAGGTGCAGGGGACCGCGGTGCTTTCCGCTGCTCCGTACCTGGGCGTTGAGGCCGATGAGCGAGTTCTCCACCGCGTCTACGCCTTCGATGTGGCAGTGGCCGAGCAAGACGGTGTGCCGGACGTGGGAGCGCAAGATCCTGCTGTGGTCGCCGATGCTGGTGAACGGGTCGATCACCGAGTCCACGATGCGGCAATCGCGGCCGATTACGGATGGCCCTTTGACCTTGCTGTTCCGCACGGTGGTGCCAGGGCCGATCTCGACCTCTCCGGTGACCTCGCTGGCGGAGTCCACGTCACCCTCGATTTTCCGGCGGCACCACGATGTGAGGACGGTGGTGTTGGCGGCGAGGAGGTCGTCTTTCTTCCCGGTGTCCAACCACCAGTCGGTGATGATCCGGCTGTCCACGCGCGCGCCGGTGTCGAGCAGGCGCTGGATGGCGTCGGTGATCTCCAGCTCGCCGCGGGCCGACGGCTTGATCGCGTCAATCGCGGCGTGAATGGCATTGCGAAAGAAATACACACCCACGAGAGCGAGGTTTGATGGCGGGACCTTGGGTTTTTCGACCAGCCGGACCACGTGTCCGTGCGCGTCCACGACGGCCACGCCACTGGCGCTCGGGTCTGCGACGGCCTTGAGCAGGATCATGGCCGCGGCATCGCCGGCCTTGAACTCCTTCACGAAGGCGGTAATCCGGGTCTCGATGAGGTTATCGCCCAGGTACATGACGAACGGAGAATCGCCGAGGAAGGGCCTGGCCACTTTCACGGCGTGGGCCAGCCCGCCGGGCCGGTCCTGCGTGATCCACGTGATCGAGATGCCGAACCGCGAGCCGTCGCCGACGGCTTCCTGAATGGCGGGGCCGGTCTCGGGCGACACGATCACGCCCACGTCCTTCACCTGAGCCTCGGCCAGGTTTTCCAGTACGAAGAACAGGATCGGCTTGTTGGCGACCGGGACGAGCTGCTTGGCGGCGGTGTGCGTGATCGGGCGGAGGCGGGTGCCTTTGCCGCCGCTGAGGACGAGACCTTTCATGGCAACAAACTAACCAAGCCGCGTGCGCAGAGGCGCCACGGCCGAGAGGCGCGGGGCTTCGCGCGCCTGCGACTCTACCCCACACGGCCGCTCGTTACCCCCGTCCTTGCCCTTCGTTGTTCCTCACCCCCTGTCCCCCTCTCCCATACGGGAGAGGGGGGACGCAGCCGCCCAGAGGCGGCTCCCCTCGGCGCGCGCGCACTCGGTTAACTTCCGCTCGTTCGCTCGCTCGCTCGTTGGAGGCACCTCCTATTCGCACGATGATTGACACGCGTCCGCAGCCGGAGCGCGTCCTGCTGGTGGGTGCGCCGCGGCAGCGCACGCCCGATGCGCTCGCGCTGACGGAGCACCTGGACGAACTGGCGTCCCTGGCGGACACGGCGGGGGCGGTGGTCGTTGGCCGGCTCACGCAGACCGTCAAGTCGCCCGGGTCCAAGTTTTACATCGGGTCCGGCAAGGTGGACGAGGTGAAGGCCGAGGCGGAGGCGATCAAGGCGACGCTGATCGTGTTTGACGAGGAGTTGTCGCCGGGGCAGGGGAAGAACCTGGAAGAGGCCCTCGGCCTCCGGGTGATGGACCGGGCCGAGCTGATCCTGGACATTTTCGCCACCCGCGCGCGGAGCCGCGAGTCGAAGATGCAAGTGGAGCTGGCCCAGCTGGAGTACATGCTTCCGCGCCTTTTGCGCATGTGGGTGCACTTGTCCCGTATTCGCGGCGGCATCGGGCTCCGGGGGCCGGGTGAAACCCAGCTCGAGACCGACCGCCGCATGATTCGCCGCAAGATCAGCGTGCTCAAGGAAAAACTGGAACACGTGGTTCAGCACCGGGACACCATGCGCCAGGGCCAGGGCCGGCGGGACGTGATGACGGCGGTGCTGGTGGGCTACACGAACGCCGGGAAGTCGAGTCTCCTGCACGCGCTTACGGGGGCGGAGGCGTTTGTCGAGAACCGGCTGTTTGCGACGCTGGATACACTGGCCAGAGAGTTCGTGGTCAATGGCGGGAAAAGGGAAAAGGGAAAAGGGGAAGACGAAGGGAAAAGGGAAAAGGGAAAAGGGAAAAGTACTCCAGGCGAAAACAGAATCCGCTTGGTCGATACCGTCGGTTTCATTCGAAAACTGCCCCACCATCTGGTGGCGAGTTTCGGCGCGACGCTTGAGGAAGCAAAGCGGGCTGACCTGTTACTCCATGTGATTGACGTGTCGCACGCCGAGTGGGAGAGCCAGATGGACGTGGTGAACCAGACGTTGCACGAGCTTGGAGTGGACGACGCGACCCCGGTCGTGCCCGTGTTCAACAAGATGGACCTGGTACCCGAGCAGGAGGCCCAGCGGGCGGCGCTCAAGGGGCGGTTTGAGAATGCGGTGTGTGTGTCGGCGGGGCGGGGAGAGGTGGAGGAGTTGGTGGACTATCTCAGGGAAAAGGGAAACGGGAAACGGGAAAAGTAAAGCCCTTTCCCTCTACGCCGCCGCCAACTGCTTGAGGAGTCCTGGCACGCTGACCAACTGGTGGTTTACCGGGTCGGCTGCCAACCGGAACCCCTCGAGCGCGAAGACTCCCAGGAGTGGCTCAGCCCCGGGTTCGCCGAAGATTACGATGGTTGGTTGGGTTTTCCCGTTGATCCGAATCTGGGCCCAGGCCAGGTCGAAGTTCACCTCGCGTCCATCGGCCAGGACGAACGGCCATTGTTCCTCCGGCTGGACGCCGAGTGCCTTGAGCCGGTCTCGAGGCCAAGTCGTGTACGTGGCACCGGTGTCCACCAGTGCATCGAGCCGGTCAAAACGACCACCGTCCATGCGTGCGATTTCGATTGGAACTCGGAAGCTGCCCACGCCTGCAAACCTAATCACGTCGGGAGTTCTCTGGCCAATCAACGTGACTTTGCTGGTAATCACTGGCCTTCTGGAGGGGGTCGCGCTGGCGCCTGAAGCGAGTTGGCGAGAGGCTTTGCGGCGGGTCAACGGGTCGGCTGGTTGAGGATCGATCAGCGGAGCACGGTGACGGACAACTCCGGAACTGCGCGGAAGTGGTGCTCGTCGGTCGGGCCGACCAGGACGCCGAATCCAAACTCGAGCGCCGTTGCGGCCACGGCGAGATCGTTGGCAGGAATCAGGCGGCCGCGCCGGCTGAGCAGGGCATGCAGCTGGGACCAGCGGTCCGCGATTGCGCGATCGAACTCCGCGATGGGGGCCAGGCCGAGGAGGGCGTTAATGCTGGCCCGGCGATTGTCCGCTCGCATCGGGGTATCCGCGAGGTGGACGCCGATCATCAACTCGGCATACACGATTGCCGGTACGACGGCGGGTTCGCCGGCCACGCTGGCGAGTGCGGTCTCCCACGAGGACCGGTGACGTTCGATGCTCACCAGCGCACTGGTATCGATCACGAGTCCCACGGGTTCTCCGGCGGACGATCGGCCGCGCCAATGCGCTCAAGGACGTCGGCAAAGCCCGCATCGGCCTCGCTGGCCGCGCACCACGCCGCCAGCGCTTCCTTGACGGTTGCATCGGGGGAAGGCGGCAGGGCCTTGAGCAGGGCAACCGGCGACCCGTTGCGCTCAATGATGAAGCTCTCGCCGCGAAAGCGGACACGACCAAGAAAGTCGCCAAGGCGACGAGCGAGTTCTGTGGCGGAGACCCGAAGCATAATACGTAATATGCGGAAAGATGCATTATGCGCAATAGGTATATAGGTCATTGGCTCCATTTGACTTATAGTATCAGATCCCCAGTACCCGCCTGAGCTCGACGATCACCTGGCTCATGGCCTGGTCACTCAGTATCCCCAGGCGTTGCTTGAGGTGTTCCTTTGGGATGGCGGAGATGGCGCCGCACTTGGCGTAGCTGGCACGCTTGAGCTGAGGATGCTGGACGGGAGGGCGCGAGGGACCGGGCCGGGTGGTGAGCGGGACGAGGACGACATCGGGCGCGGAGCTGTTCCAGGGATCTACGCTCACGATGAGGGCGGGGCGGGGCTTGGGGTGATTGAGCGGCTGGATCGTCCAGATTTCGCCACGCCGCATCAGTCGTCCCGGGTCAGCGCGCGGTTTGCCAATGCTTGCCAGTCGAGATCTTCCGCCCGGTCTTCCGGGTGCATGCCGCCCCCATAGAACGTCTTCAGCTCCTGGACCCACCGGCGATACGTCGTGCCGGACAAGGCCTCCCTGAGGAGCCGCTCGATTTTCTCGGACCGGCTATTCCCGGGTGCGCGATCCACCGCCTTAAGGAGATCGCCGGCAAGGGAGATGGTCACGCGTTCCTTCATGGCAGTCTCCATGTCCAGAAAGTATGCAGTGGCGTATGATACGGGGTATGAAAACAACGCGAAAGGGTGCCGAAAAACGCGAGGGTGTTGGAACGGCAGTCTAGATCAGGATGTCCGAGGCCTTGAGCGTGAGGTGGGGGAGGGATAGCGGCGTCAGGGTTTCTTCTCTCGATACTGAACGGACACTCGTGTAGGTGCCGCCTGCGGGTTCGCGATAGACTTCGATGTGTTCGTTCTGCAAGTCCACCAACCAGACTTCCGGGATTGCCGCGCGTGCGTAGAACGGGATCTTGATGTCCCGGTCGTACTCGAGTGACGAGTCCGCGACCTCGATCACGAGAAGGGTGTCGAGCGGGCCGGGATGCCTTAAGCGGTAGCTGTCGCCTCGCGCCTTGAGGAGCGTCAGATCTGGCTGTGGTTCGGACTGACGGTCCAGGCGAAGGGGATCCTGGCAGCTCACGATCACGTCATCACCGATTTGCCTGAGGAGCGTGTTAAGCAAGTACCTGACGCATCCCGCAGGCCGGTGGCCGATGGGGCTCATGGCGACGACTTGTCCGCCCAGTAGCTCCACCCGGTCGTCTTCGTGGAAGACGCCCAGCTCGCCCAGACGGTAGTAGTCGTCCACCGTGAAGGCACCTTGGAGGAGTCTGACCACCATGCGCACAATATCGCCTCGGCGAAAAAGCCGAGTCAATCCTATTTGGGGATGAGGTGAGGCGTGGCACTGTTTTGTTTCCGGCAGGTGCGGAAGAACGCGAGCGATGAATGACCGATGAATTGCGGCGGGAGGCCATGAACCTCCCCTCCTGGACGCTGACGCTGCGCCAGCTCTGCGATTTCGAGCTGCTGGCGAACGGCGGTTTCGCGCCGCTCACCGGGTTCCTCCGTCGCGCCGACTACGATCGTGTCCTCGCCGACATGCGACTGGCCGATGGCACGCTCTGGCCGATCCCGGTTACGCTCGGTGTCTCGAAGGAAGTAGCGAGGCAGGGAACGGCGGCTGGCCGGCTCGCGCTCCGCGACTCCGACGGGACCATACTCGGCGTGCTGCATGTGGAGGACGCGTGGGAGCCCGACATTGCCGCGGAAGCAGAGGCCGTGTTCGGGACCGCCAACCGCGAGCATGCCGGTGTCGCCGCGCTCTTCGATGAGCCGGCCGAGCGCTACGTGGGCGGCGGGGTAGAGGCCCTCGCGCTACCTGAGCATTTCGATTTCCGCGACTATCGGCACACGCCGGCCGAGCTCCGCGCCGAGTTCTCGAGGCGCGGGTGGACCCAGGTCGTGGCGTTCCAGACGCGGAACCCCATGCATCGGGCCCACTACGAGCTCACGGTGCGGGCTGCCTCTCCCCTGACCCCTCTCCTTCGGGGAGAGGGGAACGCTGGGCTGAAGCTTCTAATCCACCCGTCGGTCGGGGCGACCAAGGCGGGTGACGTGGACCACTACACGCGGGTTCGGTGCTACAAGGCCCTTCTGCCGCGCTACGCTGAGGGCTCCGCGATGCTCTCCCTGCTGCCGCTGGCGATGCGGATGGCGGGGCCGCGCGAGGCGCTGTGGCACGCGATCATCCGGAAGAACTATGGGTGCACGCATTTCATCGTGGGGCGGGACCATGCGGGGCCGGGGCCGGATTCCTCAGGAAAACCATTCTATGCGCCGGACACTGCAGCTCGCCTTGCCGGAGCGTATCAGCATGAGCTGGGCGTCCAGATTGTCGCGTCCGACGCCTTGGTCTATGTCCCGGAGCTCGATGACTACGTGCCTGAAGGGGAAGTGCCGGCGGGGAAGATGAGCGTCACGGTGTCGGGGACCGAACTCCGAAGCCGCCTCGCGAGCGGAGGCGAGATCCCGGAATGGTTCACATTCCCCGAGGTGGCCAGCGAGCTCCGGCGCGCCCAGGCGCCGCCTGCGCGTCCCGGTGTGACGATATGGCTCACCGGCTTGCCGGCGTCCGGCAAATCAACCATCGCCGGGCACCTGGTCGCGAGGCTGCTCGAAGGCGGAGACCGCCCCGTGCGGCTGCTGGATGGTGACATGCTCCGCCGTACCGTGTCAGCTGGCCTGGGATTCTCGCGGGCCGACCGGGAGGAGCACGTGCGCCGGGTTGCGGCGTTGGCCGCCGAGATCGTCAAGGAAGGTGGTATTGCAGTCTGTCCGGTCATTGCCCCCTACGATTCGGCGCGGCGGGAAGCCAGGGCGCTGGTCGAACGGTATGGCCGGTTCGTGCTGGTCTATGTGGCGACGCCGCTCGCGGTGTGCGAGCAGCGGGACCCAAAGGGGCTTTATGCCAAGGCCAGGGCGGGGACGGTCAAGGAATTCACCGGGATTTCGGACCTGTACGAAGCGCCGACCGATGCCGAGGTGGTGGTGGGTGCGAGTGACCTGAGTCCGGCGCAGGCGGCGGGCCGCGTGCTTGGCCATATCATGCCTGTCGGAGAATGAGTCCAGCGCGGGGCAACGTCCTCGTCAGCCCAGGATGTGGTTCACGGAGAGGGTGAGGCCCGGCAGGCCCACCGGTGACAGCACGTCGCCGCGCCGGGCAATGCGGACGCTCGCGTAGCCGTCGGGGCCTGGTTGCGAGAATACCAGGATTTCGGCCCCCGGCAGGTTCACCAGCCGTCCGGGATGCCCGCTCGGGCGTAGCGCGGGAGCTTGGTGCAGCGGTCGTGCGCCAGCGAGCTGTCAGCGACCTCGATCACCAGCCGGACGTCCCCGGCGTGCGGGTGGTGCGGGTGGTGCGGGTGGTGCGGGTACGCGTCGGCGCGGCGGTGGAGGAGGACCAGATCCGGCTGGGGCATTTGGTACTCCCCCAGCACCACCGGGTTCTGGGCATCCACCATCGCGCTGGCCGGCAGGATGCGGGCGAGGAGGTCGTGCAGGCGCCGGACGCAAAGCGCGTGGCGGTCTCCGATGGGTGTCATCTCGACCACCCGGCCGTCAATGAGTTCGGCGCGCAGGTCGTCCGGGAAGGCGCCCAGCACCGCCAGCTCGTTGAAGCTGGCCACCGTCGGCGGGACGTCGAGGTGGGACAGGGCCATGTGCACAACTTCGGCTCGGCGAGGATGCCGAGTCAATACTGGGCGCTGGCCGGTCCGTGGCGTACCCGAATCAACGCACGCACGATCAAAGAATTCCGTCATGGCGTGCCCAGTGATTCTCATCTAGGGACCGGGAGTACGGGGCTTGGATCGGTACGAGGTTCCGGGCGATGCGGACATTGCGGTGAATGCGTCCGAACAGCCAGCTGCCGAGGTCGGCCGGACAGGTCGTGTCGCTCGTGACTCGACGCCTGCGTTGAAGGCGGGTGGCGATCGGCGCCTGGCTTTGCAATCGCGCCATAAGTCGCTTAGTTACCAGTTCTTCCAGCCGTCCTCCGGACGAATGGCCCATGACCAACCAGAGGTCCAAGGACACGGTCGCGGAGCACTTCCGCGAGAGCGTCCGCGTCAAGGAACACGCGGCGGCCGAATGCGGTGACGCAATCGTGCGCGCGGCCGATCTCATCGCCGGCGCGTTCCGGGGCGGGCGAAAGCTGTTGCTCTGCGGTAACGGCGGCAGTGCGGCGGATTCCCAGCACATCGCGGCCGAGTTCGTCAGCGTACTGGATCAGCGCCGGCCACGGCCCCCCCTTCCGGCCATCGCCCTCACCACCGATACCTCGTTCCTTACGGCGAACGCCAACGACTTCGGGTTTGAGAATGTGTTCGCTCGGCAAGTCGAGGCTCTGGGTGGAGCGGGCGACGTGCTCATCGCGATCAGCACGAGCGGCAAGTCGCCCAACGTGCTGGCGGCATTGCGGCGGGCACGGGAGCGGGGACTCAAGACGGTGGTACTGACCGGCAGGTCAGGTGGCGCAACGAACGAACTGGGCGACGTGGTGATCCGGGTACCGAGTGAATCCACCCAGCACATTCAAGAAGTCCACATCACAATTGGTCACATCATCTGTGAGCTAGTCGAAGGGTCGCTCCACGCCACCAGTGCCGGGGCCTGAGATCAACCCGATCACCTCTGTGGGAACTGGCAAAGGAAAATCTGGCTGCGGCGACTGCATGCATGATATTGCCAGGAATGAAGTTAGGGTGATTGTCCAAGAATTGACCCGGTTCGGCTTATGTTGGGTTGCGGCGGGAGCGATGCCCAGATTCGCGGGAGAGCAGCCTCGGACATGCACGAGCAAAGCGAGGTGTCCAAGGTGTTACGTTCTTGGATATTCGGCGTCCTTTAGTGGGGCGCCCCTGGTTCGTCTCCTTGCGTGTTGACGTCGTGCGCTGGGATCGCGTAACTCAAAGGCGTCTCGCGGGATACACGCTAGCAGGTCGCTGACAAATGGAAAACAATGACGCGGTTGGTGCTGCGCTGATGAATCACCGCTCTGGCATCGGCCGTGGGGCTCGATCCTCGCTGCGACTGGGCCCGTCGTGCAAAGCCGCGTCACGTCGGCGCGGTTGCGAGGAGCGTGCGCAGTCGCACCAGATTGTACGCGGCACTCGTGAAGGTGAATACCCAGCTCACCAGCTCCCGCCCGCGGTGATGCAGTTTCCGCAGGAGCCCCACGCACTTCTGCCACCCAAAGCCTTCCTCGACCAACGTGCGTTCGCGTTGACTCACTTCATAGCCGAGGTGCCGCGTCGTCCGCCCATCGACCGTGCTCCGCCGACGGTAGCGATGCCGATTCGGACTGACGTGGGGAGTGAAGCCCAGCGCCCGGACGCCCGCGATGAAGTCCGGCGTATCGTAGCCCTTGTCGGCGCCCAAGGTCCGGCGCCCGCGCCGCGGATGCAGCAGCGTCAGCATCTCCAGCGCCGCGTCCCGCTCGGCGTGGTAGCCCGGGGCCCGGACGTCGGTCTGGACAATGAGCCCGTGGCGATTCTCCGTGAGCACGCTGGCTTGATAGCCGAGGAAGGCGGCGCCGTGACGCGTCTTCCGCACCATCCGCGCGTCGGGATCGGTCACCGAGCGATGCGTCGCATTGGAGCGTTTCTCCCCCCGGAAGTTTACGCTCGGATTGCTGGGATCGTCGTCCGACGGAGGGGCCGGGGCCTCGATCGGGCGGAAGCTCTTGTGACTGGCCCAGGCTTCGAGCAGCGTCCCGTCCACCGTGAAATGCTCGAGCGACAAGAGCTGGTGCTCGTGGGCCACGCGCTGCACGGCGTTAAAAAAGGCTTCGGCAATCTTCCCGGCCAGCAGGCGGTCACGATTCTTGGTGAACACCGTCGGCACCCAGACCGCATCGTCCGGCGTGAGGCCGACGAACCAGCGGTAGAGGAGGTTGTAGTCGAGTTGCTCCATCAACTGGCGCTCGCTCCGAATGGTGTAGAGCACCTGGAGCAAGAGCGCACGGAGGAGTTGCTCGGGGGGAATCGGCGGGCGCCCCACAGCCGAGTACAGCGCTTGGAACCGCGGCGACACCTCGACCAGCAGGGGATCGACCAGGCGGCGCATGGCCCGCAGCGGGTGGTCGGCGGGAATCCGGTCCTGGATCGACCGGTAGGTGAACAGGATCGCTTGCCGCTCGTCGGGGCCACGCGCTGCTCTCCCTGTGGAGGCCGCCCCAACATAGGGGTTCCGGTCCTCCGCGCTACGCTGAGTTTTCTTACTTTTTCAGCAACCTGCTAGACACCTACCACTTCGCGAGCTACACTAGTAGCCCTTGTCAGCGCTTCGAAGGCGGTACTTGACCGATCGAGTTTTGGAGGAAGCGGCTTGGAGCCGGTGCGTATAGAGAGTCGCAAGACCCCGCCTCACGGCAGCACGCTAGGTCGTCCAGAAACCCGGCGGTGGCCCTCTCTTTATCCAGCCCCGAAGCTCGATCAAGGGGAGGTCGTGCGGTCGAGTCCGCGGCGACCCGCGTCCGAGAACATCCGTCGGCACGTTCTCCGGGCCGTGCGGCGGTCAGCCGTCCTGGTGTTGTCGGACCTGGCCGCCTTGTACCTGCTCGATCGCGTCGCGATCGGGGTTTGGCAAAGTGGTTTTGCGAGAGGTGCGCTTTCGGGTGTCGGTGACGCCTTGCTCGCGACCGGTCCCGGTGCAAGCTGGCAGTACGCGATGGCTGTGCTTCTTGGTTTGGTCGTAACCGGAAACTACAGTGCGGGAAACCGCCGTCGGCGTGACTTGGGACAGCTCTTCACCGCAAGCGTGTTGGGGGTTGCCCTTCCATTGTGGACCGTCGCTTTCAGTCGCGGTTTCATGGTCGCGCTTTGGGGATACGCACCTGCGGTGTCTGCCGTGTGGCTCGCCCTGGTAGCGGACCGTCTCCTGTTGGATCGTGTGGTCAGCATCACGCGAGGACGTACGCGGGGCCGTGCGAGAACGATATTCGTAGGACCTGAAAGCGAAGTATCTCGCGCAATGGAGACTCCGTTGTTCAGCGCGGGAGGTGAGTATCTGGCTGTTGGGTTCTTTGACACCGCTGATCCCGAGTCAATGCGTGCGCTGGGGCACGAAGGCCAGCTTTCTTCTTTTCTCGCGGCCACCGGGGCGGAGGTCGTAGTCGTGTGCGGGTATTTGAGTGACAGCCAGTTCGAAGAAGTCGTTGATTCCGCTATCGCCTCGGGCTGCCAGGTTCTATCGATCCCTCGAGCCGTGCAGGTTGCGGGAGTGCAGCCAGAGTTTCTGTGGCGTGACGGGCAACCGATTGTCCAACTCACTGGCCCCAGCCTGCGAGGCCAGCAACTTGTCCTGAAGCGCGTCCTTGACGTCATGGGAAGTGCGTTGGGTCTCCTGGTATTGAGTCCGTTGTTGGCCTTGATCGCAGTTCTGGTGAGGATTGACTCGCCGGGGCGTGTCTTGTTCGGGCAGATTCGGATGGGTATACACGGTACCCGGTTTTGTTGCTGGAAATTCAGATCGATGCGGACCGACGCAGAGCAAGTCCTTCAGGCAGACCCGGCGCTCTACAGGGCCTATGTGGAGAACGACTTCAAGCTGCCGGGGGGATATGATCCGCGCCTGACGAGCTTGGGGAGGTTTCTCCGGCGGAGCAGTCTGGATGAACTTCCACAACTTCTGAATGTGCTCTTGGGGCAGATGTCGCTCGTGGGGCCGCGGCCCATCGTGCCGGACGAGTTGATTCACTATGGCCACCGCGCCTCACTCTTCCTGTCGCTCAAGCCGGGCCTCACGGGCGCGTGGGCCGTGCTTGGTCGCAGCAGGGTCGGGTATCCGGGCCGGGTGGATCTCGAGCTCGCCTACGTGCGCGAATGGACTCTCTGGAGGGATTTTTTAATCATTCTGAGGACGCTGCCCATCGTTCTTAGTCAGCACGGAGCGCACTGATCAACGCCTAGCCACAACGAGGCGATCCAAGCGTAGCGTCCGTCCATCGCCGGCTGCGATCTGTGATAATGCTTTCCCTGACCCCGTAAACAGGACTGCTACTCGTGTCGACCGACGGTCAACTCGTTTCGATCGTGTTGCCGATGTACAATGCCGCGTCCTACCTTCCCCAAACTATCGAATCCGTAATCAGCCAAACGTATGCGCGCTGGGAGCTGATTGTCGTGGACGATCATTCCACTGACCGTTCGCTCGAGATCGTCAACCGATATGCCGGTGATGACCCTCGGATCCGAATCGTGCAAATGCCCGCCAATAGTGGTCGGCCCGCCGTACCCAGAAACGCCGGCCTACGAGGCGTGCGGGGGGACTGGGTGGCGTTCATTGATGCGGACGATCTCTGGCACCCCCAGAAGCTCGACCTCCAACTTGGATGTCTGCGGGAACACGATGGCGAATTCTGCTTCACGGACGTAGCGGTGTTTCGGAATGCGCAATCGATTGCGGCACTGATGGCCCGGCGTTTTCCAGCGAGCGAAATGCCTTGTTCCGTCGTGGGACACGCCAAGTTGCTATGGAAGAACGTGATCAAGAGTGGTTCCAGTGTCGTGCTGAAGCGGGCAGTGCTGGACGGGCGACTTTTTGATGAGCGGCCGGAGTATAAGGCCATCGAGGACTACCTTCTTTGGCTGGAGCTCCATCAACACCGCATCAAACAAAGCTATTGGTTGCGACAGAAGCTTGTATTCTACCGACTTAGCGCCTCAGGGATATCACGAGGAAAGACGGGGATGCTGCGCAAGAATGTTCGGCTCTATCGAGAGTACGTCAGCAACGGGCGGCCACTCGGCGTCCGCGCCTACCTGTACATGGCGAGCTACGTCCTTCTGTCGGTGAGTCGCGAGACCAGGTTCTTCCTCACGGGCGTTCTCCGGAACGTCTCGGCTTTCCTGCGTTGGCGGTCCTCCTAGAAATCGTCGTACCACACAAAGAAGCTGGTGTCCCGCAGCGGCCTCAGGTTGGCTCCGAAGTACCGGTTGAAGATCAAGCGAAAGGTGTTCACCGGGGTTGTCCCCCAGGATGTAGCGGAGACCGGCGTCCCGGGCAGGGACACCGCGTTCAGGATTCCCAGGCGGACCGCCAGCGCATCATCTGTCGGGGCTCGACCACCCAGGACCGGAGCGGCCATAAGGGCCGCCGGGCCGTGATCGCCCTGCAGCACGATGACTGGTTCCGGGTTGCGCTTCCGTACTGCGTCGACCACTTCGAGCGCGAGCCGGTTCACGCATTTCAGCTGTGCTCCGTAGCTCCGGCCGTCCCGCCACTCCGCCACAATGGTCGGAGGCGGTGACGGCGTCGGCGCGCGGGTGCAATCGGCATTGAACAGGTAGGGAGGATGGGGGACCAGGATGTGTGCGAAGTAGAACGTGGGAAGGGTATCGGATGCCGACCGCCTGAGCTCCCGGAAAATGCAGCGGACCCGCGCCTCCCGGGACGCGAAGCTGAGCTGGAGGATATTGAAGACCGTTTGTTTCATCAGGGATGTGGCGAGTTCCCCGAGCGGCTGGCACATGACGTTGACGTCGGCCAGGGGGCTACGCATGGTCGGCCCGTTGCCTGAGCTGTAGTGAACGACTCGGTAACCGCGGCTGCGGAAGAAGTTCATCACCATGTTGGTACGAATCAATTCGTAGGGATCGACCACTCCACCTGCCCGGGACGCCTCCGGCGCGATGTAGCGCATGTTGAGCGATGACGAAAGCGACAGAAGCGTGATAGGATAGTTGCTCTTGGTGTCGGGGTTGATCCGAAAGCCTTGTTTGCGAAGGCTGTCCGTGAAGGCGCTGTTGTCGATGCCGTACCCGCGTCGGAGCCCACGTTCGCTGCCGTAATCATCGAGGATGATGTAGTACACGCTACGTCGCTCGGCGTCAGGCGCGCGTGCGACCGGCGACGGGATGAGCGCCAGGGGAACAACGTGACGTGTGGTAATCGCATGCGCTCCGATACGAAACCCGGACGTGGCGCAGAGCGCCGCTGAGGCGACAGCCAGTACCACATTCAGGCGGTCGGCATGGCGGGCTTTCCCGACGGTAAAGAGGACTGTCGCGGAAATGAGAGTCCAGGCGGGGAGAACATAGCGTGTCCGCCCTAGTCTGACGTCCCCCAGGTGGATGGCGGCGGCGGCGTCCAGCATAGGCCCGTACAAGAAGATCAGGATCACCAACCCGCCGGCTGCCAGGGCGCCGCGCTCGCTGTCGCGAGTCACCAGCATGCTCGCTACCAGCACGATGGCTGCTCCTGCCAGGCAGATGCCCGCCGCGGCGGCCGCATCCCAGGCGGGGACCGTCGCCGGGTTTTGGGCGAGCAGGAATAGCGGGTGCGACATCGCAAGGAGCAGCGGGTGGATACGCCGTATTTGCCTCATGGGTCCATCGAGCGCATCAGGTAAAGCGTTCGGTCGGTCGTGCCGACCTGGGCCTTCCGGATAAGCTGGAAACGGGAGAGGAAGGCGTCCTCGAACGGCCCCTTGCCGTACGGCAGCGACGTCCGGCGCCGGGCGAGCATGCTGTCGACCTGCCGGTCCCCAACGTCGACGAGTTCGACAATCAGCGTGCGGGCCAGCCGGGCGAGCCAGCCGGCGATGAGTTCCAACGGGACCCCGTTTCCGATCGCAAGGTGGTGCAACAGGGCCAAGGCCATGACGCAATCCGCGGGACCGCGGTGCACCAGGGAGACCTGTTCCTGGCCGTCCCATCCTTGCCCCGGACTCGGTCTCGCGAGATCCATCCACACGGGTTGGATAGAGAGGCCGGCCTGGCGGGCCGTCAGGAAGCTCCGCTCGACAGCCTGATGTTCTCCGTCGATGGCCAACACCTGTGCGCCGAGTCGCGCGGCCAACGAGGCAAACTGGCCTTGGCCGGCCCCGAGATCCCAGACCGTCTGCGGCCTGATTTCCCGCAGGAAACCATCCACGAGCGCGGTCTTCGCCGCGACCGAGTCTTGGTCGTAGCTCTCCCGAGGGTCGTACCGGCTCCAGTAGCCCTCGGCGCGGGGCGACGGGAGCGAAGCCACCGAGGCCGCGAGCTGATCGACCAGCGCTCGGACGCCACGCTCGCTCACCTTGCGGATGCCGCCCGGGGCCTGGTGTGCTGACCAGCGCTCGGCCCTCGCGTGGAGATGGATGTGCAGGGCGAGGCCGGAACGAAGCCAGGTCCGGCGAGGCAGGCTTCGAGCGGCTTGCGACAAGGGAATCCCGTCGGCGTGCAGGCCAAGCAGGCGACCAAAAACCGGATCGCAATACGACATAAGCGCGAGCGGAGCCAGGAAATGCTGGCACGCCTGCCGGTATGCGTGCCAGGGTTCCCCCGACACACGAGTCTCAAAGGACAGCGTGTCGATGAACACGGGCTCAGGCCCGCGAAACTGGACGTTGAAGCCCGTGCAGTCCTTGAGTGACATCCCATGGTCCATTGCCAGCAGCTGGATCCGCAGGCTCAGCAGGGCGGCTGCCTTCAACTGGCCGAAACACCACTCGTAGGGGTAGGAAAGGAACGTCACCGGTTCTGGCTGGATGATTCGGGAGGCGGTCGCCGGGTCTGGGGGTGGCGTGTCTTCCACCTCTGCGTGGGGAATCAGCCACTTCCGATCGATCAGCTCGCGGTACAACCCGCTCCGCATCAAGTGCTGGTAATGCTGTTCGTAGACCCGGTTGATCTGGCGAAAGAGATGCCCGTTCCGGGAAAACAGGAATCCCGCCGGATCACGAAACGAACCGGGGTGGGGGATGAAGGAATGATCGGTCAACGGCTACGGAAGCGCGACGTGATGCTCTGCCGAACAGCCTGAAACGCCTGCTTGACGCGTTCCCTGAATCCAACGACCAGTCCCAGCAAGCCGGCAACGATCGCCTGATTCGCGTAACTCCCGAGTCCGGGATCAATGTACATGGACGCCTCAATTCAGGATCGGCGCGAGCTTGCGCTCATACACGACCCACAATTGGCGACAAAAGAGATTATAGAACCGGACCCGGGAGCCCCATCCGTACAGGAGGGCCGAGAGCGCGGTATCCAGACTGTGAACAATTCCATATCCAAGGCGGATGACCAGCCAGAGCGGGTACGCCGCGGGACCGACTCGGGCGCGCAGGTCTTCCGGAGAGGCCTTCCCTGCCACCCGGAACCAGCGGTTCCACCAGGGGGCTGAGGCGAGCAATCCGTCATTGCCGTGCTCGAAGACAAAGTGGGCTTCCGCCACCCGGAAGCCGGGAGGGACTCGCCCAAACAAGAACCGGAACGCCTCCTCGAAATTGAAAAAATGCTTGTGCCGCTGGCCGGGTGGCTTCGCCTGCGCGTCCAGCCCGTACCCGCTTCGATGAGTGATATTGCGACCCAGGACAATACTCCACAGGAAGCCCGGCCAGTTGTTTGGGAGAGACACGATAACGGCGCGCCTGGCTACCCGGAACAGCTCGTCGAGTAAGAGATGCGATTCATCGATGTGTTCCAGGACATCCATGCAGAGGACGGTGTCGAACTGGCCGTCGCCGAAGGGAAGCGGCTTTCCCTCGATGTCCGCGACGTAGTGAAGGGCAGCCCGTTCGGCGGTATTAACGATTTTATAACTGGTCCCGATGTCGAGCGCGTGGTACCGGGATCCAAGCGCGTCGCCGAGGGTCTTGCCATTGGCGCCAGCCCCCACGTCGAGGATCTCGCCGATGAGAAACGACGCCAGGCGGCGCTGCAAGAAGACCACGCGTCCTCCGACCGGAGCATAGGTACGCCCAACGCCGATGGCAACGCCACGCCCGAGGCGGGCCCACGAGTCATCGTACGGCAAGGACATGTAGCGCTAGCCTCCCAGCGCACGGCGCAGGAGCCGTGTCACCTGTTTGCGTTCCAGCGGCTGAAGTCCCAACCGGTACAGCATCGCGATGTGCCCCGTATAGAATAGGGCGGCCGCGGCGGCCAGGGCGGCGGGGTTGTCGGGCCTCACGAGAGTCCAAAGGATCAGGCACAGACCGAATGCCAGAATACCGTTACCCACCACGGGCATCCGGAAGACGACGTGGTACACGTCCCGGTAGGAGAACGCGTGCGACGAACGCTGAACCACGATTGTTCCGGTCGCTACCACGAGCAGGCTCGCCAGCAGCGAGGCCACGACCGACCAGAGGGCAAGCTGGTTCACGGTGGCGAACAGCACGACGAGAAAGACCAGGTTCCCTCCCACCGTGTAAGGGAGCAGGCGCCTGAACTGCTCCGTGCGGGTGAGCGTCGAATTCGTGTAGAACACCAGGAACACAAGGTACTGCCACACGACCATTCCTCGCAGCTGATCCGCGAGCGGAACGAACTCCTCGCCGACCCACACTCGCAGAATGTTGCTGGCGAACACAAGCACAAAGACAACGATCGGGGTCAGGAGTATATAGCTGTACCGGGTCCCTCGCAGCACCAGGTCTCTCAACTTCTCGCGCGCATCGATGCCGTCGAGCGCGGCGGCCACCGGCGCCGCGGCGGTGTTGGCGGCGGCGGTCAGTGTCTTGATGACGCGGGGCACGCGGCTGATGATGGCGTACGCCGCGAGCGCCTCTGGCCCCAGGACGCGGGCGACGACGATGTCGGGGACTCGCTGGTACACACCGTATGTTGTAAAAGAGTTCGCAAACACGTGGCCGCCGTAGGGAACTACTTTGCGGAGATGTGACCACGATGCCAGCGCGGGGCGGATCGCAAACCACGCGGGGTGCCTGCGCGCGGCAACGAACGCAAAGAACAGGATCGTACACAGGGCGACCGCCTGCTCGACCAGGACTACTCTGAGCACGTCCTGGTACGACATGAGGAGAATGACCACAGCGCCTGCGTAGATCAGACGGCTGGCCAGTTCCCACACCTTCAGCATTGGCAGGTCCTGGACCGCGGTATAAAAGGCCTTGAGCCCCAGTGCCGGGAACTGTATGAGGAACATCCCGGCATACACGTAGAGCGCTGCCCGGGTTTCCTGCTCGAAGGGACTGGGAATCCTGAAGAACTCCACCAAGCTCACGCTCGCCCATAGAAAGATCACGACCGCGCACGCGGCACCGATGGCAAAGAAGGTCGCTAGGGTGGTCACGAAGAAGCCGCGAAACTCCCCCGCATCGTTGCGGGCGTAGCTCGCCGCCATGTGGCGGGTGAAGCTGTTCTGCAAGCCGATGTCCGCGTAGGCCAGCACACCGGACAAGCTGAAAACCTGAACGATGAGCAGGAAGCCATACCGTTCCGTCCCCATCGTTCCGATCATGAACGGGAGCAGCAGGATGCCGACAACGATTGAAATCAACTGGTGTGCCGCGCTGATGAGCGTATTTCTCATGATCTCGGGACCCGCGGCTAGCGGGCGACGAGAAGGGGTCCGCGGGTTATCCTCGGTCATGTAGGCGCGCCAACTCCGGAGAAGTGCCTGCCAGGCAATGGTTTAGGGGGAATGACGGTCACTAGCTAAGTGCCCGCTACACCAATATATTAACGGTTGCCATCTTTTATATTAACGGTTGCCATCTTTTGCCATCTTTTGCCATCTTTCGCCGTGCTGATCCTAGGTTGTCCTGTCCTACTCGTGATCGAGTACGGCCTCGGCCAAGCGCGCAATGATTGACAACGAGGGGGCGCCTATTTCGAGTTCCTCACCGTGGCCCATGCTGAGCATTCTCGTGCGCCATTTCCGGCTCATCGTCTGGATGGCGTTCGGCAGCGGCGTGGTCGTGGGCGGCATCCTGCTTCTGATGCCTCGGGAGTACTCCGCGGGCGCGAGTTTCGTGCCCCAGGATGCGACAGCCGTGCCGGGTGGCCTTACCCAGCTCGCCGCACAGTTCGGGATCGGGACGCCCCGCGGGCAGACAACCTCTCCGCAGTTCTACGCTGATCTGCTGCAGTCCCGCCAGATACTGCGGGACGTGATCGCCGGGCCGTACGACGTTACGGGGGCGACAGCGTTCAAGGGCACGCTGTTCGATTACTTCAAGATCCCGCCCATGGATGGTGACCGGGCCACCATGCTCGCGTTGAAGAAAATGGCGTCGATCATGTCGGTGTCGGTGAACCGGGTGACCGGCGTGGTGACGTTCGAAGTGCAAACGCGAAACCCGGACCTGTCGCGGGAAATGGCGCGACGGCTGGTCGCACTCGTGAGCGAGTTCAACCTCAAGCGCCGGCAGTCCCAGGCCGGGCAGGAGCGACAGTTCGTGGAGGCCCGCCTGGCTCAGGCCAAGGACGAACTTCGAGCCGCAGAGGCGGAGCTGGAGCAGTTCTACACACAGAATCGCAGCTTTCGCGAGTCCCCAACGCTGTCGGCCCAAGAGGCCCGGCTACAGCGCGTGGTCAGCCTGCGCCAGCAGGTCTTCACGTCGCTCAGCCAGAGTTACGAATCGGCCCGTATCGAGGAAGTGCGGAACACCCCGGTGATCACGGTAATAGCGCCCCCGGAGGGTTTCGTTGACCGCATGCCGCGGGGGACCATTCTCAAGACGGCCGCCGCGGTGGTCGCCGGAGGGATCCTGGGCCTCGGGCTGGCGATGACCCTCGAGTTTCTCCGTCGGTCCCGGGAAGCCGTGACGCCGGAGTTCAGCGAATTCATGACATCATGGCGGGCGACGTTCCGCCGAGCCTCTTTGGAGTAACCGTGTTCGACGGAAAGAATATTCTGATCACCGGGGCCACCGGCTCATTCGGCAAGCACTTCATCGGGACCCTGCTGCAGCGTCACCGGCCGCAGAAAGTCATCGTCTTTTCGCGGGACGAGGTGAAGCAGTTTGAAATGCAGCAGCAGTTCAATTCACCGGTTATGCGGTATTTCCTCGGGGACGTGCGCGATCCCGACCGCCTGATGCAGGCGCTGCGCGAGGTCGACTACGTCGTGCATGCGGCGGCTCTCAAACAGGTCCCCGCGGCCGAGTATAACCCGACCGAGGTCATCAAGACGAACATACACGGCGCCGAGAACCTCATTCGGGCCGCGATCCACAACGAAGTCCGCCAGGTCGTGGCGCTGTCCACGGATAAGGCTGCCAACCCGGTCAACCTGTACGGCGCCACCAAACTAGCGTCCGACAAGCTGTTCGCGGCCGCGAACAACATCGCGGGCGGCCACCGGACGCGTTTCGCCGTGGTGCGCTATGGCAATGTGGTCGGCTCGCGGGGCTCTGTCCTGCCGTTCTTCCGCAAGTTGATCGCGGACGGCGCCAGGGAATTGCCCATCACCGACCCGCGTGCGACCCGGTTCTGGATTACGCTGGAGCAGGGCGTGGACTTCGTGCTAGAAGCGTTCAAGCGGATGCAAGGCGGGGAATTGTTCGTGCCGCGGCTCCCCTCGATCAGGATTACCGACTTAGCCAAGTCCGTCGCGCCCGACTTCCCCATCAAGATCATCGGGATCCGTCCGGGAGAGAAACTCCACGAGGTCATGTGCCCGCGCGACGAGAGCCACCTTACGCTCGCCTTTCAGAATCACTACGTCATCAAGCCCACCATTACGTTCTTCAGTCCAGTGAACTACGAGAAGGACGCGACCGGCGCGGTCGGGACGCCCGTACCCGATGGATTCGAGTACGAATCCGGCAAAAATCAGCATTTTCTCTCGGTGGACGACCTGCGGGCCCTGAACAATACCATCGCGTGACGGCGAGCAATGAAAACCGTTGCCGTTATACAGGCCAGGATGGGGTCCAGCAGGCTTCCGGGAAAGGTCCTCAAGCGACTCGGACGTGCCAGCGTCCTGGCACAGGTCATTTCCCGGGTCCAGCGCTGTCGCCTGGTTGATGACGTTATCGTCGCCACCACAACGAACCGTGGCGACGATGTAGTGGTGGAAGAAAGCCGCAAGCACGGAGCTGCCGTTCACCGAGGAAGCGAAGAAGACGTGCTGGCCCGGTATTACGGCGCCGCGCTGGGGGCCGATGTCGTGGTGCGGGTGACTTCCGACTGCCCCCTCTTCGATCCAGACCTCCTGACGCGCATCCTGACGCGGTTCCGTGAGCGGCGGGCCAATGGCCGGGTTGACTACCTCAGCAATACCGTGACACGGTCGTTCCCCCGGGGGCTTGACGCCGAGGTGTTCACCTATGCGGCGCTCGAGCGCGCGCATGTGGAAGCGCAACAACCGTATGAGCGGGAGCACGTCACCCCGTACCTATACCATCATCCCGAACTGTTCGCTCTCGAGGCATTTGTCGAATCGCCGGATCTATCGAGCCACCGCTGGACCCTTGATACGCCGGATGACTTTGCTCTCCTGACGGCCATCTACGGCCTGCTCGCGACCACCGCAAATCAGGACTTCTTCTCTACGGCGGCGGTGCTCGAGCTCTTGCAGAGGCGGCCGCAGCTGAATGCTATTAACGCACACGTGGAGCAAAAGCCGATCAGGAGCGGAACGTGAAGCTGCTCGTCACGGGCGGGTCGGGGCTCCTGGGCACCTACCTGATGCGGGCGGATTGGGGTGCGCGGACGGCGCTCGGGACCTGTTTGAGCAAGGCAGGCCCAGGGCTCGAGCGGGTGGACCTCACCTCGAGAGCCGAAACGGAACAGTTTCTTTCCCGTCATCTTCCGGAGACGATCATTCACACGGTGGCGTTGGCGGATGTGGATGGGTGCCATGAGCGCCCCTACCAGGGCTACCAGCTCACGGTAGACACCACCGCGCACATCGTGGATTGGATCCGGGAGCGATCTCCTGATACGCGCCTGGTGTACATCTCCACCGATCACGTCTATGACGGCCCAGGGCCGCACCGGGAAGGCGGGCCAAAGCCGTCCAATGTCTACGCCCTGCTCAAGCTTTGGGCGGAGGACGTCGCGCGGCGGGTAAGTCGCCACAGCATCTTGCGAATCAACCTTTTTGGTGAGCGGATACCGGGGCGTGCGAGCCTGAGCGACTGGGTCTTGGAGGGCCTGCGCGACGGGCGGCCCATGCAGCTGTTTGGTGACGTGTACTTCTCTCCGCTGCACATCAGCCACTTGGTCGAGGTAATCCGGGACGTTGTCCGGCTGGACCTGAGCGGCACGTACAACGCTGGGGCGTCCGGAGCCGGTCTCAGCAAAGCGGAATTCGCCGTTCTCATCGCCAAGGCGTTCGGCTACAGCACCGCGAATACACGCGTGATCCCTGTTGCCGAGGGCCATTTCAAGGCCTATCGGCCGGCGGATCTACGAATGAACGTGGAGCTGCTGGAGAGTCGGCTCAACCGGCGGCTACCCACCGTGCATGATGGCATCGCATTGTTGCACGACAGCCATCGGACAGGGGAGGTTCTACGTACGTGAGTAAGACCCTGAAGATCCTGGGCCGCGAGGTCGGTGGGAACGCGGCGACCTACTTCGTTGCGGACATCGCCGCGAATCATGACGGGAATCTGGAGCGCGCGAAGCGCTTGATCCATCTCGCTGCCGAGGCCGGCGCCGACGCGGCGAAATTCCAGAATTTTCGCGCGCCCCGCATCGTGAGCGACCGGGGCTTCAAAAACCTGGGTCACCAGAAATCTCACCAGGCGGGCTGGAGCAAGTCCGTATTTCACGTCTATGCCGACGCGAGCCTGCCATGGGAATGGACGGAAAAGTTGAAGGAAGCCTGCGAGGAGGCGGGGATCCATTACTTCTCTGCCCCTTATGACCTCGAAGCGGTGGACATGCTCGCTCCCTTCGTCCCGGCCTACAAGATCGGGTCGGGCGACATCACTTGGCCGGAGATGATTGAGCGGGTGGCTCGGCAGGGGAAACCGGTCATGCTGGCGACCGGTGCCTCAACGCTGGACGATGTAAGGCGGGCCATGGAAACCCTGCGCCGGTTTCCCGTCGACGTGGTCCTCATGCAGTGCAACACAAACTACACCGCGTCGCTCGAGAATTTCGGGTACATCCAGCTGAATGTGCTGCGGACCTATGCCCGGCTGTTCCCCGACGTGGTGCTGGGTCTGTCGGACCACACCCCCGGACACGCGACGGTGCTCGGCAGCGTAACGCTGGGCGCGCGGGTGGTGGAAAAGCACTTCACCGACAACTGTAACAGCGACGGGCCGGACCACAAGTTCTCCATGGACCCCAAGTCCTGGCGTGACATGGTGGATCGTACTCGAGAGCTCGAGCGTGCGCTGGGTTCGGAAACCAAGAAAGTGGAAGGGAACGAAGCGGATACGGTAGTCCTCCAGCGGCGGGCTATCCGCGCGGCGCGTGAATTGAGGGCCGGCACGGTTCTCGCGGCCGACGACCTGGAGTGCCTGAGGCCTTGTCCGCCCGACGGCGTGCCGCCCTACGAGCTCCCCCGGGTCGTCGGGAAGGCGCTCCGGCGAAACCTCGAGATGGGCGACCACCTGAAACCCGGGGACGTCTGACGAGCGCCACCAGGTCAGCTCGCACGGTAGCGGTGCTCGCGGCCCACAACGAGGATCGCACCATCGCGGACATAGTGAGGGGCGCCAGGGCGGTCGTGTCGGCGGTGGTGGTGGTCGATGATGCCAGCACCGACCGCACAGCCGCGGAAGCCGAAGCGGCGGGTGCCACCGTGGTGCGACACCCTAAGCAGAAGGGGTATGACGGAGCGCTGAAAACGGGGTTCACGTACGCGGCTGAACGGGGATTCGAGTACCTGGCGACACTCGATGCCGACGGTCAGCATGATCCCCGCTTGCTCGAATCCATTCTCCTACCCCTGGTCGAAGGAAAGGCGGATGTTGTCGTCGGGTACCGGCCGCGCCCGGCCCGGGTCGCCGAGTACATCTTCGCGCTGTATGCCTCCATGCAATTCGGGATCTGGGACCCGTTGTGCGGGATGAAGGGATACCGGATTGCCCTCTTCGATCGAAACACTCCCGACATGTTGCCCGGCTCTATCGGGACCGGAGTGGCCCTCGCTATGGTCCGGGCGGGAGCCCGCTTGCGACAGGTACCGATCACCATCGTGCCGAGAAAGGACGCCTCCCGCTTTGGCGGATTCATGCGGGCCAACTGGCGTATCCTTGGGGCCTTGTGGCTGGCCGTGAGAGGGCCCCGAAAGGCATGACTCGGGTTTGCCTGATCGTTGACCATCCGGACCGTGACCTCGAGGGCATGGTGCTGCTGGCGTGTGAGCTGGCGCGGCGCAGCGCGGAAGTCTTCCTGGTTCCGATGTACGAGCGCCATGAGATTCTGCTACTGAGGCCCGATATCGCGGTCGTGAACCACGTCCGCTTCGCGAATGCCCGGTTTCTCACCACGTGTGCCCGGATGGGAATCCGGGTCGCGGTCCTGGACACCGAGGGTGGAATCTTCAAGGACGTGCAGCTGTTCGCAGACCAGATGCGCGGCTTGCTCGATGGTGTCACCCTCTACTGCACCTGGGGCCGGAAACAGTTCGACGCTCTGAGGCCGCTGGCGGCCGAGGGGAAATTCCGCGTGGTGGAGACGGGCTGCCCGCGCTACGATTTCGCGACGGCGCCGTGGAATGACGCGGTGCGCCGGACGGAGATGGATGCTAGGCGAATGGTCCTGGTCAACACCAACTTCGCGCTGGTTGCCCCTCGCTTCCAGACGCAGGAAATGGAACGCCGTCAGCTCATCCAGAAGATGGGCTTTTCCGAGAGATACGTGAATGAACTGCTCATGCAGACCACCCTGGCAAAGGACGAGCTGGTTAGTACCGTGCGGACCATGGCCAAGCGGCTGCCGGAAGTCGCGTTCGTGATACGCCCACATCCGTTCGAATCGAAGGCGGTGTACGAGGCGGCGTTCGCCGACTGTCCCAATGCGAAGGTGATTCAGGAGGGAGGTGTATTCGAGTGGCTCCGCGCGGCCGCGACCGTCATCCACCACAATTGCTCGACCGCGATCGAGGCATTCCTGACCGATCGGGAACCCATCGACGCCGACTGGATCGGCGGCTCGCATCTGTTGCAGCCGGTGCCGCATGCCGTGTCCCTGCGGGCCGGAACTCCCGAGGAAATGGAGCAAATGGTCCGGGCATGTATCGAGGGCCGAAAACTCGACGTGCCGCCCGACACGCAAGAGGCCAGACGCCAAACCATTCGGGACTGGTTCCACGCCAACGACGGCGGGGCATTCAGGCGGGTTGCGACGGCATTGTTGGAGACGGGAGACAATCAGCGAGACCACGGAAGGACGTCAGGCATACCCCTGGAGCTTCTTTCAACTGAGCGGAATGTAAGGGCGTGGCTGAAGTACGCGGTCCTGCTGTTGTTGGGGTCGTGCCGGTTCTCGCGTTTCGGGAGGAGCACTCGTTCCAAGAGTCGTGGCGCGGTGAAGCGGTTCGACGTCGTCGCCGTCACGGGGATCATAGACCGGTTGAAGGGGGTTGAGCCCGGCTTTGCCGACGTTTCGGCATCCCCACCCATGGCGGAGCGGGGGCGATGGAGTGCGGTGGCCGCGGTTCGGGTGGCGGCCGATGCCTAGTTTTGGAGCGGTGGTAGTATTGGTCGCCGTCGTTGCGTGGATGTATCGGCGGCAACCGATTCTCTTCTATTCGCTGCTGCTCGTCTGGGTGTCGTTTGTTTGGCGGCTGTCGTCTAGCGCCTTCATCGATGTGGCGGGGCCAATCTATTCAATCGAATTGTTTCGCGACATCGGCCCCGGACGTTCCGCCGTGGTCCTGGTGGCCTGTCACCTCTTGTTCATCGGAACCTTGGCGTTCGTTTTCCGTCACTCGCGGCTCCAGCAACTGGCTAGTCTGCTCGTTTGGTCACCTGACGAGCGCGCGGCTGCGCTGACCCGCCTCCGGGGAGTTGCTCGCGTTGCGTTCATTGCCTTCACTGTGCTCTGGGTCCTCCTGTATCTCGACATGTTCCGGATCGGCCATATCCCGCTCTTCTCCGGCATCGAGCGGTACATCTATTCCGACCAGTACGCGGGCGTGTTCCATGCCTTCGTGAGCAAGTACGGCATCCACCTGAGCTTCATCCTCGGGGTGCTGTTCGCCTCGCCTGCATTCCTGAGTGAGCGGCGGGATACCAGGTTCCTCGTGCTGCTGCTGGTCCTGTTTGCGTACCTGCTCCTGGCGGGGCATCGCTTCTCGGCGTACTACAGCCACGGGACATCGTTCCTGATTCCCTGTGCACTCCTGGTTCTGCTCCCGAGACGGCGTCCGATCGCCGAGAGCAACGCGCCGTCGCGGCGGTATTGGGTGCAGACCTCGGCGGCGCTGATGATCGTCGGGGGTATTGTGATGTTCGCGCAATACCGCTCGTTGTTCTTCACTCGCGGCATGGATCCTCAGGCCGCGCTGGTGAACATCGCGGAGCGCGTGCTGATCCTCCAGGGCGGCCTGTGGTGGAGTGAATACGAGCACGTGTTCGTGAACCATGACTGGAACCAGGACGAGGCACTGGAGGGAGTTCTGCTCGACCCGATTGCACCGGAGCGCAATACGACGCTGCCATACCTGATGGAGCGGGAGATTGGCCTCCAGGTCTATCCGCTGCTGCAGCTCGGCGTGGTCTATACGGGAGGATATCCGGAGGTGCTATTCGAGCTCTTCGGTCCAGTGTACGGCTTTGCCGCCGTGCTTGTCATGGCGTACGCCCTCGCCAAACTCCTTTACTGGTTGATGGAAGGAATTCTCCGGCGGCAGTATGTCCGAGTCTTCCTAGTGTTCTACATTCTGTTTCCCTTTCTCCTCTTCTGCGTGAGCGGGATGGTGAACTCGATTGTCAACTGGAAGTTCCTGCTCAAGGTGACTGCAGTGGCCATTTGGGTGCTCTATGAAAACGGCGAATCGCTGGGGCGCGCCCCGGCTACGCGCCGTGCGCCGGCGATCGCGTCGTGACTGCTCGCCCCGGCAGGGCAGGCGGCGACCAGCCGACGCTCGTACTCGTTCCCCTTGCTGCCATGCAGACGCCCTTCTACGTGAAGGTTGCCGAGCACCTGCGGTCGCAGGGATTCACGATCGTGTTTGTTTCCCTGCACGAACCGAGCATCCCGTTGATCGAGCGTGCGGGGTTCGATGTCTTCAACCTATATCGCGAAGCCCGCCCCCTCAATTCGTTCGCCGAGGCCGACGCGCTCGCCATAGTCGCCCGGTTCGGCGTCGCGAATGTCGCCCGGGCCATCAGTCACGAGCGCTATTTCTACGAGATTCGCGACAGCGCCCACCTGGTGGCGAAGCTTGCCAGCTACACGGTTGCATTCGATTCGATCCTGGAACGCGTGGCAGACAAGGGCGGCCCGGTGGCGCTGGTGCAAGAGCTTGGCGGCTTTCTAGGCGTGCTCGGTGGCTTCTACGCCGCGCGCCGGCGGGGAATGAACGCTCTCTTCATCGAGCCGTCTTTTTTCCGGGGGAGAGTGTTTTTCACGCTGAATTCGCTCGACGCGCCCCGCGTGCCTGGGTCAGCGCGAGGCGCCGGGGCCGAGGTGTCGAAGTATCTACGGGACACCGAGGCGGAGCGGAAGATTGTCATGCCGAACAAGGATGCGAGCGCCTATCACGCGGCGTGGAAGAAGATTGTTAACCGGCGTAACGCAAGCCGGTTAATCGAAAAGGTGGTACAGAAACACGTCCGGGGCGAACGCGAAGAGTTTACCCACATTGCGTGGTACGTCCGCCGACACCTTTCTATGTTCGTAAATGGATGGCGGCTGGCACGCCACTATCGCGAGCTGCCCAACCGCCCGTTCATCTATTACCCACTGCATGTGCCATCGGACGTTGCATTAACGCTCAGGTCGCCGGAATACCTCGACCAGTTCGGCTTGATCGACTATGTGGCGCGAAACACACCCGCAACCCATGTCTTGGCGGTCAAGGAACACCCCGCTCAGCGCGGCGCATTTAGCCCAACGCGGATCGGTGAAATCCTGCGCCGTCACGACAACGTGATCGTGTTGCGTCCTTCGCTGAATAATCTCGATGTGATCCGGCAAGCCGCAGCCATTGTGACCGTGAATTCGAAGTCGGGGGCCGAAGCATTGCTGTTGAACCGACCAGTCGTCGTACTGGGCGACGCCTTTTACCGCGATTCCGGCCTGGTGTCTCCGGTGGCCAGCCTCGAAGACTTGGCGGTGGCACTCGACAATGCCGTGCGGGGATCTCCCCACAGCGACGAGGCCATCGGCCGTTTTTTCCAGGGCGTGTGGGACTCGTCACACCCCGGAGAACTGTACGATTCGGACCACGACAACTGCCGGGTGTTCGCGCAGTCACTCGCGGAGGAGATCTGGCGGCACACCGACGTCGCCGGGGCGGGCGTACGGGATCCCCGATGGTTGCAATGAGCCAAGACGAATTCGTCAGGCTGCGCACGCAGTCTCCGGTCGCTGTGTTCTGGCGCAAGGTACGCGTTGCGTTGAGCCCGCGGAGCGGGAAACTCACCGCCATCCTACGAAACGGTGTTAGCATAACGGGCCGGAACAAGGCTGGATGGGGCGGTCGAGGCGTATATATCTTCCGGGAGGACATAGAACCCGAATTGCAGCTCCTGCCGCGAATTCTGCGCAAAGGCTCTGTGTTCATTGATGTCGGCGCGAGCGTGGGCGTCTATTCCTTGTCCGCGGCCGCACTGGTTGGATCGCAGGGGGTCATTGTGAGCGTCGAGCCATTCCCCGACACTTATGCCCAACTGTGCGAGAATGTCAGCAAGAACCGGTTTGGCGAGATCATACGGGCTCGAAACTTTTGCCTCAGCGATAGCATCGGCCCGGTAACCCTATGGATGAATTCCGGCAGACCCAACTCGTTTTCTCTGCAGCGACTTGACGAGGCACCGGGGCATTCGGCCCTGAGTTTGACGCTGGACCAGCTGGTCGCGTGGGAGCGGCTGGAAAGCGTTGACTACCTCAAGATTGACGCCGAGGGAGCTGAGAAGGCTATTTTGCACGGAGGGCGGGAGACGATCCGCCGTTTGCGTCCAGTAATCCAGCTGGAGGATCTAGATAGGAGCATCTGCAAGTCCCTCGAGAACTATTCGGCGTTTGGCGTTGTGGGCACGCGAAACGTTGTTCTTATCCCGGAGGAGCGTCGTGAAACTCTCGGTGGACTTCTTGACGGGGATTGGGTGCCGCTACGATGAGCTGGAATCAGAGTCCGCGACGCGGTTGACAGCCCAGAGTGTGGGTGACAAATGAGAGTTCTTGAAGTCAGCGCAATTGAAAAGACTGCATCTTCCCATGGGGCGGCATGAGCCTGTTAGGATTTGTTAGAAACGTGAACAAGAAGCTGGGGAACCCTCTCCGCGTCCTCAGTGGCGTGCGCGAGATCATGGAGCCGCGCATGCGGATGCGGGCCTTCAACCGCGACCGGCGCACCCGAACGAGTCGGTACGCCAGGGCCGGATTTGGGTTCCAGGACCAGAGCGCGGTGGCTGCCACGATCGAACGGGACGGCTGCAGCATCCTTCCCGGGGCGTTTGATACGCGGGTCTTGCTGGAAATCCGGCAGCAGGTGGAACGGCACCTCGACGCGGGAACGTCCCTCAAGCCAGCCTCCAAGGATTCGGCACGGGCCAGGGGCGACCGTTCCGCTCCGACCGTGTTCTTTGCCCCGGACGAGATGAGGAAGGGCCAACAGTTCTTTCGCCAGCACACCAACTACGTGTCGATCGCGGATCCCCTGGTTTCCTGTCCCGCTGTCTCCAAGGTGGCATTCCACCCCCTGATGATTGACATCGCGCGCGCATACCTCGATTGCGTGCCGGCGCTCGGGGGCCTCAACCTGCGGAAGAGCTATTCCAACGACCTTCCCGAGTTCGACACCTTGTTTTTTCACGTGGACAAAAACAGCCAGCGGTTCCTCAAGTTCTTCTTCTACCTGAACGATGTGGACATGGACGGCGGTCCCTTCTGCTACGTGCGTGGAAGCCTGCGCCGACGTTTTGGCGGCTGGATGAGCAAAGGGCGTTGGACTCTAGAGGAGATGGAACGCGAATACGGCAAGGACAGCGTCGCCTACCTCACGGCCAAGGTTGGAGACGTCTTGATGGCCGATACCAACGGCTTCCACCGCGGCACCAAGATCCGGGGTGCGGATCGGACGATGCTGACCTTGGACTACGTGGTGCACGAGGAGTTCGAGGGAACCGGAGACAAGCAGTTCGGACTACCGCGGTCGGTGTACGACTCGCTGGGGGCACGGGAGCGAGCGGTGGCGGACTTCCTTCAGGTGGTCTAAGACGGGGTGGGCTACCAGACGGAACGCCCCCCATCCATCACGACCACGGCGCCGGTCATGTAGGAAGAGGCGTCGGAGCACAAGAACGCTACCGCACCCTTGTACTCATGGCGCTCAGCCAGGCGGCCGAGCGGAATGCGATCCTCGACCCGTCTGAGGAACTCCGCCGGTTGATCCGCTAGAACCCCACCCGGGGCCAGCGCATTTACGCGGACGTTCCGTGCGGCCCAGTAGGTGGCAAGGTATCGCGTGAGACCGATGACGGCGTGTTTGATGACAGAATACGTCACCGGCTTTACCGGCTGGTTCTCTTCCAACTCTCCCGGACGCGCGTACAGGCGTTGATCGGGCGCGATCAATCCCAAGTCGGACGAGATATTCAGAATCACCCCTGATCCCCGTTGGGCCATACCTGCCCCAATCACTTTGGCGCACAGGAACGCCCCGGTCAGACCCACCGCGATCTCCTGTTCCCACTGTGTCAGTGGAAAGTGCTCTAGGCGGGTGAGGCGATTCTCGCCGGATGTCCCACCGACTTTCGGGTCATGGGCGGCGTTGTTCACCAGGATGGCGATCGGTCCCCAGCGCTGCTCGACCAGCTCCGTCGCCTGTCGCACGCTGCCCTCGTCGGTTACATCCATCTGCAAGCCGTGGGCCTTCGTTCCGAACCTGCGCTGGATGTCGGCTGCCCTCTCCTCGGCGCGATCCTCTTCGATGTCGACGAGGACGGGAACGCCGCCGCTCTCGGCAATTGCCTCCCCATGCAGCGGGCCGAGGAGGCCGCCCCCGCCAGTGATGACCGCAACCCGGCCGGCCAAGTCGTAGGTTTTCCTGAGACTCGGTTGGTTCACGCTACCAGCCCCGCGTCTGACCGCCGTCAACGACCAGGTTCGCACCGGTTACAAACCCCGCCGTGACGTCCGACGCAAGAAACAGAACCGCGTTGGCAATCTCCTCGGGCTTACCGAAGCGCTTGAGCGGGACTTCGGATTTAATGTACTGGAGCGTGTCAGCCCGGTGCTCCGCCAGTCGGCCTTCCCAGCTCCCGCCTTCGTGCAGGATGTTCCCCGGGGAGACGCAGTTCACGCGGACCTGTTGCGCGGCGCACTCCCAGGCGAGGGCCTTGGACAGGGCGATCAGACCGGCTTTTGCCGTGGTGTAGGGCAGCGGGGCGCTGAGCAACTCCATTCCCCCGATGGATGCAACCAGAACGATGCTTCCGCCTCCAGCTTTCGTGAGCCACGAGAGTGAGTGCCGACAGGCCAACGCGGTGCCTACCAGATTGAGGCGGAGCAGACGCTCCCAATCGGCGTCGGCTGCCTGAAGCCCCCGGGGCCCGGAGCCGGAACCTACGTTCGCCACCAAGACGTCCAGCCCGCCCAGGCTTCCCGCCGCGTGGTCGACGCAGGTCTGGATGTCTGACTCGGAGCCAGCGAGGTCGGCTTGCAGGCTGTGGACCCGATCACGGCCGAAGGCGGCCGCGAGTTGCTTGGCCCGGTCCTTGAGCGTTTCGGGGTCGCGTCCAGTGAGAACCACGCTGGCACCCTCCGCAAGGAAGCCCTGCGCAATGGCTGCGCCGATTCCGCGCGACGAACCGGTTATCAGCACGCGTTTTCCCGTCAGTGCCAGGTTCATGATGTCGGCGGGGTTGAAAGGTGCTCCCCAATCCACTGCCGAACTTGCGTCAGGTACCGGGAGGCCACGCCGACATCGTCAGGGTCACGAGCCGTCTGCAAGACAAAGGCGCCGCGGTAGCCGATTGAGTGGAGGGCGCGAAAGACCCGGGGAAAGTCCGTGTTGCCCTGGCCTAGGGGCACGGTCGTCCCGCCCATGATGCGATCCTTGATGTGGATGTTGCCGATGAGCGCGCCAAGCGTGCGGATCTCCTCCTCCGGGTCGTAGCCAAGCGCAGCACTGTTGCCGGTATCGTAATTCACGAGAACACCCGGATGGTCCGCGGCCCTGACTAGGGCGGCGAAGGGACCGGGTGGGAGATCGGTCTCGAGAAGAATGCCTATGCCATGCTCGTCGGCATCGCGCATCACTAAGTGCAGCGCTGATACCAGGTCCTGCTTTTCCTGGTCCGTCTTCAGCGCTGAGCCGTCGACGCACGGGATTTCGATTCGTTGCACGCCTACGCGCGCCGCTCCCTGAATCAGGCGCCGCAAGACGTCGACGCTGGCAGCTCGCTGCGCGGCCGTTCCGCGGAACAAGGGGCACTCCATAAAGAAGTCGGCGCATACCGATGGAACGGTCACGCCCGTCTCCCGGACGAGTCGGCCGATCCGGTCCCGACCCTCGACCTGTAACAATGGGTGCTTGTCGGGATCGCCTTCGAAAATGAACTCGATTGCGTCGAACCCTATGCGCCGGGCCGTGGGGAATTCAGCGGACCAGTCTGCCTGCGGGAACGCCTGGATGCGACCGTCGATCTGCGGAAGCAATCGGCCTTGCATGACGCCGATCTGGTTCATAGGATGGTCCACCCGCCGTCAACGACCAACGCCTGGCCGGTCATGTATGCAGAGGCGGGCGCCGCAAGGAAGACCAGCGCGCCCGTGAGATCCTCGATCCGCCCCACGCGGCCCAGGACGGTCCGCTGAGCGAGCCGGCGAGTGAACTCTTCATCCCGAGGACTGTTGAACGCTATGGGGTCGGGGTTGGGGAATGCTCCTGGAAGCAGGGCATTGCACCGAACCCCGGCCGCTCCGTAAAAGGCGGCTACGTATCGAGTGAAAGCGAGGAGGGCAGCCTTGGCGGCACCGTAGGTCGGCGGATTGTGGAGCTGCGTACCTTCGTATAGCGCGGGGTCGGGGGATACGAGGGCATACATCGAGCTGATGTTGATGATGGAACCCCTCCCGCGTTTCTTCATCCCCTCCCCCAGGATCTGCACGGCCGTGGCCGGCCATGCAACACCGGCGTCGAGCGCACGCAGCCACTGATCGTGGGAGATCGTTTCGAGCTTGCCCGACGGATCGTTAAAGCCGGTCGCCGGGCTGAACTCGAAGGCATTGTTGATGAGAATGTCGATCCCGCCTGTTTCCTGATCGGCGAGGGCCAGGGTACGCCGGAACGCCGCGTCGTCCCCGTTGTCCACCTGATAGGGTCGGACCGCAACGTCCCGATGGTTAGCCGCGAGTCGCTCGGCCTGAAGGAAGACCTGCTCGCTCCGCCCGAAGAGGCATACGCTGGCGCCGGCCGATGCCATAGCGTCGGCGAACCCCCGGCCGAAGAACCCCGTGGAGCCAGTCAGCAGCGCGGTTTGTCCGTGCAGCGAAAAGGGGGATTCGGGGGGATTCACGGATGTCCGGTCGCAGAGTGCATTCTCAGGTCCTGAATTCGGTCGACCTGGAAGGAATCCTCCGCGGGCATCTCGTAGATCACCATCCTGCCACCAAGGCGATTCTGGGTCTGTTCGAGGATCTCTCGTCGCACGACGTAAATCGAGCCGTTCTCCATGTACTGGGCCGGGAATTCCTGGTCTCGCCAACGTCGCCGAAAGTCGTAGTTAATGGGCTCGGCCGCCCCGTTGATCGTTCGCCACACATACCGCTCGAATCGGCAAGCCGAGAACAGGGAGTCCGCCTTGTCGGCCAGCAGCTGTCGAATGGCCCCGTCGATGTCCCCAGGGCGGCGTGAAGGCGATGTGCATTGGAGAAACACCACGAGCTCGGGCCGATAGCCCTCGGACGATTCCAGGTGGCCTAGGGCGTGGAGCAGGGCGGACTCCGACGTGGCGTTGTCGGTCGCCAGGTCGGCAGGGCGGTCTACTACCTCGGCGCCGGTGGCGGAGGCGACCGCCTTGATCTCGGAATCATCGGTGGAGACAACCACGCGGGTGACCAGGCTGGCGGCGCGCGCGTGTTCAATGGAATGGACGATGAGAGGCTTGCCGTTCCAGGGCATCAGGTTTTTGCCCGGGAGGCGCTTGGACCCGCCTCGGGCCGGAATTATCGCCAGGACTTCACCGGCGCCCGTGGTCACTGCACTCGACGGAGCTTCTGGATGATTGGCCGCTCGGATTCGTAGATGCGGATCGCGCCGTCGCCGAGGGCCTTCTCGATGACGCGCACGTCCCTGACAAGCCGGGCGAACCCCTGCGGCTCTACCGAGGCGGACTGGTCACTTCCCCACATGCTACGGTCCAGGGTCAAGTGCCGTTCGATCGCTCGCGCGCCCAATGCGACGGCTGCCACGGTCGTCTGCAGGCCCACCTCGTGACCCGAGTAGCCGACGGGCACCCCGAACCGTGCGGCGAGCGTGTTGATGCCCCGCAGGTTGAGTTCAGCGGGGTCGGAAGGGTAGGTCGACGTGCAATGCATCAGGACGAGGTCGTTACTGCCCAGTACGGAGACGGCGTGCTCAATAAGTGCCAGATCGCTCATGCCCGTCGACAGAATGATGGGCTTGCGAAGTCGCCGGTGATACTTGAGGAGCGCGTCATCAGTCAGTGAGGCGGAGGCGATCTTGAAGCAGGGCGGGTCGAATTCGGCTATGAAGTCCACCGACCGCTCGTCCCAACAGGAGGCGAACCAGGAAATTTTCTTCGCCTTGCAGTACGAATCGATCTGGCGGTACTGCTCCCGGCCGAACTCCAGCCCGCGCTTGAGATCCCCATTGCTGGCCCCGAAGACGCTCGCGCGCGGCTTGGCCAGCTCTTCCGGAGTATAGACGATCTCGATGGTCCGCTTCTGGAATTTCACGGCGTCGCAGCCGGCTTCGACAGCCGCATCGACCAGCTTCATGGCGGTTTCCAGGGACCCGTTATGGTTGATCCCAATTTCCGCGATGGTGAACACGGGTCGATCCGGGCCGATTTCCTGGTTGCCTACGCGCACGAAGCCCTGCGTCATTCGGTCACATCTCCGGTTAGTACGGCGAGTTCGCCATGTGGTAGAGTGAGGCGCCACGACTGTTGTGCCCAAGGCGTGTGCCAGCGCCGGCATGGAACACGGGAAAATGTATAGCTAGGTGTGACCGGTTGCCACGAGCGCGGCGACCGGGGCGTTCGTATATTACCAGGCGGCTCACCCCCCAACATCGGTCCGGTCCTGGTATGAGTCCATCTAAGACTAGTAGTCGCGCGGCGCTGAGAGAGATCGTGCCACACATCCGTCTCCTGGTGTTCGACTTCGATGGCGTGTTCACCGACAACACAGTCGTCGTAACCGAGGACGGCGGAGAGGCCGTGCGGTGCTGGCGCGGCGACGGGCTCGGCCTCACAGCCTTGCGGGCCTGCGGGATGGAATTCCTGATTATCTCGACTGAAACTAACAAGGTCGTATCCGCCCGAGCGCAGAAACTCGGGCTCGAATGCCTCCAAGGCGTCGCCGACAAGGGGGCTGCGCTGGCCGTTGTCATGCAGCAGCGCGGTCTTTCGTCGGCCCAGGTGGCCTACGTGGGGAACGACGTCAATGATCTGGCCTGCCTGAGGACGGTGGGGCTTCCGATCATAGTTCAGGATGCTCACCCCGCGGTCCGCACGGCAGCCAAGTGGCGGACCCGCGCGCCGGGGGGGCGCGGCGCAGTGCGGGAGGTATGCGACACTTTCGCGGAGATCCTGACGAACCATGCCCGCCTATGAGCTTAGACGTGCAGGTAGCTGAGCGAATGGTAGGGCAATCGCTCGTACACGTCCGGTCGGCGATTGAAGAACAGGTGGGACCCGACCTCCATGTATGTGAGAGAGGTAGATGTAGTCGACGTCCTGAAAGTCTCGCGGTGTGACGGAGAGCGGGGGGTTATGGTACCATGCTCCGTAGTAGATCCCGTCGACGAGCCAGGGATCACATAGCACCCGAACACCCCGATGCTCAATGATCGCGCAGGCTGAGGCGATATGCTGGACCTTCACCTATTGATCCACTCCACGGGCCCCCGGGATTCTATAGACGAGACAAGCGCCACGTTCCTCTTCTCCTGCGTAGAGGCCGTGGCGCACCTACCACATCGAGCGCGCGAAAGGTAAGCCAAAGACGCTTAAGAGGGGAGTTGCCATCGCGAAGGCCGCGACATCGCTGCTCCTGCGGCTATAACTTCACCACCGCCACAATAATCGCCGCCGTACTCCCTAGTATCTGCGCGATGGACCCGATCGCCCCCAGCCAATCCTTCCGCGCGTTGGGATCATGCGCCGGCACGAACACCTCCGCACCCGGCCCCGGCTTCAGGCTGGACTCGAACAGAATCTTCCGCCGTACCGTCTTCACGCCGCCATTGGCGAACTTGACGCTCGTCCTGCCCTTGTCGGCATTGTATGAGTACCCACCCGCGGCACTGATGTAGTAGTCCAGGCCCTTGCCCTGCTGCCACAGCACACTGCCCGGCGAGTTCACCGAGCCCAGCACCTTGACGCTCGGCTGATACTCGGGAATGAATATCGAGTCGTCCGGCTGGAGAATCATGTTGTCGCGGCCAGCCAGATTGCTCAGAGCACCGGTCAGGTCAATGTCGATACGCCCGGCCGAGTTGGTCTTCCGGTAGAACTGCACGCCCGCCTGATAGGCCCTCGGCGTCATCCCGCCTGCCCGGTCTACCAGGCTGGCCAGGCGGTCATCCTTGGACCGCAGTGAATACGTGCCGGGGAAACGGACCTCCCCAAATATCGCCACCGTTCGCTGGAGTTCGAAGTTGGGCTGCCGGAGAATCAGGACGTTGTCGAACGGCTGGAGCACGGCCTCGGGCGCACCCCGGGCAGGGAAGGGCATTCCCGGCGGGCCCACGTAGCGGCCGGCCGAGTCCCGCTCGAACAGGTACGTGGAATCCAGCGGAACGCGTATCGTCGTCGCCAGCTGGCCCGCCGAGCGATCCTCGGGGAGCCGCGCGATTTCCGCCTCCTGAAGGTATGCCCCCACTGCGGGTCCGCGCGCGAGCGAGACCAGGTCGCGGAGTGTAATGCCCTCCCGCCACGCATACCGGCCGGGCTTGGTGACCATGCCAGCGACCGAGACAAAGAGCGATCCCTCGCCGAGCGGCGGCACCGAGTCCACCACGACGGAGTCTCCGTTCTCCAGCCCAAGCGGGGGAACGACCGCACCGTTCCCGGTGCGCGGTGCGCCGTTCGCGGTCGAAGTCAGGGAGAGCGGCACATCCACTACGGCTCTCGGATAAGGCCCCGGCCCCCGGTCTGCCATGGGTAGTATTCTGTGAATCGCCAGCCGCCTCAGCGCCGCATCCGCCCGGAACCCGCCCGCCGAGCGGATCAGGTCGGCCAGCGTTTCGCCGGCGTTCAACTCGTAGATCGCCGGCCGAGTGACCGCCCCGGACACCGAGGCGCGCGTTCCGTGCACCGGCACGAAAATGACATCTCCGGTCTCGAGCCGGATGTCGTTTCGCGTGTCCCCCCGTAGCATGTAGTCGTAAAGATCGAACGCCGAGACGGTCTTCCCGGCGCGCTGAACCTCGATCCGGCGGGTGTTGGCCAGTTCCGTCACGCCACCCGCGGCATAGAGCGCTGTCAGGACCGTGCTGAGAGCACTGACCTGGTATGAGCTGGCCTGGTTCACCTCGCCCACGACGTAGACCTGTACCGTCCGCACGTTGGCGACCGTCACGTCGAAGCGCGTCGTGGCGTTGTCCCCCCGCCGCACGCCCGAATACACCCGGCCCAGGCGCGCGTACAGCACGTCGCGCAATTGGTCGAGCGTCAGGTTGGACACGAACACCTGCCCCACCTGCGGGATCAGCATGAACCCTTCGCGCGTCACGGGAAGCGAGTAGGCCAGTTCCACGTCGCCGGTGAGGATCAGCACCGTCATGTCGCCCGGGCCCAGGCGATAGTCGGACGGCACCGGGCCGGCGAGTGTCGGGAGGAACTGGTTGGTGCGGCGGCGGAACACATTCACCCCGAACACGCGGGACGGCGGCGCCAGCGTGTCGGCGCGGGGGCGAATGAATCCCGTGTCCACCGGCAACGGGTTGCGTTCCGTGACCAGCGTAATGCCCAGGGCCTGGATTGCCGCCAACTGCTGGGCCCCCGGCTCGGCCGCCCCCTGCCCGGGCCGCGAAGCCCCCAGGTACTGGTCGAGCAGGGACTCGGGGTAGCCGCTGGCACGCAACCGGGCACGAATCTGGTCCTGACTCATTCCGGATTGCTGGAGCCGCTGGTGCAGAGAGTCGGCGACGCCGGGCATTTGCAGCAGGCTCTGGGCTTGCGAGGCCGTGGGCAATTGCTGGGCGGCCACCGGACTAGCCAAGAGCACCAGCCCGAGGAAAAGACGGGAAAAGGGAAGAGGGAAAAGGGAAAAATACTGCTTATGCATGTGTGCCCACCGCCAGAAGGTCAATGCCCTCGTCCGTCGCCGTCCGCACGATGCCCAGCTCCTGCCGTTTGCGCTGATACTCGCCCGGCGTATAGCATAGTAGTTCCACCCCGAACCGGATGTCACACTCCTCCGCTAAGTTGGCCGCCCGCCATCCGACGTGCCGTAATGTACTTTGCGATGCAAAGTCGTCAACGGCTCGGGTGAAAGGTGAAGGGGAAGATCGCTACGTAACCATCAGTGGGTCAAGGGGATATAGGCGTCTCTTTCAACTACCACCAGCGAGCACCCTATCGGGTCTGTCCTCATCCGGATCAATGAGCGCATCCGATTCTGGGCGCGGTCACACTGGAGGAATTCGGACTGGGCGTGGATCCGTTGGGGCGGCGCCTTTTCCCCTGTCCGGGCGTTGCTGAAACTCGCCGGTTGAAATGGTGGGATTTGGTGTTTGCCAAAGACGCCTGCAATGCCTACATTGCATGCATGCAATACACGATCCGCAATATCCCGCCGGCTGTCGACCGAGCCCTCCGCGCGCTGGCGAAACGCGAAGGGAAGAGCATGAACGAGGTGGCCCTCCGCGCATTGGGGCAGGCGCTGGGCGCCGAGGATGCCCCGTCCAGACGACGGGTCCTCGACGACCTCGCTGGAACCTGGCGGGAGGACCCCGAGTTCGAGCGGGCGCTGACTGACCAGCATCGGGTGGACGAGGCTCTCTGGCGGTGAGGCTGGCGCTCGACACTAATCGCTACGTGGACTTCTGCAAGAACGCGCCGGGCGTAGCCGAGACGCTCGAGAGGGCCGAGGCGGTGTATATGGCGTTCGCGGTGTTGGGAGAACTGCGAGCGGGGTTCGCGGTGGGGTCGCAAGGGCCGGCCAACGAACGCACCCTCCGTCGGTTCCTCATGAGAGAAGGCGTTTCCGCCCTTTTCCCGGACGAGCAAACCACCCACCACTACGCCACGGTGTACCGCCAGCTCCGCCAGCAGGGCACGCCCATTCCGACCAACGACATGTGGATCGCGGCGCTGGCCCTTCAGCACGACCTGGTGCTCTACGCGCGAGACCAGCACTTCGACCACCTGCCGCAACTGCTCCGCGTCTGATTCCGGTGTCCCACCCTGAAAGGTGGGCTCGGCGCCGACGGGCAACGCTGAAGGGTGTGTCCTTGAGGACAGTACAACTCGCCGAGCCCAGGCTTCAGCCTGGGAAACGTGATGGGGAGGCCTGCGGCTTCCGGTACGTCTACGGCTTGAAGTAGAGCCCGATTACCGCCAAGGCGACCGGGACCCAGAAGGCGAACATCCACTTGATCAACTCCGCCCGGAATGCTCCTATTTCTGCGCGAACCGAGCCGATCTCCTTGTGGATCTCCGCCCGCAACTCGCCCCGAAGGTCGGCGATCCGATGCTCCAGCCTTGCTTCGAAACGCCCAAAATGGGCGTCAAATAGATCCCGCAACTCCAGCCGGTAACTCGATTCGATGGTGTTCAGACAATTCACCAATTCGTCGGTGAGCTCGTCGCCGAACTTCTCGTAGAAGTTACGGGACAGTTTCGCTACTGGCATTGCCGCCTCCCCATGCACTTGAGGCGTCAATAATCAATGTATGCGGGGCCGGTAGCATAGGCAAAAGAACGCGAGGGTATGAGAAGAACGCGCTTCGCGACTGGTCCCAGCCTGAAGAGTCTGCCCCGAGCACAGCGAGGGGCTGGGCTCGGCGTCAAGGGCAACGCTGAAGCGTGTGTCCTTGAGGACTGTGCAACCCGTCGAGCCCAGGCTTCAGCTTGGGACCGGACGCCGACTTGAGCTCCACCAGGCCCGTCACGACGCTCAGAACGGAACCGTGTACCGAATCTCCAACGTCGTGTTCTTCACATCCGTCGCATAGCCCGGCTTGAAGTCCTTCCCGCACACGAACGTGTTCCGGAACCAGACGTCGTACCGCGTGCCGGTCGAGATGGACGCGGCGACGGTGCCAAGGGCCCCCCGATAGCCGCCCCGCACGCCGCCGAACAGGGAGACGTCGTGCATGCACCAGTAGCTCAAGTACGGGCTGATCAGGTTCACCGTGTAGAGCGCGTCGTTGTCCCACCGGATACGTCCCGCAAACACCCCCGCCTCCCAATGCCGGTCCACGTAATCCACGGCCAGCCAATGGCTCGATGCCCCAGGCCCGATGCTCGCGCCCAGCACCTGACCGTCGTTGGTGTATCCCTGGATCACGGCGGGACTCGCGTAATAGGTACCGATCGGTTTTTGGCGGAACGTGGCACTCTTTTCCAGACCGGTGAACTCTGCCTGGAGGCGCAGGGCTGGCGCGGAGTCCCGGCTCGCGAGCGGTCGGGCCCATTGAAGGCCAAGCGTGAACCCCGTCGTATGACCGGGCGAAATCAGCCAGTCCCTCAGCGATGCGGGAAGTTCGGTCTTCGCGAACTCGCCGTAGATCTCGAGCCCTGCTGCGGGAAACACCCAGCGGCCGAACCAGGAATAGACCTGGTCCGGGCCGGGCGTCTGCGTGGAATCGTCCATCGCGCGGTCGTTCGGGTGCCCGGGGAACGCGACGAGCGCGTTGAAGAAATCGAGCGGCAGAGCACTCCAACCGTTGACGGGGGCATACACGGACCGCGTAAGGCCGAGGGTCAGGTCCGGTACCCACCGGGGCTGCCACGTCATGGCCAGCGCGCTCATGGAGCGAAGGTTGTTGGAGGCGTCCCGGTCGAAGTAATGCGATTCGGCCAGCCCGCCGGCCAGCCACCGGCCCTCGATGTCGCCGATCGGCGTGGCCAACGGCCGGCCCGTGCGCACGAAGAAGTGCGGGAAGCCAGGCGCGTTGTTGCTCAGGACGATCGCGTTCCGGACTCCCGGTCCCCACCACTCGTTCTCGCTCGAGAAACCGGTTTCCAGCGCCCCAGCCCGCACGGCCAGCGTGCTTTGCCCGGGGTGCACCCGCGTGAACCCGGCAGTCCCGAACCGGACGGGCAGGTCAATCGAGCCGGGGCGGATATGCCAGGGAGACGCCAGGGAATCCCGCCCCGCCGGAATGGGAATGGGGAAGAACCGAGGGTCCGGCATGGCGAACGGCTTGTTCTGGCTCCAGGTGACCTGCGGCGCGACCACGATGCTCACCGGTCCCCACACTCCGCGAAACCCGCCGGTGACCATCATGTTGCTTCCGGCACCGGCCCACAGTGGCCCATCATTCAGCGAGAAGGGAATCGCCGAGTTGCGGACGAGCCGGATTTCGGGGGCGAGGAGACGCACGTGAGGGGCGTTGGCAATCGGTCGTCGGTCGTCGGCGCCCGATATCAGCGAAGAAGGGGAGCGCAACAAGAAGCCGTCGGCTGGCGCGCCCAGGAGCTGATCGAGGCGTGCGCGGTCCACCGCCGGCCCGCTGACGTCGAGCGTGGACGCGTCGAGGGTGAAGCGCGGTGCAGGGAGCAAACGGGGTGAGGGAAGACCCGGTCTCTCGTCTCCCGTCTCCCGTTGGTAGGGTCGTCCGCTCGCCGACGGATCCCAGCTCACCCCCACCCACGCATGCAGGTTGGCCGCATCGTTGCCCAAGTAACGGTTGAACTCATACATCGCCGTGAGACCGCCGGAGAACGTGAGCGGTCCGCGGAATCGAACGGCCTCGACACCAATCGCGTGTACCATGTCGTAGCCGTCCGGCCGGTAGGCGCTCACTCGCTGCACGCGGCCGTCAAGCACCGACACCAGGTTGCGCGCGTCCTGCTGAAGTGCCCGCATCCAGGTGAGGCGCCACCGCCCGGTGCTGGTGTACCGATTCAGCGTCACGCTCGACGCAAACCCTCCGATGCCGAACGCCGAGCCGAGGATTTGGCCGCGTTCGCTATGTCCCTGGGTGATGTTCGAGCCATGGCGGTACATCACCCCACCGCCAGGCCGGCCGGTGGTCCACTGCGACGGCCGCAGGTCCAGGCGCTCGACTCCGGCACTCCAGAAGCCACTTTGAGAGAGACCCCACAGCTTGCGAAGGCCCAGGACGTAGCCGCCCGTGTTCTCCGGCTCGGCGATGTAGTCCCGCAGGTCCCAGTTGTCGTCGTCCTTGCCGTACTCGGCGTAGAACTCGACGCCGGCACGCGGCACGGCCCACCGCATCCAGAGGGAGGCGGTCTGGTTCGGCGGATCCGCGTTGGGATCCGATGGATCAATGGTGCGACTGCCGCGGTCGGATCTCAGAAACGCGCTCAGGGGCCTGGCCCAGCTCGACCATGTCAGCCCGCCAGCGGGCCAACTCTCCTGGAAGAACCGCCCTCCGCCAATTTCCACTCCCGTCGCCCCGCGCGGGCGAAAGACACCGACCAGGCCCGTCGCCAGCCGACGGGCATCCTCCGCGACGGCGGGGGTGTACGCCGACTGCCGGAGATCGCCCCATAGCAGGCGGCCGGATACCGTGCCGACACCGAGGTTGATCGGCTCGGAATTGCCCAGGAACACATGCGGAAACCCACCGGCGTTGTTGCCCAGCAGTATCGGCTGTGACGCCGCTGGCCCCCACCATTCGTTCGCCGTGGACACGCCCACCGTGACCACCGGGAGGTCGAGGCGGAATGTGCTCTGACCCGGATCGGTCCGCACATACGTCCCGTCTCCGAAGCGCTGGGGCGCATCCACGAGTAGCGGGGGGTAGCCGTGGGCGAACTTGAGGCTGTCCGTGCGCCCGTTGTCCTGGAGCGCGAAGCCGGCATTCTGGGCCACGAAAGCGGTGGGCAACAACGTGAGGGACAAAGGCCCCCACGACGCCGCCAGCCCGCCACTCACGGCGGTGGTTAAGCCTCGGCCTTGCCACACAGGCCCGTCGTTGAAGCCCCAGGGGAAGCCGCTGTTGACCGAGGTGCGGTTCGCGAACGGCAGAGGATTGATGTACGGGCCAGAATGCTCTGCGGCTCGCAAGGACCGCCGGAAGGACCACGGGTGGCCGAAGGCAGGGGGTTCAAGGCGTTTCAGGTCACGGGAGGAGAACGGGCGCACCGTCCACTCCGAGAGGGGCACCAGGCCGGCGACTTGAAGCCACCGGAGGTACTCCTCTTCGTCACTGCCCACCATTGCGGGCGTTTGGGCACCGGCCACGCCCGGCAACCACAACGCGGCCATGGCCAGGACGATCCCGCAGGTGCGTGTCATTCGGAGGGTTGGTTGCGCATGCGGCGAGCCGTAACTTAACACCCCGTGATTCCCCCCATCGTTCCCCGGCCCCGCTTGAGCGTGGTCACCGTTGTGCTCAACGGCCGGGCCGTCATCGAGCAGACCCTTCGCTCCGTGTTCGACCAGAAGGACAGCGATGTCGAGTACGTCGTGATTGACGGCGGCTCGACCGACGGCACCCTCGACATACTGCGGGAGCACGAAAGTCGCCTGGACTACCTGGTCAGCGAGCCGGACCGCGGGATCGCGGACGGGTTCAACAAGGGCGTCGCGGCCGCCCGCGGGGAAGTCATCGGCATTCTCAACGCCGGCGACTGGTATGCGCCGGGGGCATTGAACGCGGTAGGGGCGGCGCGGGACGCCGGGAACCGGTTTGCCATCTACCACGGCGACATGTCATATCACCAGGAAGACGGTACCCACGCGCTCGACGTTCGCCCCCGGCCGGACGATATCTGGAAATACATGTCCATGTACCACCCCACGATGTTCGTCGAGGGGGACGTGTATCAGCGGCTGGGGACGTTTTCTGCCCGCTTTCCCGTCTCCATGGACTGCGAGTTCGTGCACCGCTGCGTGCAGGCCGGCGTCCGGTTTGTCTACATCCCGCGCATTCAGGCGCACATGCGGCTCGGCGGAAACAGCGGCCGGAAGTACCGGCGGGCATTCGCCGAGTTCCGCGATTCGGCCATCCTGCACGGCGCGCCGCGTTTCTCGACGTGGGCTCGGTACTACGCCCGCACCGTGAAGCGCACACTGCTCCGGTACCGGTGGGGCCGCGCGCTCAAGCGTTTCCGCGACCGGGTGTTCCCGGAATCCCGCCCATGATGCCCCGCGTCGGCTCGGTCGGGCGTGACACGCTCTGGAATATCGGCGGGCAGGGCGTGTCCCTGGTCATCGGGTTCGCGGCCATGCCCGTCATCGTGCGGCACCTTGGGCCGGAGCGTTTCGGCGTGCTGGCGCTGGTGTGGGCGGTGCTCGGCTACTTCGCGCTCTTCGACTTTGGCCTGGGCCGGGCGACCACGAAGTTCGTGGCCGAGCAGCTAGCGCGCGACCCCGCCGGCGTGGGTCCCCTCGTGACCCGATCTGTCCTTGCCCAACTCGTATTGGGCGTGGCCGGCGCGGCGTTGCTCACCGTGCTCACGCCGGTGCTGATGGCCCGCGTGCTGACGGTTCCCCTGGCAATTCAGCCAGAGGCCCGCGCTTCGTGCTACGCCCTGGCGGGAGCCCTGCCGTTCGTGTTGCTGTTCGGCGGCCTCCGGGCCGCATTGGAAGGCACGCGCCGGTTCGATCTCGTCAACCTGATCCGCACGCCCGCCACCGCCGCCACGTTTCTCGTTCCCGCCGCCCTTGCCCCGTTCGGGGTGGGACTGGTCGGCATTGTTACGGTTTTGGGGTTAACCCGAGTCGCGGCGGCGGTCGCCGCGAGCGTGGCGCTCCGCCGCACCACGCCGGGGTTCCGCTGGACACTCGAGCGGCCCGCCGTGCCGCTGAGTGACATGTGGCGCTACGGCGGCTGGGTGGCGGTGTCGAACGCCGTCAACCCCGTCGTGCTCTACCTGGACCGGTTCATTCTTGGCGCGCTCGCCGGTGTCTCGGCGGTGGCGTACTACGCCGCGCCCTTCGAGGTGGTGACGCGGCTGCTGATCATTCCGGGCGGACTCACGGCCGCGCTCTTCCCGATGCTCACCGGACTCCTGGCGCAGGGAAGGGAAGCGGATGCGGCGCGGGTGATGCGTCGATCCCTCGGGGCGCTCGCCGTCGTCTTCCTGGTCATCGCCGGGGCGCTGATGCTTTCTGCGGAATCCCTGCTTCGTATGTGGCTGGGAGCCCAGTTTGCCGGCGAGGCGACGGCCGCCGTGCGTTGGCTCGCGGTCGGCGTCCTCGTCAACGCGCTGGCCCACCTGCCGAACATGTGGTTGTACAGCGCGGGTAGGCCGGACCTGCCCGCAAAATTCCAGCTACTGGAGTTACCGCTCTACGCGGCGGTCGCGTGGTGGCTGGTCGGCGGGTGGGGAGTCACGGGGGCGGCGGCCGCGTGGTCGCTCCGCGTCGCGTTCGATGCGCTGCTGGTGTTTGGCGCTTACGGGCTTGTCGGCCGGGCATCCGCGCGGCGCCGGTCACCCGGTCTCCCCGCCATCTGACTCTCCGGCCCGGCGTGCTCGGCGCCCCCGCGCGCCGCGAGGTCAGCCGGAAACAGAGCCGCCCGCCGTTGTTCGGCCAGAAGCGCGTGGAGCTGGCCCTCGCTCGCCGCACGATTGAGCAATCCGGCGAACGTGCCCTGGAGAAGAGCCGCCGCCAGCGACCCGCGGCCAATAGCGAAGTTCGCGGCCGCCTGGGCGAGCCCGGCGGTCACGAGGTACGCCGTGGGCAGGATGCGGCCCCACCCCAGCAGGTTGCGCCGCACGAATAGGGCACGGTTCCGGGCCGCGAAATACGTGGCCGGCGCCCGATTGCCCGCGCGGCCGGAAGCCCCCGTGCGATGGTGCGCGACCGCGCCGGGCGCGTATCCCACACGCAGTCCTGCCGCAAGCGCGCGATGGGAATACTCGGCATCCTCGGAATCGAACCCGTAGCACTCTGGCAACGGACCCAGGTGCTCGAATGCCTGGCGGGAGACCAGCATGGCGCAGCCGGTGACGAACTCCGTTGGCCGCGGCTCGATATCCGCCGGAACGTCGAGCATATTCCCGGCGTCGCCGCGCAGCGCGTGGAACCGCCCGCCGGCGTACCACACGCGTCCCGGGCTCTCCATTTCGTAGATCGTCGCCCCCAGGAGCCCGGCATCCGGAACCCGCTCGAGCGCCGCCGCGAGCTGGTTGAAGAAGTCCGGCTCGAGCACGAGATCGTTGCTGATCAGGATGAAGTGGGTGAGTTCCGGCTCGCGCGCGAGTATCGTGAGCCCGGCGTTGCGGGCCGCGGCCAAGCCTCGGGCCTCGCATCCCGTGAGGACGGTAAGCCATGGGGGCGCGTTGGCGTGACGAGGCGCCGGGTCGGTGACGGCCGCCGCCTCCCATCGGGCGGCCGCGCGGTCCGCCCACGCGCCGATCTGTCCGACAGAATCGTCGCCGGGGGCCTGGTCCACGACCACGATACGGTCGGCGGCGGGCGCCGCCCGCCGGAGTGACTCGAGGCATTCAAGCGTATCGGGCCAGCCGCTCTGGTTCACCACGACCACGCCGATCCTCGGGCGCCGACTGACAAACACGGGCTTTCGCCGGGCCGAGGGAAGGGCGGAGAGTCGCACGCCGGCTACTCGCTCGAACACCTCGCGCGTTTGGCGGGCCGTCTCGAGCCAGGAGAAGTTGCGAGCGCGCTCGCGCCCGGCCTCGGTCAGCCGCCGGGCCAGGGCCGGGTTCGTCAGAATGTCTCCGATGGCGGTGGACAGTCCCTCGGTGTCGTCCGGCGAGACGAGGCGAGCGGCGTCACCGCAGACTTCGGGCAGGCTGCTGATGTTGCTCGCGATGACGGGAGTCCCGCTCGCCATGGCCTCGAGCGGCGGTAGCCCGAAGCCTTCCACCTGCGACACATACACCAAGAGCGATGCTCCGTGATACGCCTCGCGCAGCGTGCGGTCGTCCACGAATCCCAGGTATCGCACCGGCAGGCCACGGCCCCGTTCCGCGGCGAGGTAGCGCTCGATTGGCCCGGCGTCCGTTCCCCGCATCCCGATGATCACCAGCTCATGCGGGAGGTGGTACGCCTCGCGAGCCCAGAGGAACGCGCGGACGGTGGTGTGCAGGTTCTTGTGCGGCGACAACGAGGCCACCGCAAGGATGTACGGGCGTGGGGCCGGATCCGGATTCGGCTTGCCGTCTTCATAGAAGAGGTGGTGGATGGCCTCCGGAATGACCACGGTCCGCTCCGGCGGGACGCCGTAGTGCTTACGGACGCCTCGTGCGGTTGCCTTGGACGGGCATATCACGGCCCGGGCGTGCCGGCCGGAATGCTGCTTCGCGAGGTACAGGTACCGCGCCTTTAGCCAGGAGACCGACTCAGGGTAGTTGTTGGGGTAGAACACGTCCGCGATCAGGTCGTGAATCGTCACCACGTACGGCCGGCCGAGTGCGAACGAGGCCGTGTCCATGGGGAAATGCATTACGTCGAGGCGATACCGGTTCGCGAGCAACGGCAGGAGCCCATGGTGCCACCAGAGGCGGAACGGCCACGCTGACCGGCTGGGCGGAAGGTGAATGACCACGTGCCGGAACCGTGGGCCGGACGGGAACATGCCGGCGTTGAGGCGATTGACGAACAGGAAGTACTGATGGTCGTCGTCCAGTTCGGACAGGCCCGACACCAGTCCCGTGGTATAACGGTGAAAGCCTGCCCCGCGGCCGGCGCCAGGAACCAACTGGAACAGGTCAATGCCGATGCGAAGACTCATGCCCTTCCGAGAACCTCGTGGTAGACGCGCATGGTGAGATCCGCCGTATGAGCCCACACGTACCGGCGCGCGCGCGCGCGGCCGAGGAGTGCGAGGCGGGCCCGTAGCGCCTCATCGTGCCACAGGCGTGTCATCCCTTCCGCGATAGCGGTCACCGAGTAAGGATCCACCAGCACGGCCGCGTCGCCCGCCACTTCTGGCAGTGACGAGCGGTCGGCGGTCAGGACCGGGCAGCCGCACGCCATTGCTTCCAGCACCGGGAAACCGAAGCCTTCGCACACCGATGGATACGCGAGGAGCCTCGCGAGTGAGTATAGCACCGGGAGGTCGGTGCGAGGAACGCGCCCCAGGAAAGTGACGGCGCCAGTCAGCCCGTGACGGGCAACTGCGGCGTGGGTGTCCCGGTGCAGCCAGCCGTCCGGGCCCGCATGGATCAGCCGGACATCGCCGGCCTGGCGTCGCAGGACAGCGAGGGCTTCGAATACCCGCGGCAGGTTCTTGCGCGGTTCGACGGTCCCGACGCACAGGATGAACGAAGCGGGCAGGTTCAGCCGCCCACGGACCTCGCGTGCGCGAGGGCCCTCCGGGTCTTCGGGCTGGAACTCCGGGTCCACGCCGTTCGGGGTGACGACGACCCGCTCGGGCGAGAGGCCGAGGTGCTCGACCAATTCGCGCTTCGATGCTTCGGAGACGGTGAGGACGGCGCGCGCGGCGCGCGCGACGCGCGGGAGCATCACCCGAGCGACGTTGCGGAACCACGGCCGGAAATACTGCGGGAATGTGAGCACGGCGAGGTCGTGGATGGTGACCACGAACGGGAACCCACCTGCAAGGGGACCGACGGGAACGGGGAGGTGCAGGAGGTCCGCTCCCGCGGCTCTTGCCGCGCGCGCGACCCCCACAGGCCCCCACCACATGTCGCGCGCCGCGAAGGCCAGCCGGCGGGCGGCCGTCGGTTGTTCGGCGGGCTTGCCCAGGGGACCAAAGCGTATGGGGATGAACCGCTCGTGGAGCTGTGCCTGGAGTGCGGAGGCGAGGCTTGCGGCATAGCGGCCGGTGCCCGCCGGGTCCGCGGTTGCCTGGGTGACGTCAAACGCGACGCGCGGACCGGTCAACCGCTCGACTTCTATTACCGGGTGACAATGATGACGGCGATGGTCGTGGCCGCCGAGATCACCTGCCCAACGAGTCCCAATACTGCAGCCAGACTGAATTGGGAGGGCGGCGCCGCCTCACGCTCCGGTACCACGACCACCGCCCCGGCCCCGGGCTCTCCACGTTTCTGGATTGCGCCGTTCGGCTGCTGTACGAACGTCCCCTTCTTGAAAGCAAGCCGGGCGTAGCCACCGGCCGCATCGACGTAGTACGAGACACCGGCGCCGGGGCGGTATGTCACGGAGGTTGGTGAATTCACGGATCCCTCCACCCGGACGATGGGGCTGTATGCGGGGATGAAGATCGAGTCCCCTCCGGCCAGCACGATGTTGTCCTTGTCCCGATTGTTCTTGAGCACGCGGGCCAGGTCGAGGCCGACCCGGTCCATCGTGGCCGACCACTTGGGAGGCATTGAGTCCGACGGAAGCCGCGCACCGGGCCGTACCCGCCCGGTCGAATCCCGGACCGGTGTACGGGCGCCGCGCCAGGCGGTGGTGCCGGTGGCCGCGGCGCGGAAGAAACGGACGCCGTCGGGGTGAGCCTGCGGGGTCAGCCCGCCGGCACGCTCGATCAGGTCGCTCAGCCGCTCGTTCTTTGAACGCAGTGTGTAGCGGCCCGGCGAGCGCACTTCACCGCTCAGGACCACCTCGCGCGCCGATTCGAAGCCGGCCAGGCGCTTCACCAGGATGTTGTCGTAAGGCGCGAGCCGGATAATCGGGCCGGCGTTTCCAGCGGGGCGCGAGATGTAGCCGGTGGGGTCTCCCACGAACGAAGAATCCAGCGGCACCTTGAGCGCCGTGGCGATGGAATCGCCGGCGCCGGTGCGGTCCAGCACGAGGCGCGCGACTTCGGCCTCGGTGAGGTCTGCCACTTCGGTGACGCCGCCGGCCATGAGGATGGCGTCCTTGAGCGTCATCGAATCGGCAAATGCGACGCGGCCGGGGTTCTTCACGGCGCCGTACACGCCCACGTAGCGGAGCGGGCGGAAGTCCGTCCGCGCGTAGATCGTGACCTGGTCCTGCTCGCGAAGCGGGGGATCGTCCCCGCTGTCGAGCGCGGCGCCGATCATTTCCCTGGTGGAATCAGGCCGGACGCGAAGAATCTGTGCCCGCCCACGGTACGTCTCGGGCCTCGTGCCGCCGGCAATGCGAATGAGGTCCGACAGGCGCATGCCCGCATCGAGGCGGTAGGCACCGGGGTGCCACACACTGCCTTCGATCGCGACGGACTGCGTGCGCCCGCCGCTGATGCCGAACACGGTGACGCTGTCTCCGGCCGCGAGGGGGACCGGGGCCTTGGTGGAATCCAGCGCCGCCTGGAGGTCCGCCGTGATCACCGTCCGGTTCCGGCCCGGCGCGGGCCGCTCGCTCGGCGGAAGAATGCGGTCAATCGTGACGGTCGTGGCTTCCGCTTCGGGCGTGAGGCCGCCGGCAATGCGGATCAGGTCGCGCAGTGTCTCGGTCGGCTTCACTTCGTAGATAGCGGGCCGGGTCACGGCGCCGTTGATCTTCACGCGCGCCCCGCGCACCGGGACGAACACCACGTCGCCGCCGTCAATGCGCACATTGGCCGGCGTGCTGCCGCGGAGCAGGTAGTCGTAGAGGTCTACCGTGCCGATGAGTTCACTGCCGCGCCGCACTTCCACGGCCCGGAAATTCCCCCGCTCGGTGACGCCGCCGGCTTCGTATAGCGCCGAGAGCACGCCGGCCGTCGCGGCCACCTGGTAGGCGCCGGGCCGGGCGACATCGCCCGCCACGCGCACGGTGAGCACGCGGACGCGGGCGACCGTGACCTCGAACTTGGTCTTGGCGTTTTGGGCGCGAGTGACGCCTGAGTAGATCCGGCCGAGCCGGTCGTACAGCACGCTCCGGAGCTGGCCGAGGGCGAGGTTGCTGACGAACACCTGCCCGACCTCGGGAATCACGATGAATCCCTCGCGGGTCACTTCGAGCGTGTGGGCGGCTTCGACCTCGCCGGTGAGAATGAGGACGAGCACGTCGCCGGGGCCGAGGCGGTAGGTGTCATCCACCGGCCCATTGACGATGCCGGCGAACTGGGTCGTGGCCTTGCGGAACACGTCGAGGCCGAAGAGCTGAAGCCGGCCCACGGCTTTGAGGACCGAATCACGCCGGATGACGGAGTCGGTGCGGAGCGAGTCGCGGAAGAGGCGCCAGCCGAGGGTGTCCTGCGTCAGGAGGAGGGAGTCCTCCATCGAGAACTGGGCCAGGCCCAGGAGCGAGATGGCCTGGAGCGTTGCCTGGGTGGGTGCGGGAATCCCGACCGTGTCTCGCGTCAGGAACTGATCGAGCATGCTGCCCGAGTATCCGGCGGCGCGGAGCCGCGAGCGGATTTCATCGGGTGTCATGCCGGACTCGCGGAGACGTTCGGAGAGCAGCCGCCCGATTTCCGGCCGCTGCTGGGCCATTTGCAGGGCCTGCTGGGGGGTCATGCCTCCTGGAAGCTGGGGCAGGCCTTGGCCCGCGCCCGTGGTGGGCTGCTGGGCGCGAAGCGGGGCGGCGACGAGAACAAGCGCAACCAACAGACAGGAGGGAAAAGGGGAAAGGGGAAAAGAACGGGAAAAGGGAAAAGGGAAAAGGGAAAAGTAAGTCTCACGCCCCGAGGCTCCGGTGTCGGGGGAGTACGATTCCCGTTTCCCTTTTCCCATTTCCCTGTTTTTCATGGTACCATAATGTACTTTGTGATACAAAGTAGTCAACTCCGTCAGGCGTTGCCCAGGGTACCCTGGCTTTTCATGGACGCCGGTGACTGGAGGCTGGTTCTCCGACGACTCGTCTGGGACCGGGTGCGGGCCCGTCTGACCACCGCCACCGTGGGGAACTTGGCGACCTTCCGGGCCTTCGGCACGAACTTCGCGGGAGGGGGCTCGAGCGTCCCCAGGAAGCCGGTAGACTTCCCGAGGGGTCGGGGGGCGGGTTCCGCTAGGGTGTCGAAGTACCCGCCGAATCGTCTGGTGACGTGTCCGGGTTTTTCTCGGAGGTACTTGACGCCCCAGGCTTCCGCATGGGGGGCAAGTTGCCGACCAATCCCCACAAGCCACTCGGTGTCTTGAACTGTCCCTCCGAAAACGGTACGGTGCGCGAGGTGCCCATCGACATACTCCCCGACAAAGGTCTGTGCTCCCTGTATGGCATTATACTGCGCCGGCATCTTTGCCTGCGCTTCATGGAGCAACGCTTCGTACCGTCCCGGGTTCTCGCCCGCGAAGTTGATAAAGATAAGCTGCCCGTCCTTTAAAGTCGACCCGTTGAGCGGAGCGAACTTGGGATCGGACATGATGATCTTCCGC
>SHZT01000013.1 GCA_009692185.1 Gemmatimonadota bacterium | reverse complement strand
AATTCGGGCTAACTGTTCTTGCTTGAATGGGGCGTTAAACAGCCGCCGCCCATCCGCTCCCCGCCGATGCGTCTCCATCCGACGACCCTCCCTTGAGAAGTGAACTTACGCTTCGCAAAGTGCCTCGTCGAATTGGGGTACAGAGCATCCATTTGTAAGACGATGCCTGGAATATTCCTGCCGGAACTACGTTGAGCCGCTGCTACGAGTATTGACGACGGGGCGGTGGTGATGTTTTGAGTCCGCGGCGATCGCGTCGCGAATCTACTTCGAATCCGGTTCTTGCTCTGCCTCACACTGTGCCCTCTCCCCTGACGGGCCAAGGGAACGTCCCTCGGGGATAGATTAGATCCCATGATACGGGTCGTTGCGGTGTCCCCCGGGTCTATCGGGGCGGAACTCGGAATTGTGCCGGGCACGGAGGTTATGTCCGTGAACGGCCGGAACCTCGGGGACTTTCTCGACTGGGAGTTCCTGACCGCGGAGGACCAATTCGTCCTGCTCGCCCGCCAGCCCGGCGGGGAGATGGTCGAGTTCGATGTCGAGCGCCCTGAGGGAATGCCCATGGGCGTGCGACTCGAGCCGCCCCACATACGGCGCTGTGCCAACCACTGCGATTTCTGCTTCGTCGAGGGGCTCCCGGAAGGCCTGCGCGAGGCGCTCTACGTTCGTGACGATGATTATCGCCTGTCCTTCCGGTACGGAAACTTCGCGACCCTGACCAACCTCAAGAAGAAAGACATCGACCGGATCCTGGAGTACCGGCTGTCGCCCCTCTACGTCTCGGTGCATGCCACCGACCCGGTGATCCGGCGTCGGCTCCTCCGGAACCCGCGGGCCCCGGAAGTCCTGCCTCAGCTTACGTCCTTCGCGGAAGGCGGGATCCGGTTCCACACGCAGATCGTGTTGCAACCCGGGGTGAACGATGGACCCGTGCTGGAGCGGAGCCTCGATGACCTCTACGGCCTTGGAGACGCCGTCCTGTCCGTCGCAATCGTGCCGGTCGGCCTGACGGCGCACAGCGACCACGACGCGACTCGCCAGCCCGTTGCCGCCGAGTGCCGCGCGGCGGCGGCCATCGCCCACCGGTTCGCCGATCGGGCCTTGAAAGAGCGGGGAATTCGCTGGGTTCACGGCTCCGACGAGTTGTACCTGGTAGCGGGACTCGAGCTTCCACCGGCCTCGTGGTACGAGGAATTCGACCAGGTCGAGAACGGCGTGGGAAGCGTCCGATACCTCGAGAAGAAGATTCTCGAGGCTCCGGAGGGCCGTCCGGACCTTTCCGGCCGCCGGGTCGGCGTCCTGACGGGCACCGCCATGGCCCGGCTGATGCCCGAAGTGCTCAAGTCGCTCGCGAGACTGACCGGCGGGTCATTCGAGTTGGTGGTCCTGGAAAACGACCTGTTCGGGCCCTCGGTCACGACCGCCGCGCTGCTCCCGGGCCGGGCATTCCGCCGCGCGCTTGAGGGCCGGACGGACCTCGACCTGGCGCTGCTGCCGGCGGAAGCCGTCAATGACGACGGGCTCTTTCTGGACGATATGTCCTTTGCAGACGTGGCCGCCGCGTCACCGATGGAAACCCGTCTGTCGCACCATTTCACCGACGCCCTTTTCGAAACCGCCGGCGTATGAGGCGGGCTACTGTCGCCATCGTTGGCCGCCCCAACGTAGGGAAGTCCACCCTGTTCAACCGGATCGTGGGCGGCCGTACGGCCATCGTTCATGACCAGCCGGGCAGCACCCGTGACCGCCATTTTGGACGCGCCGAGTGGAACGGGAAGCCCTTCTGGCTGGTTGACACAGGTGGCTGGATGGTCGGTGCGGACGACGCCTTGAACAAGGCGATCCGCCGCCAGATCCAGCTCGCGATCGCCGAGGCGGACCTGATCCTTTTCATCGTGGACACGCAGCTGGGGGTCCACCCGGCCGACCAGGCGGTGGCCGAGCTCCTGCGGGTGCACCAGGACCGCGTGATCCTGGTTGCCAACAAGGCCGACGACCTGGCTCGCGACACCTCTCACCATGCCTTCCACGAGCTGGGCCTGGGAGAGCCGCGCCCGGTCTCCGCCTCAACGGGGAAGGGTACTGGCGACCTGCTGGACCTGCTCGCCGCGCGCCTCCCCGGCGAGCCGATCCCGGGCGACGCCAACCTCATCCAGGTAGCCGTCGTGGGGCGGCCGAACGTCGGAAAATCGAGCCTCATGAACCGCTTGCTGGGCGAGGAACGGGCGGTGGTGGCCCCCGAGGCCGGGACGACGCGCGATGCGATCGACTCGCCGCTCCAGTTCAACGGCATCACGCTCAATTTCATGGACACTGCCGGGCTCAGGAAACGCTCAAAGGTGAACGAAGACGTCGAGTTCTACTCGACCCTGCGCACCGAACGCGCCATCGAGGAAGCCGACGTCTGCGTACTCGTGGTCGATGCGCTGGACGGAGTCCACGCCCAGGACCTCAAGATCGGGGATACCGCGTGGACCCACGGGGCAGGGCTCATCGTCGCGGTGAACAAGTGGGACCTGATCAGCGAAAAGGAGCCCAATACGGCCATTCACGGACAGAAAGAGGTCACCGACCGGGCACCATTCCTGGACGGCGTTCCCTTCGCCTACATCTCAGCCCTGTCGGGCCAACGCGTCCGCAAGATCCTGGACTTGATTGTCGAGGTGGCCGCCGCCCGGAGCCACCGCATCGCCACGGCAGAGGTAAACCGGGTCCTCCACGAGCTGTGCGACCGGCACCAGCCGCCCCAGACAGGCGGACGGCAGGTCAAGTTCTACTACGGATCCCAGGTGGGCAGCTCTCCGCCGACGTTCGCCCTGGTTACCAACTACCCGGACGATATCCACGAGTCGTACCAGCGCTTCCTCATCAGTGGTTTCCGTGAGGCCTGGGGCTTCGCAGGCGTACCGATTCGCATCAAGCTCCGCCGCAAGAAAGGCCGCTCCTAGGACCTGCTACCGCACCTCTTGCCAGATGATGCCCCGACCCACAACTTCCTTCCCTTAGCGGGTTTACGAACTTTCACCGAAAGTACCATCTGAGGGGCTTGAGTCTTTGCTTGAAGTCCTTGTGAATCCCGCATTTGCCATCGCTGGTGCGTATCTCCTGGGGTCAATTCCCACGAGTTCTCTCGCCGGCCGGATCGCTGGGGTTGATCTCCGCCAGCACGGCAGCCGAAACCTCGGCGCGACAAACGTGTGGCGAGTCCTTGGACCACGGTATGCCATTCCTGTCGGGCTGATTGACGTGGCCAAGGGTGCCGCGGCGGTGGCCCTGGGATCCCTCGGCGATGCCGGAGCGTTCATGCCGTTGATGGCCGGAGCGGCGGCAATCCTCGGGCACGTCTTCCCAGTTTTCTTGAAGTTCAAGGGCGGGAAGGGCGTTGCGACGGCAGCCGGTGTGCTGCTTGGCGTAGCTCCGGCAGCGGTTGGGGTAACGGCGTTGGCATGGCTAATCTGTTTAGTGGCAACTGGTTACGTGTCAGCCGCATCCCTGACGGCAGCGGTCGTACTGCCCCTCACCGCTTGGCTCCTGTATCCGGATCGCCCGTACCTGACAATTTCTGGCGTCGCGGTTGGCGCGTTCGTCTTCTATACCCACCGCTCGAATATCCGGCGACTGATGGACGGCACCGAGTCACGGTTTGGCCGCCACGGAAAGGTGGCGTGACATGAGAGTGGGCGTGATTGGCGCGGGCAGCTGGGGGACGACCCTGGCGGATCTCCTGGCACGTAAGGGACACCGCGTGGTGATGTGGGCGCGCGAGGCGGAAGTCATCGCGTCCATTCGCAAGAACCAGGTCAACGAGATGTTTCTTCCCGGCTCACCTCTCGACTCCTCGCTCGTCGCCACGGGCGACCTGGGCGAAGCCGTGAATGCCGCGGAACTGCTGGTTTTCGCCTCACCCTCTCACGTGATGCGTCGGGTGGCGCGAGACGTGGCCGGAGTCCTGGGCGCCGCTGACCCGACCATCGTCAGCGTGGCGAAAGGACTCGAACCCGACTCCCTCGACCTCCTGACCGACGTGCTCGACGAGGCCTTTCCGAATTGCCCCGTGTCGGCGCTTTCGGGACCGTCGTTTGCACAGGAGGTCTACCAGCGCCAGCCGACGGCCGTCGTCGCCGCGTCGCGGGAGCTCAAGGCCGCGGAAACCACGCAGCAGGCCTTTTCCAACCCGTCTTTCCGCGTGTACACGAGCTCCGACGTGGTCGGGGTGCAACTTGGCGGCGCGCTCAAGAACGTCATCGCGATCGCCGCAGGCATCCTCGAGGGCATGGGAATGGGCCACAACCCCCGCGCGGCACTCATTACCCGCGGGCTGGCCGAAATGTCCCGGCTGGGCGAGGCCATGGGAGCGGAAGTCATGACGTTTGCGGGCCTGGCGGGCATGGGTGACCTCCTCCTGACGGCCACGGGGGCTTTGTCCCGCAATCGCTCGCTGGGAATGGAAATCGGCAAGGGCCGCTCCCTCGCGGAGATTCTCGCCGAGCGACGGACCGTGGCAGAGGGCGTGACGACGGCCCAGACCGCCGTGGAGCTGGGGAAGAGGACTGGCGTCGAGCTCCCCATCGCCACCGAGGTAGCGCGCGTCCTGTTCGAGGGCAAAGCGCCCAAACAGGCAATGCAGGACCTGATGGAGCGCGAGCTGAAGGCGGAGCAGTGGCGATGACCGTTTCCCAGCCCCTCCAGGAATTCTTCTCGATCGGCGACGTCTGCCAGCTCACCGATCTCAAGCCGCACGTCCTGCGGTACTGGGAGAGCCAGTTCCGGTTCCTCAATCCGGCCAAGAACCGCTCCGGAAATCGGGTGTATCAGCGGCGTGAAATCGAGCTCATCATGCTCGTGAAGCACCTGCTCTACACCGAGAAGTTCACCATCGACGGCGCCCGCCAGCGGATCGAGCAGTACCGCCGCACGGGAGCGCTCAAGTCCGAGGCACGGCACGCGCTGGGACGCGAGACGATCGAGAACCTCCGCGCCGAGGTCGCCAACATCCTCGCCATCCTGGACGGCAAAGCACCTGTTGAACATCCTGGTCAGTAACGACGACGGCATACTGGCTCAGGGACTCGCGGTGCTCGCCGACGTTTGTCGGTCGATCGGGCGAGTCACCGTTGTGGCCCCGGACCGCGAGCAGAGCGGGGCCAGCCACGCGCTCACGCTCAATCGGCCCATTCGGGCCGAGCGACACCCGGACGGCGCGTACCAGGTAGACGGTACACCAACCGACTGCGTCCTCCTGGCCCTTGGCGCGCTGGTGAGTGACAAGCCCGACTTCGTCGTCTCCGGCATCAACCACGGCCCGAACATGGGGGAGGACGTGCTTTATTCGGGCACCGTCGCCGCCGCCATGGAGGGGCTGTCACTCGGGATACCGGGAATCGCCATCTCGTTTGCGGGAAACCGGGTGGAGCGGGAAGCCCACCTCGAAAGCCAGCGAGACTGGCTCATCCGCCTCCTGAAAGCAGCGACCGCCCGGCAGAACTTTCCGAAGGAAACCCTTCTCAACGTGAACCTGCCTCCAATTCCGGGCGCGTCGATCAAGGGAATCAAGATCACGACGCTCGGCCGGCGGGTCTTTTCCGACTCGCTGACCGAAATGCGTGACCCCTGGAACCGGAAGATGTACTGGATCGGTGGAGGGCAGGTGTCGTGGTCCGGGCGTGAGGACTCAGACTTTCGCGCGGTACAGGACGGGTACGTGTCCGTCACGCCGCTACATGTGGACCTCACCAATTACAGCCTGCTGGAAGAAGTCAGTTCGTGGCGACTGGCCGAGTAGGGGACAGCTACGGCGGGTATCGCCAGCGGTTGGTAGAGCAGCTACGGGAACGGGGCATCAAGGATCTCGCCGTTCTTCGCGCGGTCGGTGAGACACCGCGACACCTGTTCATGCCGGCCGCGGTTCGGCATCGGGCCTACGAAGACTCGGCCGTGCCCATCGGCCAGGGCCAAACCATCTCCCAGCCTTCCATTCAGGCTCGCTCCCTCGAGGCGCTCGAGCTCAAGGGCGGGGAGCGGGTGCTCGAGGTCGGCACCGGCTCGGGCTACCAGACGGCCCTGCTCGCCGCGCTGTGCGGTACGGTGGTGAGCATCGAACGACTTCCCGAACTGGCAGATCGGGCTCGGAGCGCTCTCGCGGAGGTGGGCGTCAGCAACGTGACTGTCATCGTCGGGGATGGCTCCCTCGGCTGGACGCCCATGGCCCCATACGACGGGATTGTCGTGGCGGCCGCGGGGCCCGAGATTCCCGCACCGCTGGTGAACCAGCTCGCCGAAGGCGGGCGGATGATCATCCCCGTGGACTCGGGCGGCACCCAGGAACTCCTGCGCGTGACGCGGAAGGGCACCGGCACGACGCAGGAGCGCATGGGTGGCGTCCTCTTCGTACCACTCTTGGGCCGCCACGGCTTTCCGACGGGACCCACTCCGGAGCGCTAGACCGACGACATGCTGGATTCGCTGATCACCTGGCTGGTCGAGACGATATCCCAGCTGGGGTATCCCGGGATCGTGGTACTCATGGCGATCGAGTCCTCCGTGTTTCCGTTGCCCAGCGAGATCGTCATGCCGCCGGCGGGGGTCCTAGTCGCCCAGGGACGGATGTCCGGCGTCCTGGTCGTGGCGGCGGGAACGGTGGGGAGTATCCTGGGGGCGCTGGCGAATTACGCGCTGGCCGTGTGGCTCGGTCGCCCGCTGCTGCATCGGTACTCCCGATACTTCCTGGTGCGCGAGGCGTCATTGACCCGGTCGGAGGCGTTCTTCGTCCGTCATGGCGAGATTGCGACGTTCGTCGGTAGGCTATTGCCGGTGTTTCGTCACCTTATTTCATTGCCCGCCGGCATTTCGCGAATGAACCTGGGCCGCTTCGTGATTTACACGGGGCTCGGCGCGGCTGTCTGGTGCTCGGTCCTGACCGGAATCGGGTGGTACCTGGGGCGGCACGCTGCCGTCCTCCAAAATGAAGACTTCCGCCGCTACGGCACATGGGCAGGCCTCATCATGCTGCCGATCCTCGCCGTGATCATTGGGGTGTACGCGCTGATACAGCGCCGCAGGCGGCAACGGCAGGGTAGCGAAGCGACGTGACCGACTCGGCCATGCGCTGGGTGATCTCAGGTCGCGTGCAGGGGGTCGGCTTCCGCTGGTTCACGGTTAGATTGGCCGAGAAGCTGGGGGTTTCCGGCTGGGTCACCAACCTTCCGGACGGTCGCGTGGAGGTTGTGGCCCGCGGAACTCAGGAAAGCCTGGTTCGGTTGGAAGAGGGGCTCAGGTCAGGCCCCGGAACCGGCCATGTTGAGAGTGTGGAAAAGTCCGATGTACCACGTGAGTCGATTGAACCTATGTCCTTTAAAGTGATATAGTTACGACTATGGCGCGAACCAAGGTCAAAGGTCTGGATGCCATCTATGGGGCCATTCGGGACATTCCCGACTTCCCAAAGCCCGGGATCCTCTTTCGGGACATAACCCCGCTCCTGAAGGAGCCAAAACTCCTCAAGCGGGTCATCCGCGAAATGGCGGGGCCATTCGAGAACCGCCCGGTCGATAGCGTTCTGGCAATCGAGTCGCGGGGATTCATTCTCGGCGCTCCGATTGCGCTCGCGCTCGGCGCTTCGTTGGTGCTCGCCAGAAAACCCGGGAAGCTTCCATGGAAGCGACACCGCGTTGAGTACGAGTTGGAGTACGGAACCGACGCGATTGAAATCCATCAGGACGCGATCGAGGCGGGTGACCGGGTCCTGGTCGTCGATGATGTGCTGGCGACCGGAGGAACTGCCGCGGCAGCGCTCCGGGTTGTAGAACAGGCCGGCGGGCGGCTCGTCGGCGTGAGTTTCCTGATCGAGCTCACAGCGCTCGAAGGCCGGAAGCGGCTTGGGGGCACGAAGGTCAGGAGCCTGCTGACCTATCCTCGCTCGGCATAGTAACTTTGGGTCGCTTTGCTCCGGCCCCTGTAGCTCAGGTGGATAGAGCAGCGGTTTCCTAAACCGTTGGCCGCGTGTTCGAGTCACGCCAGGGGTATTTTGACGCCCGACGGCAACACGGGTGAGTCGGGGAGGCGCGTGGCGAAGACAGGCAAAGTCGCGAAGGACGGACCCGCGACAACGAATTCAACTGATTTCTCCGAGGGAAAGTGGCGAGTACAGCTGAACCAATCGAAGTACGGGCACTCGACTGGGTGCGGACCAACCGCCGAACGGCGGCGACCGGCGCGGTAGTGCTGGCGCTGATTGCCGGCGGCACGTGGTTCTGGTGGAGCGCCCGCGAACGGCGGGAGAACTTTGCCGAACGGGCGCTTAGCAGCGCGAGGGGCTCCGCGGAGGCAGGGAACTTGCCGCTGGCCACTAGCGACCTGGCCCGGCTTGTCAGCACCTACGGCGGCACCAGGGCGGCTCAGGAGGCGGCGTTGCTCCTCGCCCAAGTTCGGCTGGTGCAGGGTCAGGCGACGCTCGTGGTGGCCGATCTCCAGCGCTTTGTCTCGTCGGGACCGCGGGAGGAGTTCCGGGGCCCGGCCCACGGGCTTCTAGGTTCGGCCCTGGAGGAGACCGGACAATTCGCTGATGCGTCCAGGGCGTTCCAGGCAGCGTCCGACGCGACGCCGTATTCGGGCGTCAAGGCGCAGTACCTGCTCGATGCCGGCCGCAGCGCGACCGCAAGCGGCGATACGATGCAAGCAGGTCGGCTCTTTGAGCGCGTCGCGACCGAGTTCAACGGGACGCCGAGCGCTGTTGAGGCCGAGATCAGGCTTGGGGAGTTGAGGAAGGCTGGGCTTTCTGGGGTCAGGAAGAGCTAGCGGCTTTGGTTAGTGTCGCGGCATCATCTGACACCACTACTGCGTATAAGATATGTTATGTTAAGTAGACATGTATGCGCCTGTGGATAAGTGGACGGCTTAAAGCCTCAGGATGGCCCGGAAGACCAGCCGACCCTCCCCAGCCAGTCTGACACCCCCCAAACCGCCTTTCGGAGATTCCTGACGGCTCACAGTCAGGGTGCAACCGGAGGCGGTCCTGAGAGATACCGGTAACTCGGCCAAACCGGCTCCCACGAGGATCGCCGCTACCGCCACGGAGCCCGTGCCGCAGGCCAGAGTCTCCGCCTCGACCCCTCGTTCGTAGGTCCGGAAGGCCCAACCGTCCGGCCCTGATGCCACGAAGCTGACGTTGGCGCCGTCGGGCTCAAGTGATTTGTGATGTCGGAGAGCCCGACCCCGACCGACCACATCGACTTTGGCAAGATTCCCGTCCACCAGGACTACGAGGTGCGGAACGCCGACCGTGGCGAACCTGGCCCATTTTTCGCCGGGCTGAAGGTCTATGGCCGGCGTCCCAATGCCAACCACCCCCGGAAGGTCGATCTCGGCCAGCTCGCCGGCCCCTTCAAGGCACCGCGTTCGGACCAGACCGGCGTCGGTCTCCAGGACGACTCCCGGCCCCGCCCCGACGCCCTGACCCAACTCAAGCCAGGCCGTGAGCCGGGCAGCACATAGGGACGCGTTCCCGCACAGTGCCGCCCGGAACCCATCGCTATTGAAGTAGTGGAGGCGAACGGAGCCAGCGGCCGAGCCGGGTTCGAGCACGACGAGACCGTCTGCACCGACACCCATCTGGCGGGAGCAGACCCAGCGGATCTTTTCCGCGGTCCAGACGCCGACCGGGGCCACCCGGCCGTCCACGAACACGAAGTCGTTGCCCGACCCCGTCATCTTGTAGATGACGGTGCCAGCGAGCCCGTTCAGATACGGCCCAGCAAGCGCTGGAGCCGAAGCCGCCAGACCATCCAGACGGCTTCCCGCACGATCGCGCCCGACATCTTGCTCTTCCCGTCGGTGCGATCGGTGAACACGATCGGTATTTCGACGATCCGGAACCCGTTTCGCCATGCGCGGAAGCTCGTCTCTATTTGAAAGGCGTACCCGTTTGACCTCACGTTGTCGAGATCAATCGTCTCCAGCACCTTCTTGCGGAAGCACTTGAACCCCCCGGTGGCGTCGGAGACCTTGAGCCCCGTGACCACCCGGGCATAGATGTTAGCAAAATAACTGAGCGCAAGGCGGGCGATGGGCCAGTTGACCACGCTCGCGCGCCGGTTGAGGTACCGGGACCCGAGTACGAGGTCGGCGTCCTGAATCGCGGTCAGGAAGGCCGGCAGGAACTTCGGGTCGTGGCTCAGGTCGGCATCCATCTCGAACACGAACGCATAGTCCCGTTCCAGGGCCCACGTGAACCCAGCGCGATACGCCGTCGCCAGTCCCTGCTTCGCCGGCCGGTGCAAAACGTGCACCCGGGGGCTCTCCCGAGTGAGGGCGTCCGCCACCTGCCCCGTCCCGTCGGGGGAATTGTCGTCGACCACGAGGACGTCGAGCCGATCATCCTGGGCAAGCACCTGCGGAACGAGGTGCTGCAGGTTGTTCGCCTCGTTGTAAGTCGGGATGATGACCAGGGCGCGCTCAGGCACGCCGGGATCTCCGGAGGACAGTCGGCAGGACCAGCCCGGCCAGAACGACCCCCAACGCGAAGAACGTGATGAGCCGGCCGGTCTGGTAGTCGGTGCTCGTGAACTCGAGCTGGATTTCCTTCGCGCCGGGCGGAAGCGCCACCGTGATCAAGGATGCGTCCCCCCGCCCCACCGGGGCCGGGGCGCCGTTAACCGTGGCGCGCCAGCCCGGGTAGAAGTTCTCGCTCACCACCAGGTAGGACTCAACAGCCGTGGCCGGTGTCAGCGTGACGGTCATCCGGCCGGGCGCCCATGGGGCGACCCGGGCGGATGATTCGATCGCTTCCGGGAGCGTGGTAAACGCCTTCGGCGTCATGGGCGCATCCTGGGCCAGCACAACCGCCCGATCCACGGCAAACCGCACGTCTGCCACGGTGGCGACTGCTTGTTCGTCCGAAACCTTGACCGCGGCCTGCACGACCCGGGCGTATGCGGGCGGCACGATCCGTTCAAACAACGTGGCCCTCTCGCCGCCCGCTGTCTCTACTCCGACGAGGGCCTTCCGGAACCCGGGTATGGAGTCAGGAGCCCCCCGTTGATCCGGGAAAACGACAAACCGGATCGCGTAGAGGTCCCAAAGGTTGGCGGATGCCCGGTTCAGGTCGAGGTTACGCCACTGGTTCTTGCCACCGAGGAGATCGTCGAAGTACCGGAGCTCGTTTCCGTGATGGCCGAGGAGTTCGGGAACGTCGTAGGCCATGAGCGACGAACCCGGGTAGACGTTCAGGTTGAGGACCCTGGCCGGATCCCGCGGGATGTTGACGACTCGAGACGAGTCGTCCTTCGTCTTCTTGATGTACTCGAGGATAGGATCGGAGCCGTACAGTCGGCGATGCTCGTCCGTGAACGTCCAGAAGCCGGTCGCGTTCCGCCACAGGTCGGCGCTGACGATGAATGCCAGCCCCAAGCCAAGGGCGGCGAGCGGGATCTTCTTCCGGCCAAACCAGAGGACGAGGGCCCCGATCGCCGAGAGCGCGATGCCGCTCAAAGCCCCGCCCAGGCGCTGGGCGGATTCTCCCGCGCGCGCGGCCCCAATGAGGTCCCGCCCGATCTGGGCGACTTCGGCCTGGTGCGCCTGCGCAAAGGACTGCGCGATGCCGTTGAAGGCGCCCCCGCTCCCCAGGGCCGTCACCAGGAGGCCCAGGCCCAACCATGCCACGGCGTGGGCGCGTCCCTCGCCCTTCTCCAACCGCTGGACGCCGAATGCCGCGAGCATGGCCACGACGAGCGCCACGACGAAGAATGCCATGCCGGGAGCCCGCGTCTGTTTCACGAACGGCATGACCGACCACCACAGACTGTAGAACGGCGTGGCCGCGCCGAGACTTACGAGGAGGAACAGCAGGCCGATGCCGGAGATCCAGAGGACCAGGCGACGACGGGCCACTGCCCCGGCGCCGAGCGCCGCCAGCGCGATCACGGGCAAGCCGAGGTACTCCGAATGCAGCTTGAGCGAGTTGAGGCCCCAGTACGTTTCGCGTGAGCCCACGAAGTTCGCCAGGAAGAACTCGGGCACGTGGCTCCAGGGAATCGCATAGGAGGTGGAGCCCTCCCATCCGTAATAGCTCTCGGCACGCGGCGAGTATGGGATGTAGTGGTAAAACGGCAGGACCTGGATCATCGAGACCGCGAACCCGACCATCACTGCCGCAAGCGCGAGGCCCAACGCCGCGTGCCGGTTCCCCACGGGCGCCGTCCCTTCGGGCTCGCCGTACGTGAGGTACAAGGCGAACAGGCCCGCGACGATCAGGCCGTAATAGATCATCTGATAATGGGCGAACAGGCTGAGCCCGACGCCCAGCGCCAGAATCGCGTACCCCTCCCAGCGGCCACGCCGAAGCGCCAGCACGAGCCCGATCAGGCAGAGCGGCAGGAGCGCGCTCACAAAGAGCTTGCCGTCGTGTCCCGGCTGTACCAGCGACGCCACGACGCCCGACAACTGGTAGGCGAGCCCGCCGGTGACGGCCGCGCTCCATGACGTCCCGAGCAGACGGAGGAGCAGATACACCATGACCCCTGCCGCGACGTAGTGCGCCGCGAACCCCAGGTTCATCGCGGTCACGGTCGGCAGGAGAAGGCGCAGGAAGGCCGTCGGGTAGAAAATGTCGCCGTGCTGCGCGGCAACGAACGGCAGGCCGCCGAAGATTTCCGGATTCCACTGGGGTACGTGCCCGGTGGCTCGCCACTGCGCCGCGCCCCAAGCCCGGAATGCGTAGCCGGTGGCGAACTGGTCGCTGTACTGATTCGCCAGGAACTTCCCGGCCAGCATCGGCAGGGACAGCAGGGCGACCCAGGCCGACAGGAGGCCGGTGGCGGCGAGCGTGGGGCGACGTGGTTCGTACATGGTGGACAAACTAACCAGCCCTCGTCCGCCCCGGCGACCCGCGGATTCCAAAAAGGAACGGGACGGCCACGCCCAGCTCGGTCACGGTGAGCTGAAGGCGGCTGGCAACGGCCAGCGCGACGGCGAGCTTGGGCCCGACGGTTGGTGCGAGGAGCAACAGCAGGACGGACTCCCGGGCCCCGAGGCCGCCCGGCGCGAACAGCGCGATCAATCCGACGAGGTACGAGCTCGCAAACACGCCGATCGCCTGCGCCAGCGTCAGGGACGCGTCGGGGAACGTGCCACGCGCCAGGCAGACAAACGCCAATCCGTAGCCAACCCAGGCAACGCAGTTTGCGATGAACGCCTGCACCATCAGCCCGCGTGGCACCGCCGGCAGCGGGGCGTCGGGCGCGAAGCGACGCGTGATCGCCGCGATCACCAGGGGCGACGCCGTGCCCGCGAGCACGGCGAGCGCCACCGCCGTGAGGGCCAGGGCCACCCACACTCCCCCGCCACCCTGCCCCAGCGCTTCCGGCGCCGTGACCGCCGTAACGACGACGCCACTGCCCAAGGCCAGTGCCTGCAGCACGAGCGCCGCGGTGACGGCCGCCTGAGGATCGACGCCGGCCTCCTTTGCCAACGCGGCTGCGCCCGCCACGGCCCAGACTTTTCCCGGGATGTACTTGCCGAGGCTCGCCAGCGCCCAGATCCTCGCGGCCTCGAGAAACCCAAGCTGCTGGTTCAACCCGACCACGACCCGACGCCAAGCCTCGATGAGGACGGCATACATGGCGAAGACGATGATGAGGCTCAGGGCGATCCAGCCGGGTGAGAGGCGCCAGGTCACGTCCTGCGCGCGAAAGGCTGCCCAGTTACCCGCCAGGACGCGGACCGCGAGCCCCACGACAAGCACGCCCAGGACGACCTGAAACGCCCTCCACGCAGCGCGCCGGTCAGTCATGCACCGCCCTGGGGCCAATGGTGGGACGCGATCGGGCCGCCACGGGGATCTTCAAGGATGGCGGGCCCGTTCCAAGCCCTGTCTGCCGCCAACTCTGCCCGGCCATCGGGCGAGACGCGGGTCGCGCGCAAGCTTCGGCGCGCGACACGCCATGCCACGATCCGGTCCAGCCGCTCGGCGTACGGTTGCCCGGCCATGAGGATATCCAGCAGGCGCCTGAGGGCGGTCGGCGCACCGGGAAATCCCAGTGCGGGAACGAGATTGGGGTGCCATAAGCCAACCCAGACGCCGTTTACATCACGGCAGGCCCGGGCCAGCTCGAGCGCGTCATCTACCCACCGCTCCGGATTCTCGATGCCGGCGTACTTGCTGAGTGCCCGATCCATCCACGCGAGCGGCGCTTCCTCGAGACCTGACAGCGATTCGCGGTGCGCATCCCAGCCTGCCACGATATCCGCAACGCCAAGCCGGAATCCGTTTCGGTCCGAGAAACCCCACGTGGAGTCATACCCGAACCGGGCCGACGCCATTTCCTGCTGGGTGGCGCCGGGCCGCATGCGAAGGAAATGCTGGCGAACACCGGTGACGGGCGCGCGGGTCAGGCTCTCGAGGCGCTCCCGTTGGGCCCGGAAGCGGCCCCCGTCCAGCATGGTCTCGAAACTTCCATGCAGGCCGATCTCGTGCCCGCCTTCGGCGACCGCGGCAAGGATGCGCTTCACGGCGGGCGACTCTGGCAGGTACGTGACATCCCCGGCCCGTATGGACGCAAATGCGGGCGTGCCACAGATGATGAACCACGTTGACCGCAGCCCGAATTCGTGTTCCGCGTCGAGCAGATCTCGAACGGCCCGCCACACCGGGTTCCGCCCAAGCGCCGCGGCGCCGTACGCCAGCACTTGCATTGCCTGAACCAGGTGGAACCTCGCCGCAAGCTGGGCGGCCCTCAGGTGATTGTACCAGGGCCATCCGGCGACGAGATCGAGATCATGGGTCAGCGCCATGGCCCAACGGCGGCCGTCCGGCCACGGCGCAATCGTGCGAACCGGCCGACGCCCGGCGGCCTGTTCCGCGGCGCGCCGCAGGATTCCTCCCGCCCGCGACACGATGGGCTCCCGGAACCGGCCGGCCACGACCATGGGATTCACGTGGGCGGGCACGCGTTCGAAACGGTCCCGTTCCGGCGCCTTCTGATCCGCCACGCCGCCCGCCAGGGCACCCAGCATTTCGAGCGTGGAGGACTCGACAACGACCTCACCGTCGTTGACGTGCGGCTCCACGCCCCTGGCGAAGAGGTCTCCGCCGCCGGCGGCACGCGCGGTGCCGATGGAGAGCTGCACCACGTCAGCCGAGGGGTCGTCCACCGGCAGGAGACGGGACGAGTCGAGAAGCACGGAAAGCCCAAAGCGCGCGAGCGGCTCCAGGTGCGAGGCGGAATCCGCGAGGCGGATCAATCCCAGCCCGGCGGCGGCGTCAGCACCTGGACAGTCTTGGCGGGCTGTCCGGCTACGACATGGAGCGGAGGGACGTCACTCGTGACGACGGCGTTGGCGCCCACGATGGCGCCACGCCCGATCCGGACGCCGGGGAGGATCACCGCCCCGGCGCCAATCCAGGCGTCCGACTCAATGACGATGGGGCCCTGCCGCACCGGGGCGAATGCGCGGATGTGTGAGTTGTTCGGGTGGGAGGACGTAACGATGGTGACCCGGGGCGCGATGCTCACACGGTCCCCGATGGTAAGGTTGTCGCGATCCACCAGTTCCTCTACAACGAGGAACTCGTCCGCGATGTATACCTCACGTCCGATGCGGAATCCGCACCAGCGCAGAAACTGGACCCGCATACCCGGAAAGAACGCGTTCCGCGCCCAGCGCTTGAGGATCTTCTTCCGTAGACGCCGCCAGAACGTCATCACCTACCCCAGGTACCGGTACAGGCGCGCGCCGAACCGGGTGACAGGGAGTGGAAGGAGGCGCCAGAGCCGTGCCGCCGCGGCCAGCGTGCCGCCATCACGACGGGAAATGTTAAGCCCCTGCGGCGCGGGCCAATAGTCGTATGCGAGCGGCACCGCCTGTCCGCCCCAGCGGAGCTTGTACTCCACGAGGCCGGTCTGTTCCGGCGCGGCGCGGCCGAGGTCGAACACGGCCCCGGCGACCGCCGCTTCCCGCATAGCGTGCCAGAGCGCCGCGTGATTGGGCCGGTCGGCGAGGAGCACGGGATTCGACGCGTTGAACGCGTAGATCCACTCGCGCCTGCCCTTCCAGACGACGACGCCCGCGGCGAGCCGCCCATCATTCACCCGGGCGAGATACAAATCGGCGAGGCCTTCGGCCTGCAAACGCGGACAGAACTCCAGGAAGAAGTTCCGCGGCGGCGCGGGGAGCCCGTGCTCACGGGCCGTCACGTCCTCCAGGCCCGCGAAGGCTTCCCAGTCTTCGGCACCGGCCGCCCGCATCACCTTCACGCCCGCCTTCTCCGCTTTCCGAATGCCCCGGCGAGTGCTGTCGGCGTTCAGGCGATTCCAGATGGCGTCCTCGCCACCTTCGGGCGGCACTCGATACGTCGCGTAGCGGTTGGCACGAACGAACCCGGGCGCCGGGTCGCCTGCGGGACTTAACTGCTTGATCTCGACCCGGGACGAGCGCCGCTCGCCCCCCAGGTCACGGGCCGCCTGGAGCACGGCAAGCATGGCATCCCGGTCGGTCGCCACCGGGCCACTCGCGTAGCTGAACGGAAAGCTCACCAGCCGATGCGCCCTCACGAGCCCCGGCACCTCCGCAAGCGCCAGGACACCGGCGAGCGCCCCGCCGTCCCGTGCGGTAAGCCAGTGGACCGGATAGCCGAAGCACGCACCCAGGCCCGCGATCCACCGGGAGGAATGGTAGAACAGCCCGCGGTCGCGGACGAAACCATCCCAGTCGGGCGGCGCGTCAGGCCGCCGCTCGACCAGCAGCGACACGATAGATATCGAGCAGTATGGGGAGCGTGCCGTCGAGGGAGAAATCCCGCGTCACGCGCTCCCGGCCGGTGGCCGCTGTCCGCTCCCGGAACGCAGCGTCGGTGAGCATGCGTGCCAGCTGAGCCGCAAGGTCAGCCGCGTCGCCATCCCGCGCAATCAGGCCGGTTTCCCCGGGAACGACGACCTCCGGAATGCCCCCTGCGGCACTGCCGACGACGGCTGTTCCCGAGAGAAGGGATTCCACCAGCGACAGCCCAAGCCCTTCAGCCTGCCCGCGCGTGGGCAGGACGGTGACGGTGGCCGCGCCGTATTCCCGCGGCATGTTGTTCAGCGGCAGGGCTCCCGCGAATTCGACGAGGTCCGCCACCCCCTCCAATCGCGCGAGCGTTCTGAGGTCCTCCCGGGCAGGGCCGTCGCCCACAATCCGCACGCGCGCGTTGATGCCACGATCCTTCAGCGCCCTGGCCGCCCGAATCAGCACGTCCACGCCCTTCGATGGATTCAGGTTGCCGACAAACAGGATCCGGGGAGGCTCCGCCTTGGGCACTGAGCGGGCTGACTCGAAGTCCCGTGCATCCACCGGCATCCGCAGCACGGCCGCCGACTGGACCTCACGCCCGAGCAAGCGCTCAAGGTCCCGCCGCAGGAATTCGGACACGGTCGTCACCACCGCCGCGGCATTCAGGACGCGCCGCGCGAGCCACCGCAGGGGGGGAAACTCGATCAGGCGGACGTCCGTGCCGTGACACGTCACGACGTAGGGAACCCCGGTGGCCTTCGCCATCCACCCACCTGGCACCCACCAATGGGCGTGGATCACGTCGGGTCGCTCCTCGGCCGCCACGCGCTTCACCGCGGCACGGAAGCGCCAGAGGAACGACAGGATTCCGCCGAGGCCTGCTCCGCGCCGCGCCCGTGCATGCATATCACCGCTGTACGCGATGACTTCCCGGTCATCCGTGGCGTACCGGAACCGGCGGACGCGGACCGGCCCGTCCATCTGCTCCTCGGCCAGGCCTGGCGCGTGGGGAGCAACGACGGTGACGTGGTGACCGCTCGCGGCGACACCCCGAGCCAGGCGGCCGACGAACGCGCCGGCGGGATCGTCGGGGTGACGGGGGTAGTTGTGCGTGACGACGAGGACCTTCACCCGCGCGGACGCTTCAGTTCGTCAACCAGGCGTTCCACCGCGCGGACCAGCTGCCGGTTCTCCTCCCGGGCCCCGGCCACCATTTCTCCGACAAACCCGACGCCGAAGAGCGCCACGCCCGACCCCACCAGCAGAATCACGAGGTAGAGAAGAGGCCGGAGGCCAATGTCGAAACCAAACCGGAGAACGAGGGCGATTACGCCGTTGAGGATGCCGAGGAGCACGAGAATGCCCCCCGACGTTCCGAAAAACAGCATCGGCTGCCGGGCAAAGCGGAGCTGGAACCACACCGACACCAAGTCCAGTGCGCCCACCGGAATCCGCCCGATGCCGAACTTGGACTTGCCGGCCCGGCGGGGCATGAGCGTCACAGGCCGTTCGGTGACGCGGTAGCCGTCCGCGGCGGCGATCACCACCATGAAGCGGTGCCAATCCGGCCGCGCCGGTACTACGTCCATGACTTCACGACGATAGGCCTTCACCGCGTTCAGGTCGGTGACGCGCACGCCAAACAGCCACCGGCAGATCCAGTTGTAGATCCCCGAAACAAGGGCCTTGTCGTAGCTCCCCTGCTTCGCGCCAGTGACGATGTCGGCCTCCCGGGCGAGGACCGGCTGGACCAGACTCGGAATCTCGGACGGAAGAAACTGGAGGTCGGCGGGATAAAAGACGAAGATGCGGCCCCGGGCCGCGTCTCCGCCCGACCGCAACGCGTCGGCAATACCTCGCCGGTTCCGGTGCGTGACGACCTGCAGGAACGCGTGTTCCTTCTGGAGGCGCTCGAGCACCTCCGCGGAGCCGTCCTCGCTCCCGTCGTTGATGATGATCACCTCGCAGACGTACGGAACCGCCGTGAGGGCGTCCCGGCACTGCCGGACGAACTCCGCGAGGTTCTCCGCCTCGTCCTTCGCCGGGACGAGGACGCTCACCTCCACCTCTCCGCCCTTCACCGCCAGGGTCATACCCGTTTCCTCATGCGCGCAGGAAGGATGCTCAACTGGTCCCGGTACTTGGCCACGGTGCGGCGCGCGATGCGGATGCCTTTCGCCTTGAGCGCGCCCTGGATCTCCGAGTCTGTCAGCGGGTCGCCCGGGTTCTCTTCCCCGACCAGCTTCCCGATCTGGGCCTTCACCGACCTCGCGCTCGCGTCCTCGCCGCTGGTGGTTTCAAGGCTGCTCGAGAAGAAGAACTTCAGGGGAAACACGCCGCGCGGTGTCTGGACGTGCTTCTGGTTCGTCACCCGGCTCACGGTGGACTCGTGCATGTGGATCACGTCGGCCACCTCGCGGAGCGTCAGCGGCTTGAGAAACTCCACGCCCTTCTCGAAAAACTCTCGTTGCCGGTCGACGATGAAGTTCATGACCTTGAGCATGGTCTGTCGGCGCTGCTCGATCGCCTGAATCAGCCAGCTTGCGCTGTTGAGACGCTGGGTCACGAACTCGCGGTTCTCGCCGACGAACTTCTTCTTGTCCCCCGCCATTTCCTGGTACACCCGGCTGATGCGAAGCCGCGGCATCGCATTGTCGTTCAGGAACACCTTGTACTGACCGTCGATCTTCTGGACGACCAGGTCTGGCATGACGTACTCGTCGTCGGCCGGGAGGAACCGCAGTCCCGGCTTTGGGTCCAGCTTGGCCAGGGCGTCCGCACCATCCTGCACCTGCCGCGGATCCAGCTGGAACCGGCGCGCCAGTTCGCTCCACCGGTGGGCAATCAGGTCATCAAACGCGTCCCGCACGAGGCGGTAGGTCAGCGTCTCCGTCTGCTTGCTGTCCTCCAGCTGGAGCAGCAGGCACTCGCGGAGGTCCCGGGCACCAATACCCGGCGGGTCCAGGTGCTGGATGATCTTGAGCATTCCCTCGGCCCCGGCCGTCGTAAACGGCTCGACCAGTACGCCCGCGTTCCCTCCCTCGTCCGACTGGCCCTCCACCAGGTGGGCGTGGTGTTCCTCCAGCACCTTGTTCACGCCCCCCACGATCTCATCGAGCGACGCCTTCAGGTAGCCGTCCTCGCCGATGCTCCCGATGAACTCTTCGGCGAGCAGCCGCTCGCGAGGCGTGAGGTCGAGGAGCTGAAGCTGGTCGCGCAGGTGATCGTCGAGCCCGCGCTTTTCCACTTGCACGCGGTCGCGGAACTCACTCTCCTCGAACTGGCCGCGCGAGGCGCCGACCTGGAAGCCGTCGAGGATGATCTTCTCCCACCCCTGCTCCCCTTCCTCATCCTCCTGGGCGGGCTCCTGGGGCTTCTCGAGCGCCGACTCCGGCGTTTCGATCTGCTCCTCGGGTTCCTCCAGCTCAAGGAAGGGGTTCGTTTCGAGCTCCGTCTTGAGGTGCTGCTGAAGGTCCATCAGGGGCATGTAGAGGAGGTCCATCGCCTGGTACAGGCGTGGATTCATCCGCATGTCCTGCCGGAGGCCCGTCGTCTGCTGCATGCCGGTCTTCACGCAACGACTCCGAGCCGCTGGCGGAGACGCGTCGTGAGCGTGGGGCCGAAGTACACCTCGGCCACGCGATCGTCGAACACCAGGTCGCGCACCGAGCCCGACACTTTCACGCGGCCCTCAAACAGGATGTAGGCGCGGTCCACGATGTCGAGCGTCTGCTCGACGTTGTGGTCGGTGATCAGCACCCCGATGCCCCGCCGCCGCAATCCCGCGACGATGGTCTGGATATCGTGCACCGCGATCGGGTCCACGCCCGCGAACGGCTCGTCCAGCAGCATGAAGCGCGGCCGCGTGACCAGGGCGCGCGTAATCTCCAGCCGGCGCCGCTCGCCGCCCGACAGCTGGTAAGCCGGGGTGCTCCGCAAATGCCGGATGGACAGCTCGTCCAGCAAGCCCTCCAGCCGCTCCTCCCGCTCGGCGGCCGAGAGCGGCTGGATTTCCAGGATCGCCATGATGTTCTGCTCGACCGTGAGCTTCCGGAACACCGACGGTTCCTGGGACAGGTACCCGATGCCCCGCCGGGCACGTTGGTACATGGGGAGTCCCGAGATGTCTTCGCCGTCCACGAATGTCCGGCCCTCGTCGGGCCGCACCAGCCCGACGATCATGTAGAACGTAGTGGTCTTTCCCGCGCCATTCGGGCCCAGGAGGCCCACGATCTCACCCTGGCGGAGTTCCAGGTCTACCGCGTCCACCACGCGCCGGCGGCGATACGTCTTGGTCATGCCGCGGGCCGACAGCACCGCCCCGGCCGTGGTCGGAGGCCCGCTCGCGGGCTCGACCGGCGCCAGCGTCTCGGTGGCAAGGCCCAGGAGTTCCGCCCTGGCGCCGTCACGCGCCACGCTCACGGCGGCCCACAGGTCCGCCCGCAGCCGGATGGACGTCCCCTCGTCGATCGGCAGGGTGAGTGGGTCGATGATGCCGTCGGTGGACAGGCGCGGCAGTACCGACCCTTCGAGATGCCGCCGCACTTCATCCACCGACAGAACGCCCGCCTGCCCGGCGGTCTCACCGATCTGCCGCTGGAGGTCGAGGTGGTCCTCCCGATAACTCACGGCCAGTTGGCCGAACGTCACCGCCCCGCTGTCGTCGGCGATTCGGAGGATCGCCGCCACCGCGAGCGGCAACGACGACTCGCGCCCGACGAATGCTTCACGCAAGGAGCCCGTCACGGTCGCACCGCCGGCACGGGCGACGGCTTGACGAGTCCCGTGGGGATAGGGGGCGGGCCCTTGGGTGGAGGCGGGCTCGGGGCGCCCGCTTCCAGGTACACGCCGTCTCCGTCGCCCACCACGTCCACCCGCTCGAGACCAAATGGCGTGAACCGCGCGGCGATTTCCGTGCCCCGCGAGTACGTGATGCCGGGCGAGCCCGGCCGCTTCGGGTCCGGCACGTGGTAATACGCGCGGGCCGCGCCGGTGGCGGTCAGGCGCGAGAGCGTGCTCCGGCTGAACAGGGTGCTGTCGAACCGCGCGACCAGCGTGTCGCCGGACATCCAGTCCGCATCCACCCGGGCCGAGTCCGACCGGGACGTGGCATAGGTGTGCCCGAACCCCCGCAGCTCGGTGAGGCGCTGACCCGGCGCGTCCAGGGCGAGCGAATCGGCGGAGATCGTGTAGCTCAAGGAGGCGGCGCGCGGCCGGGTGGAGTTCCCCCACGCACGGCCTCCGCCCACCCGCTGTCCCACGATGTCGAACTCGACCGTGTCGGCCACCAGGCGCCACTCACTGCTGGTCGCATCGGCGAGCCCGCGGGCCTGGACCCACACGAGGCGGTTCTGGCTCATGCGAAAACGAATCGTGCGCCCCGTCAGGACGTACCCGGCCGAGTCCTGGCCGCGCGCCTCGGCGTGACCCACGAGGAACCCGCCACCGATGCCAAGGTCGAGCTCCGAACTGTCGGACCTGGCGGAGAAGTCACTGCGATCAATCGACACGCCGCCACCTGCCCACGCGCGGGTGTTCCCCCGGAATCGCATTCGGTCGGCCTTGATGAAATACGGCTCGGCGTTTGCGGAGTCGGTTTCGCTCCGATACCTGGCTTGTGGATGCCCGGTCGCCAGCATCTCCGCCGTGTCCCGTGTCCCGACGACCCTCAAGTACGTGAGGTTGGGCCCGGTGAGGCGCGACTGCGTCTTTCGATTGAGCAACGTGACGTTGCCGTACGCCTCGAGGCGCTGGTCCTGCAAGTAGTAGATCGCGCGATCGGCGTCGAGCCGGATGGTCGTGTCCTCGAAGACTGCATGGCCCACCAGGTCCATCCGCTCGAGATCCGAGTACCAGGCGACGCTGTCTGACTTCATCGAGGTCTTCTCACCGCGGCAGTGCGCGGTCACGCCACCGTTGCCGAACTGGTGGAAGACCCCCGGCCGGATTTCGTTCTGCTTCCCCACCCCGCCCACCTGGTCCAGCTCGACGAGGCAGGAGCGGGAGGGCGCTTGGGCGCTGATGGTGGAAAGGGCGAGGGTGGAAAAGGCGATGGTGAAACGAGCGATGCTGCGCATCAGTTGCCCAAGTCCACTTTGCCGAGCGTGCCCTTCCGCGGCCGCCTCGTGGTCACGTTCTTGAAATCCGGGTCTGACGTGAATCCCTCGCCCTCGAGGTGACGTTGCGGCGCGTCGAAGACGAACGATTCGGGACCCTCAATGCTCTGGTCTGCCCGCTTGTACTTGAGCACGCTGGTCGTCAGGCGCCGGCCGTCCGGCGTCACCGCCACCACGTTTTCCCGCGCCTCCATGTCGCCCGTGCGCCAGTCGTAACGCCCCCGTCTCGCAGTCAGGGTCGAGCTTTCCTGCCCCTCAGGCGTGAAGAACGTGACCTTGATGTGCTTGAGCTCACTGGTCTGGGAGAGCTGGAACAGGTAGGCCGTGTCGGCCAGGAGGCGCGTCCGCAGCGCACCATCGATCGTCACCTGGTGATTCAGGCCGAAAATGACCTGATCGGCGGTATCGCCCGACGTTGCCGCCACGGGCGGCTTCCCCATGTCGCCGCAGGCGGTCAGCGCCGCCGCAACGACCAAGCCGGCGGTTCCCAGAACCAGCGTCCTGGAGAGCCGGGAGGTCCCCGGCGGACACGTTCTACGCACGGGCCCGCGCCGCGTGGGCCGCACGCCAGACGTCGAGAGCCGACTCGATGAGGCCTTCGAGGTCCCCGAGGGGCCACATGGTCGCACCGTCGCTTGGCGCGGTATGAGGCCGGGGGTGGGTTTCAAGGTAGAACCCGTCGGCGCCGGCCGCGGCGGCGGCGCGAAGCAGGGCCGGGACATGCTCCGACGTCCCGCCGCTCGCGCCGCCCACTCCCTGCCCCGGCTGCTGAACCGAGTGCGTCGCGTCGAAGAAAACCGGTGTGCCCGCCGCCTGCCGGATTCGGTCGAAGTTCCTCATGTCCACGACCAGGTCGCCGTACCCGAAGAAGGAGCCGCGCTCCGTCACCGACACGTCCCGGCCTCCGGCCTCGCGCACCTTGGTCACCGCGCCCCGCATGTCCGACGGGGCCATGGATTGCCCTTTTTTCACGTTGACAGGGAGGCCTGAGCGGCCGGCCGCGACGAGCAGATCGGTTTGCCGGGCCAGGAGCGCAGGGACCTGGATCGCATCAACCACCGCCGCGACGGCCGGCACCTGTCCCGGCTCGTGCACGTCGGTCAGGACAGGCAACCCGGTCCGCTTCCGGACGAGCGCGAGCGCGGCGAGGCCGCCTTCGAGCCCAAGTCCCCGGGGGGCCCGCGGGCTCGCACGGTTCGCCTTGTCGAAGCTCCCCTTGTACACCACGCGCAGGCCCAGGCGCCCCGCGAGACCGGACAGCACTTCCCCGATCTCGAGATTCACCTCGTCGTGCTCGAGGGCGCACGGGCCGGCAATGAGTACCGGCGCGGGGCCGAAGAAGCCACTCACGGGTTACCCGCGCGTGACGAGCGCGGCCTCGGTCCTGCTAGAGAGAGTCATCATTTTTTCCTGGTGGGCCAGCGCTGCGGTCACGAAGCCCACGAACAGTGGATGCGGGCGCATGGGGCGGGAACGGAGCTCGGGGTGGAACTGGCAACCAATGAAGAACGGATGCTCCGGCAGCTCGAACATTTCGACCAGCTGGCCATCGGGCGAGAGCCCGGTGCAACGGAGGCCGTACTCGGCGAGCTGGTCCCGGAAGCTGTTGTTGACCTCGTACCGGTGGCGGTGCCGCTCGCTCACCTCGTCAGCGCCGTAGATCTGCGCCACGCGCGACCCCGCACGGAGCTTGCACGGATAGGCCCCCAGCCGCATGGTGCCGCCAAGGTCCTGCACGTCGCGCTGCGAGGTCATCAGCGATATGACCGGGTTCTCACATTCGGGAGCGAATTCGGTCGAGTTGGTCTCCGTGATGCCCACCACGTTGCGCGCGAACTCGATGATGGCCACCTGGAGCCCGAGGCAAATACCAAAGAACGGGAGCTTGTTTTCCCGGGCCCACCGCACGGCCTCCGTCATGCCCTCGACGCCGCGCACACCAAACCCGCCCGGCACGAGGAGCGCATGCCTGCCCGCCAGCAGCTCGCCTGCGGCCCGCTGATCGGTGAAGTGATCGCTGGCGATCCACTCGACGTCCACCGCGGTGTCATTGGCGATGCCGCCATGCACCAGGGCTTCCCGGATGGACGTGTACGCATCGGTCAGATCGGTGTATTTCCCGACGATCGCCACCCGGACCCGCTCGGAGGGCTCAAGCGCCTTCTTGACCATGGCCGCCCACTGCCTCAGGTCGGGGTCCTTCGTATCGAGGCCCAGCCGGCGGCAGATCTCCCGATCGAGGCCCTGGTCGTGCAACAGGAGCGGCACCTGGTAAATCGTGTGCACGTCCCGGGCCTCGATGACGCAGCCGAAGTCCACGTTGCAGAACAGGGCGATCTTCCGCTTGATCGCTTCGGACAGCGGGTGCTCGGTGCGGAGGACCAGGATATCGGGCTGGATTCCGATCTCCATGAGCTCGCGGACCGAGTGCTGGGTGGGCTTCGTCTTGAGTTCATTCGTGGCCGAGATCATGGGCACGAGGGTCACGTGGATGAACACCACGTTGTCGCGACCCACATCTTGCCGGAACTGCCGCGCCGCCTCGAGGAACGGGAGCGACTCGATGTCGCCGACCGTGCCACCGATTTCCGTAATGACGACATCGTGGTCGGGCGCCAGTCGGCGAATGGTCGCCTTGATCTCGTCGGTGATGTGGGGGACGACCTGCACGGTACTCCCCAGGTATTCCCCTCGCCGCTCCTTGGTGATCACCGTCTGGTAGATGCGGCCGGTGGTGATGTTGTTCACCTGAGACAGGGACCGGTCGATGAACCGCTCGTAGTGGCCGAGGTCCAAGTCCGTCTCGGCACCGTCATCGGTGACGTAGACCTCGCCGTGCTGGAACGGGGACATGGTGCCGGGATCCACGTTGATGTAGGGATCGAACTTCTGGATGGTGACCTTGAGGCCGCGTTCGACGAGCAACCGGCCGATGGAGGACGCGGTGATGCCCTTGCCCAGGGACGACACCACGCCACCCGTGATGAAGATGTACTTCGTCGTCATACCCCCACCCCCGTCAGGTATGCCTGCGCCGTTTTCAGATCTTCATCCGTGTCGATTCCCGGCGGCGCTGCCTCATCCAGAACGGCAACACCGATGTTCATGCCGAGGGCGAGCGGCCGCAGCTGCTCAAGCCCCTGCTTGGTCTCTTCCGCGACCGGCTCCGCCCCGACCCAGGCCAGAAGCGCGTCGCGGCGATAGACATACACGCCAATGTGATGCAGAGACGAAGGAATGAGGGAACGAGAGAACGAGAGAACGTGGCCGTCGCCATCGACCAGCACTTTCACGCAATTCGGGTCCATGGCGTGCTCCGGCGCCAGCGGCGCGGCGGCGGTCCCGATGGCATCGCCCGAAACCACGCGGGCCAGCGCCCCGTGCACCGCTTCCGACGGAATGAACGGCTCATCGCCCTGCACGTTGACGATCAAGTCAAAATCTGCGTACTCCGGCCGCTGGATCACCTCAGCGACCCGTTCCGTGCCCGAGTCATGGCCGTGGTTCGTGAGTACAGACTCGACGCCGAGTCCCTGCACGGCTCCGGCCACCCGCCTGCTGTCCGTGGCCACGACCACGCGAGCATCGAGACCGAGTTCCTGAACGCGCTGAACAACTCGGCGAATGAGAGGTTCACCGGCGAGGAGACGAAGGGGCTTATTGGGGAGGCGCGTGGAACCGAGGCGGGCTGGTATCACACACAGGACGTGCATAGCCGAAGCTAACCGGGACCAGCCATTCTGTCAAAAGTCGTGCCAGACCTGCTAACTGCTTACTACGCGGGGCGGTAGACCACCGCTGCGGACACGATATCGAGGAAATTCTGAATCAGCTTCTTCCCTGTCTCGGTCCCCACCGACTCCGGATGGAACTGGACCCCGAACACCGGCCTGCCCTTCAGCTCGAGGGCCATGATTTCATTGCCCTTGGGGCGGTCGTCGGTCCAGGCGGTGACCGTCAGTTCCTTCGGGACCGAAGCAGGTTCCACCACCAGTGAGTGATACCGCATGGCGGTGAGGGGTGACGGAACGTTGCAGAAGATGCCCGACCCGGTGTGTGCGATGGGCGACGTCTTGCCATGCATCAATCGTTCTGCCCGCACGATGCGGCCGCCGAACGCCTCCCCCAGGGCCTGGTGCCCGAGGCACACACCGAGGATGGGGGTGCGGTCGTGGAAGCGGTGAATGAGCGGGATGCTGATGCCGGCGTCCGCGGGGACGCCCGGCCCGGGAGAAATCACGATGGCCGCGGGGTCCAGTCGCTCGACGTCCTCGACGGTCACCTGGTCGTTCCGGCGCACGTCGGGCTCCGCCCCCAGCTCGCCCAGGTACTGGACGAGGTTATAGGTGAAGGAGTCATAGTTATCGAGGACGAGGATCATGCTCTCGGATGATAGCTCTTGTGGACGCTCCGCAGGTAGTCTCGGTCCACGTGCGTGTAGAGCTGGGTGGTGGAGAGGTCCGCGTGGCCCAGCATCTCCTGCACCGCCCGCAGGTCGGCTCCGCCTTCGAGGAGATGCGTCGCGAACGTGTGACGGAGCGTGTGGGGCGTGACGCGCTTGGTGACGCCGGCGCGCTTGGCGCACCGCTTGACGATGCCCCAGGCGCCGACGCGCGAGAGCGGCCGGCCGCGGGCGTTCAGAAAGAACCGCCGCTTGGTCTGGCCGCGGTCGAGCTTCGGCCGCACCTCGCGGGCGTACAGCGCGGCGGCGCCGAGGGCGCGGCGGCCGATGGGCACCAGCCGCTCCTTCGATCCCTTCCCCAGCACTTTCACCAGGCCGTCCTCGAACAGCACGTCGTTCACCTCCAGCCCCACGAGTTCCGACACGCGGACGCCGGTCCCGTACAGGACCTCGAGCAACGCCCGGTCCCGCCAGGCCAGCGGTTCGTCCGGGCCGGGGGCGCCGAGCAGAGCTTCGACCTCGGAGACGGCCAGGACAGTCGGAAGCTTGCGCCACGCCTTGGGCGTCTCGAGTTGGGCGGTCGGATCTCCCTTCACGTGGCCTTCGCCGGCCAGGAACCGGAAGTACGTGCGCAGGGCAGACACCTGGCGCCGAATGCTCGAGGCGGCCAGCCCGACGTCCTTCAGGTAGAACACGAATTCGCGCAGGATCTCCGGCGTGACACCCGACGGATCGGGAATGGACCGCCCCGCCAGGAACGTCACGAGGCGGACGACGTCCCGCAGGTAGTTCTCGACCGTGTTCGGCGACGTGCCCGACTCGATGGTGAGGTAGTCGCGAAATGGCTCGAGCCAGAAGCTGGCGGATGGGCGGAGGGGCGGATGGGCGGATGACGTCACGCCGGGCCCCGCCGCTTCCAGACAAACAAGACGACGACGATCGCGACGAACGCCCCAGCCGCCACCAGACCTCCCGTGCTCAGCCCGTCCATCACGCGCGCGATCTGGTGGATCTCGGTCACGTACCGCGCCACCAGGAACGTCAGCGTACCGTACCAGATGGCCGACGCCGCGGCCATCGGGATCAGGGCACGGGCGGCGGAAAGGCCCGCCACGCCGGCGAATGGCGGGACGATGGCCCGCGCGCCAGGCACAAAGCGGGACAGAAAGATTCCGAACGAGCCGTAGGACCGGTACAGCCGCTCCAAGCGGGCGAGCGTCGCGGGCTTCACCAACCGCCTACCCAGGCGGCTCGCCAGGAATGGTTTCCCGACGCGACGGGCCAGCACATACATGCCTGCGGCGCTCGACACGTTCGCCACCCACGTCACCAGGAAAATACCCAGGGTCGAGACGCGCCCGGTTCCCGAAACAAAGGCGCCGATCGCGACGGCCGTGTCGGCCGGGATCGGCGGGAAGACGTTTTCGATTGCGGCGAGCAGCGCGACGACCACGTAGATCGCTCCGGGCGGCATCGCGACCAGGCGATCGAGGAGACCTTCGAACAGGTCAGGCTCCCCCGATGGACGCCACCGCGAAGACCTGGAGACCCTTGCCCTTGCCGACCGAGTCCATCTTTTCGTTGGTCTTCGCCTTGACCGAGACCGCGTTCACCGGGAGGCCGAGCGCAGTGGCGAGGTTCTTCCGCATGTCGTCCACGTGGGGCGCGAGTTTTGGCGCCTCGGTAATCACCGTCACGTCCACGTTCACCAGGGTGTAGCTCGCGGCGACGATCCGGCGTTTCACCTCCGCCAGCATCTTGATCGAGTCGGCGTCTTTCCATTTCGGGTCGGTATCCGGAAACAGGCGCCCGATGTCACCCATGGCCGCGGCGCCCAGGAGGGCGTCGGTCACGGCGTGGGCGACCGCGTCACCGTCCGAGTGACCGACCAGGCCGGACGTGTGCTCGATCGTGACGCCGCCGAGGACCAGGGGTCGCTCGGCGCCGAATGTGTGGGAATCGAAACCGATGCCGAATCGCTGGCGCACTAGCGACCGAACTCGATCCCGAAGCGAATACGCAAAACGCCGAACTGCTCGCGGCGCCCGAGGTCACCGACTTTCGGAAAATCCAGCCGCTCGAGGCCATAGCCAACACCGGCACTGACCGCACGGTTGCGATAGTTCACGCCGACTTCGCTGGTGCGCCCGAAACTGGGCTTGCTCGTCGCGCTACTCACGCTCACGACGGGAAGCCAGGTAAGACGCACGAGGCCTTCGATCTGCCCCTTGCCAAACCCGAATCGGGCCTCGCTGCCGAATCGCAGACTGGTCCACTGGCTCAGAACGCCAAGCTTCGGTGTCAACGCCCGCCGTCCGCCACCGGCATGGAGCCAGAGCCAGGAGGACAGCGGTGCGACAACCACATCCAGCTGCACCTCCGAAACGGACCCGGCATTCTCCACGGGCCCGGTCATTGACCCGAACAAGCTCGTGACCCGGAATCGCAGGCGTTGGGCAGGAGTGGCTTCTCCCTCGAAACCAAACAGCGCGCCCTTCGCACCGCTGATGTCGTCCTCAACCACGCCGCCGTCCACGCGCCGCGTCGCTGCCGCCACGAACAGCGACGTAGCCCAGCGCGCCGAGCGCGCGGCCGCGATGGATGCACCGACCTGAAAAATCGAGTCCCCGCCCCGGAAGTCTCTCGCGCCGAGCGCGGTCGTTGCCGCATTGGTCCGGGTGACGGCGCCCGTTGTCCGGGTGCCGGGCCGGCGGGTTGACGACCCCGCGGCGCCCCCTCGGCGGGCGGCGACCGTGGTGACGGTCGGTGCGGCGAGAACGTCAACCACGCGAACCTCCGCCGTGTCCGCCATGCCTTCGACGGACCCGACCACCTTGCCCGTCCCAAGGGCCACGGCGGCCACAATGCCACGCACCGGATCCACCTGGACGATGGTTGTATCCAGCGAGACAAACTGCGGGACGCCCCGCGCCACCGGCTGGCGCAGCGAATCCACCCGGGCAAGGGCCAGGTTCAGGGTGTCCCGGCCGACGCGAATCGCGAACGGCTGATCGGACGTGAGCCGTACCCGGACGATGCGTTGGCGCACCGTCACCTGGGCGCTCCCCTGCACGCCGTTAATCGAACAACGAATCCGGGTAGTACCTTCACCCCGGGAACGCACGGCCAGCCCTTCGACCGCCGCAACGGCCTGGTCATCGCTTTGGCAGGCGGCGAGCGAGTCGAGGGCCAGTGTGTCGCTGGTCTGGACCGCGAGGTCAGCGATCGCGCTCACCGCAGCAAAGCGCAGGACGAGATGAGCTGGATGCGCGGCTCCGCGACGGCCACGCCGCTCTGCATGACTTGAACTGGTGGCGCGAAATTCCGGGCGACGACGAGCGTGAACGGACTGGTGAAATGGATGTCGAGCTGGCCGGCGATTTCCGTCGGCGACTTGACCAGATCGCAGGTGGCAAGAACGGTTGGAAGCGCGGCCAGAAAAATGAGCCGCGCCACGCGCGAGAAGTGGAAGAAACGCCGGATCCGGGTCACCGTCGAGCGGTTACCTCCAAGACGCCACAAAAAGCGGGCTGTCGCTATCCCGCGGGGCGCCTTGGGACGGCGTTACGAAAAGGCCGGAAGTGTTCACAGACTCAGGACTTAGCTTAGGGGGAAACAAGATACACGCCCCGGCTGACCGCGCGAGGGGGTCTGCGTCACCAAAAGACACAACAAGTCACGTAATGCCTAGGACTCGAAGGACCCAAAAAGAGTAGCCCCCGGAGACACGGCGGGGGCTAAGGTCATAACGTCAACTGCTACAGTAACTTAGGGTTCGTCCTTCGCCTTCGCGGCCGCCTCCAGGCGGCTGGCCAAGTCGTTGGGGTACGTGGCCACTATCGCCCCGCCGGGACTCACATAGACGACTGCCCGGCGATTTCCAATCGCTGCCACCCGGGAGAACGTCACTTCCCACACCTTTGGCTTCCCCGGCAGGCTATCCGCCCCCTCCCACAGGAATGCCATTTCGCGCTCGCCGACTTCAGGCTTTGGAGAGCCGAGCATCTTGCCGATGCCCGTGCGGGCACCGGCGTAGGAAAACCCATACGCCAGCCCCCCGACGAAGCACAGCAACACCAACAGTTTGAAGAGCTTACCCATGGCGTCGAGTCTAGCCGATCAGGGCGTGCCCGTCCAGCCCGGAAGGGTGAAAACAGGCTGGGTACGCCTGGCTTCAACGAGGACCATTTCGACCTCCTGGACCCACTCAAGCGTGCCCGCCGCCTCGAGTTTTTCGCGCGCTCCTGCCGTGTCTATCGTGGTCACCATCCACGGCCCACCTGAGTAGTAGACGTTCCACAACAATCGGACCGCAGCTCCGAGGTTGTCCTCGGCGGAAGACGCCTCGAACCGCCGCGTCAGGTGGTCGAGCGCACCTTCCGCCGCGGTGCGGGCGCGGGACTGACCGCTGCCCCCTCCGAAAAACAGCAATCCGAGTCCGGCGAGCAGGCCCGCGACCAAGACGAAGTAAATGGACGAACGCACCAGGATCGGCAGTGCCCAGCGCCGCGTGAGAATGGATAGCGCGAAGAACATTCCGACCGAGAGCACGAACAAGGCGCCCCCGACGGGGCTCAGATTCCGGGACCTGGAAACTCCGGCGATTTCGGCCTCCAGGGCCGCGAGAACAGCCGGGCGGTCGAGCTCGGTCATGTCAGGTGCTCCTCGATGTCATTGGCGGGGGCCAGAAACCTGGACGCCCAAGGCGGTGCCGCGCACGGCGGACTGGCCGTTCTGGGTCGTCCCGGTCACGTCAACCGAGAACGGACTGCCATCGGTCGAACGGATTCCCCGCAGGACATAGTGCCGGAACGTCGGGTTCGTCGTCCGGATAACGTCAAACATGAACACAAACGCGTTCGGGTCGTTGGCTGTCACCCCGGGCGTGAACCCGAAGGTGCCGTCGCCGCTCACGTTCACCTGGACAGGCAACGTGGGGGTCGCACCGTTCGTCCACGTACCCCTGGCGAACGCCGAGAACCCGTTGCCCGACAGGTCGTCCAGGTACGATTCGAGCGATAGATCGAGGTTGACTCCGCCCAGCAGCCCGGTCAGGCGGTACACGCCCTCCTTGGGATCGTTGACCGTCGAAGACACCCGGATCACGTACTGCGTCGTTTCGATGCTGCCAAACACGCCGAGACCGCCCTTTAGGTGGTTCAGGAATCCCCGCCCGGTCACCGGATCGCTGAACGTGCTGGCATAGTGATAGTAGTTGCTGTCGGCCATCGCCACGGTCATGACGTAGTAGGCGCCCGCCCGGAACGTCGTTTCGCCAACGTCGTTCCCGAACGGGTTCACCAGGTTCCCAGGGAAGGCGGCGCCGAGCGAGTCATTGATGAAAATGAGCGCTATATGGTCGTGGTCCTCGGCTCGCCGGACCTCGATCTGCATGCCGCGACCCACGAGCGGATCGATGGCGACCCGCATGGTATCGCTGTCGCGGTTGAACCGGACGGTATCCCTGGCGAACCGCGCGGCGACCCCTCCCGCCCGCACCGAGATCGCCGAGGCCGCCGCCAGGACGGTCTCGCCGGTCACGATCTCACCAGCGCGGGTCGTCACCCGCAAGCCGAGCTTCTCACCGGGCGCGAGGCACGTGAGCATCCCGGCATACCGCCCGGTGGGTGTCAGGTTGGTCCCGGTTGGCAGCACCTCGGTGAGCGCTTCCTGCCGGCCGGGGCACGCGCCCTCCAAATGCTCCACAGACACGACGGCCCCGGTCACCGGAAACCCCGGGCGGCCGCCGGGGATCCGGGCTCCGCCACCGTTGATCGTGGAATCGCCGATGGTGGAATACTCTACCACCGCGAACTGCGTCGGCTGGGAGCGATCGATGACCGCCTGCACCACCAGCGTGCGCTCGCCGGGCGCGATCACCACCTCGGTGAGCTTGCAGCCGGCCAGGGCAAGCGCGAACGCCAAGCTGCTCCGGGCGCGCCGCATCAGAAGCGGATCTCCAAGCCGAATGTCGGCAGAAACGGGAGCTGGGACACGCCGGTCCGGGTAGGCGGGGCGCTCTCGAAGTCGAAGAAGTACAGGAACGCGTTCTTCCGGTTGTAGGCGTTCACCACCTGGAAATACGGCTCCCAGTTGGCGCCCCACTTCCGGAACGACCAGCGCATCCCGACGTCGAGACGGGTGTACGGCGGGTAGCGGGCCCCGTTCCGTGGGCCGGCAACCGGTTCCTCGTTGTAGCCGTCGAACCGGTGGTCGGTGATGTCGTAAATGCGATGGAACCAGAGACCGGTGAACGCGGTGTACGGGAGCGGAGATCCGAACCCCCAGCGCGCGGTCATCTGGGCGCCGAGCGGTCCGGGCGCCTCGAGGACAACATTGAGCGTATGGCGCCGGTCGTGGGCCGGCGGATACGTCACCCCCTCGGCGGTGCGTTTCGCCCGCACGAAACTGTAGGCCATCCACCCGCGAATCTTGCCCGCGTGCCGCCGGAGCAGCACGTCGAACCCCGCCGAACGGCCCGTCGTCGGCACGTATTCGTCACCGGACCGATCCAGCGACTGGCCGCGATTGGGTGAGACCAGGTTGTAAAACGTCTTCGCGTAGCCTTCGACGGTGAGTTGCAGGTCCCGCCCGAACCAGGTTTCCAGGCCAAGCACGAAATGATCCGATCGTCCGACGGGGATGAACTTGTCGGCGGCAATCCAGGATTCGTTGAGCGTGATCGGGAGTTCCTGGTCCCGGATCGAATGCACCGCCTGGAAGTACCGGCCCGCGGACCCGGTAATCGCGGCACTGCCGGTGATGAAATACTTGGCGGCGACCCGCGGGGAAATGCCGGCGAACCCGTTGTGGGACGGGACGTACTCGACCCGGACACCCGGGCGCAGCATGACGCGCGGATTGGGCGCCCATTGTTCATCTACGAACGCCGACCAGACGGTGGGCCGGTGACGCGATCGCTGGAGCGTCACCTGCAACGCCTGGCTGACGATGCTGTCGGCTGTTTCGTAGCGCTCCACCCCCGCGCCAAGGCGGAGGGCATGCCCGTCCCAAGGCGCCAGGGCCAAGGCCATGCTCCCGGCGTACAGGCGGGCGGAATTGTCCCAGCTCACGAGGTTCGGCAGGAGCCCGATAATCCCGAAGTAATCGCTCACGCCCGCGCGGGCCTCCACGTGGCCCTCCGCAAACCCGACCGGCTGACTCCAGTTGGCGACGGCAAACCGGTTTCCCCATTTCCACGCGAGGTCCACGGCGTCCCGCAGCGTGTCGGCCGCCACGAGGTTCAGGTTGAACGCATCGCGCCCCCAGTATCCGGTCACGGAGACGGAACCGTCGCCCGTGGGCACGCTGAGCTTTCCCAGGAGGTCGCTGAAATAGTACGGGAGCGTGTACGACGTCAGCGCCGCGACAACCTGGTCCATGTACGTCCGGCGCCCGCTGATGAGAAAACTCGAACCGAACGGCAGGGGCCCTTCGACGTAGACCTTGCTCGACAGGAGCGAGACATGGCTGCTCGCTCGCAGGTGCGTGGCGCCCGTTCGAAGGCCGATGTCCAGGATGCTGGACAGCCGGCCACTGTACCCGGCGGGAAATCCGCCGGTCAGGAAATCCGCGTGGTCAATGGCGTCGGCGTCGAACGTGCTGAAGAGGCCCGCGAGGTGCGACGGGTTGAACACCGGGATCCCGTCCACCTGGATGAGGTTCTGGTCCGACTCCCCGCCCCGGACGTTGTACCCGATCGAGTAGTCGCTCTTGGTCACCGTCCCCGGGAGCAGCATGACCGCCCGGATCACGTCGGACTCGAGGATACCGGGCACCCGCTTGATCTCGCTGCCCGAGAGCGTCGTGGTAGACAACTGCGCCAGCTCGTCGAACCGGACACGGGCCTGGACCTGCGCGGCTTCGACCTCCACGGCCTCGAGCGTAATCGCCGCGCGGGTCAGGTACACCGTTACGGACCCGCTCACAGCCTCCACCACCGACGTGTCCGGGGCGTAGCCCATGACCCGCACGGTCACCGGCAGGTCGCCGGCGCGTGACCGGCGCAGGATGAAACGGCCATCGGCATCGGTGAGGGCGCGGGCATCCGTGCCGAGCGCCTCGATGAGCGCCCCTGGCACTGCGACGGAATCCTTCGCGGCCAGGACCTGGCCTAGAATCGGTGGGAGCACGGGGTCCTGCGCGACCAGTCGGGAAGGAGCCGCTACTGCGAGACCAAGCCCCAACGCGACGGTGCCGAACCAGATTTTCAACGGCACCGCCGCCCGGGAGAAGGATGCTATGTGAACACCAATCGCTGCATCGAGTTCCCGTCTACCGCTTCGGGCGGTTCCGGTACGCATCGCAGTTGGCAGGATCGATCGAGTCATAGAGACCGGGCTACAAGCGCGAGCAACGGCCCGGGACGCAACCGGGGAGACACTATATAAGGAAAGGAGGCCCGCCGCGGGGCAAGCCCTGGCGCCGCGTCAGCTTCCCGAGAGGCTCAACTGGCGGGTGTATTTCACGATAATCGACCGGCCCACGACCTGGTCCAGGCTGGTGAGCGACGAGGCCGTTTGCCCCTCGTTGTAGACCACGTAGAGGCCGGTGCCCGCCGTGTTGAGCCAGGCGAACCGGATGTTGGCGGACCACAGGCGGGCCTGGTTGTTGTACTGCAACAGCGACTGGAGATAGACCTTCGGCGTAAAGAAATAGCTGATCCGGGTACCCAGGAGCGTGGTGTTGAAGTCTCCCTGGGGCAGGCGGACGAAGTTCTGGCTCAGCGACACGGACGTGCTGACCGACGACCCGCGGCGGTAAGTCACGGCGGTGGTTCCGCCCCAGCGATGGCCGGTGTAGAACTGCCCCAGGTCGAGGCGCGTGGTGAATGACAGCGGCGCGCTCGGATCGGAGCCAATGTCCCAGCCGTTGACGAAGAAGCTGTAGGTCCCGGCGGGGATGACGACGCCGGGGGCCACGGTGAAGGGCCGCTTGAGCCCTTCCGTCGAGAAGTTGAACTCGGGACCGATGCGGCCGCCGCCCGCGAACTCCAACTCGGCGTCCACGTGCACGTAGCCCGTCTCGTGGAAACCCGCGAAGTCCCAGAACTGCCGCACGCTGATGTGGGGGTTGGTCTGGCGGAGGGCCGGAATCTTCGGGAACCTGATCGTGCGCATGGCCTGGCCTTCGATTTCCCGGTACGCCGTGCGGTTCACGAAGCCGACTTCGGGATTGAAGTCCTCGCCGATCTGGACGTAGCGAACGAAATGACTCCACTCGCGACTGAGGTACGCGGCGCGCACGTTGAACGCCTCCGTCCGCCCGACCCGTCCCGGTGTTTCCGTCGCCGCGGCCCACGCGTCGATTGAGCCCGTCTGGCCAATGCCGATGCGGGTATCGATGCCGTAGGTCCGGTTGCGGTCGGCCGAGTTCGTTGTGGCCATGCGTTGGACGAAGATCGCGCCCACGCGAGACCGGTTCGGCAACTCGCGGATCACCCGCCCGACGGTATAGGCATTCTCCACCTGTACCGCTGGTACGTCGTCGGTGAACAACTGGAGCGCGCCGACGGTGAGCCCTCCCACCCGGCCGGACAGCCGGCCGCCGCCGATGATCGGCGCCGGCTGGCCGGTCGCCGTGATCCCGATACGCCGGCTGAAAAACAGGTCAATGGCCTGTGGCGTGCCTGCCGAGAAGGTGCCGCCATTTTCCAGGAAGAACGGCCGCTTCTCCGGGAAGAACAGCTGGAACCGGGTCAGGTTAGTCTGTTGCGCATCGACCTCGACCTGGGCGAAGTCGGTGTTGTACGTCAGGTCCAGCGTCATGCTCGAGGTCAGGCCGAGCTTGGCGTCGGCGCCGAACTCGCGGGGATAGGTAAAAGACGTTTGTGACGCATAGTCCCGCCGAGCGGAGCCCAGGGCGTAGGGGGTGAGCGTCATTTCGCGCCGGGTGGGCACCTTGATGCCCTCGAGCGTTCCGGCCATCGAGAGCCGCATGAGGTTGAGCTGGCGCGGAATCGGCGCCCAGAACGCCTCCTCGTTGTGCCGGCGGATAGACCGCACGAAGTTGGCGCCCCACACCTCACCGCCGCCGTAGCGGAGCGTGCTGAACGGGATGCGGAACTCCGCGTACCAGCCAGAGCCGTCCCGCGACGTAGCGACTTCCCAGCGCGCATCCCAATTCAGATTGAACCCGCCGGCCGAGCCCGCCTGGGCACGGGTCTGTCCCTGCTGGAATCCGCCGCCCCCTTCCCCTTCGCGAATCACCTGGCCGTCGTACTCGATGCCGGCCGGCGTCGTCGCGAAGATGAACCCGTTCTGGCGATCGTGGTACGTGTCGAGAATGAAGCCGAAGTAGTCGCTGTTGGTGAGCGTCGCGTCGCGCTGGCGCTCACCCGGAACGATCAGGTCGGGGGTGCGGTCGTAGAGCCAGGCGCCGACATAAAGCGCATCGCCCGTGACCAGGACGCGCACCTCGGTGCGCTCGGACACCGCCTCGCCCTCGCGGGGCTCGCGCTGGGTAAACCCCGTGACCGGCGGTGCTTCCTTCCACGCGGCGTCATCGAGTTTGCCGTCGATCACGGGCGGGAGAATGACCGTCACCGGGCGCATGACGCTGGCCGGAGGGCTGGAGGGTGTGCGGTCGCCGGGGGCGACAGCCTGGGCCTGGGCGCCCGCTGGGAACACCAGGCACACCGAAAGGGCCGCGAGTGCCGCGAAGTCCAAGGGTGGCTTGAGCATGGGAGTCGGACGGTATGCTAGAGGCGTCTGGGGCCCTAGGCAAGCGGGCTGCGTTTTTTCTACCACCCGCGCAACGAATTCGTTATTCGAGATCCGCCGTAGTCCCACATCGTGTCTCGCGGTTCAGCAACGGGTGTGAGTACGGCGTCCTTGGCCTCCGGGCTACCACGGTTCGTCGCTGGTTGGTGGTCGCTGGTGTGGCGGAACTGGTAGACGCAACGGCTTCACACCCCGTGGGGCGAAAGCCCGAGTGGGTTCGAATCCCACCACCAGCACCGCCGCACCATTGACTCGGCGACAAGGATCCCTAGCTTGGATTCACGGGGTGTGAGCCGAGCGGCTGCAGTCCTGCCGCAGGACGGAAGAAGCCGGGGGAGCGATGCTCCCCCGGCTTTCTGTTGCTGGACTGCGCCAGATTCGTGACGCCCTAGGCTTTCAGAATCCTCACGGCCAACAACGCGGCATTCTTCGCGTTTCCGATCCCCACCGTGCCGACCGGACAGCCCGGAGGCACCTGCACCGTGGCATATAGCGCATCCACGCCCGCGAGCGGCCCGACTTCCAGCGGAAGCCCGATGACCGGCAGGTCGGTGAGCGATGCCATGAACCCCGGGAGGGCCGCCGCCAGCCCGGCGGCGGCAATCACGACGCGATAGCCGTTCTTGCGGGCGTTCTTCGCCAGCTCGGATGTCTGGTCCGGGTTCCGGTGCGCCGAAGACACGACGAACTCGTACCCGACACCCGCTTCATCCAGGGCCTTGAACGCGGCCGCGACCCGCTCCCGGTCACTCTCCGAGCCCACGACGATCAGAACTTCCTTCTTGGGAGCCATTACGCCACTTGTGGGAGAGGAGTCGTGTCGGGAATGACGGTGTAGTCCTGCCGCCGGCGTGCGGCCTTGAAGCCGGCGTCCACGATCGAGCGCTGCATTTCCTCGATGGTCGCGGAGTGCGTCGTGCCCGCCGCCGAGACCACATTCTCTTCGATCATCAGGGACCCAAAGTCGTTGCAGCCGAACCGGAGCGAGATCTGGCCGATCTTCAAGCCCATCGTAACCCACGAGGCCTGGAGATTCGGGACATCCTTGAGCACCAGGCGCGCCATCGCGACCGTACGGAGGTAGGTAACCGCATCCGTCTTGGGCGTGCCTTCCATTTCGGTGTGCTCGGGCTGAAGCGGCCACGTAATAAACGCGGTGAACCCACCGGTTCTTTGCTGGACCTCCTGCACCCGCACGAGGTGCTCGATGCGGTCTGCCAGCGTCTCACCGAGGCCGTACATCATGGTGACCGATGTCTTCATGCCGAGTCGGTGCGCCACTTCCATGACCTCGAGCCACCGGTCCGCGCCCGCCTTCTTCTTCGCCACACGATCACGCACGGACTGCACGAGGATCTCACCGCCGCCACCGGGCACCGAATTCAAACCCGCAGCCATCAACTCCCTGATCACGTCCTCGAGGCTCATGCGGAACCGGGTGGCGAAGAAATCCACCTCGGACGGCGAGAACCCGTGGATGTGGATCGGGTGGTTCCGCTTGATGTAGCGCAGCAGGTCGAGATACCACTCGAACGGAATATAGGGATTGTGCCCGCCCTGCATGAGGATCTGGACCGCGCCCAGCTCCTTGGCCTCGTCGATCTTCCGGCCGATCTGCTCGAATGACAGGACGTAGCCCTCGTCATGCTTCGGCCGCCGATAGAACGCGCAGAACTTGCAGTCCGCCACGCAGACGTTGGTGTAGTTGATGTTCCGGTCCACGATGTACGTGACCACGCCCTCGGGATGGAGCTGTTCCCGGCGCTCGTCGGCCATGGCGCCCAGCTCGAGGAGCGGGGCCTTCTCGTAGAGCTCGACGAAGTTCCGGAACTCGGACGCGTTGCGGTCAATCATGCGACGCTCAGGAAGGACAGGGCCCCATCGTTTACCAGGCCCCGCTGCGTCAGGCGGCGGAAGAAACTCGACAGGCCCTCGAGGTGCTTGTAGGTAAACGCGTAGTCGATTCCGCCCATGTACTCCCGGCAGGCCGCCACCGCGATCCCCGTGCGGTACGAAGCCTCCTCGGCCAGCAAGTCCAGGTTCGCGAGGCCCCACCGCTTCGACTCGATCAGCCGGTCGTGTACCGCCACTGCCGCCTCGCGATTCACCTCACGGCGGGCCGCCCAGACCGCGAACACGAACGGCAAGCCGGTCCACTTCTTCCACTGCTCGCCCAAGTCATACCGGTGGGGATACGTGTTCCGCGCCTGCAGGAGGAGCGCCGGGTCGCCAATCACCAGCACCGCGTCGTGCGGCAGGGCCGCCACGGCATCCAGGTCGCCCACCTCGGCACGCGCCTCCGCATAGCTGGGCTTGACCCCCCAGACGTCGGCGCACAGGAGCTTGAGCAGTTCAACCGACGTCCGGGACGACGCGGAAATCAAGATCGTCCCGCCGTCCAGCTCGTGCGCGGGTCGCCTGGAAAACAGCGCCACGCTCTGTACCGGGCCGTCGGACGAGATCGCGAGATTCGGCAGGAGGTGATACGCCGCGGCATTCCGCGCGTACTCCACGGCCGACACCACCGAGACATCGAGCTCGCCCGCGGCCAGGAGTTCGTTGAGCTCGGAGGGCGTGCCCGTGACCAGGTCGGCATCCACCTTTACGATACCGCGGTCAATGGCGCCATAGACCGGGAAGCAATTGATGTAGCCGATGCGGCCGAGTCTCATGCCCTGCCCGCCCCCACCAGCTGGATCAGTTCGGCCGACGCGGGCTCCCCGCCCGCTCCCCGCTCCTCGAACAGCGGGTCATCCGCGGCGAACGTGCGCACTGTGCCATACAGGGAGTCCCGTTCCACCGGCGTCTTGCCCGCGGCCTTGATGAACCGGACGATCTGGCCATAGCCCATGGCCATGGGCGTGTGCGCGCCGGCGTCGTGGTAGACCCGCTCGTAGACCACCGTGCCCTCGATATCGTCGCAGCCGAAATGCAGGGCCACCTGCGACACGAACTGGGTCACCATGGGCCAATGGGTCTTTACGTGATCGAAGTTGTCGAGGAACAGGCGGCCGACCGCGACGTTCTTGAGGTCATCGAACCCCGTCGTGGCCGTGCCCTCCCGGCCCAGCTCCTTGCCCAGCTCGTTGTGGTCCGGGTGATACGCCAGCGGGATGTAGGTCAGGAACCCAGCCGTTTCATCCTGCAGGGCGCGCAGCATGGCCAGGTGCTCCACGCGGTCCTCGTGGGTCTCCACGTGGCCATAGAGCATGGTGCAGTTGCTGCGGATGCCGAGCCCATGGGCCTCGCGATGGACGCGGAGATAGTCCTCGGCATGAAGTTTCCGATCCGCGATCGTGGCGCGGACGTTCTTGCCGAACACCTCCGCGCCTCCACCCGGCAGCGTGTCGAGTCCCGCCGCCTTGAGATCCATCAGCACCTGCCTGGTCGTGCTCCTCTCGATCTTGGCGAGGTGCGCGATTTCGACCGCTGTCAGCGCCTTGATATGCACGCCGGGGTGTTTCGCCTTGAGCTGGCGAATCATGTCCGCGTAGTAGGACAGCCGGAGCTTGGGGTGCAGGCCCCCCACGATGTGAAACTCGCGGGTCGGGTTGTCCGACGCGGCGTGCGCCTCGGCCAGCACCTCGTCGATGCTATGCGTGTACTCGCCCTCTTCCCCGGGCATGCGCGCGAACGAGCAGAACACGCAGGTGTTCCGGAGGATGCAGACGTTGGTGGGATTGATGTGCTGGTTGGCGGCGAAGAAGACGCGGTCTCCATTCTTCCGCTGGTTGGCGAGGTTGGCCATCGCGCCGAGGCCCACCAAGTCGCCGGTGTCGAACAGCACGAGGGCGTCGTGGTTCGACAGCCGCTCGCCAAACTCGACCTTCGCCGCAATCGGCCGGAGCCGAGCATCGCGGACCTTGATCATGAGGCTAGGACTCGTATCGCGCCACGGCGAGGCTGGCGTTGTGGCCGCCGAAGCCGAACGAGTTGGACAGCGCGACATCGACCCTGCGCATCACCTTCTTGTTGGGCGCGCAATTCAGGTCGCACTCGGGGTCCGGCACTTCCTGGTTGATCGTCGGCGGAATTTCCCCGTGCTCGATGGTGAGCACCGAGACCGCGAACTCCAGCCCGCCCGCCGCGCCAAGCAGATGGCCCGTCATGGACTTGGTAGACCCCATAATCAGGTTCTTTGCGTGTTCGCCAAATACGTCCTTCACCGCCTGGGTCTCGGCCTGGTCGCCGTGCGGCGTGGACGTGCCGTGCGCGTTGATGTAGCCCACGTCCTTCGGATCGATCCCGCCGTCGGCCAGGCAGCTGATCATGGCCCGCTTGGCACCCTCGCCGCCGGGCGCTGGCTGGGTGATGTGGAACGCATCGGCGGAGAGCCCGTAGCCCTTGAGCTCGGCCCGGATCCTCGCGCCGCGGTTCATGGCGTGTTCCAGCGACTCGAGCACCACGATCCCCGCCCCGTCGCCCATGACGAACCCGTCGCGGTCCTTGTCGAACGGCCGTGACGCCTTTTCGGGCTCATCGTTCCGGGTGGAGAGCGCCTTCATGTTGCCGAACCCCGCGATGGAGAGCGGCGTGATGGCGCTTTCGGCTCCGCCCGTGATCATCACGTCGGCGTCACCCCGCTGGATGAGCCGAAACGATTCGCCGATCGCGTGCGCCGACGACGCACAGGCCGAGACGGTGCAGTAGTTGGGCCCCTTCGCGCCCTGGCGAATGGACACGATCCCCGAGGCGATGTCCGGTATGAACATCGGGATGAAGAAGGGGGACACGCGGCCGGGACCCTGGGTGAGGTAGATCTTGCATTGTTCTTCGAACGTCCCGATCCCGCCGATCCCGCTCCCGATGATCACGCCGGTCCGCTCGGCGTCCGGCGTCCGTCCCTCCAGCCCCGCGTCGCACGAGGCTTCGTGCGCGGCCGCGATGGCGTACTGCAGGAACTGGTCGTAGCGCCGGGCTTCCTTCTTGTCCATGAACTTGAGCGGCTCGAAGCCCTTCACCTCGCAGCCAAAACGCACGTCGAGGTTCGACGGATCGAAGCGCTTGATGCCTGCCGCCCCCGACCGGCCCTCCAGAAGGCCGGCCCACGTATCGGCGGTCGTATTCCCCAGCGGGGACACGACGCCGATCCCCGTCACCACGACGCGACGCGGGACGGACGGCAATTACTTGCCTGACTTGGCGTGCAGATACTTCACGGCATCCCCGACCGTGCGGAGTTTTTCCGCTTCTTCGTCGGGAATGTCGATGTCAAATTCCTTTTCGAATGCCATGACCAACTCGACCGTGTCGAGGCTGTCGGCACCGAGGTCCTCCATGAAACTCGCGTTGGGCTGAACCTTCTCCCGCTCGACGCCAAGCTCCTCGGCGATGATGTCTTTGACCTTTTCCTCGATGTCGCTCATGACAATCCTCTATGGATGGGTTGGGGAGAGTGCGTCGTCACGTGACCATGCCGCCATCAACAACCAGAACCTGCCCTGTAATGTAGCTCGCCTGATCCGAGGCCAGAAAGAGCACCGCGCCGGCAATGTCGTCACTCGAACCCCGGCGGCCAAGTGGAATCTGGGCAAGGAGTTGTTTCTTCGTGTCCTCCGGCAAATCCCGGGTCATGTCGGTGTCGATGAGTCCGGGTGCCACGGCGTTCACCAGCACGTTCCGCGACGCCAGTTCCCTCGCCACCGACTTGGTGAGTCCGATCAACCCGGCCTTGCTCGCCGCGTAGTTCGCCTGCCCCGCGTTGCCGGTCAGCCCCACAACGCTCGCGATGTTGATGACCCGGCCCGACCGGCGCTTCATCATGCCACGGGTGACCGCCTTCATCGTGATGAACGCCGCCTTGAGATTGGTATCGAGCACGGTATCCCAGTCGCTGTCGCTCATGCGCACGAGGAGCCCGTCCTTCGTGACACCGGCGTTGTTGACCAGGATATCTATCGGCCCCAGCGCCTTTTCAATCAGCTCGACGGTCTTCGCGACTGCCGCGCCGTCTGACACGTCGACCGCAAAACCGGCCGCCCGTTCGCCCAGCTCGGCGGCCACCGCCCTGACCTTCGCTTCGTCCCGCGAGACCACCGCGACCTTTGCCCCGGCCGCGTACAGCCGCTCGGCGATCGCCTTGCCGATCCCGCGTGAGGCCCCGGTGACCAGCGCCGTCTTGCCTTCGAGACTGTGGCCGGTCACAGCAGAATGCGACGGCGGATGAAGCGATGGTGGGTGGAGCGATGGTGAGTGAAACGATGGCGCCCACGCACCATCGCCCCATTCACCATCGCCGTATCCACCATCGCTTCACCCATCGAGAAACTTCGTTACCTCATCCGCCGTGCCCAGCGAGACTACCGTGGCACCGGTCACAATTCGCCGTGCCATGCCCGACAGCACGTTCCCGGGGCCCATCTCGATGTACGTCGCCCCTGGCCCGATTTCCGACAACTTCCGCATGCTCTCGACCCACCGGACCGGTGACACGAGCTGCTGGTCCAGCAGGGTGCGGGCCGTCCCAGCATCCGTAACCGCCGTCGCGCTCGCGTTGGCCACCACGGGAAACGCCGGGTCTTTCATGGCGACCTGGGCGAGCGCGTCGTGCAAACCGAGCTGCGCCGGAGCCATGAGCGGCGAGTGAAACGCGCCACTCACCTTGAGCGGCACCACCCGCTTGGCGCCCGCCGCCCTGGCAAGGTCCCCGGCCCGCTCGACCGCCGGCGGGTCTCCGGAAATCACGGTCTGGTTGGGCTCATTCAGATTGGCCGCCACGACGATCTCGGCGGCCGTGCTCGCTTCCTTGCACACCTGGACCACCTTCTCGCTATCGAGCCCGAGGACCGCCGCCATGGTGCCGGCGCGTTTCTGACCGGCTTCGTGCATGAGCTGGCCCCGGAGACGCACGAGGCGGGCGAGATCGGCCAGGCCGAGCGCGCCGGCCACGCCATACGCCGAATACTCGCCGAGCGAATGCCCGGCCCCGGCGACCGGCTGGACCTTGTCCCTGGCGACCGCGGAAACGGCGAGCGAATGGGCCAGGATAGCAGGCTGGGCGTTGTGGGTGAGGGTCAGGTCCGTTTCGGGACCGTTCCACATGAGATCCGACAGTTTCACGCCGAGCGCCTCGTTCACCGCCTCGAACACGGCGCGTGCACCCGGAAACCTGTCTGCGAGATCCTTGCCCATCCCTACCCGCTGCGCCCCCTGTCCGGGGCACAGGATGACCGCTTTCACCACCGCACGACCGTGCTACCCCACGTGAAGCCGCCACCGAAGCCCACCATCAGCACTACCGCGCCGGGGCCGACCCGGCCGGAGCGCACGCATTCATCCAGCGCGATCGGAATCGACGCCGACGACGTGTTCCCGTATTTCTCGATGTTCACGTATACCCGGTCCATCGGCATGCCCGCGTGCTTCGCGGTGGCCTCGATGATCCGGATATTGGCCTGGTGCGGAATGAGCAGGTCCACCTGGTCGCTGGTGAGTCCCGCGCGGGTGAGGGCCTGGTCGCACGCGTCGGCCATGGAGCGCACGGCGTGCTTGAACACCTCGCGCCCGGCCATCCGCAGGAAGTAGCTCCGCTCCTTCGCCATTTTCTCGGAGGGCGGCTCGTTGGCCCCGCCGCTCTGGCGGTAGAGGAGATCGCCCAGCCGGCCATCGGACTTGAGGTAGGTGCTGAGGATACCGCGCTTGCCATCGGAGCTGGCGCGGACCAGCGTCGCGCCGACGCCGTCGCCGAACAGGATGCAGGTGCCGCGGTCGTTGTAGTCCGTGATGGTGCTCAGGCGCTCGGCGCCAACCACGAGGACGTTCTTCGCGGTGCCGCCGGCGATCATGCCCTCGGCGACGCTGACCCCATAGACGAAACTGGTGCACGCGGCGGACACGTCGAACGCGGCCGCGTTCACCGCCCCAAGGGTCTTCTGGAGATCGCAGGCCTGGGAGGGGAGGAGCCGGTCCGGGGACGCGGTGCCGACCACGAGGCCGTCCACCTCTTCCACCGACACGCCGGTCGCCTCGAGCACCTGGCGGCAGGCGATTTCGCCCATGCAGGCGATGGTCTCGCCTTCGCTCGCGATGTGCCGCTCGCGGATACCGGTCCGCTCCATGATCCACTGGTCGGTGGTGTCCACGATTTTTTCGAGGTCGGCATTGGACAGCACCTTCGCCGGGATGTACCGCCCGGTGCCCGCCATCTCCGCGAACGGACGCTTGAGCCCCGTCACACCGCCGCCTTGTGACTCGCGGACGACGCGAACTCGGCTCCGACATGATCCGAGAGGTTGTTCTGCACGGACTGCACCGCGACGCGAATGGCGTTCTTGATGGCGCGGGCGCTCGAGCGGCCGTGGCAGATGATGGATACGCCGCGGACGCCGAGGAGCGGGGCGCCGCCGTACTCGGAGTAATCCAGCACCCGAAACGCCTTCTTCACGCCGGCGCTCTCGAGCACCGAGGCATCGAGTTCGCGGCCGAATAATTCCTTGAACAGACGGGCCACCGATTCGTAGAACTTGAGGACGACGTTGCCGGTGAAGCCGTCGCAGACCACGACGTCACACTTGCCGGACAGCACGTCGCCGCCCTCGATGTTGCCGATGAACCGGAACTGGGTGGCGCCATTCAGGAGCTGGTAGGCTTCCTTGGCGGCCAGGTTCCCCTTCTCCGGCTCCTCGCCGATGTTGAGCAGCCCCACGTTGGGCTGCGGCCGGCCCAGCACGTCGCGGGCGTAGACGGCGCCGAGCCGTGCGAAGCCGAACAGTTCTCGCGGGGAGCAGTCCACGTTGGCGCCGCCGTCCAGGACCAGGACCGGCTTCTGGCCGGTGGGAAAGGCCGTCCCGATCGCCGGCCGGTCCACGCCCTCGTGCAGGCGGAGCATGATCGTGCTGGCGGCCATGACGGCGCCGGTGTTGCCGGCGGAGATGAACGCGTCGGCCTCACCCCTTTTGTGCAGGTTCAAGCCGACGGCGATGGACGAGTTGGGCTTGGACCGGATGGCCGCGAGGGGCTTGTCGCCCATCTCGACCACCTCCGGCGCCTCGACAATCCGGAGGCCCTTCTTCGGGCCGCCGGCCTTGGCGAGCGCGCTTTCGATGTCCTTGGTGCGTCCGACGAGCAGGATTTCGCTGGACTCGGGAAGATCGGCGAGCGCTTCCACCGCGCCCGCTACCGGCACAGCCGGCGCGAAATCTCCTCCCATCGCGTCCAGCGCGATCCTCACGCCGCCGAGTCCTTCACTTCAATTTCCTTCTTGCCGGCGTAATACCCGCAGTCGCCGCACACGCGGTGCGGACGCTTGGGGGAATTACAGCGCGGGCAGACCTGCACCGCGACCGGGTACGCCCGGACGTGGTTCCGGCGCTTGTTCTTCTTGGACTTCGATGTGCGTCGCTTGGGTACCGCCATGGTCTACCTTTCCTTCTCCAGCCGCTGCTTCAGCGCGGCAAGCCCGCTCCACCGGGGATCCGGTATCTCGGGACCGCAGTCACAGGGCCCTTCGTTGAGGTCCTTCCCGCACCGGGGGCAAAGCCCCCGGCAGTCTTCACGGCACAGGATGTAGTCCGGCGCCGCCAGGATCAGCTCTTCCCGGACCGCCGGGGAGAGGTCGAGCGTCTCGGTATCGGGCGGGATCAGGTACACCGACTGGTCGTCGGATTCCGGATCCTCGCTGAACAGCACGTCCACCTTCGCGGCCACCGGCCGCACGACCGGCGTCAGGCACCGGCGGCAGGTGGTCCCGACGCTGGTTTCCAGCATTCCCCGCCAGAAAAAACTGTCCGGTCCAGCCGCGGCAATCTGACCGCTCACGACGACCGGCTCGTGGAGGGCTATTCCCAGACCTTCAAACAGGGGATCATCGGCCGCCAACCGCGCCGCGGTATCGACCGGGCCCTGCTCAAGCGTAGCGAGCCCGACACGCAACATAGGTCGCTAAAGCTAGTGGCCAGTTAGGGTTGGGGCAACTTAGGCCCAGTTCCCCTTCAACTCCGATTCCGCGAAGAAAAACCCGATCTCCCGCTTCGCGTTGTCCTCCGAATCGGACGCGTGAATCGCGTTCCGCTCCTTGGATTCGGCGAAGAGTTTCCGGATGGTACCCGGCTCGGCCTGGGCCGGGTCGGTGGCCCCGATGGCCTTCCGGAGGTGCGCCACGGCATCCGCGCGCTCCAGGACCATGGGGATGCAGGGCCCCGAGGTCATGAAGGTGCATAGCGAGTCGAAGAACGGCCGGCCCTTGTGTACCTCGTAGAAGGCCTCGGCCTGGGCCCGACTCAGGCGGGTCATGCGGGCGGCCCGCACCACGAACCCGGCCGCCTCGAGATGCGCCAGGACTTTGCCGGCCTTGCCGCCAGCAACGGCGTCCGGCTTGATGATGGTCAACGTCTGCACGAAAAACTCCTTGAATGAGCGGATGAGCGGTTGAGCGGATGGGCGGATGGGACGGACGAGGGATCCATCCGCTCATCCGCCTATCCGCTCATCCGCCCAGTACCCTGCGAACGATATCTCCACGCGTTATGAACCCGACCAGCACACCATCCCTCACTACCGGGAACCGGTCCACGTCCTTGTTCACCATGATCGAGGCCACTTCGGCCAGCGTGTCGTCTTCGGAGACGCACAGGACCGTACGGTCCATGATGGCCTTCACCTTGAGCGTCTGCGGATCCTTGGGCGGGATCTTTTTCACGGCGCTCTTTCCGACCGCCTGGAACTCGCCGCTGATGCGTTTCACGTAGGCGGGCAGCATGAAGCTCAGCAGTTCGCGGTACGTCACCAGCCCCACGACTTCCTTCGCGTCGTTGACCACCGGGACAGCCGGCACGTCGCCCCCGGCCATGAGCTTCGCCGCCTCGCCCAGTGTCTGGTCCACGCCCACCGACACGACCTCGCGGGCCATGACGTCCCGCACCGAGAGGTTATTCGGCAGGACGATATCGGCCAGGGGCGCCAGGGCCAGCACGTCTTCCGGCTTCTTCGCGGCCAGGATGCCATCCACGATTTCCGGAATCGAGAACGCGCTGGCAAAGGCCCCCTGCACCTGGAGATACTCGAGCGCGCCCGCCTCGCCCAGCGGGGCGAGGATCAGCACCACGATCCGCGCCTCGCGGGTGGAGTCCTGCTCCCGGTACACCGGCTGTGGCGACACGCCGAGCGCGACGGCGTTGGCCGTCACGGCATCCGTGCGAAAGTGCAGCATGAACGCCTCGGACCCGACGGGAACGACGTCTTTCGGCAGCGAGTCGGCATCGAGCAGGCGATCGGCCTTGTCGGGCTGGGGCACCGCGCCCGAGGCGATCAGCGCGTTGGTCAGCTCGGTGGCGGCGTTCACCAGTGTTCGGCCCTTGAGCGGTACAACGATGCGGTCCCTGGAGAGCAGGTCGATCAGTCTCACAGGCGTTTCTTCAGGAGCGGCACGACGTCCGCGGGACGTTTCATGACGCTGATGCCGGCGGCCTCGAACGCCGCCATCTTCTCCGCGGCCGTGCCGGACGAACCGGAGATGATCGCCCCGGCGTGACCCATGCGGCGCCCCGGCGGCGCCGTCTGGCCCGCGATGAACCCGACGACCGGCTTCTTCATCTTCTCCTTCACGAACGTCGCCGCGTCCTGCTCGTCGGTGCCGCCGATCTCCCCGATGATCACCACGGCTCGGGTGCCCGAGTCTTCTTCGAACGCCGCGAGGCAGTCGATGAAGTTCGTGCCGATGAGCGGGTCGCCGCCGATGCCGACGCACGTGGACTGGCCCATGTCCGCGTGGGTCAGGTGGTGGATGATCTCGTATGTCAGGGTTCCGCTCCGCGACACGACGCCGACGCTGCCCTGCTTGCAGATAGACCCGGGGATGATCCCGACCTTGGCGCGGCCCGGCGAAATGGCCCCGGGGCAGTTGGGCCCGATGAGCCGGGCGCCTTTCTCCCGGACGAAGGGCAGGACGCGGGTCATGTCGAGGACCGGCACGCCCTCGGTGATGCACACGATAAGCTTGAGCCCGGCGTCCGCGGCCTCGAAGATCGCGTCCGGCGCGAACCGGGCCGGTACGTAGATGACGGAGGTGTTGGCGCCGGTCTCGCGCACCGCGTCGGCGACGGTGTCGTAGATAGGGACCTTGCCCTCGAAGCGCTGGCCGCCCTTCCCCGGCGTCACGCCGGCCGCGACGCGGGTCCCGTATTCCATCATCTGTTTCGCATGAAACGAACCGTCGCGCCCGGTGATGCCCTGCACCACGAGCCGCGTGTCGCGCGTGACGAAGATGCTCATGCGGCCTGCTTCGCCAGCGCAACCGCCTGCTTCACCGCCTCATCCATGTCGGTCCCGGCGTTGAAGCCGTTCGCCGTGAGGATCTCCATGGCTTCTTTCTCGTTGGTGCCGGTGAGGCGGATGACGATCGGCAGGCTGAACTTGAGCTGTTTCGTCGCGGTGACGATACCGTTCGCCACGTCGTCGCAGCGGGTAATGCCACCGAAAATATTGAACAGGATGGACTTCACGTTCGGATCCGCGGTGATGATGGACAAGGCGTCCACCACCTTCTGCGGATTGCTGCTCCCGCCGATGTCGAGAAAGTTAGCCGGCTGGCCGCCGTAGAACTTGACCAGGTCCATGGTGGCCATCGCGAGGCCCGCCCCGTTCACGCAGCACGCCACGTCGCCTTCCAGCTTGATGAACGTGAGGTTCGCCTCGCGCGCCCGCCGCTCGGAATCGGCCTCGTCCGACGCATCGCGGAGCGCCGCGATCTCCGGCCGCCGGTCCAGCTCGTTGTCGTCCACGACGATCTTCGCGTCCAGGGCCTCCACCCCGCCATCCAGCGTCGTGATGAGGGGATTGATCTCCACCAGCGACGCGCCCGTGCTCAGCATGACCTGGTAGAGCCGCTGGAGAATGTCGGCCGCTTTCCGCGCCTGCTCCACCCCCGGGTAGAGCTTGAGCGCCAACCCCATGGCCTGGTGCGGCAACAGACCGAACCGGGGGTCGATGGCGTGGCGGAAGATCTTCTCGGGTGTCTTCGCCACGACCTCTTCGATATCCACGCCGCCCGCGGGGCTCACCATGACCACCGGGCGCTGGCTCGAGCGGTCCACGATGATCCCGGCATAGCTCTCGCTGGCGATGTCGGCGGCCGGTGCCACGAGCACCTTGTGCACCGTGAGGCCCTTGATCTGCATGCCGAGAATCCTGCCCGCGACCGACTGCGCTTCGGCGGGATCCTTGGCAAGCTTTACGCCACCAGCCTTGCCCCGCCCTCCCGTATGCACCTGGGCCTTGACCACCACGCCCTTCCCCAGCCGCCGGGCGATCGCCTCGACCTCGGCGGGAGACGAGGCGACGTCTCCGTCGGGCACAGGGATGCCGGCGGTCTTGAGAATGTGGCGGGCCTGGTATTCGTGCAGGTTCACGATCTCTCCCGATTAGCCGAGCAAGGCGGGCAACGTAGTCGGCCCCAGTCCCTCAAGCAACGTAGCGCTACGGCGCACGGGGCGGCGCGCCGAGTAACCGCCGGAGCTCATCATATGCGCGGCCGAAGCCCGCCCAGTCCCCCTTGGACCGCGATTGTTCCAGCCGGTCGAACCAGCGGCGCGCCGAGAGCCAGTCTGCGGTGGACTCACCGGGCCGGCCGCGCGACACCACCGCGCTCTCGATGGCCGACTCGAGCGTGGTGCCGCGGGCCACGATCGAGCCCCATTGCACGATCACGTCCACCAGGCGGGGCCAGCCCTGCCCGGTGGCATACGCCGTCTGGACGGTAAGGACGCCATCGGAGAACGGGACGGAGCGCCGGGGCCCCATGACCCCCACAACGGGCGCATGGGTGCCGGCGAGACGCTGGGAAACTTCGGCGGCCGTCGCGAGCTCGACCGCGGGCGAGAGCCGCACCACTTCGAGGACCGGGCTCTTGCCCGCGATGGTTCCCCCGACCAGGCCGGACACCGATTCCGATGCTCCTTCATCCAGGGCCGCGAGCAGCCGAAGCCGCGGCGTCGTGTCCCCGATCCACGGCCCGGTCCACCACGCGCCACTTTCCCGAGCCGTTCGCCCGGTGACCCCGTCGGGGTCTCCGGACGGCGGCAACGGCGCCGCGCCGACCGTCGCGCCCTCCCGCGCGCCGTGCCCCCGCAGCAGCCCCAGCTGGGCCCGGAATAACTCCTGCGGGTAGCGGAGGTGCGCGGCCAGGTCGTCGGGCAGCTCGTCCGCGGTCCGGACGACCTCGGGCGCGAGCCGAGCCCACGCCGCCGACAGCGGGTCCGGATCGGGCAGGAGGTAGAGCGAGGTGCGTCCCGAATGCGCTTCGACCACCCCGACAAACCCGGCCCGCAGGTAGCGCACGTCGTCCTCGTGCCACCGTACCGGCCGCACCAGCGGGAACCCCTCGGCGGCCACGTACCCCGAGGCGAGCCAGTACAAGCGGCCGCGGGCCCAGACCGGGTGGGCCGGCTCGAACGTCGCAAACGGCGCATACCGTTCGAGCCGGGCGTCCACCGCGCGGTCCCACAGGAGCAGGACGTTGCGATCGATGATGTCGGAGGTCGCGAGGCGCGGGCTCTGGAGCGCCCACGCAAGCGCCAGCCGGCGGAGCAGCCCGCCGGCGCGCACGCCGACGAACCGGCCGGAGTCGGCGGCGACGATGGCAAACTCGGTTGACGTCGGGCCGAAGAAGACGTCGGTGTCTTCCAGCCGCACGTCGGTCACCTCCGGTGCCGCTGAATCGGCCCGCGACGGATCGAACAGGAACACCGGCGAGCCGTCATCCCGCACGCGGTCCCCCGCGATGGCGACCACGCCGGTCGAGTGGCCGTAAGGAATCGTGTGCACCCGATCCCACGCCAGGTCCCCCCCCGCCTCGCGCGCCGCGTTGAGATCCACCTCGCGGACGGCGAGGTATACCGGTATCGAACGGCCCTTGGGAGTCCGGTACAGGTCCAGCGACGCCTCCCAGAACCGGAAATGCGGCTCGGCTTTCGCGATCGCGTTCAGCGCCCCGGCCGCGGCGAAATCATCCCAGATGGGCGACGCCGTGAGGGCCGCCCGGTGCCGGCCGAGCGCCCGCGGGTCCTGGTCTTCGGGAGCGGCGAGGCGCGTTTCGACCGGCGCCAGTCCATACGCCAGGCCTTCGTGCGCCGCGATGATCGTTTCGAGATTGGCGACGGCGAGCCGCTGGGGCGCCCGCACTGCTGTGGAGAACGGCGGCAGCACATAGCGGCCCATGAGCGAGGCAGCCGCGAGGAGCGTCCACACGCCCGCCACCATGGGCACGTTAGCGATCCGGAACCAAGCGAATGACAGCACGGCGGCGACCAAGGCGATCACGGACAGCAGGCGCGCCACGGGTATCCGTACCTGCATGAGGACGGCATCGAGCGGCACGCCTTGCACACCGGCCACGTACTCCGGCGGCTCCAAACGGTAGCCCCAGAAGAGCGCGAGGCCGAACACGCCGAGCAGGCCGGCCAGGTGGTAGCGCGCCAGGTCGTTCACGATGAGCCGGCGCTTCTGCCAGCGGAGCGCGCCCACCCCGGCATAGAGGAGGAGAATCACGCCCAGCATCATGCCTGACAGCACAGTCACGAACTCATGGACGATCCGGTACCACGGCAGGACGAACAGGTAGTAGCCCGCGTCGCGATTCAGGATCGGGTCGACCAGCCCGAGGTCCCGCCGCTCGGAGAGCAGGCGCTGGTAGTACCACCAGTCCCTGGCGCCGTTGGCGAGCCCGAACGCGATGACCAACCCGACGACCACCGCGCCGAGGAGGAGATACTCCCGTGACACGACTTCGAGGATCTCGATATTCCCGAGCCGCCGCGGAACGTGGACCGACCCGATCGAGCGGTAGAAGAGGTACATGTGGCCCACGCACCATGCGGCCGCGATGCTGAACGCGCCGAACCAGAGCGCGAGCTTGAGCCGCGCGATGCCGGCATGCGTGGCGGCGGCGCCGATCGACTCGGCCCAGAGCCCGTCCGCCGTGCGGTCCGCGAGCCAGCGGCCGATGAGCAGCGTCGCGAGGATGCCAACAATGCCGAGTTGGGTCCACCGCGCGCGGCGGGTCATTGCGAGTTGAGCCACGCCTCGACTTCCGCGCGGTACCGGGCCAGCGCGCCCGCCGACGAGGCCTCGAACCGCATGACCAGCACCGGCTGCGTATTGGACGCGCGAATCAGGCCCCAGCCGTCGGGAAACGACATCCGGACGCCATCCAGCGTCAGGACCTCGTACCGGGCGCCGAAATACTTCGCGGCGGCTTCCACGACCGCGAACTTCCGGTGGTCGGCGCAATCCACCCGCAGCTCAGGAGTCGAAAAGGTCTTCGGCAGGCCTCGCAAGTGCTTCGAGAGCGGCCCGCCTTCTCTCGCGATGAACGCCAGCAGGCGCGCGGCGGCAAACAGCGCGTCGTCGAAGCCGTAGTAGTCGCCGCCGAAGAACATGTGCCCGCTCATCTCGCCGGCCAGCGGCGCGTGCAGCTCCTTCATCTTCGCCTTGATGAGCGAGTGACCCGTCTTCCAGATCACGGGCTTCAACCCGGATTTCGCCAGCTCGGTCTTGAGCACGTCGGAGCACTTCACTTCGAAGATGACCGCGTGCCCCTTGCCCATGCGGGTGACGAGGTCGCGGCCGAAAAGGATGAGGAGCTGGTCTCCGAAAACGATCTCGCCCGTCTCGTCCACCGCCCCGATCCGGTCCCCATCCCCGTCGAACGCGATGCCCAGCTCGGCCCCGGTGCGCCGCACCGCGGCCTGGAGATCCACGAGGTTCTCGGGCACCGTCGGGTCAGGATGGTGATTGGGAAACGTGCCGTCCGATTCGCAGAAGAGCGGCACGACATCGGCCCCGAGGCGGGTGAGGATGCGTTCGGCGACGACGCTGGCCACGCCGTTGCCGCAGTCCACCACGACCTGCACCGGCCGGCTCAGCGGTCCGTTCCGCCGGATGATCGCGTCCGCGTAGCGGTCCAGCACGGAGGTGTCCAGCTCGATCGTGCCCTGGCCCGTGTCCGTGGTATCGGTTTCGATGAGGCGCTTGAGCTCCTGGATGTCATCGCCGTGAAGCGTCTCGCCCGCCGTGACCATCTTGAAGCCGTTGAACTCCGGCGGGTTGTGCGAGCCCGTCACCTGGAGCCCGGCATCGGTCTTGAGCTCGTGCACCGCCAGGTACAAGGCGGGCGTCGGGAGCATGCCGATGTCCACCGCCCTGCCGCCGGCGGCGGCGATGCCCTCCCGTACCGCCCGTGACAGCGATTCGCCGGAGGGCCGGTTGTCCCGCCCGACCGCGATACGCGCCGGCCGGCCGATTGTCTTCCGCGTGAACGTCGCCAGGGCCCGGCCAATGCCGTGCGCCAGCTCGGGCGTCAGTTCCTTCCCGACGACACCACGGATGTCGTATTGACGAAATGCGACCGAGGGGACCTTCACGTCAGTGCTGATGTTCCTCTTGCGCCGACGGGGCGCGAATCGGCCGGAGGTCGCTGCCGCCCCGCTGGGCCAGGTTCATCGCCGCGTTCGGCCAGACACCGAAGAGCACGAGCAGTATGGCGGTCACGCCGAGCACCCAGCGCGCCGCGCCGACAACCTGGACACCAGCGTGGGAGTCAGCCGAGGGAGCCGGCTTCATGTACATGGCCATGATAATAGGCAGGTAGTACCCCGCGGAGATGACGCTCGCAGCCACCAGGACCACCGCCAGCGTGATCTGGCGGGCGTCCACGATCGCCTGGAGTATGTACCACTTGCCCATGAACCCGGCCGTGCCGGGGAATCCCAGCAAGGACAGGAGGAACACGGTGAGCGCGGCAGCCACCCAGGGGCGTCGCTCGGCCAGGCCGGCGAGGTCATCCACCTTGAGCGTGCGTTCGCCATCGCGCCCGGCGCCGGCGAGCACGGTAAAGGCGCCCAGCGTCATGAGCGTGTAAGCGAGGCCGTAGAACAGGAGTGCCGCGGCCCCGACCACCGTGCCGGGCGCCAGGGCGGCAAGCAGGTAGCCGGCGTGCGCGATCGAGCTGTATGCCAGCATCCGCTTGATGTTCCGCTGGGCGAGCGCCACCAGGTTCCCGGCGATCATCGTCACCGCCGCAAGCCACCACAGGGCTTCCTGCCACACGGGCGCGACGCTGATGAACGCGGTGAGGAGCACGCGGGCCAGCGCCGCGAAGCCGGCCGCCTTGACGCCGGCGGCCATGAACGCGGTCACGGGGGTCGGCGCGCCGTCGTAGACGTCTGGGGCCCACATGTGAAACGGCACCGCCGCGACCTTGAACCCGAACCCGACGAGGAGCAATCCGAGGCCCAACAGGAGCATGACGTTCGATTGCAGGGCCAGGCTCTGCACCTGGAAGTTGATCAGGAGCAGGTTGGTGGTCCCGGTGGCCCCGTATGTGAGCGCGATGCCGTAGAGCAGGAACGCTGACGCGAACGCCCCGAGCAGGAAGTACTTGAGCGCGGCTTCGGCCGAGTGCTGGCTGCGCCGGTTGATCCCGGCGAGGACGTACACCGAGACCGACATGAGCTCGAGCCCGAGGAAAATGGTCACCAGGTCCGACCCGGCCGCCATGAACAGCATGCCGGCCACGGCCAGCAGGAGCAGGGCGTAGTACTCGGGGGCCCAGAGCCGTTCCCGCTCGACGTACGACAGCGACAGCAGGACGGTCAGCAGTGCCCCGAGCAGGATGATCGTCGCGGAGGCGAGGCGGAAGTAATCCACCGTGACCATCGGGGACACGCCGAATGGGTGGTACCCCTGGTACCACAGGAACCCGACCGAGCCCTGGGCCACCGCCAGCGCGATGATCGTGACCCACGCGGCGGTCTGCCGGTCGTCCACCGTCTTGTGGCGCCAGGCGGCCAGCACGGTCACGGCCAGCGCGGCCAGCGTAATGATGATCTCGGGCCGGAGTGCGATGAGCACGCCCAGGATATTCGAGAGGTCCAGCACGACGCCGGAAATCACTCGTTCACCCGCGGCTGGGGCGTGAGCGGCAGGAGCTGGGGCTGGGCGGGCCGGCGGACCAGGTCCACCAACGCCGCGGCGGCGGGCTCGACACGGCGGAGAATCGGGCCCGGATACACGCCGATCCAGATGATGCCCGCGAGCAGCGGCGCCAGGACCACGAGCTCCCGCAGAGAGAGATCAGGCAGTTTCTCATTCGCCGGGTTGTCCAGCTTGCCGAACAGGATGCGCTGGATGGCCCACAGCATGTAGGCCGCGGCAAATATGACGCCGGTCGTGGCGATCACGGTCGCCACCGGCTGGGTGCCGAACGACCCCACGAGGACGAGGAACTCACCGACAAACCCGTTGGTGCCCGGCAAACCAATGGACGACAGTGACACCACCGTCAGCACGGCGGCAAGGCCGGGGACGACCCGCGCGATGCCGCCGAACTCCGCGATCTCCCTCGTATGCCGCCGCTCGTAGAGCATCCCCGCCAGGAAGAACAGCGCACCGGTAGAGATACCGTGGTTGATCATCATGAGCACGGCGCCCTCGATGCTCTGGAGCGACAGCGCCCAGATGCCGAGCATCACGAAGCCCAGGTGGGACACCGACGAGTAAGCGATGAGCTTCTTGAAGTCCGGCTGGACCATCGCGACCAGCGCGCCGTACACGATGCCGATCACGGAGAGCGTCACGACCACCGTGCTCACCACGGGCGACATCGCGACGGCCGGGAACAACGGCAGCGCGAACCGCAGGAACCCGTAGGTGCCCATCTTGAGCAGGATGCCGGCGAGAATCACCGATCCCGCCGTCGGCGCTTCGACGTGCGCGTCCGGCAGCCAGGTGTGGAACGGGAACATGGGCACCTTGATGGCGAACGCCAGGAAGAACGCCGCGAAGAGCCACGGGCCCCAGCGGCTCACCATCCACGCGTTGGTCACCAGGTGCCGGTAGTCGAACGAATACGTTCCCGTCCCCGTCCCGACGACGGCGTACACGGTCAGGATCGCCACGAGCATGAGCAACGAGCCCACGAACGTGAAGATGAAGAACTTGATAGCGGCATAGAGCCGCCGTTCCCCGCCCCAGATCCCGATGATGAAGTACATCGGGATCAGCATGATCTCCCAGAACACGTAGAACACGAACAGGTCGAGCGCGATGAACACGCCGAGCATGCCGCTGGTGAGCACCAGGAGCAGCGAGTAAAAGCCACGTTCTTTCTTCTTGATGTAGCTGAAGCTGCCCAGCACGGCGAGCGGCATGGTGAACGTCGTCAGCAGAACCATCATCAGCGAAATGCCGTCCACGCCGACGTGATAGGTCACGCCCCACTGGTGCATCCACTCGTGCGATGCCTCGAATTGCATCGAGGCGGTACCCAGTTCGAAGCCATACCACAGGCCCAGCGACACGATCAACTCGGCCAGGGCGAACCCTAGCGCCGTCCATTTCACGTGTCGCTCGACGGGCTGGACCATCAGCACGAGCGCGCCCACCACGGGGAGCAGGATCAGCGTGTGCAGGGCCCACGCCGGGTAGCCGATGGCCTGGAGGAACGCGCTCACGAGCCCTGGCCCGCGACGGCGCGCAGGAGCCACAGGACGCCGACCACGAAGAGCAGGACATACGCGCCCACCCGCCCCGTCTGGAGCCGGCTCCCGATCCAGCCGACGAGCTGCGTGGTCCGGGCCGAGCCATTCACGGCGGCGCCGTCGATGACGAGGGCGTCCACCACCTTCCACAGCACCCGATCCGACACCCACACGAGGGGCCGCACGATCAGCGCGCCGTAGATCTCATCCACGTAGTACTTGCGGGACAGCAGGAGACGCCAGCCGGCCTCGGCGGGGGCGACCCGCGCGGGTACCAGCGAGCCTGGTTTCAGGATCCGCCACGCACCGGCCATGCCCGCCGCCGCGATCAGCGTCGCGAGCCCAAGGAGCGCCCACTCGGTGCCGTGCGCCAGGTGCGCTTCCGGCAGGTAGACGGCCCCGGCTTCCGTGACCGGTTCGAGCCAATGCTCCAGCCGGCCGCTGAACGGCAAGACCTCCGGCAGGTTGAGCACGCCGGCAAACAGGCTCCCCGCGCCCAGCACGACCAGCGGCCCGGTCATGACCCACGGGGCTTCGTGCAGGTGCGCTCGTTCGCGCTCCCCGGTGCGGTTGGGACCGTGGAACGTGTAGAGCATGAGGCGGGTCATGTAGAACGCCGTCAGCAGGGCCGCCACGACGCCCATACCCCACAGCACGTAGAAGTAGGGCGCCTCGGCGCCCCGGGCGAATGTGCGGGCGAGGATCTCGTCCTTCGAGAAGAACCCGGAAAAGCCCGGCACGCCGGCGATGGCCAGCGTCGCGACCCACATGAGCCCGGCCGTCCAGGGCATGTACTTCGCGAGCCCGCCCATGTTGCGCATATCCTGGGCGTCTTCGTGGGCGTGGGTGTGATGGTACGCGTGATGCAGCGCGTATATGACGCTGCCGGAACCCAGGAACAAGAGGGCCTTGAAGAAGGCGTGAGTCACGACGTGGAACAGCCCCGACGTGTACGCGCCCACCCCGACGCCCAGGAACATGTAGCCCAGCTGGGAGACCGTGGAATACGCGAGCACCTTCTTGATATCCCATTGCTTGAGCGCGATCGTGGCCGCAAACAACGCGGTCAGCGCGCCGACGCCCGCCACGACTGCCGACGACAGCGGCGCCATGGCAAACAGGATGTTCGACCGGGCAACCAGGTAGACCCCGGCGGTGACCATGGTCGCCGCGTGGATCAGCGCCGACACCGGCGTCGGGCCGGCCATGGCATCGGGCAGCCAGGTGTAGAGCGGGATTTGCGCGGACTTGCCCGCACACCCCAGGAAGAGCGCCAGCGTGATGAGCGTGATCGTCGTACCGCCGACCGCGAAGTGCACCGGTGCGGATTCGAAGACCTCGCGGAACGACAGCGAGCCGGTGGCGTCGAAAATCATGAACATCGCGACCAGGAACCCGAAGTCGCCGATCCGGTTCATGATGAACGCCTTCTTCCCCGCGTCCGCGTTGGCCTTTTCGGTGAACCAGAAGCCGATGAGGAGGTACGAGCAGAGCCCCACGCCCTCCCAGCCGACGAACATCACCGGGAACGAGGCTCCGACCACCAGCACGAGCATGAAAAACACGAAGAGGTTCAGGTACGCGAAGTAGCGCGCGTAGCCCGGGTCCTCCCGCATGTAGCCGACGCTGAAGACGTGAATCAGCATGCCGACGCCGGTCACGACCAGCAGCATGACGGACGAAAGCCGGTCCACCTGGGCGGCCACGTCGATGACGAGGTTCCCCGCCGGCATCCATGTCCAGAGCTTCACCACGAAGAACCACGCGGGCTCGACGCCCGCGGCCGCCCGCACCACCGCCACCGCGACGACGAAGGCCAGGACGAGCACACCCACGCCGATGACGCTGACCGCCCGCTTCGCCTGGGGCCGGAAGAAGCTGATCCAGCCGTTCGCCAGGAACCCCGCGAGCGGCAGCGCGACGACCAGCCAGACGAGGTCCACGGTGTTCGCCATCAGCCGGACAGCAGGTTGATGTTGCCCAGGTCGAGCGTCTGGTCGTGGCGGTAGATCCCGATCACGATGGCGAGCCCCACGGCCGCCTCGGCCGCCGCGACCGCCATGACGAAGAACACGACGACCTGGCCCTCGGGACCCAACTGCTGGGCGAGGGCGACGAACGTGAGGTTGACGGCGTTGAGCATGAGCTCGACGCACATGAATATCACGATCGCGTTGCGGCGCAGGAGCACCCCGGCAACACCGAGCGCGAACAGGACGGCCGAGACGACCAGGGCGGGCTGCAGCAGCACTAGAGTTTTCGCTTCGCGAGCACGACGGCGCCGATCACCGCGGCCAGCAGCAGGAGCGAGGTGATCTCGAACGGCACGAGGTACGCCTTGAACAGCGGCTCGGCAATCATGCCGACGGCGCCCTTCGTTTCGGCCAGCGTGGCGAGGGTGCCAGCGGGAATACGGATCTGCTCAGGGGGGCCCAGGTCCCGCAGGGGCAGCAGTTCGAGCACCAGCGCCGTCCCCAGGGCGGCCGCCAGCACCCGCCCCATCCAGCCCTTGATGTCGGTTCGCGTTCCCGAGCGTCCGAGGTTCAGGAGCATGATGACGAACAGGAACAGCACCATGATGGCACCGGCATACACCAGCACCTGGAGCACGGCGATGAACTGGGCGTCGAGCAGGACGTAGTCGCCGGCGAGCGCGAACAGCGTCACCACCAGCCACAAGGCACTCGCAACCGGGCTCTTCCGGGTGATACAGAGAAGAGCCGCGAGTATGGCGATGCCGCTGAAGGCCCAGAAGAGTCCCGTGATCACGAAGAACTCCAAGCGTGGGCGGATGGGCGGATGGGCGGATAGGCGGATACCCGCCCGCCAACCGCCCAACCGCTCATCCGCTCGTCCGCTTGTCCGCTCACTACTCGCCCTTCGGATCTGAAGGATCCCACAGCGTCGACACCGGGTGGGTCTGCGCGCACAGGCGCTCGAGGTCGTACACGAAGCGGTCCCGGTCATATTCGGCGTTCTCGTAATGGACGCCGACATGAATGGCCTCTTCCGGGCAGACTTCCTGGCAGTACCCGCAGAACACACACCGGAACTCGTCGATTTCGTAAATGAGCGGGTAGCGGTTCCCCTCCTCGTCCTCGCCGGGGACCAGCTTGATGCAGTTCGCCGGGCAGATCTGCGGGCACAGGCCGCACGCCACGCACTTGGAGCGCCCCTGCTCGTCGGTGAGCATGCGATGGGTGCCCCGCCAGCGATTGGATATCGTCCAGTCCGGCGCGGACGTCTGCTCCGGGTACTGCATGGTCACCTTCGGCCGGAACAGGTGGCTGAACGTGAGCGCCATGCCCTTCACCGTCGCGCGGAGGTAGGACACCTCATGGTCGGGACGGTGGACGGTCTTTACTCCGATGGTCACGGCGAACTCCTCACGGCGGCGGGGCGGTAGCCCGCACGAGCCCCGCGGATCAGGCGGCCCCGATCCAGCAGCCAGAACACCAGGTAGAGAATCACGACGTTGAGGGCGAACAGGATCGCCCCGTACCGCGCCCCGAATGCCACGCCCGCCAGGTCCAGCGCATACACGCTGGTCGCAATGACCATGACGTACGCGATGGCCAGCGGAAGCAGGAACTTCCAGCCCAGCTGCATGACCTGGTCGAACCGGAACCGGGGCAGTGTCCAGCGCACCCAGATGAACACGAAGCAGAAGCTCAGGGTCTTGGTCAGGAACAGGACCAGGGTCACCAGCGATTTGAGCACGGTGGGCGCTCCCTGGTCCCAGGTGGTGAACGGAATGTCCCACCCGCCAAAGAAGAGCGTGGCCATCAGGGCCGATGCGGTAAACAGGTTTGCGTACTCGGCGACCAGGAAGACCAGGAACTTCATCGAGCTGTATTCCGCGTGATACCCGGCTACCAGCTCGGACTCCGTCTCCGGCATGTCGAACGGCAACCGGTTGGTCTCGGCAAATGCGGTCACGAGAAAGACGACAAACGAAATAGACAGGGCGAAGACGAACCACACCGACTCCTGCTGCTTCGCCACGATTGCCGTCAGCGACACGTTCCCCGACAGGATCATGACCGCGATAAGGCTCATGCCGGCCGCGATCTCGTAACTGATCAGCTGGGCGGAAGACCTGAGGCCACCCAACAACGAGTATTTGCTGCCCGACGACCACCCCGCCAGCACCACGCCGTACACGCCGAGGCTGGTGAGCGCGAGGATATAGAGAAACCCGACCGGGAGGTCGGCGATGACCATGGGCATCGCGCCGTCGTACGCGATGCGGCCGACGAGGGGCCAGGTCCAGTCGAACCGGACCGGCAACGGGGACGCAAACGGAATGACCGCCTGGGTCATCATGGCGGGAATGAACGCCAGCGCGGGGGCCAGCACGAACAGCCCCTTCTCCGCGTTGGCGGGCATGGTCTCTTCCTTGAGCATGTTCTTGAGGCCATCGGCCACGCCTTGCAAGAGACCTTGAGGCCCCACCCGGTTCGGGCCCAGCCGGTCCTGCATCCACGCGCTTACCCGCCGTTCGGCCCATACGATGTTCATGACGATGAGCTGCAACGCGCCAAACACGACGACGATCTTGACCAGCCCGAGCAGGATTTCACCCTTGAGTTCGGGCGTCACGCGCGGGCCCCTGCCGTGGCCTGATCCGGGAGGACGGCGCCCTTCGCGCCGAGCGCGCCGTAGGAAAGGCCGGCGAACGCCGGCTCCGTCTTCGCGATCACGTCGAACACATCGCCGGCGACGCCGGCCGACTCGCCACGGTCCAGGCCCTGCAACAATTCGCTGAGGACCCACCAGGCGGGTCGCGCCATGCCCGGCGTCGCCCTGGCCTGGAAGTAGCGCTGGACGCGGCGGTCCCGGTTCACGAACGTGCCGTCCTCCTCGGCGACATTCGCGAGCGGCAGGATGACCCGCGCTCCGCGTGCCGCATCCGGCAGCACGGTTCCGCAGTAGATCAGGTTGGGCACGCGGGCGAGCGTTTCGGCGCTGACGCCGGTCAGCGCGTCGTCCAGGACCACCACGAGCGACGCGTCCTCCACGGTCTTGAGCGCCTCGTCGAACGTTTCGGTGTAGCCGAGGAGCCGGGCGCCCGTGGCGTTCGGAGCCCGCTCTTCCCGGAGGGCCAGGCCCGGCACGCCCGGCAGCGGCGACTCCCCCTTCACGCGTTCCACCCGGAAGGCGCCGGTTAGCCCTAAGCCCGTAAACAGCTTCCGCACGAGCCAGAGGGCCTCGAGTGACGCGCCGGGCGACACGAGCGCCACGCCCTTCCCCGAACAGCCCTTGATGATCTGCGCCGCGCGATCCAGCGCGTGATCCCAGTCCACGGCCGTCAGCTCGTGCCCATGGCTCAGGAGCGGCGCCTCGATACGGTCGCCCCGGTTCATCCAGCGGTGCGAGAGCCGGCCGTGATCACAGATGAAATACCGGTTCACGTCGGTGTTCGCCCGCGGCTGGATCCGCACCACCATGTTGTTGCGCGTGTCCAGATTGGTGTTACAGCCCTGCGAACAGCCGGTGCAGACGGACGCGGTCTTGTCCAGTTCCCACGCACGGGCGCGGTGCAGAAAGTCCTTGGAGAGGAGCGAGCCCACCGGGCAGAGGTCCACCACGTTACCGGCCCACGGGTGATCCAGCCGCTTGTCCGGGTGGATGCCGATGAACGCGCGGTCCCCGCGTTCGCTCACGTTCAGGACCTCTTCTTCCGCCGCGTGTTCCATGAACCGCACGCACCGGGTGCAGAGGATGCACCGGTTGGGCACGTAAAGAACGTCGGGCCCGAAGTCCTCGACCGGATTGAACCGCTTGGGGAACTCGCTGTACCGGGTGCGGGCGCGGCCCTCCTGGAACACGTAGTCCTGGAGCTCGCACTCCCCCGCCTGATCGCAGATGGGGCAATCCAGCGGGTGGTTGATGAGCAGGAACTCGAGGACCGACTCGCGCGCCTTCACCGACTGGTCGGAGAAGACCTTCACCACCTGACCTTCCACCACGGTGGTCGCGCAGGCGATTTGCAGCTTTGGGGTCTTCTCGACTTCAACCAGGCACATGCGGCATACGCCGGCCACCGGAAGCGCCGGGTGATAGCAATAGTGCGGGATCAAGACGCCGGCCTGCTTCGCGGCCTCGAGAATCGTCGTCCCCTTGGGGACCGACAGCTCGACACCCTCGATGGTCAGCTTGACGAGTTCTTCGGCCACTACGCCACGGCGACCTGGGCCCGGCGAGCGCCCTTCAAGTAAGCCTCGAACTCGCCGCGGAACTTCTTGATGCCGGACACGACCGGCGCCGCACAAGAATCGGACAATACGCAGATCGTCTTGCCGGTCATCTGGTCGGCGAGGTCGAGTAGGAGGTCCAGGTCTTTCGATGTCCCGTCGCCATCCAGGATCTTCTGAAGAATGCGGACGGTCCACGCCGTGCCTTCGCGGCACTGGGTGCACTGGGCGCAGGACTCGTGGGCGTAGAACTTGGCGAGGCGCATGGTTTGGTAGACCATGTCGGCCGAGTCGTCGAACACGATGCAGCCCGCCGAACCCAGCATGGACCCGGCCGCGACACACCCCTCGTAGTCCAGCAGGCACCCTTCCGACTCTTCTCTATTAAGGAAGGGAACAGATGAACCCCCGGGAATGCAGGCCTTGAGGGTCCGACCCTTGAGCACGCCGCCACACATGTCGTAGATCAGGTCCTTGAGCGGGTAACCCAACGTGATCTCGTAGTTACCGGGCTTCTGCACGTGCCCGCACACGCTGAAGAGCTTGGTCCCGACGCTCTTCGGATTCGAGAGACACAGCGCCTTGTACCAGTCGGCGCCCCGGTTGATGATGTGCGGCACAGCGGCCAGCGTCTCGACGTTATTGATCGTCGTCGGCAGGGCGAAAAGACCCTGGGCCGCGGGGAACGGCGGCTTGATGCGCGGATTGCCGCGCTTGCCCTCGATGGAGTTCATGAGGGCGGTCTCTTCGCCGCAGATGTAGGCGCCCGCGCCCCGGTGCAGGTGCATATCAATCCGCTTGCCGGAGCCCATCGCGTTGGCGCCGAGTGTCCCTTTGGCGTAGGCCTCCTCGACCGCTTTCTCCATGACGGCCCACGGATCGGTAAACTCACCCCTGATGTAGATGAAACAGACCTCTGCCTGGATCGCTAGCTGAGCAATGGCGCAGCCTTCGATGAGGGCGTGGGGCGTCCACCGCATGATCTCGCGGTCCTTGAATGTCCCGGGCTCCGATTCGTCGGCATTGCAGCAGAGATAGTGCGGCTTGGACTTTTCCTTCGGCATGAACGACCACTTGAGGCCGGTCGGGAACCCCGCGCCGCCCCTGCCCCGAAGGCCCGACGCCTTCACCACGTCCGTAACCTCGACCGGCGTCATGCCCAGCACCTTCTGCAAGGCCTGGTAGCCCCCGCGCTTCACCCACCCGTCGTACGTCCGCGCCTCGGCGTCGCCGAAGTACTGAGACAGCACGACCGTCTCTTTCGGGTGCGACTTATGCGGGTATCCCATCAGGCCGAATACTTCTTCACGATTTCGGGGACCTTCTCCGCGGTGACGTTCTCGAGAAAGTCGTCGTTGACGAGCACGGGCGTCGGGAAACCGCACGCACCCAGGCACTCGACCTCGATGACCGTCCACTTTCCATCGGGCGATGTCGCGCCGAGGTCTCCGCATCCCGTGTGCTTGAGAAACGCCTCGGCCACGCCTTCGGCGCCGCAGATATTGCACGGCGTCGTGGTACAGACCTGCACGAAGTGTTTCCCCACCGGGTGCAGATGATACATGGTGTAGAACGTCGCCACGCCCTTCACGTAGGCCGGCGTCAGTTCCAGCACCTGGGCCACTTCGGCCATGGCGTCGTCGGAAATCCAGCCGCGCGCCTCCTGCACCATCCAGAGCGCCGGTAGAAGGCCGGCGCGTTTCGTGGGATAGCGGGCCAGCACGACGTCGAGCTTCGCGCGGACGACACCGGTGAAGACCGGCGTGTGCGGGGCGGTATCGTGCGCGCTCATCGGTCTACTTCGCCCATCACGATGTCCACGCTGGCGTTGATCGCGATGAGGTCCGAGAGCAAATGGCCTTCGGCCATTCTCGGCAGGGCCGCCAGGTTAATGAACGCCGGCGGCCGGATACGCCACCGGACCGGTTTCGCCGTGCCATCCGACACGAAGTAGTACGCCAGCTCGCCCTTGGGACTCTCGATGGGCAGATACGCTTCGCCTACCGGCGGTTTCACGCCTTCCATGACCTGCTTGAAGTGATGGATCATGGATTCCATGTCGCTCATGGCGGCATGCTTGGGCGGCAGGATCACGCGGTGGTCGTCCACGTTGATCGGGCCATCGGGCAGACGGTCCAGCGCCTGCTCGAGAATCCGGTTCGACTGCCGCAATTCCTCGACTCGCACCAGGTAGCGGTCGTAGACGTCGCCGACTTCGCCAATCGGGACGTCGAAGTCGTAGGTCTCGTAGCCCAGGTACGGGCGGTCCTTCCGGACGTCGTAGTCCACGCCGGACGCGCGAAGCATCGGGCCGGAGAGGGACCAGTTGATCGCCTCCTCACCCGACAACGCCCCAATGCCCTGCGTGCGCGCCACCCAAATGCCGTTCCGCGTGAGCGCGCGTTCCACTTCGTCGATCGTCTTGTGGAAGTTCTGGCAGAACGTTCGCAGTCCCTCGACAAACCCGTCGGGAATGTCGGCCATGAGGCCGCCGACGCGTGTCAGGCTCGTCGTGAGCCGGGCGCCGGTCCAGGCCTCCTGGAGATCGTAGATCTTCTCCCGTTCCTGGAACGTCCACAGGAAGGGCGTGAACGCCCCGATATCGATCGCCGTAGTGCCAAGCCACACGAGGTGCGAAATGATCCGGCTCATTTCGCACGCGATGACCCGGAGCACCGTGCAGCGTGGCGTAATCGTCAGGCCCATTAGCTTCTCGACCGCCAGTGCCAACCCCACGTTGTTGGACATCGGGGCCAGGTAGTCGGTGCGGTCGGTGAGCGGGATAATCTGGTTGTAGTGGCGGTACTCGCCGAGCTTCTCGAAGCCGGAGTGCAGGTAGCCCACGTGGGGCACGCATCGGACCACGACTTCACCGTCCAGCTCCACCACAAGCCGGAGGACACCGTGCGTCGCCGGGTGCTGGGGACCCAGGTTCAAGAGCATGTGCTCGCCGCCCAGCTCGGGCTCTACGTCTTCTCCCTCGACGCCGAGCGGAATGCGCACCGGCCGCCCGGCGGAATCGATCCCCGTGGTCGCCAGCGCCATTTCCATGACCCGTTTCTCAGCCACGGCCACCCTCGGGGTCCGGAATCACGCCGCGCTGGCCGCGAGCGAGCCGGTCGCGGATTTCCGCGGGCAGTTCGTGGGCCACGTTTGCGATGGCCAGCTCTTCCATGGAATAGTGCGCTTCGGGATTGGCGTTCAGCGCCTGGCGCACCTGCTCGGACCGGGAGAACCGGCCCCGCAGGGGGAAATCCTTCCGGAGCGGGTAGCCCTCGGCGTAGGTCTCCCACATGAGAATGCGCCGGAGGTCGGGATGGCCCCGGAACGTGACACCGAACATGTCGAACACTTCCCGCTCCAGCCAATTTGCCCCGGCCCAGATCGGCACCGCGCTATCCACGGCAAGCTCCTCGGCCTTGGGCAATTCGACCTTCACCCGGAGCGGGACCTTCCGCGTGAGCGAGAACAACTCGTAGACAATCTCGATGGGCCGCTCGCCGTCACGGTGCTCGACCGCGGTGATATCCGCGAGGTAGTTGTAGTCCTGGCCCGGCGTGTCCTTGAGCCACCGGAGGATCTCAATGGCGCGGGTCGCATCCACATGCACGATCGTGTCACCGCACGACTCGAACGAACGGGTGACCGCACCGCCGAATCGTTCCCTGAGCGCCGCGACCGACGGATTCAACGCCGGCTCAGGCCGAGCGGGTTTGATGAACGGAGTTGCCGAACGGCTCGGAGAGCTCGTCAATGCGCTCCGGCGCCATGCTCAAGCCCCGCCGGTCCAGGGGGTGCTCTTCCCGGATCGCCGCATCGCGGAAGGTTTCGCCCTTGATCTTCTTCTGGAGGAGGCCGATGCCGTAGAGCAGGCCTTCGGGCCGGGGCGGACAGCCGGGAACGTAGACGTCCACCGGGACCACGGTGTCGATCCCCTGCACCATGGCGTAGTTGTCGAAAATGCCGCCTGAGGATGCGCAGGCGCCCATCGAGATGACCCACTTGGGCTGGGGCATCTGGTCGTAAATGCGGCGAATGACCGGGGCGAGCTTGAACGGCAGACGACCGGCGCAAATCAGCACGTCCGCCTGCCGGGGCGAGAAGCTCATGCGCTCCATGCCGAACCGGGCGAGGTCGAACCGGCTGGCGGCGGTGGCCATGAACTCAATGGCGCAGCACGCGGTACCGAAGGGCATGGGCCACAGCGAGTTAGCCCGGCCCCAATTGACGCCCCAATCGACCAGGGAGGTCATCTTGGTAGTCAGCCAGTTCTCGGAGCCGTGCGGTGAGACGGTCTTCATGGCGTCACTCCCACTCCAGCGCTCCCCGTTTCCACGCGTAGACGTATCCCACCAGCAGGATAACGATAAACACGAGCATTTCGATCAGCCCGAACAGGCCTAACTGCCGGAAGGTCACGGCCCAGGGTATCATGAATACGGTCTCAATATCGAAGACGATGAACAGCATGGCGATCAGGTAAAACTTGACGCTGAACCGCTGGCGGGTGTCCCCCAGGGGCGGCATTCCTGACTCATATGGGGTGGATTTGACGGCTGTAGGCCGGGTCGGCGACAGCAGGTGGGAGCCGACCAGAATGGCCGCCGCGTTCAAGATCACGAACCCGGTCAGCAGGACCAGCGGGATGTACTGGCGCACGCGAGAGAGTATCCACAAAGGCCATGTGGCACAAGGACTAACGAGGGGTATCTTCCGCCATGTCTATCAAGCCTGACCGCTGGATTCGCCAGATGGCCACCGAACACGGAATGATCGAGCCCTTCGCTGACCGCCAGGTCCGCCAGGGCGTGATCTCGTACGGGGTGTCGTCCTATGGGTACGACATGCGCGTGGCGCGCGAGTTCAAGATCTTCACCAACGTGCGCTCGTCCGTCGTGGACCCCAAGAACTTCAGCGACAAGTCATTCGTCGAGCACGAGGGGGACGAGTGCATCGTGCCGCCCAACTCGTTTGCGCTGGCGCGGTCGGTGGAGTACTTCCGGATTCCCCGGAACGTGCTCACCGTGTGCGTCGGCAAGAGCACCTATGCCCGGTGCGGGATCATCACCAACGTGACGCCCTTCGAACCGGAGTGGGAAGGCTTCGTGACGCTGGAGATCTCCAACACGACGCCCCTCCCCGCGCGTATCTATGCGAACGAAGGGATCGCGCAGGTGCTGTTTTTCGAGGCAAACCCGGACGACGTGTGCGACGTGTCGTACGCTGACCGGAAGGGCAAGTACCAGGCCCAGCGCGGTATCACGCTGCCGACGATCTGAGCGCCGCTCCATGCCGATGATCCGCTGTCCCAAGCACAAGATCCCGTACAACGATTCCAACCCGCGGGGATGCCCGGCGTGTGCCCGCGAGAAAGAAGGCGGCCGGGCCAGCGACGTCATGGTCATGCAGGAGCTGGCGCGGGCGTCGCAGATGATCAAGCGCCCCACGGGCATCTCGGGGCCGATGCCCGAGTCCAGCGCGCCGGTGACCCAGCAGCCCCGGGCGCCGCGGCCGCGGTTCACGGCGCTCATGAAGGCCCTCCGGTTCCTCCGGAAGAAACAGTTCCTCGCGGGCGCCGGGGCGGCCATCGCCCTCCTGGCCATTGCCCTGCTGGCCACGTCCGGGCCCACGTTCACGGTCGCCTTCAGCCCGTCGAACTACCCGACCATCATCCGGCCGCTCCCCATCTCGCCCAACGATGCCGTGGCGGTGATGTTCTCCGCCATCGGCCCGCAGATCCCCCAGCCCAATCCGCAGGCGCGGGAGCTGGAGCGCTATTCGTACGGCACCGAGTTCATCATCGAGGCGGTGAACGGGCAGATCTACTCGATCACGTTCTCCGTCCCGAACCGGGCCTGGCGGGGCCTCAAGGTCGGCATGGACCAGACGCACGCCGAAGGGGCCCTCGCCCTGCTGGGGACGCCGGTCGTCGGCGAACTGGTCCAGACCCCGGCAGAATGGAAGTCATGATCGCGTTGGTTATCGTCATTGGTGCTACGGCAGTCATCCTGAACCTCAGTCGGTTCGCGCAAAAGTCGCCGTTTTCTGTAAGCGGGCTGGGATACATCAACACCCAATCAAAATATCAGGCTCTGCTGTTAGGTGTGGCCACGCTTGTTTTGTTCGCCGTCTATTTCGTGAATGGAGCGAACTTCTCGGCTTTCCTCACACCGGGCAATATTGCAGCTCCCGCCAAAGGGGTTTCGTGGCTGGGAATCTCGGAAGGTGAATCATGGCATAGCCTCGGAGTCAGTCTGTCGATTTTCATCACCCTCGCCACATCCACCTTTGTCTATTTGCAGTTCCGTAAATCTGGCGGTGGCCTAAAGCAACTCGTACCCTACCTGCCGTGGGTTCTGCTGTTCTCCCTCTCCAATTCATTCTCCGAAGAAGTGGTTTACCGTCTTGGCGTTATTGTGCCGCTCGTTGGCTCTGTTGATACCGACTATATACTTCTCATTTCGGCTGCTGCCTTTGGTGCGCCGCATCTTCGCGGCATGCCCAACGGAATAGTGGGGGCACTCATGGCAGGCTTGTTGGGGTGGTTGCTTGCCAAGTCGGTCGTGGAGACAAACGGAATATTTTGGGCGTGGTTCATTCATTTTTTACAAGACATTGTTATTTTCTCTGCCTTCATCATGGCAGCGGCTAACACGGCGCGCATCCTCGTCCGACACGAGGACGTCGATGCCTCTCGCATTGCGTAGCGTCAGTGAGGCGATGTAGCCTCGACGCGACAGCTCGCCGGCAACCAAGTATTCGCCGGCGGTTCCAGCGAGACCGGGGCTGATCTTCGTGCGCGG
>SHZT01000012.1 GCA_009692185.1 Gemmatimonadota bacterium | reverse complement strand
CGTTCTCAAAATCCCGTGCCGGCAACGGCGTGTGGGTTCGACTCCCACCTTGGGCATACTCATTCGCTATGGTCACGTTCCGCTTGCCGTAAGTCGAACCTGCGGCTAAGCTTTCGCCCCCAACAGCGCCCGCCGGGCGCTTTGTTCATTCACCAACCTTCACACCCTTCGGGGCCCGATGAAATCTGATGTTCGGGTCGTTCCCCTCGAACGTATCGCCGCCCCGTTCCTGGCTATCGCGCTGGGGACTTCCAATACGACCAACGGCAAGGTCCCGTCCTCCCTCCTCGGGCTTGAGTCCCATCTCCAGGGGGCGCTCGGCCGGGTGCTCGACAGCGGCGACTTCAAGGGTGAACGCGACGAAACCGCCGTCGTCTACCCTGCCAAGGGTCCGAAACGGGTCATGCTGGTGGGCCTGGGCAAGGGAGAAGAGTTCACCCGCGGCGCGCTCCGGCGCGCGGCCTCGATCGCCGCCCGGAAAGCCGTCGCCGCAGGTGCCGAATCGATGGCGTTCTTCGTGCCGCCGGAAGGCCGGGGCGGCATTACCCCCACCGCCATCGGGCAGGTAGCGCTGGAAGGGGCCGGACAGGGCGCGTGGCAGTTCAAGGAACTCAAGGCGCCGGACGAAAAGCGTGTCAAGCTTCGCTCGTTCGAACTGATCGCCAGCCGGGAGGACCGCGCCGACATGGAGCGCGGCCGGAAGATCGGCGCCGCGATCGCCGTGGGTCAGCGGCTGGCGCGGAACCTCCAGGCCTTGCCGGGCAACGTCTGCACACCGACCTACCTGACCACGATCGCTCGCCAGCTGGGACAGGCCTACGGGTTCCGCGTGACGGCGATCGGCCGGCAACAGCTGGAGAAGGCGGGCATGGGCGGTATCCTGGCCGTGGCGCAGGGGTCCGCGGAAGACCCCCAGCTCATCTCGCTGGAGTATCACGGTACCAAGAAGAGCGCGCCGATTTGCCTCGTGGGGAAGGGCGTCACGTTCGATTCCGGCGGCATCTCGATCAAGCCGGCGCAGAACATGGAGGACATGAAGTACGACATGTCGGGCGCGGCGGCCGTACTCGGCACGTTCGAGATGCTGGGCCAGCTCAAGCCGGAGGTCAACGTGGTCGGCCTCATTCCGGCCACCGAGAATCTCCCATCCGGCACCGCGATCAAGCCGGGTGACGTGATCAAGAGCCATTTCGGCAAGACGATCGAGATCGTGAACACCGACGCGGAAGGGCGTCTGATCCTGGCCGACGCCTTGTCTCACGCGAGGCGTTTCAAGCCGGCGTGCGTCATCGATGCCGCAACGCTCACGGGTGCCATCACGGTGGCGCTGGGCAGCCAGGCAATCGGGCTCATGGGGAACGACGAGCAACTCATCAGCGAGATCCGCAAGGCGGGGGAATCGGCCGGCGAGCGCTGCTGGCCCCTGCCGCTCTGGGACGAGTTCCGCGAGCTCAACAAATCCGACGTGGCCGACGTGAAGAATTCTGGCGGCCGAGGCGCCGGGTCCATTTCCGCCGGCTGGTTCCTGCGGGAATTCGTGGATGGCTTCCCGTGGGCGCACCTGGACATCGCGGGAACCGCGTACACCGACCGGGATACCGCCCCAATGGCCAAGGGACCGACCGGGATCGGCGTCCGGCTCTTCTCCGAGTTCATCCTGACGCGCGCCGGCGGCTGATGCGGCATTGGCGGACCGCGGCCGTCGCCGCGTTCTCGCTGTGCCTGGGCCTGCCGTCGGCCCCGCTGTGGGCGCAGGACACCACCAAGGCCGCCCTGCCAAAGAGTGACTCGGCCGCCCGGGCAATTCCGCCCCGCGCGGCCCCCGCCGACGTGCCGGTTGGGCCACTACCGCCCCGGTCTCGTTACACGTTTACTCGCGACTCCGTTGCGTGGTCGAGCGCGATGTCGCTGGCCGACCTGCTCGCGACCATCCCAGGCGCGTATGTGGCGCGTGTGGGGTTCCTGGGTCAACCTGAGTACGTCGCGTACGGCGGCCGTGGGGCGGCGACCCTGGAGGTATACCGCGACGGCGTGCCGGTTATTCCGCTCGGCGGCGACTCGTTGTTCATAGATCCCTCCCGTATTCCTCTCACGATTCTCCAGCGTGTTGATATCGAGGTGCTGCCGGCGCAGTTGCGGGTGTACCTCGAGTCGGACCGCCACCAGACGATGGACACCCGGTCCATGGTTGCGGTCACGAGCGGCGACTTCGGCACCGGGCAATACGCGGGACTCTTTCAAAAGCGCTGGCCGGCCGGCCTCGCCCTCAACCTCGGCGCCGATTTCTTCGCCAGCAACGGTGCGCCCTTGTCTACCCGAACGGACCAGGCGTTCGAGGCGTGGGGAAGGGTGGAATGGGCACCCACTCCGACGTCCGGTGCCGTCTATCAGTACCGGCGGCAGAATGACGACCACGACGCCGTGGTCGGGCTTGGCGCCGCCGCCGGGACCCCGGCGCGCCACGGTGCCCGCACCGACGCATCCCTCCGGTTGTTTGCTGCCGCGCGGGCCGACCGCCGAGGTTTCTCCGGAACCCTCGACGTGGCCTCGGTCTCGTGGGGAGCCGACACGATCCTCGGCGATCGAACGATCCGCCTCGCGATCGGCCGGGCGCGCTACGCCACGTCGCGGGGCGCGGCCGAACTCTCCGGCCGCTTGTCGGACGGCCCCACGAAGCAGGCACTGGAAGGGCGCGCAGGCTGGGTCCTGTGGCCCGGCATACTCGTCTCGGGAGATGCCAGGGCCTCCGCGTATGCCGGCGACCGGGTGGGACGGCGCGGTCACGCGGCCTTGGCGTTGTATCGCGGGCCGGTTTCGCTGGTCGGTGAGGCAACGTATGACCGCGAACCCGAGGCGCCTGCGCTGGTCAAGGACTCCGTGCGTCGCACGGTGGACCGGTCCGCGCGACTGGTGCTCGATACCCGACTGGCCGGCGCCTCGATCGGCGTGGTGCGGCGGGGAGCGTACACGCCACACCCATTTTCCGACTTGCGCCTCGTGCCCGCCGCCTCTCCGATGGCTGCGTCGCTCTACGCCGTGTCCGACTTCCGCCTGCAGCTCATCAGGCCCCTGACGCTGGAGGGCTGGTACGCGCACCCGGTGAGCGGGGGCGCTGATTTCCAGCCGCCCAATCACTTCCGCGGCGCTGTTACGTTCCGGTCTAAGTTCTGGCGGACGTTCCGAAGCGGGGCATTCGACCTCAAGGTGCAGATCGCAGCGGAGTCCTGGAGCGCGGGAGTAGCCGGCCGAACGGCCGGCGGTGCGCGCATCCCCCTGAATGCCCTCAACTTCATTGAGATGTTCCTGGCGGTTCAGCTGGTCGGGTTCACGGCGTTCTGGGACCTCCGGAACGCGTGGAACACGCTGGACAGCTATGTGCCGGGGTTTCAGCACTATCCGCGGAACGCGCAGACCTTCGGCGTGAAGTGGGAGTTCAGGAACTAGGGCGGTAGAGGTACCTTTTCCGCCCATGCCTCGATCCATGACCGGCTTCGGTATCGCGGAAGGCCCCGTCCGCGGCGGCAGACTCCAGGTCGAAATCCGCACCGTCAATCACAAACACCTGAGTACGCAATTCCGGCTGCCCGGCGAGTTGCAGCTCCTGGAAGCCGAACTGCGTGAACTCCTGCGGGAGCGTCTCGAACGCGGCCATGTCGCCGTCACCGCGCGCTGGCAGGAAGCCGCCGAGCATCCCCCGGCGGTGCAGGTGAACCTCGAGCGGGCACGGGAGATTGTCGGTGCGCTCCGTGAGCTCAAGACGGCGCTCAGCCTGCCGGGCGAGGTTGAGCTGAGTTTCGTGGCGCGGCAGCCCGAGGTGCTGGCATTCGGCGTCAGTGAGAAAACGCCGGCGACGCTCGCCGAAGTGCAGCCGGTCGTCCGGGCGGCGGTTGAGGCGGTGCTGGTCATGCGGGAACGCGAGGGGCAGGCGCTGGCGGCCGAGTTGGGGCGCCAGCTGGACCTGATTTCGGCCCATGCGGAACAGGTGGCGGCCCGGGCTCCGCATCGCATGGTGGCCGAGCGCGATCGGTTACGAAAGACCGTGGCAGAGCTCCTGGATGGCCGCCCGATGGACGAGAATCGGCTGGCCCAGGAAATTGCGCTGCTGGCAGACCGCCTCGACATCAGCGAGGAGCTGATCCGGCTCGATACGCACGTCGCGGCGTGCCGCGGCGCACTGGGTGAGCAGGCGGCCGTTGGCCGACGCCTGGGGTTCCTCGGGCAGGAAATGCTCCGCGAGATCAACACCATCGGGTCCAAGGCCAACGACGCGCCGATCGCGCAGGCCGTCATCGCCATGAAGGGCGAGCTGGAGAAGTTCCGCGAGCAGGTGGAGAACATCGAGTGAAGCCCTTTCTCCTGATCATCTCGGCGCCGACCGGGGCGGGGAAGACGACGATCGCCAAGGCTCTCGCCGACGCACGGCCGGAGTCCGTGGCGTTCAGTATTTCCGCCACAACCCGCGATCCGAGGCCGGGGGAGCAGGACGGCCGCGACTACTTCTTCCTCCGGAAACCCGACTTCGAGCATCGGCGGGCGCGGGGCGATTTCCTGGAATGGGCCGAGTACAGCGGGAACCTCTACGGCACGCTCCTGTCGGAAGTGGACCGGATCACGAGTTCCGGACGCCACGTTCTCCTGGATATCGAGGTCCAGGGCGCGCGGAAGATTCGCGAGCGGCGGCATGACCTGGTCAGCATCTTCGTGCTGCCCCCGAGCGTTGCGGTCCTGCTGGAGCGGCTCAAGGGCCGCGGGGAGGTCCCACCGAAGGAGCTGCGATCGAGGCTGCAGCGCGCGGTGGAGGAGTTCCAGGCGGCGGCCGAGTACGACTACATCGTGGTCAACGACGATCGGGACCAGGCGATACGCGACGTCGCGTCCGTACTGGACGCGGAGAACCTGCGGGGCGAACGGGTACTCGCGGCCCAGCAGCTCCGGGAGGAGCTGCAACGGGTGGCGTCGCAAATGAGCGCCTAGACCGCCATGCTGTTACATTAAACACCCCTTACGGACCTTCAACCAGCACGCGGAGACGAACAGCGACATGCGGATCTTTACCCCAACCGAACTCGCCAAGCAGGCCGGCACGAAGTACCTCTCGATGCTGGTTGCGGCCAAGTTCGCGCGCTACGTGAACGACTTCCCTCAGGACCGCTCCATAGACCGGGCCAAGAAGCTCACCACGATGGCGCTCGAAGAGCTGAGCGCCGGCCGCCTTACCTACCGGCTCATTCGGCGCCGTCGGTCAGAGACGTAACGTGATCCTCGCCGGCCGCCGGGTCTTGCTCGGCGTGTCGGGCGGTATCGCGAGCTACAAGTCCTGCACGATCGCCCGACGGCTGACCGAAGCTGGCGCGGTGGTGGATGTGGTCCTCACGCCGTCAGCAGCGGAATTTGTACGGCCGGTGACGTTCGAAGCGCTCACCGGCCGTCCTGTTCTTGTCTCCCTGTGGGAACCCGGCCAATCCCTCGCCCATGTCCACCTCGCCCGTGACGCGGAACTCGCCGTCGTGGCGCCCGCTACCGCGAACCTGATCGCGCGGGCGGCACTGGGCCTGGCCGATGACCTGCTGAGCGCCTGCCTCCTCGCTCGCACGGGACCGGTCCTGCTCGCCCCCGCCATGAACGACCGCATGTTCGCCCACCCGGCCACCCAGGAAAATCTCGCAACCCTGGAGAAGCGGGGCTGGGAAATCGTCGGGCCGGCGGTCGGCGCGCTGGCCGAAGGCCCAAGCGACTTGCCGGGCCGTATGGTCGAACCCGAAGAGGTCCTGGCGCACATCGAGCGCCTTCTCCGGTCCTCCGGCAGCCGGCTCCGTGGCAAGCGCGTGCTCGTGACTGCCGGGGCCACCCGGGAACCGATCGACCCCGTGCGCGTCCTGAGCAATCGTTCCAGCGGCCGCATGGGGTATGCGGTGGCGGCGGCGGCGTTCGCCCGCGGCGCCGACGTGGTCCTGGTGTCCGGCCCGACCGCGCTCGAAGCCCCGGTCGGCATCGCCGTCACGCCGGTGGAGACCACCGAGGACCTGCGTCGCGCAGTCGCCCGGGAGCTCAAGCGGGCGGACGTGCTGGTCATGGCCGCGGCGCCCTCGGACTTCCGCCCGCGGGCGCCCGCGGGGGCAAAGCGCCCGCGCGGGGAAGGCGCTCTCAAGCTCGAGCTGGAGCCGACGGACGATGTCCTCGCCAGCACGGTGAAGGGGCGCCCCAAGAACCTGGTCGCGGTGGGCTTCGCGCTCGAAGTCGGCGGGGGGCTCGACCGCGCACGCGAGAAGCTCATGGGAAAGCAGCTCGATTTCATCGTGCACAACGACGCGGCCGAGCCCGGCGCAGGGTTCGAAGTGGACACCAACCGCGTCACGATCATCGCGCGGGGTGGTGAGGTCACAAATCTGCCGCTGCTATCGAAGCGGGACGTCGCGGAGCGGATCCTCGACGCCGTCGAGCGCGTGCTGTGACCGACGCCCGGGGCCTCTTTCGGGACTATCTCCGGCAACGCTCCGAACTGGGGGAGTCGCGCGTGATCCTCGACGCGAAGGCGCCGTCGCCGCCCGGTGAGCCAAAATGGTTGAAGGGCGCCCCGGCCATCCCGGCGGCCGGGCTCACGATCGTCGCGCCTCCGAAGGACTTGTTCACCCCGGATCCGCTCGCATCGCTCGATCTGGGCGGCATTGCCACCCGAATCGCCGAGTGCCGTGCCTGCCAGCTGTGCGAGGGCCGCACGAAAACGGTCCCCGGGGAAGGGCCCTCTGACGCCCGCTTCGTGGTGGTGGGGGAGGGCCCGGGCGCCAACGAAGACAAGACCGGCCGGCCGTTCGTGGGACGCGCCGGCGACCTCCTGACGGAGATCCTCGAGGCCATCGACTTGCCGAGGGACCGGGTGTTCATCTGCAACGTCGTCAAGTGCCGGCCGCCGGAAAACCGGAAACCGATGCCGGACGAGATTGCCGCCTGCGTGCCCTACCTGTACCGTCAATTGGAGTTGCTCAAGCCCGGCGTGATCCTCGCCATGGGAGCCACGGCGGCGGAAACGCTTCTCAACACCCGCGAATCGCTGGGCAGGATGCGCGAGCGCGTCCACGACTTTCGGGGAATCCCGCTGATCGTCACGTATCACCCCGCGGCCCTGTTGCGAAACCCAAACTGGAAAAAACCGACCTGGGATGACGTCCGTATCGCACGCCGACTCCTCGACGCACGCTGACGCGCCGGCCGGCCGGCACACGCCCTGGAGCCCCGAGGCGGAACAGGCGGTGCTCGGCGCGATGCTGCTGAACGCCGACGCGGCCTTGAAGGCCGTCGAGATGCTCGAGGAAACCGCGTTTTACCGGGACTCGCACCGGCGGCTGTTCCGCGCCATGTCGGCGCTGCTCGAACGGCACGCCGTGGTCGATCCGGTGACCCTGCAGGAGGAACTCGGGCGCCACGATGAGCTCGAGGCCGCGGGCGGCCTCGACTACATCGCCGTCCTGCTGGACGTCGTGCCCACCGCGGCAAACGTCGAATACCACTGCCGTATCGTCAAGGAAAAAGCGCTGCTCCGCCGGCTCATCGAGGTGGGGACCGGCATCGTCCAGGCCTCCTATGAGGGCCGGCACGATGTCGGCACGCTGCTGGACGAGGCGGAGCAGAAGATCTTCGAGGTGTCCTTTCAGCGCGGGACCCAGGAGGTCGTCCGGATCAAGGAACTGATGTGGCAGGCCATGGAGCGCATAGAAGCGCGCCATCGCGGCGATGATTCGGTACGCGGTGTACCGAGCGGCTTCAAAGATTTGGACGCGCGGACCAACGGCTTCCAGCGCAGCGACCTGATTATCGTCGCGGCCCGGCCGTCCATGGGAAAAACGGCGTTCTGTCTGAATGTCGCGGCCAACGCGGCGCTCGAAGCCAAGGTCCCGGTCGCGATCTTCTCGCTGGAAATGTCGCGGGACCAGCTGGTCGAGCGCCTCATTGCCTCGGAGAGTTTCGTGGACCTGCAGCGACTCCGGAGCGGCCAGCTCCGGGACGAGGACTACCCCAAGATGTCCAAGGCCGCCGGCCTTCTCGGTACGGCCCCGGTCTGGATTGACGATACCCCGGCCCTGGGGCTGCTCGAACTCCGCTCCAAGGCGCGGCGGCTCAAGGTGGAGAACAAGATTGGCCTGTTCATCATCGACTACCTCCAGCTCCTCCGGGGCGTCGCGCGCTCCGAGAGTCGGCAGGAAGAAATCAGCTTCATTTCCCGGTCGCTCAAGGCCCTCGCCCGGGAGCTCGACACGCCGGTGATCGCGCTGTCCCAGCTTTCCCGCGCTCCGGAACAACGCGGCGGAGACCGGCGTCCGGTCCTCTCCGACCTCCGGGACTCCGGCGCCATCGAGCAGGACGCCGACCTGGTGGTGTTCATCTATCGAGCCGAGATGTACGGGTCGCTCGTGGAACAGGAGAGCCAGGAGGGCATGGCCGAGATTATCCTCGCCAAACACCGGAATGGCCCGACCGGGACCCTCAAGCTCGCATTCCACAAGCAGCACACCCGGTTCGAAAACTTCACCGGCCGGGACTCCGAGGACTCTCGTGGCTAAAGGCCACTCGGTCTACCGCTGTACCGAGTGCGGCGCGGAGCATTCCAAGTGGGCCGGGAAATGCGACGGGTGCGGAGCATGGAACACGCTGGTTGAAGAAGCAGTTGGGCGCACCACCGGCCCGGCGCGAGGCAGGAAGGGCGTCCTGCCCGCCTCGCCCCCGGTGCGATTGTCGGAGATAGCAGCAGGCAGAACCCCGACCCGCTGGCGCACGGGCATCGCGGAACTGGATTTCGTCGTCGGTGGCGGCATCGTGCCGGGATCCCTGATCCTGATCGGTGGCGAGCCGGGGATCGGCAAGTCCACGCTCCTGCTGCAATGCGCCGCCCGCCTGGAAGCGGCGGGGGTGCCCGTGCTCTACGCCGCGGGCGAGGAGTCGGTGGAACAGATTCAGCTTCGGGCCGCCCGCCTGACCGAAGACGCGGGCAGGGTCCAGGTGCTTCCCGAGGTGCGGCTGGACGCAATAACCGCCCAGGCGTCGGCCAGCGGCACGCGGGTCCTCATCGTGGATTCCATTCAGACGACATACACCGATGAGCTCGAGGGCGCGCCCGGGAACGTCGGGCAGGTACGGGAGTGCGCGGCCCGGCTCATGCGGTTTGCCAAGGAAACCGGCACGGCCGTTCTGCTCATCGGGCACGTGACCCGCACGGGCGGCATCGCGGGGCCCAAGACGCTCGAGCACATCGTGGATACGGTGCTCTACTTCGAGGGCGAGTCCAGCAGTGATTTCCGCATCCTGCGCTGCGTCAAGAACCGGTTCGGGTCGGTGGACGAGGTTGGCATCTTCCAGATGACCGCGTCGGGCCTCACGCCCGTCGCGAACCCGTCGCAGACGTTCCTCGCGGGGCGCGACAGCGGCATCAGTGGGTCGGCCGTCACGCCACTCCTGGAAGGATCCCGACCCGTACTCGTGGAAATCCAGGCCCTCGCCGCCAAATCTGGCTTCGGCACGCCGCAGCGCGTCGCCACCGGGCTGGATCATCGCCGCCTCGCGGTACTGCTGGCCGTACTGGAGCGCCGAGCCGGCCTTCGGTTCAGCGATCTCGACGTCTTCGTCAACGTGACCAGCGGAATGCGCCTGGTGGAGCCCGCATCCGATCTCGCGGTGGTTGCCGCCCTCTGTTCCAGCCTCAAGGACCGCGCCGTTCCGCCGGACGCCGTTTTCCTTGGCGAGGTTGGCCTGGGTGGAGAAATTCGCCCGGTGGCCGCCACGGAGCGGCGGCTGTCAGAGGCCGAGCGCCTGGGATTCCGCCAGGCGTTCGTCCCGGCCCGCGGCAAGCTGTCCACGTCGATTGCCACGATCCCTGTTGCCCATGTCGCCGACCTCGCCCGCCGGCTCGCCGCCTGATGTCGGCGTCGTCGTCCCGGCAGCGGGGCGCGGCGAACGGGCTGGGGCGGGGGAACCGAAGCAGTTTCGGGCCATCGGGGGTGTCCCGATGCTCCTTCGTTCGATCCGTCCCTTCGCATCGCACCCGCGCGTGGCCGAAATCGTGGTCGTCCTCCCCGCGCTCTGGGCCCGGAAGCCGCCGGCCTGGCTCGCCGGCGTCGCGGGCGGGCGCCTGCGAGTGGTCTCCGGCGGAGATTCGCGGACTGTATCCGTCCTGAACGGCGTCGCCGCGCTCTCTCCGGCCTGTCGCGTGGTCCTCGTTCACGATGCCGCGCGGCCGTTTGTGAGCGTGGAGACGATTGACGCGGTGATCCACGCCGCGTCGGACGGCCATGGCGCCATTGCGGCCATCCCGGTGTCCGATACGCTCAAGCGCGCGGACGCCACGGGGCAGCTGGTGGCCGAAACAGTCGATCGCGCGGGGGTTTGGCGGGCGCAGACACCCCAGGGATTCCCCCGCTCGCAAATCGAAGCGGGCTACCAGCACTGGCGGGATCACGGCGCGGTGCCGGACGTCACGGACGATGCCGCGCTCGTCGAAGCGGCGGGGTTCCCGGTCCGGCTGGTCCCGGACCGGGCCACCAACATCAAGGTCACTACGGCGGACGATTTCGTGATCGCCGAGGCGCTGGCGGGGCAATGAACCCGTTGCCATTCACCACCGCGACGGAAGTCACGGCGGCTATTCCGGCCACCAGGGCGCACCTGGACCGGGGCGGCCTGCTCGCCTACCCGACCGAGACGGTCTATGGACTGGGCTCGCGCGCGCTCGCGCCCGACGTGGCCCGCTTGGCCGCCTTCAAGGGAAGGGAGCCGGGGAAGCCGTTCCTTCTCCTCGTGTCGAGCCGCACGATGGCGGAAAAGTTCGGCCTCGCGTTCACCCCGGCGGCCAATGCGCTGGCGGAGGAATTCTGGCCGGGGCCGGTCACGCTGGTGCTGCGTGGGGGCGAAGGGAAGCTGCACGATGCGCTACGAGGCCCCGAAGGCGGAATTGCTGTCCGGCATACGTCACACTCCGGCATGGCCACCCTCATCACGGCCCTTGGCCACCCCGTGACCTCGACGTCCGCCAACAAGCCGGGCACGGCGCCCGCGCCCGGTGCCGCGTCCGTCATGGAATGGTTCGGGGACGCCGTTCGGGCGGGCACGCTGCTCGTCCTGGACGGTGGCGTGCTGGGCAACGTTCCTCCGTCCACCTTGGTGGATTGCACGGACGACGAGCCGCGCCTGATACGCGAGGGAGCCGTTCCTCGCGCCGAGTTGCGGCGCCGAGTCGGCCGGTACGCCCCGTGACGCTCGTCCTCCTGGTGTGCACCGGCAATATTTGCCGCAGCCCCCTGGCGGAGGCCATGCTGGGCCGGGAACTGACCAGCCGCGGTGTCCCGGAGATCGCCGTGGTCTCGGCGGGCACGGGGGCGTGGGACGGTGCTCCCGCCTCGGAAGGTGCCTACCTCGTTGGCCTCGAGCACGAGTTGGATCTCTCGGCTCACCGCGCACGCCTGCTGACGCGAGACCTCGTCCAGGGGGCGGACCTGGTCCTGACGATGGCCCGTCACCACCGCGCCCGCGTTGACGAACTGGGCGGGGAAGGCCGGACGCACGTCCTGGGCGAATACGCGGGGCGTTCGGGTGGCGAGGCCGAGGTGAGTGACCCATTCGGTGGCGACCTGGACCTCTATCGTGAAACCTACACGCAACTGGATGACCTGATCCGACTGTCGGTGGATCGGCTCGTCAGCGAGCATCGTGACTCGGGTCGGCGCGAGTAGCCGGCTCCTCGCCATCGTGGGCGACCCGGTGCGGCATTCGCTGTCGCCGGTCATGCACAATGCCGCCATCGATGCACTGGGACTGGACGCCGTGTACGTGGCGGTCCACGCCGATCATGCCGCCATCCCGCACGTCATCCGCGCGTTCGAGGCCTTGGGCGTGGCGGGCAACGTCACCGTGCCGCACAAGGTCACCGTCGCCCAGTTGTTGATTCGTCTCACGCCGGTGGCGAAGGAACTGGGCGCGGTAAACACGTTCTGGTCGGAAGCCGGCCGGCTCGTGGGAGACAACACGGACGTCGCCGGGGTCCTGGACGCGTTGGGGCGGGTTGATGCCGTCGGGCCGTGGGTCGTGGCGGGAACGGGCGGAGCGGCGCGCGCGGTCGCGGCCGCCGCGCGCGAAAAGGGCGTGAGCTTGGGAATTGCGTCACGCGACGCCAAACGCGGGCGGGATTTCGTGGAGTGGGCCAGGGAACTGGGCACAGACGCGTTCGTGGACGACGGCCGCACGGTGGGAACCGCCATCAATGCCACGCCCCTCGGGCTCAAGCGGGAAGACGCGATGCCGTTCCCCGACAGCCGCCTTGAGGGCGCGCACGCCGCCCTCGACCTCGTCTACGCGCCCGGAGAGACCCGCTGGGTCGAATCCTGCCGTCGGAAAGGACTGCGGGCGGCAGACGGCCGGCTGATGCTCGTCTCCCAGGGCGCGCAGGCGTTCCAGCGATTCTTTCCGGGCACACAGGCGCCGTGGGAAATCATGGCGGCCGCCGTCGATCGGGCACTGGCCGGCTGATGCCCGGTCCGGCCTGGGCGCTCGCGGTGTCCGACGTTGCCCGGCTCCTGTTGCCAAACGCGTGCGTCGCGTGCGGGCGACTGGTCGAATCCGACCCGGACGCCCTGTTGTGTGGTGTGTGCCGTGTCCGCCTGCGGCCGATGCGCCCCGGGTGTCCCCGGTGCGCCCAGCCGCTCCCTCCGGTGGGTCCGTGCCGGTTCTGCGCCCGGTGGGTGCCGGAACTGACAAGGGTCCGGAGCGCCGTGTGGCTCACGCCGGAAGCGCGGGAGGTCGCTCACCACCTCAAGTACGATGACTATCCCGCCCTGGCAACGCTGGTAGGCGCGATCATCGCCCGCGACGTCGCCAAGCCTGAGTCCGGCTGCCTGATCCCGATCCCGCTGGGCGCGCAGCGGCTGAGGTCGCGCGGCTACAACCAGGCAGGCAAAATCGCCCGGGCGCTGGCCGGGCACTGGGGGCTCCCGGTGAGCGAAACAGCCCTCCGCCGGGCCCGGGAGACGCCTTCGCAAACATCGTTGACACCAGAGGCTCGGCTGGCGAACGTGACGGGAGCTTTCGCCGCTTTTCCACCCCCCTCCGAGCGGCGAAACGGGTCCGGCGCGACGGAAATGCCCGCCGCCATTCTCGTGGATGACGTCCTGACCACGGGGGCGACCCTGAGCGAAGCCGCACAGGCCCTTGCCGGCGCCGGGTGGGGCCCCGTGATGGCGGTGACGTTTGCGCGGGCGGAGCCGTTCGAGATTCGCGCGCAACATTACGAGCCTGTTTCGACGAGGTAGGATCACGCCATGCCGGTCAAGATCGCGATCAATGGATTTGGTCGCATTGGGCGGAACGTGTTGCGGGTCATTGCCGCCGCCAAGAGCCCGCTGAACGTCGTCGCGGTGAATGACGTCACCGATGCGAAGACGCTCGCCCACCTGCTCAAATACGACTCGGTGCACGGACGCTTCGACGGAACCGTCGAAGCCGCCGCGGACGGGCTCACGGTCAACGGACAGACGATCAAGGTGCTCGCCGTCAGGGATCCCGCGCAGCTGCCGTGGAAGGACCTCGGCGTAGATATCGTGCTCGAGGCCACCGGGCTCTTTACCGATCGCGACAAGGCGGCGGCGCACCTAGTGGCCGGCGCGAAGAAGGTCATCATCAGCGCCCCCGCCAAGGGGGAAGACCTCACGATCGTCATGGGCGTGAATCACCAGAAGTACGACGCGGCGAAACACCACGTGTTGTCGAACGCTTCGTGCACCACCAACTGCCTCGTGCCCGTCGTACGGGTCATCCTCGATGCCTTCGGGTTCGAGCGGGGGTTCATGACCACCATCCACAGCTACACGAACGACCAGCGGATTCTCGACCTGCCGCACAAGGACCTCCGGCGGGCCCGTGCGGGCGCGCTCAACATCATTCCGACCACCACGGGTGCCGCCACGGCCACCGCGCTGGCCATACCGGAGGTCAAGGGCAAGATCGATGGCATCGCGCTCCGGGTGCCCACCGCGAACGTGTCGCTGGTGGACCTCTCGTGCACGGTCAGCAGGAAGACCACGGTGGTCGAGGTCAACGGTGCGTTCCGGAAGGCCGCAACCGGTTCACTCAAAGGCATTTTGGCGGTGAGCGACGAGCCGCTCGTGTCGAGCGACTACAACGGCGACTATCACTCCAGCACGATCGACTCCCTCTCCACCAGCGTGATTGACGGCACGCTGGTGCACGTGTCGTCCTGGTATGACAACGAAATGGGCTACTCGGCGCGCTGTGTGGATCTGCTGGAGTTCATCGGCAAGACCCTGGCGTGAAGCGGACTCTTTCCGCGCTGGAGGGCCAACCGCTGGAAGGCGAGCGGGCGCTGGTTCGAGTCGATTTCAACGTCCCGCTCAAGGACGGACGTGTTGCCGACGCCACCCGCATTACCGCCACCCTTCCGACCATCGCCTGGCTCAGGGGGCGCGGGTGCCGCGTCATACTGCTGTCCCACCTCGGGCGGCCCAATGGAAGCCGGGACCCCAAGTACTCTCTCCGGCCGGTGGCCGCTGAGCTTGAACGCCAGCTCGGGAGCCCGGTGACGTTCATCGAGGACCCCACGACCCCCGAGGCCGAACAGCAGTCCCGTCACCTCAAGCGGGGCCAGGTGGCGCTGGTCGAAAACACGCGGTTCTGGAGCGGGGAAGAGACCAACGATCCGGCGCTGGCCGCGTCGTTCGCCCGGCTGGGAGACATTTTCGTCAACGACGCGTTCGGCACGGCACACCGGGCCCACGCGTCAACCGAAGGTGTCGCACGGCTCGTGAAACCGGCCGTGGCCGGTCTCCTCATGCAGCGGGAACTCGAATACCTCGGCACCGCGCTGAGCAATCCGAAGCGGCCGTTCGTGGCGATCCTTGGAGGCGCCAAGATCTCGGGAAAGATCGACGTCATCGAGGCCATGCTCCCCAAGGTAGACGAGATCCTGATCGGCGGGGCCATGGCATGCACATTCTTCGCCGCGATGGGGCTGGAAATCGGGAAATCCCTCGTCGAGCGGGACAAGGTCGAGCTTGCCCGCGACCTGATCGCCCGGGCGGGGAAGAAGATCGTCGTGCCCGTGGGCGCCGTGGTTGCCGCCGAGGCAAAGCCCGGCGTACGGACCACCAGCGTCGCCCGGGACGCGATTCCCCGGGACCAGGCAGTGTTCGATATCGACCAGCGCACCCGGGACGACTATGCCGCGCGGATTCGGCGGGCGAAAACCGTCCTGTGGAACGGACCCATGGGTGTCGCCGAAGTACCTCCGTTTGACCAGGGGACGCTGAGCATCGCGAAGGCCATGGTGGAGGCCACCGGGCGTGGCGCGACGACGGTCGTGGGGGGGGGGGATTCAGCGGCGGCCGTCGCGACAGCGGGCATTCAGGACCGCATGAGCCATGTGTCCACCGGCGGCGGAGCGTCGCTCGAGTTCCTCGAAGGCAAGACGTTGCCGGGTGTCGCGGCGCTGGACGACGCGTGAGCCGGATCTTCGCGGGGAACTGGAAAATGCACCTCGGGCCGGAGGAGGCCCGCGCGTTCCTGAAGAGTTTTCTTGCCCGATACCGGAGGGTTACGGGGCGTGAAGTGTGGTTGTTCCCGCCGGCGGTGTCGCTCGAAACGGTGGCGCGCGAGACGCGGGACCGGGCCGAGATCATCGTTGGCACCCAGAACGTGCATTGGGATGACAAGGGTGCCTTCACCGGGGAACTGTCGGTTCCCATGGCCAAGGAGGCCGGGGCCCGGGCCGCTCTCGTGGGGCACTCCGAGCGTCGCCATGTGTTTGGTGAGACTGAAGACGACACCGCGAAGAAGGTGCGGGCCCTGCTTCGTCACCAGGTGAAGGCAGTTCTCTGCGTTGGCGAAATGATCGATCAGCGGGAGGCCGGACAGACGGTCGCGGTGATCGAACGCCAGCTCGGCGCACTCGCGGGCCTGGATGCCAACGCGCTGGCGGACATCACGATTGCGTACGAGCCGGTGTGGGCCATCGGCACGGGTCGCAACGCGACCCCAGCCGATGCCGCCCAGGTACACCGCGCGATTCGCGCCTGGTTTGTGGCCCGCGGCGTCGCCGCCCGCAACCTCACCGTTCTCTACGGCGGAAGTGTAAAGCCGGACAACATCGCCGCTCTGCTGGCAGAGCCAGAGATAGACGGTGTTCTCGTCGGCGGGGCCTCGATTGATGCAGGCGCCTGGCTGGAAATCGTCAACAGCCGGTAGTGCCTGCGTTACGGAACAGTGCCTTGCACGTCTGTAGTGTGCGGCCGGGCGGGAGCTAGGGAAGCCACCGCGTGAAGCTACCTTGAGTGCGTTCCTTCCCCGTCGGTGTTGGAGGGATCTTGGGCGTCCGGGTTCCACGACTTGGTTACTGTGACCGCGATGCAGGGTGTCTGGCTGATTCCGCACCGGACGGCCACTCTCCGACTCGTATGAGGCAGTTGCTTCGACGGGCGCTAGCCCCGGGGCTTGGATTGCTGCTTGCCCTGCCTGGCTGTAAGGAGTCCGTCATTTCTCCCCACTCGGCGCTGCACAACGGCGCGACCACGACCACGCCCAGAAGCACGACCCCAGTCCCGGTCTCCGGCGGCCTGATGTTCTCGGCCCTGAGCGCCGGCGGGTCCCACACCTGTGGCCTCACGGCCGGCGAGGCGGCCTACTGCTGGGGCGATAACTTGTGGGGGCAGTTGGGCAGCGCGACCACGACCAGGACCAACACAACCCCAGTCCCGGTCTCCGGCGGCCTGATGTTCTCGGCCCTGAGCGCGGGCTCGCTCCACACCTGCGGCCCCACGGCCGGCGGGGCGGCCTACTGCTGGGGCCTCAACGGCGACGGGCAGCTGGGCAACAACTTGACCCCGACGCCCGTAGCGGTCTTGGGCGGTCTGACCTTCAAGACGCAATGACCGAGCTGATCCAGCGTCGCGATCGCCCATGGTGACTTGCTCGCGCCACGCCAAACCCATCTCGCCCGGGGGTTCGAGCCTTTCTGGCGGGCAGATGTCCTTCATCCGTCTATCCGTCTATCCGCCTCAACCGATTGACTCCGCGACCTTGGGCCGGATATCTTCCCGGCCGGAAACGCCATGTTCATACTCCTCTTGACTTTGCTGATCCTCGACGGGCTCCTGCTCGTCACGGTCGTCCTCCTCCAGGCCGGCCAGGGCGGGGGGCTCGCTTCCATGGGCGGCGGCGCCTCGACCGACAGCTTCCTCGGCGGCCGGCAAGCCGTGACGATCCTGACCAAGGCCACGTGGTGGTGCGGGGGCATCTTCCTCGGGCTCTCGCTGGTGCTCGCGGGCCTCTCCACCCGGAATGCCCTGCCCAGGTCGATTCTCGAGGGTCAGATCCAGGTGCCGACCCCTGTGGCCCCGTTGCCCCTCAATCTCCAGCAGGCCCCCAGCACGACGACGCCCAGCCCCGGCACACAGGCCCCGCCTGCTGCCCCGGCCACGCCGCCGGGAGGCCAGAACTGAACCCGGCTTACGTCCTGCTCGAAGACGGCGCGTGGTTCTCTGGAGCTACGCGCCGTTCTTTTTCTGCCGAGACCGGGGAGGTCGTGTTCACGACGAATCTGACCGGATACCAGGAGGTCTTCACCGATCCTTCGTACACCGGCCAGATCGTGACCATGACCGCGCCGATGATTGGCAACTACGGAATCAACCAGGAAGACCTGGAGTCTTCGAAGCCCCAGGTGCAGGGGATCCTCGTTCGCGAGCTCTCCCAGGAATACTCGAACTGGCGGGCGTCCGGGTCCCTGGGCGAATGGCTGGCCGGGAAGGGCATTCCCGTGGTGGAAGGCGTGGATACCCGCCGTCTCACCCGGTACCTCCGCGAGAAGGGCGCAATGCGGGGGATCGTTGCCGAGGGGGATACGCCGTCTGACGACGCCCGCAAACGGCTCGAGGCGAGCCCGAAAATGGAAGGTCTCGACCTGGCCTCCGCCGCGAGTATCACGAAGGAGCGGGTCGTGGGTAGCGCGAAGGCCAAATACCACATCGTCGCCTACGACTTCGGCATGAAGGAGAACATTCTTCGGATGTTCAACTCGCTGGACTGCCGGGTGACCGTCGTTCCGGCCAAGACCCCGGCTGCGAGGGTCCGGGAATTGGAGCCCAATGGGCTTTTCCTGTCGAACGGCCCCGGAGACCCGGCGGCAGTCACTTACGCCATGCCGGTCATACGGGAACTGGCGGCCTCAGGACTCCCGACGTTCGGTATCTGCCTCGGACACCAGCTCATCGGGCTGGCTTTCGGAGGGGAGACCACCAAGCTGCCATACGGCCATCGAGGGGGTAATCACCCGGTTCGGGAGATCGAGACTGGACGAGTCCTGATAACGAGCCAAAACCACGGATTTGCTGTAAGGGGAACGACTAAGAACGTCACTGGTGCCAAAGAACTTGAGGTGACGCACGTTAACCTCAATGATGGCAGCGTAGAAGGCCTCAGGCACCGGACCCTACCTACCTTCGCAGTGCAGTACCATCCGGAGGCGTCCCCAGGTCCCCACGACGCGCGGAAGCACTTCCAAGAGTTCGTCCAAGCTCTTGACAGTCAATAGGTAAGCCCCCTACCTTGTGCGCCCCGATCCCACAATTCTGGGGTCTGGGCCACGGATTTCGCGGTACCGGTCAGGGGGTGGCATGACAAAAGCAGATTTGGTCGAAAAAGTCACGGCCTCCATCGCGCGGAGGGCCGGTCCTATGATCTCCAAAAAGGACTGCGCCCGGGTTGTGGATGCGTTCCTTGAGGCGGTCAAAGTCGCGCTGGCCGAGCAGCATAACATCGAGATCCGGGGGTTTGGCACGTTCAAGATTCGCCGGCGCAAGACGCGCATGGCGCGGAATCCCCGTACGGGTAACCCGGTAGAGGTTGCTGCCCGGCCGGTGCCCGTGTTCAAGCCCTCCAAGGAACTGCGGGCCCTGGTCGCCGAAGCCAACGAAACCGCCGCCCCCAGATAGCCCCCCATAACGGCCGCTCACGCGGTCGTTCTCGTTTCGACCCTTGCCCACACGCACGATTCCTCCGCTCCGCGACGAAACGCGGGGTATTCGCATCTGTAGGGCAGTCGGCACGCCACCCGCAAACAGGTCCACCACGACGACGACGACCGGCGGACCGCGTGGCGGGGGGAACTCGACCTTCCAGTTCGGCGGCGCCGGAGGCGGGACCCCCACGCGCCTCGATCTTGCTTCACTGCCGGTCTACACGCCCGTCACTCAGCCCTTGGGCGTTCTCATCCAGCGCGCCATGCCCGATCTCGTGATCCTGGCGCTGTACGCGACCGTCGCCTTCCTCGCGGCCTTCGCCCGTTTCCTGAAATACGACGTGCGGTAGGCGCCCGCCTCCTCCCTAGCTTTCCCCGAGCAGCCTCTCGTGCTCCACCATCATGCACCGGTCGTGCACGACGTCGATGCTCGCCGCGGCTAGCGCTGTCTCCACCGCTTCGTGCCGTATGCCGGACTGCAGCCAGACCGTCACTGGCCGGGCGGCCAGGAGGTCGTCGAGGTGGGCGGGGATGTCCTCCGGTTTCCGGAAGACCTGCACCACGTCGATCCGGCCCGGAATGTCTGCCAGGCGGCGGAAGACGGGCTGGCCGAGGATCTCGGCCACCTCCGGGTAATACACGGGGACGGGAATGATCTCGTACCCCGCCTGCGCGAGGTACAACGGCACGTAGTGGGCGGGCGTCTGGGACCGGGTTTCGGGCTTGATCCCGAGCACGGCGATCCGGCGCGCATCGGTGAGAATCCGGCGGAGGCCAGGGTCGTCGGTGATCAGCATGCTTGAGCCCTCCTCGATCCCCTCATATCCTTCTCGTCATGCACCTTCCGCTCGACGCGCCCGCGCCCGGCGGCAGCCTGACCGTTCGCTGCCGGTTGCTCGCTCAATACGAGGAGATCGTCGGCCAGGGAGAAGTTACCCTCGAACTGCCGCGGCCATCTACGGTGCTCGATGCCGTGCGGTTCCTTCGTGCCCGCGTGCCTAACGGCTCGCTCCTGCCCGAGCGGCCATTGGTCGCTGTAAACCTCGCGCACGCGCTCCATGCCACGCTGTTGAACGACGGGGACGAGCTGGCCCTGTTGCCGCCCATCGCGGGTGGCTGACGTGCCGATTCTCACGCCTGACGCGCTTGATCCCGTGGCGCTGCTCGCCGAGGTCGCGGCCTTGGGCCTGGGCGGAACGGCCCTGTTCGTCGGCTCCGTGCGTCGGAGCGCCGAAGACGGGCCGGTAGCGGCCATCGAATACACGGCCTACGACGCGATGGTCGATGCCGAAGCCGGGCGGATCCTGGCCGAGTCGGCGCTGCGCTGGCCGGAGACGCGCGTCGCGCTGCGGCACCGGGTGGGCCGCGTCGAGGCAGGGCAGGCCAGCGTCGTGGCCGTTGCCGCCAGCCCCCACCGGGCCGAGGCCTTCGCGGCCTGCCGGTATGTGATCGAGGAGGTCAAGAAACGCCTGCCGGTCTGGAAGAAAGAGATCTACGAGAACGGCTCGGCCGAGTGGCGCGCAAACGACGGCAGCCGCGCGGCGGCCGCGACGCCCGCGCCACGGGCTCCCTGACCCCAATGGGACTTGCCGTCGCCCTCATCGAACCGCAGATCCCGCCCAACACCGGCAACGTGGCCCGGCTGTGCGCGGCGACCGACACGGCGTTGCACCTTGTCGAGCCCCTCGGGTTTTCTCTCGAAGATGACGAACTCAAGCGCGCCGGGCTCGACTACTGGGACCAGGTGGACGTCTGGGTGCACCCCGAGTGGCGCGCGTTCCGGCACGTGATCGCCCGCGAACGATGCTTCTATTTTTCCTCCCACGGGGAGCGCTCTTACCTCGACGCGCCCTACACGCCGAACTCCGTGCTCGTGTTCGGGAATGAGACCGACGGTCTCCCACAACGGGTGTTGGGGAAGCACCCCCAGCGGGTGTACCGTATTCCCATGCGAGAGGGCATCCGCTGCCTCAACCTGGCCACGGCAGTGGGTATCGTGCTGTACGAAGCAATCCGGCAACTGGGCCTCACGTTTGATGCGGGCCCGATTCCGTTCACCTCCGAATAAGGATCACCATGCGGAAGATCACGGTCGTCGGCGCCGGTAACGTGGGCGCGTCCTGTGCACTGGGCCTCGCGCAGAAGGAACTGGCTCGCGAGGTCATCCTGGTGGACGTGGTCGAGGGCATTCCGCAAGGCAAAGGGCTCGATCAGTGGGAATCCGCCCCCATCGAGGGTTTTGATTCCCGCGTCCGCGGCACCAACGACTACGGTCCCGCGGCCGGAAGCGAGCTCTTCGTGGTCACCGCCGGAATTGCCCGGAAGCCGGGAATGAGCCGGGACGACCTCGTTCGGACGAACGTCGAGATCGTCAAAGCCGTAAGCCAGCAGATCAAGCAGCACGCACCGGACTCGACGATCATCATGGTGTCGAATCCCCTGGACGTGATGTGCTGGGTCGCCAAGGAAGTCACCGGGTTCCCGCGCGAACGGGTGATCGGCATGGCGGGCGTCCTGGACACCGCCCGCTACCGCAGTTTCCTCGCGGAAGCGCTCGACGTGTCGGTCGAGGACATCCAGGCGATGGTGCTTGGTGGCCACGGAGATACGATGGTGCCCCTCGTCTCCTACACCACCGTCTCCGGGATACCGGTGACCCAGTTGATGGACCGCAAGAAGCTGGACGAAATCGTGGATCGCACGCGGAACGGAGGCGCCGAAATCGTAAACTACCTGAAGACCGGGTCGGCCTACTACGCCCCCGCGGCCGCCGCCGTCCAGATGGCCGAGGCGGTCGCCCGGGACAAGAAACGGGTGTTGCCGTGCAGTGCGTGGCTGAATGGCGAGTACGGCCTCAAGGGACTCTTCCTGGGCGTGCCGTGCAAGCTGGGAGCGGGCGGGTTAGAGAAGATTCTCGAGGTGGAGTTGACCAGCAAGGAGCAGGTGGCGTTGCACAAGTCGGCCGACGCGGTGCGTCAGACGATGGCAACGGTTACTCTCTAGGAGCGACGATGGTGACGACGGTATCTCCTCGAGACCTGGAAGAGCGCGCCCTGGGCGCGACAGTTCGGCGCGACTCGTGGTGGGCCGCTCCCGCCGCCGTCGGCGCCGGCCTCACCGCCTTCGGCATCTACTCGTTCTGGGCGGCGTGGGTCAATCAGAACTATGAATGGGGACCCTACCTCTCGCCCTTCTACTCGCCGCTGTTCAAGCCGAGCTGGTGGCCGCTCTCGCCCGCGTTTCTCATTCTCGGCGCGCCGCTGGGGTTCCGCGGCACCTGCTATTACTACCGGAAGGCGTACTACCGGGCCTTCTTCCTCGATCCCGTGGCGTGCGGTGTGGGTGAAATCCCCCACAACTACCAGGGCGAACGTCAGCTGTTCCTCTTCCAGAATCTCCACCGCTTCTTCATGTACCTGGCCGTCATCTTCATCGGCATCCTGGGCTGGGATGCGATTCTCTCGTTCATCTGGCCGGTCAACGGCGTCTTGCCGGGCGGCGAAATGGCGCCGGGCCCCAGGGAGTTCGGCGTCGGGGTGGGCAGCCTCGTGCTGACCGTGAATGTGGTCCTGCTGGCGGGTTTCACCTTCGGCTGCCACGCGCTGCGCCACGCGGTCGGGGGCAACTTGGATTGCGTCTCCTGCGCGCGGTTCGGCCGGCAGCGCTACGCGCTCTGGCGAGGCGTCACCCGGCTTAACGAGCGGCACATGTTCTGGGCGTGGATCTCGCTCTTCTGGGTCGGCTTCGCGGATCTCTACGTCCGGCTGGTCGCGGCTGGCATCATCACCGACATCCGGATTCTCTAGTGGCTGACATTCAGCAGCACGAGCACGACGTCATCGTAGTCGGCGCCGGCGGCGCCGGCCTGCGCGCCGCGATCGAAGCGCGGGCCCAGGGCGCCCGCGTCGGGCTCATTTGCAAGTCGTTGCTCGGCAAGGCGCACACGGTCATGGCCGAAGGCGGCGCGGCTGCGGCGCTCGGCACCGTGTTCAGCGAGGACAACTGGCGGGTGCACTTCCGTGACACGATGCGCGGCGGCAAGATGCACAACAACTGGCGTATGGCGCAGATCCACGCGCAGGAATCGCCCGATCGCGTGCGCGAGCTGGAAGCGTGGGGCGCGCTGTTCGACCGGACGCCCGATGGCCGTATCAATCAGCGCCCCTTCGGGGGGCACACCTATTCCCGCCTCGCGCATGTCGGGGACCGCACGGGCCTCGAAATGATCCGCGTGCTGCAGGACAAGGCCGTTCACTCGGGCGTAGACGTGTTCATGGAATGCACCGTGGTCCGGCTGCCGGTGGTCGACGGGCGCGCCGCGGGCGCGCTGGCGTATTGGAAAGATTCCGGCCGCTTTGTCCTGTTCAACGCTGGCGCCGTCGTCCTGGCGACCGGGGGAATCGGCAAAGGGTGGCAGATCACCTCTAACTCCTGGGAGTACACCGGGGACGGTCACGCGCTGGCGTGCGATGCCGGGGCGGATCTCATCGACATGGAGTTCGTGCAGTTCCACCCGACCGGCATGGTCTGGCCGCCCAGCGTAAATGGAATCCTGGTCACCGAAGGAGTCCGCGGAGAGGGAGGGATCCTCACGAACTCCACGGGCCGTCGTTTCATGTTCGACTACGTCCCGGACATGTTCAAGGGAGACTTTGCGGATACGGAAAAAGAGGCCCAGGCGTGGGTAACGGGCGACCGGAAAAAGAACCGGAGGCCCCCGGAGCTGCTCACCCGTGACGTCGTAGCTCGCGCGATCACGCGTGAAGTAAAGGAAGGGCGGGGGAGCCCGCACGGCGGCGTCTTTCTCGATATAGCGACGAAGCGCGACGCGGAGTACATCAAGAAGAAACTCCCCAGCATGTACCACCAGTTCAAGGAACTGGCCGGCGTGGACATCACCCGGGAGCCCATGGAGGTTGGGCCCACGACCCATTACGCCATGGGAGGCGTGAAGGTCGACGCGGAAACGCAAGAGGCGACCGTGCCCGGCCTCTACGCCGCGGGGGAAGTGGCGGGGGGCATGCACGGAGCGAACCGGCTGGGCGGAAACTCCCTTAGCGATCTCTTGGTGTTTGGGCGCCGGGCAGGCGCCGCCGCTGCCACCGCCGCCCGGAATCGAAAGCCCGCACCCGTGTCTGACGCCTGGGTCCAGCAGGTCGTGAACGAGGCCCTGGCCCCTTTCAGCCGCCCCAATGGGGAAAACCCGTACCAGGTGCAAGCCGACCTCCAGAAGGCCATGCAGGCTGATGCCGGCATTGTCCGTGACAAGGCCGGCCTCGAGGCGGCCTTGGCCGCCGTTGAGAAACTCAAGCGCCGGGCCGCGGGCGTCGGTGTCATCGGCAGCCGGGAATACAACCCCGGTTGGAGTACCGCACTGGATCTTCGCTCCCTGTTGACCGTGTCGGAGGCCGTGACCCGCGCGGCGCTCGCGCGGACCGAAAGCCGGGGCGGGCACACCCGGATCGACCGTCCGGACAGCGACCCTGCGCAGGAGCGGGTCCAGTACGTCGTCCACAAGGATGGGGACCGCCTGGCCGTGCGCGCCGAGCGGCAGCCCGATCTGCCGGCCGATCTCGCCAAGCTCATCAAGGATGGGGCCTGATGACGGCCAGGATGTTCCAGGTGTACCGCGGCACCCGGCAGCAGGGGGCACTCCAGGAGTTCCGGGTCGAATGCGACGAAGGCATGGTCGTGCTCGACGCCGTCCACCGCATTCAGGCCCAGCAAGCGCCGGACTTGGCCTGCCGCTGGAACTGCAAGGCGGGGAAGTGCGGGAGCTGCAGCGCCGAGATCAACGGTCGGCCGCGCCTCATGTGCATGACTCGCCTCTCCGACTACCCGGATGACCGGCCCGTCACGATTACCCCGATGCGCGCGTTCCCGGTGATCAAGGACCTCGTCACCGACGTGTCGTGGAATTACGAGGTCAACAGACGAATCCCGGCCTTCCAGCCCCGCAAGCCTGACTTTCCCGATGGTACCTGGCGCATGTACCAGCATGAAGTGGAGCGCCCGCAGGAATTCCGGAAATGCATCGAGTGCTTCCTGTGCCAGGACGTGTGCCACGTACTCCGGACCCACCACAAGCACGCCGAGTTCATGGGACCGGCTTTTCTCACTCGTGCCGCCGTCTACGAAACCCACCCTCTCGACACCGCAGACCGGTCACAACACCTCAAGGATGAGGGTGGGATCGGGTACTGCAACATTACGAAGTGCTGCACCGAGGTCTGCCCGGAAGGAATCCGTATCACGGACAACGCCATCATCCCCCTGAAGGAACGGGTCGTGGATCGATTCTACGACCCGCTCAGAGGTCTCCTCCGCCTGATCTTTGGCAAGTCAAGATGACCCTCGGCCCATCCTCTCTGGACGGGCCTGCTGTTACCCCCCTACCTTCGCCCCCGCCTCACACGCCTTGGAGGGCCGAATGGTTGGCTTGAGTGGACTGTATCTCCCGATCGTCGTATCCGCCGTACTCACGTTCATCGTGAGCGCCCTGGTCTGGATGGTGCTGCCGCACCACAAGAAAGACTGGTCCGCGCTCCCCAACGAAGATGCCGTGCGCAACGCCCTCAACGCGCAGAAAGCCGGGCCGGGCCAGTACATGATTCCGGCCGGCATGATGGGCGGGCAGGGCGCCAAAGACCCCGTCATCATGAAGAAGTTCACGGAGGGCCCCGTGGGATTCGTGACGCTTCGGCCCCCTGGACAAATGGGCATGGGTGGCCCGATGGCGATGTCGGTTGTGTTCTACCTGGTGGTGAGCACAATAGTGGCGTACATCGCGGGCCGCACCACGGCCCCCGGCACCGACTACCTGCATGTCTTCCGCGTCGTTGGTGCGGTGGCCTGGCTGGCCTATGGCTTCGGCGCGGTTCCGGATTCCATCTGGTTTGGACGGCCGTGGAGCGTGTCCATCAAGGGGATGTTCGACGGCCTGTTGATGGCACTGGTGACGGCGGGAACGTTCGGCTGGTTGTGGCCTAGATAATCGGGAGGGCGGTGGGGCGGCAGGAAACGGCCGCCTTACCGCCCCTCGTATTCCACGTAGTTCCTCGGGGTCTCCCACAGCGTCAGCTTCGCCAGTCGGCCGGGCAAGTGGCCCTCCAGCATCTTCCAGATCATTACGACCAGATTCTCCGTAGTCGGGTTCACGGCCCGGAACTCCGGAACATCCAGGTTCAGGTTCTTGTGGTCCAGCCGCGCCACCACGCGTTCCTCCACCACACGCTTCACTGCGCCCAGGTCGGACACGAACCCGGTACGCTCGTCAATCTCCCCAGCGACCGAGACGTCCAGTTCGTAGTTGTGGCCGTGGTAGTTCGGGTTGTTGCAGGGACCGAACACCCGGGCGTTCTCCGCGTCGGAAAGCGCCGGGTTGTGGAGGCGGTGTGCCGCGTTGAAGTGCACGCGCCGCGTGACCGTGACGATGGACACCGGAACCCTCAGGACCCGAGACGGCCAGCCAGGCGGTGTGTCAGGATCCAGAGACCGGTGTTGACGTCCACGACGTAGATGTGGCCTTTGTAGGGCACCGCTGCCACGACCGTGGGACTCGTTCCGGGGCGTCCGCCGGTCGCGAACCAGCCTGCCTGGCGCCGTTGGGCATACAGGTCGTGGGCCAACTCCCCCGACGCATCCAGGATGCGAAGCCCACCCTGATGGAAAGCTGCGAAGACAACGCCGGTTTCCGCCCACAGCCGCCCGGCGCCGGCTTCCGGTGCTCCGTAGTGGGCCACGGCCACCGGCTCCTTCGGCTTCTGCACATCGACGACCCGTATCTCTCCGCGGGGACCATTCATGCACGCTTCGCAGTCTGTCATGGTCTCACCGACGAACACGTATCGGCCGCTATGCACGACGGAGCGGGCCGAGGCATTCGGCCATTTGAGCGAAGCGAGCACGCGAGGCGCGGTCGGCATTCCCTTGTCGCCAATGTCCAGCACGATCAAGCCATCGGGCCCCGCGGCCAGGTAGGCCTGCTTTCCGTCCGACCAGACGTCATGGATCTCCGCCCGGCGGCCGGGTGTTACCTCGAGGGCACTGACGAACCGCGGCGCGCGGGGATTTGCGAGGTCGAGCACGACCAGGCTGCCGTTCGTCGCGTCCGCTCCATACACGATGGCACTCGGCGCGTTGATCCAGACCGCGCGAATGCCTTCGGCCACGCCCTCGGAATAGTCCGAGAGAACCACCGGGTGCCCGGGCTTCGAAAGATCGAGCACCGTGACGCCACCCCGGGTTCCCGAGCTCGGCATACGGCTGACGATCGCCCAGCTGGCGTCGCCGTTCACCTTGAGGTCCGTGATGCTGCTCGGGCCGGTCCCCACGGTCACGGAATCGCCGAGGACCGGATTCGCGGCGTCGGTAACATCCCATGCGTACACAATCGCCGGGCTGGTTCCGTCACCCGCCCCCGCGTAGGCGTAGTCCCGGCCGTCCTTGCCGGTAAACACCCAGAGCGCCCGGGTGCCCGCCTTCCCTATGGTAGCTCGTGACGTCACGCTGACCGGTGTTGCCGGCGGGCGGGGGCCAACCTCGATCACCGATTCCGCGGTGGGGTCGCCGGCGCTCGCGCGCAGGACGTAGACGCCGGGTTTCTCCGCTATGAAATCGCCGTCGCCGACGATTTCGCCACCCGCCGAGTCCACCGCCGTGACGGAGAAGGAGTACGCGATGTTCGGCACGACGATCCCGCGCCGGTCCATGGCCCCGATGCGCAACCGCACCAAGTCTCCAACCCGCGCTTGCGCCGACTTGGGGGTCATCTCGACCGTCACCACCGGGTTCGACGCGATGCTGATCTCGCGCTTGGCCTGTATCCCCTGGGCGCGGGCGAACACGTTGATCTTGCCCGGCTGGGCGAACGTGATCACGCCATCCGAGGTGAGCCGCGCGTGGCAGGGATCATCCGTGCGCCACAGGATCCGAATGCCTTCCGCCTCGGTGTCATGATCGGTCAGGACCCGAGCCTTGAGCCGGAACGTGGTGCCCACGTACGGATCATAGGGGAGGGCGTCGATCACGATTTTCGCAATCGGCCAGTCCGCGACCGTCACCGTAACCGAGTCGATATCCCGCGTGACGAGCCGGCCGCCCACAACCATGTGCACGGCGACGTGGAACACCTGCGAGCCGGGACGGGCGCCGCTCATGACATAGGACGCCGGTTGCCCCGGCGCCTCGACCAGCCGGTAGCGGACCCGCACGGGGTGATCCAGCCCCCCTTCCGTCCGGAGCGTGAAGCTCGCGCCCGGGACGTCGGATCCAATTGAGTCCACCAGCGTCACCTTCATGACTGCGGAGTCGCCGCGAGAGAATCGGACCGGGAATGGGTCAATCACGGCACGCGCGACCCGGGAGCCGGCCGCCAGGGCTTCGGCGGACGGGACCACTTGGGCGTAGGCGCCACGCATGGCAAACGTCAGGGCGAGCGAGAGCAACCGGACGATTCTTGAGATCATGCCAATTCCTGGGAAGAAAGCGACTAGGGAACCTAGCGGCCTCCCAATACACCGAAAGGGCAGGGATACCCATGGTCAACGTAGCAAATGTTCGTTGACTGGTAGCTATCTCTTTGTTACATTGACACTTACATGGTTGACAAGACGCCCGTTCAAGGCTTGGCTTTCTTGCTTGTTTTCCTCGCTTTCGCGCCTTGCGCGAGCGCGCAGCGGAGCGCGTTCGATTTTTCCTATGGACTCTGGAAAGCCGACAGCGTCTCGATCACGTGGTCCGCGGGCTATCGGGCTCGGTTGGCAGGACCCTTCGACTATTCCTTAGCCCTGTCACACCTTGAGGACCGGCCGTCTCCCCTGAACCGCACGCAAACGGGCGCCGAGCTGACACTCGGGTTGGGACGCGACGGCTCTGGTCCATATGTGGTTGGTGGGGCCGGCATGGGGATGAAACACTACGACGGCAACCTGGACGCATTCTGGAGCGCGGGCGCCGGTTGGGCGTTGCGTGCCCTTCCGTTCATGGCCATTGCCGTCGAGGGCCGGTACCGAACGGAAGACCAATACAATCGCGGGTTCTGGGACCTGAACGCCACTGACCGCCGAGGTTTTGCCGTGAGCGTCGGCGTCACGATGGGCTTCGCCGGCCGGAGCCGAGCCCCGGTTCCATCTCCGGGGTTCGAGCCGCCGTCATCGAGAGACCTGGAGCGCGCCGCTCGGGATCGCGGCGTTTCGCGGGCCGGGAGTGCCATTGCCGGGGACGTCGTGGCGACCGCGCTTGATGTCATGGGTACGCCCTACGAGTGGGGCGGAACCGGAGAGAACGGGTACGATTGCTCCGGCCTGATCCAATACGCCTACGGTCAGCAAGGGATCATCCTGCCGCGCGTGAGCCGGGAGCAAGCCCGGCTGGGCGTGATGGTAGACCGGCAAATCGACACGCTCCACCCGGGCGACATCCTGGGGTTCTCGGTCGAGGGCGCCGGGGTCACGCACGTCGGGCTCTACGTCGGTGAAGGGCGTTTCGTCCATTCCGCGTCCGGGGGGGTGAAGGTCTCGAACCTCACCGCGACAGATCCCGATAGTATTTGGTGGCAACGCCGCTGGATCGTCGCCCGCCGAATCCTCCAGTAGTACCGAGTCCAATCCCGAACACTTGACTCCCCCGTCCTCCCGGGTATGTTTCGCGTTCATTCACTAGCACTCTACGTTAAGGAGTGCTAACACAGTTAAGTTGCTGTGTTTACTTATCTTAGAAGACTCTGGAGGATTGCATGGCTGCTTCAGCCAAGGGCAAGGCCAAGATCCACCCACTGCAGGACCGTGTGGTGATCCGCCCCCTGGAAGAGACAGAAACGATGCGGGGTGGTCTCTATATCCCCGACACCGCCAAGGAAAAGCCGCAGCAGGGCCAGATCGCGGCAGTCGGGCCTGGACGCTACGAAAAGGGTGAACGCGTTCCGATGGAGCTCAAGGTTGGTCAGCGCGTCCTGTACGGGAAGTACAGCGGCACGGAAGTGACCATCGAGGAAGAGGAGTATCTGATCATCAAGGAATCCGACGTCCTCGCCGTGATTGGCTGAGAGACACGAGAGGGAGACTCGAAACATGGCAAACGCGAAGGAACTGCATTTCGACGTAGACGCTCGCGCCCGGTTGAAGCGCGGCGTGGACCAGCTGGCCGAGGCGGTGAAGGTCACGCTCGGCCCCAAGGGCCGGAACGTCGTCATCGACAAGAAGTTCGGGAACCCGACGGTCACCAAGGATGGTGTCACCGTCGCGAAGGAAATCGAGCTGCCGGATCCCGTGGAGAACATGGGCGCGCAGATGGTCAAGGAAGTCGCGACCAAGACGTCAGACGTGGCCGGCGACGGCACCACGACTGCCACGGTGCTGGCCCAGGCCATTTTCCGCGAGGGGCTGAAGAGCGTCACCGCCGGCATCAATCCCATGGCGATCAAGCGCGGCATTGACCGCGCCGTCGAGGCGGTGGTTGCCGAGCTCAAGAAGATCTCCGTGCCGAGCGGCGGGAAGAAGGAAATCCAGCAGGTGGGAGCCATTTCGGCCAACAACGACCAGGAAATCGGCAAGATCATCGCCGATGCCATGGAAAAAGTCGGCAAGGATGGTGTCATCACGGTCGAAGAGGCGAAGGGCCTGGAAACCAACCTGGAGACGGTCGACGGCATGCAGTTCGACCGGGGCTACCTCTCTCCCTACTTCGTCACCGATCCCGACAAGATGGAGGCGATCCTGGAAGACGCCTACATCCTGATCCACGACAAGAAGATCTCGGCCATGAAGGACCTGCTGCCGCCGCTCGAAAAGGTGGCGCAGACCGGGAAGGCGTTGCTGATCATCTCCGAAGATGTCGAAGGAGAGGCGCTCGCCACCCTGGTGGTGAACAAGCTCCGCCAGACGCTCAAGATCTGCGCGGTGAAGGCGCCCGGCTTCGGCGACCGCCGCAAGGCCATGCTCGAGGACATCGCCAAGCTGACGGGCGGCAACGTCGTCAGCGAGGAAGTGGGCTTCAAGCTCGAGAACGTGGTCCTCGCAGACATGGGCCACGCGAAGCGGATCATCATCGATAAAGACAACACGACCATCGTCGGCGGCAAGGGCAAGCAGGACGTGATCCAGGGCCGCATCAAGGAAATCCGCGCCCAGATCGACAAGAGCACGTCGGACTACGACAAGGAAAAGCTCCAGGAACGGCTGGCGAAGCTCGCGGGCGGCGTTGCCGTCATCAACGTGGGCGCGGCCACCGAGACGGAAATGAAGGAGAAGAAGGCCCGGGTCGAGGACGCGCTGCATGCGACCCGCGCAGCCGTGGAAGAGGGCATCGTGCCCGGCGGCGGCGTCGCCCTGCTGCGCTGCCAGGGCGTGCTGACCAAGATGAAAGTCGAGGATTCCGACGAGCAGGTCGGCATCGACATCATCCGTCGCGCGATCGAAGAGCCGCTTCGCTGCATCGTGGCGAACGCGGGCGTCGAAGGCTCGATCGTGGTCGAGAAGATCCGGACCTCGAAGGAGAAGAACTTCGGCTACAACGCGCAGACCGGGGAGTATGAAGACCTGGTAGCGGCGGGCGTCATCGACCCCACCAAGGTCACCCGCACCGCGCTGCAGAACGCGGCGTCGGTCGCGAGCCTCCTCCTCACCACGGAATGTGTCGTGGTGGAAAGGAAAGAAGACGAGAAGTCACCGCCCGCGCCTGGTGGCGGCGGCATGGGCGGCATGTACTAAACGCGCTCAACAGCGAAAACAGGAAGGGCGGGCGGCCAGTCAGGCAGTCCGCCCTTCGTCTTTTCGAACCTCCGGCCGCGGTTGGCGTATTACCCTGTGTCACGTACCTTTTCCCCGCACAATGGCGACCATGAAACCCTGCTCCTTCCTGGCAATCCTGAGTCTCGGATTCTCTCCAGCGACCTACGCCCAGGCGCAGACGGCCCGGGCGCCCCTCGCCGGGACCTGGAAAGCGGAAACACCAGACGGACCGCGGACCGTCGTGATCCGCGCCGATTCGTCCGCGAGCTACGGCGATGAGACCGTCCGCTGGCGCATGGCCGGTGACTCACTCCACATCGCGTTCGGCGATGAATGGATGGTGTACGGCTACGCGCTCAAGGGCACCCGGCTCACGCTCTCCGGGGGCGATCTCGATGAGCCGATCACGCTCCGGCGCGCCGGGCCTCCGTCTCCCCGTCCCGACAGCATTCCGCTTCCCCCCGCGCCGCCCGCAGACAAGCACGGGAACGGCTCGGTGGTGCCGGCAACGGGCGCGCCGCCCGGGCGGAGCGGCAGGTAGGGGAGCCGACGTTGCCGTGACAGCCCCCCCCTCCCCAGCAACCCGCCGCACCCGGGACTGCACAGCCGCGCGCGACGCTCTCCCGTGACCTGGGCGAGTTCCTGATCGAGCTATCCATCGGCTTCAACAAGTTCGCGATCTACCCGGGCAGCCACCCGTCACTCCAGCCGGCCTCCGAGATCCTGGTCCGCCGGCTGGACCCGCTTCTCACGGAACGGGGAACGCTGTCCATCGGGGTGGCCCGCCACCAGCTGGTGATCGAGGGCGTGGCGACCGAAACGAAGAACCCGGTCCTCAAGGACCTGGCTGGGCGCCTGCATCGGCACCACCTCGGGGCGATCACGTTCTCGCGTGGCGTCGAAGGGTCGGAGATCCTGGACTTCCTCGCCCGCGTCTCGATCGAGGCGGATCACTCGGAGAAACCGCTAGGCCTGGCCCTGAGCACAGATGCCCGTAGTGCCTCCTGGCCGCATATACGCCTGTACCCGCTGATGTACGACCGGCTTCAGCTCCTGGCCGACACGAACGCCCCCCAAGGGGAGGAAGACCAGGAGACCCGGACCCAGCGGACCCGGGCCGCCCAGCTCTGGATCGGGATGGCGCGTGCCGCGCTCGCGTCGGAAGGGAGCGGGCTGCCTGGCGCCGCCGTGGACGAGCTCACGAAGAACGTCGAAGCGATGCAGACCGCGGCGGAGAAGGACGAACACGACGACGTCGCCACCGACCCGGCCGCAGTGGCCAGCGCCATCGAGAACCACCCGCGCGGGACGGCCTACGACCAGGTCATCGTCGGCTACATGCTGCAGATCGCGGAGGAACTCCGGTCCGCCGGGGGCCAGGAAGCCATCGCCCTCCGCAACCGGATGTCGAAGCTCGTGGGCACGCTCTCGGACTCAACCCTCCATCGGCTCATGGATATGGGCGGCGACGGTATCCAGCGCCGCAAGTTCCTGCTGGACGCGTCACAGGGCATGGCGATGGACGCGGTCATCGACCTGGTGCGTGCCGCGGGCGACACGAAGGAGCAGACCGTCTCCCACTCGTTTCTGCGCATGCTCCAGAAGCTCGCCCGGCACGCCGACGCCAGTACGGGCGCGCGGCAGGAAGCCGCGGAGCAAGGGGTGCTGGACCAGGTCGCGGAGTTGATTCGCGGGTGGTCGCTGTCCGATCCGAACCCCGATGCATATCGCCTCGCGCTGGAAGCCCTGTCCACGACGAACCCGCTTTTCGCCGTCGCGCCCGAGGCGCGGTTTGCGCCCGAACCGCGGCGCATCATGGAAATGGCCCTCGAGGTGGGAGCGACCGGAGACGCCCTGACGCGCGCCGTCGATGAGCTGATCACCAAGGGACAGATCAAGTGGCTGGTGAAGACACTGGACGAGGCCGTCCGCGGGGACGTGACGGAGTCCGTCTGGACCCAGACGGCAACGCCCGATCGCCTGAGCGGCGTGCTGAAGGAGGAACCGCTCGACGCGGAACTGGTGGACGCGCTGGTGCCGCGCATGGGGCGGGGCGCCATCGACCCACTGCTCGACACCCTGTCCGAAATGGAATCCGAGACGACGCGGCGCGCCCTCATGGACCGCGTCGTGAAGCTAGGGCCGGATGTCGGCGTCGCGGCCGTCGCGCGCCTGGTCGACGAGCGGTGGTACGTCAAGCGGAACATGCTCAAGATCATCGGCGACCTCAAATTGGCGCCGCCCGGGTTCAGTCCCGTAGAATACTTCCAGCACGCGGAGCCGCGCGTCCGCCGCGAAGCACTGCGGCTCATGCTTCGCGACCCCGCGCTTCGCGAGCGGGCCATCCTGCTGGCACTGGGTGACCCGGACGAGCGCACGGTTCGCACCGCCCTCGCGGCGGCCCAGCAGGGCTGTCCGCCCACAGCTATACCGCTCATCGCCTCCTGCGCCGTATCCGGCGCGACGCTCGACCTGCGGCAGACGTCCATCCGGGTCCTCGGTTCGAGCGGCCAGCGGGCCGCGCTCGACACGCTGCTGGTCCTCACCGCCCCGCGCCGGAACTTCTTCGGCTTCAAGCGCACGCCACCCAAGCGCCCGGAGTATCTCACCGCGCTTTCGGCCTTGCGTCAGTTCGGGGATGACGCTCGCGCCCGGGCGATTCTCGATCATGCGGCCGCGTCGAAGGACCCCGAGATCGCGCAGGCCGCGGTGGGCAAGCGGGCCAGTGTCCTCATGACGGCACCGGTAGACCTGTGAGTTCACCGCCGGTCGATTTTCTCACGGCGTTCGCGCAGGCACTGGCGTCCCTGGGGCTTTACCCCGAGGGCCACAGGTCGCGCGAGCGGGCGCTCGACACGGCGTTTCAGAAGCTCCTCGATCTCACCTCGAAGGTGGCAGCGCCCCAGTTTTCGTTCCTGGGGGACGAGGTGGTGTATGACACCCTGCCGATACGGGAGCTCCGTGGATGGGACTGGAGCCGGCGGCTCGCCGAGGTCGGGGTTCAGCGGCTGCAATTCGACCGGTCGGTCACCCGGGAACAACTCGAGGAATTCCTCGACGAGATCATCGCGCGGCTGACCCTCAAGGCGATCGACACGACGCAAGCGCGCCAGATGCGCCCCAGCGCGATTCAGTTCGGCACGATCGGCATCAAGGGCGAGGAATTGGACGCGGCCGATGAGGTCGTGACGGCCAGCATCAACTTCACCCTGCGGGAGGAAGCCGACACGGTCCGGTGGCTGCACGAGGAGCTCGAGACCGGCAAGGAATTGCCCCTGCGGGAAGCCGAGGCGGTCGTTCGGGCGCTGTCGGCGGCCATGCACGGCGACCAGTAGATCATTCTCCCGCTGCTGCAACTGCGCCAGTTCGACGAATACACCACCACGCACTCGATCAACGTGTCCGTTCTCACCATGGGACTCGCGGAATGGATTGGGCTGGGGGCGCAGGACGTCCGTGCCTTTGGCGTCGCGGGCCTGCTGCACGACCTGGGCAAGGTGAAGATCCCGAAGGACATCCTGAACAAGGCGGGAAAGCTGTCGCCGGAAGAGCGCACGATCATGAACGCGCACCCCATCGAGGGTGCCCGCATCATCATCGCCACCGAAAAGGACCTCGACCTCGCGGCCGTCGTCGCCTATGAGCACCACATCATGCTGAACGGGGGAGGGTACCCGTCACTCCGGTACAAGCGCGACTGCCACAACGCGAGCAAGCTGGTGCACGTCTGCGACGTGTACGACGCGCTCCGCACCAAGCGACCGTACCGGGACGCTTGGGCGGCGGAGAAGGTGCTGAGTTACCTGGAAGAGAAGATGGGAACCGAGTTCGAAACCGACGTCACCCGGCAGTTTATCAAGATGATGGGGGAACGCGAAACGAAAGTCGCCGTGGTCACCAGCGAGGACCAGGCGGTCTGGACCTCCTAGGCTGGCGCCGCCACCACGCTCCGCAGCACCACGATCGGCCCCAGCGCCCCGTCCTGGGGCGCCACCAGCAGGTCCCCGTCATATCCCAGCGGTTCCAGCGTGCCCCGCACCTGCGCGTGCGCCAGGTCCGGCCGGTTGCACTGCTCGGATACGTGGGCCAGCACCACCGTCCGGAGACCCGGGTGCCAGAGCTCGGCGAGCAGTTCCGCGGCCGCCCGATTCGAGAGATGGCCGTGGGAGCCGGCGATACGCTCCCGCACGGACGCCGGATAGGGCCCGGTGCGGAGCAGCACGTCGTCGTAGTTGGCTTCGACCACCAGGCAGTCCGCGGCGCGCAACAGATAGCGCACGGCGACCCCCGCCTCGCCGAGGTCGTAGGCAATCCCGAGCTTTTCCCCCTCGGGGCCGGTCACGCACACGGCGATCGGTTCCGCCGCATCGTGACGGGTCCGGCACGCACTCACCCAGAACGGCCCGACCGCGACGGTTTCGAGCTGGCCGATCGCCCGGCCGGCGCTCCCGAGACGGGAAAGCGTGCCGCCCGACGCGTACAGCTCACAGCCGGCCGATGTCGCGAGGGCCACGGCCCCCCGGGCGTGGTCCCCATGCTCGTGCGTGAGGACAACGCCGGCCAGGCGGGACAGATCCACCCCCGCCGCGGCGGCCCGCTTCCGGAGCGCGCGGGGCGAAAACCCAGCGTCCACCAACACGGTCACGTCGTCGCTCGTGATGGCGACGGCGTTTCCGCGGCTGCCCGAACCCAGGACGACGACGTTCATCGCCCGCCCGCCGCGTGGTCGTACAGGGCGCCCAGCATGTGGCGCACCGCGTCGGTCACGGCCACGTCGCGCCGGGGAAGGACCCGCTCGGCCGTCCGCAGAAACCCCGCGCGATCCATGCGGCCCGCGTCGGCGCCGCCCCATGCGAACGGCGGCACGTACTTGGGCGGGCGCACATCGGTGAACACGCTGGCACCAACCCCCAGCGCGCTGCCCGTCGCGAGCAGCGTCCCAATCGCCGTCTTCGCGTGATCGCCAATCAGGCTGCCGAAATACTGCCGTTCCGTTTCGACCGCCTGCTCGCCGACGGACAGCCGGACGTTCCCATACGTGTTCTTGAGATTTGACGTGATGGTGCCCGCCCCGAGGTTCGCCCAGCGACCGACGACCGAATGGCCGACAAACCCGTCATGCACCTTGTTGGCGAAGCCCAGGAACACGCTGGATGCGATTTCGCCACGCACCTTGCACCGTGGTCCAAAGCTCGACGCGCGAATCTGCCCGCCGACCACGTCGCTGCCGGCCCCCAGGTACACCGGCCCCTCGAGCCGCGTGCCACCACGCACGTAGGACCGCTGCTCGACCACCACGGCCCCCTGGCGCACGTCGAACGTCACACCCGGCTCGACGGTCGCGCCGAGCAGCACGACGTCACCGGGGTCGCCGATGATGGTGCACCCGTCCGGAATCGGGTCGCCCCGTTCGGCCGTGAGATCCGTGACGTCCGCCGCCAGCAGGTGCTCCAGTGCGGTCACGAGGTCGAATGTCCCTCGGAGGGCCAGGCCCTCGACTTCGACACCCGGCCACTCCGGATGGTCCCCCGACCACTCGCTGCCCCCCGGCACGGACCAGCCCACGGTGGCGCCGTCGTGCGTGAGCCGCGCCGGGCCCTTCGGGAAGTCAGGGCGCACGCCGGCCGGCGCGAAGTACGAGCACCCGATGAGGGCCGGACCCTGGACCGCGTGGCGCTGGGCCACTTGGGGCGCGCCGTCTTCCACGAATGCAGCGAGGTGCGGCGCCGCGAAAACCTGGCGCGTGTCGCCGTTTGCCAACGCCTCCCAGCGTTCGCGAATCAACCAGGCGCCCGCTCGCAATTCGCAGATCGGCCGACTGTCCCCGAAGGGGAACCACTCCGGGCCCGGGGCAGGGTCGAGCAGGTACAGGTCGGTCATTTCTTCAGATCCCGGAGTTCGGCCGGAAGGACGGCGAGAAGATCCTTGAGCCGGGCGGCATGTTCCTTTGTGGCCACGAGCACGACACCATTGGCGCGCACGACCACGAGGTCATGCACACCGAAGAGCACGACAGGACCGTCGTCCGCCCACACGACATTCTCGGCCGCCTCATGCACCGTCCCGGCGCCGACCACAACGTTCCGCGCGTGATCGCCCTGGCGTACCCGTCCGAGCCCGCCCCAGTTGCCGGGGTCATCCCACGGAAAGCGCCCAGGGAGCACGGCTACCCGGTCGCTGCGTTCGAAATGCGAGATGTCCACCGCGACTGGTGTCACGGCGGCAAAGAATCCGCTCACGTCGCCGCTCGCCAGACGTGGGAGGTGGGGCGCGATTTCCGGGGCGTGGGCGCGCGTCTCCGCGTCGAACCGCTTCGCGGTCCACGCGAACATGCCGCTATTCCAGAGTGCCCCCTCGGTAATCAGCGTCCGGGCGCGCTGTTCGTTCGGTTTCTCGACGAACTGCTCAACCCGCCGAGCGTCCGCGTCGAGAACGGCGCCGGGGCGGATGTAGCCGTACCCCGTGTCCGGGCGGGTCGGCGTCATTCCAACCGTCACGAGGACGTCGAACTTCTCCGCAACATCGAACGCCCGCGAGGCCGTCTCCCGGAACCTCCGGTCGTCGCCCACGAACCAGTCAGCATGCAGGGACATCACCGAGGCATGCGGGTCGCGCGCCGCGGCGAGGCTGGTCGCCCAGGCGAGTGCCGGGCCCGTCGAGGCGGCGCGCGGCTCGCCGAGGATATTGGCTGCGGGGATTTCCGGGAGGAGCGCCCGTGTCGCCTCGCAGAGGTGCGCTGCGGTGACGACCAGGATATGCTGGACCTCAATGAGGCCGGTGAGTCGCCGGACCGACTGCACCAGCAGCGGGTCGGGACCGGCGAGGGGAAGCATCTGTTTTGGTGTCTGGTTCGTGGAGAGGGGCCAGAAGCGGGTGCCGGACCCACCCGCGAGCACGGCGGCCCAACGGCTCACAGCAGGCCGGCGATGGCCGTACGGTGGCGTTTGATTTCGTAAAGCATGGCGCCGACGTTGACATTCGGCTGCACGAAGATCGCCATGATGACTTCGGGGGTAAGAACAGAGATGATCGTGAGGCCTTTGCCGAACTCAGCCACGCCGGTGGTGAAATCGCCCCGCGCCGCCGCCGAACCCAGGCGGGTGCAGGCCGCGGCCACAGAAGGGATCAGGGCGGAAAGACCGTCGGCATCCAGCCCATCGCGGACGTGGGCATCGATTGTCAGCCCGTCGCGCCCGAGCACGATGACGGCATCTACGCCTTCGCGGCGGCCCAGCGCCTGCACGACGTCGCGAATGCTCGGCATGCGCGCCAAGCTAGGACCCGACATGGTCGAAGTCAAGGCAGGACCGTGGGTTGACCCACTTTTCCACCACCGCTAATCTTCACGGACAACCATGCAAATCCTACGCGGTTTTTTGTTCTCGGCGGGCGTCCTTGCCGCCTCGCTCCTCGGCGCCTGCGACAGCTCGTTGAACCTGCCAGAGGCGTCGGCGACCAACGTCGTCGACACGATCGAATTGTTCGCGCTCCGCGGCACCCCAGTCGCCAAGCCCAGCGGTTTTCACCTTCCGACGCGCTCCGTGGTGCGAACCGACCAGCCGGGGTTCGATATCGCGTTCGACATTGACGATGCCGGCATACCGCGGATCTACCCGGCCGGGGCCCTCGGGCTTCCCCCCGAGCCCGGCGTCCTCGCGGTATCGTCCACGTTCGACGCGATTCATAGCGCCCCGGACGTGAACTACCTGGATGACGAAGGCCTGGCGATTCCGGTGGGCACGGTGTTCGTCGCCCAGTCCGGCCTCTATGGCGGCGACTGCGGCATTACCGGCTCCCTGCCACGGTACGGCAAGTTCCATGTCCTGTCGGTCAATACTGCCGAACGAAGCATCAAGATCGAGGCGCTCGTCAACATCAATTGCGGCTATCGCGACCTCCGCCCCGGCCTTCCCACGGCTTGATCCGTGATCGACATCAAGCAGTTGCGCGAAGCGCCTGACCGCCTCCGGCAGGCGCTCCGTCGGAGGCGTCGCGCGCTCGACCCGTTGATCGACGAGATCGTGGCGTTGGATATGCAGCATCGGCAGGTCCTGCAGAAAGCCGAGAGGCTCAAGGCGGAGCGCAACGCGGCTTCGGAGGAGGTCGCGCGGAGGAAGCGGGCGAAGGAGGACGCCGGAAGCGCGCTGTCCGGGCTCAAGGAATTGTCCGACTCCATCAAGGCGCTCGACGACGAACTCCGCTCGCTCGACGCCACACTCCACGACAAGCTGCTCCACGTTCCCAATATTCCCTCGGACGACCTCCCCGACGGGGACGCGACGGCCAACCGCATCGTGCGCACCTGGGGCGAACCCGTGCCGCTCCGGTTCACGGCCAAGCCCCATTGGGAACTTGGCGAGCGTCTCGGAATCCTGGACCTCCCGCGGGGCGCCAAGATCTCGGGCAGCGGGTTCCCCGTGTTCAAGGGGCAGGGAGCCCGCCTGGTCCGCGCCTTGATCGCCTTCATGCTCGACCTGCACACCACCGAGCACGGTTACACGGAGATTTCGCCGCCGCTCCTGGTCAATCGCGACACCGCGACCGGCACGGGCCAGCTGCCGGACCTCGAAAACAACATGTACGTCACCACCGACGGCCAGTACCTGATTCCCACGGCCGAAGTGCCGGTGACGAACCTGCACCGGGATGAAGTGCTGACGGCGGAGGAGCTCCCCCGGGCCTATTGCGCCTACACGCCATGCTTTCGGCGCGAGGCGGGCGCCCATGGCAAGGACACGCGCGGGATCCTGCGAGTGCACCAGTTCGACAAGGTCGAAATCGTCCGGCTCTGCCGTCCGGAAGATTCCCCCGGCGAGCTGGAACGAATGCTGGGCCACGCGGAGGCCGTGCTTCAGCGGCTCGGCATTCCGTACCGGGTCGCCTTGCTGGCGGCAGGCGACGTGGGGTTCGCGAGCGCCAAGACATACGATCTCGAGGTGTGGGCCGCGGGCGTCGCGACCTGGCTCGAGGCTTCCAGCGCCAGCACGTTCGGAGATTTTCAGGCACGGCGCGCAAATATCCGGTACCGCCCGCGCTCCGACGCCAAGCCAGAATTCGTGCACACACTCAACGCATCGGGAGTCGCCTTGCCCCGCACCCTGATCGCCTTGCTGGAGAACAATCAGCAGCCCGACGGCAGCATCCGGATTCCGGAGGCGCTCGTGCCGTATTTCGGCCGTGACCACCTCACCCCCAGCGCTTCGTAACACGTTCCGCCGGCTCCGCCGCGCCGGACCGGAAATCGTCCTGGCGCTGGTGGTCCTCCTCGGCGGGCTCTCCGTCTGGCAGGCCTGGACGATCGCGGGACACCTGCGGGACGACGCCCGCGAAACGTCGCGCGTGTTCGGCCGGATCATCGCGGCGGAAAACGACCCGGACCCCGCCGCCGGCGCCGAGGCCCTCTTCCAGGTCATCGCCGATATCCGCGGCACCGGGATTCCCGTGGTGATGACGGACAGCCTGGGTGTCCCGACAGCGTTTGCCAATCTCCCATTCGGCGAAGTGCCATTCGACGACCCCCGGATCGCCGCGTACGCCCAGGCGCTCGACCTGAAAAACCTGCCGATCTCGGGGCCGCGTTCCAGCCACATTCATTTTGGGCCGATCCCGGTGGCACGACACCTGACGTGGCTGGCCCTGCTGCAAATCGGGCTCCTCGCCACGACCATTGCCCTGGGGCTCTGGGCCTATCGCATCGCGGCGAACCGCAACCGCGACCGGCTCTGGGTCGCCATGGCGCGGGAGTCGGCGCACCAGCTGGGCACGCCGCTCATGAGCGCACGGGCCTGGATCGACCGGTTGAACGACGACGACCCGGGAACCCGCAACGTCGCGTTGCATCTCACCGCGGACCTTGAACGACTCGAGCGCGTCGCCCAGCGGTTCGAGCGCATCGGCCGCCCCGCGCGCGCAGAACGCGTCGCCCTCGGCGCCCTGGCCGAGCGTGTCTCGCAGTATTTCGCGCCCCGGCTGCCCCAACACGACAAGCGGGTGACCCTGAGCGTGCGGGCGCCCGCTGCTGGTCCGCTCATTCGCGGCGACCCGGTCCTGCTCGAATGGGCACTGGAGGCGCTGGTCCGGAACGCGATCGATGCGCTCTCGGGTCGCGGCGGGACGATCACGATCGAGGTGACCAGCGGCAGCGGGACCGCCACGGTTACAGTTGCCGATGACGGTCCGGGAATCCCGCTGGAGATTCGCTCGACGCTTTTCGAGCCCGGCATCTCCACCAAGCCCGGTGGATGGGGCATCGGCCTGGCCTTGGCACGGAGAATCGTCGAGGAGGTGCACGGGGGCCACCTCGAGTTCGTCCCTGTCGCGACCGGCGCCGTGTTCCGGGCCGAGCTTCCGGAGGAGCAGGGCGGGTGAGCGGGGTCGCGCTCAACGAAGCCCAGCGCAAGGCCGTCGAACATCGGGGCGGGCCACTGTTGGTGCTCGCCGGGGCCGGCTCGGGCAAGACCCGCGTGCTCACGGCACGGCTCGGGCACCTGGTTGAGCATCACCAGGTTCCGCCACACCGCATCCTCGCCGTCACATTCACGAATCGGGCGGCGCAGGAAATGCGTCGCCGCGTCGCCGATCTCCTGGGCCGCGATCCCACCGGGCTCTGGATTGGCACGTTTCACTCGCTGTCGGCGCGGCTGCTCCGGCGCGAGGCCCAGCATCTCGGCTTCACCTCGCAATTCACGATTTACGACGAGGACGATCGGCTTGGGCTGATCAAGCGTCTGCTCGAGCGCGCAGGGCACGCGCCGAAAGCGTTCCCGCCCCAACTGATCCAGCGGGTAATCTCGACCGCCAAGAACCGTCTCCAGACTCCTGACCAGCTGGAAATCGATGCGCCCGACGACCGGATCATCCGGGTCGCGGCGGAGACATATCGCCAGCTGACCGAGGCCCTCCGCGCCGCGAACGCCATGGACTTCGATGACCTGCTCCTGCACCCACTCACGCTGTTTCGCGAGCACCCGGAACGCCTCGCGGCCTGGCAAGACCGGTTCCGCTCCCTGCTGGTGGACGAATTTCAGGACACGAACCGTGCCCAGTATCTCCTGGTAAGCCAGCTCGCGGTGAAGCACCGGGAACTGTGCGCGGTCGGTGACGACGACCAGTCCATTTACGGCTGGCGCGGGGCGGATGTCCGCAACATGCTCGACTTCCAGAAGGACTTTTCCGACACCACGATGGTGCGGCTGGAAGAGAACTACCGCTCGACCCAGGTCATTCTCGACGCGGCCAACGGGCTCATCTCCGAGAACACCAACCGCCTCGGCAAAACGCTGTTCACCGCCCGCCGGGGCGGAGAGATGGTCCAGCGGGTCGCGCTGGCCGACGAGCGGGACGAAGCCGAATGGGTGGCACGCGAGCTCCGGGAACGCGCGGCGGCGGATCACTACGCGTACGGCGACATGGCCGTCCTCTACCGCACCAATTCGCAATCCCGGGCGTTTGAAGAGGCCTTCCGCCGGGTCGCCCTGCCGCACCGGGTCGTCGGCGCCGTCAGCTTCTACGAGCGGCGCGAGGTGAAGGACCTGGTCGCGTACCTCCGCCTCATCGCCAATCCGAAAGACGACGAGGCGTTTCTCCGCGCAGTCCAGGTACCTCGGCGAGGCATCGGGTTAACGACCCTCGCGACACTCCAGGCCGCGGCCGCCGCCTGGAAGCGTCCGCTCCTCGATACCGCCACGATCGCCGACCGGGTGGCTGAACTCAGGCCCGCCGCCAAGGAGGCCCTCGGCACCTTCGCCGCGCTCATCGCCCGCCTCGGCGCGGACGCCGGGGAAGCGGCGCCCGCCAGGCTCCTTGAGCGCGTCATCCAGGACATCGACTACGAAGCGTTCCTGGCCGCGGAAGGGCAGGAGGGAGTTGAACGCATGGAGAACGTGCGTGAACTCCTCGCGGGGGCGGCCGAATGGTCCGAAGAAATCGACAGCGAGGAGCCAGGCTTCCCACTCGAGCGCTTTCTCGCCAGCGCGGCGCTGTCCAGCCCGGCCGAGCGACACGAGGGCGACCCGACCGGGGTCAGCCTCATGACCGTGCATACGGCCAAGGGCCTGGAATGGCCCATCGTGGTGCTGGCTGGAATGGAAGACGGGCTCTTCCCGCTGAGCCGTTCGCTGGACACCACCGAGGGGATCGAAGAGGAGCGCCGCTTGGCGTACGTGGGCGTGACCCGCTCGCGTGACCGGTTATACGTTACCTGGGCACGCGCCCGCCGCCGCGGGGGGCAGCTCATGCCGGGCATGCAGTCCCGATTCCTGGACTCTCTGCCACCCGGTATCGTGCAGGATCGGCGTTCCAGCGGCGTGTTCGGCAGTGACTACGGCGTCCGGCGCCAGGCGGGGCCAGCGTGGTCGGCCCCGGTCGAACGCCAGGTCGCGCCTGAAATGGAGTCCCAGGTGTCGCCGCGGTACGTAAAAGGCGAACGCGTCAGCCATCGCAAGTTTGGCGCGGGCACCATCCGGGGCCTCGCGGGGCAGGGGCGAGACCTTCGAGTGATGGTGGAATTCGACGATTCGGAAATCGGAACCAAGCAATTGCTCGTGGCCTATGCCGGTCTCGAGCGGGACGGAGAAGCGGTGTGAGCGTATCCCGGGCTGACGTCGAACGCATCGCAGCACTCGCCGCACTGGACGTGGACGAGGCGTCATTGCCGGCGCTGACCCGCCAGATCGCCGGGATCCTGGAGTACGTGTCCCAGCTGGAGAAGGTGCAGGGTGGCGCGGAAATGCCCGGGCTGTCCCATCCGCCCGCGCTGCGCGCCGACGTCGTTCAGCCCGCGGACCTGGCGGTACCTCCCGGGTCCATCGCGCCCGCGTTCAAGGACGGTCTCTTTCTCGTGCCGCGGCTCGGCGGTGTGGGCTCCGCGTCGGCGCCCGAGGAGGACGAGTGAGCACGGCGCTGGCCGCCGCTACCCGCGCGGCAGATGGCATCGAGAAGCATCGGGACCTGAACGCCGTTATTGCGCACGACCGGCACGCCCTGCTCGCCGCCGCCGCGGCAGTGGACACGCGGCCTGCTGGGGTCCTGACCGGCCTGGCCCTGGCCGTCAAGGACAACATCTGCACGCTCGAGTACCCCACGACCTGCGGGTCCAGGATCCTCGAAGGCTACCGCTCCCCGTACGAGGCCACGGCGATCAAACGCGCGAAGGCCGCGGGAGCCGTGATCGCGTGCAAGTCGAATCTTGATGAGTTCGCCATGGGAGCATCGACCGAGTACTCGGCGTACGGGCGCACCCACCATCCGTTCGATCCATCTCGTGTTCCCGGCGGGTCATCGGGCGGGTCGGCTGCATTGGTTGCCGCCGGCGTCGTGCAGGCCGCGCTCGGGTCGGAGACCGGTGGCTCCGTTCGCCAGCCGGCGGCGTTTTGCGGCGTGGTTGGCATCAAGCCGACCTATGGGCGGGTGAGCCGGTACGGGCTCGTGGCATTCGGCAGCTCGCTCGACCAGATCGCCGTCTTCGGACGGACGGTCCTGCAGGCCGGGACGCTGCTTTCGGTGATCTCGGGCCGGGACCAACACGACGCAACTTGCGCCGACCTCGACCCGCTCACGCCCGAGCCGGCGCGGAAGGACCTCACCGGAGTGGTCATCGGCAAGCCGCGGGAATACTTCCCGGCCGACCTGGACCCAGTGATCCGCAAGGCGTGCGACCGGACCCTTGCACGCCTCAAGGAGGCGGGCGCCACGATCCGCGAGGTATCCCTCCCGCACACTGGTCTCGCTGTCCCGACCTATTACGTCATCGCGCCGGCCGAGGCCAGCTCGAACCTGGCCCGGTTCGACGGCGTGCGGTATGGTCCGCGGCACGGCGACGGGCGGGGCGATGTCCGCGCCCTTTACCGCGCGACCCGCGGCGCGGGGTTCGGGCCCGAGGTTCGCCGGAGGATCATCATCGGTACCTACGTGCTGTCCGCCGGCTACTACGACGCGTACTACGGCAAGGCGCAGGCCGCGCGGGCCTTGATTCGCCAGGATTTCGATCGCGTGTTCGGCGAGGGCGTGGACGCGCTATTTACCCCGACCACGCCGAGTCCTGCATTCAAGGCAGGCGAGAAGGTGGACGACCCCGTGGCCATGTACCTGGCCGACATCTTCGTTTGCCCCGTCAACCTCGCCCGGGTCCCGGCCTTGTCGGTCCCCATCGGCCGCACCGGGGGCCTGCCGATCGGCGGGCAGCTCATCGGGCCCGATTTTTCCGAGGCCCGGTTGCTCTCCGTGGCCGGGGTCATCGAGTCCCTCGTGGACGGCACGGCGGAGGTCGCGTGAACTGGGAGACGGTGATCGGCCTCGAGGTTCACGTTCAGCTCAAGACGCGCTCCAAGATGTTTTGCGCCTGCTCCACCAGCTTCGGTGATCCTCCCAACACCCACGTGTGCCCGGTGTGCCTGGGGCTCCCGGGCGCCCTCCCCCTGACGAACCGCGAAGCCATACGCCTGTCGATCGGCGCCGCGCTTGCGCTCCAGTTCGATATCCATGACCGGAGCGTCTTTTCGCGGAAGAACTATTTCTATCCGGACCTCCCCAAGGGCTACCAGATCTCCCAGTTCGACCGCCCCCTGGCCACCGCGGGGCGGCTGGCGATTGCGTCGGCGGAGCGGGGAAGCATCGAGATCGGCATCACGCGCCTCCACCTGGAAGAGGATGCCGGAAAGTCCTTTCACGATCGGGTACCGGGCATGACCGCGGTGGACTTGAACCGCTCGGGCGTGCCGTTGGCGGAGATCGTGTCCGAGCCGGATCTCCGCTCTCCCGCGGAGGCGCGCGCGTACCTGGTGACGCTCAAGCAAATCCTCGAGTACGTCGGCGTGTCCGACTGCAACATGGAAGAGGGAAGCCTGCGGGTAGACGGCAATCTCTCGGTACGGCGCCCCGGCGAGCCAAAGCTCGGAACGAAGCAGGAAGTGAAGAACATGAATTCCTTCGCCGCGGTGGAGAAATCCCTGGGCTTGCTGCGGGACCAGCAGATCGCCGTCCTCGAGCGCGGCGGTAAAATCGAGTTGACGACGTTCTCGGCGTCGAGCGGCGAGCTGCGGGCCATGCGCACGAAGGAAGAGAGCCACGACTACCGGTATTTCCCCGAGCCCGACCTGCCGGTGCTCCTCCTTTCGGCGTTCGGGCTGGATGTCGGGACCGAACGAACGACCCTCCCGGAGCTCCCGGCCGCCAGGCAGGGGCGATTTGTCCGGGACTACGGCCTTTCGGCGTACGATGCGAGCGTCTTGTCCGCCACCCGGAGCGCCGCCGACCGCTACGAACAAATCGTCAAGGCGGGGGCTGACCCCAAGACTGCCGCCAACCTGCTCCTGAACGCGCCGGGCAAGTTCGCGGATTCCGTCACCGCCGGCGTGATTGCCGAAGTGAGCAACGCGGTACACGGTGACCTGATCACGATTCAGAATGCGTTCAAGCTCATTCCGGAACTGGAGACCCATCAGGGGAGCTTCGAGGAGCTGGCACGCACCCGCGGCATGCTGAAACTCAAGGATGCCGGAGAAGTGGATGCATGGATCGCGAGCGTACTCGAGGCCCACCCGGGGGAAGTCGAGCGCTACAAACAGGGCGAAGCGAAGCTGCTGGGTTTCCTGATGGGCGCGGTCATGAAGCAGTCGAAGGGCAGGGCCGACCCCAAGCTCGTGCAGTCGGCATTGAAGGAGAAACTGGGCGCCTAGGCTTTGACCGGCTTCACCGTCCGGTCTCTCCACGGCCGGTGCCCGGACGATGTTTCCCAGTGCTCCAGGCGGTACGTGGGCAGGGAAAAATGCTCTTCCGCCATGGCGCTCGCCCGGCCGGTTCCGCCCCGCTGGCCTTCTACCGCGAGTTCCCGCCGGAGGCGCCGTGCCATGTCGAGCGACGCATGGCCCGCCGGATCCAGCCGGCGAGCGGTCCCCTCCGCACCGCCCAGCATTTCCACCACCAGCTGAAACGACACGGCCATGTTCTGTTCAACGTGGTTGTCCGTCAGGTCCCAGCGGCTGTTCGCCGCCACGGTCTTGAACGCCCGTTGCCAGCCTTGCGACCCGGCGATCCCCACCCAGCCCCGAAACAGGCGCCGGCTGGTGCGGACGGAGAAAATGGTGGGTGAGAGGATGCGGTCGAGGTGCGCGTCCGCCGGCCCGTGATCCTCACGCAGAATATCAACGGCAGTCCGCGCAAACTGCTCGCCCAGGTACATCTCGAACCGGCTTTCCCAGTACGAATGCCCCAACCCCATGGTGGACGACGTCGCCACCAGTTGGCGCGGCACGAAAAAGTTGTGGGCCACGGTGTCCGCCGCGAGGTGGGACAGGTACCCGAGCCCGAACGAGCGCAGCGCGTCCGACTCGGCCAGGTCGTAGATTTCCTGCCCCACGTGCCATGAGTGGCAGTGCCGCCCAACGGGCACGTATTTCTTGGCGATCGACGTGTCGGCGGCAATGTTGCCATACAGGAAATCGAAGGGATACAGGCGGAGCAGGTCGGCGACCCAGGCGGGTATCTGACCGAGGTTGGCCAGCACCGATTCGCCGAGAAAAATATGCGTTGCCGGGGTCCAGGCGTGCGCAACGGATGGCAGCAGGAGAAGGAGGGCCGCTGCGACGACCGCCCGGCGGACGGTCACCCTCGGCGGCCCCGCCCGAACACGCGCTTCATGGCGCTGATAACCGAAACACCGCGCCGCGTCGTGCGGAGCGCCGCGGCCACGTCGAGCGCAGTTTCCTCCACTTCTTCGTAGAGAACGTCCAGCAAGGCCTCCAGGTCGTTCAGGCGGTCTTCCGTAGAATCCGCCGCCCGGGTCACCCGGCCGCGCAGGTCCTGCGAGGTCTGGAGAATCCCGTCTACTTCGCCCCGGACCGACGCCGCGATCTGCGACGCCTGGTCCACGATTCCACGGGTGGCCTGGACCGCGGGAAGCACCTCGTTCCGGACGGTCTCGCCAAACCGTTCCATCGTGCGCACCGCGCGCCGCAGCTCGCGAATGAGCAGGAACGACGCGACGGCCGGCAGCGCGAGCAGCAGCGCGATGACGGCGGTCGAGATGGCGGTGACGACGGCAGGCCATTCCATTCAGCAAACTTAGCGCCGTGCCTTGACCCGGCAACACGGACGCCCGTATGCTTCGCGCCGCTTCCCATGCCCCAGAGCTTTCGAGTCACCGGCGGCGTTTCGCTCCGCGGTCGAGTCCGGCCGGCGGGGAACAAGAACGCGGCCTTGCCCCTCATTGCCGCGACGTTGCTCGGCGACACCCCGTCTGAAATCCAGAACGTGCCGCGGATCCGCGACGTGGAGTCCATGCTGTCGCTGGTCTCCCTCCTGGGCGCTCGGGTCGAATGGACCGCTGATCATACGGTGCGCGTGGACCCAGCCGGGGTCAGCCCCAAGCAACTGGACCCCGACCTCTGCGCACAACTCCGGGCATCCATCCTGCTGGCAGGGCCTCTCCTCGCCCGATTCCACGCGGTGACCCTCCCACCGCCCGGCGGCGACGTGATCGGGCGACGGCGGGTGGATAGCCATTTCCTCGCCTTCGAGCAGCTTGGCGCGGAAGTCACGATCGGCAGGGAGTTCCGCCTCGAGGCCAAGGCACTCACCGGGGCGGACATTTTTCTCGACGAACCGAGCGTCACGGGCACCGAGAACGCAATGATGGCGGCCGTCCTCGCCAAGGGCCGCACGGTACTCCGGAACGCCGCGTCAGAACCCCACGTGCAGGACCTCGCGCGGGGCCTGGTGCAGATGGGCGCCCATATCGAGGGCATCGGAACAAATCACCTGATCATCGACGGCGTGGCGCACCTCCAGGGCGCCCGCATGGAGGTTGGTCCGGACCACATCGAGGTCGGAAGTTTCATCGGGCTCGCCGCCGTGACTGACGGCGACATTACCATCGAAGGAGTCCGCCTCGAAGATCTCAGGGCCATGTTGTTCCATTTCGATCGTCTCGGCGTCCGGCCGACCGTGGACGGCACCACGCTCCGGGTAGCCCCCAGCCAGGAACGACGTATCCGGCCCGACGTCGGGGGACATGTCCCGAAGATCGAGGACGGGCCGTGGCCCGCCTTCCCCGCGGACCTCACGTCCATCGCGCTCGTGACCGCCACCCAGTGCGACGGGCTGGTCCTGATTTTCGAGAAGATGTTCGAGTCACGCCTGTTCTTCGTGGACAAGCTGATCGGCATGGGGGCGCGGATCGTCCTCTGCGACCCGCATCGCGCCGTGGTTGCCGGTCCGTCGAAACTCCGGGCCTCCGTGGTCGAGAGCCCCGACATCCGCGCGGGAATGGCGATTCTGCTGGCTGCCTTGGCCGCCGAGGGTGAGAGCATCATCCATAACATCGGCCAGATCGACCGCGGCTACGAACGAATCGACGAACGGCTCCGGGCCCTCGGCGCCCGCATCGAGCGGGTGGACGACGAGCGCACCCGTTGAGTCGCGGGGGCCGGGAACTGGCCGAAACGCCCGGTCCCGGGCCCGTCCCGCATCTGCAGGTCGGTGAGTGGCAGGACGCTTACGGCCTTACCGCGGGAATCACCACCCGCGACCGGGAGTTCGACCTGGGCCTGTTTGGCCCAGGCCGGGCGGCGTCGGTCCTCGCGCACTGGTCCGAGTTCCACCAATCCTTTGGCTCCCGGTTCCCGGACGTTGTCGTCAGCCGGCAGGTCCACGGGACCGCTATTCAGTTCTACGAAACATCCCCTGGTGGATGGCAGGTCACCGAAGGGTTCGACGGACATTCCACGTCCACGCCGGGGCTCCTCCTCGCCATCACCGTCGCCGACTGTGTCCCGGTGTATCTGGCCCACCCATCGTCGGGTGCCGTTTGCCTCCTTCACGCCGGGTGGCGCGGGACAGCGGCTGGGATTCTCGAAGCGGGAGTTAGTCGCATGGAGGAGTTGGCAGGCGTTGCCCCGGATGACATTGTAATGCATTGCGGAGTAAGCATTTGCGGAAGCTGCTATGAAGTTGGGCCTGAAGTCGTTCGCGCCCTCACCGGCCGGCAGTCTGAGGGGCCGGAAACGGTGGACCTCCGTGGGGAACTGGCGAGCCGAGCCGACCGCGTGGGGATTCGGGACATCACGGTGAGCCCCTGGTGCTCCGCTCATGACGCGGATCGCTTCTTCTCGCACCGCCGTTCGGGCGGAACCGATGGCCGCATGGTGGCGTTCCTCGGTCTACCGGGGTCCTAGACCCGGGAAAACTTGCCGCCCGTCGGGGTGGCGGGTATACTTGTCTCCGTTGAGCGGGCGCAGTCGGCCCGCACTTTTTTTTCTGGTAGGGCCTTATGCTTGGCGACGTTGCCGCGTTGACCGCTGATGTCGAGACTCGGCTCGCCGACCTCGGCTTTGAGCTCGTGGATATCCGGGTTGGGGGTACGACGGCCCGGGTGCGGATCCAGATCCGTATTGACTGGCGCGACACAGTCCCCGAGCGGGGGATCACCGTGGACGACTGCGCGTCGGCGTCCCGGGCCCTGGAGCGGGGCTTCGAAGAAGCCGGCAGGCTCGGTGATCGGTACGTGCTCGAGGTGTCGTCGCCCGGCATTGAACGGCCGGTCCGCCGCCGCGAGCACTGGGAGCGGTTCGTGGGGCGGGACGTGCAGGTCCGCCTGAGAGGCCGGGGCCGGATCCGGGCGACGATCACCCGGGTGGTAGAGGGTCGGGACGACGTAGTGCTCAAGCCGGTGGGTGGCGGGGACGAAATCGTCGTGGCGATTGCCGACGCCCGCGATGCCACGCTGGTGGTAGACTGGAACGCCGAGCGGTTGTGATGGATAGACCTGGTTCAGAGGATCCGTTCAATGCCAAGTTCTGCTGACATACTGTCCGCGCTGAAGGAACTGTCCACCTCCAAGCAATTGGAGCGGACGGAGCTTGTCGACCTGCTCCGGGATGGTATCCACGCGGCCCTCGTGAAGCGCTATGGCCCCACCGTCCGCTCGGAAATCGACGTTGACGAGATGAAGGGGACGCTCCGCGTCGCCGTGTTGCGCACGGTCGTCGAGGCGGTGGAAGATCCGGCCTCGCAGGTGTCGCTCGAAGAAGCCCGCTTTGAGGACCCCGACTTCCAGCCCGGCGACGTGCTCGAGGAGGAGGTGCCATTCACCGAGTTCGGCCGCAGTGCGGTGCAGGCGGCCAAGCAGCGCATCATCCAGCGAGTCCGCGAGGGGGAACGCACCCGCATCCGGGAGGAATTCAGCAACAAGATCGGTGACCTCATCTCGGGCGAAATCCAGCAGATCGAGCGAGGCAAGCTGGTGATCATGATCAACCGCTTCCGCGAAGCGGAAGCCATCATTCCATACCGCGAGCAGAACCATCGCGAACATTTCCACCAGGGAGACAGCATCCGCGCCGTTCTCAAGCGCATCGAAGAGACTCCCAAGGGTCCGCGCCTGGTCCTGTCCCGCGGCGACCCGCTGTTCGTGCAGGCGCTGTTCAAGCTCGAAGTACCCGAGATGCAGCAGCAGATCGTCGAGATCCGCGCGTCCGCCCGCGAGGTGGGCAGCCGCACCAAGATCGCCGTCGCCAGCCGCGATGACTCGATCGATCCCGTGGGGGCGTGCGTTGGACTCAAGGGAAGTCGCGTGCAGGCCGTGGTGAACGAGTTGGGTGGCGAACGGATCGACATTGTGCCGTGGTCGCCCGATCCCGAGCGGTTCGCACGCCTCGCGCTGGCCCCCGCCCGCGTCGCCCGGGTGTTCTCCGATCCCGACACGCGAACCATCCAGGCGATCGTGGACGAGGACCAGCTGTCCCTGGCCATCGGACGCAACGGGCAGAATGTCCGCCTGGCGTCGGAACTCACCGGCTGGAAGATCGATCTCTATTCCAGCCGTGAATGGCTGGAGCGCGGCGGCGAGAGCCCATTGTTCGCGCCGCTGCCGCCGGCCGAGGAACTGGTAGCCGATGTCCGGCTGAATGAGCTCAAGGGCCTTCCGCCCGAGCTCATCGCGACCCTGGAGACCGCGGGACGGAAAACGCTCCGCGACATCCTCGATCTCGAGAAGGACGACGTCATGAAGATCGAGGGCATGACGCCCGAACACGCGGACACGCTCATGACATTCCTGACCGAGCTCACGGAGGACAACACCGAACCGGCGACCGGCGGCCCGCAGGCGGACGGGGAAGCCGGGACACCACAGGAAGCTCCGTCGGCTGGGTGAAGCCTGCCGCCGGCCTGGGCCTCCTGGGACTCGGCGTGAAAGCCGGGACTGTCGTCGTCGGCACCGGTGGCGTGCGGGCAGCGTTGCAGCGGGGAGACCTCTCGCTGATCGTGCTGGCCCGGGACCTGAGCGAGCGCACCGAAGAGAAGGTTGCTCGCCTGGCCCGCGGGATTGGGGTGCCGGTGCTGGTCGGGCCGTCGGCCCGTGAGCTGGGCCAGCGGCTTGGTCATGATGAGGTTCAGGCAGTGGGAGTAAAGGACCCGCGACTGGCAGACGGGTTGCGCGGCTGTTGGGGTGATGCGAACGGGGTGGGAGAGGAGCAGGAGACCGGGTGACCAGTTCCAGGATTCACGATCTCGCCGTTGAGCTCGGGGTGCCGAGCGAGCATCTCCTCAAGCTGCTCGCCGAATCAGGCATTCACGTTCGTAGTCACATGTCCGCCCTGGACGCCGGGCAGGTCGCGCTGGTTCGCGCCCGCTGGGAGCGGGAGAAGCGGAAGAAGGACGAGCCGGAGCCCAAGAAGAGCCGTCGTCGCGCGGCCCCTGGCGCCACGACCGCCGCTCAGGCGGCGGCACCGGCAGATACTCCTGCGCCGAAGCGGGCGCCCAAGACGCCGAAAGTCGTCAAGCCCGTCGAAGAGCCCGAGGCCTCCTGGCCCCGTCGCCGGCGGCGGACGGCAGCCGAAGTTGCGGCGAAGGAAGCGGTTGCCGAGGAAGAACGCCAGCGCGAGGCGGCAGCCCTGGCGATGGTCGAGGCAACCCTCAAGGTCGACCCGCCCGAGCCGAAGCCGTCACTCGAGGAACGCGCAGCCGCCCTCTTCGTGGAGCCGCCGCCCGCGTCCGCCATGGAGGAAGCCTCCAGCGAACCCGGCACGGCCCAAGCCGCGTTCGAAGCCCCACCGGCGCCCCGTGGACCCAGGGCTGAACCATTCATTCCGCCGCGGGTGCAGCGCCCCGCGCCGGCGCGCCTCAGGCCCGTGGCATCAGCCGCCCCGGGTACCGCCGCGCCTCCCAGACCCATCGCCTCCGCCGCACCCGGTGAGTCGGCCGAAGACCGCCGTGCCCGCGACAAGAAGAAGCGGAAGAAGGGCGGCAAGCGCTCGCAGGTGGATGTCGAAGCGGTGCAGGCAAACATCAACCGGACCCTGGCCTCGATCGCCAGTGGCCCGGGCAAGAAGGGCGTTCGCCGGCGCGATGACGAACCGAGCTTCCGGAAGCTTGAGGAACAGCGGCAGGCGGAAGAGCGCGAGCGGGAGAAGACTCTCGTCCGCGTCAACGAGTTCATTACCGTCTCCGAGCTCGCGGAAATCCTCAAGATTACGCCGACCCAGATCGTGACCTTCTGCTTCAAGGAACTGGGCATGATGGTCACGGTGAACCAGCGGCTCGACTTCGACCAGATCGAGCTGATCGCCGGAGAGTTTGGGTTCAAGGCAGAGCGCGAAGCGGGCTACGCGTCCGGCTCGGGGCCCGCGGAAGAAGTCGAGAAGGACGAGAACCTTGCCCCCCGGCCACCCGTCGTGACCGTCATGGGCCACGTGGACCACGGCAAGACCTCGCTGCTCGACTACATCCGGAAGGCGAACGTGGTCGCCGGCGAGGCCGGTGGCATCACGCAACATATCGGCGCCTACCACATCACGCGGCCGGACGGCAAGCGCATCACGTTCCTCGACACACCCGGCCATGAGGCCTTCACCGCCATGCGGGCCCGCGGCGCGCAAATCACCGACCTCGTGGTGCTCGTGGTGGCTGCCGATGACCAGGTCATGCCGCAGACCGTCGAGGCGATCAGTCACGCCAAGAACGCCGGTGTCCCCCTCGTGGTGGCCATCAACAAGGTGGACCTCCCCGGCGCCAACCCCCAGAAGGTGAAACAGGACCTCCTGCAGCATGGCGTCGTCCTGGAGGACTTCGGTGGCCAGACACTGTCCGTGGCCGTTTCCGCCAAGACCGGCGCCGGCATTGAGGACCTGCTCGAGAAGGTCCTGCTCCAGGCCGAGGTCCTCGACCTCAAGGCGAACCCCGATCGGCTGGCCAAGGGTACCGTCGTCGAGAGCAACCTGGATCCCGGCAAGGGCCCCGTCGCAACCGTGCTTATCCAGAACGGCACGTTGCACGTGGGAGAGGACTTCATCTGCGGAAACCTGGCCGGGAGGGTCAGGGCGCTGTTCGACGAGCGGGGCGAGCGCGTGCAGGCCGCGGGTCCTTCGGTGCCGATCCAGGTGCTGGGGCTCGAGGGCATCCCGCACGCGGGCGACACCTTCAACGTCGTGTCCAACGCCCAGGAAGCGCGGGACCTCGCGCAGAAGCGCCAGCGCCTCGACCGCGAGGCGTCGCATCGACGCCAGGGACGTGGCGTGTCGCTCGAGGATCTGTCGCGGGCGGTCGGGGAGGGAAAGGTCCAGACCCTCAACATCATCATCAAGGCAGATCAGGGCGGCCCGGCCGAGGCGTTGGCCGACGCGTTCGCCCAACTGTCCACTCCTGAAGTGAAGGTCGAGGTCATCCACCGCGGGGTTGGAGCAATCGGCAGGGGTGACGTCAACCTGGCCAAGGCCTCCGGTGCAATCATCATCGGGTTCCATGTGCGCCCGGACGCGGATGCCCGCGCCATGGCGGACCGCGAGAAGGTGGACATCCGGACGTACCGCATCATTTACGAGGCGGTCGAAGACGTGCGCTCCGCGCTCGAGGGCCTGCTCGCGCCGGAACAGAAGGAAACAGTCCTGGGCGAGGCCCAGGTCATGCAGGTGTTCAAGATCACCGGCGTCGGCGCCATCGCCGGCTGCCAGGTCCGCTCGGGGGTCATTCGGCGCGGGGCCCGGATTCGCGTGGTCCGCGACGCCGTCGAGGTCTATGCCGCGAACATCTCCAGCCTCAAGCGCTTCAAGGAAGATGTCCGGGAAGTGAAAGAGGGGTTCGAATGCGGCATCGGTGTCGAGAACTTCAACGACATCAAGGTCGGCGACGTACTCGAGGCCTTCAAGGTCGAAGAGGTGGCCCGCTCACTCGAGCCCGCGGGAGTTGTAAAGGACTCTTGACGTGGTGGTCGGCGTCGTGACCTGGGAGCTGCACCTGGCCGGTTGCCAGTCGCTGAAGGACAAGCGGCAAATCCTCAAGAGCCTCAAGGATCGCCTGCACGACCGGTTCAATGTGTCGGTCGCGGAAACCGCGCACCAGGACAAGTGGCAGCGCGCCGAGTTGTCCTGCTGCGTCGTGGCCACCGACCGGCGGCAGGCCCAGAGCGTGATCAGCACGGTCGATGAATTCGTCGCGGGCAATCCGTTGGCCCGCATCATCGATTCCGCGACGAGCTTCGTGTGAGCCCGCGCGGACGCAAGCACCGGCCCGAACGCCTCGCCGCCGTCATCCATGAATCCATTGCCGAGGGCATCGCCACGGCGGTCAAGGATCCCCGCGTGGGGTTCGTCACCGTCACTGGCGTCAGCGTGTCCGCGGACGGCACCCACGCCCTGGTCCGGATCAGCGTCATGGGAACGGAGCAGGAAAAGGTGAGCGCCCTCGACGGCCTGGACAGCGCGCGGGGGTTTCTGCGGACGCGGCTCGCCCGCACCCTGTCGCTCCGGACGGCGCCCGACCTCAAGTTCGAGCTCGACCGCGGCCTGGAGCACGCCGCCCACATCAACCGGCTCCTCTCGGACCTCAAGCGCGACGAGCCGTAGCGTGCGCGACGGATTCCTCCCGGTGGACAAGCCGAGCGGTCCGACGTCGCATGACGTCGTCGCGTGCGTCCGCAAGCGGTTTAACACCCGCCGCGTGGGCCATACCGGTACGCTCGACCCCTTCGCGACCGGCCTGCTCCTCGTGTTCGTTGGCCGGGCAACCCGCCTCGTCCAGTTTCTGGCCAGCCTGCCCAAGGCGTACACCGGAACGATTTCCCTCGGCATGGCCACGACGACCGACGATCATACCGGCGAGCCCCTCAGCAACTCCGAGGCCTGGCGCAGTATCACCGACCAGGACATTGCTACCGCCATGGAGGGACTGACCGGGCAGTACGAACAGCAACCGCCGGTCTACTCGGCGAAAAAGGTGGGTGGGCATCCGGCGCACCGCCTGGCGCGGCGCGGCATTGCCGTCGCCCTGGCGCCCGCATTGGTAGATGTCCAGCGGTTCGCGCTCACCCGGCGCTCGGGATCAGATCTCGCGTTCGACGCGAGGGTCGGTAGCGGCGTGTATGTGCGAGCCATGGCCCGCGACCTGGGGGAGCGCCTTGGTTGCGGCGCGCATCTTCGCGAACTCCGCCGCGTGGCGATCGGTCCCTTCCAGGTCGGGCAGGCCGTGACGCTGGAGGCCGTGGTGAGCGGGGACGTCGCGCTCCGGCCCGCCGCGGAAGCCGTGGCGCATCTCGACGCCGTGCAGCTCGACGATTCCGCACGGGAGTTCGTTCGCCATGGCCGCGCGATTCCCGGCGGCGGGTCGGCCGTCGCCCCCGTCGCCCTGCTCGCCGGCGCCGAACTCGTCGGGGTTGCCCAGCCGCTGGACGGTTTTCTGCACCCCAAGGTCGTGCTGGACGCGTGACGGCGGGCGAGCGGGGCGCCGTCGTCACCGTCGGCACGTTCGACGGCGTGCACCTGGGACACCGGCGCGTGCTGGAGGAGATTGCCCGGCGCGCCAAACGCGCCGGCCACCAAAGCGTCCTGATCACGTTCGAGCCCCATCCGCTGGAGATCGTCAACCCCGCGGCGGCCCCGCCATTGCTCACCCTGGCCGACGAGCGTCGCGAAATCCTGGCCCAGAGCGATCTCGACCGCCTGATATTCCATGAATTCACCCGGGAGACGTCACAGCTGGCGCCGCACGAGTTCATCCGTGGCCTCACCCAGCGGTTCGCCGTGCGCGAGCTGGTGATCGGACACGATCACGGGTTCGGCCGGGGCCGGACGGGGGACGAGCACACGCTTCGGACGCTCGGCGCCGAGATGGGATTCAGTGTGGACGTCGTGGAGCCGGTGAGCGTCGGAGGCAAGGCCGTGTCGTCCACGCTGGTCCGGCGGGCGGTCGCCGGCGGGGACCTCGACACCGCGGCAAGCATGCTCGGCCGTCGGTACGCATTCACCTCCGAGGTGATTCACGGAGCCGGACGGGGCAGGGACCTGGGGTACCGCACGATCAACCTGGCAGCCCCCGACCGCCGGAAACTCCTGCCACCCGACGGCGTGTATGCGGTGCGCGCCGAGTGGGCCAACGGCAGCGCCGGGGGAATGATGCATCTCGGCGCGCGGCCGACCTTCGGCGAGACCGCTCGTTCCCTCGAAGTGCATCTCCTGGACGTCGCGGCGGACCTGTACGGAACAACCGTCAAGGTGTCCTGGGTGTCGCGGCTCCGGGACGTCATGCAGTTCGACTCTCCGAACGCCCTCAAAACCCAGCTGGACAAGGACTTCAGCGCCGCGCGGGCTGCGTTGACATGATGACCGCGCACCGCTAGTCATTACGGTTCGCTCACCCTCTACGGACTCGAATGTTTTCGACTATACAAAGCCGCCTCATCTTCATCGGCCTGATCGTCGCGGCCGCCGCGTTTTCGCTCTGGCCGCGCAATGTTACGCGCCGCGCGCCAGGGGCCGACGGCGTCATGCGCGACACCGTCGAACGGCGGGTATCGCTGAAGCGGGGACTCGACCTGCAGGGCGGTATCCACCTGGCGCTGGAAATCGATCAGTCCAAGGGGACGGTCGTGGACCCGGCCGGCGCCCTGGACCGCGCGCTCACGGTTGTGCGAACCCGCGTCGATGAGTTCGGCGTTGCCGAGCCGCTGGTGCAGAAAGTCGGGAATAACCGCATCGTGGTCGAGCTCGCCGGCATGGGGAACGCCGCGCGCGCCAAGGACATCGTCCAGCGGTCCGCATTCCTCGAGTTCCGCATCGTGGATATGCAGAACCAGTTCCGGGACGCCATTGCCGCCATCGACGCGGAACTGCGCCGCATGGGCATCCGCAGTGGCCCGGGCGCGGCTCCGGTCGGCGCCGGCGCGGTCGAGAAGCTCCTCGGCAGAGACTCGGGCAAAGTCAAGGGAGCAGCCAAGGACACCGCCGAAACCGGGACGGCTCTTTCGTCGCTCCTGTTCAACGGCAGCGAGCCCGGCGAGTACCTCGTGCCCGATGAGGAATACCCGCGGGCCGACAGCCTCATTCATCTGCCGGAAGTGCGGCGCCTGATTCCCCGCGGCCTCGATCTCCTGTGGGCGGCCCAGTCAACGTCCCAGGGGGCGCGGTCCTACAAGGCGCTGTACGCGGTCCAGGCCCGGCCCATCATCACCGGGGAGTACCTGGCCGATGCGCGCGCGCAGGTGGACCCGGTGTATAACCAGCCGGTCGTCAATTTCCAGTTGAACCGGCAGGGCGGCCGTATCTTCGGCCGCGAAACCGCGCGTCATATCGGCGACTACATGGCCATCGTGCTGGACGGACGAGTCCAGGGCCGGCCGCCGGTGATTCGAAGCCAGATCAACCAGCGCGGACAGATCGAAATGGGTTCCGGTCCGCTCCAGCAGGCGCAGGACTTGGCGCTCGTGCTCCGTGCGGGATCGTTGCCCGCGCCCCTGATAATCGTGGAAGAACGGACCGTCGGCCCCAGCCTCGGGGCAGACTCCATTCACGACGGCATCACGGCGGGTGTGTACGGAACCATCGCCGTCATCATCATCATGGCCGCCTACTACCGCATTGCCGGCCTCCTCGCCATCGCCGCGCTCGGGTTCTACGTCCTCCTCACGCTGGGTGGGCTGGGCGCGTTCGGCGCCACGCTCACGCTGCCGGGTCTCGCCGGGTTCGTGTTGTCGATCGGCATCGCGGTGGACGCCAACGTGCTGATCTTCGAGCGAATACGGGAGGAACTGGCGGCGGGGAAGACCATCCCGCTGGCCGTCGACCAGGGATTCCGGCGCGCCATGAACGCGATCGTGGACTCGAACGTCTGCGCCATTCTCACGTCCATGTTCCTCTACCAGTTCGGCACCGGTCCGGTGAAGGGATTCGCGGTCACGCTCATTTTGGGCGTCCTCGCCTCGATGATCACCGCGATCTTCATTACTCGAACGTTCTTCATGGTCTGGCTGAAGCGCCGCCCCACCATGGAAACCCTGAGCATCTGATCCATGCGCCACCTCTTTTCCAACACCCGCTTCGACTTTATCGGCGTCCGCAAGCACGCCTACATGCTGACGGCGGCGTTTTTCATTCCCGGCCTCGTTCTCCTGCTCGTTCGCGGGCTGACGTACAGCATCGAGTTCACTGGCGGCACCCTGGTCCAGATCGAGAGCCAGGTCCCGGTGGACGTGGGGCAGCTCCGGGCAGCGCTGGACGCCAACGGCTTGACTGGCGCCGAGATCCAGTCGTTCGGCAGCGACCGGGCCTACCTCATCCGCGCGCGGTCCACGCACAGCGAGGCCGTTTCCGAGAACACCGAAACAACCGTGGCGGCCGTCCGGACCGCGCTCGACCAGACGCTCCAGCCGGGCCAGTACGAGGTCAAGCGCAGTGAAGCGATGAGTCCCAAGGTCGGGGGCGAGCTTCGCCAGAAGGCGTTCCTGGCCATCGCGCTGTCGTTCATCGCCATCCTGGCGTACCTGGCGATCCGGTTCGAATGGAGGTTCGGGCTTGCCTCGATCGGGGCCACAGCGCACGACGTGCTGGGTACCGTCATGTTCATCAGCCTGATGAACCTCGAGGTCAGCCTGGTCATCGTGGGCGCCCTGCTCTCGGTGCTCGGCCTCTCGCTCAACGAAACCGTGATCATTTTCGACCGCGTCCGTGAGAACGAGCACAAGCGCCTGAAGCTCGACCTGGCCAGCATCCTCAACCTGTCGATCAACGAGACCCTGCCGCGCACGGTACTCACCCACGGCACGTCGCTGTCCACCATGGCCACGCTGGCCATCTTCGGCGGCGAAGTGATCCGGCCCTTCGCGATCGTCATGTTCTTCGGCGTCTTCACCGGCATCTTCTCGTCCATGTTTATCGCGCCCGTGCTGCTCATGTACATCCGCCAGCGCTGGCCGGCGGACGACGGAGCCCCGGTCAAAGGCGCCCCGGCACCCCGGCCATCGACATCGACGCCGGCCGTCCGTCGGCCCCGGATCGCCACCGACGGCGACTGAGGGTGCTGGTCGACACCCACTGCCACCTCGCCGACGCACAGTTTGACGCCGACCGCGCGGATGTCGTCGCGCGGGCCAGGGCCGGTGGTGTTTCCCACGTCATTGTCATCGCTGACTCCCTTCCAGGCACCCGCAGCGCCATAGCCGTCGCCTCGATGCACGGTTTTTCCGCCACCGCCGGCGTCCATCCGCACGAGGCGAAGACCTGGACGCCCGAGACCGCGGAAGCGATAGCGGCGGCGCTTTCCGACCCATCCGTCGTGGCAGTAGGGGAGACGGGCCTGGACTACCACTACGATTTCTCCCCCCGCGAGGCGCAACGGTCTGCGTTCGAGGCCCAACTCGCCCTGGCCGCAGAAGCCGGAAAGCCCGTAGTCGTTCATTCCCGGGAATCCGACGACGACATGGCCGCCATCCTGCGGCAATCGCGCGCGGCCATCGTTCTGCACTCGTTCAGCTCCGGGCCCAAGGTGTTCGAGGCAGGGATGGGCATCGGCGCGTACTTCTCATTCAGCGGCATGGTGACGTTCAGGAATTGGGCCCTGGCCGACCGCCTGGCCGCAGTCCCGCTCGACCGCCTTCTCGTCGAGACGGACGCCCCGTACCTTGCACCAGTCCCGCACCGCGGGAAGCGCAACGAACCGGCATGGGTGAGGGACGTAGCGGCCCGCGTCGCGGAAATTCGCGGCGAGCCAGCAGCATTCGTCGCCGAACAGACCACGGCCAACGCAGCCCGGTGCTTCGGCCCGCGCGTCCTGGCCCTGTCGAACCCGTAAAACGGAGAAACCTGAATGCAGGTTGTCACTACCGAGGATGCCCCGAAGGCGATCGGCCCCTACAGCCAGGCGATCGTCGTTGACCAGACCGTCTACACCGCCGGGCAGATCGGCCTCGACCCCAAGACCATGGAGATTGTCCCCGGCGGCGTGGCTGAGCAGACGGACAGGGTCCTCCGCAATCTGTCGGCGGTGCTCGAAGGCGCCGGGAGCGGACTGGGCAGCGTGGCGAAAACCACCGTTTTCCTGGTGGACATGGCCGATTTTTCGGCCATGAACGAGGTGTATCAGCACCATTTCGGCGCGCACCGACCGGCTCGGTCCACGGTGGCCGTGTCCCAGCTTCCCAAGGGAGCGCGCGTGGAAATCGACGCCGTCGCACGAAAGCGGTGAACAACAACGGGGGCGGATTGGGCCTGGTGGTCTGCGCAGTCTTCAAAACTGCCGGGAGACGCCAGAGGTGGCTCCGGTGGGTTCGATTCCCACACGCTCCCGCCACCGTTTTCCTGGTGTTCCTCGCTACGCCGTTCGCGCCGCTGCGCGGCCAGAGCCCGTTCCCGGTTCCGGCCCAGCGTCCGGACTCGTCGCAATTCCGCGACACGGTCAAGGTCCCCCAATTCCGGATTCAGCCCCCGATTTCCCCTATGTCCGCCGTGGCACGCTCACTGGTGCTGCCCGGCTGGGGACAGGCGGTGCTCGGCCGGCGGGTCACCGGCGCCATGTTCGTGTTCTGGGAGGGTGTCAGCCTGACCATGATGCTCAAGTCGGTACACCGGCTGGACTACCTCAAGAGCACCGGGTCCGACAAGGTGGCGGCGAAGCGGCAGGAAGTGCAGGACTGGGCCGTCCTCCTCGCATTCAACCACCTCCTGGCGGGTGCGGAGGCTTACGTATCAGCCCAGTTGTGGGATTTTCCTGTTGACCTGGACGTGCGGTCCCTGCCACACGGCATGGGAGCCGGGATCACCCTTCCGCTCCCCTAGAAGGACGGCTCGAACCTCCGCAGAACGGGCCCATCCAGGCCCACCAGTGCGTACGAATACCCCTCCATCCACGCGCCAGAATTGACATACCATCGCCCGGGCGCAACCTCCCGAATAACCGCATGGTGCGTGTGACCGAGAACTACTAACTCGAGGTCAGGGCGCCGGGTCATCAGGTCCCGCGCAAACGTTTCCTGCAGGGCCGCCGCCTGTGCCAGGGCAGCGGGGGTCTTCGTCTGCTCGGCCAGCACTCCTGACAGGCGGTCAGCCAACCAGAAGCCAACGTCGGGGTGGATCAGTCGAAACGCGCCCGTCGTGACCGGGTGGCGGGTGATGCGGTGCATCACCCGGCTCAGCAGACGACTCTCGGCCAGCCCGTCACCGTGAGCCAGGAAGGCTCGCCGACCAGCCAGGTCGAGTTCGACCGGTCCGGCGTGAAAGTCCGCCCCCAACTCCCGAACCCAGAAGTCACCACCCCAACGGTCGTGGTTCCCCCCCGTTACGGTGAGCCGAACACCCCGGGATCTCATATCCGAGAGCGCCGCCAGGGCAGGGAATGCGTCCCGGGGGATCACCCGCCGGTACTCAAACCAGAAATCGAACAGGTCCCCGTTGATCACCAAGTGGTCGGCCATGCCAGGGATGGCTTTCACGAAGGCCAGAAAGGTGGCTCCAACGACACCGGGAGTGTGTCCCAAGTGGGCATCGGAAACGACGGCAGCGGCTTTTGGGGGCACGGGGGCAGTATATGGGTAGGGTCGGCTGGCTCGCAACCTCCTGTCCTGATTGACTTTTCGCTCGGGAGCACCTAATGTTGCTCCCGTTGCCCAACCCGTGCTCCGGGGAGGAGTTTTGGAATGTCGAACAATGCGCTGGGACTCATCGAAACCAAAGGCCTGGTAGGCGCCATCGAGGCTGCCGACGCCATGGTCAAGGCCGCTCACGTCCGTCTGGTGGGCAAGGAAAAGATCGGGGGCGGCTACGTCACGGTCATGGTCCGCGGCGATGTCGGTGCGGTGAAAGCCGCCACCGATGCCGGTGCTGCCGCGGCCGAACGCGTGGGCGAGCTCGTCTCGGTTCACGTCATTCCGCGTCCGCATCAGGACATCGAGTTCATCCTTCCGCAACGCGCGGAAGAGAGCTAACCCGTGGCGCAGTCGGGCCAGGCCCTCGGTCTGGTCGAGACGCGCGGGCTGATCGGCGCACTTGAGGCGGCCGACGCGGGCACCAAGGCCGCCGACGTTGCATTTGGCGGCCGGGAGTACGCGGACGCGGGTCTCGTAACCGTTTCGTTTCGCGGTGACGTCGCGGCGGTGAAGGCGGCTGTCGACGCGGCCGCGGCGGCGGCCGAACGCGTCGGCCACTTGGTCTCCGTCCACGTCATTCCCCAACCAGACTCCGAGCTCGACTTCCTCATCGACGAGCTCGAGGAGGGTTCCAGCTCGGGTGGTGGCAGTTCGGTCGATCCGGCGCGGCTCCCGTCTCTCAAGGTTGTGGAACTCCGCCGAGCCGCCCGCCAGGTTCCGAACTTCCCGCTCAAGGGGCGGACGCTCGCCAAGGCCGGCCGCGATGAGATCCTGGCCGGCTTCCGTCAAATCGGTCTCCTCTAGACACGTCCCTGGGGCTTCGGCGTGGATCGCGACCTCGAATCCATCCAGGAAGCCCGAGACCTGCTCGCCCGGGCTCAAACGGCGCAACAGGCATTTGCCAGGACCCCCCAGCCCGACGTCGATCGAGTCATTGGCGCGATGGGCGAGGCCACTGAGCGCGCGGCGCAGGCACTGGCCCGGCTGGCAGTGGACGAGACCGGCATGGGCCGCTACGAAGACAAGATCTCGAAGAACCTCTTCAGCTCCGTAGCCGTTCGTAACTACATCCTGCCCCTCAAGACCTGCGGCGTCGTTCGGGAGATCCCCGAGGCCAAGGTCCGCGAACTCGCGGTTCCCATGGGCGTCGTCGCCGCACTCGTGCCGACGACCAATCCGACCTCCACCGCCATCTACAAGGCGCTCATTTCAGTGAAGGGCCGGAACGCGATCGTCATTTCGCCACACCCACGGGCGACCAAGTGCGTCATCGAGACCGTCCGCATCCTGCGGGAGGCCATTCACTCGGCGGGTGCTCCCGAGGACCTTGTCCTGACCCTGACGATGCCGACCCTCGAGGCGACCAACGAACTGATGCGCAACAAGAAGACCGCGGTCATCCTCGCAACCGGCGGCTCACCGATGGTTCGGGCCGCGTACAGCTCCGGCAAACCGGCCTACGGCGTCGGCCCGGGGAACGTGCCCGCCATCGTCGAACGCACTGCCAATATCCGGAAAGCCGTGGCGGACATCGTCGCGGGCAAGAACTTCGACTACGGGCTTCTCTGCTCGTCCGAGAATTCGCTCATCGCGGATCGCCCGGTCGAGAAGGAGATCCGGTCGGAACTCACCCGCCAGCGCGCCCTGTTCGTGACTGGCCCCGACCGGGACAAGCTCCAGCGCTGCATGCAGGACCCGCACAGCGGCGGCATCAGCCATGAAGTCGTGGGCCTTCCGGCGACCGAGATCGCGCAGCGGGCGGGTTTGAGCGTCCCCGGGGACACCCGCGTCCTGGTCGTGGAGTGCAAGACTGTCGGCCCCGGAGAGTTCTTCTCGCGCGAGAAACTGTCGCCCGTGCTGGCGTTCTACGTAGAGGACGGTTGGGAGGAGTGCTGCGAGCGGGCGATCGAGCTGCTGACGTTCGGCGGGCTCGGCCATTCGCTCTCCATTCACAGCACCGACGAGACGGTGATTCAGCGTTTCTTCGAGGAGAAGCCGGCGTTTCGGATCCTGGTCAACACGACCTCGACACTCGGTGCGGTGGGATACACCACCGGCCTCGCGCCCGCGATGAGCCTGGGGCCGGGGACGTGGGCTGGCTCCGTGACCAGCGATAACATCACGCCGCTCCACCTGATCAACATCAAGCGCCTCGCCTACGAGATTCGGCCGTTCGTTGCCGTGGATGCACCGGGTGAACGAGCGAACGAGCAAACAAGCGAACGTGGAACGGACGTACCTGTCGTTCCAGCATTCAATCGTTCCACCGTTCCATCCGACGATATCGCCAAGGCCGTCGAGGCCTTCCTTGCCGAACGCCGGATCCGGAAGCGCGCGTGACGAAGGACGAATTGGAAGCGCTCGCCGCCCGCATCGCCGACCTCCTGTCACGACAGGCGTGGGTTCCCGCGCCGGTCCGGCCCGAGCCGCCGGGTCCGCCCACGCCGGGACATCTCCCGGCATACGCCGCATCCGCCCAGCAGTTGAGCGACATCGCTCCGGTCATCGGACGAAGGACGGCATCCGGCCGGCACCGCCCGGCCTACGATGCCATCGTCACCGCTGCCCGGGCGGCCGCGGCGGGTCGCGGTCCATCTCCGTTGCCGGGAGGCCGGGAAGAGGCGACTTCGGCCGCCGCGAGCGGTCGGACGGTGAAAATCGCGATCTCCAACCGGCATATCCACATCGCCCAGGCCGACTTCGAGAAGTTGTTCGGGGCCGGGAAGCGGCCCGCGCCGGAGCGGCCCATTTCCCAGCCCGGACAGTTCGCGGCGTTGGAAAAGGTGAAGGTGGTCGGGCCGAAGGGCTCCATCGAGGGCGTCCGCATTGTGGGACCGACTCGGAAGGCGACTCAGGTCGAATTGTCGGCGGCAGATTGCCGGCAGATCGGGTTGGAAGCTCCCGTTCGGCATTCGGGGGCGACGGCGGGCAGCGCAGGCATCACGCTCGAAGGTCCGCAAGGCTCCGTCACCTTGCCCGAGGGAGCAATCGTCGCGGCCCGCCACATCCACGTGGGTCCGCCAGAGGCGGGCCGGCTGGGCGTGACAGACGGCGACCGCGTGTCCGTCGTTCTCGGGCCGATGGACCGCCGGGTGACCCTCCACGACGTGCTCATTCGGAGCGGTGGCTCCCATGCGACCGAAATGCACCTTGATACCGACGAGGCCCACGCCTTCGGCGTCAAGACCGGCGACGTGGCCGCGCTGGCCGGCCGCCCATCGCGCTTCCGCGCGCGGGCGCCTCGCGGCGCGCGACCCCTGCTCACGGAACGGGGCGTTGATGGCGTCGCAGCCCGCGGTGAAACGCTCAGCGAAAAGGCCCCCTATCGCCTCACGCCGCTGGCCCGGGATCGCGCCAAAGCGCTCGGGATCTGGCGGGAAGAGTAGTGACGGCAGGCATCCACTCCATCCAGCTCCGCGTCCGCTATGCCGAGACCGACCAGATGGGCATCGCGCACCACTCTCACTACGTCGTGTGGTGCGAGGACGCCCGGACCGCCTTCATGCGAGACTCGGGAATCAGTTATCGGGACCTTGAGGCACAGGGCCTTCTCCTGGCCGTAACCGAGGTTTCGGTTCGCTACCGCTCCCCGGCTTGCTATGATGACGTGCTGCGGGTGGATTGCTGGGTACGCGAGCGGAACCGCCGGAAGATCGTGTTCGGGTACGCGGTTTATCGCGCCGGCAAGACGCAGTGCCTGGCAACCGCCCAGACGTCGCTCATGGCCTTAGATTCGAAGCATGGCCTCAGTTCCATCCCGCCCGAAGTCTTGTCCCACCTTGAACCCACGGTGGATCCGGTTCGCCTGTAGCCTTTTCCTGGGCGTTCCGGCCTCACTCCACGCACAACAAGACGAAGCCATCGCCGACGCACTCGCCGGCGTATTGGCGGCTGCGGACGCCCGGAATTACGACGGCCCGCTGTTCCGTTCCGCCAGCCGTCACACCGACCCGATCGTTCGGGTTCAGGCCGCCTTGGCGATGGGTCGAATTGGTCAGCGTGGCGCCACGCCCATTCTCCTGGAGTTGCTGGCCGACCCGGACACGGCCGTTGCGGCCAGCGCGGCATTCGCGATTGGTCTTTTGAGAGATCCGTCGGCAATCCCCAGGCTTCGCCTGCTCGCCATGGACGAGACCGGCCATGCCGCACCCGGCGTCCAGACGGAAGCGGTGCTGGCTATGGCCCGAATCGGTGGTACCGACGCGGCCCGCGTGTTTACCGACCTGCTCACTCGCTGGGCGTCAGCCGCGGGGCTCGCGGCGGTTCCGCCTCCGGTCACCGAGGCACTCGGCGATGCGTGGCGGTTGGGCGCCGACGCGCCCGTCGCCGCCATACTGGCGTTCGCGGAGGCCCAGGACCCGAACGTTCGGTGGCGGGCGCTCTACTCGGTCGGTCGCCTCAAGGCACAGGCGGCCGCCGACGTGCTGCTGGCAGCCACCGAAGACAGCGTGGCCCTGATTCGCGCGACGGCCGTTCGGGAGTTGACCGTCGCGTACGCTGATTCCACCCGGATTGACCGGAATGCGCTTGCGTCCCGGGTCCGTCGGCTGGTGGCCGACTCGGACGCCTACGTACGAGTGTCGGCACTCCGTGCCCTGGCGACGTACGGGACACAGGAACTGGCGGCCACGGTCATCGAGCGCCTGGGTGATCCCGACCTCAACGTCCGGGTGCAGGCCCTGGCCGCACTCGGCCAGCTGCGGGGAGCACAGTCGGCGGACGAACTGGCAGGCTATATAGATGAAGGGGCGTTCGCGATCCGGCGGCAGGCGCTTCTGTCCCTGGCACGGGCCGCGGGCCCGGCCGCGCTCGATCCCGTCCGCAAATGGCGCACAGACCCGGATTTCCGCCTCCGCTCCACGGCGGCCGAGGCCCTGGGAGTGATCGGGGGCGACAGCGCTGTGGCAGCGCTGGAGCTCATGGTGCGCGACAAGGATGGCCGGGTGGCAGCCGCGGCGGCGTCCGCGCTCGGCGATGCGGACCCCGCGCGCGCGTTCAACGTCTTGCGCACCATGACCAATCACGAGGATCCGATTGTCCGTGCCTTCGCCGCCGCGCGGTTCGCCGCGCGGGATGACACGTCCGGAGTCGCCGCGTTGCTTGACCTCTACGCCCGCGCCGCCCGGGACCCCATTCCCGACGCCCGTATCGCGGCGGTCACCGGCCTTGGTCGATTGTCGCGCGCTCCGGGAGCCGGGACCCTGGTCGTCGATGCCGTCCTTCGCCGGTTTCCCACGTGCGATGACTACCTGCTGCGACGCGTCGCCGGTACGCAGTTCCCCCAGCTCGCGGCGGCATGGGGCCCGGCCGAGCCTATCACCACGGGAAGGGAACGGGGCGACTACCGGGAAATCGCCCGCCGTATCCTGATCCCCTCGGCCCGCGGAGCGGCCGGCCCGGGCCTCGTGATTGAGACCGACCGCGGAAGCCTCACGATGACGCTCCTCGGCGCGGATGCGCCCCTCACCGTCAATGCATTCCTTCGATTGGCTGACCGGGGCTACTTCGACGGAAGCGCGTGGCATCGCGTCGTACCCGGTTTCGTCGCGCAGGACGGCGACCCCCGCGGCGACGGGTCGGGCGGGCCGGGCTTCGCGCTCCGCGACGAGGTGAGCCGCCAGCATTTCACGGCGGGCATGGTGGGCCTGGCGCTGGATGGGCCGGACACGGGAGGGAGTCAGTTCTTCATCACGCTCACGCCCCAACCGCATCTCGACGCCATTTACCCCGTATTCGGCCGCGTGGAGTCTGGATTCGAGCTCCTGGCTGGTATCACCCAGGGCGACCGGATTCGCCGGGTTCGACGCAAGTGATGCGCGCGTTGGGTACGCTCGCCTTCGCGGTGGCCACGCTGCTCACGGCGACCACTCCCGCCGGGGCGCAACTCAATTACTTCGGCCAGAACAAGATCCAGTACCGCGACTTTGATTGGCGCGTTTTGCGTGGCGAGCATGTGGATCTCTATTTCTACCAGGAGGAGGATGAGCTTGCGCGGGTGGCGCTCGCGTACGCCGAAGAGAGCTTTGGCGTCCTCGAGCGGAAGTTCGAGCACTCCCCACGGCGTCGCATACCACTGATCATCTACGCCTCGCACGCCGACTTCGAGCAGACGAACGTTCTCCCTTTCGTTCCGCCGGAAGGCCTGCTTGGCGCAACGGAGTTCCTGAAGCGCCGCGTGGCGCTGCCGTTCAACGGCAGCTACGAGGAGTTCCGCCACACGTTGCGCCATGAATTGGTCCACGCCTTCCAGCTGAGCACCGTCTCCGAGACGTACCGGCAGCACCCGCGACGATCCCGCGCGGACCTGCCACTGTGGTGGACGGAAGGACTCGCCGAGTTCTGGTCATCCGGAGAGGACTCGCGCGACCAGATGGCCATGCGGGACCTGGTCATTAACAACCGTCTGCCCCACCTCCAGGAGCTCACCTACGCCTCGGGCGGCCTCGTCTATCCGTTCGGGGGCGTGGTGCACCGGTGGCTGGCGTCGCGTTTCGGCGAATGGCGGGTCCAGCTCCTGTACCGCGATCTCTGGCGATACCCGACCTTCAGTGACGCGATCGCCGGCGTGTACGGCATGTCGTTCGAGAAACTGGACCGGGAACTCCAGTACTTCCTGCGCCAGCAATACTACCCGGCCGTCGAGACACGCCAGCCACTCGATGCCGGGGCGCAACGGGTGGCCCGCGAGGCGGTGAAGCCGGCGGCGTACCGCCTGGCAGGGGATACGGCGACGCGCGTGCTGTATCTCTCTCCCAGCAACGGCTACGTCAGCATCTACTCGGCGGGCCTTCGCCCGAGGGGCCGGTCCCGTGCCGTCGTCAGGGGCGAACGCTCCGCCCAATTCGAATCGCTGCACCCGTTCGGATCGCGGCTGGACGTCCGCGACCGGACCGCATTGTTCACCAGCAAGTACCTCGAGCGAGATGCGCTGTTTTTCTGGGACATCGCCGGGGCCAGGGTCGCCGGCCGGTATCAGTTTTCAGCACTCGTCTCGATTCTTTCTCCTTCCTGGGCACCCGATGGCCGTTCGGTGGTCTTCAGCGGCCTGACCATCTCCGGCATGTCGGACCTGTACCGGTTGTGGCTGCCGGACGGCCGACTTGAGCAGCTCACCTCCGACCGATACGAGGACATCGATCCCTCGTTCAGCCCTGACGGGAACACCGTCGTTTTCTCATCGGACCGCACGCCCGGGGGAAATGCCGGCGCTCACAACCTGTTCATCCTGGATCTTGGCACTCGCGGAATTCGCTACCTCACGTTTGGCGCCTGGCGCGACGAGGGCCCGCGATGGGCGAGGAACGGCCGGATCTACTTCGCATCCGATCGCGGTGGGATCTTCGATGCCTACTCCGTCGACTCAACCGGGCGCGGCAGACGGGAGACCAACACGCTGACGGGTGTCTTCGACCCCCAGTGGGTGGAGGAAGATCGGGCGCTGGTGTTCGGTGGATACGGCGAGCTCTCGTTCGCAATCTACCGGTCCACCGGCGCGGCCTCGGACTCGAGCGTCGAATTCGCACTGGCGCAGGAGCCGCCCCCCCCCTGGGGGTGGGCGTGGCCAGAACTCACCGGGTCGCCATACGCCCGGTCCGACCCGACCCCGTACGAGCGACGCTTTACGCTCGATTTCGCCGCTGGAGACGCCGCGATCGCCCCCGGGATGGGAACGGCCCAGGGCGCTGTATTCCTGTTTTCCGACCTGCTCAGCGATCATCTGCTCTACGGAACGGTGACGTCGTTCCAGGGGGCCGGCGTCGGCGGCCTCATAGACAACTTGAACGGCTCTCTTTTCTACCTGAATCAGAAGCGCCGGCTCAATTGGGGCGCCGGCGCCTTCCGCGTCAGGGGCCTCTTCTACGAGGACGATTTCCGCACGGTCTACGACGAGAGCTCCTTCGGCACCTTCGCCGACCTGCGGTGGCCGTTCTCGCTCTTCGAGCGCGTCGAGGGGCAGCTGCGTCTCGAGCGCTCCGACCGGATCGACGTGGTCGGGGGTGACGTGGATCAGCCCCATCGGGTTGGCTGGCTCGCCTCGAACTACCTGAGCTACGTGCGGGACAACTCCCTGTGGCTCGAGACCGGCCCCATCGACGGCGGCCGTACCAACGTGACGGCGGGCGTTACAAACGACCTGTCGAACGGACGCTTCGACTCGTGGTCCACGTCCGTCGACCACCGACACTACCTGCGAACCGGCCTCCGCTCCGCCTATGCGATCCGGGCCTTCGGCTACGCGTCAGGCGGGAGCCGCCCCCGGCGGCTCTCGATCGGCGGGCCATGGGGGCTCCGTGGGTACCCCCGGGTCGGCCGCATCGCCGGATCGCGCGCGTGGCTCGTGAGCCAGGAAGCGCGATTCCCGATAACCAACTTTCTCTCCATCGGCTTTCCTTTCGGCGAGGTCCGGTTTCCCGGAATTCAGGGCGCGCTCTTCGCGGACCTGGGCGGGGCATGGAATACCCGGTCGGTGGACCGGGGAGTGCTGGGCAGTGCCGGACTGGGGCTGCGCATGGCAGTTGCGTACCCGTTTGTTCTGCGCCTGGACCTTGGCTATCGCTTCGAGATCGGCTCCACCGTCGGGTACGGGCTTCCTCCCGCCGCCGCCGGGCGCCGTTTCGTGGACTTCTTCTTCGGGTTCAACTATTGAAAAGCCACCGATCGCGTTGTCGCGCGTATGCACTCGCGATCATGGGCAGCGCCACCGCATGCCAGCCCAAGGCGCGCAGCATCGCCCCGGTGGACCTCGTGCCGATCCACGCTGACAGTATCGCGAACTGGATTTCCGAATACCGGCCTCGAGTCCCCGTCCGTTACGACCTCAAGTGGCAGTTCCTGAACGACCGCGGATCCACCGGCGGGCGGGCGGCGATCCGTATCGCCCCGCCGGACTCTCTGCGGTTCGACGTGCGCGGCATGTTCGGGAAGACGGGCGCCGCGGTCGTGGTTGGCGCGAACGGCGTGTGGTCGAAGCCGGAAAACGATTTCAAAGACGTGCTCCAATCCGCCCCCCTGTTCTGGGCGGCACTCGGCGCGCCGCTTCGCCCTCCGGGCGGCTCGGCCACGTTCGGCGTGGCCGGCGCGGGTCGCCGCGCGTGGCGCTACGCCGTGGGCGCCGACACGTTCGACTTCGTGGACCGCCGGAACGCGGCGGGTCATCACCTGCTTGCCGAAATGCGGCGGCGGGGAACGATCGTGGGTGTGACCGACGCCACGTTCAACGCGACGGGTACGCGCGTGGCGAGCGCGCGAATAGATTTCCCCGCGGCGGAGACCCGGTTTTCATTTTCGGTGGAGGCGGTTGATTCCCTGGAGAAGTTTGATCCCGGCATCTGGGCGCGTCCGTAGCCTCGCCGCGCTGGCGCTGGCCGGGCTCGCGGGGGGGTGTCTCTACGGCTTCGCCGGCGGGGGCCTGCCGCCGCACATCCGGACGGTGGCCATCGTCCCGTTCGACAATCAGACCTCCACGCCCGCGCTCACGCAGCAGGTCTACGACGCGCTGCGCGAGGCCATGCAGAGCCGCCTCGGGTTGCGGTCCGCGGGAGAGCCCACAGCCGACGCGGTCGTTCGCGGCGCGATCACCCGCTACGAAACGGACATCCCGTTGTCCTTTCAGACAGGGCAGCAGGGGAGCGTCGCCGTTACCCGGCGAAGGGTCCAGCTGACACTCGACGTCGAGATCTACGACAACCGCCAGGCCAAGACGATCTGGAAACGGGCCGGCTTCACGGTGGACGGCGAATACAACCCGCCGCAGGAAGGTGAGGGACGCCAGTTGGCCCTGAACAAGCTGATTGCAGACATCGTGGACGGAGCGCAGTCGCAGTGGTGACCGCACCCCGTCCAGACGGCCGCGCACCCGACGCGCTCCGGCCAGTAACCCTTGAACGTTCCGCCAACCCGTACGCCGAGGGATCGTGCCTGATCCGCATGGGCGGGACGCTGGTCCTGTGCACCGCCACGGTGGAAGAAGGCGCGCCGGGCTGGCGGAAAGGCAGCGGGAAGGGCTGGCTTACCGCCGAATACGCCATGCTCCCACGGGCCACGACCGAGCGCACCCCCCGGGAGCGGCAGGGCCCGGGTGGCCGGACTCATGAGATCCAGCGGCTGATCGGGCGAAGCCTGCGGGCGGCGCTCGCCACGATGGAATTCGGCGAACGGACCATTCGGGTGGATTGCGATGTCCTCCAGGCTGACGGTGGTACTCGTACTGCCGCCATCACGGGTGGGGCGGTGGCCCTGGCCGATGCGTGTGCCTGGCTGGCGCACGAGCGCGGGGTGACGAACCCGTTCGGCCGCCTCGTGGCGGCCGTATCGGCCGGCGTGGTGAAGGGGAGCCCGCTGCTCGACCTCTGTTATGCCGAGGACAGAGACGCGGACGTGGACGCCAACGTGGTCGTGGCGGCGCCGGACCAGTACGTCGAGGTGCAGGGAACCGGGGAGCAGGGGACTTTTTCGCGCCCGGAGCTCGAGCGCTTGTTGGCATTGGCGGACGCCGGCATTCGCTCGCTGTTCGACGTGCAGCGCCGCACGCTCGGCTGGTGACGATCCGGATCCTGTTCGCGACGCGCAGTGCAGGGAAACAGCGGGAGATTCGGGAGCTGGCGGCCGGTCTGCCGTACGAGTTTGTCTTTCCCGACGATGCCGGAATCTTCGAGCAGCCCGAAGAAGAGAATCTCGAGAACGCCGAGACGTTCGAAGGAAATGCGCGACGGAAGGCGGAGTTCTTTGCCCGGCGGTCAGGCCTGCCAACGGTGGCTGAAGACTCGGGCCTGGAGGTCTTGGCGCTTGGGGGAGCGCCCGGCGTCCGGTCCAAGCGTTTTGCCGGGGCTACCCACGACGTGGACACAGCCAACAACACCGAGTTGCTGCGCCGCCTGCACGGTGCGGCGCCGCTCCGGCGCAAGGCGCGCTACCGGTGTGTCATGGTCTGGATCGAACATGCGGGCGCGGCGCCCCGGGCCTTTGAGGGAGCCACAGACGGCGTGATCCTCGAGGCGCCAGTGGGGACGGGGGGGTTTGGGTACGACCCGTTGTTCTTTTCGGACGAAGTGGGAAAGACATTTGCAGAAGCCGAACCCGCGGAAAAGCATGCCGTCAGTCACCGGGGTCGGGCATTTCAGCAATTCACAGCCTGGCTCGCGGGCCACCCCGTTGGCGCTGGCGTGCGCTAGCGGCGACTCCCAACCTGGTAGACCGCGCCAAAACCGAACGTCGTGGAGTGGTAGAACTGTGTCCCGTACAGGACGCCAGCCTGGCCGAAGCTGCTCCGGGCCATCCAGTCTTCAACTTCGACTCTGAACCACCAGCGAGACCGACGTCCCATCCGGCCCCGGGCTCCCAACGCCACCACGGCAGCCGGGTGACCCAGGTTCTGGTACCCCACCCAGGCCGGCCCCCCGTAGTGGAGATACCCGAGTCCGACTGAGGCGTGCACTAACAGGCTCGACGTTCGCTTCGTGAGGCGAACGGGCATCCGCACGCTGGCCATGATCGTATGGGACGCGCTTTCCTTCACCCGGTTCGTCGAGTCGCGCGTGTTCATGTTGCCCAGCGAAATCCCCAGGGTGCCCTCGACCCCGATGTGATTCATCCAGCGGACCACGCGGCCCTGCATGACGCCCGACCCGACGCGCCATCGTTCGTTCACCGGGTACGCCACAGGGGACCCGTTGACGCCTCCATATTCCTGAAACAGGCGATCCCGCGTGGGCATGTCGACCCCGAACGTCGCGCCGACCTGGAACTGGGCCTCGGCGGCCGGTACCCCGGCGAGCGCCACGAGCAGGGCAGGAGCCAGGGTGGTTCCGAACCGGAGGCCGGGCGATCTCATGGGGCCTTTCCGCGCGAAGGTGGTCGGAAACGCTTGGACGGCTATAAGTTTACACATGCCGCCGGTGGCGGCACCAGCGTTTCGGGGCGTAGCGCAGTTTGGTAGCGCGCTTGGTTTGGGACCGTGCAGCAGGGTGCGCAGACATTCGCCCCGTGTTCGCAAGTTGCGCACTGACGGGCGGATAGTAGGGCAAGGCCGAAAGGACGCGCAAGGCCGATTCGCAGGGTGCGCGGTCTGAAGTAGCAGACGAAATGACAGACCAACGCCCCCGAGGACTTCCCGGTCCCTAGGGTTGAATTGCCCCCTCCGACGGTCTCCCTCGCTACGGAGTCTCAACCCGCAAGTATTGCAAAGTGATATGACTTAGATGCGACGACGGGCGAGGCACTCCGGCGGGGACCCGGGTGGATGGCCTGATTGCAGGGTTGGCGGATTAGGCTGCGGAGAATGAAGCCTTGACGTATTAGGCTGCCGGGGGATCTTCTGGAATGCAGGTCCAATACTAGTTAGGCCGCCGCTCACGATGACGAGGCGCGCACTCATGATCCGATTCAGACCTCTGGTTCTTTCGTGCCACGTTGCCGTTAATGTCGCGCTAGCCATGTTGGCCGTTGCGGCGTATCACGTCACCTGTGCCATGTGCCGGCTCAAGCACAATTCGCTCCTGGACGCGGCTCACATCATTCCAGACCGCGAGGAGCACGGGTTGGCCGAGGTGCCGAACGGGCTCTGCCTTTGCAAGATCCACCACACGGCGTATGACGTGAACATTGTCGGCGTGGATGCAGACTATCGGATCCACGTCCGGGAGGACGTCTTGGAGGAGCATGATGGGCCGATGTTCAGGCATGGGCTTCAGGAAATGGCGGGCTGAAGTTGCATGTGCCGAGGGCGCAGCGGCTGAAAGTGAGCTGCTGCACGCGACGGTGGCTGAGAACTGTGGCTCCAGGTGTTCCGGCCCCGGGGCAGGGCTGGCTGGCTGAACCACCTCACGAGCAGAATCTCCTCGCCCCTGTGGGTACTGGTGGGGTTGTGGTTGCTGTCGCCCCGCGTACAGGAAAACCCTGAGTTACCAAATCCCGGACGGGACTCCACATTTTCACCACCGATGTCGCACCCCTGTCATAGAATGCCCCCGGCGTTCCACCTAACATTGTGTTAAGGCAATGAGATGGCGGTTCTGATAGAGGGGATAAGCGTCGTCGTACGACGTGTCCGCATCGACGAATGCTATCCCGATGGCTGGCATAGCTTTGTGCGGGACGTGCCAAACGCCACCCTGTGTGCCGATCCCCACATCGCTAGGGTCGGCTTCATGACTCCAGACGACGCACGACGGTTTGTCGACCTCCTCGGCATACGCGGGTTGCGGTTTGCGGAGGATCAGGAGGCGACCGATCTTGCTGTTGTTGACCAGCTGAGTGGTGTAATTGGCATTTGTTCTTGGTTGGAGTTCGGCCACGTCACTTTGCGCACCAACCGTGTGTCTGCCTGTCGATTGAAGGGTGACGATGAGCTCACGCTGGCGACGCCTCAAGGTTGGGTCTGGGAGAAATCTCTCAGCAGGGAGGGCGTGTTCAGCTCTAGCGCAGAGGTGGGCGACCGGTTCTTCAGGTTACAGTCTGACGGCGGCGTAGAAACTCACCTCGATCTCAAGACCGGTCGCGAGTTGTTCCTCGGTCGGGCGTTTCATGATGACGCCCCTCAGGGTGATGCGCCTAATTTAGGCCTTCCGTGCTAGTGAACACACCTGCAACTTAGGACTTCTTGCCTCAGAGGTCTGGAACGAACTTGAGAATACTCGCCGTCGGGGTCATGGGGGTGTGCGCATTCGTCTGCGTCGCTGAGGCTCAGGACTTGAAGAAGGTCGAGGGCGGTGCTCTCTATCTCACCCGATCGGGCGTTGAAACCCACCGAGCGGAATTCGCGTATGCGGAAGATTGTGCACTCGTCGCTGGGATCATGAACAAGGCCGAACCATGGGTGGACTGGCATTGCTCGACGAGCGTGGCAGACATCTCTATGGAATGTGAGCTGTCTGGTTTCAAACTGGATCAGGCCGCTTCTCCAGGCCTTGGGCTGCCTGAGTCTTTGAAGTTCTCGCTGGTCCTGAACCGTGGGGTAGCAAGGGGTCGCTCAGCGCTCGGAGTTCCCTTGGACTTCAAGTACACAGAGTCTGGGTCCAATTATCTCCTTACGAATGACTATCTCTACGCCTCACAAAACTCGTTCACTCGCGCTGTGTTTCTCCTGGTCATAGATTCGTCCGCCCGATCCGTCGAAGTGCGAGACATTGGCGGGAAGCGTAACGGTTCCGGACGATGTGTGCGCTCAGGCAGATAGCAAAGGTCAGCTATGCCGCATAACAACGCGCTGCACCAGACGGCCGCCGCTGCGATCATGAGCGGCCGCTGGTGAGCGCTGACGTTATGCGGCGTGCGGTGAAAGCCGGGTCAGCGTGAAGGCGCTCAACGAAAATCCGTTCATCGAGCGGGCGGCAGACCGCATGGCGAACGAGAAGGGGATGGTCGGGCCGTTCAGTCGGGGAGGGGATCGGCACTGGACCGGGGCGACGGCGGAGGCGGTGCTGGCGCAGATTCCGGCCTGGATTGCAGACTACAATGCCGTCGCGCCGCACTCGGCGCTCGGCTATCAGTCACCCCAGCAGTACCGGAGCACCCGGCTCATGGTAGGTCCGAAGTGTTAGCCCAAACTGC